>JAFQHU010000008.1 GCA_017397845.1 Clostridia bacterium
CACCTTCGAAGAAGCTTCTTTAACAATTGTTAACTACATTGAACTATATTACAACTCGGAAAGATTACATTCCGGCATTAATTATTCTATACCAAATCAGTTTTTCACTCTTCTATCTGTTCACTAATCTTGACAAGTTTCCCCTCACCGACAAGTGAGGGTTTTGTATAATATAAAGAGAAACAGAAACTGTCGAGTTTGCAACAAAAGAAAGAAAAACGTTGCTCTCAACACTTATATAATACACTTTTTTTCAAAAAAGTCAAATGTTTTTTGAATGTTTTTTATTTTTCCGGTGCAGAGATGGGTTTTATGATTTTTTTGTACACATAGGCAAAACAAATAAGTGTAACGATAAGAGACATAAGTTCCGCAATAGGGAAGGCAAACCAAACATTATTGAGTATACCTGTTTTGGACATAAGCCATGCCACGGGAAGAAGAACCACAATCTGACGGCAGAAGGAGGTGATCATAGAGAAATAGCTTTTGCCTAAAGCTTGGAAGACTGCACCGAGGTTTATGCACACACCTGCGAAAATGAAGTGAGTGCTGATGATTCTCAGAGCGGGAACACCTATTTCCATCATTTCATCTTTGGCATCGAAAAGACGGAGCATTTGTTCGGGCATAAGCCACATAAGAAGTGTACCTAAAGCCATAATCGCAACAGCTATGGTACAGCTGAAGCGTAAACATTCAGTGATTCTTTCCCTTTTTCTGGCGCCGTAGTTATATGCAATAATGGGAATTACGCCGTTATTGAGACCGAAAATCGGCATAAAGATAAATGATTGGAGTTTGAAGTAAACGCCGAAAACGGCAGCTGCTGTGGTGGTAAAGGCGAGAAGAATTTTATTCAGGCAGAAGGTCATAAAAGAGCCGATGCCTACCATAAGCACCGAAGGGATGCCGATTTTATAAATATCACCTATAATTTTAAAGTCGGGTCGGAAATCACAAAGGCGGAGACGGATTTCTCTGTTTGCTTTTTCATTTATGATAATACCTGCCGTAAAGGCTAAAATCTGACCGATAACCGTAGCCACGGCGGCACCCTTTGCTTCCATACGCGGAAAGGGTCCTATACCCAAAATAAATAAAGGGTCCAGAATTATGTTTGCGATAGCACCTATGAGCTGAGTTACCATGGAGAGGGTGGTTTTGCCTGTGGCCTGCATGAGTCTTTCCATAATTACCTGGCCGAAAAGACCGACGGAAACGGTGCATACCACAGAAAGATAGTCCACGCCGTAGTTATATATTGCACTTCCCTCCTCTATCTGTGAGGCAAAGAAAATTTTGGTACCGAAAAGACCGAAAAGTGCAAAAAGAATAAAGCTGAACATAGCAAGCAAAACACCCTGCGAAGCAATTTTGTTTGCTTTTTCGAAATTCTTTTCACCTAAGCTTCTGGAAAGCAGAGCATTAACGCCTACACCTGTACCTGTTGCCACACCTATCATAAGATTTTGTGCAGGGAAAGCAAGAGAAACAGCAGTGAGCGCATCTTCACATACCTGCGAAACGAAAATACTGTCCACCACATTGTAAAGTGCCTGTACCAGCATAGACACCATCATGGGAAGAGACATGGTAATAACCAAATTTTTTACGGGCATGACACCCATTTTGTTTTCTCGGTTCATTTTAACCTCCGTTATTTTTATATAATTTTAACTATTATATCATCCATTTAATCTATTTTCCATATTATTAAGAAAATTTATTGTTTAAATTGTCTGTTTTTTGGCTTTGTTTTCTGTGCATTTCGCTTTAAAAACATGTGATTTTTACCAAAAGTGGACTGTAATGCTTTGGAGGAGCTCACAAAATAGAATTTAAGAATTGAAATTCTTTTATTTTTGACCGTAATATGGTATAATTCATTTTAATTGAACCCTTAGGAGGTATGAGAATGAAAAATTTTAAAAGGATTCTTGCGGTTGCTCTGGTAATCACCATGGTGTTTTCACTTATGGGAACCGTAGCTTATGCACGGGTCGGCACAGCGGAAAGTGAAATTTCCTTTGCAATACTTTCCGACCCTCATTATTATCCCTATTCTCTTACAGGAGACAGATGTGAGGAGTACCGTGAATTTTGCTCTTATAACTCGAAGATGTATGATCAATCAGGTGCTATGGTGAAAACAGCCATCGAGACCATGCTTAAAAGAAATCCCGGACTCAGATACATTTTGGTTCCCGGTGATCTTACCAAAGACGGTGAGTTGGAGGGCCATAAGGCATTGGCTGAAATTTTCAGAGAATATGAAGAAAATTACGGTGTAGAATTTTTGGTTACTACAGGTAATCACGACATAAATCAGGAAAAATCATCGACTTTTGAAAACGGCAGAGAGGAATTTACCGAAACGGCCACAGCTGAAGATTTCCGTGATATATATGCCGATTTCGGTTATGATCTTGCTTTTGAGGAGTATGCCTCAAAGGGTGCCGACGTGAGAGGACAGCTTTCCTATGCGGCGGATTTGAAGGACAGCGACGGTAACGAAAAATTCAGACTTATTTCAGTTGACAGCTGCATTTATTCTTTTGACGAACCTTCAAAGGAAACAAAGGGCGAAATCACCGAAGATACCATGCAGTGGATAAAGGCTCTTACCGATGAAGCACACGCTCAGGATAAAACCCCCATCATTATGATGCACCACAGCATAGCACCTCATATGGATTTGGAAATTTCTCTGTTTCAGCCCTTCCTTCTCAATGAATATGTCGATGCGGCGGAAACTTTCGCATCATGGGGTATAGATTATGTTTTTACGGGACATCTTCATACTAATGATATAGCATCAATAGTGAATGATGACGGCCGGGTTATTTATGATGTGGAAACATCGTCTGTCGCGGATTTCCCCTGTACCTACCGTGAGGTTGAAATCAAAACCTTTGCCGACGGCAGAAATGAGCTTAAGGCTGACACCGTCGATTTTGATGCTGAGGTTCCGTTTACATGGGGCGGAAAAACTTACGAAAAGGGAACATACAAATATGTTTCATTTTCCGAATATACCTGTGATTCGGACGGTATAGGCGGTGAGCTTTCGGGTACAGGATTTGTTATGCGCTTTTTAAGAGGCGGTCTCGGTGACGGTATTCTTGAGGATATAAGAGAATCAGGCAGTCTCGGTGCTTATCTTAAGACTATGGGTATAGATATAGAAAAAATACTTCAAGATTTTTTTGAGCCTTATATCGGAGACGGAATTAAAATCGGTAATATAAAGGTTTTCAGCACAGATAACCTTATGTGGTTTATCAATGATTTGTTAGAACAGGTTTATGACCTTTACATAAAGGATGAAAATGCTCTTTTGGATCTTTGTAAGGGTGTTATAGATGACCTTATGTCAATAGAGGTTTCTGAGTACCCTTGTGAAAAATTCATTGATACTTACGGCTTCGGTGACAGCGGCAAAGCGGGAACTCTCGGTGAATTGGTTCTTTCGGTTGTATGCTATTGGTATAACGGTAACGAGAATATTTCCGAGGACGCTTTTGTAAATGATGCCATCAGAAATTTTGACAGCGGCAATTTGGCAAATACTGTTTTTGATAAGCTTGTTGATTTGCTTTTGCATACTCTCATAGAGGACAGCATTCTCGGCAAATTGGAAATCAGAACCTATAAGCTCCTCTGCGACAAGGAAATAATGGATGCTATGGGTAAGGGTATAAATTACCTTTTGAAAACACTTCTTAAAAATGACCTTTCCTATATGAATCTCATTGACTGCATTTTCGGGCTGGGTGTGCTTCCCTACGAAAGCATTTATGATATCTTGGACAAAGAGCTTTTGCAGAAATATCTTACACAAAGTCAGCTCGAATCCGTAGGAATTGTTATTGCTGACATTTTAACTGACCTGACGTTTGATGAGGACCCTGTTTTTATGGGTGACTCAGGTGCCGTTCTTTCAAATGAAGACAAAGAGGTTGATGTTAGCCGAGAAAATTACCGTTTGCCCACAGCTGTAACCGTTACCATGGGTGAGGACAGCAGCAGGGAAGCTTTCATCACCTGGTATTCGAAAACGACTCTCGGCGGAGATATAGAAATTTACCGCGCCGACAGTGAGCCGTTCTTTACCGGCGAAAAAACAGTTACCGATGAATTTTTTACGGAGACCGAGACGGAAACGGTTACACGGTCTTATCCGGGTATTGACCTTGGTATTATCGGCTTCTTTGCCTATAATTTCGAAATCAATAAGCATACGGTGACTTTGAAAAATCTTCAGCCCGGCGCCACATATTATTTCCGTGTGGGTGATGCCGAAAGAGATTGGTGGAGTCAGACAGGTACGGTCAAGACAGCGGACGGCAGTAAGGATGTAACCTTCCTTCATTTTGCCGATCCCCAGGCACAGAATGAAAGACAGTACAAAAGAGCATGGCAGAAGGCACTTTATGCCGCTGCGGAGCTTTATGATGAGGATTTCATTATAAACACAGGCGACATAGTGGATCACGGCGATAATTCGCGCCAATGGTCGTGGGCTCTTGACACAGGCTCAGATTATCTGATGAATACCTTTATGATGCCCGCTTCAGGTAATCACGAGGGTATGGGTACAAATGCCACGGTAAACTACTTTACTTTGCCCAATCTTCCCGAACAGGATACGGCGAAGGGTGTTTATTATTCTTTCGACTATAACAATGTTCATTTTGCAGTGCTCAATACAGAGGATCTTGACGATAATGAAGGACTTACGGACAAACAGCTCGATTGGTTAAAGAATGATATGCAGTCAAGCGATGCACAGTGGAAGTTTGTTATGCTTCATAAGGCACCCTATTCGCAGGGCTCACATTATAAGGATGACGATGTATGTGAAATACGTGCTCAACTGAAAAATCTTATGCCTGAGCTGGATATAGATATGGTTTTCCAGGGTCATGACCACGTTTATATGCGTACCGGTTCCCTTGCCAACAACCGTCACACTGCATATGACAAGACTTATCTGAATTACAAGGGTGATATTTACAGGACGCAGGTGCTTCCTCAAGGCACAACCTATGTTATTTCAGGCACAGCAGGTGTGAAGACATATATACAGAACGACGAAAGCAAAACCGATATGTACTTCCCGCGTGCAGAAAAAATCCTTTCCGTTGATGCTCCCATGTTCTCAGCGGTCGAAATAGTGGACGGTGTGCTTTATTTCAATGCATATTCCGTAACCGATGAAGGTACGGAAAATGTCGACCGTTTTGCTATTCAGAAGGATGTTACACAGGGTACTGTGGAAGAAGGCTACAGCGAGGATGATACTGTAGCAAAGAGACATCCCGTCTTTGAGCTTATTGCTGCCATAAGAGATATCCTCGAAAAGGTTATAGCCATCGTAAAAAAGCTGATCCCCTCAGTAAAATAATTAAACATAAAGCCCGATGCATGCATTGCATCGGGTGAATTGTTTTTCGTTGTATTGTTTCCTTTCGGTGAGATATGACGGTTAGGCCGGGGAGCCAAGCGACCGCAGGCGGTCACCCGCCGTGCTGGGCAGGCGCGGCGGAACCCTGTATACAGGGGCTTGGCTCCCCGGCTATTGTGTTTCGCTGCGGTAAATTCAGCACAGCAGCCTTTCATGTAAAAATAAAAGCAAAGGTCGCAGTGAACACACCGCGACCTTGTTTCTTTTATTTCCTTATCGTATTTTTGAAATAAACTATTTCACCGCTGATATTATGGATGACTCCGCTGACTTTTTTGCCGAGCCCGTAATAATCTGTACCTTTATAGAGAGGGATAACGGCACATTCGGAAATAAGATATTGCTCTGCTGCCTTTGCCTTTGTGGCCAGAGGGGCGATGCCGTCTGCTTTTTTTATGGCTGACACCATAGAGTCGTAGTTTTTATCCTTAAGCAGTAAGATGTTTTCTTTGGACGAAGAGGTGAGTGAGCTTAAAATTTGATAAACTCTGTTACCCGTGAAATCCAAATCTGCAAAAGCTATCTGATAATCTCCCTTTCTGATGCGTTCTTTGAGGGTGACATCGTCTGTGGCTTCGGCATATACGGTGAAGGAAACACCCAAAACAGATTGCCAGGACTGCATAAGTGCTCTGACGGTGTTTTCGTTTTCTTCGGAGCAAAGCACGGTAACCTCTATACCGCTTTGTTCGATTTCATTGAGTCCTTTTTTGAACAGTGTAAGAGGACTTGCATTATAGTATCTGTCCGTTTCCTTTCTGTATTCGCTGAACCGTAGTGAGCCCGTAAGGAAAGAGTCGGGGATAAGACCGGATGCATCGCATTTCCCGTAAGTGTTTTCTATAACGGAATAATCGAAAGAGGAAACGATAGCCTTTCTGATATTTTTGTTTTTCAGTCCCTCGTCACTGCAGTTAAAAATGAGAGCGGTTACCGATGAAGAAAAGGAGTTGACTGTATAATGCTTTTTCTTTGACAGCTCCTCTGCCTGAGCTTTTGTTAGAGGCGTCACTGAGTAGGTGCTGTCGGTGAGCTTTTTCAGTCGGGTGGGCTGTTCGTTATTTATCGAAAAGTAAACGGAGGCAGGCATAACGCTGTCGGCACTGTGATAGGTGTCGCTTTTTCTTACGGAAACGGAGATATCGTCTGCCCAGTTATTTATATAGAAAGGTCCGTTATAAATGAGATATCTGGTGGCAAGACCGTATCTGCCGCCTGTTTTTTCGAAAAATTCCTCATTACAGGGCATACAGTAGCTTTCAAGCAGAGTATAAAGGAAATCAGGGTCGGCCTGTGAGAGGGTTATGCGCAAAGTGTAATCATCTACAGCTTTAATTCCCAAAGCAGATGACGGAAGATCGCCCTTGTATACCTTTTTGGCATTTTTTATTGAGAAAAGACTGTCGGCACCGGGACAGAGAGTTTCGGGCAAAAGAGCACGGGTAAGACCGAAAGCAAAGTCATGTGCAGTAACACGGCTGTCAAACTCTTCTTTGTAGTTTTCACCTATAATTTTACCGGCGGCGGAGGTTATTTTCCATTTCATATCCTTACGCAGATGAAAGGTGTAGATTGTCTCGTTTGTATTGGTTTCCCATTTCTCTGCAGCGGCGGGTATGATGACGCCGTCTTTGTCTATAGCGACCAAACCCTCAAAGCAGTTGGCGATAATATTTTTAGCACCGATATCATAAATTATCTGTGGGTCAAGAAAACGGGGATCTTTGTCGATGGGATAAACCAACTGTGCATCTGCCCCCTTGTTACCTCCGCAGGAGCAAAAGGAAAGCAGTGTTATGAAAACAAAAAATAAGCATAGAAGTTTTTTCAGCATTTTTTTCATTCCTTAATCTATTAAAATATGATAAATTTCTAAAATCGAAATAACCTTTCATTCTTTACTGTTATAATTAAAGGTATGAATCTTATCTTACAGGGAGAATAAAAAATGACAGGTGTACCAAGTATAGTTATATATGCCATACTGATATTACTTATTATATGCGTAGTTCTTTTGGTTTTGTTGCTAAAAAAGAAAAATAACGGAGAATATGACAGACTTTTTGAGGAAAATGAAAAAACATGGGATAAAATTGACAGGGTCGTTTCATCCGTTGAAGGAAGTGTCCGTGATGAGTTCAGTAAAAGCCGTATGGAAAACGCTGCCTCCTCAAGTCAGCAGAGAAAGGAGCTTACCGCTGCTTTTGCCGACATGAATGTTATTTTACGAAAAATGACAAATGATAACTATGATCATAATATAAAAATGAGTGAAACTATTTCGCAAAAGCTTTTAGAAATGCGTAAGGGCAACGAAGAAAAGTTGGAGCAGATGCGTCTGACTGTTGACGAAAAGCTAAACGAAACTCTGACAAAGCGTCTTGACTCATCCTTTAAAACCGTAAGTGAGCAGTTGGAAAACGTTTATAAATCTTTGGGTGAAATGAAGGTGCTTTCCGGCGGTGTCACGGAAAACGTAACTGCACTTAACCGTATTCTCACCAATGTAAAGGCGAGAGGCACTTGGGCAGAGGTGCAGTTAGAGGGCCTTTTGGATCAAACTATTCCCGGCATGTATGACAGAAATGTGATGACAAATCCTGCGTCGAGAAATATCGTTGAGTTTGCTGTAAAAATTCCTTCGGGAGACGATAAAAATATAATAACTTATCTTCCCATCGACTCGAAATTCCCCGTCGAAGCATACATCAGGCTGTGCGAGGCGGCTGACAGAGGCGACACGGCACAGGTGGAAATAAACAGAAAGGCTCTCGAAACCACAGTGCTCACTCAGGCGAAGGAAATAAAAAAATATATCAATGAGCCTGTTACCACACCCTTTGCCATTCTTTATCTTGCCACGGAGGGCCTTTACAGTGAGATTATCTCCTCTAAAAACGGCATAGCAGAAAGATGTCAGAATGAATGGGGCATCATGATAGCCGGACCGAGCACCATAACAGCGCTGCTTAATTCACTTTCCATCGGCTTCCGTGCCATGGCTATCAATGAAAAGGCAAAGGAAGTGCGCACGGTACTTGCTGCTGCAAAGGTGCAGTATGAAAAATTCGGCACCGTGCTCGAAAAAGCCAAAAAGAAAATCGAAGAGGCAGGAAAAAGCCTCGATGATGCAAAAAGCAGAAATGATATTATTCAGAAAAAGCTCCGTACCGTGGAAACCATCGATGCCGGCGAGGGAGCAGAGATATTGGGTCTTGAGGAATAATTCGGAAAACCTCTCCGTCGGCTTTACCGACACCTCTCCTGAAAGGAGAGGTTAATCATCACAAATCTATTTGTAATCCATAGGGCGACCGTTTGTCGTCCGTCTGAACTTTTGAAATATAACCATTCGCGAATGTAAATTCGGCGGCAGCAAGGTGTTTTATTGCTGACAGCAGGGCGCAATTCCGCATTCCGAATTCCGCATTCCGAATTGATTCGAGGTATATATGTACAACAGAACTTACAGAGAAATCAATTTAAAAGCAATAGAACACAACTTCGATCTTTTATCGGAAAAGGTTTCGGAGGGAGTGAAAAAGTGTGCCGTTATAAAGGCGGATGCATACGGACACGGTGCAGTACCCGTGGCAAAGATATTGGAAAGCAGGGCGGATTATTTCGCTGTGGCGTGCTTCGGTGAGGCAGTTGAGCTTCGTGAAGCGGGAATCACCCTGCCCGTTCTTGTTCTTTCATATATTTGCCCGGATTATTTCACCGAAGCGGTGGAAAAAGACATAACCGCTACGGTATATACCGTGAATGATGCGATTATGCTTAATGAGGCAGCGGAGAAAAAGGGTAAAAAAGCGGTGGTGCATATCGCTCTCGATACGGGTATGAGCCGCATCGGCTTTCCTTTGACGGAGGCTTCGGCTGAAAAAATAAAGCAGATAGCCGAGCTTCCTTTTATAACGGTTGAGGGAATTTTCAGTCACTTTGCCAAAGCGGATATGGAGTATGACAGTTATTCCGAAAAGCAAAGGGAGCACTTTGATGCCTTCCTTTTGAAGCTTTCGGAAATGGGAGTGAACATTCCGCTTCCCCATCTTTATAATACAGCGGGACTTTTTCGCTTCGAAAACAAATATCCTATGGTCAGAATGGGTATCGCCATTTACGGTATCAATCCCATGGATTATCCTACCGAGGATGAAGGTCTTATCCCCGCCATGGAGGTAAAAACTCACGTAATTCATATTCATGATGTATATGAAGGCGAGGGTATAAGCTACGGGCATACCTATGTGGCAAAGGAAAACAGAAAAATCGCCACTCTTTCAGTCGGCTATGCCGACGGCTTTCGCAGAGTTCTTTCAAATAAAGGTTATGTTCTCATAAGAGGCGAAAAAGCCTTTGTCACCGGCAAGGTATGTATGGATCTTGTTATGGTGGATGTAACGGATATAGAGGGAGTATGCGTAGGTGATGAGGCAGTGATTATCGGTAAAAGCGGAGAAAGAGAGATTTCTGCCAATGATTACGGAAAAATGTATGGCTCTTTTGCTTATGAGGCACTGTGTACCTTCTCTCCCAGAGCTGAAAAGATATATAAATGAGGTAAAAAGAAATGATAAGATTTGAAAGTGATTACACACAGGGAGCAGTTCCTGAAATAATCGAAAAATTGGTCGAAACAAATTTAGAGCAGACGCCCGGTTACGGAACGGATAAATACTGTCTTTCCGCCGCAGAAAAGATAAAAAAGGAAATCGGAAATGATAATGCAGATGTACATTTTCTCGTAGGCGGCACACAGACGAATTATATCTTTATCGCAAGTGCTCTGCGTCCTCATCAGGGGGTTATTTCCGCCTGTACGGGGCATATAAACGTTCACGAAAGCGGCTCTGTAGAGGCTGTGGGTCATAAGGTTATCGGTCTTCCCTCCGAAGACGGAAAAATCACTGCCGCTCAGATAGAGAAAACAGTAAAGGAGCATTATGCAGATCCGACCTTTGAGCATACCGTTCAGCCTAAAATGGTTTACATTTCCTTCCCCACTGAGAACGGAACCATCTATTCCAAAAAAGAGCTTACGGATATTTACGGTGTATGTAAAGAAAACGAGCTGATTCTTTTCATTGACGGTGCCAGAATGGGTTACGGACTGGCAAGTGAAAAAAATGATATGACACTTAAGGATATCGCCTCGCTCAGTGATGCTTTCTATATCGGAGGCACCAAGGTCGGTGCACTTTTCGGCGAGGCATTGGTTATTACCAATGATTTATACAAAAAGGATTTCCGTTACATAGAAAAGCAAAAGGGCGCCATGCTTGCCAAGGGCAGACTTTTAGGTTTGCAGTTTGATGTGCTTTTTACCGACGGTCTTTATCATAAAATTTCACGCCATGCCGCATCTCTTGCCATAAAAATCCGTGAAGCATTCCTTTCAAAGGGAATAGAGCTTTATTACGATTCATATACAAATCAGCAGTTTCCTGTCCTTACCGATGAACAGCTCGGAAAGCTTAATGAGCATTTCGTTTCATCCTTTTGGGCAAAGGTCGGTGACAAAACTGCCGTGCGCTTCTGCACCAGCTGGGCAACTCCCGCAGAGGATGTAGATTTCCTTATAGAAAAGATAATGGAGCTGTAAAATTATGAGAATGCGAAAAAAGAAAAACCTTGACACCCGACTTGAAGGTGTCAAGGAATATATACTTGATCTGCCTTTGGGTGATGAGAGAGATTTCAATAAAGCCATCGAAGAAAAGCATATTATCGATTACAGGGAAATTTTCGGTAATGATAACCCTGTGAGAATGGAAATCGGATGCGGCAGAGGACAGTTTGCCATGGAGATAGCAAAAAGACACCCTGACGTTAACTTCATCGCCGTGGAAAAGGTGCTCAATGTTATCGTTTTGGCATGTGAAAAGGCGAAAAAAGAAGGACTTACAAACATAAAATTTATCTGCGGCTCTGCGGAATATTTGCCTAAATTTATTCCCGAAAAGAGCATTGAGCTGCTTTATCTTAATTTCTCTTGCCCATATCCCAAAGCAAGATATGCAAGGCACAGACTCACACACCGGTTTTTTCTTGACATTTATCGCAAACTTCTGAAAGATGATGCGGAAATCCATCAAAAAACGGATAATATGCACTTTTTTGAATTTTCCATAGCTGAGTTTTCTCAAAGCGGATGGAAAATAAAAAATGTCTCTCTTGACCTTCATAACAGTGACTTTGAGGGGAATATAGTTACTGAATATGAAAAAAGGTTTTCCGACCTCGGTCAGCCCATTTACAGGCTTGAGGCATATTTTTAATAAAAGGAAACGAGACAAAAAGCCAAATTTTATTTGACCTTTTGCCGTATATATGAAAGGAAAGATAAAAATGAGCAAAGTTAAAAACGAAGCAAAAATCAAAAATCCTCTTATCGTAGCTGTACGTGAGCAGTTAGAGCACAGAGCCACCTGGCTTTATCTTCTGTGTGACGAAGCAAGCAAAAGAGGTCTCGATCCGAAAGATTTCGGCTCAGCTGCAGTTAAGCGCTGCGGTCTTATGCAGGGTAAGGGCTTTATTCAAAAGGGAAAGACAGACTCTCTTGTGGGTCTTCGGAAAACTCTTTTCACAAAGCCGGCACAGTGGGTGTTTGAAATGGATATCAAAAATTCCACCGATGACGAGCTTGAAATTCATTTCCATTACTGCCCTCTCGTAAAGGCATGGCAGAAGGCAGGGTGCAGCGATGAAGAGATCGCCATGCTTTGCGATATCGCCATGTGCGGAGACAGAGGCATCGGCGAAAGCTACGGAGCAGAGCTTGATTTGCCGAAAACTATCGCAAACGGTGACGATATCTGCCATCTCAGATATCATAAAAAATAAATTACGGATACATAAAAAATCCATTGTAAAAAGTTTTCGGACTTTTACAATGGATTTAATTTTTTGCGTTATTTTGCCATCTTGCTGTAAAGATGCTTTTCAAGGAAAGCGTCAACAGTCTGCCAATATTCTTCGGGGAACCATATGGCTGAAAGTGCATGCTCGGCACCGCGGACGATATGCTTTTCTTTTTCGGCGGCACAGGCCTCATAAACAGGGTCCAGATTTGAAATACGTACAAAATCGTCCTTGTCACCGTGGATGAAAAGAGTAGGAGTTTTTGATTTTTTTAACTGCTCCACACTGGATGCCTTGCCCCAGAAAAAGCCGTTTAATATACGGCATACGATAGCTGCGGGGGGCATAACGAGTTTCGGGGGAATATGATACTTTCTCTTACAGCGATCCTCAAAAATTTCTTTTACAGAAGAAAATCCGCAGTCCTCTATGGCAAGCATAACATTTTCGGGCAATTTTTCACCGGTGGTCATCATGGTGGTGGCACCGCCCATGGAAGGACCGTGAAGCACAATTTTTGCCTTTGGGTTTTCTTTTACGATGCTGTTTATCCAATCAACCACATCGAGTCTGTCCATCCAGCCCATGGTTACGAATTTATGCTCGCTTTTATTGTGACCGCGAAGGTCAGGGATGAGGACATTGAATCCTCTTTTGTAATATTCTGAGCCGTAGGTGCCCATTTCACGGTTAACGTTTGTCCAACCGTGGAGAACGATAGCCCACATATTGCTGTTTGAGGGGTTGCGGAATTCCACACCGTGGAGATTGACGCCTTTGCGGTTTTTTATGATAACCTCTTGATGGTATGTATTGTCGAACCATTTGTAGCCGTTTTTGAGTGTGGGGTTATCGGCGTTTTTTTCAAAAAGGCTTCCCTTGCAGGGGACGGTGTTATCCTTTCTTTTTTTGTTGCCCAGGGCGATGAAGAAAAATGCGAAGCCGAGACCGATCCAAGCAAGTAAAAGCACAGCGGCGATTACGGCTAAAACCGTAAGTGTGATTTTTATTTCGTGAGGCATAATAAGCACCCTTTCATTAATAATGTTAACTCATTATACACTTATACGGCAGAAAAATCAAGAGAGACTTTATCAGTAAAAGTCTCTCTGTAAGGTAGGTAATATTAAGATAAAGTTCCGTTCGAACTGCAGGTGAGAGTAACGGTTCTTTCCACGGTTTTTATCGGTATGCCTAAAACATATTTCTTTGCAACAACATTTCCCGTGGCCGTGTTTCCGCTTTTAGAGGCGGTGGCGGAGATGATTTTCCAACTGTCATCATAAACTGCATATGTTATGCTTGAGGCGGTGCAGGTAGCCCTGCTTCCCGTGTGAGTGAATGTACCTTTGAGTGTGGCAGACCATAATATCTCGTTGCTGTCATTGTAGCAGGTGGTACTTTTTTGGCCACTTTTGGTGCCTCCTGCACGGAATAAAATGCTTTCCTCCGTAATTGTTTCGACAATATAATATCCGTTTTCGAGATATATTACAGTATCTTCTGAAGAGGGAACAGCAAACGCAGTAATATTATTTGAGAACAGTAAAAACAACAGTGCAGATAATATGCATGTTAACCTTTTCACAGTAAAACCTTCTTTACAGTATTTTAATTAATAATGATTCTGATATTTCTTCGGGAAGCGAATCGATAAAATATACATTAAAATCTTCCCGGGCATCTAAATATGTTATGACAAGAAACACCACAAATATAACAAGTGCCGTAACAGTCGCATAAAGGATAAATCTTTTTATACTGACCGCCTTTTTTATCAGTTTCGGATCTATCAGGCTGAGATATTCCCTTGCTACATCTTCGGGTGTACCGAAATGCTTTTCTATTTCTTCGATATTTCTTATTCCGTTTGTTTCGGCAAATTCATAAATAGACTCTTCAATTTCGGTTATTATACTTTTTTTCAGTTTACTGTCACATATCAGAAAGTTCTTTATTTTTGACAGATATTCTTTAATCTCTTTTTCTACAGTGCTTTGCATAAAATCTCCTTATTCATTTGCCGGTAAAGCGTTTTTCAAAGGCACGATATTAGTTTCTTTGTTCCGATCAAGAAGCAAGGCTATACCCAGACTGATTTCATCATATTCAGACAGAATTTTTTTTAGGTATTCCTTGCCCTTTTCTTCCAGATGGTAGTATCTGCGTGTTCTTTTCTTACCCACAAGTGTGGTATAGGTCGTGATATATTCCGCTTCGACGAGTCTGTAAAGGATGAGATAGAGAGAACCCTCAAGCATGGTAAATCTGCCTTCACTGATTTTATCCATGGTTGCAGTCATCTGGTATCCGTACATATCATCTTTGGTCAAAAGATAAAGTATTATCATTTCGGCACAGCCTCTTTTAAAATTTTCGGTGTTTTGGCCCATAGCTTTTTCCTCCTTTGATACATCTAATACATGATATCAAAAAAAACATTGATTGTAAATATGTTTTCTGTAAATATAATGTTGACAAGACAGAAAAAATTTGTTAATATATTTGTACAAAATATATTTAAGCAGGTGGTACCGATGTGGCAGATGTGATTTGTCAGAAAATAGTTATAGGATTGAAAATTTAAAATAAAATGAGTATAATATTATGAAAAGGACTATATCTTTTATTCTGTGTGCAGTTTTTATATGTTCTGTTATGATTTGTATAACTTACGCTGAAACATCACCGCTTGAAATATTTACGAAGGAATCAAAAACATTTTCAGTTACAGAAATAGATATGGATACCGGCAAAGAAACTGTAAGAACATTTGATAAAATTGTTTCGTCTCAGTTGAATGAAATGGAAACCTTTGATCTTCCTGAAAGTAAATTTATGTCTTCCCGTTCAGTAATGGGGAGCGATGAACGAATAAAGGTAGAAGATACCACTGTTTACCCACATTCTGCCATTGTGCTTCTTGAAATAGATTGGGGAGGCATTATTCCAACATACGCAACAGGGTTTATGATCAGTGAAAATGTAGCTGTTACATCGGCTCACGCTTTATACAAAAGAAATAACGGCTTTGCTGAGGAAGTAAAAATCTATCCCGCAAAAGATGGATTTGGTGCATGGAACAATCCGTATGGAACCACTGTGGCTAAAGCTATGGGCGTTTGTACTGAATGGGTAGATTTTATTGATAATAACGCTAATATCTATGCTACTTTCCACGATGGAGATTGGGGGGCAGTAATACTGGATGAACCTTTAGGCAGAGAAACAGGCATAATTTCTTTAAAATGTCCTACAGATAGTGAATTAGAGACAGCAAAAACTAAAAGTATTATAAAATTGTGCGGTTATCCCGGCGATTTACATCTGCTACCGTACTATCAATATATGTCTACGGGAAATGTGTATGAGTATATGGATGAATTGATATATTATATGTTAGATTCAGAAGGAGGACAAAGCGGCTCACCCATATTAGATGAAAACAACACAGCGATAGGTATTCACTGCGGCGGTGATCCAAACGAGCAATCTTTTAATTTTGCCGTAAGAATGGATGAAAATATGCTGTATTATTACAATTTAGCAATCGAAGATTATAAAGTATCATAAGAAATAAACTGTGTAGAAAGGGATTTATTTATGTTGAATGTATTAAGAACTATTATACTGTATATTTCGCTGTTTCTTTCGCTGTTTTTGGGCTATAACGCAGATAATTTAACGGCAACTGTCAATGATACGGTAACAACGGAAACAAAAGAGATTACAGTAACTATAAAAAACGAAACAAGAATTACTACCGGTATGAACGGCTATTATCCTGTTCAGTCAATTGAACAGAATGTAAACGGTGAATGGAAGCAAACAGGATGTCTCAGCAGTGTACCTGAGGTGGCTACGGTTCTTTATCCTTTGGATAAAATCGAGCATACTGTATATCTCGAATCTTTCGGTATCCTTTCCCTTTCATCGGGGGAATACCGTTTGGTGATACCTTATTCTGCTGACGGAAACAGAACAGCATATGCTTATTTTACCGTAGCGTAATTAAAATCTTATAGGATAGAATTGATGATAATTCATAATGAGAGAGCTTGCCGGCTCTCTTGTTTAACATGGATTTCATAACCGATTCTTAAGTTTTTCTTAAAACAGTTAATATCTTATTGACGTTAAAAATTGCACATAATATAATATAACCATAAAAAGAATACTGAAGGAGTGATTATTATGAAGAAAAAGTTTTTGTACCTCTTATCGGTTGTGATGCTTGCGGTTATATGCGTTTTCGGCGCAAATGCTTATGACGGCGACAGACCCTACGATGACACGGATAAATTTCCGCCTGAGTTTTATAAAATTATTAACGGCGTAGTTTATCATAAAAACTATGACAGCGAAGCCAAAAAGCATTATTATGAAATCGTTGATTATTTTGCTACTGAGGAGCTGGCTAAGAAAGCTACAGAGATAACAAACCTCCTCAGTGAAATTAACGGCATTCCAGTTACTGAGCTGAGATTTTATGAAAATAATAATAAAAAGACATATCCAAATATAAAAAAGATTATTCTGCCCGATTCACTTAAGGTTATCGGTGAGGAAGCATTGTGGAGCTTCGGCGGTATTAAGGAGCTGAAAATCCCTGCATCTGTAGAGAGAATAGAACGTGCCGCATTTGCACGTATGAGTTCACTGGAAAAAATAACACTGCCTGAAAAGGTGACGTATATCAGTGAAAATTTGTTCAGCGGTTGTGAAAAGCTGAGCAAGGTTGTAATCAAAGGTGATGTTTACGCTGTCGGTGCAGATGCATTCAGCGGATGTAGCTCTCTTAAAAAGATATCACTTCCTGAGACGGTAAAATCAATAGGTGGCGGTGCATTTGCAGGAAGCGGTCTGACGAGCATAACCATTCCTGCTGCGGTGGTGAGAAACAATCGCTTCGGTGATGCGGATGACGGACCTGTGTTCAAAGATTGCAAAAGCCTTGCAAAGGTTGTGTTTTCTGATGCTGAGACCAAGTATTTCAGAATTAATACGGATGATTTCCGTAACTGCACAGCACTGAAAAAGGTATATCTTCCCAAATCTGCAAAGAACGTTTTGATTTCAGAGGATGCTTTCCGCAACTGTAAAAAGCTGACGAAAATATATAACAGCAGTAATATAAAGGAAATAGGAGCTAACGCCTTCCGTGGCTGTAAGACACTTACGGCCTTTACCGTTTCTTCCAAAATGACCGAAATAGGCAGGACTGCCTTTTACGGTTGCACTAAGCTTAAAAAGGTTACCGTAAACAGCAAAAAGAAAGCTCCCGTAATTGGCAAAAAGGCATTCGGAAAAACTGCTGCGGGTATCAAATTTGTGACCAAAAACAGCACAGCCGCAAAGAGCTGGAAATCTGCACTGAAAAAATCAGGCCTTAAGAAAATGAAGGTCTGCTATGTTAAATATGTAAATGTATAAAATTACGTGAAACGAGATAGCTTTCCGGCTCTCTTGTTTAACATGGATTTCATAACCGATTCTTATGTTTTTCTTAAGCCGTGTAACTTATTGATTTAGTAATCGAAGATTATAAAGTATCATAAACAATAAACCGCTAACAAAAGGAGAATATTATGAAATTTTGCAAGGGTTTAATTGTATCTGCGTTAATATTTTTTTCTTTTGCCTTTAGATGTACTGCTGCAGACGGTGATATTGGAGAAATGCTTTTATCAAAGAAATTTCCTGAGGAAATATTGAATTCTATCAGCGATACTGCAACAGAAAAGCTGTTTTCGTCTGTTGGCAGTTATGAAATAGCAGATATCATTGCAGAAACTAAGTATTTTCCGGAAAATATTGCTGAAAATGCAGATTTAGAAGTTAAAACCGTTTCAGTAAAGCTGAAAAATAAACAGAACAGTATTTATATGGGTGAAACCGTATGTGTATATTGGGAGTGGTTGGACAACAAGCCAAAAATCAGAGAAGAAGATTACTTATATTTAAAATGGAGTGATAACAGGCTAAATTATGAAACGGGTTCTTTTTATGCAGAAGATTATTCGAGAAAGAATACACAGGATAACCAAACGGTAAGAAATACATACAATACATTGGCTGAAGCTAAACAGAACAGTATAGGACACTGGATTGATTTGTATGAAAAAGAAAACTGTGTGGGCGGTGTTATGATTTTACGACTTATACCGGAATCATTTGAACTCACTGACAGCAAAAATATTATAAAATGTGAGTATACACATTATATAACAACATTACCTACTATAATAATTTGTGTTTTTGTTTTTTTATTCGTTTGTATACTCTTCATTGTCATAAAGAAAAAGCTACTCATTTCGAGAAAAAACTGATAAAAAGATATTGCAACGACTGCAATAAGTACATCACAATGAAATATGCCCAACATATTATCACGTCAGCTCAATTGAACAGAATGTAAACGGTGAATGGAAGCAAACAGGATATCTCAGCAGTGTACCTGAGGTGGCTATGGTTCTTTATCCTTTGGATAAAATCGAGCATACCGTATATCTCGAATCTTTCGGTATCCTTTCCCTTTCATCGGGGGAATACCGTTTGGTGATACCTTATTCTGCTGACGGAAACAGAACAGCATATGCTTATTTTACCGTAGCATAATTAAAACCTTATATAACATAATTGATTATAATTCATAACGAGAGAGCTTGCCGGCTCTCTTGTTTTTTGTAATTTTTTTGTATATTTTGTATGTTTTTGGTTGAAATTATCAAGTAATAGTGGTATACTATGTGAAAATAAGCAGTTTAAAGGAGAAAGAGAAAATGAAAAATAAAACTGTCTTAAAAAGAACCGTAGCACTTTTACTTGCCGTGGTTATGCTTTTCGGTCTGACTGCCTGCGGCGGAAAAGACGAAGAAGAAACCACAGAGCCCACCACCGCAGCAGTCACAACCACAGAGCCCGCCGCGGATACAACCAAAATCAACAAGCTTACGGGTCTTGCCACACTTAGTAAGGCCGCTTACGGCAAACGTCCCGTGGCCATTATGATAAACAATGTACGTGCCGCTTTGCCTCAGTACGGTATCAGCAAGGCTGACCTTATGTTTGAGGTTATAGTAGAGGGCGGTATCACACGTATGATGGCTGTTTTCGGTGATTATACAAAGGTGCCTAACGTTTGCTCTGTAAGATCCTGCCGTTATTATTTCCCGATTCTTGCTTACGGTCTGGATGCGGTTTACATCTGCTTCGGCAGTAACAAAACCTTCGGCACACCCACTCTGAAAAGACTCGGCATTGACTATTTTGACGGTGCGGCAAATTACATCACCGACCTTTTCGGCAGAGATGCGGCAAGACTTAAAAAATACAGCAGTGAGCATACCGCTTATGTAAAGGGTGAAAATATACCCAGGGTTCTTGAAAGCAAAAAAATCAGAACGGATTACAGCAAAGGCAAAAATGTTCCTATCTTTAATTTCCGAGAGGAAGGCAAGGCTGTGGCTGTCGGTGACACAAACTGCGATAAGGTAAGACTCAACTTCTCACCCTCATATTTCAGCACCTTTACCTATGACACGGAAAAAAAGGTATATCTCAAACAGCATAACGGCTCCGTTCATAAGGACAGCGTTTCGGGCGAACAGCTTAATTATACGAACGTATTCGTTCTCGAAACCAAGGTAACACCCCACAGCGATAATTATCTTATGAAAGTCGAGCTCAAGGGCGGTAACGGCTATTACATCTCCATGGGTAAAAGTCAGAAAATCACATGGACAAAGGCGGCGGAGGGTGACACCATTCAGGTCTTTGACAGCACAGGTGCTCCCTTACAGGTTAACCCCGGTCAAAGCTATATCGGCATCATCGCTCCGAATTCCACCAAAATTACGGGACAGAACCCTGAAACCACAGCTGCTCCCACCACAGCGGCGAAATAAGAGTATATAACCGAAAGAACCATTGTCATTTTTACAGTGGTTCTTTTCTGTGTTTAAAACTCTTGCCAAAAACTGCATTTTATGCTAAAATACATAATTATAATAATTTTACCCCGTAAGAGGTGATACTTTGGCAGCAAAAAAAGAAAACATCAGAAATTTCTCTATCATAGCCCATATTGACCACGGTAAAAGCACTCTTGCCGACAGACTTTTGGAAATAACGGACTCTGTGGCAAAAAGAGATATGTCCGCTCAGATATTGGACGATATGGATTTGGAAAGAGAAAGAGGAATTACCATAAAAGCACACGCCGTAAAGCTTAATTACAAAGCTAAGGACGGCGAAGAGTACGAGCTTAATCTGATCGACACACCGGGACATGTTGACTTTAACTATGAGGTTTCACGTTCTCTTGCCGCCTGTGAGGGTGCGGTGCTTATCATCGACGCTTCCCAGGGCATAGAGGCGCAAACCCTCGCCAATACCTATCTTGCTCTCGACCATGATCTGGAGCTTGTTCCCGTAATCAATAAAATCGACCTTCCCGCTGCCGAGCCGGACAGAGTTGCCGCCGAGGTGGAGGAGGTTATCGGTCTGGACTGTATGGGTGCGCCCAGAGTTTCGGCTAAAACGGGCGAAAATGTGGCAGAGGTGCTGGAAAGAATAGTTTCCGACATTCCCGCTCCCTCGGACTGTGACGATAAAGCTCCCCTTAAGGCTCTTATCTTCGATTCCGTTTACGATAATTATAAAGGTGTTATAGTTTATGTCCGTGTTATGCAGGGAACTCTCAAAGCAGGTGAGACCATGCGTATGATGGCCACGGGTGCAGAGTTTAATGTGGTAGAGGTCGGTTATATGCGTGCCACAGGACTTGAGCCCTGTAAGGAGCTTTCATCGGGTGAGGTCGGCTATATCACCGCTTCCATAAAAACTGTGCGTGATGCGAAGGTGGGCGACACGGTAACCAAGGTGCAGAATTCGGCAAAAGAACCCCTCCCCGGCTACAGAAAGGTTAATCCGATGGTTTACTGCGGTGTTTATCCCGCTGACGGTGCAGATTACGAAGCACTCCGTGACGCACTGGAAAAATTGCAGCTCAATGACGCTTCTCTTTCTTATGAGCCTGAAACATCGGGTGCACTCGGCTTCGGTTTCCGTTGCGGCTTCCTCGGTCTTTTACATTTGGAAATCATCCAGGAAAGATTGGAAAGAGAGTATAATCTTGACCTTGTGACTACTGTTCCCTCCGTTGTGTATAAAATTCATCTTACCGACGGCAGTGTGGTGGAAATCGATAATCCTACCCATTATCCCGAACAGGCATCCATCGACTTTTGCGAAGAGCCGATTACCAATGCTCATATTTATTCTCCCGCTGATTATGTAGGTGCCATTATGGACCTTTGTCAGGACAGACGCGGTGTTTTCAAGGATATGAAATATATCACGCCCGACCGTGTGGATATTCATTATGAGCTTCCTCTCAACGAAATTATTTACGATTTCTTTGATGCACTTAAATCGAGAACGAGGGGTTATGCTTCCTTTGACTATGAGATTTTCGAATACAGACGTTCCTCTCTTCAGAAGGTTGATGTGCTTCTAAACGGTGACATCATAGATGCTCTTTCATTCATTATCCATTCGGAAAAGGCCATGTCCCGTGCACGTAAGATAGCCGAAAAGCTTAAAGAGCATATTCCGAGACAAATGTTCGAAATTCCCATCCAGGTTGCCATCGGCAGCAAGGTCATAGCCCGTGAAACAGTCAAAGCTATGAGAAAGGACGTTTTGGCCAAATGCTACGGCGGTGACATCACACGAAAGAAAAAGCTTCTCGAAAAACAGAAGGAAGGCAAAAAACGTATGCGTCAGTTCGGTACTGTCGAGGTGCCTCAGGAGGCCTTTATGGCAGTTCTCAAGCTGGACGATAACGGATAACAGTATGACAGGAATATACATTCACATTCCCTTTTGCATGAGTAAATGTCCTTACTGTGATTTCTATTCCTTTAAAGGTGACGAAAAACAAAAGGACAGCTATCTTCAAGCTGTCCTTTTATCTTTGGACGGCTATGCCGACAGAGAAATGAAGGTGGATACTCTCTATTTCGGCGGAGGAACTCCTTCGGTTTTCGGCTCAGAGAGAATAGAAAAAATAATAAGGCACATAAGGGAAAGCTTTGATTTACGGGAAAATGCCGAAATAACTGTGGAGTGCAATCCATCTTCCGCCGATGAGGCTTTTGTCCGCGGAGTGAAAAAAGCGGGAGTTAACCGTGTATCTATGGGTATGCAGTCGGCGGTGGACCGTGAAAGGAAAATACTCGGCAGGCACTCCGGCAGAGAGGAGACAGAACGAGCGGTTGCTCTCTTTAAAAAAGAGGGCATAGATAATATCTCTCTTGACCTTATGCTCGGTGTACCCTTTCAGACGACGGAAAGCTTAGATGAAAGTATAGATTTTATCCTTTCTCAGGGCGTGAAGCACATCAGCGCCTATTTGCTTAAAATAGAAAAAGGTACACCCTTTGAAAGGGATGAAAAAAATCTTTCCCTTCCCGATGAGGATGCCGTGGCGGATATGTATTTGCACACCTCGGAAAGATTAAAAAAAGAAGGCTATATCCATTACGAGATTTCTAATTTTGCTCTACCCGGTTTTCACAGCAGACATAACACACGGTATTGGCGGTGCGAGGATTATATCGGCATAGGCCCCTCAGCTCACTCCTGCTTCAAAGGAAAACGGTTTTATTATTCCCGCTCCTTTGAGGATTTTCTTTCGGGAAAAGAGCCGATATATGACGGTGAAGGCGGAGACGAAGAGGAATACATAATGCTTTCTCTCAGACTCGGAGAGGGTCTTGACGGAAAAAAATTCAGAGAAAAATACGGCAGGGATTTGAATAAAGCTGTTTTTGAAAAAGCGGGGAAATATGAGAAAGCAGGCTTGCTTGAAATTAAAGGTGAGAGGATTGCTCTTACTGCTGAGGGCTTTTTGCTTTCGAATACCATAATATCGGATTTATTATGACGGAATACAGGGGACGTTTTATGTATTCCGGATCATCAGATGCAGAGTTTTATTAAATACTGAACACACATAACCGTCCCCGTGTGTTTTTGATTGAGGCGGTGTAGCTATGATTTTTAAAAAGTACGGTCTTGTGCTTGCGGGCGGAGGCGGTAAAGGTGCCTATCAGATAGGTGCCTGGAAGGCACTCAGAGAAATGCGCATATCCTTTGACGCCATAGCCGGTGTTTCTATCGGCTCCATAAACGGTGCACTTATTGCGGCGGGGGATATGAATAAAGCCATAGAATTCTGGCATAACGTGTCTGTAGAAAAGGGAATAAGAATCGAAAATGAGCTGGTTGACCCGGAAAATCTTTTCAGTAAAAAGAATTGGAGTATTCTTTTTAAGGAATTTCTGAAAAACGGCGGCTTTGACGCTTCTCCGGCCGCAGATTATCTTAAAGCCTATGTGGACGAGGATAAGGTAAGAAAAAAGAAAATTCCTTTAGGTATCGTAACGGTGCATCTTTCGCAAAGTGCCACACCTTTGGAAATTTTCGTCGAGGATATTCCTCAGGGCGAGCTCGTTGATTATCTTTTGGCTTCGTCAAATATACCTCTTGCCACAAATATAGGTCCGGAGGGTGAAAAGTTTTTAGACGGCGGTGTTTATGATAATACTCCCGTAATGACTCTGAAAAAGCGCGGCTGCAACAAGCTTATTGTTATCGATATTTCAAACATAAAGGGAGTTGCCCATAATCTTAATTTCAATAATTCTCAGGTGGTTTATATCCGTCCTTATGACCTTGAGGATCTGGGTCCCTCCTTTGATTTCAGCGGTCCCATGATTGACAGAAGAATTCAGTTGGGTTATCTCGATACGAGAAAGGCATTCGGACACCTGTCGGGGAATATTTACTATTTCACCCCCGACGTTTTTGAACAGATGATACAGCAATACGGAGCGAACGCCATTTATGAGCTCGAAGAGTTGGCACACAAATTAAAGGTGGAAAAAATCTGTATTTACGGTAAGGATGAATTTATCTCCGCAACCAAAACCGCTTTGGAAAATGCGAAAGCGGAGGAGACGGAAAAGACACAGGAGAGCTCCGAAGAGAAAACAGCTGAAGGCACCTTTGATTGGAAGGATATAAAGGAAAAATGGAATCAGCTGAGAGGAAGAAGCCAAAGAAAGGATTTGGAGGAATATGCCGAGGCGATAGCGGTTCTTGATTCGGTGGTAATGTAAAATTTTACCTGACGGAAAATTTCCTTAAACTCTTGACAAAAGAGAAAAACTGATATATCATTTTTACATGATATCTTAAACCGATGAACGAGAGTAGTAACATTATCGGAAACTTACAGAGAGTTACGGACGGTGGAAAGTAACAGCGGAAGATGGTGCGAATGGACTCGTGAGGGCGGCTCCGAAAAATGCAGTAGGTGCCGACGGGAACTCTGCCGTTATATTGAGAGCGTATGTCAGTACGTGAAAACCATTGAGGTGGCAACAGACTTCTGTTCCTTTGTGGAGCAGAAGTTTTTTATTTTAAGGAAGTGTTATTTATGTATTATTCAGGTATTCGATGGCGTAGGTTATAATCAAATTGATTGCAGAGGACAGTTTTGACTGTTCCGCAGATACCGTATGTAAAACAGTAAACTAAAAACAGCCACGGAGCGGTAAAAACGTTTTCCGCGGTGAAAAAGGAGAATTTCAAATGAATACAAATTATAAAGATTTCGACAACTATCTCAAACAATATCCCGACAAAAACGGCTATTTCGGCGCTCACGGCGGTGCATTTCTTCCTCCTGAGCTTGAGCCTGCGTTCAAGGAAGCGGACGACGCTTATGAGGCTATTTGTCAGTCTGCACAATTTATTTCCGAGCTTCGCAGAATAAGAAAGGAATTCCAGGGCAGACCCACACCCGTTTACCATTGCGAAAGACTTTCAAAGCTTTTCGGCAACTGTCAGATTTATCTCAAGCGTGAGGACCTTAATCACACGGGAGCACACAAGCTTAATCACTGTATGGGTGAAGGTCTTTTAGCCAAATATATGGGTAAAAAGAAGCTTATTGCCGAAACGGGTGCAGGTCAGCACGGCGTTGCTTTGGCTACTGCGGCTGCATACTTCGGTATGGAATGTGATATTTACATGGGTGAGGTTGACATCGCAAAGCAGCATCCTAATGTTATCAGAATGAAAATGCTCGGCGCCAATGTCATTCCCGTAACCCACGGACTGAAAACTCTCAAAGAGGCTGTAGATGCTGCGTTTGAGGCCTATCTCAAAGAATATGACCACGCCATTTACTGCATCGGCTCCGCTCTCGGCCCCCATCCCTTCCCGAAAATGGTGCGTGATTTCCAGGCTGTTATCGGCATTGAAGCCAGAGAGCAGTTTCTCGAAATGACAGGACATTATCCCGATGCTGTATGTGCATGTGTGGGCGGCGGCTCAAATTCTATCGGTATGTTCGTTCCCTTCCTTGCCGATCCTGTCGATATTATCGGTGTGGAGCCTCTCGGCAGAGGTGAAAAGGTGGGTGACCATGCCGCCACCATGGCATTCGGCACCAAGGGCAGACTCCACGGCTTTGAAAGCTATCTTCTTCAGGACGAAAACGGTGAGCCTCTTCCTGTTTATTCCATCGCCAGCGGTCTCGATTATCCCGGTGTAGGTCCCGAACATGCCAATTTACGTGATATGGGCAGAGTAAAGTATGACACTATCTCTGACGAAGAAGCTATGGAGGCATTTTTCCTGCTGTCAAGATATGAGGGCATCATTCCTGCCATTGAGTCCTCTCATGCGGTAGCTTATGCAATCAAGTACGCAAAGGAGCATAAGTCAGGTTCTATTCTCGTTTCTCTTTCAGGCAGAGGCGACAAAGATATCGATTATGTTTATGAGCAGTACGGCTGCGGTGAAAGATTTATGGAAAAGTACGAAAAATAAAATATGAAAAAACATCTGCTCTCCCGACACTCAGTGTTTCGGGAGAGTGATTTTTTTGCTCTTTGCACCGAGACTTTTGTTTCAATAAGAAAAAATGATAAATTTTTTCTTAATTCTATTGAGAATGGGTAAAATTTATTATATAATAAATTATTACAATGTAGTATTATGTCCTCATATAAGAAAGGAGAAAAGTTATGCTGTTTTCTCAGGATATTGGTATAGATTTAGGTACGGCAAACACCCTCATTTTTGTCAAAGGAAAGGGTATTGTTATACGTGAGCCTTCTGTTGTTGCCATAAATGTTGCAACCCGACCCGCAAAGGTGGTTGCAGTGGGCACCGAGGCAAAGGAAATGATAGGCAGAACTCCCGGTTCCATCACCGCCATGCGTCCTCTGAAGGACGGCGTTATTGCGGATTTCGATGTTACCTGTGAAATGCTTAAAAAGTTTATCCATAAGGCTATGGGCGGCTCGTATTTGGCCAAAGCGAGAGTGGTTATATGTATACCCTCAGGTGTTACAGAGGTTGAAAGAAGAAACGTTCACGATGTAGCCATAGAGGCGGGAGCCAAATATGTCAGCCTTATCGAAGAGCCTATGGCGGCGGCTATAGGTGCGGGTCTTCCCGTGGGACAGGCTATGGGAAGCATGGTAGTCGATATCGGCGGCGGTACTGCAGAGGTAGCGGTAATTTCTTTGGGCGACATCGTGTGCTCACGTTCGGTCAGAATAGCGGGCGACAGCTTTGATAATGCCATCAGTCTTTATATAAAGAAAAAGTATAATCTTCTCGTAGGCGAAAGAACAGCCGAGGAAATTAAAATAAAAATCGGCTCGGCAACGGAATATGAGGGTGAAGGTAAAATGGAGGTCAAGGGAAGAAATCTTCTTGACGGATTGCCGAAAAGCATCACCATCACCAGCGAAGAGGTGCGAGAAGCACTTAAGGACTCTGTGGAGCAGATTCTCGATGCAGTGAAATCCACATTGGAAAAAACTCCTCCTGAGCTTTCAGCGGATATTATGGAGCACGGCATCACTCTTACGGGGGGCGGTGCGCTGCTCAGAGGTATAGATAATCTCATTTCACAGCAGACGGGGATGCCGGTGAATGTTTCTGACAATCCTCTTGACTGTGTGGTTGACGGCACAGGTATTTATCTTGAGTCCGATGTACTCGGTGCCAACGGAAAACGTTTTTAATGATTAAAATAAAAGGTGTTTAAAATGCTTCAGTTTTTTAAAAGCAGAAAATTCAAAGCGTTTCTTCTCACTCTCTGTGCGTTAACGGTGGGTGCTGTTTTTGCTGTGGCTGTAAGAAGCTCTTCTTCGCCCCTTACGGATGCAGTGGGCGTGCTTTTCAGTCCCGTGCAAAAGCTTTCGGGCTTTGTGGCGGAAAAGGTTGACTGGTTTGCGGATTCCTTCCGCGGGTCGGGTACTTATCTTCGGGAAATAGAGCGTTTGCAGCAGAAGATAGCTGAATATGAAAATAAAATTGTTGACTATAATGCCATGGAGCAGAAGGTTGCTTCATATGAAAAAATGCTCGGTGTTAAAGAAGAAAACCGTGATTTTGTACTTCAAAGGGCAAACGTTATCGGCACAGACAGTGCGGATATGTTTTCTTCTCTCATCATCGATAAGGGCAGCAACGACGAAATCGCCGTAAACGACCCGGTTATAAGCGGCAATTACCTCGTAGGTATAGTCAGCAAGGTGCATCCTTCTTATTGTGTGGTGGAAACCTTGCTCAGTCCTGACCTTAACATAAGCGCTCTCGAAAGCAAAACGAGAGAAACGGCTTATGTGACCACCAGCATAGAGCTTTCGGCTAAAGGGGCTTGCATGATGGCGGGGTTGGAAAGAACCAGCGCAGTAACTCCCGGCGGCATAGTTATCACGTCGGGTGTCGGCGGTACTTATCCGAAAGGTATCATCATCGGTACGGTGAGTGAGGTGGCTGAAAGCAAATATGACCTTTCCAATTATGCAGTAATCGAGCCGGGCGTAAACGTCCGTGAGACAGAGGATGTATACGTAATCACTGATTTTGACGGACAGGGAATAGAAGAGAAAATAGACTGACTATAAAAAGAAAGGGCGGTGTAAAAAATGAGATTTTCTTCTTCACGTAATATTTATATAAGAAGAGCACTTACAGTACTTCTCGTTTTTCTGACCGCTCTTTTTCAGCATTCCGGATTTATTCCTGAGCTTTTCGGCGCTCCTGCCATGCTTTTGGTTCCTCTTACTGTATGTATTGCCATGTTTGAGAGGAGCATACCCGGTATGTGCTTTGGTGTGCTTGCGGGTGCTTTATGGGATTTTGCACTTTCGGGCGGTGACGGTTTTTTTTCCGTGATGCTTACGGCGGTCGGCTTTGCTTCGGGAGCTTTGGTGACCTTTATTTTCAGAAACAATATCCGCGCCGCTTTGCTTCTTTCTTTCGGAGCGCTGAGCTTTTGTAATGCAGCTCACTGGCTTATGTTTATTGTGCGAAAGGGCTATGAGGGCGGATTTGATTTGCTTTTCTCCCGTTATATTCCTTCGGTTTTTTATTCGTTGGTTTTCGTTTTCGTCTACTATTATATAGTTTCGGCATTGCAAAGGATGTGTTCAGATGCAGAATAAAAACAGCAAAAAAAGATATGCTTTTGTTATTATGATGTTTGTACTGCTTTTTGCGGGCTTTCTTACGTATCTTTTCAATGTGCAGATTATAGATACAAAGCAGAAGGAGGACACGGTAGTTTCTTCCGTAGAGGTAAGCGTGGACGCCATAAGAGGAAATATCCTCGACAGAAACGGTTATCCTTTGGTAACAAACAAGCAGGTCAATAAAATCGTTTTTAATTATCTTGCTTTTCCGAAAGCCTACGAGGAAAGAAATCCCATTATTCTTGAGCTTATAAAAATTTTCGATAAAAACGGAGTCGAGTGGAAGGATAATTTACCGATCGAACTGAAAAAAGGTAAGCTGCGTTTCGAAAAGAAAAGAGATAACGAAATCTCCTATCTTAAAAGTGAAGCATTTCTCGACCTTAACTACTACGCTGATGTGGAGGACTGCTTTAACGCTTTGGTGGAAAAATACGGTCTCGCCGATTATACACTCCGTCAGCAGAGAGATATAGCCTCCGTTTATTATTCAATGGTAAAGGACGGCTTCAATGCGGGGCGCAACTACGAATTTGCCACAGAGGTTTCCTCAGCTTTGGTTTCCGTTATAAAGGAAAAAAGCGATCATTTTCCCGGTGTAGATGTCCAGGTATCCTCCGAAAGACAGTATACTGACGGGACGATTGCTCCCCATCTTTTGGGTATGGTGGGTCCCATCACAAACGAAGAGTATGAAAGCAAAAAGGAAGAGGGCTACACTCTCAACGATGTTATCGGTAAAAGCGGCGTGGAATCCGCCATGGAAAGCTATCTCAGGGGCACAAAGGGTGTCAAGACGATAAATACAGATGCATCGGGTAATAAAAGTGAAGAATATACGCTGTTGCCTCAGACGGGTGACACGGTAATTCTTACCATAGATTATGAGCTGCAAAAGGTGGCACAGGAGGCTTTGGCAAAGGGTGTCAAAAGTTTGCAGACGAGTCTCGAAAGAATTTATCCCATGTCGGGTGCAGTTGTGGTAATGAATACGAAAAATAACGAGATTTTGGCTCAGGCTTCTTATCCGACTTATGATAATTCCACCTATAATGAAAATTCAGATAAATTAAACACCGATCCGAGTAAACCGCTGTGGAACAGAGCACTGCGCAGTACCTATACACCGGGCTCTACCATAAAACCTGCCGTGGCTATGGCGGGGCTTCAGGAAAAGGTTATTTCCGCATCTACCCTCATAAAATGTCTCGGCATTTATACTTATTATGAGGATTATCAGCCCGGCTGTACGGGAAGGCACGGAAACCAGAACGTGATAAATGCACTGTTTAATTCATGCAATATTTTCTTTTATGAAACCTCCCGCCTTTTGGGTATAGAGAAGCTTAATAATTATTTCGCTATGTTCGGTCTCGGTGAAGAAACCGGTGTCGAGCTTTATGAGTCCACAGGTACCGTTGATTCGGTGGCGTTGAGAAAGGGTATGGGTGAGCTGTGGACCCCCGGTCTTACTATTCAGGCGGGCATCGGTCACGGCAATAATCAGTTTACCCCTATTCAGCTTTGCTCTTATGTTTCCACCATCGCAAACAGAGGAACAAGATATAAAGCAAGCATCATCAAAAGCATAAAGACTGCCGATCTTTCAGAAACCGTTACGGAAAACAGAACACAGATTCTCTCTCAAACGGATTTTTCCGATGCCAACTGGGATTTGGTTCACAAAGGTATGCTTTTGGTAGGTACGGAAAGCTATGCGAACTTTTCCAAAGTTCCCGTAAAGGTAGCCGCCAAAACGGGTACAACCACCATCGAAAAGACAGTGAACGGCAGAAAAATAGAAACCTATAACGGCCTTATTCTTACCTTTGCCCCTTATGACGACCCTGAAATCGCGGTTGCGGTTGTGGTTGAGGGTGCGGGAAGCGGTGGCTCCACAGCACCTATAGCTTCAGCTATAATGGAGCACTATTTTGCGGAAAAGGATATGGCTGAAAGTCAGCAGAACGAAAACACATTACTTGGTTAACAGGAGAAATAATATGGCTGAAAAAATTCTTATCGCTTCAGGAAAGGGCGGAGTAGGTAAAACCTCCCTGACTGTGGGTCTCGGCAAGGCTTTGGCGGCTATGGGAAACAAAGTTCTTCTCATAGACTGTGACTGTCTGAGAAGTATCGACCTTTTGGTCGGTGTTACGGAAAAAATAGTTTATGATTGGGGAGATGTCATAAAGGGTGCCGACAGCGAGGATGCTCTTTATGATGCAGGAGATGTAAGTGTTCTCACCTGTCCCGAAGATTACGGAGATATAACCGAAAGAGACATGAAAAAGCTTTTGGATAAGTATGATGTTGATTTCAATTACATACTTATCGATGCTCCTGCCGGTGTAGACAGAGGTCTCACACTTTCTGCCGCAGCAGCTGACAGGGCAATTGTAATCTCTACCCCCGATCTGGTTTGTGTCAGAAGTGCCTGTATAGCCGCAAGAAAAATCGGCAGTTTAGGCATAGACGATGTAAGGCTCATCATAAACCGTGTTTCACGTCGCGACGTTATCAGAGGCAGACTTCTCAATATTGACTCGGTAATCGACGGGGTGGAGGTACAGCTTATCGGTGTGGTGCCCGAAGACGGGAAAATCCGCTTCGGTGCCATGGGTATGAATATTTATAAAGAAAATCAGATTTCCTTTGATTCACTTAATAATATTGCGGCAAGAATAACAGGGGAGTATGTTCCGTTAGATTTGTAATATGGATAGAATACAAAAAAACGACATAAATTTTTTCTGATCTATTGATTTTTGACAACTTTTTTGTTAGTATATACCTTGACAAAGATTTGAAAGGGATGAGTAGATGAATATTGCTTTAATTGCACATGACGCAAAAAAAGAACTTATGACACAATTCTGTATCGCGTACTGCGGTACTCTCAGCAAACACTCACTTTGTGCAACGGGTACAACCGGCAAAATGGTAAGTGAAGCAACGGGGCTTGAAATCACCAAATTCCTTTGCGGTTATCAGGGCGGCGAAGAACAGATTGCAGCACGTATCGCCTGCAACGAAATCGACCTTCTTCTCCTTTTCCGTGACCCTCTCACAGCAAAGCCCAACGAACCCAACGAAGCAAACCTTTTAAGACTTTGTGACGTTCATAATATTCCTGTGGCCACAAACATCGCCACAGCGGAAGCACTCATTATGGCACTCGAAAGAGGCGACCTTGATTGGCGTGACATAATCAACCCGAAAAATTAAGTTAATAATATATAACAGCTGTGACGGAAAAGAGTAACAGACACCCCCGTTCAGAGAGAGATGCCCCGTGCTGAAAGCATCTTACGTAAGGAAATCTGCCAAGACATTCCCGAGCTGACCGTTTGCCGCGTTAAGGCCAAGAGAGGAACAGTCCGTCTGTTCAATCGGGGTGGTACCGTGGAGTTTATGCTTCATCCCCAATGCAGTCTTTTTGCGTTGGAGATGGAGTTTTTTTGTTAATTCGGAATGCGTAATTCGGAATTACGAATGGCGAAAAGGGTTTCGAAAACAAAGAAGCGAGACACCGCCACTTTAACAGCCTCTACTGAAAGGAGAGGTGGCAGCCGTCAGGCTGACGGAGAGGTAATCACACATACAACCTACCTTTAATCGGTAGGGGCGGATATTATGTCATCCGCCCGTTCACACGGAGGATAAATATGCTTACAACAGAATCAACCACTAAAGGTCGTAAAGAGAAAAACAAACACGGTGCATTGTTGTATTCGACTTTTATTAAAACGATTATTTGTATTTATTGGTTAGCTATTATTCTATCTTTGAAAGATGAATGGCCTCTTTTTGCTTTGAAAAGGTTTGCGATAGCCTTTGTTATCGGTACAGTTATTAATACGGTTTTATGGTATATGAGGCGGCTTAGTTTGGGATATATGCAGATATTTGAACTTGATATGCGAGCTGTTTATAATTTTGACCGCAGAAAGCTATCTTTCTTTAAAAGTTATAATTACAAACTGCTTTATTATACTCATTTTTTTGAGGGCGATTTCTTTAAAGCAATATCCGTCTGTAATGAAGCAATTGAGCATACAAAAAACAAAAAATATATTTTGCTTGCACGGCACACAAAAATTCTTTCACTGTTTTTCAGTGAAGGAACTCAAAACATAGAGGAACTCATTCGTGAGCAAAAAGAGCTTAAAGCTACTGTAAAAAGCAAAGACTTTGATTTTATGTTCAAGCAGTATCAGTTCATAGAAGCTTATCTTGACGATGATTACGAAAAGGCTTCCAAAACGGTAACAGCTTTCCTTAGCAACGAAAAAGAAAGCGTATATAATTCGAGAAAAATAATTTTTCTGCAATTCAGAAAAATGCTCTGCTTAAAAAATAACGATGCAGAGGGCGTACAGAACTGTAATTCAGAGATACTTAAATGCGACAGCGAAAGAAGAACATTCTTTTCAAAAATATTAGTTTCATAAAAATACATTAACTTGGAGGATACTATGGCATTAGTAACAAAATCAATCAAGGGTACACAGGATACCCTGCCAAATGAAAGCTATAAGGTGCAGTTTTTAGAGCAGACCGTTTTAGAAACAGCAAAAAATTACGGCTACAGGGAAATCAGAGTTCCCGTTTTCGAGCACACAGAGCTTTTCCAGAGAGGTGTGGGTGACACCACCGACGTGGTACAGAAGGAAATGTACACCTTCGAGGATAAGGGGGGCAGAAGCATTACGCTCCGTCCTGAAGGTACTGCGGGTGTAGTACGCTCCTATTTAGAGCACGGCCTTTTCAATGAGCCTCAGCCCATGAAAATGTGCTATCTTACCTCATGCTACCGCTACGAAAAGCCTCAGGCAGGCAGACTCCGTGAGTTCCATCAGTTCGGCTGTGAATGTATCGGTACCGCTTCTCCTGCCGCCGATGCAGAGGTTATCTCACTCGTAAGCGATATTTTCACTTTCCTCAATGTAAAGGATATTTCTCTCGAAATCAACTCTATCGGCTGTCCCGAATGCAGAAAGAATTATCATAAAGCTCTCCACGATTATTTCGAAAGTAAAAAGGGTGAGCTTTGCGGAACCTGTCTCGACAGACTCGAAAGAAATCCCATGAGAATTTTGGACTGTAAAAGTCCCATTTGCTCCGATATAGCAAAGGATGCACCCAAGGTTACGGACTATCTCTGTAACGAATGTGAAAATCATTTCGCTTCCGTACAGAAATATCTTGACGCCATGGGTATTCAGTATAAGGTCAATCCCTCTATCGTAAGAGGTCTCGACTATTACACAAAGACCGTTTTCGAATTCGTTTCAAATCAGATCGGTGCTCAGGGTACCGTATGCGGCGGCGGTCGTTATGACGGTCTTGTGAAGGAGGTGGGCGGTCCCGACACTCCCGCTTTGGGCTTTGCTATCGGTATCGAAAGATTGCTCCTTCTTATGGCGGCACAGAACACACACTTCCCCGAAGAGGCAAAGTGCGACATTTATATCGCTTCAATGGGTGAGAATGCCACAATCAAGGCGGCACAGATAGCCTCCGACCTCAGAGGTGAGGGCATCCACGCACAGTTCGACGTGGTAGGCAGAAGTGTAAAAGCACAGATGAAGTTCGCCAATAAAATCGGTGCGGCTTATACGGTTGTACTCGGTGACAGTGAGCTGGAAGAGGGCAAAGCTAAGCTTAAAAATATGGCTACGGGCGAAGAAACGGAAATACCTCTCGACGGCTTCGAGGATATCTTTATGCGCATTTCCATCAATGAAAGCCTTAAAGAGTTAGAAGATTTCGGCTATGAAAGTAACATCGATATAAATTCCATATTAAACGGAAATTTATTTTAAGGAGGACTGAAAGAAATGGATTTTATGACAGGACTTAAAAGAACAGACTATTGCGGCACCTTTACTGCAAAGGATTGCGGCAGAGAGGTAGTCGTTGCCGGTTGGGTACAAAGACAAAGAGACCTTGGTGCTCTTATTTTCGTTGACCTTCGTGACAGAACGGGTATCGTACAGCTTGCCTTCGACGATAATACACAAAAGGAAATCTTTGACAAGGCATTTACCGTAAGAAGTGAATATGTCCTTATGGCAAAGGGTGAAGTGAGAGAGCGATCCTCAAAGAATATGGATATTCCCACGGGTGAAATTGAAATTTTCGTCACCGATCTTCGTATTTTGGGCAAAAGTGAAACTCCTCCCTTCGAAATCGTGGAAAATTGTCAGACAGCGGAAAACACCCGACTTAAATACCGTTATCTGGACCTTCGCCGTCCTGATTTGCAGAAGAACATCATCATGCGTCACAAAATAACCAAGATTATCCGTGACTATTTCGACGATAACGGCTTCATCGAAATTGAAACCCCCATTCTCGTTAAATCTACTCCTGAGGGTGCACGTGACTTCCTCGTTCCCTCACGTATTCACAAGGGCAGCTTTTACGCTCTTCCTCAATCACCCCAGCTTTACAAGCAGCTTTCAATGGTGGCAGGCTTTGACCGTTATATGCAAATAGCCCGCTGTTTCCGTGACGAAGACCTGCGTGCAGACCGTCAGCCCGAATTTACCCAAATTGACGTGGAAATGAGCTTTATCGATATGGAGGACATCCTCGGCCTTATCGAAGGCTTTATGAAAAAGGTCTTCAAGGAAGCTATCGGTGTGGATATTGAAACACCCCTTCCCCGTCTTACCTATAAAGAGGCTATGGAGCGTTACGGCTCCGACAAGCCTGACACAAGATATGCCATGGAAATCACAGACATATGCGATGAGGTTAAAAATTGCGGCTTCGGTGTGTTTACAGGTGCTATCGAAAATGGCGGTAAGGTAGCCGCAATTACAGCCAAGAAAGCCTTCTCTGTGCTCACCCGTAAGGAAGTTGACAAGCTTACAGAAACCGTCAGAGGTATCGGTGCCAAGGGTCTTGCATGGGCAAGAATCGGTGAAGACGGTACCATCGCATCTTCCTTTGCCAAATTTATGACAGAGGACGAAATGAAGGCCATTATGGATAAGTGCGGTGCTGAAAACGGCGACGTTATCCTTATTATCGCCGACAAGGCAAGCACCACTCTTTCCGTTCTCGGTGCACTTCGTCAGATAGTTGCAAAGAAATTAGACATTATCCCCACAGACAAATACAATCTCCTCTGGGTTGTTGAATTCCCCTTCTTTGATTGGGATGAAGAAGCAGGCGAATATGTTGCCATGCACCATCCGTTCACTGCTCCTTTGGACGAATGTATGGAATATCTTGAAACAGATAAGGCAAAGGTAAGAGCAAATGCTTATGACCTTGTTCTCAACGGCATCGAGCTTGCTTCCGGCTCCATCCGTATCACCAACCCCGACCTTCAGAAGAGAATTTTCTCTCTCCTCGGTCTTTCCGACGAAGAGGCACACGAAAAGTTCGGCTTCCTCACCGACGCTTTCAAATACGGTGCACCTCCTCACGGCGGTATCGGCCTCGGTCTTGACAGACTCGTTATGCAGATGCTCAAGCTCGATACACTTCGTGATGTTGTAGCTTTCCCGAAGCTTCAGAATGCGAGCGAGCCCATGACAGAGTGTCCCTCTGTGGTTGACGGTGACCAGCTCGAAATGCTCGGAATCGGAATCGTTAAGGAAGAAGAATAAAAAATAAAAAACAGGTTATCCTTGCTTCTCGGCTCGGATGACCTGCTTCTTTTATTGACATTTTGACAGAAAGTGATATAATACCCTCTGTAATGTAACTGTATAGCTATCGGGCGGTTGGTGATATTACTTCCGTAAAGGAGGTGATATTATGCCTATGACTTTAACTTTACATATCGGAAGATATACTCTTACGATTCGTCTTAAAGTAAAAGGTAACAACCGCCACTCGGCAAAGTGACGGTTGTTTCAAATATTAATTTTCAAACAATCATAATCACCAACCGCTAAAGGATCAGCTCTTACAGTTACATTATATATAATCTCTTCCGTTTTGTCAACACACGGGAGAGATTTTTTCTTTCAGTCTCTTCTCGCACTTAAATCCTGATTCTCATAAGCCTCTTCATATTTTTTTATAACCTCATCTATGTTTGACAGATCCTTACTGTCAAGGCGTATACCGTTATGATAGTATATATTACTGTTATCATCTGACCCGTCAGTACACATAAAAACATAGGTGTTGCCCTTTTCGGGCATGGCACGGTTCATGTCACTGAGCATTCCGTTGGGCTGCTGACCGCCCCAACACAGCATGGTGAATTCTTCGGGAGCGGTACCCTTTATGTTATGCTTTACCTTTATGCGGTAGTGGGTTACGGGGTCAGAGTCGTAAAGACCGAACCAATTTTCGTTAAAGATGTATTCAAGATCGGTATATTCCGTGCCGATAATTTCTTCGACTGTGCCGATAAAGGTATAGTCGGACCAACCGATGCTTTTCAATGTATCACTGAGAGGGAAAATGTAATCGACGCACATAGGTACCGTTTCCATTGATGAAAACGGCTCAGTCACGGGATGAAGCTTACTTTCCATAAGCTTTATTTTTATTTGTCCTACTCCAAATACAGCTGCTCCGGTCAGCAAAAAAGAGAGTATGACCGTAAAAGCAAATTTAAGTATTCTTTTCATATTTTCAGCCCCTTTCATTATATAAGATTAACAAAGAGGTTATTTTGTTGCATAAGAGCGAGCACAGGCAAATATAATTAATTAAAATCCGAGATTATCGTTTACTAATATAACGTGAATTCTGTCCTTGTCTCTGCTTCTGCGGGTAATGACTATCTGATTGCATATACAGTCGGGGGACATACAGTTACCGCATTTTCCCGTAACAGCACAGGGAGTATTTTTATTAAGGCGGACTGTATTCGGAGGAGAGGCGATGTTTCTCGTTCTGTTAAAGCCTTCTTCGACTGTGGAAACTATCTTGTTCATACCCGCCACCACAATAACATGGTCGGGTCCGAAGATGAGAGAAGATACACGGTTGCCCGCTCCGTCGATATTTACCAGCTCACCGTCGAGGGTAATGGCGTTGGTGCTCATAAAGAAATAATTGCTTTGGAAAGCAAGAGCATAAAACTCCTTTTGTTGTTCGGGCGAAATATAGCGGCTTCTGTCGTAAACGGTGTATTTTCCGCTTGTCTGCAATGCTGAGGGAATACCGCATTCCTTTATACTTTCGCTTCCGCCCCAGGCGATGGTGCTTCCTTCGGGGATAAGAGAAAGAATGAGAGAAATACATTCCTCTTTATCTTTGCAATAGTGACCGGTCATATTTCTTTTTTCGAGAGCAGAAATGATTGATTTTGCCTGATTTTCTCTGGCTGTTGAAAGATGTGACATAGTAAATCTCCTTTTCTTGTTTTATGTGTATATTTTATCAAATAAACGCCGAATTTACAAGACCTGGTGCATTAATATACATATGTCTACGAAATACATTGTGACCTTTTGTTCGTTTTAGATAAAAAAATAAATGATAAACAAAAACTTTTTGTAATCTTTACAAAGTTAAAATCCGTGTTTATTTTTTTCTTGCAATTTCGACATTATGGGTATAAAATATGCTCATCACACATTAAAGCGTTAATAAGCCTTAATGTTTATTCGCCCTTCGAGGGTATAAAAGGAGTTTGGAATTAAATGAGTTATGTACAGAATGTAATCGATTCGGTTGCAAAAAAGTATCCCCACGAGCCTGAGTTCGTGCAGACAGTAACAGAGGTTCTTGCCTCTCTTGAGCCTGTCGTTGAAAAACACCCTGAATATGAAAAGGCTGCCCTTCTCGAAAGAATGGTTGAGCCCGAAAGATCAGTAAGCTTCCGCGTTACCTGGGTAGACGATAACGGCAAGGTAAACGTAAACACAGGCTACAGAATTCAGTTCAACGGCGCCATCGGTCCCTATAAGGGCGGTCTCCGTTTCCATCCGTCAGTTTACAGTGGTATTATGAAGTTCCTCGCCTTTGAGCAGACCTTCAAAAACAGCCTTACAAGTCTTCCCATCGGCGGTGCAAAGGGCGGCAGTGACTTCGACCCCAGAGGCAAGAGCGACGGAGAAATTCTTCGCTTCTGTCAGGCATTTATGACAGAGCTTTACAGACATATCGGTGCTGATATAGACGTTCCCGCAGGTGACATCGGTGTAGGCGGCAGAGAAATCGGCTACCTTTTCGGTCAGTACAGAAGAATCAAGGGCAACTTTGAAAACGGTGTTCTTACAGGTAAGGGTCTTTCCTACGGCGGTTCTCTTATCCGTCCCGAAGCTACAGGCTACGGCGCTACATATTATGCAGTCGAGGTTCTCAAGCACTTCGGCGAAGAAATCAAGGGTAAGACAGTTGCAGTTTCAGGCTTCGGCAATGTTGCCTGGGGTACAGCAAAGAAGGTGGCAGAGCTTGGCGGTAAGGTAGTAACCCTTTCAGGCCCCGACGGTTATATTTACGACCCCGACGGTGTTACCACAGAAGAAAAGATTAACTATCTTCTCGAAATGAGAGCATCAGGCAGAGACAAGGTGCAGGATTATGCAGATAAATTCGGAGTTGAATTCCACGCAGGCGAAAAGCCCTGGGGTGTCAAGGTTGACATCGCTATGCCCTGCGCCACACAGAATGAGATCGGCATGAAGGAAGCTGAGCAGATTGTTGCCAACGGTGTTCCCTATTATATCGAGGTGGCAAATATGCCCACAACCAATGAGGCACTTACCTATCTTATGGAAAACTGCAAGGCAGTTGCTCCCTCAAAGGCAGTTAATGCCGGCGGTGTTGCATGCTCCGCTCTTGAAATGAGCCAGAACTCAATGAGATACAGTTGGACAGCCGAAGAGGTTGATGCAAAGCTTAAGGGCATAATGAAAAATATTCACGATGCCTCCGCAGCTGCTGCCGAAGAGTACGGTCTCGGCTATAACCTTGTAGCCGGCGCAAATATCGCAGGCTTCCTTAAGGTTGCTGATGCTATGATGGCACAGGGTCTTATATAAGGAAAAATTAAGAGGAAAAAGTTAACAGGTAAATAAGCGGTTGCAGAAAGTCTCTGTAACCGCTTATTTGAATAAAACAGAAAATCTATTCATTTTATATAAATTTTTAATCAAATTTAACCCTGTTACACTTGACATATTGTATAAATTGTTTTAAAATAAATAGGATAGTGAGAAACTGTCGTTCGAGTAACATTACTGTAATTCTTTTGATGAAACTAACGGTTAAATCAGAAACAAAAAAAGAAGGAGGTGCTGCTACTTTGGATTGGTTATATATTGTAATCGGTGTCGTATGTGCCGCAGTTTTCGGTGTGGTCGGCTTTATTGCCGGTCAGGCACACAGAAAAAAGACTGCCGAATCACTTATAGGCTCCGCTAATGAAGAAGCTATCCGCATTGTCAACCAGGCAGTTGCAGAGGCTGAAACGAAGAAAAAAGAGGCTATTCTCGAAGCCAAGGATGAAATTCATAAATTCAGAAATGAAACCGACAAAGAACTCCGTGAGAGAAGAAACGAAGTTCAGCGTCAGGAAAGAAGAATGATCCAAAAGGAAGAAAGTCTTGACAAAAGAACTGAAAACCTTGAGAAAAAAGAAGAACAGCTTGACGAAAAAATCAAGCAGGCTGAAAACCAACTCTCCGAAGCAGAAAGCATCAAAAGAAGTCAGTTAGAAATGCTTGAAAAGATATCGGGCTATACAAAAGAGCAGGCTAAAATTGATTTGATTAAAACGATCGAGGAATCTCTTAAAAGAGAAAAGGCTGTCAAGGTTATGGAATACGAGCAGATGGTTCGTGAAGAAAGCGAAAATCTTGCCCGTGAAATCATCACCACCGCTATTCAGCGCTGTGCAGCTGACCACGCATCAGAGGCCACAGTTTCTGTTGTTGCTCTTCCCAACGATGAAATGAAGGGTAGAATTATCGGCCGTGAGGGCAGAAATATCCGTACTCTCGAAACCATCACAGGTGTCGATCTTATTATCGACGATACTCCCGAAGCAATCACCCTTTCATCCTTTGACCCCGTGCGCAGAGAGGTCGCCAGAATCACTTTGGAAAGACTTATCAGTGACGGACGCATTCATCCCGCTCTTATCGAAAAAATTCATGAAAAGGCAAAGCGTGAGGTTGATCAAACCATCAAGCAGGCAGGTGAAAGAGCCGTTATTGATGCCGGTGTAAACGGTGTTCATAATGAGCTTGTAAAGCTTTTAGGCCGTCTCAAATACCGTACCAGCTACGGTCAGAATGTGCTTAACCATTCACTTGAGGTTTCTTATATCGCAGGTCTTATGGCTGCAGAGCTCGGTGTCGATGTAAAGCTTGCACGCCGTGCGGGTCTTCTCCATGATATCGGTAAAGCCATCGACCATCAGCAGGAGGGCTCACACATCGAGCTCGGTGTGGAAGCCGCCAAAAAGTATAAGGAAAATGATATCGTTATCAACGCTATCCACGCTCACCACGGTGATGTCGAACCGAAAAGCATCATCGCCTGTCTCGTTCAGGCTGCCGATGCCATCTCAGCGGCAAGACCCGGTGCAAGAAGAGAAAATCTTCAGAATTACATCAAACGTCTCGAAACGCTCGAAAAGATTTCGAAATCCTTCAGCGGCGTAGACAGTGCCTTTGCAATTCAGGCAGGCCGTGAGGTTCGTATTCTTGTCAAACCTGAGGCAGTAAGCGATGAAGAGATGGTGCTCCTCGCTCACAGCATCGTGGAAAAGATTGAACAGGAGCTCGAATATCCCGGTCAGATCAGAGTTAATATGATCCGTGAGACGAGAGCGGTAGATTACGCAAAATAATTAATTTCAGGGAGTTGCGACTTTGGTTGTAACTCCTTTTTTAGGTGACAGTATGGAAATTCTTTTTGAAGACAAAGAATTAATCGTGTGTGTTAAGGAAAGAGGTATCCTTTCACAGGAGGGCAAAGCAGGTGAAAAAACCATGCTCTCTTTGCTTTCAGAGATTACAGGTGAAGAGATATTTCCTGTTCACAGACTTGACAAAGAGGTTGGCGGTGTTATGGTGTTTGCAAAAACACGGAAGTCTGCTGCCGCTCTTTCTGCTCAGGTGACGGACCGTACTATGGAAAAGGAATATATTACCGTAATCGAGGGCAGTCCCGCTGAAAAAGCGGGCATCATGGAGGATTTGCTGTTTTTTGACAGAAGTAAAAACAAATCCTTTACCGTAAAAAAGGAAAGACGGGGTGTCAAAAAGGCAAGCCTCAGTTACAGTGTTTTGTCCGAAAGTGACGGTCTTTCCCTCGTAAGAGTGAAGCTTCATACCGGCAGAACTCACCAAATAAGGGTGCAGTTTGCTTCACGTAAAATGCCGATAGTCGGTGACCGACGCTACGGGAGCAAGACAGAAAGTAAAAATATTGCTTTGTGGTCCTGTTACATTTCCTTTGTTCATCCGACCTCAGGGGAGAAAATGACATTCGAAAAAATGTGTGATTTTCAATTTTGAAATAAACAAAAAGTATGGGGCTGTCTTAAGGTGATTTACAATATTTTTCCGTTTGCTTTCTCATCATCATATCCAAAAAATACTGCCAAAATAACTGAAAGCTATTTCTCTTAAGGACATAGTATTTTAAGCTGAGTACGGATTAAGTAATTATTATATTCAAATCGGGGTGATACATTTTGAAAAAAACGTTACATATAACTGCTGAGCTTGCCGTTATATTCGGTGTGTGCCTTTTGGGGGAGTTTATTGCAGAACTGCTTCCTTTTGACTTTTCGGCAAGTGTGTTAAGCATGATAATTTTGCTTTTACTTCTTATTGTAAAAGCCATAAAATTTGAAAATATCAAAGCTACTGCAAATTTTCTCACGTCCAATATGGCTGTCCTTTTTATTCCGTACGGAGTGAAGGTTCTTCAATATATTGATATAATCAAGGAAAATCTTGTTTTATTTTTACTGATAGTCCTTGTTACAACGCCTGTAGTTTACGGAGTAACGGCTCTTACTGCGGCACTTATTATAAAGTTGCAGAAAGGGGAGAGCGAATAATGGAAACAATGCTTGCTTCACCCTTGTTCGGTTTGTTTTTGAGTGTACTCTCTTTCGGCGTGGGAAATTTTTTGTTTTCAAAGCTGAAAACACCGCTTCTCAACCCTTTGCTTTTTGCGATTATCTGTTGTGTACTGTTTGTTCAGTCGGGTTTGATTTCCTATGAAAAGTATATGGCTGACAACGCCTTTCTCACAAACCTTCTGCCTGTTGCAACCGCCTTGCTTGCAGTGAACATCTATAAGCAACTCAAAACCGTTAAAAAATACGCCCTTGTCATTGTTGTCAGCTGTCTTGCAGGCTCGGTCACAAGCATTTTAAGCGTGGTCGGCCTTTGCAGACTTTTCGGTGTTGACAAAGCTATAGAGGCTTCCTTTATCGGCAAAAGCTGTACAACGCCCATTGCTCTTGATGTTTCCCTTATGAACGGCGGAATGGAGGGCATAACGGTAATTGCTGTTATATGCACGGGGATTGTGGGTGCAGTGCTTGCTCCCTCACTTGCAAAGCTTTTTAAGGTTAAATCTCCCGTTGCAGAGGGTATTGCCATCGGCACCTGCAGTCATGTTATCGGCACATCAAAGGCCGTCGAAATCGGTGAAATTCAGGCGGCTTTAAGCGGCGTCGCAATCGGCATTTGCGGTTTGATTACGATTATATTGGTAACAGTAATTAATTGATAATTTGAGAATTACAGGGCGGTCCCGGTGCAATAAATCTCTTTTTTGCTTAGGGAGCAAACGTAAAAGCGTAATATAATATCAAACAGATATCAATATGAGTTCATAGAATATTCTTTTAAGCAGTACATCATAAAATATGAATCAGAGCTAGGTGAAATTGAATTGTTCGAATATGAAAGGATAAATAATATGAAAAGAATAGTTTCGTTTTTTTTGACAGCAGTGATGATGCTTACTATGCTTTGCGGTCTTTCCTTTGAAAGCTCTGCGGCGAAAAACACCCATAAGATTACCGAGAAAAATCCTGCGGTAGTTATCCGAAGCACCTTTGCTACGGCTAAATTCAAAGAAAGCTTCGGCGGAGTATATACCGCCGTTCCCGTAAAGGATAAGGAGGGATATATTCTCTATGATGTAATTATTTGGGAAGACAGAATCAATCTTTATAAATTTCCTACCGATCTTGAGCAAAATGAGAAAGACGGATTCGAAGGCATATTGGGCTCAGAGGAATACTACAAATGGAGAGAGTCCTTTTGTATTAAAAGCATCCCGTGTAAGGATACGGAGAATATGAGCAAAAGCAGTAAAATTCTTCGTGATGCCTTCGTTGAGTTTTTCCGTGTGGTAAATAAAAAAACTCCCTCAAAAAATATCGTACTGAAATATTCCGGACACGGTAATATCGGTTACAGCGGATGTATGAATGTGGAGGACACTAAGGTAATGCTCGAAAAGGGTGTAAAAATTTTCGGTCAAAAGTTTGCACTTATTGATTTCGGTACCAACTGCCGTACGGGTAATACTGATTTTGTCCAAGTTTATCATAACTATACCGATTATCTGCTCCTTTCTCAGTGGGATTTCGGCGGTTACGGATGGGATAAATGGGACTACGAGCTTTATAAAAAGGTAGATATAGACTATTGCTATGCTGATATGTTCAACATCGGCTCTACCGTTGAGCAGGCAGGAAAAAATATAGTCGATAAAAGCACAGAGCGTTGGAAATATTGCAAAAAAGATCTCAGAAAAGGTAAAATAAAGCAGTCGATGACGCTTTTGGATATGAGCGCTTATGATAGCTTTATGCCTGAGCTTGCGAAGCTGATGTATAAAAACAATGTCGCCTCAACGGACGTTTATTCTCTCATCAGCAAAAAAGGAAGTAAGAAGCTGAAAAATCTTTATAAGAAATTTGTTATTTACTATAAGGACAACAACAGCAAAGAAATATTTATATGGGATAAAAAGGATTACGGGCTTACTGCCTATACTTTTGTTTACAAAACAGAACTTTCCGAAAAGGAATATACATATAACGGAAAGGTGCGTAAGCCTTCGGTAAAGATAACCCTTACCAACGGATATGTTCTCAGACAGGGCGAGGATTATACTGTTTCTTATCAGAAGGGAAGAAAGAATACCGGTAAATACAAGGTGACCGTTTCTTTCAAGAGATCTTTGGGCAGTAAGGAAGAACTGTTTTTTACCGTAAAGCCGCAGAAGGTGACGGTGAACAGTGTTTCAGCTCTCAAAAAAGGCTTCAAGCTGAAATGGAAGCCCGTTTCGGGAGCCGTGACGGGTTATCAGGTGCAGTACGCTCTCAAATCCTCCTTCTCAGGTGCCAAGTCTAAATGGATTAAAAATGAGGACACAGCAAATACATCCGTAAAAAAGCTTAAGGCAAAGAAAAAATACTATGTGCGCATACGTGCTTACAAAATTGCGGACGGAAAAAAGATTTATTCTCCCTGGTCAGTAAAAAAGACGGTTAAAACCAAATAGGTTAGTTGAAATAAAGATCTTAAAAATTTTTATTAATATTTCTTTCACTTTTTTATAATATCTTGACCTTATTTCCTTAAAGTGATATTATGTTACAGTAAAGAATAAAGGCTTTATAAAATTCAAAAAGGAGATGTTTTTAATGAAGAAAATTTTGGCGGTCATTCTGGCCGTAATCCTTGCCTTTGGCGCCTGTCTTCCCGTATCTGCAGGCCTTTTTGACAAGGAAAAGAGCATCCGTCTTATCGTTCCCGAAAATTGGGAAATGGAAATCGGTGACAGCAGAAGTGTTGACTGTGCTGCACAGAATACAAGCAATTATGTACAATGGTCCGCAGAGCCTGCCGAGGTGGCAGCTGTGGATGTGTTCGGCAGAGTTACAGCACTCAAAGAGGGTGAAGCAGTTATTACCGCCGTTAATGCTGACGGCTGCAAATCGAGCGTAACTCTTAAGGTCGTTTCCGAAGCCACAAAGAGCGATGTTGAAAAAACCAAGGTTGACTATCAGGGTGATGCGATAGCCGAAAACGAAACCTTGCAGAAAATTGTTACCAGATATGAAATCGGCAGCAAGGATGTTCCCGCCAAGGTAGCCGATAAAAGCGGCTATGCCGCCGCACAGACAGCTACCACCGCTGACGGTGCAGTATGGACAATAACAAATTACGGTGTACTCCGTACAGATGCAAACGCAAAAAATGAAAGAGATATCGAACAGCGCTTTATGGGCGACAGATATTTTTATTCAGCTGATACCACAGACGGCAAAGTTCTCGCTATTTTTGCCGACGGCAAAAACGGTATATGGACGGTGATGGCAGAGGGCTATACCCATATCGAAATGCTTGACATCGACGGCACAGATAAGGCTGCCATGATGAGCGAAAATACACAGAAGTACGTTTCCAGAAGAGGTATGGTTTCCGAAGCTTTCTTTATTGACGGCGAATGGGTACCGAATGAAAGCGATAATGACGGTCTTTGGACCTCTATGTACGGTGCGGGTGAGCTTATGAGATACGCCGTGCTCCGTGACGATCCCACAGCTACCGCTGAAGAAATTGAAGCGGCCAGAAAGACAGCCACTCTTGCCACAGAGGCAGTGGTTATGCTTACATACATTTCTATGCGTGACGGTACGACAGAAAGCTTTGTCAGAGCGCAGAGAAACGGCGGAGTTACGGATTATGACAAAGGTAAATATTACACTCCCGGTGCTCTCGTAACGGGCGGTAACTACGGACAGAATGTTCCTTTCGAAAGTCCCGCCACAATGTTTGACAAAATGAATGCCAAATATATGCTTTACGGTATTCCTTCGTATATCCAGGATGATGACGGTAACCTTTCTTTGGAAAATCCCTCTGATTGGGTAGATACCACCAATCCTCCCGAAGGTACAGACTATGCAAAGAGAACCCGACTTCTTGAGGGCTTTTGGGCCAGAACCTACTCCTTTAAGGATGAAAAATTTGACTATGACGGATATGCCTATTGGTCACACAACGGTGACGGTACAGCCACAGGTATTTCCACAAAGAAAAATTCAGACGGCTCCGATTATCTTCTTCATAACGAAAACTACCGCGGTCTGAAGGTAGATGCTACAAAGGAAATCCCCGAAAGATTATGGAATGACCTTATCGGCTCAGGCTACGATGTAGAGGATATTTTCTACAAAGGCGATACAAGTGCAGACGAGGTCATCGGCCATCTCTTCCTTTACAAATTGGCTTACGATATTTTGGGTGAAGAAGACCCTGAACTCGCACAGCTTATCGTAAACGCTGTGGATAAATTCGCACAGCATTTGGTTGACAACAGCTACTGTCTCGTTGACGGCTCAGGTCAGCCCACCACATGGGGTAAATTCTCCAGAACATACCTTCATAACGGTCAGGTTTTGGGCGGTGCACCTCTCCAAACACTCGTTTGTCTGAACGTATTCAAGCTCGCTCATTATCTCACAGGTGAGCAGAAATGGGAAGACGAATACAGAATGGCAGCACTTGACGAGCAGTATCAGTATGCCAAGGTTATGACACAGGAAAAAGAGAGATATGAGCTTTGCGTTCTCGAATATGCGAACAGTGTATCTCCCGTTTTAGGCTTCATTCTCCGTCCTTTGGTAGGCACAGAAATGTTTAAAACCTTGGTCAGAATCATCCTTAATTATTCTGACGAAGAAATGGCTATGCTCGGATATTATCTTCTTTTCCAAATGGAAGACGATGAGGAGCTGTTAGGCTATTACAGAGAAGGTCTTGCTGATTGGTGGTATTCAATGAGCTTCAGTGAAAATGCTCTTTGGTACTATATTTATCAGCTGGCATATCCCGAAAGCGAAATGACCGACGTTTACGGCAACAGTCTCGTCGAAACCGCATCATGGGTGCTTTCACGCCATCCCATCGACACCAGACGTTATCTCGCCACCAATTCAAACAGAGATGATATTGCGGAGCTTGATTTGGACGATGTCGGTATCGGTGGAACGAGTGAGCTTTCCTTTGACCTTACAAAGAAGGTTCCCTTATTCTGGAATTCCGACAATAACATCCTTAAGCTTATCGGCATGGTATTTGCCCTCGGTAAGCTCGAATGGGCAGTTGCTCCCGCAGACGAAAGATCAATGCATAAATATAACGGCTCAACCTATGAAATGGACAATAACCACAATCCCAACGAAATGGAAGGCTCCACGACTTATACTCTTCCTTATTGGATGGGCAGATATCACGGTATGCTTAAATAAATGCAAAGTTCAAAATGCAAAGTGCAGAATGGCGGGAAAGACTTCGGGAAACCAAAGTGAAACGCCGCCGAATAAAGGTGTATATCGTAGGGACACGGCGCGCCGTGTCCGCTAAGTAACCGTAACCTTATCAGAAGTGGTAGGGGAGGATATTATCAGCCTGCCAAATCTTTGCAAGCTTACAGGAAAATTAAATCAACCCTCTGCTCTTTACGGACAGAGGGTTTTTCATATACATAAATGCGGATAACAGAAAGAGCACGCTTATAACCATCGTAAAGGTGGTGTAGTGTGCTCTCGAAACTTTAAGAGTATATATTAAAAAAGAGAATATACATCTTTATGTATCAGTGTATCAAAATAATGTTTCAATTCTAATATGGCGTTCCATTTGTTTGTGGTAGTGTCTTTAAATCCAAATTTTAAAACACTGTTTACCATTTTCTTTTCAGCGTAACAATAACCGTTTGTTAAGGTTAAAGCATCGCATAACTGAATAAGCTTGTCATAATCATCATATATAACATTATTTAGATAACTCTTTATAAATCGCTTTTCGTCTGCAGAACAGTCCCAATTATCATAGATAGCTTCAATGTTTTTATATTGGAAAGTATGAGTAATACAAATTCTTGCACCGTCTTCAAAACCGATATTTGTTAAATAATTGAAGCCTTCTAAAGCATGACGGGCTTGCATTGCTCCGTTTCTTCTGCCTATATCGTGAAGAAGTCCGACAATATAAGCCTTTTCACTATCCATATTTGCTTTGACAGCAATTTTTTCAGCGAGACGAGCAACATTATACGAATGTTCAATCCACGCACCGTCATTCAGTTCTTTTGCTTCTGCAATCAGTTTTTCTGCATACTGTCTGTTCATTTATAAATATTTACCTCCGTACATACAGGGAATTATTTCTTCACCTTAATGCTCTTAACCGCACTGAATGCACCGTAAACCTTTTTATCGTTCACGGTTTTATAGCCGCGGATTTTTACATAATAGGTTTTCTTTTTCCTGAGGCTTTTAACGGTGGCTTTGACTGTTTTGTTCTTTTTCACCGTAACCTTTTCGGTGGTTTTTGAGGTGAATTTTTTGCTTGTTGACACATAAAGCTGATAGCCGTTTGCACCGCTCAGCTTTGACCAGGTGACAGTAAGAGCGCCGCTTTTCGGGGACTTAAGGGATTTGACTGCTCCCGCGCCGACTTTGGTGGCAGTTTTAAGCACAGCGGAATATGAGCCTTTGTTGCTTCCGGCTGTGGCACGTACCTTAAAGCGGTAGCTTTGTCCTTTTTTGAGTCCCTTTACTGTTAATGAGGTCTTATCGGTTTTGACTGTTTTCCATTTTTTACCGTCGGTGGAATAGCTTACCTTATAGCTTTCTGCACCGGTGACCTTTTTCCAAGTGAGCTTAATGTACGATGAGGTTGTTTTGATCGCTTTAAGCTCTTTAACCTTGCCTAACTTCTTCCGCGCCACGGTTTTCTGTGCGGTGATTATTTCTCCGCATACTTTACAGTGACTGCCCTCGGTTTTGCCGGATTTTTTATAGGTAGGGGCGACAGCCTTATCCTTAACGGGTGTATGTCCGGTTTTGCTTACAGAAACGGTGTAACTGTCACCGCATCCGCATTTGTAAAGCTTTATGCCTGCTTTTGTACAGGTGGGTGCTTTAGAAACGGAGGATGAATAGGAATGGCTGTGAGGCTCAGTAAGTTCGGAAACACCCTCGTCACGGCCTGAGAAATCGTTTCTGTCTATTCCGAAGCCCTTTACCTTCGTTTCCATAAACTGATTAAAGGCCCAATTTTCAGGCATTTTATAGCCTGAATTTCCGTAATGTGCCGAGGAAAGACTGCTGACAAAGCTGAAATCTGCATAACCCTTTTCAGAGACGGTACGGCATACTCCACGTGACCCGTAAACACCGACCCTGTAGCAGCCGCTGCTCATTCTTTCGCTTATCTTTTTAAAGTAAGAAAGAATATTGCCGTTAATCTGGGCACGGGTGGCATCAAAATCCACAGCGAAATAAATTACCGTACCCTTGGGGATTCCCAATTTAAAAGCGGCGTTCATAGCCTTGACCGCATCATCGGTTCCTCTGTCGGCAGTAAAGTATGAATAAGAGGTTCCCGCTGTCTGATATATGGGAAAGAAATTCATTCCGGAATCGAGAATGATTTCCGCTTCCTCTCTTGTGAGCGCCTTGTCAAAGCCGTTTGCGGCATTGGTAAGATATCTGCCTATGTATCTGTAGCCCTCGGAATAGAGATAATCGGCCTTGCTTTTGTCTAAAATGGTGGCGGTGTCGGCGGCTTCGGCACTTCGTGAGGTATCACCGGGAGCTGTAAGGAGTGTAAGCCATGTGGCAAGGTCTGCCTTTCCGGTAATTTCCATACCCATAAGAGCTTTGAAATCCTTAATTGCATTGACCGTTTCTGTGTTAAAGCTTCCGTCGAAATCACCAGGGTCAAAGCCGTTAACATAAAGTGACATTTGCAAAAGCCGTGTAAAACCTTTTATCTGTGCATCGGTATATTCTTTACCTGAGAAGGAAAGAGCTGCACCGTTGCCTTTTTCATAAGGGATGGTAGGACAGTGCTTTTGTGTGGTCGGACCGAAATTTCCGTTTGCCTTAATTGTACCGCTTGTCGGCAAGCCCTCCGATGCCTGCAAAGCGAAAATAAGTGCTTTGCACATATAGGGCGAAGGAACACCGTCAACAGGAATGTAGGATATGTATTTGCTGAAATTTTCGTTAAGATACTGCTGGATTTCCTTTATTCTGCTGTCTGCTACGGTGCTTTCGCTGCCGAGTGCAAGAAAGGAAAAGGAAGAAAGCACAAAAAGCGCAGTCATTAAAAATGCGAGTATTCTTTTCATGGAAAACCTCCTTTTATTTTAAGGTTACAATCGTAACACCTGTCTCACCCTCACCGTAAACACCGAGACGGAAGGATTTGACATACTTACTTTTTCTCAGATGCTCCTGTATGCCCTTGCGCAGCACACCGGTGCCCTTGCCGTGAATTACTGTGATTTCACCGAGACCGAGACGTAATGCCTGATCAATATATCGCTCAAGCTCCAATATACCCTCTTCCACGTTCATACCTCTGAGATCGCAACGGGTCTGAGCTTCACTGCCGGGAGAAAAAACGTGTTCCTTTTTGTTGGGTACACTGCGATTTTTGGATGTCTTTGTTTTTGATTTTTCCGCCAAACGGATATTTGAAAGGGGGGTGCGCATTTTCATAATGCCTGCCAACACCTCGATGTTACCCTTTCTGTCCTCAAGGGCAGTTACTGTGGCTGTTTTTCCCATATCGATGAGGAAAACCTCATCTCCCAACTTAAGAGGGCGGGGCAGAACATAATTTTCATCCTCTATAACGGCCGCTACCACAGGGTTCGTGATATCGTCGAAGTCTGAAAGTCCCTTTTTCATCAGCTGTTTGGCTCTGCGTAACATTTCAGCCTTGTCGGCATTTTTGTCACTTTCCTTTTTCAGCTTTTCTAATTCAGAGGTAAGAGCGTAGGCACTTCGTTTCGCCTGTTCAACTATTTTAAGAGCCTGGCTCTGAGCCTTGTCCAACTCTCTTTGACGCATTTCCTCTATACTGTCTTTGTATTTCTGTGCCTGCGCTTTTTCTTTTTCCGCCTGTTCTTTGAGAGCCTCGGCTTCCTTTGTCTGCTCTTCAAATTCCTGACGGGATTTTTCGAGCGATTCGATTACATTTTCGAACTGAGTGCTTTCCTTTGATACAAGCTCCTTTGCTCTGTCAATAATGCCTTCCTCCATGCCGAGGCGCAGGGAGATAGCGAAAGCATTTGAACGTCCCGGTGTACCGATCAAAAGACGGTAGGTGGGCTTGAGAGAGGAAACATCGAATTCGCAGGAGCCGTTTTCTATGCCCGGTGTCTGCAAAGCGTAGGCCTTAAGCTCTGCATAGTGGGTGGTGGCGGCTATTCTGGCACCCTTATGATGGAGCTTTTCCAATATTGATATGGCGAGGGCGGCACCCTCAATGGGGTCGGTTCCCGCACCCAGCTCATCAATAAGGACGAGTGAATGTTCGTCAGCTACGTCGATAATATTTATTATATTCACCATGTGTGAGGAGAAGGTGGAAAGGGACTGCTCTATGCTTTGTTCGTCACCTATATCGGCAAGTATATGGTCAAAGACACTCACACGGCTTTGATCCTTTACCGGGAGCATAAGACCGCACATGGCCATAAGACACATAAGTCCCACTGTTTTTATCGAGACGGTTTTGCCGCCTGTATTGGGACCGGTGATGATGAGAGTGTCGAAGCTTTCGCCGAGCATGATATCTGTCGGAACGACCTTTTTCGGGTCAATAAGGGGATGTCGTGCCTGTTTGAGATTTATGATTCCTTCGTCATTAAGTATAGGCACTGTGGCCTTCATGGCGTAGGCAAGCTTCGCTTTGGCAAAGATAAGATTAAGCTCCACAGCACATTCATAGCTTGCCTTTATGCCTTCGTAAAAGCCGCCTGCTTCAGCGGAAAGCTCATAAAGTATACGCTCTATTTCTTCTCTTTCTTTGCCTTGGAGTACTTTGATTTCGTTGTTTGCCTCGACCACGGCAGCGGGCTCCACGAAAACTGTGGCACCGCTCGATGATGTGTCGTGTACGAGACCGCTGATTTCGTTTCTGTGTTCGATTTTAACGGGAACGACATATCTGCCGTTTCTCATAGTGACTATCGAATCACGCAAAAATTTCTGATAATGCTGTGAATGTGTAAGCTTGTCCAGTTGGTCTCTTACCTTTGAAGAGGCGGCACGGATTTTTCTTCTGATTTCATAAAGAGCAGGGGAGGCATTGTCGCTCATTTCCTCTTCACTTATGATGGCATTTGTGATTCTGTCTTCGAGAAATTTATTGGGTGACATGGAGTAAAAGAGAGTGTCTATGCGGGTGGTGATACCTGCATTTTTGCTTCTCCAATCACTCAAAGAGCGTATAACACGCAGCACCTCCGCTATGTCCAAAAGCTCACGCATATTAAGCACGCTGCCTGCGTTTGCACGGCTGAGAGCGTTATTTACATTTTTTAGAGAGCCGAAAGATGGGGCACCGAATTTCGCCATCAGAGCATGGGCGTCCTCAGTCTGACCCAAAAGAGCTTTTGCCAAATCTAAATTGCTTTCGGGCTCCATATGCTCTGCCAAATATCTCGCGTCCTCACAGGTCGTGTATTCCGTAAGCAGAGCCAGCACTTTATTAAGCTCAAGTGAAATATGATGCTTGTTCATTTTTGTTAACCTCAAATCATTTTTTTGTAAAAGTCCAAAGTTTTGAATCTTTTCCTTGTAACGCTTCTGAGATATTTTTCCGAAATATCGCATAAAGCCGAAAGTCCGTCCTCGGAAAGGCTGAAGCTGAAAATTTTATTTGGCGGAGCAAGACAGATATATCTCATAGCCGTCAGCACGCCGGGTGAGCAGGCAAAAAGCTTTTTACCGTTTTTGCATTTTTCGCAGTAAAGCTCTCCGGCAGCACAGTCGAAAAATATTTCGTCCTCATTGAAGTCACACCCGCATCCGCAGCAGCATTCCACAGCGGGCATATAGCCGGCGAGAGTAAGCATACGAAGCTCGGTTACGCTTTTGATAAGAGAGATATTCTTTTTACCGTCGCAGAGAAGATGCAATGCATTCAGTATGAGAGAAAGCTCTGCATCAGCTTTGTCCTCACGTGGAGCAAGCTCATATGTAAGCTCAGCGAAATACTGAGCTAAGGAAAGAATCGTCAGATCCTCGCGAAGACGGAAAAAAACCTGCTTTGGCACCGCATCCTTAAGTACATAAGAGTCTCCCTTTGTACTTGCCAACGAAAAATCGGAATAAGCCAAAAGGCTTGTGGCACTGCTGTGTTTTCCAACCTTGGCACCGTTTGCAAAAATGCTTATAACGCCTCTTTCGCGGGTGAGCACGGTAATGATTTTGTCTTTATCTTTGAGAGGTCTTTCATTAATTATTATACCATCCGTCAAAATCGTCATAGTTAAACTCCTCAGCATGGGGGTTGTTGAGATAAAATTCTTCGGCAGCCTCCATGTCCATCGAATCGAGAACGTCAGACTGTCTGTCTGCCGCATTTTTGTAGCGAAGATAATCGGAGACCTTTCCTGTTTTCATAAAAATATTCCATAAATCTTTTTTGTTCATTTATGACACCTCACTGTAAATGATACTCATATCATTTGCAGAAAGACACGAAAAATGCAATTCGCTTTTTTCAAATTCGGAATGCGGAATTCGGAATCGCGCCATACCGATGAATTAACGGAAAGAATGTTCCCGCCCATCAACTTTCTACCTTTTGTTTTTTCGTGATTGAAACAAGTATTTTTATAAGTTCCATACAGTCATTATAAATACTTTCAAAGTGTTTAGCTTCTATGTAATCACTTTCGTGAAGAAGTTCAAGCCAATATATTGTCTCCTCGGCTTCTTTAAGAGAAATATTGAATTTGGCATAAAAATCGGCAGAACTCTGCCCTCTGACAGCTTCCCTGGCATTAGCACCGATGCTTGTGCCACTGCGAAGAATTTGCTTGGAAAGAACATACTCTCTTTTTTCTGTTGTCAAATATTTATACAATTTAATTATTCTTAAAGCAAAATGTTTACTTTTATCTAAAATTGCATTGTTCTCTTTCATATAACACACTTCTTTAAACGTCTTATTATGCGGAATATCACTTTTACAATTACGAAATTTTCCTCGCAATTCCGCATTCCGCATTCCGCATTCCGCATTAATCCAAGCCGAAATTATGAATAAGTCCTTCTCTGTTTCTCCAATCCTCTTTTACCTTGACCCAACATTGCAGATTTATCCTGCAACCGAAAAATTTTTCCATATCCTGTCTGGCGTAGGTGGAAATACGTTTGAGGGATGCACCTTTTTTCCCGATTATGATACCTTTGTGGCTTTCTCTTTCGCAGTAGATGGTGGCCTCAATATCCATAAGGTCCGTATCTGACCTTTCGCGCATTTTTTCTATGGAAACGGCTACACCGTGGGGGATTTCCTTGTCAAGGAGACGGAGCATTTTTTCTCTGATTATTTCGGAAGCCAGCACTCTTTCCGGTTGGTCGGTAAGTGTGTCTTCGGGAAAGAAATGCTCCGAGGGAAAGGCTAAAGCCTCAAGCTCCTTTTGTAATTCGTCTATACCGTCGTTTTTGGCGGCAGAAACAGGAACGATTGCTTCAAAGTCATATTCCGCTGTCATTTGCATGATTTTCGGCATTATTTCTTCTTTGTTTTCGATGGTGTCTATTTTATTTATGGCAAGGACAACGGGCATTTTCTGCTGACGGAATTTTTCCAAAAGCTCTCTTTCACTGTCCTTTATATCCTCTGTACATTCTACCACGAAAAGACATGCATCCACACCTGAGATGCTGTCACCGACAGCCTTTATCATTTTTTCGCCCAATTTGGTTTTCGGGCGGTGGAAGCCGGGGGTGTCAGTAAAAACGAGCTGCGTTTCACCCGTTGTCAGCACACCCATAATGCGAGTGCGTGTGGTCTGAGGTTTATCTGAAACGATAGCGATTTTCTGACCGAGCATACGGTTGAGGATGGAGGATTTGCCCACATTGGGTCTGCCTACTATGGCAATAAAAGCGGTTTTAGTCATAATTTTTTCCTTTCTTAATATACGCCCTCAGAGCTGTAAATGATGAAATCGGTGTAGCCTGCTCTTTGCATTTTTCTGACAAAGGAGGCGGAATATTCGGAAATATCTACGGTAAAGACGGCTTTCTTTTCTCCAATATTATTTTTCAAAGTCGAGAAAAGCGAGAAAACAGAGGCGTAATCCGTCTTTTTGTCGATGATAACATTTTCGGGCCTTTGCAGCGTATCCACGGCGAAGCCGTCAGCGGCGCAGGTCAGTACGGAGCCGGCATAAAGCTCGCTGTTCGGCTCCAAAACATCCTTTGCCGAGTGTCCCATAAGCAGAATACAGTTTTCGGGAAGAGCTTTTTTTACATCGTCCATAAAGGAGAGAAGGGTTTTATGCTTGCTGCTGTTTTTCTTTTCTCCGGGATAGGAGGCATTTTTTGCATTTTCGCCCGAAGGGAAGCTGACCTCTTCGAGTAATACTCCGTTTATTTTAAACTGTGTAACCTCTTTTATTATGCTGATAATATATTTGCGGGCATCGGCGGATAAGGGATTAAGCCGGTTTCCGCCTTTTTCTGATGATGAATCAACCCAATTTACATCGGTGTTCATATATTTTACTGCCAATGAAGGAACAGTCGAAGCGACGGCATTATCCTTGAAGCAGTAAATCCGTGCAATCACCCTGATATCTTTTTCTTCGAAAAGGTCGAGTGCCTTTCTTATGGTGTCATTATCGAAAAGAAAAGCATGTGCAGTAATGGCGTTTTCGTTAAGTGAAGTGTAAGAAAGCTTACCCTCACTGTTTTTGAAATCAATAAGGACAGTATTGCAGTTTTTTCTTTTTATCTCTTTGATGAATTTTCCGATATATTCTCTGTCTCCTAACCTTTCCGCAGACATATAAAGTGCTTTTATGTTTTCGCCGTTAAAGGAGAGCTGAGGGTCAGTCGGTTCGTTTTCCTGTGTGTCGGTCAGGGTTGTTTCCGATTCGGAATCAAGCTTTTCTTTATCCGTGTAAGAAATATCCAACATAAGGTTTACGGTGAAATAGGAAAAGAGCATAAGAATGATAAAGAAAAAGCCCGTAAGGATGTTTTTTAATATGCGTTTTTTTCTGTGCTTTCTTCTTTTTCCCTCCAAAGGCATAATCTTTGAGGGAAATTCACGGGCAAAGGTATAATAGCTGTGTCTTATTCTTACTTTGCCGTTTTCGGGATAGGGAGATTTTTTCTTATCTGTTTTTTTCTTTGACATAATTATTTTCCTTAAACAAAGAGAGTTTGACCTGAAATGCAGCTCATAGCCAAAGCTATAAGTGAAATGTAAATGAAAAGTGCGGGGGTACCCTTGAATACATCGGGGATATAACGGTTGCCGTGTATGTGCTTCATGCCTGTGTTTATGAGGAGCATGGAAAGGGTAAAGGCAAACCCGGCACCGATACCCGTACCGACGGTTTCGGCAAAGGTGTAACCGGCTTTGAAATCAACCACGGGAAGGGCGATGATAAGAGTGTTCAGCGCACACATACCCAAAGAGTTCATGAATTTTTTGTCAGCCTTCAGCACTGTAAGACAGAACAGTGCCGAAAGTATATAAACCGCCAAAAGCACTATCGTGTATAATGCTATGCGGTATTTGGTTTCGAGAGAAAATATAAAGGGGATTTTATTGAGAAAGAAGCATATGAGCGAAAGGCTGAGAGAAAAAAACGTCACGGTGCCTCCGTACATAAAAAAATGCTTTGGGCGTTTTGCCATACGTATGCTTTCACTCATACCGTAGCCCGTACTGAAAATAATATTCTGTACCAACATAGCATAAAGGGCGGCGGTAAGCATCGAGGTGAAGTGGGTCATTTTCCGTCACCGCCTTTCTTTTCTTCCGTATCTGTGTGTCTGGGCCGGATCGTATCACCGTAATCACGGATGACCTTCGGTTTGGCCTTATTTTTATCGGCGAAAAGACCGGGATCCTTTTTTTCCGGCTTTTCATAAACTGCATTCATCGAAAAGGTGTCACGGACTTCATCGGGATAAAATTTAATGAGAAGCCATTTGTGTCCCGCTGCCATAAAGCCTAAAATGACCAATACCGTAAAGGGCATAGCGGTTTGGGGAAAACGGGGCAAAGTTTCCGGTGAGGTGAAAAGTGAACCGTAGGTTATATATTCTCTTACGGCGCCGACCGTCAGTGCGACGGCACCGTAGCCGATACCGGCGGCGACACCGTCTGTAAGAGCATTTACGGCACTTGTTTTACAGGCGAATTTTTCGCAGCGGATAACGGCAAGAGCATTGACACAAAGCATATAAAAATAAATACCGAGACCTGCTCCGCCGTCAGAGGTGAGGGAAAATATATATTTGTCGCACAAAAGAACCACGGCCAGGGAAATAAGGGTATAAACAGCCATGCGGAGCCAACGGGGTACTTTTTTCAGCGTAAGACTCGTCAGCACCTCCGTCACCGTAAGTACAGCCGTAACGCCCAAAGCGATACATAACCCGTTCACCGCCGTGGTGGCGGCACCGACTATGGGGCATATACCGATTATCTGTGTGAGCACAGGATTGTGGACAAAGCTTCCTTTGAAAAGAGCGGTAGAAAGACTGAGTACAGGTTTTGATTTTTTGTTTTTCATTTTGTACCCGCCTTTCTTTTGAGTGCTTCTTTTTTCTTCATGAGGGGCTTTTTATATTTTTCTGCTGTCTTTTTGGTGAGTATGGTTTCTCCCGTAACAGCGGGCCACAGAGCGTTTGTGATGAGAATACTGAAGCATGCTGCGTCGGGTGTTTTGGAAAAATATCTCAAAAGCATACATACTGCACCGCCCGTAAGGCCGTAAAGGAAAGCTCTGACAGGCTTACGGGGTGAGGTGACCGGGTCGGTTATGAGAAGCAAAGAGACGAAAATAAGTCCGCCGGCGCACAGCTCGATTATCACCGATGACATTCTGCCGGAATTTACTCTGGGGAAAAGGAAGGCAAAGACCGCCGCCGACAGAAGATAGCCTGCAGAGGTGAAAAGTCTTTTCGGATGTCTTATGGCCATATAACCGAAGCCGCCTGCCAGCACCAACATGCTTGTGGTACCGATGGCACCGGGGTAAGAACCCGACAGCAGAGATATTCTGCCGAAAACATTCAGAGAAAGGCTGTTTCCTTTTGAAAGCATATCGAAAACGGTTTCTCCCTTTACGAAACCTTCACTGCCGAAAAAAGCAAATTCACTGCCTGAAGCAGGATAGGTGAACACTGCGTCGGTGAACATCATCGCCGCAAAACAGAAGCCGGCCGCAGCGGGAAAAAACGGAGCATTTCTTACATCGCCGAAGGGGAGCTTCGCCGCCAACACGGCGAAGGCCGAAGCACTTATGCCCACATAAAAGGGGGCGGAAACAGGCAGTAAAAGAGCAATTATCATGCCTGTGGTAAGGGCACTAAGGTCGCTGAGAGTGTTTTTTTTCAGCACCGCCTTAAAGCTGACAGCTTCACATAAAACTGCAGTAGCCGAGCAGATAAGAATTTGCCACAGAGCATATATGCCCCAATGATAAATTCCCACTGCGGACAGAGCAGCACAGATGGCGAAAATGTCAGCATTATATCTGAAAACAGGATTTTTAAAAGAAAAAACTTCTTTACTGTTATGCATAACTACCTCGAAAAAGATTAAAAGTATTTTGCAGCCTTTTCACGCAAAAGGGCAATAGCCTCTTTGGGGTCCTGTGCACCGAAAACGGCAGAGCCTGCCACGAGTACGTTTGCACCTGCTTTGGCGGCTGTTTCTACTGTGGCGGGGGAAATACCGCCGTCAACCTGGATGTCCATTTCAATATTTCTTCTTTTACATTCCTCACGGAGCTTTTCGATTTTCGGCATCATATCTGCCATAAAGCTTTGTCCGCCAAAGCCGGGCTCTACGGTCATGACGAGAACCATACCTAATTTTTCGAGATAAGGATATACTGCTTCGATTTCTGTGCCGGGTTTGACGGCTAAAGCGGCAATTTTTCCCTTTTCTCTGATGAAATCGATGGTTTCATCGACGGGTGAGTCAGCTTCCACATGAAAGCAGATAACATCTGCACCCGCATTAATAAAATCGGGAATGTATTTGAGAGGCTCGCTTATCATAAGATGGCAGTCGAAAACAAGGTCGGAGCATTTTCTGAGGCATTTTATCAAGGGTGCACCTAAGGTGATATTGGGAACGAAATGTCCGTCCATAACATCTATGTGAAGCCAATCGGCACCGCAGCGTTTCATATTTTCGAATTCTTCACCCATTTTTGAATAATCACAGGAAAGAATAGACGGTGAAATTTTAATCATAATGTTTTATCTCCTTTATATTAATTTATATTGATTATATATTATAACAATTATAGAGGAAAAAATCAAGATTTATTGCAGTTGACACTGTCGGTCTTTTGTGCTATACTCTTATACTGTATAAAAATATATACATCACTTTGTGATTTATGGAAAAGGAGTTATCCTGTAATGGCTATCAATGAAAATTTCAGAAGTATTCTTGACGGTATCGGTCAGGAAATTACAAATCTCGGCTTCGCTGCTTACAAAAACGAAAAGGGTGAATTCATCACCGAAGCAGATGATAAACTCACCGCAAGGTATACCGGTGAAAAGGGTGTTATTGCCGTGAGCTATGAGGACGGAAAGGTTATTCTTTTCTCAGGCGAAGATATCGAAGCACCCGAAGACACACCCAAAAAGCTTTCGGTTTCTCTTCTCGACGAAAATGCAGACGTCAGAGACGTAAAATATGTGGTAAACGAGCTTACGGACACTCTTCACAGCAAATATGCAAAGAAGATCGCCGCACCCAAAAAGGCAGCTCAGCAGAAAGCGACACAGACCGTCTCCAAAGCTGCGGTAAAGCACGGCTCTTTTTATGATCCGAATACTCTCGCAAGCAAACTTTGTCTTGTTTTTCCTGAACTCAGACCCTATTACAAAGATAACCTTGCTCAGTACGGTGAGTTTCTTGCAGAAAAATTCTTTGACGAATACGGCACAGCCAAAGTTATCGGTGCAATCAAGGCAAATGATCCTCAGACCATGAAAAAGCTTTTCCAGGTTCTCAACGAAATTTATGAGGACGGCACAAGTGAGGTTCAGGATGTTATCGCCGTAACCATTCTCGGTGCTCTCGAAAATGACCAAATTCTTCTCGCACGCTGTGTGGATTATATGAGCGCTACCATGGCTCCTCCCGTAATCGAGGTAAACAAGCTTTTGGCAAAATCAAAGAAATCAAGAAAGCTGCTTAAAAATCCTCCCGCATACAAACCAAAAAAAGAAAAGAAGCCCGGTATGTTCGCCCAGGCTATGGCACAAAGCGGCGGCGGTATGCCTCCCGCAATGTAAATGCAAAATGCAGAATGCAAAATGCAAAATGGCGTGTGAGGCTTCGGGGAACGAAAAGCGATACACCGCCACCTGAAAAATGCCTTGCCTTCCTGAGGAGAGGTGGCACACGCAGTGTGACGGAGAGGTCGTAGGGACACGGCGTGCCGTGTCCGCCCTTAACAGCCCCTGCAAATATATCCCCTTGAAAGGAAAAGCAGTATGTATTTAGATCCGATTCTTAAACTTTTCTGGAAAAACACCGAAAGAATGGATAATAAGAGAATAGCTACTCTTCATTTCCCCGAAGGTGTACACGAAAGCAATAATCACGCCTATATTTCTGACGGTCACAGACATCATCTGCTGGATGTTTATTATCCTGAAAGTGCAGAGGGTAAATTTCCGGTCATAATTGACGTTCACGGCGGCGGGTGGATGTACGGAGACAAAGAGCTTAACAAAAATTACTGCCTTACTCTCGCAAAAAGGGGTAACGTGGTTTTCAATATCAGCTACCGTCTTTATCCTGAGGTGACCGCTGATGAACAGCTCCGTGATGTGGCTGCGGCTCTTAAATGGATAAATGAAAACATGGATTCATTTCCCTGCGATAAAGGAAGCATCTGTCTTACGGGGGATTCTGCCGGCGGTATGCTTGCCGCCTTTACGGCTATGCTTTCACAGAGCGAAAAAATGAGGGAGCTTTTCTCCGTTCCCGATTTTTCCCTTAAGTTTGATGCTGTGGGTCTTACCTCTGCCGTGGCATACATGGATGACGGTTCGCTTATGTCCTTTTATACCAAAATTATGCTCGGCGGCAATAAATATAAAAAAGAAAAATGGGCACCCTATGTAAATATTGACAGGGTACTCGATTTAGGTGAAATGATTCCCACCTTTATGGTCACCTCCACAGGCGACACTCTTGCTTTAAAGCAAGTGCTCCGTGCTGCTGAGGACTTTAAGAAAAAGGGTGTAGAAGTAGAAATGATGAATTTCGGAGAATATAAAGGCAAAGCTTTACCACATGTTTTTTCCGTTCTTTATCCTGAAATGAAGCCTTCGGCAGAAAACATAGACGCTATGCTTGATTTCTTTAAAAAGCACAGCAAGGAATGCAAAATGCAAAAAACATGAGGGCTGACAACAGCCCTTTTTTGATGATTATTTTAAATGAACAAAGGAGGAAAAAATGAAGCTTCTTTTCGATTTGTTTGTTATATTTGCCCGCATCGGAGGCTTTACCTTCGGAGGCGGTTATGCTATGCTTCCCATGCTCCAGAAGGAAGTGGTGGAAAAGCGTAAGTGGGCAACACAGGATGAGCTTATGGATTATTATGCCATCGGTCAATGCACACCGGGTATTATCGCCGTTAATGTGGCAACCTTCATCGGCACCAAGCTGAGGGGCTTTTGGGGTGCGCTGTTTGCCACTTTGGGCGTAATAACTCCGTCAATAATTATCATTATGATAATCGCCGCATTTATCAGCGGTTTTCAGGATATAGAGATTGTTACCCATGCCTTCAACGGCATAAGAGCTGCAGTCGTGGCGCTTATTCTCTCTTCGGTAATCAAGCTTTCAAAAAAGAGCATAGTTGACAAAATTACTGTGGTAATTTTTGTTTTGGTGGCCATTCTTTCCTTTTTCACGGATATTTCACCCGTTGTATTTATTATCGCGGTGGCATTTATTTCTCTTGCCGTCAATATGATTAAGGAAAAGAAAATGAAAGGGGGAAAAGAAAAATGATTTTTTTAGAGCTTTTTTTCCGTTTCTTTTTCGTGGGACTTTTCTCTGTGGGCGGCGGACTTGCCACTTTACCCTTTCTGACAGATATGGGAGAGGTTACCGGATGGTTTAACCAAACTGATATTTCGAATATGATAGCCATTTCCGAATCTACTCCCGGTCCTATCGGTATAAATATGGCAACCTATGTGGGATTTCAGATGGGTGAAGGCCTCGGAGGCATGCCTGGAGGTCTTTTCGGTGCACTGGTAGCGCCCTTAGGTTTGACCGCTCCGGCACTTATCTTGGTTTTAGCCATTTCAAAGGTACTGCTCAAATTCCGTTCATCAAAGTATGTGGAGTGGGTGTTTTACGGTTTGCGTGCCGCCTCTCTCGGCCTTATCGCTTCCGCCTGTATGGGTGTGGCTAAGATAGCCTTTTTCTCCGCAGATGTTTTCGCGGAAAGCGGAAATTTTCTGATGGCTGTGGATTATAAAAGCATTATTCTTTCGGTGCTTATTTTTATCGGTGTAACGAAATTCAAAAAAATCCACCCCATTGTGTTTATACTGATTGCGGCGGTGGTGGGGGTAGTATTTAAGTTCTGATAAAAGATTATTAATGAGAACGGAAAATGAAAAGAATTATTTGCTTGTTTCTTGCTTCTGTTGTTTGTCTGTCCTTTTCTGCCTGCGGAAAAATTTCTGTGGAAGCAGACAGTGAAGTGAATACTACTGCATTTGCAATTGATGAAAACGGCAGTGCGGATTTCACAGAGGAGCAGTTGGTAAAGTACATCGAAAAGGTCGAGCTGACAACTGAGAACCGGATGCTGTATTTTGAGGATTATTGCAGAGAAAAAGCTGTAGAAAGAGTTAATTCCTTTGGCGAGGTTACACACGGTAAAGAGCTTCACAATCAACGGATTCCTAAGGGCGATGAGTATTCAATGTAGTGGGGTACCCCGGAGGGTGATTATATTTCTGAAATTTATAACAAATATCATAAATAAAAGCTATAGTCCGTCAGCTCGGCGGATTATAGCTTTTTTGATTGGTGAAAGGTATTCCTCTTTACTTTTTCCGTCTCATTCTCCTTACTTTGTTTATGTGTCTTTCAAAGTCGCCCTTTTCTATAAGCTCCGCCAGAACATATTGCTCGAAAACGGGTACGGTGCAGGAATAAAAGCCTAATTTTTCTTCAAATTTCTGCATCATTTTTTCGGGAAGTATCATATATCCGACACGCATTGAGGGGGCGACGGTTTTTGAAAAGGTATTAAGATAAATCACACAGCCATCCTTATCCAATGAAAAGACTGTATCCTCGTGTTTGGTGGAGACCGTCAGCTCTGAATCGTAATTATCCTCGATAATGACCGCCTGTCTTTCCTTTGCCCAAGCAAGATACTCCATCCGTTTGGAGGCTGTGGCGGTTACACCGCTGGGGTAGCTGTTAAAGGGCGTGATGTGCAGCACATCGGCATCGGTGATTTCAAGCTCTGAGGTTTTTATGCCGTCATTCCCCATTTTAAGCATACGGTATTCCACCTGACATGCAAAGTAAACCTTGCGGATTTTTTCGTAGGAAGGGTCTTCCAAAGCAAAAATTTTATCCCTGCCCAAAAGCATAACCGTAAGACTGTAAAGATATTCCGCCCCTGAACCGATAATGATGCATTCGGGTTTGGTGATTATGCCCGTATTGCGCGAAAGATAGTCTGCTATGGCACTTCGTAGCTCGCAACAGCCGAAATTCGGTGATTTTACCAAAATGTCTTCACCGTAGGCGGAAAGAACTCTTCTCATGGTTTTTGATAAAACAGAGAAGGAAAATTCGCTTGCAGTTTGATGGATGCTGTGCTTTACGGCTTTTCTGACCTGTGTTTTTTCGTTTAAGGCGAGAAAATCCTTTTCTTTGTATATTACGAAATAGCCTTTTCTTTCTCTGGCTTCGGTGTAGCCTTCGTCGCACAGCAGTGAATAGCAATGCTCGACGGTGATTACACTCACGTCCGCTTCCTCAGCCAAAAGCCTTTTAGAGGGCAGACGGGAGCCGTATTTGTAAATTCCGTCGGTGATATCCCGACGCAGCTGACGGTAAAGTTGGATATAGGCTTTTTCTTTAGAGATAGTATCAATTTTGTATTTCATATCATCGGTCCTTTGTTTTTGGGAGTGTAGACTGCGGATTAAAATAACACCGAAGATGCCATTGCTTCAAGCCTCCCCTTGTTAAGGGGAAGGGGGATTTGCTCTGCAAATACGCAAGGGTTTGCCCTGTAATTTTGGCGGAATATCTTTATCTGTTACCCAAAACCGCACCCGCGATTCAGCATTACGAATTTCGCATTCCGAATTAAATTATCCCGCCTTTTTTTGCGCTCTCACGCAGAATCTGGAAATCGGAAAGGAGACCAAGACGCTTATATTCGTCATCAACTGTCTCTGACGGGTGATGGGTTGCAATAAAATACAGTTTGCCCTTTTTTATGAATTTACCGTGTTCCTTTCTGAGACTGAAGGAGGGGTCAATCATTCTTTTCGCCGTATTCTCACCCAAACAGACTATGATTTTCGGCTTTATAAAGCGCACCTGACTGCGCAGATGCTCCATACAGGCATCATAATGGCTGTCGTCGGGAATTTCTCCGTCGGCGGGACGGCATTTCAGAATATTGGTAAGGAAATATTTCTCCTTATCCATATCGCACAAAATGAGAATTTTGCGCAAAATTTCTCCCTCTTTTCCTGTAAAAGGTATACCTTTAAGGTCATCTTTTCCGCGGGGAAAGTCGGATACGAAAAGAATGTCAGCTTTTTCGCTTCCTTCACCGAAAACTATATTCAGCCGTTCTTCATAAAATGGGCATTTTTTGCAAAGCATGCATTGAGCTTTTAAATTTTCAAAGTCGGCAGAGTACATTTTATCCCACCTCAAGTAATATTTATACTTATTTTATCACAAAAACAAAAAAAGTACAGTATGAATGTTGAAATTCGGAAAAATATGTTGTAGAATAGAAAGGCAAAAAATATAATAAGTATAAATTACGGAGGATTTTAAAATGAACAGACCCGTTTTAATCGAAACATCAGCCAGACATGCTCATGTAAGCCGCAGAGTGCTTGACATTCTTTTCGGCGAAGGATATGAGCTTACAAAGAAAAAGGATCTTTCTCAGCCCGGTCAGTATGCTTGTGAGGAAAGAATCCAGGTTATCGGTCCCAAGGGAAGCTTCCCCGGCGTTTCCATTCTCGGTCCTGTCCGTCCCGAAACACAGGTTGAGCTTTCAGCAGGTGATGCCAGAAGCATCGGCGTAAAGGCTCCCATCCGTGAAAGCGGCGATCTTGAAGGCAGCGGCGGATGCAAAATCGTAGGCCCCAAGGGTGAGGTTGAGCTCAAAGACGGCGTTATCATCGCCAAAAGACATATCCACATGACTCCCGAAGATGCTGAAAAGTACGGACTGACAGATAAACAGATCGTTTCCGTTAAAGCTGACACCGACGGCAGAAGTCTTATTTTCGGTGATGTTATCGTCAGAGTAAGTCCCTCTTACGCACTCGCCATGCACATCGATACCGACGAAAGTAATGCAGCTTCCTGCGTACCCGGTATGATGGGCGACATCATCTGATTTTAGGGTAATTTAATAACAGTAAAGGCTTTTTGGGACTCCCATGAAGCCTTTATTCGACTTTAAGGAGAAAACAAAATGAACCACTTTTTTGCCATGCACTCACGAATGAAATATATCAACCGTTGGGCACTGATGAGAAACACGAGCAACGAAAATATAAGTGAGCACAGTAACGATGTTGCCGCCATAGCCCACGCTTTGGCAGTAATAAAAAATGTGCGCTACGGGGGAAATCTGAACCCTGAAAGAGCAGCTTTTTTGGGCCTTTATCACGATATGCCCGAAATTATCACCGGAGATATGCCCACCCCCGTCAAATATCACAGCAAAGATTTAAGAAATGCCTTTGCAGAGGTGGAAAATATGGCGAGTGAAAGGCTTCTTTCCATGCTTCCCGATGATATGAAGGAATATTATAAAAGTGCCTTCTTCCCCGAAAAGGATGATGAATATTTGTGGAAAATACTTAAGGCGGCAGATAAGATTTCTGCATTGATTAAATGTATCGAAGAAGAAAAAGCCGGTAACAGAGAATTCCTGAAGGCCTTTGAAAGCACCAAAAATGCAATAGAAGAAATGAATATGCCCGAATGTGAGGATTTCCTCAGAGACTTTATACCGAGCTTTTATCTCAGCTTGGATGAGCAGAATGTGTAATTATTACGAAAAAATGACATTTTCTCAAGTACTATTTACAAAATATATTAATAAGATTATAATGCTCTTTGAATTTGATTGAAGGTGATATGATATGAAAAATATTTTTTGCCGTTCAAGAAGTTTGTACGACAGAATAAAGGAAGATGTTTCCGTAACGGAAATTGTACTTTGGTGGCTGACGAGAGCGTTGCTTATTTCATGTGTATTTATGAATAAGGAGAAGGCGGGATTTTTTCTCGCCGTTACGGTTTTTACCTTTAGTGCTGATATTCTGAGGGCGTTTTTCTCCGGACTGAAGCTTTCCTTCCGTTTACAAAGCTTTATCTGTGCACTTTCTTTGGTGAGTGCCGTGGCGGGGATCGGCTTCGGTGTGCTCGGAAAACATCCCGATTTCGACCTGTTTATTCAATTCGTCGGAGGTTTGTTCAGCGGTGCACTCGGCTATTATATTACCATGGCTATGAGAAAACCGCAAAGCAAAAATGAAAGTCTTTTTGTTACTTTTTTTACTCTTTGCTTTTCGGGTACGGTAACCATTCTCCGTAAGCTTGCGGAATTTTTCAGTGACTTTCTTTTCGGTACAAATCTTTGCCATGTGGAATTTGTGGAGGACAGCCATTGGTTTTATCGGCTTTTCGGTTTTGCCATGAGTCCCTATGAGCAAAGACCTTTGCTTGATACAGATGAAGATTTTATCTTTTCCATCATCGGCGGAGTGATATCTGCAGCGGTGGTTTATTTGAAATTCAGAATGAAAAGCAAAGATTTTTTTGTTCAGAAGAAAAAAACTTTTTCTTCTCTTTTTGCAAATCCGCTTAAGCGTTTCCGTGAGAAAATTGCTCTCGAAATAAAGAAGGTAACCGAGGATACGAGCATTTTTGACCGCCTTTTCTGGTGGTGTGTCCGATTTGCGATGCTGTATGCATTTTTTGAATGGGATAACCGACCTGAGGCAACTCTCATGTTGGCTAATCTTATCGGTACCTTTGCCATTACTTTGGTGCATTTGGTTTTTCCGAGAGATTCCGTGCTGTCGAATATAAGCTATAAAGTCCAAAGTCTTATTACTGTCATAGTTTTCCTCGGCTCCTACGGCGGTAATTATTGCGAAATATATTACATAGTACCGAGATTTGACCTTTTCCTTCACTTCGTTTCGGGCGTGCTTTGTGTAATGGGCGGATACTATATCGCTTTGCTTTTGGTGGAGCATAAAACACGCAAGGACAGTTTGCTTATCTCCTTTTTCGCCTTCGCTTTTTCATGCTTTATTATGCCCGCATGGGAAGTGAGTGAATTTATCGGCGATTTTATTTGGGGCACATCGAATCAGGGCTTTTATTGGGGTCCGACAGAGGAAAGCTTTTTCTTTAAAGTTTTCGGTCACGGAGTGGGAAACACTCAGCTTTATTATCTCTTTGACACGGTGTATGATGTTCTTTTAGCCATGGTGACGACGGTTATAACCTTTGTCGCACTTTATATATGGCTCGAATACAGAAGAAAAAAGAACGTAGTTATCATCACAAAAAAAGAAAAAATCACCTGTTGACAAAAATTTCCTTATATGCTACAATAATGACAAGGAAAAACCTTTACATAAAAGGGGAGTAGCTTCAGCTGTAAATCAACACACGTCCGTCAGGGCTGGTTTACAGGCCAAGAAATAACCTTGGTAGCAAGACCTTTGGCAGTTCCGCGCGGTTCTGTTAAAGGTCTTTTTTAAATGCATAACGAAAGAAAGAAACGTTATTCCGCCGCTTTTATATATAATCCTCTCCGCCGCATTTCGTATGACATCTGACGCGTTCGGGGGAGGCTTAAAGCATTGGCATTTTCGGTGCTGTTGCAGCTTTTTGCGCAGCAAAAATCTTATTTGATAAAAATGTATTCCCTATGATAAGGAATATATTATTTATAAAAATACAAAAATAAAAACAGGCAATCAGAAGGAAGGAAATGATTATGAAACATTATCTTCATTCATCTGAGGAGGTTTTCTCCGAGGTGAAATCTTCGGCATCAGGTCTGAGTACCGCCGAAGCACAGTCACGTTTGGAGCGTGACGGTAAAAACAAGCTCAATGAAGCGAAAAAGAAATCAACCCTTGCACGTTTTATGGATCAGCTCAAAGACCCCATGATTATCATTCTCATCGTGGCAGCCGTTATTTCCGCCGTGACGGGTGTTATCGAGGGTATGCAGAGCGGACATATGGAATTCCCTACTGATGTTATTATCATCCTTTTCGTGGTGGTTCTTAATGCAGTTTTGGGTGTTGTTCAGGAAAGTAAGGCGGAGGCTGCCATCGAAGCTTTGCAGGAAATGGCGGCGGCCACCTCCAAGGTAATAAGAGACGGTAAGCTTTGCCACGTAAAAAGTGAAGAGTTGGTAGTGGGTGACATTATCCATCTCGAAGCCGGCGACGCCATTCCCGCTGATGCACGAATTATCGAATGTGCCACCATGCAGGTGGAGGAGGCTTCTCTTACGGGTGAAAGCGTTCCCGTAAACAAAAAGGTTGACACACTCACAGCCGCCGAAAACGGTGATGTTCCCCTCGGCGACAGAAAAAATATGGTTTATATGGGCTCAAATGTGGTTTACGGCAGAGGTGTTGCCGTGGTCACAGGAACAGGCATGAATACCGAAATGGGTAAAATTGCCGGTGCCATCGAAGCGGCTCAGGAGGGACAGACACCTCTGCAAATCAAGCTTGCTCAGCTCAGTAAAACCCTTTCATTCCTTGTTATCGGTATTTGTATTTTCATCTTTGCCTTCACTCTTATCACGAGCAAGGAAGGCTTTTCGATCGGTATGGCACTTGACACCTTTATGGTTGCCATTTCTCTCGCTGTTGCGGCTATTCCCGAAGGTCTTGCCGCAGTAGTTACCATTCTGCTTTCCATGGGCGTTACCAAAATGTCAAAGCAGAACGCCATCATCCGCAAACTCACAGCGGTGGAAACTCTCGGCTGTGCTCAGATTATCTGTTCGGATAAAACAGGTACTCTTACCCAGAATAAAATGACGGTTGTTGAAACCTTCTGCGACAATGAGGAGCTTTTTGCCACAGGTATGGCGCTTTGTACCGATGCGGAGGTAGAGGGTGAAACGGTTATCGGTGAGCCCACTGAAGCGGCTCTCGTTTACCACGCACTTAAAAATAATCTTAACAAAAATGACCTTAAATCAAAATATCCCCGTATCGCAGAGGTCCCCTTTGATTCATCGAGAAAGATGATGACCACCGTTCATAATTTCGGTGAGAGCATTTATCAGTTCACAAAGGGCGCTCCCGATGTAGTTTTAGGCAGATGTAAAACAGCCATCATCGACGGTAAGGAGGTTCCCATGACCGATGAGGTCAGAGCGGTTATTGCCTCAAAGAATAAGGAAATGGCAGATAAGGCTCTGCGTGTTCTTGCTCTTTCGATGAAAATGCTCTCCGCCAAACCCGAAGAGGAAACGAGCGAAGCACTCGAAAACGACCTCGTTTTCGTGGGACTTTGCGGTATGATTGACCCTGTCCGTCCCGAAGTCAAGGTAGCCATCGACGAATGTAAAAGTGCAGGCATCACCGCCATTATGATTACCGGTGACCATAAGGACACCGCTGTAGCTATCGCAAAAGAGCTCGGTATTATTCAGTCAGCTGATGAAGCCATCACCGGTGCAGAGCTTGACACTATCAGCGACGAGGATTTCAAAGAAAAGGTAAAGCAGTACCATGTTTATGCCCGTGTACAGCCTGAGCATAAGGTAAGAATAGTCAATGCGTGGAAGGAAAACGGAATGGTTACGGCTATGACCGGCGACGGTGTAAACGATGCTCCCTCTATCAAAAGTGCCGATATAGGTGTCGGCATGGGTATCACAGGCACCGACGTTACAAAGAATGTTGCCGATATGGTGCTCGCTGACGATAATTTCGCTACCATCGTAGCCGCAGTGGCACAGGGCAGAAGAATTTACGATAACATCCGTAAGGCTATCCAGTTCCTTCTTTCCTCAAACCTTTCAGAGGTTCTCTCGATTTTCACAGCTACCATGCTCGGCTTCACAATCCTCAAGCCTACACATCTTTTATGGATTAACCTTATCACTGACACCTTTCCCGCACTTTCTCTCGGCATGGAAAAGGGCGAAAAGGATATTATGCAAAGAAAGCCCCGTTCCTCAAAGGACGGTATATTCGCAGGCGGTCTCGGCATCGATGTTCTTTATCAGGGTGTAATGGTAACTCTTCTTACGGTGGGTGCTTATTTCCTCGGAAATCTTATGAGTGTAAATGAGCTTTTCGCTTCCGGCGTTATTTCCGCTGACCTTATGACGAAAATCAGCGAATTCCCCATTACCTTCTTTGCCGTCGAGAGCGAAAGCATCAGAGCTGCTCTTGAGGCAATAGCGGTGGCAGACCACGGAGTTTATGACAATGTTTACGAGCTTATTCACGGTAACGGTATGACCATGGCTTTCCTCACAATGAGCCTTTCAGAGGTATTCCACTCCTTTAACATGCGCTCACAGAGAAAGTCCGTATTCACTCTCGGCAACCACAATAAGTGGCTTTTCGGTGCCATGGCTCTTACACTCATTCTTACCACAGCGGTTATCTATATTCCGTTCCTCGCCGATGCCTTCGAATTCACACCCATCAGCCTCGCAGAGTACGGTGCATGTGTAGGCCTCGGTCTCGTAACTATCCCTGTAGTTGAAATCGTAAAGGCAATCCAGAGAGCAGTCAAGAAATAAATGCAAAACGACGAAAAAATTAAATAAATAACAAATAAAAAGTCCGCCGAATCAGATCGATGATTCGGCGGATTTTTCCTTTGGTGTGTATTTGCAGGGCGGGATAATATGTCCTGTCGCTTTTTTATTCTAGTCCTTCAAAAAAATCATTGAAAGAACAGTTGTATATCTTTTTCAGTGTGACAAGGACACTTATTTTTACATTAAGCTCTCCGCACTCATATTTTGCGTAGGTGCTTCTGCCTATATCACAGCCATTCAACTGAAGCTCAGCACATAATTTTTCCTGCGAATAGCCATTTTTAAAGCGAAGATTTCTTAAATTGTTGCCTATATTCATATCAATTCTGATTTTCTGTTCCATAATTCACCTCTGATTTTTGTCCAATATAGGTTGCAACTACAATAATTTTATGTTATAGTTGGTTAAAATATTGTTCGCTATATTGGACAGAAAGGGCGATTATATGAAAACTTGTACATTTTTTGGTGAGCCTGATGCCACCACGGATATCAGATATGATTTGAAGCAGGTGCTTATAGAACTTATTGAAAATAAGGGAGTTGATGTTTTTTATGTTGGCAATGGGGGCAACTTTGATAAAATGGTAAGAAATGAACTAAAACTGTTTTCATCGGTATATAAGCATATACGATTCACGGTGTTGACATGCGATATTTCCTATACGGATTTAACCGATGATGATTTTTGGTATGAAAATATATGTCCCTTAGGTGAATGCTTCGGCGGAAAAAACGTTACTGCTGACGAACTTAACAGAAATATGATTGATGATTCAGATTATGCGGTTACATATGTAACAAATAAAAAAGGATCTGCTTATAAATACAAAAATGCAGCAAAGAGAAAGGGTAAGACAGTCATTGAGCTGTACAGCGGAAAAATATAATACACAGCAGTTTAAGAACTACTGTGATTGTAAAATAAGTCTGTATAAATAAAGTGGCGGGAAGATATATCCCGCCATACATTATTAAATTCGTTATTCGGCGGGAACACTTTTTACGTTGTAAAAGCCATATCCGCCGTTCTGCATTATTCCAATTCAAACGCTCCCGTATAAAGCTGATAATATTTACCCTTTTTAGCTATAAGGTCATCGTGGGTGCCTCGCTCGATAATTTCACCCTTTTCCAGCACCATAATGACATCGCTGTTTCTTACGGTGGAAAGGCGGTGGGCGATAACGAATACTGTTCTGCCCTTCATAAGAGCATCCATACCTCTTTGCACGAGAGCCTCTGTTCTCGTGTCAATTGAGGAGGTAGCCTCGTCGAGTATCATTACCGGCGGATCTGCCACGGCGGCACGGGCAATAGAAATGAGCTGACGCTGTCCCTGTGAAAGGTTTGCACCGTTGCCGGTGAGCATGGTGTCATAGCCCTGAGGCAAACGGGAAATGAAGGAGTGTGCGTTGGCTTTCTTTGCCGCCTCGATAATTTCTTCGTCTGTGGCGTTGAGGTTGCCGTAGCGGATGTTTTCCTTTACGTTGCCCGTGAAAAGATTTGTATCCTGTAAAACTATACCTAAAGAGCGGCGAAGGTCACTCTTTTTTATTTTGTTTATGTTTATGCCGTCATATCTTATCTTGCCGTCTGCGATGTCGTAAAAACGGTTAATGAGATTGGTTATGGTTGTTTTGCCTGCACCTGTGGCACCGACAAAGGCTACCTTCTGTCCCGGTTCAGCGTAAAGAGTGATATTTTTAAGCACTGTTTTTTCGGGTACATAGCCGAAGTCCACATCAAACATACGCACCTCACCCTCTAATTTCTGATAGGTGACGCTGCCGTCGCCGTGGGGGTGCTTCCACGCCCACAGTCCTGTGTGCTCCGGTGTTTCGGTAAGCTCACCGTCAACCTCTTTGGCATTGACCAAGGTAACATAGCCCTCGTCCTGTTCGCTTTCGGTGTCGAGCACCTCAAAAATTCTCTTTGCACCTGCCATAGCCATAACCACGGAGTTAAGCTGCTGTGAGACCTGATTTACGGGCATGGTAAAGGATTTCGAATAGCCCAAAAAGGTGGCTACAGAGCCTGCCGTCAGAGAGAAAATGCTCATAAAGCCCTTTTCGGGGAAAAATCCCTGTGCCGTCATAACTGCCAAAAAGCAGCCTGCTATGGCAAGAACGACATACTGCAAATGTCCCAGATTGTTATTGATGGGACCGAGCATATTTACGAATTTATTGGCTGAGTAGGCATTACGGAAAAGCTCTTCGTTTTTTTCGTCAAATTCCGTTTTTGTTTTATCTTCGTGACAAAAAACCTTGATGACCTTCTGTCCCGTTATCATTTCTTCTATATAGCCGTTGACGTCTCCGAGAGATTGCTGCTGCTTTATAAAAAACTTACCGCTGTTTCCGGCTACCTTTCCCGTTACGGTAATCATAAGGAAAATGCAGACGAGAACGACCGCCAGTAAAGGTATGCTTTCCGTGAGCATGGCGAAAAAGGTGGAGATGATGGTGACCACAGAGGATATAACCTGCGGAATGGTCATCGAAATCATCTGACGGAGGGTGTCGATATCGTTTGTATATCGGCTCATAATATCGCCGTGACTGTTTGTGTCAAAGTATTTTACGGGTAAGGTTTGCATATGAGCAAACATTTCATCGCGGATATTTTTCAGCACTGACTGCGAAATAACGACCATAATCCTATTTTGGGTGAAGGTGGCAATTATGCCGATGAGGAAAATACCCGCCATTTTGAGCAGTGTGGCTATGAAGGGACCGAAATCTGTCGAACCGTTTGCGAGCATAGGCGTGATATGGTCGTCAATAACCGAGCCGAGAAAACGGGAAGAAAAGATGGTGGCTATGCTTGAAAGGAAAATACAGAGCACAACGACTGCCATGAGGATTTTTTGTTTGGTGCCGAGGTAAGAGAAAATTCTCTTTATGACCTTGAAATCAAGCTTTTCACCCTTCATTCTGATGGGTGTACCGCCGTGGCGGCCGACAGGAACACGGGGCGGCATTTTGCCTTGAGCGGGACGCGGATTACTCATTTTCTTCTCCTCCTTTCGTTTGTGACAGATAAACCTCACGGTAAATTTCGCTCTTTCCGAGCAGCTCTTCGTGAGTACCGAAGGCGGCAACCTTACCGTCATCGAGCACGATAATTTTGTCCGCTCCCTCGATAGAGGATATTCGCTGAGCGATAATTATTTTGGTGGTTTCGGGGATGAATTCTTTGAACGCCTGTCTGATGAGGGCGTCGGTTTTCGTATCGACGGCACTGGTAGAATCGTCTAAAATGAGGATTTTCGGCTTTTTGAGCAGAGAGCGGGCAATACATATTCTTTGCTTCTGACCGCCGGAAACATTGGTACCGCCCTGTTCGATGTAGGTGTCATAGCCGTCCTCCATTTCTTTTATGAAGGGGTCAGCCTGAGCGAGTTTGCATGCCTGAATCATTTCTTCGTCGGTGGCACTTTCGTTACCCCAACGCAGGTTTTCCTTTATGGTGCCTGAAAACAGAACATTTTTCTGCAGTACCATAGCAACCTCATTTCTGAGAGTGTCGAGGTCATATTCTCTTACGTCTTTACCGCCTACCTTTACCGTACCGGCGGTGACGTCGTAAAGACGCGGAATGAGCTGGACAAAGGTGGTTTTCGATGAGCCTGTGGAGCCGATTATGCCGACGGTTTCACCGCTTTCGATTTTAATATTCACATCCTTGAGACACAGCTTATTTTCGTCGGAGGAATAGCTGAAGCCGGCACCGACGAATTCCACGCTGCCGTCGGCTACCTCAAATACAGCATTGTCGGGGCTGTGAAGGTCGCTTTTTTCGTCGAGCACCTCGCATACTCTTTCGCCCGAAGCACGGGACATGGTGAGCATAACGAAAATCATGGAAAGAGACATCAGGTTCATCAGAATCTGCATAGTGTAGTTGATGAGAGAAAAAAGGTCGCCTGTGGTCATATCGGTGGCATTTGACTTTATGATAATATTGGCGCCGAACCATGCTATCAGAATCATACACAAATACGAGCTGAACTGCATAACCGGTGCATTGAAGGCTATGATACCTTCCGCTTTTTTAGTGTCGGAATAAATCTGATCGGAAACGGCACCGAATTTTTTCTTTTCTTCGTCTTCTCTTACGAAAGATTTTACCACTCTGATGCCGTGAAGATTTTCGTTTACCACGTTATTCAGCCTGTCATAGGTTTTGAAAACTCTTTTGAAAATCGGGTGTGCCTTTGAAACGATGAAGCCGAGAGCCAAAGCAAGAAAGGGAATAATCGCCACGAATACCAAAGAAACTTTCGGGTTGATGGAAAGAGCCATACCCAGTGAGAAAAGCAGCATGGCAGGGGAGCGTACGGCTATTCTGATTATCATCTGAAAAGAGTTCTGCAAATTAGTTACGTCTGTGGTAAGCCTTGTCACGAGACCTGAGGTGGAAAATTTATCGATGTTTGCAAAGGAAAAGCCCTGAATGTTATGAAACATATCATGGCGTAAATTTTTGGCAAAGCCGGATGAGGCTTTGGCAGCGGTGACACCGCCCATTACACCGGCAAAAAGGCTGAAGGAGCACAGCACCAACAGTAAAAGACCGATTTTTATTACATAGCCTGTATCGGTTTTGTATATACCGTTGTCTATAAGCTTACCCATAAGCATGGGAATGAAAACCTCCATGGTAACCTCCAACGACATAAAGAGGGGGGTGAGCAGGGTGAGCGCTTTATATTCTCTGATGCATTGTGAAAGTCGTTTAATCATTTTTGCTGTCATTCCTTTCCATATTTTTATTTACTTTATCGAGGACACGGAAAAATGTTTCAAGCTCCTCATCGGTGATTCCTTCTTTGATTTTTTCTTCCATTTTTCCGAAGGCTTTTTCGACCACGCACTGAACCTCCAACGCCTTCTGTGTCAGTACCAATCTTTTCAGTCGGGCATCGTACGGGACACTTTCTCTTGTAATGAGGTCGTTGGTTTCCATCAGTGAGAGTATTTTGCTTGCCGTGGAGCGGCGTATGTTGAATTCCCTTTCGAAATCCTTTTGAAATATGTCTTTGTGACGGTTGCTGTACAGCCATCCGATTACCCAACCGTGGGTTCCGGTGATCTTTTCCACGTAGCTTTTTGAGGCATCCTTGTCCATATATCTTTTGACTATCCGCGAAGAACGGTGAAGCTCAAAGCCGATTTTTCTTTTTTCCATAAAAATCTCCTTTGTTAGCGTGCGAACTGTTAGTTTGCTAACATATATTATATGCAGTGCATCTTTTTTTGTCAATTAAAGAGTATTAAAAAAACTCTTTAATGGTGTTAAATAATTTTTAACTTCCTTTAGAGTTGGTGAATATAATTACACTGTGATAATTTGTGGTCAAAATAGCCTAAGTAATACACATTTGTTTTAGTTTTTTTAACAAATTATAGATTTAAGAAAAAAAGAGTATTTTCTATTGAATTACAGCGGAGGCTGTGATATATTATTTAACAGTGTTAAATAATGGGATAGAAGGGGGTTTTTGAATGAGTACGGCTTTACTTGCGAAAGAGATTTTGGAAACGCTCGGCAATATGGAAAAACGTAATGTACTTACAAAGCGCAAATTTTTGCTCAGGGGCGAAGATTTGTTTATTGTTGTTTTGGATGAAGCGGGCGGCATTAGTACTCCGTCAAAAATGGCGGAATATACGGATTTTACTCCTGCCAGACTTTCCGCCATTATAAAATCCCTCGAAGGAAAGGGATACATTTTAAGACATCAGGACGAAATAGATAAACGGTGCACCATAATCGAAATCACGGAAAAAGGCGATGCACACAGCGTACAGCTTAAAGAAGGCATAATCAGGAATTCTTTGGAAATAATAGAAAAATTGGGAGAAAAGGATTCGCTGGAGTTTTTGAGGCTTATGAAAAAGCTTTTCGATATTATGGAAAATGAAGAAAGGAGAAGTGAATAATTTGAAAATGAAAAAGGGTTTCAGGAGAATACTTTCGGTTTTTCTCACAATTATAATTGCATGCTTTTCCGTTCTTCCGTGTTTTGCGGTGGTTGATTACCCGGAAAATGTTACCGCAGAGCAAACTCTGAACACTATAGAAAAGGCAGACAAAGCCATAAAGGGATTTATGAAAACTCAGAACACCTCTCTCGGTGATATTGTTTTTAAAGAGCTTTACTCCGACAAGACGCTTTCGATGATTCTTACGGAAATTTATAAAGCACTTGAGGCCGAGGCGGGGGACAGTTTGGGCACCGTGGGAATAGACAGCTCCGTAAAAAGCCTTGCCGGAAGATTAGGCAATTACCCTGAGGTTGCCGACAGTCTTTCAGCATATTCTTCATGGTCAGAGGTTGACCTTACGGGTGCACAGTGGAATATTGACGGTAAAAGCGAATTCGCTGTTGCCGTGTCTACCATGCTTTCCCCTTTTAATGATATTCTTTATGCACTTTTGTGCTCAGGCTCCTATTCTCTTAACCTTTTGGTTGGTATAAAGGGCTCCGACGGTTATCAGACGGCCATCATTCCCACCTTTAAGGCTTTGGGTATCAGTGATTATCTTGCTGCTGAGGATTTCTGTTCTCAGGCGGAAAAAGACAAAGGAGCCATGTTATACAATATGGTGTACGATGTCATCAGCTTTGCCGAAACGGCTCTGAACATTCCCTGCGAAACACTTTCCGCAGTTTTGCCGTCTATTGCAAATTATTTTGTGAACGGCGGATTTGATAACGCGGTATCCACTCTTATGGCACCGCTTAAGCTGGAGGTTTTGAATATTTCTACCATGATTCCCATCGAATCATTTGCCTCCTTTATTTCCGATACAGAGAGCTTCACACAGAATTTTACTCTCAATATCAATGATATGCTCGCAAAGACGGGCATTCCCATGGCTCCCGTCGATCTTCCGCTTATGGCTTCTTTGGGTACAGTCAACGAGGACGGCACCGTAACTGCCGATAAAGCAGATGTATTTATGGTAATGCTTCGTTGGCTTATTGAAACTGCCAAGCTCAATCAGGCAAATATAGGTGAGCTTTTGCCTGATGCGGATGAACAGACCTTGCAGATGCTGGCGGGTATTTTCACCAAGGAAACCGATGCACTCATTTCTCTTATTATTTCACTTTTCAATCAGAACGGTCCCGTGCTTAATGAAAGTCAGTGGGGCTTCCCGCAGTTCACTCCCGGTCAGGTAACCTATACACCCAACCTTACAGCGGAAAAGTATCAGAGAGTCGCTGACGGTGTGGATGAGCTTTTGGATCAGTTTGTGGCTGAAATGGGCGAAGAAAAATCTCTCAGCGCACTTATCAGAAAAGAGCTTTATTCATCAAAGACTCTTTCGATGCTTCTGAAAACTCTTTTCGGTGCTCTTGAAACAAAGGAAATTTCCGCTGTGGCTACTATGCTCGGAGTTGATCCGACACCGAGAGGAATCGCCGCTGTGCTCAGAGCAAAGGGCTTCAGCTATGCCGCCGCTAAGCTTTCCGCTTATTCGAAATGGAGCGATATCGGAGAAAACGGCGTTGATTTCGGAATAAAGACCGGAAATAAAAAGCAATTTGTTTCGATTATGGCTTCTGCCTTTTCTCCCTTGGACGGGTTGCTCGGTATGCTTTTGGCTGAGGACAAATTCATGCTTTTCGATGCCGTGGATTTTTACGGCTCAAACGGATATAATACAGCAATCATTCCCGTTTACGAGGCTTTGGGATGTGAGCCGGATACCATTCGTACCCACGAAGAATTCAAGGTGCTTTACGGTAAAGGAAAGGGTATAGAGGCTCTCCTTGACCCCATCGTATCTCTTTTGGACAGAATTATAGATAAACCCGTTTATACGGTTCTTCAGATTCTGCCTAATCTGCTTTACTTCCTCGAAAGCGGAGGAATAAAGCTTTGCATCGATAATCTTATTTTCCCCTTTAAGGGTATTCTTTCACAACTTGGCATGGAAAATGCTGTCAATCTTTCAGCTTTAGAAAATATAGATGTGAGTGCACTTGTCGCTGAGCTTATGTCTTCTGTGGATCTCGGTATCACTCTTCCTGCGATTGATATGAATTATTTCGCTTCTTTAGGTACCGCCGTGGAAAGGCAGAGCAAAAGAACCGTAGGCGGTCAGTATACCACGGTGACATATATTCAGTCCGATATGCCTGCACTTTGTGTCAGCTTTCTGAGAATAATGGCACAAACCATAAAGGCACCGGAAAATGCGTCTCTTATTGATACTCTTATGGAAACAGGTACGGACATTATGGGTGAAGGTGAGCTTCAGCTTCCTGAGGGAACGGAGGGGATAGCAGAATCCTTCATTCAGAGTGTGGTGGATGACATCAACGCTATGACCGTCGATGAGGCTACCGAGTGGCTTTATAAGCTTTTCTTCAGAGAAAGAGCCACAGTGGCAGATACAGCCGAAGAGGATTATATGCCCACGATTATTTATAAGCCTGAAAAAAATTATACTTTCGTTCTCGTGATTCTGTTTTGTCTTATGCTTATCCCCGTAAGTGTAATCATCAGAAACAAGATAAAGCTCAAAAGAATGGAAGAATATGAAGAATTTTCACAGGAGGTGTAAGCTGTGCTTATATTAAAAGACATAGTAAAGGATTATCAGGCGGGTGACACTGCCGTAAAAGCCCTTCGAAAAATTGATATAAATTTCAGAGAAAGTGAGTTTGTTTCCATCCTCGGTCCCTCAGGCTGCGGTAAAACCACCTTGCTTAACATTATCGGAGGTCTTGACCGTTATACGAGCGGTGACCTTATCATCAACGGTAAATCAACGAAGACCTTCAGAGACGGTGATTGGGATACATACCGTAACCATTCGATCGGCTTCGTTTTCCAAAGCTATAACCTTATTCCTCACCAAAGTGTTCTGGCGAATGTTGAGCTCGCTCTCACCCTTTCCGGTGTATCGAAAAAAGAGCGAAGAGAAAGAGCAATCGCCGCATTGGATCAGGTAGGACTGAAGGAGCATATCCATAAAAAACCCAACCAGATGTCGGGCGGTCAGATGCAAAGAGTTGCCATCGCACGTGCACTCATCAATAACCCGGACATTCTTTTAGCCGACGAGCCTACAGGTGCTTTGGACAGTGAAACCAGCGTACAGGTTATGGAAATACTAAAAGAAATTTCCAAAGATAAGCTCATCATCATGGTTACCCATAACCCTGAGCTTGCTGAGGAATATTCCAACCGTATCATCCGTTTTAAGGACGGCACGGTAATCGGCGACACTAATCCCTTTGAGCCCGAAGAAAAAGATTATATATATGAAAAGAAAAAGGAAGAGGAAGAAAAGAAAAAGGGTAAAAAGCCCTCAATGAGCTTTTCCACAGCCTTCGGTCTCAGTCTTCGCAATCTTGCCACCAAAAAGGGCAGAACCTTTCTTACGGCCTTTGCTGGCTCGATAGGTATTATCGGTATTGCATTGGTTATTGCTCTTTCCACGGGTATACAGAATTTTGTCGATAATGTGCAGACGGATACTCTTATGGCTTTCCCGCTTTCAGTAGAAAATGAATCGGTGGATATCGAATCCGTTATGAACTCTATGTCGGGCATGGCAAACCTTAAAAATCTTGACCACGACAGAGAAAATGTTTATGTTAACGGTATGATTGCCGAAATGGTAAACACTTTTGTAAATAAGGCAACCTCAAATAATCTGCGCTCCTTTAAAAAATACATCGGCGATAATCAGAAAGATTTCGATGAGCTGTGTAATGATATACAGTATATTTACGAAACTCCCCTTAATGTTTTCAGGGTTGATACTCCCGAATATATCCAGGTAAGCCCCAATACGGTTATCGATGAAATAAGCGGCAGTGCCGAAACCACCGATATGTTTGAAAGCTTCACCGGTACGAGTCTCACCATCTGGGATGAGCTTATCGGTGAGGGCGAGGAAATTCTTGATAACTATAATCTTGTTTACGGACGTTTACCTGAAAATAAAAACGAGGTTGTGGTAATTCTCGACATAAACAATGAGGTTAACGAATTTGTTCTTCACGGTATAGGTCTTAAGGATCAGAATAAGTTTATGGAAGAGGTTATGGGCTCTCTCGGTGCAGGAAGCACTATGGATGATGAGCTTCAGGAAAAATTCACCTATGAAGAGATATGTAACATCAAATATAAGCTTGTTCTTAACTGTCAGTATATGGTAAAGGACGAAAAGACAGGACTTTGGCAGGATAAAAGTGCAAGTAAAGCCTTTATGAGAAAGGTTATCGATGAACAGGGTCTGGACATCAGCATCGTAGGTATCATCCGTCCCCAGGACGACAATCTTATCGCCGTCGGTACAGGCGGTGTGGGTTACACCTCTGAGCTTATGGATTATGCGCTTCAGCAAACACTTAATTCGCAGGTTGTCCAGGAGCAGCTGGCTTCTCCCGATAAGGATGTGCTTACAGGTCTTGACTTCGTAAAACTGTCAGTAAATGATTTCGATTTGGCGGATATCGATCTTAACGATATCGACATCAAATATCTCGACCTGGCACCCTTTATGAGTCTCGTTGACGGCATTGATATTACGAAAATCGACATTTCAAATATCAATCTTTCTTCTACCATCGGCTTCGGCTCCATGAGTGAGCTGCAGAAAAAGTTGGTGGAGGGCTTCCTCAGCGATGATCAGGTAATCGCTCTCAAGCAGGCTTACATCGACACGGTAACCTCGAAGCGTTCCTATGATAACACCATGAGTGTTTTGGGTTATCAGCCGGAGGATGCCCCGAAAGCTATCTATTTTTATCCGAAAAGCTTTGAAGCGAAAGATAAGCTCAAGGAAATGTTTGATTTTTATAACAAATCGGTTACCGAAGATAACCATCCCGAATACTCCATACAGCCTACGGATGCTGTCGGTGCACTTCTTTCCTCTGTTACGATGATTATTGACATCGTCACTTATGTGCTTGTGGTATTCGTCGCCATATCATTGGTGGTTTCTTCCATCATGATCGGTATCATCACTTATATATCTGTTCTCGAAAGAACCAAGGAAATCGGTATTCTCCGTGCAATCGGTGCATCAAAGAAGGACGTTTCCGGTGTGTTTAATGCGGAAACCTTTACCATCGGTCTTTCGGCGGGTATTTTGGGTATAGTAACCACACTTCTGCTGGAAATTCCCATCAACATTCTTCTCAGATACTTTACGGGAACCGATGCGGCGGCTGAGCTTCCCTTTGTGGCGGCTGTAGCACTCATATTGATCAGTGTATTCCTTACCTTTATCGCAGGTCTCGTTCCGTCGAGAATGGCGGCTAACAAGGATCCTGTTGAAGCACTGAGAACTGAATAAGTAATAAATAGCATACCCTGTGAACGAAACGTCATCCGATGGCGTAATTCACAGGGTATGTTTTCTGTAATAATTATACTATCTAACAAAAGAACAAAGAGCAGCAATTTTTAAGCTCATGAAATTAATTTGACAGTACACCTTGGGCGACACTTCGTAAGGAAGTTAGGGTTTTTACAGGCTCTTTTCCGCTTAAACATCACGAAAACTCCCCGTAATACACGAGTATGACGGGGAGTTTATCATTTCCTTTAAACGAAAAATATCTCTGTAAAAACTGCTTTGCACCTTAAAATTATGATATTTTTGATGCAGAACAAGGCGAAAAGCACAGAAATCCTTTCGGATTTCGAGCATTTTCAACGCAGTTATGTGCAGAAATAGCAAAATTTAAGGCCTAATATCCTTATGAAGTGGCGCCCTTCCGTTTCTTTTTACAGGAAACGGATTTTTGTTTGTATTACACAAAAAAGTGTTTAATGACAACATTCTTTTCTACACAAAATAATTCATATCTACTTGCTATGAATTAAAAAGAGTGATATACTACTTATAAAGTAGGAATTAGCAATAAAACCTGACAGAAAGGAGTGCTGAAATGAAAATTTCCACCAAAGGCAGATACGGTCTTCGTGTAATGACGGACATAGCGGTCAATACTGAAAATGGCGGTCTTGTTTCACTTAAGGATATAGCCGAAAGAGAGCATCTGTCGGAAAAATATCTGGAACAGATAGTCGGCACTCTGGTCAAAGAGGGGCTACTCAAATCCGTAAGAGGTGCCAAGGGCGGTTATCATCTTACCGCCGAACCTTCGCAAATTACCGTCGAGCAGATACTGAAAGCCACAGAAGGCAGTCTTGCTCCCGTAGCCTGTGCCGAAGATAACGGTAAATGCGAAAATTACTGTGACTGTGTCACCTCCTTTATCTGGACTGAGATTTATAAGGCGACCATTTCCGTCGTCAGCTCGATTACCCTCAAAGATTTGGCAGAAAGAAGTTCCACACTTGAAAAAACAGAATTGGAGTGTTTGAAATGAGATATGTTTATGCGGACAATGCGGCAACAACTCCCGTTTCCCCTAAAGTTGTTGAAGCGGTTATCCCTTATATGACCGAATTTTACGGTAACCCCTCCAGTCTTTATCAGACGGGTCAGAAGGCATTCAGAGCCGTGGATAAGGCAAGACAGCAGGTAGCTGATGCACTCGGTGCCGAAAAGGATGAAATCTTTTTCACCTCAGGCGGCTCAGAGGCAGACAATTGGGCTATCAAGGGTGCGGCAGCACTCGGTGCAAAGAAGGGTAAAAAGCATCTGATTACCACCAAGATAGAGCATCATGCCGTTCTTCACACCATGCAAGCTCTCGAAAAGCAGGGCTTCACCGTTACTTATTTGGATGTTTACGAAAACGGTATTGTAAAGTTAGAGGATGTGGAAAAGGCTATCACAGACGAAACCTGCCTCGTAACCGTTATGTATGCCAATAACGAAATCGGTACCATTCAGCCTATTGCTGAAATAGGAAAGCTTTGCAAGGAAAAGGGCGTTCTTTTCCATACAGATGCTGTACAGGCTGTGGGTCATGTGGCTATCGACGTAAAGGAGCAAAACATAGATATGCTCTCTTTGTCGGGTCATAAGTTCCACGCAGTCAAAGGCATCGGTGCACTCTACTGCAGAAAGGGCATCCGTCTTCCTAATCTTATCGAAGGCGGCGGACAGGAAAAGGGCAGAAGAGCAGGAACGGAAAATGTTCCCGGCATTGTGGGTCTCGGTGTAGCTATCACAGATATGTGTGCCGATATAGAAGCAAACGCAAAGAAGGTTTCTGCTCTGCGTGACAGACTTTTCGAGGGTGCAAGTAAAATTTCTCACTCAAGAATAAACGGTGACAGAGAAAAGAGACTGCCCGGTAATTTCAGTATGTGCTTTGAGGGTATCGAGGGCGAAAGCTTATTGCTTATGCTCGATATGCAGGGTGTGTGCGCTTCCAGCGGAAGTGCCTGTACCTCAGGCTCTTTGGACCCCAGCCATGTGCTTTTAGCCATCGGTCTGAAGCATGAGGTGGCTCACGGCTCTCTCAGACTTTCCCTCAGCGAAAGCAACACCGTAGAGGATGTTGATTACATTCTTGAGGTTCTTCCTCCCATAGTAGACAGACTCCGTCAGATGTCACCGCTCTGGGAGCATATATTAGAAAATGAAAAGGAGACTGACTGAAATGGAATACAGCGCAAAAGTAATGGAGCATTTTACTAATCCCCACAATGTGGGCGAAATCCCCGACGCAAACGGTATCGGTGAAATCGGTAACGCAAAGTGCGGCGACATAATGAAAATGTATCTTAAAATCGAAAACGATGTGGTAGTTGACGTTAAGTTTAAAACCTACGGCTGTGCATCCGCCATCGCCACAAGCTCTATCGCTACGGATATGATCAAGGGTCAGCCCATCAGCGAGGTGCTCAAGCTCACAAACAGCGCAGTAGTTGAGGCTCTCGACGGACTTCCCGCAGTCAAGATTCATTGCAGTGTTCTCGCAGAACAGGCAGTAAAGGCTGCTCTTGCTGACTACTATAAGAGACAGGGCATCGACCCCGAACCCATCGTAGGCAAAATCGAAGACCACGACCACGATGCATGTCATATTTAAATGCAAAGTGCAAAGTGCAAAATGCAAAATGGCGCTTGCAGGTTAAATAAAAAAAAACAACAGTCCGCCGAGTCAGGTTAATGCTTCGGCGGATTTTTTGCATTTATTAAATTGAAATTTAATGTGATAGCATCCACGACATTCCCCTAATAGGGGAAATGTCCCGAAGGGACAAAAGGGTGTCGGTCTCCCGGAGGGAAAGGGGACCGCTTGTGGTGGAGAGGTCGTAGGGGAGAGCATTGATCGTCAGCAGTTTTGATGATAGTGCTTATTGTTTCTCTCTGCCGTATATGCTATAATGAAAAAAACTCTTATCGGGGTGATTTTATGAGTGAAATGAAATTCCGCTGTCTTATTGATAATACCTTATGTGATATTATGCCCTTTAAGTCCTATGCGGAAAAGGGGGATTTTGATTTAGGTCTGGTGCTTATCGGCTTCAGTGAAAAGGAAACGGAAAAAATCCGTCAGCTTTTTAAGGATAATGTCCGTGAGGGCTATGAATCATATCTTAATAATATACAGCTTGAGGGCAGTGACGGTAATCTTTACATTATGTCACAGACCTCGGTAGATAAAAAAGAAAAAATGCCTCATTCCATAATGAAGGCATACAAATACTATTACAGCTACAAGAAAAAAGAAAATAAAAGCAAGCAATGGATAAAAGAGAATACTGCCAAAAAACGGATTGACGATAACCTTGGTAAAAATGAAGAGGGTATAGTTAAGCATTTCGGCGGTAATTACAGATATATCGATAAAGAAAATGAAATGTGCTTTCCCTTCCGCCTTTATAAGAGCAAAAAGGCTGACAGACCTTTATTCATTCTCTTTCACGGCGCAGGTGCATTAGGTAATGAAAACATAAAACACCTTTTTGACCACATCCCCTTGTTTAAACAGATTTTAAAATGCGACTGCAATATACTTATGCCTCAGGCTCCCTACGGTGCAAACAGAGGCGGTGATGTTTTAATAGAGAGGTACATAAAATCCGTAAAAAAGCTTATTGATGAATTGCCGATTGATTTTGACAGAAAAAGAATATATATTGCAGGCACCTCCTTTGGCGGCTTCTGTGTATGGCATATGGCATATCACTTTCCGGAATATTTCGCTGCCGGAGTACCCGTTATGGGCGGACTTTATTTCGACAGTAATTTCGGAAGTTATGATATGCAGAGATTAGTGTCTACACCCTTATGGGTAGCACATTCAGCTGATGATATGAATGTCAGAATAGACAGTGATGATTACTGTGTAAAAGAGCTCGAAAAGCTCGGAGCAGACATTAAATACACCCGATGGACCAAATACGGGCACTCAATGTATAAGAGATTCTATAAAAACGAAAAATGGGCAGAGTGGTGTATGAGTAAAGAATTGAAATAAAGAAATAAAGTGGATGTAAAAACTCGTTGTTTTACATCCACTTTTAATAGTATTGTCAGTTTACTTGAATATTCCGGAAATTTTGCTGAACAGCTCATTTATCCAGAACCTTATAAGCTCAATGAATGACAGGTGTGCGCTGTAATGGGTGGCCTCGGTATTACCGCTGTCTGTGGCGGTTGAGCCGTCATAGCTACTACTGAATCCGGACAGCCAGCTTATCATACCGTCGGGATAGGTGAGAGTTACCTCTGTTCCGTTACCGTTAATTGTTTTCATAAAGGGATAGTTGCCGCTTTTGTAAGAGAACATATCGTTATTTACCGCAATCCAGGAAAAGTGGGCGCTTGCGATGGCAATACCGTTGGGTCTTGCTGTGATTGACTGTGAGGATAAACGGCAAAGGTCGGGTACATTACTCTGTGAAAGGATATTTCTCCAGGTGGGAAGCACCATACGGTTATAGCTTACCAGAGGGTCCATTTTACCGGAGGTGAGCCATATGGGCATATTACTGAGACATGCTGTTGCGGCTTCATCGGGTACCCAGGCAGGGCAGATGGGGAAGGCGGCGGCGAAAAATTCAGGGTAAGCCACAGCCATTTTAAGTGTCATTTTACCGCCCATGGAGTAACCGCCGACATAAATTCTGCTAATGTCAATGTTATCCCTATTCTGTGCTATGAAATCGTCGAGAGCGGCACGCAGGGGATAAATAAGGCAGTCGTCCCAATAAAGCTCATATTCTTCGAGTGAACGGGGAGCGATGATGAATGCGCCTTCACTTCCTTTGAATCGGCTCTGGTATTCTGCACTTGACCAAAGAGCGGCTTCCTGTTCCGTTACCTGCTTGCCGTCGTATTCACCGTCACCCATGCCGTGAAGCCATACAACGAGAGGATATTTGGTACTGTCGTTTTCCTTTATGGGTGAAAAATAGCGGTAGTCGATGGCATAGCCCTCGGTTTCGGGTCCTTTGCCGTATACAAACTGTGAGCAAAGCTCCTCGAGCCCTGCTTCGAGGGGAAGAGGCTCTTTGGCAAAGGTTGCGAGGGAGAATATTCCCGTGAGCATAAGCAGTGAAAGTATCAGAGATAAAATTTTTCTTGTTTTCATAATTACTTCTCCTTACTTGATTTATCAGTTGTTAACAGCTTTCAGCCAATCGAGGATGTCACCGTAAACCTTTTCTCTTTCGTCCTCGTTGAGTATTTCGTGTCTCATACCGGGGTAAAGAATAACCTTCGGCTCGATTCCGGCAGCTTCTAACTTATCACATACGGCAATTACACCTTTGCCGTTAAGTCCGATGGGGTCTTTGGCGCCGGAAATGATAAGCACGGGAAGCTCCGCGGGAAGGCAGGCCGCCCAGTCGGCACTGCTGCAGGTGTTGGCAAGAGAGAGGATATCTCTCACACCGCCTAATTTCAGGTCATTACCGCAAAGGGGGTCATTTATGTAAGCCATAACATTTTCCCTGTTACAGCTGAGCCAATCCTTTGGTGTTTCGGCACCGCTGATACCGATGGTGCTTACCTTATCTAAAATAGAGGCGGGAACTGTAGCTCTTGCACCTAATTTTCTGCACAGAAGCTTAACCGGCTCTTCCAATACAGCCATAGCCTGAGGAATATCACCCGTACCGCATATAACGAGACCTGAAAGCTCACAGCCGAAGGCAGAGGCATAAACTCTGGCGCAGAAGGAGCCCATACTGTGACCGAAAAGGTAGTAGGGGAGTTCAGGATATCTCTTATGCATAATGGAATAAAGAATATGCATATCATCAATCATACGGTTATCGCCGTCTTCCTCTGCAAAAAAACCGAAATCCTCAAAGGAATCGACGCTTTTACCGTGGCCCAAATGGTCATTACCGCAAACCACATAGCCCTCTTCGGCCAAAAAGCGTGCAAATTCATCATAACGGTCTATATGCTCGCTGACACCGTGGGCGATCTGAAATACACCCTTGTATTCGGTGTCTTCTTTTTGCCATATACAGGTGCGGATTTTATTGATTCCCGTGGAGGAAATGAAGTAGGCTTCTTTTTTGATAACAGACATAATGTTAACCTCACTTTATATTTTCTTTGATATCATTATAGTATATAAAAGAAAAATAATCAACCTTATTTATTTTTAAAGTTTAATATATAATATAGTTTACAATAGTTTTGATTTGGTGTATAATATTTTTTGAAATTATTTTTACGGAGAAAAAAGATGTTCGGTTATGTAAGAGTAAACAAGCCCGAAATGAAGGTAAAGGAATATGAGGTATACCGAGGTATTTACTGCTCTTTGTGCAAAAGTATGCGTAAAAGCTTTGGTTTTCTCTCTGCTCTTACTTTAAGCTACGACCTGACCTTTTTCGCTCTTGCACGAATGTCCTTCGGGGGCAAGATGCCCTCTTTCAGAGGAGGAAGATGCCCCTATAATCCGTCGAAAAAATGTAATTATTGTCAAAACGGCGAAGAGGAGCTTCGATATGCCGCCGCCGTTTCCCTGATGATGTTTTATTTTAAGGTAAAGGACAATATTGCCGACGGCTCTTTTTTTAAACGGCTTGCGATGTATCTTATTCTGCCCTACGCTTTGATGAAATACAAAAAGGCAAAAAAGCTATATAATGAAGCGGCGCTGATAATAGAAAAGGCTATGAAAGAGCAGTCTCTTACCGAAAAGAGCGGTACAGACTCTCCGGACAGGGCGGCACACAGCTCCGCCGATGCTTTGGGAAAGCTTATGAATATCGGCTTTGATAATGAAAATATTTACCGTTTCGGTTATGCGATGGGTAAGTTTGTTTATCTGTGCGACGCTTTTGACGATATAAAAAAGGATATAAAAAATAAAAGCTATAATGTTTATGTAAATAAATATTCACTTACGGGTGAAGAAACCGAAAAGATAAAGGATGAAATAAAAATGAGTCTGAACATGTGTCTTGCCATGGCCGGTGAGGCATATGAAAAAGCCGAAAATAAAAGTCTTTCTCCCATTATGGAAAACATAATTTATGAGGGAACGGAAAACACTATGAATGATATTCTGAAAGGAAAAGTGAAAAAATGAGAGATCCTTATGAAGTGCTGGGAGTGCCCAGAAGTGCCACACAGGAGCAGGTGAAGGCGGCTTACAGAGAGCTTGCAAAAAAATACCATCCCGACCGTTTTATTGACAGTCCTTTGGCTGAAAATGCAAATAAAAAAATGCAGGAAATCAATGAAGCTTATGATGCCATAATCTCCGGCAACAGAGAGGGCTCATCCTATTCGGGTCCCGGCTACGGCAGTGAATACAGCTACAATACTTATCAGCAGGTAAAAACATTTATGCAGCAGAACCGTCTTCAGGAGGCTGAAGAGGCACTGGAAAGAATGGACAGAAGCTTCCGTGATGCACAGTGGTATTATCTTAAGGGACAGATAAATTATAAAAGAGGTTGGACAGATCAGGCATATACCTATTTTTCCATGGCTTATAAGATGGATCCCTCAAATGCAGAATACCGCCACGCTTATGAAAATATGAATATGCAGAGAAACGGCGGCTTCCGTACTTCACAAAGCAGAAACAGCCACCGTTCAGGCGATAATTGTGACGGATGCGATATTTGTCAGGGTCTCATCTGCGCCGATTGCTGCTGCGAATGTATGGGCGGAGACCTTATTCCCTGCTGTTGAGGTGACGAAATGAGTCAGAGTGGAAAAACCGCCATGGGCGGAATGATAACGGCTCTTTCTGTTGTTATACTTATGCCGACTGCATTGGAGATTTTTGTTTATGCTCTGCCTGCCTTTGCGGGTATGCTTGTAATGTTCAGTGTAATAGAGCTCGATAAAAAATGGGCCTTCGGTATTTATGCGGCAGTCAGCGTGCTTTCTCTCATGCTTGTTCCGAATAAAGAAGCGGCAGTATTATATACTGCATTTTTCGGTTATTACCCCATACTTAAGGCTGTTTTTGAAAGCAAGCTGTCTAAAATCCCCGAATATATACTCAAATTTGCTGTTTTCAATATAGCGATTATAGGTGCATATGCTGTTCTCATCAAAGTTTTGGGTATGCCCTTTGATGAGCTTATGGGTATAGAGGGAGAGACAGGATTTGTGGCACGGTATATGTTTCCGATTATGCTCGTTTTGGGCAACATAACCTTTGCAGTATTTGATGTCGCTCTTACGAGAGTAGTGACGGCTTATTTGCGTGTATGGCAGAAAAAATTCAGAAAGCTTTTTCCTTTTAAATAAAAAAGACACCTGTTTGTCGGAAAAAACTACAGGTGAAAGGAGTTGTAAAAATGATAAAAAAAGAAATTATTACAGCTTTTGAGGCATTCCGGAGAGGCGGAAGCATCGTAAATGTCAGCCGGATTACGGCAGGACTTATCAATGCTACATATCTTATCGAAACCGACAGGAAGGAGAAGTACATACTTCAGAAAATCAATACTTTTGTATTTAAAAAACCTGCTGAGCTTATGGAAAATATCGTCGGAGTAACAAAGCATCTTACAAAAAAGATCACAGAAGCAGGCGGGGATTTCAAAAGAGAAAATCTTAACTTCCTTCCCTGTGAAAACGGTGAATATTTCTTCCGTGATGAAAATGACGGTGCATGGAGAATGTACATTTATGTTGATGAGGCTCTGACCTATAATAAACCGAAAAATGACGACACCTTCAGAAGTGCCGGTCGTACTTTCGGCAGATTTATGAAACTGCTTGCTGATTATCCCGCCGCAACTCTTCATGAAACAATAAAGAATTTCCATTACACCCCTGCAAGATATGAAGCTTTTCTGAAGGCTGTCGAAGCTGATGTAAAGGGCAGAAAGGCAGCGTGCGAGGCAGATATTCAGTTTGTTCTCGACCGCAAGGCAGATACTCATAAGCTTACAGATCTTATCGGCGAAGGCGTTTTACCTCTCAGAGTAACTCACAATGATACAAAGCTTAATAATGTTCTTTTTGACATCGAAACAGACGAAAGCATTTGTGTGATAGATCTTGATACAATTATGCCCGGACTTTCGCTTTATGATTTCGGTGACAGCATTCGTTCCGGTGCAAATACAGCTGCGGAGGATGAGGTTGATCTTTCAAAGGTGGGCATTGATCTTGCTTTGTTTGAAGCTTATGTTGACGGCTATCTCAGTGAAACTGCGGAAAGTCTTTGTGATGCCGAAATCGAAAATCTTGCCTTCGGAGCCAAGCTTATGACCTTTGAGTGCGGTCTGAGATTCCTTACTGATTATTTAGAGGGCGATGTTTATTTCAGAACCACACATCCGGAGCATAACATAGAAAGAGCAAGAAATCAGTTTGCACTTGTAGCGGATATGGAAAAGCATATGGATGAAATGAACGCAATTGTAATGAAATACAAAGCTAAATATATAAAATAAGAGTATACACTGTATTTATGATTAATATTGAGGTAGCTTATGATCTGCATAAAGGATGTTAAAATCTTATCTTCTCTCGAAAAAATTTATGACAGCGATATAATGCCGACCGAGGCATATAAAGGATTTTCCATGCTTAAAAATGAAAAGAAATCCTTTCAGTTAGCAATAGAGGCTGTCGAGGACTGTGAAGCGGAAATAGAATATGAAAGCAGCCTTGAGAATATTTGCATTTATACCGTCGAGCACATAAAATCAGATTTACCGATGCAAAAAACGGGTGCAGATGATTATTACAGATTCAGCGAAAGCGGATATTATCCCGATTTGCTTTTGCCATCCGACGGAAAGGTAAAAGCAAAAAAAGGAATTACGGTTCTTTGGTTTGAGATTGATGCCGCTTCGAACAGTGCAGGAAAACACAGGATAGATTTTACTGTCGGAGATAAAAGTGCAGGTATTGATATTGAAATTATTGACGCAGAGCTTGATTTCAAAGATTTTGTTTACACCTGCTGGTTCCATACGGACTGTCTGATGTCTTATTATAATTTCGAAGCTTTCTCTGATGAATATTGGCGTGTAGCGGAAAATTACCTTAAAACAGCGGCGGAATACGGAATGACATGTGTACTTACACCGTTGTTTACTCCGCCTCTTGACACGGCTGTGGGCGGTGAAAGACCTACGGTACAGTTGGTTGATGTTACTGTCAAAAACGGGGAATATTCGTTTAATTTCGATAAGCTTACCCGCTGGATTGATATGGCTCACAGATGCGGCATCAGATATTTTGAGTTTTCCCACTTTTTTACACAGTGGGGTGCAAAAAAAGCGCCCAAAATTATGGCCACGGCAGACGGTGAATACAAAAAGCTTTTCGGTTGGGAAACCAAAGCCATGTCAAAAGAATATAAGGCATTTCTCAAAGCGTTTTCCTGTGAACTTAAAAAGTATATTGAAAAAAGGAATCTTAAAGATAATGTATTTATCCATGTCAGTGACGAACCGAATTTTTCTATGATTACCTTTTACAGCAAAGCTTCCAAGTACATCAGAAAGCTTTTTGCAGGGTATAAGATAATGGATGCTTTGTCTGATTATTGGTTTTATAAGTTAAAGATTGTGCCTAATCCCATCCCTGCCAATGATCATATTGATAAATTTATAGGTAATGTTGATAATCTTTGGACATATTATTGCAGTGCGCAAAACAGTCATAATGTTTCCAACAGATTTTTTTGCAACGATTCTCTCAGGACCAGAGTGATAGGTTATCAGATGTTCAAATTTGATATCTGCGGATTTTTGCATTGGGGTTACAATTTTTATTACAAAAAGCTTTCAAAGGGTCTCGTGAATCCTTATGAGGTCACGGATGCAGGCAAAGAATTCCCTTCAGGTGACAGCTTTATTGTCTATCCCGCAAAAGACGGCACAGCTTATCATTCACTCAGACTCAAAGTTTTCTTTGACGCTTTGCAGGATATGGCTGCACTTAATACTTTGGAAAAGCTTACAGATAAAATGACCTGCCTTTCTATAATAGAGGAAAACGGCAAAAGCAATATAACCTTCAGAGAATATCCGCATTCTGATAAATGGCTTCTCTCTACCAGAGAAGCGGTTAATGCTGCCATTAAAGCACAAAAATAAGGACTCTTTTCACAAAAGAGTTGTACAACTGAAAATAAAGCCATCGGTTCATTATTACTTTTGAACCGATGGCTTTTATGCTTTTTAAAATTATGGCTTCAGGTAAGTCCTGCCAAATGATAAGCACAGCGTGATTTTTTTATGAGTAATATGAAGCTTAAGCCTCATATTTAACCTCTCCTGCAATAATAGTTTTTTGTATTTCAAAATCACTGTCAGTGATAATGATATCTGCATCCTTGCCTGTTTCGAGTGAGCCTTTGGTTTTATCTAAGCCGATAACCGCGGCGGGGTTAAGAGAGGCACAGTTTACACATTCGTGAAGAGGAATATCCGAGTTTGTGAAAACATTCCATACACCTTTATTCAGATGCAGTACACTTCCTGCCACCGTTCCGTCCTCGAGTCGGCATACTATACCCTTATAAATGATTTTCTGTCCGCCGAGTGTGTATTCACCTTCGGGAAGACCGCCCGCGGGGAGACAGTCGGTGATAAAGCAAAGCTTTCTGCCTTTGAGCTTCCAAAGCATATTATAGAAGCAGGCATCTACATGAAATGTATCCACGATAACCTCGGCACTCACATCGCTGTTCAGTGCGGCACCTACCACACCGGGGGCACGGTGTGCGAGAGGGGTCATAGCATTAAAAAGATGGGTGGCATGCTTCACGCCGGCGTTCACAGAGGCCATAGCGGTTTCATAGTCAGCTGAGGTGTGTCCCATGGAGATAACCACATCAGTATCTCGGCATATTTCACGTATAGCAGCGAAATCTGCCGTATCCTCTTCGGGGGCAAGTGTGATGGTTTTTATGATGTCGGCATATTCTTTTACGAAAGCGGCATCGGGTTTAAGAATATATTTCGGGTCCTGAGCACCTTTTTTGCTTTCGCTGATAAAGGGGCCTTCTGCGTGGCAGCCTAAAATAGTGCTGCCCTCCCAACTTTTGCTTTCTTCTTTGAGCTTTCGGCAAACCTCCAAAGCCTTACGGATAATTGACATATCCTCCGTCATGGTAGTGGGAAGATAACCCGTGACACCGTTGGCTAAAAGTCCCTTTGAAATGGTGCGGATGCTTTCCTCCTCACCGTCACAGACATCTTTGCCCAAATAACCGTGGATATGTAAATCAATAAGACCGGGGGCAACGTAGCCGCCCTTCGCATCGATTATTTCAGCATCGGCAGGAACAAGAGAAAGGGGAACCACACCTTCTATTTTGTCCGTGTAAAGAAGAGCGCTGTTTTCGGCAATTCTGTCTTTCAGTATAATTTTTCCGCCTGTAATGGCTTTCATATTATCACTTCCCTAAAGAACAAATTATTTCATTATAATTTTAGCAAAAAGCATGGTAAGTTTCAATAGTTTGACAGGTTTTATTTAATTTTTTTGGAAAAAGACAGCTTTTAATTCAACAAAGCGGCAAAGGGTGACGGGAGCCAAGCCCCTGTATACAGGGAATCGTAACACTCCTTTGAGTGTTACTATTGACCGTGAACGGTCGCTTGGCTCCCCGCCCTATTCCGTCCTGTACGTAAATTTAAAACCGCTGAACAGATAAAAATCCGGAACAGCGGTCTGATTTTATTTGCTTCTCAGTCTTTCGAGTAACTTTTTCATATCCTCAGGTATCTCCGCCTCAAAGGTCATTTTTTCGTTCGTAACCGGATGGATGAAGGTAAGACTTTTGCAGTGAAGTGCCTGTCTTTTTATGTTTTTGTCCGGCGTGCCGTACATCGTGTCACCGTATAGGGGAGTGCCGAGATAAGCGAAATGCACTCTTATCTGATGGGTTCTGCCCGTTTCGAGCTTGATTGACAGCAGTGAATAATTATCTCCCCATTCAGACGGAAAAAAGTGGGTTACGGCTTTGTCGCCTCTGTCATCGGCTGTGCGGTAGGTTTTGATGGGGTCGGGGCGGTAAATAGGTTTGTCAATTGTACCCTTTTCTGTGTATTTTCCCGTGGCAACAGCCAAGTATTCTTTTTCGATTTTACCTGAAAGCTTTGAAGCCGCAAAGGTGTTTAGGGCACAAAGAACAGCACCTGAGGTTCCCTTGTCCAATCTGCCTACAGCACGGAATTGGGCGGGCTTTCCTTTTTTTATGAGATAACCCGCCACTGCATTGGCTAAGGTGTCGCCCTGATGGTTGTGACTTTCATGCATAGGAAGCTCGGCCGGCTTGTTTATGACCAAAATATCCTCATCCTCAAAAATGATTTCGAGGGGATAATCGCTGGGAAGAGATACTCTTTCGTCGTCCGGGATATTGACTCTGAGGACGTCACCTGTATGTATTTTATCCACTGAACGGGTATGCACCCCGTTAAGCGTCATTCCGTCGGGCACTCTTTTCTGTGAGCGGAAAAGGGCCAGGGACATTTTTATGTGACCGCGCAGAAAGCTTTCGACAGTCCTTCCGTCAAAATCTTCGGGTATGATGTATTCCAAAACTCTCAAATTCAGCCGTTGCCTTTCTTCGCATATTCGTCGAGCAGATTTTTCTTTTCTTCCCAAAGCTTTTGTGAAAGGTCCACATAGTAGGTATGGGGATTTTCGAAACGCTTTACCTCATCCCACAAAGTGTCAACCTGCTCGTTGCAGTATTCCTTTATATCCTTTATGTCGGGATTATTGTAACAGAATTCGCCTTTGTCAAAGATTTTAACCAGCAAAGGTTTGGCTATAAAGTTAGTAACGGTCTTTCTTTTCCATGTATAGTTGGGGTCGAAAAGCTCATATGGCCGGCTTTCGTCTATGGTTTCACCCTGCAGAGTGATAACATCTGCAATAGCCTTTGAGGTGGCCTTGTCAAAAAGACGGTAAACCTCTTTAGCACAGGGAGTGGTGATTTTTTGTACATTTTCACTTAATTTGATGCGTGGAACGGGCACACCGTTTTCTTCTACAGCCACTATTTTATAGACACCGCCGAAAACCGGATTCGATGCGGCAGTGATTAATCTTTCACCTACACCGAAAGAGTCTATCTGTGCACCCTGAATAAGCATATCGCGGATAATGATTTCGTCCAAAGAGTTACTTGCCACTATCTTGCAATCAGGGAAGCCTGCTTCGTCGAGCATCTTTCTTGCTTTTCGGGAAAGATACGTGATGTCACCGCTGTCTATTCTGATACCCTTTGGTCTGAAGCCGCGGGGCAGTACCTCTCTTTTGAAAGCTTCGATAGCGTTGGGGATGCCTGATTTGAGTACATTATATGTATCAACCAACAGAGTGCAATTGTCGGGATACTGTCTCGCATAGGCACAGAAGGCCTCCAGCTCGTCGCCGAAAAGCTGAATCCATGAATGTGCCATGGTTCCCACGGCAGGTACACCGTAATCTCTTTCGTCTATAGCACAGGCTGTGGCGTCACAACCGCCGATATATGCAGCTCTCGCACCGTAAATTGCACCGTCATAGCCTTGGGCACGACGTGAACCGAACTCCATAATCTGTCTGTCACCGGCGGCTCTTTTTAGACGGTTTGCTTTGGTGGCGATAAGGCTTTGGTGATTAATGGTCAGAAGGAGCATAGTTTCGATAAGCTGTGCTTCGATAACGGGACCCTTTACTTTTACGATAGGTTCACCGGGAAAAATAGGTGTGCCTTCGGGAATTGCCCACACATCACAGGTAAATTTGAAGTTTTTAAGATATTCTATAAAGTCCTCGCTGAAACCCTTTCTTATAAAAAGCTCGATATCCTTTTGTGTGAATTTAAGGTTTTTAAGATAATCGGTAAGCTGACGCAGCCCCGCCATAATGGCGAAGCCGCCGTTGTCGGGTACTTTGCGGAAAAACATATCAAAATATACAATCTTATCTTTCATACCGTTGGTAAAATAACCGTTTGCCATGGTAAGCTCATAAAAGTCCATAAGCATGGTAAGATTTCTTGATTCGAGAGTATTACTCATTTTTTAACAGCTCCTTAATTTGAATTTAAATGATTATACCACAAAAAACTAAGAATAAAAGAGCTTTTTTGAAAAAAATTATCAAATATACCGAAGATAATTACTATTTGACATTATAATTGTATCAATAATAAACAAATGAATCTTGACATAAAAATTTCACTGTGTTATCATATTAATGGAGTTTTAAGAGATTTTAATAATTACGTAATAAGGTGTGAATGAAATGAGAATCAGAAAACAGGCTCTCGGTGAAAAAAATATCGTCGGAGCGAGAATAGAAGCAAAAAGAAAAGAGCTTGGCATTAAGCAGGTTGACCTTCTTACTCAGCTTCAAATAAGAGGTGTTGAGCTTACGGCTTCGGGTCTTTCAAAGCTCGAAGGTCAGATAAGAGGCGTGTGTGATTACGAGCTTGTTGCCATCGCCGATGTGCTCGGAGTGTCTCTTAATTGGCTTGTTGGCAAAGAGGACTGATTTTTACTGAAAGCAGTAACCGCAGACAGTGCTCTAAGCATCGAAAAGAAAGAAAAACAAAAAACAGGTGTGTTTTTAATCTGAAACACATCTGTTTTTCTTTTTTGCGAAAAAAGTACAGCGTTTCGGGAAATTGCTCTTTAGCCGTTTTTACTTTATGCAAAGTAACCTTTCTTCACTTTTCGGAATATTATGATAACGACAGTACGGCACTGTTAATATTTATAAGGAGTGAGGAAAATGGAATATAATGATTGCGGCTATGAAGCATGTATAAGAAACGGTATGTCCTGCGGCGATATCAAATGCTGTGACAGAAGCTGTCTTCCCCGTAATCCTGTTTATGTCATGGCTTATGTACCCTTTCAGCAATGGTCAGAGGTATATACAGCGGAAAAGGGACTTTGCACGGGAACTATTTTTCCCTGTCTCGACCTTCCTTTTGTGGGGTGTGTAAGATGACAAATATGAAAAACAGCTTAAAGCACAGGCTTATGTCCGTGCGTTTTGCCATGTGGGAGCTCCATCTTTATTTGGACACGCATTGCGGCGATGCTCAGGCGGCTGAGCTTCTTAATAAATACACGGAAAAGTACCGTGAGCTTTTAAGGGAGTATGAGTGCAAATACGGTCCCATTACTACAGAAGACGGCTACGGTGCAAAATGGCTTAAAAGCCCCTTTCCTTGGATAAACAGCGGGAGTGATTGCTGATGTTCTGTTATGAGAAAATATTACAGTATCCTATCAATATCAAAAAACCTAATCCTTTGTATGCGAAAATCATAATTAGTCAGTACGGCGGGCCTGACGGTGAGCTGGGAGCTTCCTTGCGTTATCTCAGCCAACGTTTTGCCATGCCCTGGGGAGAATTGCAGGGCCTTCTTACGGACATAGGTACCGAGGAACTGTCTCATTTGGAGATGATCGGTACGATTGTTTATCAGCTGACGAGAAATCTTTCACCGGAAGAGATAAAGAAAAACGGGTTTGAAGCATATTTCGTTGACCACACTACAGGCGTGTATCCCGCCTCGGCGGCAGGCGTTCCCTTTACGGCGGCTTATCTTCAGTCAAAGGGTGACGTGATAACCGATCTTCATGAAAATATGGCTGCAGAGCAAAAGGCGAGAACGACTTATGATAATATTCTTCGTCTTGTCGATGATCCCGATGTTTGCGATGTAATCAAGTTTCTGAGGGCCAGAGAGATAGTTCACTATCAGCGCTTCGGTGAGGGTTTGCGTATAGCTACGGATAAAATGAATGAAAAGAACTTCTATGCGTTCAATCCGAGTATTGATAAATGCAGAAAGTGATAACAGGGGAGCTGCGGCTCCCTTTTTTAGACAGATGTAGTTTAGATACATTTGGTACATATTTGTCTATAAACTTTTACTGTTAGTTCAAAATATTCAACTTTATTTATATAAAAAAACCATATCAGTTAACAAATTAATTTTTCTCATTGTTATAATTAAAATATATAATTTGTTTATTATTGCTTAATAAACACAACAAGGAGAAAAAAATATGTTAAAATCACCTGAAAACAAAAACTGTTATGAGTACCTTAGAGAATGTACCGAAATTTACGATGACGTTTATATGATGCAGCATTTCGGTGTAAAGTATTACCGTTCTGAAATTTTCAGACATATGGATGCATTGGCAGGCTTTTTCCAGAAAGAGCTGGGGATTAAAAGAGGTGATGTAGTTACAGTATTTATGCCTACAACCGTACAGAGTATTATTGCATTTTACGCTCTTAACAGCATCGGTGTAATTACAAATTTTGTTCATCCTCTTATGTCAACTGATTTTCTTAAAGAGAGAATAGAGGAAGTTAATTCAAAGGCAGTTATGATTCTTGACCTTCTTGCAAAGGATCATATCAAAACAATCAATGACAGCGGTCTTCCCTGTGTTGTATGCTGCAGCTCAGACTATTCTGAAGGTATCAAAGGCTTCGGCTGTAAGATAGGCGAAGGTCTTGTAAAGAAGATTTATCCCAAATATAACAAGGCGTACTATTATAAGGATGCAATAGCAAAGGGATATGTATCCGAAAAGGTAAAAAATAACGGTGAAGAGCTTGGTGCTTATCTCAATGGCGGCGGTACAACAGGCAAAAGCAAGACTATCAAAATCACATCAAAATCCATCAATGAGCTTGTATGGCGTGTTTCCGATCTTGATGCAATTCAGGCACCCGGTGAAGAAGCAGAGGTTATCGTTCTTCCTCTCTTCCATTGCTTCGGTCTTTGCATAGGTATTCATATGGCTATGTGTAACAGCGCACGTATCATTCCTATGATGCAGTTCGATGCCAAAATTTTTGTGAAGCTTTTAAAGCAGAACAGAATTGCAGGATTTATAGGTATCCCTCTTATGTTTCAGAAGCTTATGAAGCAGAAAGGTTTTGACGGACCACATCTTAAAAATGTCAGACTTATGTTCTGCGGCGGTGACGATGTACCTGATGCTTTCCTGGATGAATTTAATACATACTTTGAAAAATGGGGTGCCACAGGCAGACTTCGTCAGGGCTACGGTCTTACAGAAACCAACTCTGTATGTACAGTTAACTCCAATGATGATTTCCGTTACGGCAGTATAGGCAGACCTCTCAGAGGCGTTGAGGTTGAAATCTGGGACGATAACCACAATAAGCTTCCCGATGGTGAAATCGGTGAAATTGCCATTGCAGGTCCTACAATTATGGAAGGCTATTATATGGACGGTGAGGATAAGGAATACGGTATTTACACCGATGCAAACGGCAAAAAGTGGGTTCTTTCAGGTGACCTCGGTTACAGAGATGAGGACGGATATTTCTTCTTCTCCGGCAGAAAAAAGAGACTTGTTATCATTTCAGGCTATAACGTATATCCCACAGATATTGAAAAGGTTGTTGGCGAGCTTCCCGAAGTAAATGAATGCTGTGCTGTTCAGGGCTGGGACAACGGCCGTTCAATGGTAAGACTTTATCTTACTGTTAAGGATAAAAAGTATGAAACAGATGAGCTAAAGGAAAGAATAGCCAAGCTGCTTGAAGACAACTACTCCAAATTCTATGTTCCCCGTGACTATGTATTTATGGATAAGCTTCCTGAAACACCGCTTATGAAGGTGGATTTTATGAAGCTTACGGCTGCTGACCCTGAAAAGGCAAGAGCAGAAAGAAAGATAAAAGAATAAATAAAAAATATTTTTCTTGATTTACAAACGGATTTATATGTGATACAATTATATAAACACAAAATTTCGTCCCTTTCAGAAAGGACAAAAGGAGAAAAAATAATGATTACCATTAATGCACTTATGTGCAAGGGTTGCGGTTATTGCATTAAATTTTGCCCGAAGCATATATTGGAAATGGGAAAGGAAAGGTCGCAAAAAGGACATTTCTATCCCGTAAATATCAACGAAGAGGCCTGCACGACCTGTGCTGTTTGTGCACTGATGTGTCCTGAGGCGGCAATCGAGGTCGAGGCAAAGGAGGGATAAGGAAATGGAAAAAAGATTTATGAAGGGCTGTGAGGCTATAGCCGAAGCGGCCGTCAGAGGCGGATGCCGTTTCTTTGCCGGTTATCCCATCACGCCGCAGAATGAAATTCCTGAATATCTTTCCAAAAGACTTCCCGAAGTGGGCGGGGCTTTCGTTCAGGGTGAAAGTGAGGTAGCCTCCATCAATATGGTTTACGGTGCCGCTGCCACAGGTACGCGTGCTCTTACCAGCTCATCGGGTCCGGGTATCAGCCTTAAGGCTGAGGGCATTTCCTATCTTGCCTCTGCACAGCTACCGGCAGTTATCGTAAACATCTCCAGAGGCGGTCCCGGTCTTGGATCAATTCAGCCGGCGCAGTCGGATTATCTTCAGGCCACCAAAGCTCTCGGTCACGGCGGCTTCAGAGCGATGGTTTTCGCTCCCGCTACATTACAGGAGGCAGTTGACCTTACATATAACGCTTGGGAATATGCCGAAAGAGACAGAGGTCCCGTGCTTATTCTTATGGACGGATGTCTCGGTGCCATTATGGAAGAGGTTGAGCTTCCCGAAATGAAAGAGCTCAATTATGATAACACGGAGGATTGGTGTCTTGCCCGTGTAAACGGCAGAGAGGACAGCCATATGATTACTCCCATTCTTCCTGAGCTTGCACTCGAAATGCTCAATAAATTCAAGGGCATGACCTATAAGATGTGGGAAATGGCTGACGTGAAGGTTGAGGAATATCTTTTAGATGATGCCGAATATGTGGTTGTCGCTTACGGTATCGCTGCCAGAGTGGCAAAGGAAGCTATCAACACCCTGCGTGAGCAGGGACATAAGGTGGGTATGATAAGACCGATTACTCTTTATCCTTTTCCAAAGGCAAGCCTTGACAACCTCGATTATGAGAAAGTAAAGGCTATTATTGACATAGAGATGACCATTCCTGCCCAAATGCGTGACGATATCGAGCTTCAGGTGAAGGGACGCTGTCCTGTCCATGAATACGGTCGCTCAGGCGGTATCCTGCTCGATGACGACGGTGTGCTTGAGGCTATAGAAAACATAGTGAAAGGGGGAGCATAATTATGCCGTCATATAAAAGACCGAGTGCGTTGCTGCCCATGTCCACGGGATATTGTCCCGGCTGTCTGCATGCGCTTGCCACCAGACTTGTGGCAGATGTGGTGGATGAGCTGAATCAGCAAAAAAACGCCATTAATGTAATATCTGTCGGCTGTAGTGCTCTTAATCTTTATTCATGGAGCGGTGACGAAATCGGTGCCGCTCACGGCAGAGCCCCTGCAGTGGCTACGGGCATAAAAAGATGTCTTCCCGACCGGCTCGTTTTCACCTATCAGGGTGATGGCGACTTGGCGGCTATCGGTTTGGCGGAGATTATGTCTGCAGCAAACCGTGGTGAAAATTTCACCGTTATATTTGCGAACAATCAGACCTACGGTATGACGGGCGGTCAGATGGCACCCACCACCCTTATAGGTCAGAAGTCCACCACTACTCCCTTTGGCAGAGATGCCGCAACCACAGGCTACCCTCTTAAAATGTGCGAGCTTATTTCGGTTTTGGAGGCTCCTGTTTTCGTGGCGAGATATGCACTCAATTCTCCGAAGGGCGTTATGGATGCGAAAAAAGGCATAAAGAAAGCCTTTGAGCTTCAGTTGGCGGGAAAGGGCTTCACCTTTATCGAGCTTCTGACAAATTGTCCTACAAATTGGGGCATGAGTCCTTTGGATACTCTCGATTATATGAATACAAACACCATCCCTTATTTTGTTCCCGGTGTTTACAAGGATAAGGAGGGTGAAAAATAATGAAACAGTCATTTGTATTTTCCGGCTCAGGCGGTCAGGGTATTATGAGTGCGGGTATCACTCTTGCTCATACAGCTATCGATATGGGCAAACATTCCACTTTTTTGCCTGAATACGGCCCCGAACAGCGTGGCGGCAGTGCCAAATGTACCGTTATTATCAGCGACGGGGAAATTATTTCTCCTCTTCCGAAAAAGTGTGATATTCTCGTTGCCATGAATGAGCAGGCATACAGCAAATTCATCGATGATGTAAAGGCAGGCGGTACGGTGGTGGTTAATTCCAGCCGTGTCAAGGACACGGACAGACAGGATGTAAAGACTATTTCCGTTCCCGTTGACGATGTGGCACTTGAACTCGGTAATGTCAAGGTTGCCAACACGGTGCTTATCGGTGTTCTTATCGGCGCCACGGAAATCATAAGCCGTGAGGCGGTTATCGCTTCACTCGGAGAAAAGTTCAAAGAGAAAAGTCCGAAGATTATGGAGCTTAATGTTGCCGCTCTCGAAAAAGGTATAGAATTTGGCTCGAAGGCTTGAAAAAGTCAATTCAATATTATATAATAAAGAAAATATTTTTAAAGGAGATATGAAAATGGCAAAGTATTCTTTCGACACAAAATTAAGCGTACTTATGAAGGACCCTGAGGTTATGAAAATTGTTGATGACCTTTGTCCTGACCTTGTTAACCATCCCATGAAGAATATGGCTCTTGCTATGGGCTTCACACCCAATATGGCAATGGTTGTTTTAAGTAAGATGTATTCAAAGGAAAAGATTGAAGAGTTCAGACAGAGACTCGAAGCAATCGAATAATAAAATCAAACAAGCTAAAGGGACGGTCAGTAAAATGCTGACCGTCCCTTGGGTTTTATTTGTATTTGTTTTTGTGGTATACCGTAAATGCGGCAAACAGCATCAGATTATGTCCTATCATACACGCCCAGGCGCTGATAAGTCCCATAGACAGCAGTTTGATGCATATAAAGCTGCCCACTATTCTTATGCCCCACATACCGACGATATTGAAAATAAAGGGGGTTTTGGTGTTGCCGATGCCTTGGAGCATACCTTCAATAATAAGTGACACACCGTAAAAGGGTTCGGATAGCGCCACCATACGCAAAACATCGGAGCACAGAGAAATAACCTCCGCATTGTCGGAAAAAAGCCCGGCCATTTTTTCTGCGAATATAAAAAGCAGACCGCCGGAAAGGATCATAAGGGATACCTCGATAAAAATCAGCAGTCTGCTGATATCTTTTGCTTTTTCCGTATCCTTTGCTCCGTGGGCGTTACCCATAAGTGTGGCTGCCGCCGCCTGCATACCGTAGCCGGGAATATAAAATGCCGACTCCACAGTGTTCGCCACAGTATGTGCTGCCGTGGAAATTTCACCGAGAGAGTTAATCATAGAGGCAAAAACCACATATCCGAAGGAGGTGCCGAAGCGCTGAAGCATATTCGGCAAAGCTACTTTGAGACAAGGTCTCAGTATCTCTTTATCAGGTTTCATAAAGAGAGCTTTCGGTGCTATATCTTTATGTCTGAAAAGGGCAAGAGTGATAAGAATTCCACCTGCTGTGAAAGCTACAGCACTTGCCGTTGCGGCACCGATGACGCCCATATCTGCGCCGAAAACGGTGATATCTTTCCCGAAAACAGTTACTGTTTTAGTGGGATAAATGAGCAAAAAATTCAGCACGACATTTATTATATTAACGGCAATACCGGCTAACATGGGAGTTTTAGAGTCACCGGCACCTCTCAGCACAGCACCGAAAATGATGGTTGCCGCACGGAAAAGCATTGGTGTATAAAGAATGAAAAAATACTGTGAGGCAAGGTCGCGGATGCTTTCGTCTGCCTGCATCAGAGCAGGAACGAAAGGACTTACAGCCAAAGTCAGAACCGTAAAAAACAGTCCTGAGACCGTTACTGCCAAAACTGACTGACTTGATGCTCTTACGGCATATTCCTTTTTACCTGCTCCCAAAGCCTGTGATATAAAGGCAATAAAGCCTATACCGAGTGCCGAAACCGAAGAGCCCACCAACCAGTTCACTGTGGTAGTGGAGCCCACGGCTGCCGTGGCATCGGTTCCGAGAGAGCCTACCATAGCCGTGTCTATGTATTGCACTGCCGTTTGCATAAGCTGTTCCAGCATAGTTGGCCAAGCGAGAGAAAGTATGAGAGGTAACATTTTGAAATTCAGCTTACGGGACATTGGCTTCACCTGCCTGTTGCGGGTTACTGTTTTCATGGCACGGGTTATTTGAGACCCTTCATGAATTCTACATAGAAGTCAATGGATTTTTTGAATTCCGCCACGGGAAGTCTTTCATCCTCATTATGCACGCAGGAGAAAAGCTCGTTATTGATGGCGAAGGCACCGAAGCGGTAGGTATTGCACAAATGAGAGAAATGTCTGCTGTCAGTGGCGGCATTGAGAATAAAGGGAGCCACACCGTAACCGGGATATACCTTTTTTACGGTCTGCTTTATGTATTCAAAGCCCTCTGTATGGAAATCGGAAATGGGAGGGGCTTCTCTTTTTCTCTCTGTTTCGATTTCGATATCTTCACCGACTGTCTTTTTTATGTGTGCCAAAATATCATCAAATTTATCCTGAGGAGCGAGTCTGACGGAGTAAGTTGCCGAAGCTGTGTCGGGCACAGTTCCTTTTTCGTTAAAGGCCTTGAGTGAGGTGAGGGTAATTTGTGTTCTTATCATAGCTGCCGCATCGGGAATAGATTCCATTGCTTTTTTTACTACCGGCTTGAGCAAATTTATGTTATTGAAAACCTGCTTTAAGGGTGCATCTACATTGGGAGCAAAGGCCTTCAGCATACCCTCCAAAGCGGGGGTGATGGTGGAGGGGGTGGGATTTTTGTTGATGGCGTTAACTGCGTCGATAATCTGTTCGGGAGCGGATTTTTTGCTTGAAACTGATTTTGCGGAGTGTGCTGCACTTTTGCTGTATGCGGTGAGGGTGATTTTTGCGAAACCTTTTTCGGAAAGACCGATCATGGCATAGGGGATCTTTACACCCATGGGAAGTTCAAGCATAACTGCTCCGCCTTCGTCGAGAACATATTCGGGAATGATGCCCTTTTCTTCGAACCATTTTGCGATTTCGGGCATGGTTTCGCCTGCCACCTCTTCATTATTGGAGGAAGCGAAATATATGTCTCTTTCGGGGATGAAGCCGTCTTTGACAAGACCCTCCATAGCCTCCAAAATAGCGGTGAAGATACATTTGTTGTCGATAGTACCTCTGCCCCAGATAACGTCATCGATAATTTCAGCTTCAAAGGCGGGATGCTTCCAATTTTGTCCTTCATCGGAAACCACATCGTGATGAGCCATGAGAACGACAGGCTTTTTGGTGCTGTTTTTACCCTTCCAATGAATAAGAATACCGAATTCATTTATAAGCTGACATTCAACTGCTTTGAAGGTTTCCGGATAAAGCTCCTTTAACAGAGGAAGAAAGGAGCGGAACTCCTCTTTGTAAATATCATCATCCTTGTTTGAAACGGTTTTTACTTTGACTATTTGCTGAAAATGTTCCAAAGCAAGGTCTTTATTTATCTGTACCATTATTATATCTCCTTTATAAATTTACCCATAATTGAGGGGCCGTTTTCGATGTAATTACCCGTTGCTTTCGCTGCTTCCTCGGTGAAACATTCCACGCCGTCTCTTTCGCCTTTTTTGTGGTATATCAGATAAGGAACCGGATCGCTTGCATGGGTTTTTGTGGCGATGGGAGTGGGATGGTCGGGTAAAATCATAATTTTGTAATCGTCATATTTTTCCAATCCCTTTAGAAGGAGAGAAAGAATTTTTTCGTCGATAAGCTCTATAGCCTTCACTTTGTTTTCGGGCTCGTTCCTGTGACCGCATTCATCGGGAGCTTCCACATGGATATAAACGAAATCCTTTCCGCTTTCGAGCTCTCTGAGTGCACATTCCGCCTTGCCCTCAAAATTGGTGTCTATGTAGCCTGTGGACCCCTTTACTTCGGGTGTGCTCATTCCTGCACTGATTCCGATACCCTTAAGCAGGTCAACGGCAGAAATGACGGAACCCTCTATACCGTAAAGGTCAGTGTAAGAGGGGAGAATGGGCTTGTTACCTTCACCCCACAACCATATGGAGTTGGCGGGTCTTTTTCCTTTGCTTATGCGGTCAAGATTGACGGGATGGTTTTTAAGCACATCATAGCTTTTTTTCATCATGGCGATAAGCTCAGCGGCGTTTTCGCTCTTTGAAATATAGGGACCTATTACTCTGTCGCTGATATCGTGGGGCGGTGTCATATCACCGAGATCGGTGGTACCCTCAGCTACCACCAGACAGTGACGGTAGCTTACACCGCTGTAATATTTGTATTTTTCGTTGCCGAAGGCAGCCTCCACTGCTTCGATAAGCTTTGCCGCCTCCTCTGTACTTATGTCACCGGCAGAGTAGTCAACCATGGTTCTGTCTTCGAAACATTCCTCTTCGGAAAGAGTTACAAGATTGCATCGCAAAGTAACATCGTCGTCCTTAAGCTTGACGCCGATGCTGACCGCCTCCAGAGGAGAACGTCCTGTGTAATATTTTTTCGGGTCGAAGCCCATAACGCTCATATTAGCCACATCGCTGCCGGGCTTCAGACCGTCGGCTACGGTTTTAACCAAACCTACCTCACTTCTCTTTGCGAGATAATCCATATTCGGTTTATCGGCACACATCATTGGTGTCTTTCCGCCCAATGCATCCACGGCGTAATCAGCCATACCGTCGCAGAGAAGAACTATATATTTCATTATTATCCTTCCTTTCAGATAAATAAACTGTTAACCTGTTTATTTTATCATACACTACACATATTTTCAATATTTATTGACATTTTTGATATTTTACGCATGTATAAAAGTTGCTTTTTGGTAAAAGATATTAAATAACAAATATTTTCCTGAAAACTATTGACATTTTTCTTTTTTTAATGTAGAATAAACCACGCTGTCAGATGATCCACTAGCTCAGTCGGCAGAGCACTTGACTTTTAATCAAGGTGTCCGGAGTTCGAATCTCCGGTGGATCACCAAACATTAAAAGCAGAATGGATAAACCTTTGTATTTTAGAGGGTTTGTCCATTCTTTGTTTTTATATCGAATTTTGTAAAATAAGCAAAAATGGATAAAATTGAGCACTTGATTGTTTCCGAAAAATTGATGGGTCAAGTGCTCAATTTTTTTAATATTTGAGCCTGACCGAGAATATAATTTCTTGGGGGTATTTGAAAAATGAAACTATCAATGGCGGTTAATAATCAATGTAAAAATGTAAAGGATGCTTTCAATGATTTTATAATATATAAAAAGAGCAATAATATCTCTGAAAGCACTTTAAAAGACTACAAAAATATATTTTCAATTTTTATTGAGTTCTACGGCGAAAATTCGTTATGCTCTGAAATTACACAGGAAACAGTACAAAAGTATATTTGTTGGCTACAGAATAAGCCTAAAAAACAGAATAATACAAAAGAAGAACGAGAGTCTGAATATTTATCAAGTGCTACAATTGCTACATATATAAGGCATTTAAGGGCAGTATTAAACTATTTTATGGAAAAAGGATATACAAAAAGATTTATTGTTTCCATACCTCGATTTGAAAAAGAAGTCAAAGATGTCTATACTCCTAATGAGCTTGATTTATTGTTGAAAAAGCCTGATTTAAAAAAGTGTTCTTTCAGTGAATACAGAAACTGGGTTATGACTAACTATTTTCTATCTACCGCCAATAGATTAGAAACAGTACGAAACATAAAAATCAAGGATTTGAATTTTGAAGAAAATGAAATATATTTAAGGCACGTCAAAAACAAAAAGCCTTATTCAATACCAATGCAAAAAGAGCTAAAGAAAATCCTTATAGAATATTTAAGCTACAGAAAAGGAGATTCAGAAGATTATCTTTTTTGTAATGAAAATGATGATAAAAAACCTCTTACAAATGAAGCAATAAAAACAGTTATGGCAAGATACAACCAACGCAGAGGGGTAACAAAAACAAGTGTACACATCTATAGGAATACATTTGCAAAGTATTGGATTTTAAAAGGCGGAGACCTTTTAAGATTACAACGAATTTTAGGGCATAAAAAACTTGATATGGTTTTGGAATATGTTGATATGTACGGCAAAGATTTGCAAAAGAATTTTGATTTGTTCAATCCTTTGTCTGACTTTTCTAAAGGCTCACACATGAGTTTGAAATAATATCCCATACCCCAAGCCAAAATATATGCAAAAAGCGGAGAGCAAAACTTGAAAGTTCTGCTCTCCTTACTTTTTACATTTTGTCTATTAAGGGGTAAGGGATATTGCGGCTTTAATCAAGCCGTCTTTGTCAGCATATTTTCTAATCTTTCAATCCTTGCAGATGTATAAGGATGTGAAGCCTTTAATCTTTCTGTAAGTGTTGCTTTTCTCGGCATAGATACTTTTGATATAACATACAATGCACTTTTTAAATCTTCTCCAAAGCCTATTAAATAAGCATATTCATCAGCTAAATATTCGCTGTATCTGCTGTTTAATGCAAGTATCACATCACCGATAAAAAGGAACAAAAATATTGATGCATCAATTAAAAGTCTTGAAAGAAAAGCAACAAAAGCAATAACGAAAATTATAACATTCTTTCCGCTTAAAGCATTTGAAAGCATTTGAATAATATTCATAACAAGCCTTAAAACAAAGATAATCAAAGAGAAAAATCCGTTTCCCACTAACTGAATAAGCAAAGCCTTTGTATCACCATTTGCCATATGTCCGAGTTCGTGACCGAGTATGCCTTTTAATTCATCCGCACTAAAAGCATATATTGCTCCTCTTGTAACTGCAACAGTTTTTCTGCCTACTGCAAAAGCATTTACAGCCATACTATCTGTAATATAAAGCTGAATATTTTGATTTATACTCGGTGTATATTTCTTTGCTTCTTCGTAAACTTCTTCGAATATAGGGAGTAAATAATCTTTATCATCCTGTGTATGTATCGGTCTTGCTCCTTCCATTATCCGCACAATAACCTCACCTACAGGAGATAAAGCAATTCCAACACAAAGACTGTAAATCAAAGCAGTTAAAACAAGGCTTATTACAATATCACTTGTAAACAGATACACAACAAAAACAGCAAAAGAAAAATAGAAACAAAACCACAAAAGATATGCCCAATTAGATTTAAAAAATCCGCCGTTACTTTTCATTAGTAGTCACCTCGATTTATTGATAATATAAAGAAATAAACACTATTTTGCTTAATCCTCGTAACTGCCAAACTTATGCTTTTTTATCATTTGTCAAGGTCGGATTTTTAATCCGCTTGTTTTAGCCTTGACAAAGATAAATAAAGCATAATACCATTCAAAATGAGGATAAGCAAATAAAATTAAAACGGTTTGTTTATACTGATTTTAGAGTGAAGATTCATATCTTTTGACATGAAAATTCCTTTACCTACTTGCAAAGCCTTAATATCGTCAGGATGATAATAAAACTCTCGAACTCGTCTTGCACTTCCAAGTCCTGTGTCAGAAGTTTCAAAAAAGTATTTTCCCTGTTGCAGTTGATATGTAACATCAATAGTGGATTTTGTTCCAAGAACATTCGCCCAATGCTCCGAATTAACAGCGCTGTTCTGACGGAGAACGATATAATTATTAGTGTTTTCAATTACCTGTTCCTTAAATGCTTCATTACAGGCAAAATCTAAATCTGCTAAACTTTGAGTTGCAAGTATAGATGTAATATTTGCACTCCTAGACTTGTTAATAAGGTCAATTAAAGCAGTAGAAGCATAACTGTTAATCTCATCAAAAATATAAAAGGCTCTTTTAAGCCCTGAATTGAAGCATTTATTAACCGCCTGTTTAGCATCAATCAAAATAAGTCTTCCCATTAAAGGAGATATTTCGGGATAAAGTAAAGGATTTAAAATAAATAATATAACTGCATTTTCTTTAATGGCTGTATGTATGTCTATTCCGTCATCTGCAAAGATACCGCCAAACTCACTTTCTGCAATAGTGCTGAATCTTGCCGAAGCACTTTGAGCAATTTTACCGCATACTTTGGATATTTCAAGATTTAATAAATGTGTGTTCTTGTCAATTTCACCTTGCTTCAAAAGATTGGCACTTAAAGCATTAAACTTTTCGGTAGCCATATTGTTAATGATAGTATTAAATGCAATAGGAATATTGTTCTGCTGTAATAATATAACAAGCCTTTGCAAATATCTTTCAGTATTTAATTTGTAATGTTCCTCACTCCATTCGGTCATATTTATTAGCATATCTTTGCACATTGTGGGAGAAGCATTACGAAACGGATTGTATTTAGCAGAGTGTAAAGGGTCAGAAAGAGAAACAACATACAGTTTTTTACCTTTGCAAAAATGTTTTGTAACTTCAAGAATTGACCCAGCTCCAACATCACCTTTGCCGTCAACAATAAGCATGGGATAATTACTTTCAGCTCCGTGTTTAATAAAATTAGATAAGGCAACGGTTTTTCCACTGCCTGTAGTGCCACAGACAAAACAGTGTTTACAGTTGTCGGGGATATACACAGGTCGTTTGTGGCTGTAACCGATAAAAGTACCTGTTTTTACAGTAGGTACGTTTAATTTATCTCTTTTGCTCATTGTTTTTATCTCTTTCCAAAAATTAAAATGCTTTCTGATTGTTCTGCTTCTTCTTGAAGTAAACATCATAAATAATAAAGCTATAAACAGTACAGATAACAAGATATAATTGCCGTATAGATTTAAACCGATTTATAAAACTATTCCAAGTCATAATTTTTCACCTCTTCAAGTTCGATAATTTTAATGTTAGGATAATCTTCTTTCATAATCGAAAGAAAGCCTGCAATATTTGTATGCTTGTCAGGAACAACCCATATTTGTATGTAATAGTCTGTGAAATTAGATATAATATTTTTTGAAAATCTGTCTTTAGATTTCATAGTAAGCTCAACCTCAACACAGAAAATATTTCCGTCTTTGGTAAAAACAAAATCGGGTCTGTGCTTACGAACTCCAAAACCGTCTTTTTGGTGTAATTGCTTTTCGGTCAGCATATCTGAAAAAGCAATACCAAACTTTCTGTTGAAATATATGGCTGTATCAAGAACTGCAATATCGTGCGTAATTTGTTCAATTCGTATCTGCTCGGCTCTGTCAGGTGCATTTATCAATCTTCTGCTCGAAGCTGTAAGGCTGTAAATACCGGGGATACCGTATATTATTCTCTTTCTGCTTAAAAGTTCTGCATTTATCAACTTGCAAAGCCTTCTGTCACAGGCTCGCTGACCTGTAAAGCCGCACAAAGCACAAATATGCTTACCTGTAACAACTCGCCAACGGTCAACTTCTTTCAAAATCAAATAATCACGCTCAACTAATCTGACACCACTCACAAAATCACCACCAATAAAAAAGCCTGTCTATATTAAAATTTATGAATGTTCTTATATAAAAAGAACATATATATTTAAACTAAAAAACATTTAATATGTGCCTGTGGTCTCTGTGCAATTACTTACAGGCAACCCCGAAATGTAATTGCACAGACAAAAAAACACAGCCGAACGGCAAAGCAAGTAATGCAGGAAACTGTATTCACTGCCTCGCAGTAGTGCTTTTCCCGTTAGGGTGCGAAAAAGCATATTGCCGAAATTTCAGACAATAATTTGTCTCGAAATTATCGGCAATAAAAAGCTGTAAAAAATCACAGGCACATATTAAATATCTAATCTCTCTATATACTAATTATAAACCACAACTTACCACTAACTAAACTAATAAATAAAAAACAACAAATAACAAGCTATAAATAAAATATATAAATACAATAATAAAACTTAACTACATAACACAATAAAAATAAAACAACAACACAGCAACTGCAAATACAATAATATGAGAAGTAACAACACGATGAGAGGGTGGGGTCTCGGGAGCTTTTTGCCGAGACCCCATCCTCTCGTTGTTGCTCGAATATGTTGTATTTAAAGCAGTTGCGGACTGTTATATATTTTTTAATGTTCTTAAAAGTGTTCTTTTGTGATAGGAATACTTTTGTTACAACAAAAAAAGAACACCTACAAGCAAAAACAGACAAGCTTGTAACTTTTGAGCAAAAGACAAATTTTAATTGACAAGCTATATTTAAAATGCTAATATTTTCATGTAAAAAGACAAGCCGAAGCTTGTCTGTAAAAGTGTTTTATTCAAATATAAATAAATCATTGGGAGAACATTCAAAAATCAAACATAATTTTTCTATCGTATCAAGTTGCAAACCTGACAAAGTGTTATCACATAATTTGTTTACTGTTTTATATGTGGTCTGCATTTCTTTTACTAACCAATAACGAGTTTTACCTTTTTTGTCAAGTAAGTTTTGAACATTCATCTTTAACATAATTATCACCAATCAAATTGTAGCATTCATTAGCCTTTAATATAATTAACCGATGGGTAGTGTACCAATAGGTTGACTAATTGGCGTTGAAAGTGTATTATATAAGTAATAATTAAAATATTGTATTCAAAAAAGGAGGAAAGATAGACGTTCTGGAATAGTTAGTTTTTGTCCATATAAAAATTTTATAAGAAAAAGGGGTTAATGAAGTGGAAAAGAAAAAATGGTCAAAGAAACAGATTGCAATCATAGGAGCTATTGCAATATTTGTGATAATTCTAGTAGCAACGATAACTTTTATAGAAACAAGAGAAAATTTATATATTAGCACCGATTTACATAGTGTTGAAAAATGGTATCAGGATATTGATGAAGAACATCTTGTTTTCACGGATAATACTGAAATCGGGTATATGGATAACAGGATAATAATATTGTTTGCAAAAGATGCAACTAAAGAACAAATTGAAAATGTTATTAATAGTGTTAACGGAAAAGTGATTGGTCAATCTGAATTTCAATATCAGATAGAAATTAAACCTACAGCAAATAGAGAAGAATTAAAAGAAATGTGCAATAGTATTTGTAACCTCGAAGGTGTTTTATGGTGTTTTGAGGATAGTGTAGAAAAACTAACAGTTAATATGACGATACCCAATGACCCTTGGAAGGATAAAATTCAAGGAATAACAGGAAATGATTGGGATGAAAATAAACCTGATGGGTTGAATTGGTGGGCAGAAACTATTCAACTTGCTTCTGCATGGGATTATAATGAACGGTTTAATCAAGTTAAAATAGCTGTTCTTGACGGTGGCTTTGACACAAAACATGAAGATTTAGATATAGTTCTTATCACCAATGAAGAAAATGCAGTTGACAAAAACACTAAAGACCACGGAACACATGTTGCAGGTATAATTGGTGCTACCGCAAATAATAGTAAAGGCATTTCTGGAATAGTGTGGAATAAAGAAATTTATGGTATTGATATATTTGCAACAGATGAACAAATTCAAAACAAATATGTACATGTTTTGGATAAATATCAAGGAATCTATGAGGCGATTAGGAGAGGTTGTAAGGTTATCAATTTATCAATAGGTGCAGAAACACCTATAAGTGAATCTGATATAATTACTGAGGGCACAAAAGCGGCTGCTTATTTATTGTATTGGGAAGAATTGTTTGGCAGAGATGATTTTATAATTGTTCAATCTGCAGGAAATAGCGAGGCAAACAGCATTACTACAGGAACTTTTTGTTCTATCACCGACGAAACAATCAAGCAAATGTTTGAGCAGCAAAGTGAAGATATACAAAAAAGATACAGTAGTGAAGATATATATAAACACATAATTATTGTAGGGGCTGTACAAAAAGATAGGAATGATTATGAAATTGTAAATTATTATAAAATTTCAGACGGCAATATGTTTGATGGAGATACATGGAAAACGAGATATTGCTATGGAGATTATATATCTATTGTTGCGCCTGGAAGAGATATATTTAGCACTGTGTATAGTGGAGGAGCAAACGGAAATTATGGTAAAAAATCAGGAACTTCTATGGCTGCTCCTATAGTTACAGGTGTTGCTTCTTTGGTATGGTCTGTTAATCCTAATTTTACAGCCGGAGAAGTTAAAGATATAGTTTGTAATTATACGAATAAGACTGCAAAAGGTTATGGCGATGATGCACGAACATATCCTATAGTTAATGCTAAATTAGCTGTTGAAGAAGCAATACGCAGAACGGATGATGTAGGAACATTACAAGGAGTTGTTAAAGACAATAGTACAAATCAACCATTAAAGGATGTAATAGTTACCGTAAAAATAAAAAATGACGATTTAATCAGAAGTGTAAAAACAGATGAAAACGGTATATTTAGCTTTGATAAACTTCCTGCAGGAATTTGGAATATAATGTTGTCAAGTGATACTCATACATATGATGAATATGCAGCAGTTACAATTGAAAAAGATATTGACAAAGTATTGCAAACACCAATTTATATGATACCTAAACCAAGAAAAGTTACAGGCACAGTCAAAGACAGCAATACAAACAAGCCTATTTCAAATGTTAAAGTTGAAGTAATAGACAATAAAAGCGATAGTCTTGAACCGATTACTACAGCAACAACAGACGAAAACGGCAAATTTGCTTTAGAACTGCCAAAAGGCAATTATTCGGTGTCCTTTAACCATAATGATTATGAATATTACGGAATGACCTTGAATGATGATAGGTTTAGCGAAAATGGTACTGTTGAACTTGAAGATGTGTTGTTGAACGATAAAATAAAAAAACTGACAAATGATGATGCAAAAAAACTTTGGGAAAGAGCTAATGAAGTTTATTGTACATGGAAAGATTATTATAGTTTTTTAAAATATGTAGAAGAACAAGAATATATTGTTTTGCCTGATGATTTCTATGGAGAAGTTACTTATTATCGTGTAAAACATAACAAGATTAATTCATTACATTCTTTAAATGCATATTTGAGCGATTATTTTAGCGAAAGCGTTTGTAAAGAAATTACATCATATTATATAGAATACGAAGGAAATCTTTATTTTAGCGAACAGTGTGGTGGTACGGAAAATTGCATATATGGTAGAATAAGCGTAGAAAATCAAAATGATAATAAAGCGATTATTACCGTAGAATTTATAGACAGTATGTCACAAGTTTCTTCTTATGTCGACCACAATATCATTATAAGAGAAAACAACTGGATTTTTACTGATTTTGTTCCATGCTATAATTATGATGAATATATAGAAAACACTATTTCTTCTGTAAATAATGATATGTATATTTCTGAAGATATAAAAGACAAAATTATACTTATTTGTGAGCAAAAATTTCCTGAAGCTGGTGGAACTTTCGTTATTTTTGATGACGATATAACTGAAACAAATACACAATATTATATAATCGTTCGAATCCAACGATATGATGCAAATGCAGACACAGGAGCAAATTTATGGTTTACAGATGTAACTGTAGACAAATCAACAGGTAAAATGTATATCAATAATGAATACATAGAAACATTGTGGTAACAACAACACCCCCATTCAAGCACTTGTTTGAATGGGGTGATAACGAAAAAGCACATAAAAATATAAATTATGTGCAGTTCACTCAAAAATATTAACAAATTTTGAATTAAGTGTTGACAAACTTAAAACGATAGAGTATAATAAGTCTTGTCTTTAATTCGGGTCAAGTGTTCAATCTTAAAAACAATCAAGTTAACAATTCTTGAAAATCCCGAAATATAAAGGTTTTTTAAGGGCCATTAGCTCAGGTGGTAGAGCACTTGACTTTTAATCAAGGTGTCCGGAGTTCGAATCTCCGGTGGATCACCAAACACTTGATATCCGAACTAATCTGTGGAGATGGTTTAGTTTGGGTATCTTTTTTTATATGTGACCAAAAAATGTTTTCAAGCTAACGGAGGCGTTATAAAACGAAAAAAGATTAACGGACAAGGTTGCTGATTACAGAAAAAAACACGTACTTAAAAATTAAGTTTGTATAATGGATGGTGATATAATTTGAAAAAAACAATTACAGATATAAATATGCACGTTATTCCCCTTACGGACAGGGCTGAAGTTGACTGTTTTATGGCGCTTGATATGCTTCAGATTGCTTATGATAACGGCGTCAGAGATATTTTTTGCCCGTTCCACAGTGTTATGCATGATTTTGTAGGTGAAAGTTATAAAGATAAATTTCTTAGTTTTATCCGATTTATTTGCGAAATGCATCCCGACAGATTCCACGGATTGACTCTGTATCCGTGTTGCGAGGTGCATTGTAACTTACCTTGGCTGGATAAGATTCTGCTTCACCTTCAGACAGGCAACTTTCCGTCGATGGGTTTCACAAGATATGTATTGATTGCGCTCTATCCCGATATTACGCCGGAGATTACGTTGCAAATCATAAACGAACTTATAGCAAATAATTGGATACCTATTCTTTCTCATGCAGAATTTTATCCCTTGATTTGTAATGATAGTTTTATTGAAAAGCTTATTTCTCTCGGCGTAAAGATTCAGGTTAATCTTTTCAGCCTTGAAGAAGAAACGAGAACCGAAATAAAAGAATGTGCACGCTACTTGGTGAACAAAAAGTATGCGCATTTTATAGGTTCTTATACTCACAGTTTTAAATGCAAACCGCCGCATTACGAGAAAGGTCTCAAATATTTATCTGAAAATTGCGATGAGAAATATTTTGATGAAATCTGTTTTCTGAACGCGGAAAGTATAATAAAAGAAGCAAGACGAATTTTTGCGGAAAATCAGTAATTTGTTATCCGTAATTACATAATATTTTTATTAATTAAAGAAAGGCGTTGTATTATGATTTACAGTCTTTATGCAGATTTTAACCCCAATGACAAGGAAATACATGAAGAATATGTTGAGCTCACGGAAAACGACTTGTGTTGGCCACATGATATCGAAGTTCCCACCGGAAGCTTTTACCGTTATTCTTCAGTCTGTGAATGGAATTTCACTCGGAATGCTACCATATGTTCTCTGTGCTGCGCAGGAGATTATCTTGAGGTTGTTGAGCCCGGAACACTGCCCAAAAGAACAGTTTATACAGTCGTTTGACTGTTGATTGAGTCAGACTTTGTATTCTGCCGTGACAACAAAGAGAAAAACGTATGAGAACGCTTTATAAAAAGGGAGAATGACAGTGTTCCTTCCGCTTCGGATTAAAACATCGTTTTTTTGGAAAGTAAGAAATAACAGCAAATAAGTGTGGGCGGGATACCCGCCCCTATTATAAACCAAACAACAAGGACAGGTTAACCGTGTTTTTACACAGATTAATCCTGTCCTTTTGTTAATTATGATAAGTTGGTGTGAATTGAAAGAGGATCAATGGTCATCCCTGCATAACACACCTCGTTTATCCGTCGGTGAAGTATTTTTTTATACCGAAAATCTTCCCCCGTGATTGCGCATTTCGAATTTCGCATTCCGAATTACTTTTCGTCCACATTCGGGAAAACCGTTGCCATTATGGATGCAGGTGTAATGCTCTTTAAAAGTCGGCCTACTGTTTCCTTTACTCTTATGAGGGCATTGGGATCCCATTCGCTTTCGTCACAGAGGGTAATACCGAGCGAGGCAAGGAAATCTTTTTGATTTTTTACTCTTACCTTAAAGGATGCATAATCTGCTTTATCCGGCTCTGTCCAACCTCTTTCAGCCACGGCGATGAGACGGGGAAAGCACATATAGCTCATACGGTCGAAGTCTTCGACATACTCGGTCCATATGGGAGTTTCCACACCGAGCACATTTTTTTTGCCCTCTTCCGTAAGACCGTCAAGGTGGGGATTATAGTCATAGGTCTTTTTGAGGGGAGTCATACCGTAAACATAGTCGAGATAATAGTGATAGAAATCTTCGATTATAATTTTTCCGCCGCCGTTGGCATAGGGTACACATTTGTTACCTCTGTCCATCCAATCGCATATTACGGTATCTTTGTCTATGATGCCTGAATTAAGGCTTTCATTCCATGCGAGAGCGGTATAACCCTTTTCTTTGAGATAGGCTATAATTTTATTTGCAAACCAACCCTGAAGCTGTTCTTCGTTTTCGAGTCCTTCGTCTCTTATTCTCTGCTGACATTTAACGCAATTGCACCAACGTGCCTTCGGTGCCTCGTCACCGCCGATATGCATAAAGGGATAAGGGAAAAGCTCACACAGCTCGTCAATAATATCAAAGCAAAAATCAAATACTTTGTCATTTCCGGCACAGAGGATGTTTTTGAATATGCCGCCGACTGTTTCCACAGGAACCTGTTCACCCCGACAGGAAAGCTCAGGGTAGGTGGAAATAATGGCTGTGGTGTGACCGGGAAGGTCGAATTCGGGGATAACATCGATAAATCTTTCCTTACAGAAAGCTACAACTTCCCTGATTTCTTCTTTGGTATAATAACCGCCGTACTTCTGCATGTTCTTTGAGCCGAAGCCATGGCACTCTCTCCACGAGCCCTTTTGATTTAAAAGGGGATGTTTTTCACTTTCTATTCTCCAGCCCTGGTCATCACAGAGATGCCAATGGAAAATATTCATTTTATATTTTGCAGCCGCCTCTATATAGCGTTTGATTTCGTCCACAGTTTGCATATGTCTCGCTGAGTCAATCATAAAGCCTCGGTAGGGGAAAGCAGGCATATCGGTAATTTTCATAAGCGGAACCTTTCCCGATTCCTCTAACTGACTTAAAGAAAGGCGGGCATAATACTTTCCTTTTTCACCCTTTGAGGTGATCAGGATTTCATCCTTTTTTATCTCCAGACAGTAATATTCTTCGGGATGAAGGTTGTTTGTTTCATAACGTACGGGTAAATCCTTTATCCAAACCTCACCACCGTAAATTTCGGCTTTGTTGGGCTTTGGAATAATATTAAGATGCATATTTTATCCTCCTTCAAGGCTTATTCTTATTTGATTATATAATATAAAAAAAACTTTTTCAATATATCGGTCAAGTTTTCTTTTACGCCTTAATATTAATTTATTGGTGATGCTGTGATGTATTCAGGCGTTTTTGCTTTGCTGTGGGGACTCGGGGTGTTTCTCTACGGCATAAACATAATGAGTGAAAAAACAGAAAAAGCCTTTGGTAACAGACTTAAAAGCGTGCTCGGTAAAACTGCCCGCGGAAAGTTTTCATCCGTCGCTACGGGTGTCGCGGTAACCGCTTTGGTACAAAGCTCATCAGCGGTAACGGTATTGCTTGTTTCTTTGGTGGAAAGCGGAGCGGTAAATCTTTTTCAAAGCGTCGGTATAATCATGGGTTCGAATATAGGTACCACTGTGACAAGCCTTCTCATAGCCTTTGATTTTTCAGCTTTTGCACCTTTTTTTATTCTCATCGGTGCGTTTATTAAGCTTTTCTGTAAAAAAGAAAACTTTAACTGTATGGGCGATGTTTTGTTCGGCTTCGGGTTGCTGTTTCTCGGTATGAAAGCTATGTCAGGGGCCTTTGCATCGGTAAAGGATAACCCTCTTTTTATCAATATAATAATTTCTGCATCGGGTAAAATCGGCGGTATTTTGAGCGGTATACTGATGACGGTGATCATACAAAGCTCCTCCGCTACCGTCGGTATTCTTCAGGGTCTTGCCGCTGAAGGGCTGGTAAGCCTTAATGATGCAGTATATATAGTTTTGGGCCAGAATATCGGTACGGTTATTACCGTCCTTCTTGCTTCCGTCGGCAGAAGCAGAAATGCAAAGGAGATAGGCAGAATACACCTTATATTTAATGTAATCGGCTGTTTGTTTTTTATTCCGCTGTGTGCCTTTTTGCCTGTGGGTGAGTGGCTGTCAAAGCTTGGCAATCCCTCGTTGGCTGTTTCGGTTTTCCATATAGTTTTCAATGTGGTGAATACAGTGATACTTTTGCCATTTTATGACAGGTTTGTGAAAAGAAATATATGAATCTGAGTTGCCGCAGCGGCGGTCGGGGAGCCAAGCGACCGCAGGCGGTCAGCTGCGACACCCCTTCGGGTCGTCGCAGCTCCCTGTATACAGGGGCTTGGCTCCCCGCCTCAACTGTTTTGAAAACGCAGAGTAATATCTGCAACCTGAAAAATACCCGCCGTTTTCGGCGGGTACAGTTTTTGTTATCTGAACAGTAAAAACGGATACACTCGTAGCGATTCACTTATTCACTGCCCGTTATTTATACGGGATTACTCCATTTGCGCTACAGCCTGCATAACTTTGTTGGCTACGGGAATGGCGTGGGTGTAGCCGATACCGCCGTTTTCCAAACATACAACTATGGCGTAGGGAAAATTCTTTTTTACGGAAAAGCCCGTGAACCAGGCGTGGCTTCTGCCGTTTGAAACCTCGGCAGAGCCGGTCTTACCGCACATTTGCAGACCGGGGAATTTGCTGTCTCCGTAATAGTTTTTAACGTTACTGCGTAAAAGCTTTTTTACCTTGTTTGCCGTTTCGGCACTCAGGGTAATGTTTGAGGAAACGGGTGAAGTGACAGAGGAAAGAAGCTCTGTGGGACTTGAGACAAGATAAGGAGTTATCGCCTGCCCGCCGTTTGCAATAGCACCCATAAACATAAGCATCTGACATGGATTAATCAGTGTGGTGTACTGACCGATGCCCGCCCAACCGATATCAAGACGTGTACTGCCGGAAAGACTGAAGGTGCTTTTTACGGTGTTTACCTTGCCCAAAGAAATGCTTTTGCCGAAGCCCAATGCTCTTACGGTTTTGGTAAGCTTATCCGCTCCGAGCTCGATGGCAAGCTCGGCAAAAACGCTGTTACAGGAAACGTTCAGTGCACGCTCGAAGCTTACTTTCCCGTGGGTACCGTTACATATAACGTCTCCGTTTCCTTTACCTTTGCCTGTATTGTACTTACCCTTACAGTTAAAGGTTCTTTCATATATGTCGGGAATATTTTCTATAGCGCATATAGCTGTGACTACCTTGAAGGTGGAGCCGGGAGTGAATACACCCGTGAGTGCACGGTTAATATAAATACCGTCATATTTACCGCTTTTGTTTGTGTCGATGTCCGTGGGTTTATTGTATACATCATAGGTGGGGGCGGAAACCATGCAGATAACCTCACCTGTTTTATAATTATAAACGAGTACGGTTCCCTTGTTTCCGTTCATAGCCTTATAGGCGGCAGCGGAAACCCCCGCATCGATGGTGAGCTTTATGTCGCATCCTTCGTCGGAGGAAATGGTTTTATAAATGCCGTCCACGAAATTATAGCCGATAAGCTCTGCGCGGTAAAGGGTTTGTATACCCGTGGAAATAAAGCCTTGAGAGTCGCCGATGACATGGAGAGTGCCCATACGGGTGTTTTTATCCTTGTGATAAATTCTTTCGTCTCTGTCGGTGGATACCAAAGCCTCACCGTCACGGTCATAAATGGTGCCCGCTACAGTAAGCTCACCGCCGGAATATATGTGGCTGTTTGCTCTGTTTGACGCCCATTGACCGCCGTTTACATAAAAAGAGTAAAGCATAATGCCGAGTCCCGCAAAGAAGGCTAAAACAAGAAATACCACGATATAAGTTCTTTTTGTTATTGTACGCAAAATACCGCCTCCTCAGTTTGTTTTATAAATTTTCGGATAGGCTCTGACGTCGGCAGCTTTTATGAAAGCAAATAGAGCCCAAGTGCATATCATACTCGAACCGCCCTGGCTTATAAAAGGGAGAGTGACTCCGGTAAGTGGCAAAAGGTCCGTGATGCCGAAAATATTAAGACAGGTCTGGAAAAGAATCATGGCAGCCGCAGAGCAGGCTGAAATGGAGTAAAAGGTGGAGGGAGCACTTCGTGATGAGATCATAGCGTAGATGGCTATTGAAGCGAAAGCAAGCACAATGATAACACCGATTAAAATACCCATCTCTTCACATATCAGACCGAAAACCAGGTCGGTTGTGCTCGCATAAACGTTTCTCAGACAGCCGTTACCTACACCCACACCGAAAAGACCTCCGCTGACGGAGTAGATAAGCACCCTCGTTTGCTGATAGCCTCTGCCGTAAATGTCTTCCCATACGTGGCGATAGGCGGCGAAGCGTGCAGCGACATGAGGACGGAAATAAATTATCAGCAAAGCACCCAAAAGAGCGATGGCACAGATAAATACTATCGTTCTGAGGTCGCCCGAACGCATAAATGAAATAACGATAAAGGTAAAGAAAAATATCAGTGCTGTGCCGAAATCCTTCATCAGGAAAAGTACACCTATGCATCCCATGGCAAAGATGATAAACATATATATGTTTTTTGAGGAAAGAAGTTTGTCGAGAGAGGCGGCACCGACGAAAACAAAGGCAATTTTTACAAATTCCGAGGGCTGTAAGGAAAAGCCGGAAAAGGAAAGCCAGTTGTAGGCGCCGTTTATTTGTCCCACAAACATACGGATGTAAAGAAAGGATGCGGCGAGAAATAAAAGAGCAAATACAGCTAAAGGTGTTCTTATGAACATAACTCTTTTTATGTCCTGCAAATACCACAGCAAAATGTCATAGACAATAATACCGGCAAGCACGGTAATCAGCTGCTTGAGCATACTGTCCTTGTTTACGCTTGCTGTGAGGCACATGCCTATACCGCTGAGGAAAAAGGCGATAAATTCCAGCTCAAAGTTTACCTTTTTGATGAATATCCTCATTATACCGACATAAAACCATTCAAAGGAAATATAAAAAAGAAGCTGGAGGATTATTTTGAAATATACCTTGCCGTCGCTGAATACGACGGGTATAAAGGATACAAGCTGAAAGACCGTAAGCATTGTGAGAATGAATGTGCGGTCAACATATTTGAATTTACGGCGTATTTTGTCTCCGCCTGTTACTGTGGAGGCGGCAAGACCGTTTCCGTTTTTCTTTTTACGTGTCATCGTCTGCCTCCTTCGTAAAAGAGTCTTTCGTCACCGATGGCTATAACATCGCCGCTGAAAAGAAGCTGAGGTGACGTTATAAGCTTACCGTTAAGGTAGGTGCCTTTTTTACCCGAACAGTCTGAAACTGCCCAACCGTCCTCATAAAGAATGAGCAACGCGTGTTTTTTCGCTGCGTGGCGTGAAGAAAGCTTAATGTCGCATCTTCCTTTACCGATCGTTACCTCATTACCGCACAGGATAAAGGCCTCGCCCGTATCCTTGTTTATAATTCTCGGCTGTGAGGATTTCTTTTTTGTACTCTGCTTTCCGGGTGTTTCCACAGTGTAAGAGCCGACCTCTTCATAATGGCGGTCTATATCATATTGCGGGTAATCGTGCTTTACCGGTGAGGGAGCAGATGCGGACTTTTTCTTCTTTTTGCCCACCTTCTGTACAGGGTCATCGGCAACCTCAAACCTTAAGCGCACATTACCCAAGGTTATTATATCACCGTCAGAAACTGTGGCTTTGTCCTCGACTCTGGTACCGTTAATTTTTATGATGCTCGAAGTGTTTTTTCTGTTTGAACGGGAAAGACGTCCCTCCAACTCAGCTAATTTTTTCCATTTGACATAATTTATGTTATGTATATACCATCCGTCGATTCTGCGGGTGAAAACTGCGTGGGTGCGTGCCACATTGTCATAGGAAAGAGTGATGTCACAGCTGGAGCCTCTGCCGATGGAGGTTTCCCACATATTAAGCGCGTATCTTTCTCCGTTTATCATATCGATAATGTAACCGTAGGTTTTTTCTTTAGGGTGGCCGAGCCACAGGGAAAGAATGCATTTTATCAATATGATAAGGGTTATGACAGGGAGAATGAAGCGTGAAACGGCTGTAATAAACTGCATAACCGTCCTCCTTTAAAGATATTTACTCATAATAATGATATTATGCTTTCTTATTTTTGTCAACTTGTTTTTCGTAAAAAAAGACTGCTGCAGATGTCTGCAACAGTCTGTGTTAGATCCTTTAATTTATCATTCGCCCACTCCGAAAATGCGGAGAATGTAATCAAAGAAGGAAAGGAAGAAGTTAACAATTTTATCCCAAAGGGAAAGCTTTTCTTCTTTAACCTCGGAAACATCATAACCGGGAAGAGTAACATTGTTGTCCTCAGGAAGCTCATCGGTGGTGAAGAAAAGAAGAATGGAGTTGCCGAGTGCGGAAACAAAAAGATCTATACCTTTTGCTCTTGAAACAGCGTCCCCTGCAAAGGCAGCAAATCCGTTAACGGATTTGAGGTTGAAATAATCTGCAAGATAATTGAGGAGGTTTGTATAGTCTTCAGCTGTAACCTCTGCGAGAAGCTGGTTGAAAACAGCGGTGAGTGCCGCAGTCGTAAGAACATATTCAGCACTGAAAAGACCGTAATTTTCGTCACCCTCCACATATTGCTGATATAAGAATATCGCAAGTCCTCTGAAAGATTTAATGTCTGTTTCGGGGAAATCAAGTCTGAGAGCTTTGGCGTATTTTTCCAAACTTTCGCCGCCCTGTGCATCATTTGAATACAAGGGTATATCTATCAGCTCCGTAAAACGGGGGATGAGCTTATCGATAATTGCACACAGCTCAGCATCCTTTTCTTCGTCAAGCTTAAGAAGGCTTTTGATTTTTGAGGCTTTGAGGTAGCTGTCGAAGGTTAAATCGAGACCGTATTTCGTACATCCGAGAGCATAAGCCTGGAAATCCTCGGTGGCGAGCTTGTAGCAGTTGTCGGAGATTACGCCCTCTTTACTTGTCATATCCACAGCTTCGATATGCTCTGTTCTGATCTTTACTTTTTCGCCCAAGGTGATTGTTCTGTAAGGGAGAGGATAAAGATTAAGAGAAGAAGTGAGAATATCGTAAACAGTCACACCGTTTTTGCCTGTGTAGGCTTTGATATCGTGAGAGTGAGTATGAGCAGTAAGGGTATATTTTACGTTATACTGTGCAAAAAGCTCAGGAAGACCGATTTCGCTGTCAATGAATCCGCCGGCATGTACTATTTCGCCGAAAACGAAATGGTTAAGTAAATTGTGGTGCATCATTGAGATGACCTTTTTACCGTCCGACTGTGCCTGCTTTACCTGTTCTTCGATCCATGCTTTTCTCTCTGTGTCGATGCCGGCAACACCTTTGCGCGGAATGCAGCTGTCGATAGCCAAAAGTCTGTATTCGCTGTCAAGGTCAACCACATAGGAAGCGGAGTTTTTGTCGGTTGCGATGGCTTCGTTGTAGCCGAACTCCGCATAATAATCTGAGAATTCTGCGGGGGTGACTTTTCCGTAATAGTCGTGGTTGCCGGGAACCACATAAACACGCTTGCCGGCATCCTCAAGTGCCTTCAGCTCTGCGGCGATAGCTTTGTGTTCTTCGGGAAGCCCGCGGTCAGCAAGGTCGCCGGGGAGGAGAAGAATTTCGCTGTCGCTTTGCTTGAATTTTTCAAAGAAGGATTTGACGATGAGAATAGATTCTATCCACAGCTGACCGTTTGACGGAACATGGGAGTAATCGGCACCGGCAAATTTGTCGCCTGTGAAGTTGCCGTATTCCATATTGTAGTGAAGGTCATTTGCCACGGTAATTGTAAGCTCCGGCTTTTCTGCCGCCGAAACAGACACAGAAACCGCAGAAAAAATCATAATTACCGAAAGAAGAATGGAAATTGCTTTTTTCATTTTATCTGTCTCCTTTTTAATGTTTTTTTAAATGCACTCGATTGCTTTTCTTTCGCAATCAAGACCTTTAACATAAATGTCAAGAAATTTTGCAAAGCCATTTGCTGTTTCCTCGTCAGGCTCAGCTGTAATACATTCTGCTGAGGCAAATACCTCTTTTTCCAAAAATTCATCGAGGCTCATTTCTTTACTTTTGAGTGAATAAAGTGCCAAAAGTGCCATTCCGTAGGGACCTCCCTCTCCGGCTGTTTTCATAACTGAAACAGGAGCGCCGAGAGCCGAGGCTGTGTATTTTTGTCCCACACCGGGATAGATATAGTATCCGCCGTGGCCGTAAAGCTTGTCTGTTTGCACTTTTTCGTTTTTGAAAAGAAGGTCCAGACCGATTTTCAGAGAGGCAATCGCCGAATAAAGCTGTGTGCGGAAAAAATTACCCAAATTCATTTTGCTGTCGGGGGTACGCACAAAGAGCGGTCTGCCTTCGCTGAGACCCGTTACGGGCTCTCCCGAATAGTAGTTATAAGAGATAAGACCGCCGCAATCTGCATCGCCTTCGAGGGATTTTTCATACATCATATCAAAGATTTTACCCTTTGATATATCCATACCTAAAGCAAGTGCAAATTCGTGGAAGAGACTGCCCCAGGCATTGATATCGCTTGTGCAGTTGTTACAGTGTACCATAGCCACGGGCTTGCCTGTGGGGGTGGTCACCATATCGATTTCGGGGTAAACTTTACTCAGATTTTTTTCGAGAACGAGCATGGCGAAAACGGAAGTACCTGCGGAAATGTTACCGGTTCTTTCCTTGATGGAGTTGGTGGCGGTCATACCCGTTCCTGCATCACCCTCAGCGGGAGCGAAGGGGACACCTGCTTTGAATTCTCCGCTTTCGTCGAGAAGAAATGCGCCTGTTTCTGTGAGACAGCCTGCATTTTCACCTGCCACCAGAACCTTGGGCAGAATGTCACGGAGCTTTTTCGTAAAGCCTTTTTCTTCTGTCAATTTATCGAATTTTTCCATCATTTTTTCATCGTAATCGTTTACGGTGCTGTCGATGGGAAAAATACCGGATGCTTCACCTATACCTACGGCGTTTATGCCTGTGAGCATGTAATGTACATATCCTGCAAGAGTGGTTACATATGCTATTTCAGACACATGTTCTTCACCGTTAAGGATGGCTTGATAAATATGTGAGGCTGTCCATCTTTGGGGAATATTGAAGCCGAGAGCTTCCGTAAGTGCTTCAGAGGCCTGACCTGTGGTGGTGTTTCTCCATGTGCGGAAGGGAGTGAGAAGCTTGCCTTCCTTATCAAAGGCTAAATAGCCGTGCATCATGGCCGAAATACCCATAGCACCAACGGTGGTAAGTGAGCAGTCATACTTTTCTTTTACGTCTGCCTTAAGCTTTGCAAAACAGGAAAGTAAAGCAGCATGAACATCGTCAAGAGAATAGGTCCAATAGCCGTTTTCCAATTTATTCTCCCATTCGTGGCTGCCTGAAGCCAAGGGAAGTGAGTTTTCACCGATAAGAACTGCCTTTACTCTGGTGGAGCCGAGCTCGATGCCCAAAGCGGTTTTTCCTTCGGTAATCATAAACTTTTTATCCATATCTTACCTCATCTGTAATAAACGCTGCCGAGTCTGAGCTCTTTTTTGAAATCGGCAATGTTAGTGTTTTTACCGATAACTACTGATTCGATACCCATAGCATCCGCCCAATCGCACATCTGCTTTGAGGTAAGGTCGTAGCTGAAGGCTGTGTGATGTGCACCGCCCGCCATAAGCCATGCCTCAACACCTGTGTAGAAATCGGGTCTGGGTACCCAGAAGTTTGTTGCGGTGGGAAGAGAAGGCATTTCCTTTTCGGTCTTTATGCAGTCAACCTCATTGATAATGAGACGGAAACGGTTGCCGAGGTCGATGAGTGAGCAGGCGATACCTTCGCCCTCTTTTGAGGTAAAGACCAATCTTGCCGGGTCTTCTCTGTCACCCATTGAAAGAGGCTTACATTTGATGCCGATTTTACCGTCAGCGATGGAGGGACAAATTTCGAGCATATGAGCCTGAAGAATACCTTCCTTACCGGGAACAAGATTGTATGTATAGTCCTCAAGCATGGAGGTGCCTTTGGCATCCTGAATACCCTCGGTCATGATTTTCATGAGACGTACCATAGCGGCAACCTTCCAGTCACCCTCGGCACCGAAGCCGTAGCCCTTTTCCATAAGTCTTTGTATGGCGAGACCGGGGAGCTGTTTGAGTGCACCGAGGTCACCGAAGTGAGTTACGATCGCCTGATAATTTTTTTCTTTGAGGAATCTTTCAAAGCCGAGCTCAATCTGAGCCTGAACCTCCACATGGCGGCGGAATTCTGCGGGATCTCTGCCTTCGAGAATGATGTCATATTTTTCATAATATTCATCGGTGAGAGCTTTTACGTCGGAAAGAGAAACAGCATCTACGCTTTCTGCGATTTCATTTACGGGATAAGCATCGATTTCCCAACCGAATTTAAGCTGAGCCTCTACCTTGTCACCCTCGGTAACTGCCACATTTCTCATATTGTCAGCCACTCTCATGACTCTGATGTGGCTGCTTTCTGCGATACCTACGGCGGTTCTCATCCAGGCGGCAATTTTTTCCTTTACAGCCTTAAGAGACCAATGTCCTACCACTGTTTCTCTTTCGATGCCCATTCGGGAGAGAATATGAGCATATTCTCTGTCACCGTGAGCGGACTGATTTTCGTTCATAAAGTCCATATCGATGGTGTCATAGGGGATCTCCTCATTAAACTGTGTATGTAAGTGCAGCAAAGGCTTTCTGTATTCCTGATGACCTAAAATCCAACTTTTTGCAGGGGAGAAGGTGTGCATCCATGTGATGACGCCGGCACAGCTTTCGTCCGCATTTGCCTCATTTAAGGTTTTTCTGATAAGCTCGTTTGTGATAAGAGTGGGTTTCCAAACCACCTCGTAGGGGAGAATACCGCTTTTATTGAGCTCGTTTACGATGATTTTTGAATGCTCTGCCACATTACGGAGACATTCGTCGCCGTAAAGGTCCTGCGAGCCTGTGCAGAACCAAAATTTATATGCTTTCATTTTATTTCCTCCTCGGATATAATTTTACAGGATAATAATACCATTTAACGGATTAAATTGTCAATAAGCAAATAAAGAAAAATGCCCCCGGAAAATCGGAAATCCGGGAGGCGGAAGTGCCTTTATTTTTATTTGTCAGAATCCTTTTTTCTTTATCTGTGCCACAGCTTTCTCCATGGGCTTATACATAACCAGCATCAGTATGAAATTTGCCGCACCGTGGACTAAATCCCAAGGTATACCCGCTATCCACCATGAAAAGGCTGCGGCAGCACTGCCCATAAAAAAGATTTTTGTAAACGCACACAGAAAGCCGAAGCTCAGACCGAATATGCCCGATATGATTGCCCAAGTCAGGGGCTCATCGCTTTTGCGAAAAAGCTTTGCAACGAGGACGAGCAACGGCCAGGCATAAAGGTACATAAACCACCAATCGCCTAAACCGAAAATTGCCCCTTCAATGAGAATGAACACCGGAACGACGAAGTAAACCTTTTTGCCGAAATGTTTCGAAAAAATCAGCAGCCAAAAGGAGGTGAGCTCAATATTTGCAAGCTCCATCATCGCTACCTTGCACACCTCGATAACGGCAACCATCATGCCTGTCAGCGCAACATCAAAAACAGATATTTTTTTCATATCAGTAGGTGCTGTAAACTATTCTGAAAGCATCGCCGTCATTTACGGGCTGTTCGGAAACACCGTAATTGCAGTATTCATCATTGACATAAAATGCCCAATAGGAGGAATCAACGGTAAAGTCGGCAACAACACCGTTGATTTCACTTACGGTAAAGCCGTACTGTCCCTCGCTGCCGTCGAAGGTGAGACCCTCCGCATCCTCCATGGCACCGATAAGATATTCTGCATCTGTTTTTACCTCATAGACGGTGGAGTTTTGTTCATTATCCACCACCTCTATGGTGATTTTTTTCGTTCCCTCTGTCGGCTTTTCACTGAAAGCGGAGTATGCTAAAACCATACCTGCCACAAGCACTACAGCAAGAAGGAGTGCGATAATGTGTTTCTTTTTCATTGTTTTTCTTTCCTTTCTTTTTTTGTCTGTCGTCAATAAAATATTGTGAGCAGACATTAATTATCAGGAAACAAAAAACGACCCTTAAAGGTCGCAAAGGCACACAGTTATCCCGTTAAATATGTCCTTGCGTTAAGCCGGTTACTCGCAGCTCCACAATATCGTTACGGGCAGGTCTTCTGACTTCGGCTTTCATCACCCTTTTCCGTCTTCTCGCCTCAAAGAGAGACAATGACATAATGGAAAAAAGCTCCTTCCTTACAGCGACGAGTTCGTGAGGGATTTTCACCCTGCTTCCCTTTTCACCTGACAGCCCGTAAGCTGTCCGACACCTGTAACGTTTTTATTAACTTTTTTATGAAAGAGGCTTTTTGCTCTTTCAAAGGGTAAAATAGCATAAAAAAATCTGTCTGTCAATACTGTTTTTCTTGACTAAAGGGAAAGATTGCTTTATACTTATAATGTATATTTATATATAAAGAGGAATTGCTGATGAAAACTATCGCTGAAAAAGCAAAAGAAAATATTATTGTCGTTGCTCACCGGGGTGCCTGCGGCGGCAATATACCCTGCAATACTCTCGCTTCTTATGAAATTGCCCTTAAGCAGGGGGCGGATATGATAGAGGCGGATGTGAGTGTGAGCGGTGACGGAAAGCTTTATCTTTTTCATCCGTTGAAAGAGCTTGCGCATTTCGGTAAGCCTTTTTACTTCGGTGCCCTGCCTCTGAGCGTAATCAAAAAACAGCACTATGTTAATTATGACCGAACAAAAACACAGTTTACTGTAGCGGACTTTGATGAATTTCTCGACACTTTCAAAGACCGGTGTTACATAAATATCGATAAATTTTGGTCCGCTCCCGAAAAGATATATAAAGCCATAAAGGCTCACGGTATGACGGAGCAGTGTTTGGTTAAAAGTAAGCCCTCCAAAAAGGTTTTTGACCTTTTGGAAAATCTTGCCCCAGATTTGCCTTTTATTCCCATAGTCGAGGAAAACCATACCTGTCACGAAGAGCTGATGAAAAGAAAAATCAACTATATCGGTGCGGAAGTTATTTTTAAAGAGGATACCTCTTATCTCGCATCGGAGCAGTTCGTGAATAAAATGCATTCTGACGGAAAGCTTCTTTGGGTAAATGCCATAATTTACGATTACCGCAAACAGCTTGCGGGCGGTCACAGCGATGACAGTGCCCTCACGGTGAGTGAAGAATACGGATGGGGCTGGCTTGCGGATAAAGACTTTGACTTTATTCAGACCGATTGGACCGGAATGCTCATAGAATATTTGAAAAAAACAGGCAGATATTTCAGGGAGGGAGAAGTAAAATGAAAAACAAATTAGTTATATTTGACTGCTTCGGTGTAATTTTTGATGAAATAGCACCTCCTTTTTTCAGAAGGCATTTCGATGAAGAAACAGCGAAAACATTAAAGGATAAATACTTTATTCCTGCCGATTTGGGAGAGATAACCCGTGAAGAGCTTTTTGACCGTATGTCGGCGGAGTTGGGAATGAAAAAAGAGGATATACTCAGTGAATGGGACGAGCTTATTCATCTGAGACCCTATATGGTAAAGGAAATAGAAAAAATCCGTGAAAAGGCTGATGTGGCACTTCTTTCAAATGCACCGCTCGGTTTTGTGGAAAAGCTTTTTGAGGAAAACGGTATAACACATCTTTTTGATAAAATGTTTATTTCCTGCAATCTGAAAATGGCAAAGCCTGACCCGAAAATTTATCTTCACTGCGTTTCCTCCTTCGGTAAGGTTTATGATGAAATTTATATGGTGGATGATAGCCTTACGAATGTGGAAAAGCTCGGAGAACTCGGTATCATCGGTGTACATTTTAAAAACGCCGAAAGCTTATGTGAGATTAAACTCTGATGCTGACAGATAAATATATACGAATCAATAACGCTGAAAAGGAGCGAATGAAAATGGAAAACAATAAAAACTTTGCAATTACAAAGCTTACGGCTGTGTTTATGGCCGTCATTATGGTGCTTTCTGCGGGTATTACTCCTGTACTTGCCGCAGAAGAAGGTGATGTCGGATATGTCGCCGCCATAGGTGATACTCTATATGAATCTTTACAAGCCGCCGTAGATGCCGCTGAGGGAGAAACAATTATTACTCTTAATGCCGATGCAAACGGTGACGGTATTTTCGTAACGGGCGACAAAAACATCACCCTTGACTTCGGCGGACATACATACACCGTTGACGGTGAGCTTGTGGGCTCAAGCGGTACAAAAAGTCAGGCTATGCATCTGGAAAAGGGTGCAAAGGTAACCTTAAAAAACGGTACGCTTAAAGCCGGCGGTGAGGTAAGAATGCTCGTGCAGAATTACTGTGACCTTACCCTTGACAGCTTCAGCCTCGACACAAACGGCAAAAAGATTTACGCTCTCTCAAATAACTGCGGTGATACTCTCATTACGGGTGAAAGCAACATCACAAGCGATGCCGCCGCCTTTGACCTTTGGTATAATCTGCAGGGCGGATATCCCGAAGGAGTGACCGTAACCTTCGATGAAAACTTTACAGGTACAGTTATCGGTAACATCGAATACGGTGCCTACGGTTATGCAGAAAATTGGACAGAAAAAACAGCACTCGTTATAAAGGGCGGTACATTTGAGGGCGAATTTGTCAGCTCTACCACAGCTTTTGAATCAGATCTTGATGACGCAAATATCACCCTTTACGGCGGTGTCTTTGCCGATGAAAAGGCAGCTTCTTTCTGTGCTGAATGTTATACTGCCGTGGCAGAGAACGGAAAATATAAGATAGTTCCCATCGTTTCCGATGATAAGGGAAATACTTTTGCCACTCTTCAGCAGGCAGTTAATGCCGCTGAAGGAGAAACAATTATTACTCTTAATACCGATGCAAACGGCGACGGTATTTTCGTAACGGGCGACAAAAACATCACCCTTGACTTCGGCGGACATACATATACCGTTGACGGTGAGCTTGTGGGCTCAAGCGGTACAAAAAGCCAGGCCATGCATTTGGAAAAGGGTGCCGCAGTAACGCTCAGAAACGGTACGCTGAAAGCCGGCGGTGAGGTAAGAATGCTTGTGCAAAATTACTGTGACCTTACCCTCGACAGCTTCAGTCTCGATACAAACGGCAAAAAGATTTATGCTCTCTCAAATAACTGCGGTGATACTCTCATTACGGGTGAAAGCAACATCACAAGCGGTGCCGCCGCCTTTGACCTTTGGTATAATCTGCAGGGCGGATATCACGAAGGAGTGACCGTAACCTTCGATGAAAACTTTACAGGTACAGTTATCGGTAACATCGAATACGGTGCCTACGGTTATGCAGAAAATTGGACAGAAAAAACAGCGCTCGTTATAAAGGGCGGTACATTTGAGGGCGAATTTGTCAGCTCTACCACAGCCTTTGAATCAGATCTTGATGACGCAAATATCACCCTTTACGGCGGTGTATTTGCCGATGAAAAGGCAGCTTCTTTCTGTGCTGAACACTATAAGGCAGTGGAAGAAGGCGAAAAGTACAAAGTAGTTCACAAAAATTATATTGTCTCTTCAACCGACGGCAAAGAATACGAAACCTTACAGGAAGCCGTTAATGCCGCAGAGGGACAAACAACTCTTACACTTAAAACTAATGCAAACGGTGACGGTATTTTCGTAACGGGTGACAAAAACATCACCTTTGACTTCGGCGGACATACATATACCGTTGACGGTGAGCTTGTGGGCTCAAGCGGTACAAAAAGTCAGGCCATGCATTTGGAAAAGGGTGCCGCAGTAACGCTCAGAAACGGTACGCTGAAAGCCGGCGGTGAGGTAAGAATGCTCGTGCAAAATTACTGTGACCTTACCCTTGACAGCTTCAGTCTCGATACAAACGGCAAAAAGATTTATGCACTTTCAAATAACTGCGGTGATACGCTCATCACGGGTGAAAGCAACATCACAAGCGGTGCCGCTGCCTTTGACCTTTGGTATAATCTGCAGGGCGGATATCCCGAAGGAGTGACCGCAACCTTCGACGAAAATTATACGGGTACCGTAATCGGTGACATCGAATACGGTGCAGACAGGGAAACAGATAATTGGACAGAAAAGACTGTGCTCATAATAAAGGGAGGTACCTTTAAGGGCAAAATCAAAAATTTGGAAGAAAGCACTCTCTATGCGGGGGATATGAATATCACTCTTTACGGAGGTTCTTTCGTTAATCCCGTTAATCTTTGGTGCGCCGAAGGAAGCGAGCATGTAACATTTGAAGACGGAACCTACGGCCCCTGTTTCCATGATTTTACGGAAAAAATCACAGATAAGGCTCATTTTTGTGCAAAGGCTGACTGCGAAAGAGGTAATGTTTATTATTATGACTGCAGTAAGTGTGCCAAAATCGGCGAAGCCACCTTTGATGACGGTGAAAAAACAGGACACAGCTTCAGCTCATATATTTATAATGACGATGCTACCTGCATAAAGGACGGCACGGCAACTGCTTTTTGTGACAGAGAAAACTGTAACGGCACGGACACTATCGTTTTTGAGGGCAGCGCAAAGCACGGATGGAGCGAATGGACAGTAACCAAAAATGCCACCTGCACAGTTAAAGGTGAAGAAGAAAGAATCTGTGTTGTTTGCGGAGAAACAGAAAAAAGAGCTTTTGAAGCGGGGCATACCTACAGTAATATCTTTGTAACCGATGTACAGCCTCAGTGCGGCAAAACAGGCAGTAAATCACGTCACTGTATTTACTGCGATGCCAAAACAGACATTACGCCCATTCCCGCCAAAGTCCATGTAAATAAGGTTACCGTGACTCCATCCTCTCTCAAAGGACCCGGTTATATCACCACCACATGTACTCTCTGCGGAAAGTCATCTTCAGTAAAAATTTACAGAATAAAGACCGTAAAGCTTTCAAAGACAGCCTATACCTACACCGGAAAAGCTTTTAAGCCGGAGGTTACCGTAAAGGATTACAAAGGAAAGGTGCTCGTAAAGGGTAAGGATTACACCGTTAAATATACCAATAACAAAGCAATCGGTAAGGGTAAGGCCATAATAACCTTTAAAGGTAACTATTCAGGTACAAAGACTCTCACCTTCAGCATAAGCCCTGCAAAGGTAAGCTCTCTTAAGCTTACGGCAAAAAACGATGCTATGGCACTTTCATGGAAGACAGTTAAGGGAGCTGACGGTTATCAGATTATAAGCTCAACATCAAAAAATTTCAAAAAGAACAAAAAGACCCTTTATATTAAAAAACAGAGCACAAAAAAGACGACTCTTAAAAAGCTTAAGAGCGGTAAGAAGTATTACGTTAAAATCAGAGCATACAAAAAGGTAAACGGAAAAAATGTTTTCGGCGCATACAGCAGCATAAAAAATGCTAAGGTTAAATAATTTTTTATCGAGGAGAAAAATGATGTATAAATCACTTAACGGACAATGGCTTTTCAGAGAAAAAGGTAAAGATAAGTGGCTGGATGCAATTGTTCCCGGATGCAACTATCTGGATCTTATAAGAAATGAAATTATTCCCGATCCCTTTTACGGCCTCAATGAAAAGGATTGCGAATTTGTGGGTCATCTTGATTGGGAATATGCGAAAAGCTTTATTCTCTCAGAAGAGGAAATGCAGTATGATGAAATCTGTCTTGACTGCAAAATGCTTGACACGCTTTGCCATATTTATGTTAACGGCAAAGAGGTGGCATATACTGAGAATTGCCATATCGGATACAGCTTTAAGATAAAAGAATATCTCAGATCCGGAAAAAATGAACTTAAAATGCTCTTTCTTTCTCCTGTGAAATATGTGGAGAATATCGCTAAAAAGAATGTGGTTCCTCCTAACTCAAACGGTATGAACGGTATAGTTTTTGTCCGTAAGCCTCAGTGCCATTTCGGCTGGGATTGGGGTCCTGTGCTTGTACCCTCAGGTGTCAGCGGTAATATCGGACTGGAGTTTATAAAAAAGGCAAAGGTGAAGCATCTCGGTGTTACGCAGACACATTCTGACGGTAAGGTAACCGTAGGCTTTGACTGTGAGGCGGAGCTGTACGGCAGAGACGTGGAATGTGCCGTAACTTTCACACATCCCGACGGCATAACAGAAACACGTGAGGGCTTCAAGGGTGAGTTTACGGTAGAAAAGCCGGAGTTATGGTGGACAAAGGAGCTTTCAGGTAAGGACACACAGCCTCTTTACATAGTCAAAGCAGAACTGATTTATGAGGGCGAAGCGGTTTCCACGGCTGAAAAAAGGATAGGTTTGCGAACTGTGGTTTTGGACCGCAGCAGAGACGAATACGGTACAAATTTCCGCTTTATCCTTAATGGTGTACCCATGTTCGCAAAAGGTGCCAACTGGATTCCCGCGGATTCCTTTATTAACCGTTTCGATGAAAAAGCACTGAGAATGTATATTGATACTGCTCTTTTCTCAAATTTCAATCTTATACGTATATGGGGCGGCGGTTTTTACGAAAGTGACGAAATGTATGACCTTTGCGACGAAAAGGGTATTTTGCTGTGGCAGGATTTTATGTTTGCCTGTCAGCCTTATCCTTTCTTTAAATCTGATTTTCTTGCCAACGTAAAAAATGAAATAGAATATAACGTAAAAAGACTTTCTCATCACGCATCTCTCGCTTTATGGAGCGGTAACAACGAAATAGAAACCATGTCAGGCGGATGGATGCATTTGAGAGAATACATAAAATGGACGGAAAAGTTCTTTTATAACATTCTTCCCGAAGAGATAAGAAAGTACGACAGTACAACTCCGTTTATTCCCGGTTCACCCTGCGGCACAGAGTATAACAAGGGAATAAATTCCGATAATGTGGGTGATACACATCTTTGGAGCGTATGGCACGGTCTTGCCCCCATGAAGGAATACCGTCGCCGCATGACACGTTTTTGCAGTGAATTCGGATTTGAAAGTCTTCCCGACATAAAAACTGTTGCAGCCTTTGCTGAAAAAAAGGACTATGCTTTGGAAAGCGAGGTTATGAAAAGTCATCAGAAATGCGGTTCGGGAAACGCAAAGATGTTTTATTATATCCGCACGCGGTTCAGAATTCCTCAGAATTTTGAAGATTATGTCTATCTTTCGCAGATAACACAGCTTAACTGTATCGAGGATGCTACCGAGCATTGGCGCAGAAACAAAGGAAGATGCAACGGAGCTCTTTATTGGCAATTTAATGATTGTTGGCCTGTATGCTCATGGTCAAGTATAGACTATTACGGTAATTATAAGGCGTTACAGTACGGTGCCAGACATTTTAACCGTCCTCTTACGGTATCTTTTGAGGATAAAGGAAATGATCTGAATGCATATATTATAAATGACTGCCGTGAGGATAAGAACGTTAAAGTGCGTCTTTCAATTTTCGATTTCGAAAAAGGTATCGTTTCTTCCGATGAAAGAGTGCTTACCGTTAAAGCTCTCACAAATGAAAAGGTTTTCAGAAAGGATCTTTTTATTCTCCGTAAGGCCTACGATATAAAAAGGACAGGTCTTCTTCTTTCTCTTATAGAGGACGGAGCGGAGACGGTGAGAAGAGTTTTCCTTTTTGATGAAGAAAAAAATCTCGATATACCGAAAGCCGTAATAAAGGCAGAAAAAAATATCATCGGTAATAAGGTGGAAATTACTCTTACAGCTGATAAGTATGCACGTCTTGTAAGACTTGAAAGTGCGAGTGCCGGTAATTTTTCTGATAACTGCTTTGACCTTTTGCCCGGTGAAACGAAAACAGTTTCAATCGCTGTTGGTGAGGATATTTCGGCACAGGCTCTTACGGAAAGCATCCGTGTGATTTCACTTGCAGATATTCCGACCCGCAAAATGACCTTTGAGGAAAAAATAATGATGGTTAAAATGGCCGTTTCACCGATGAATATCGGTAATGCTGTTTTTCACAGACAAAGACCGAAGGATGTGGAAGTATGAAAAAGATAATTAAAAAAACTTTGATAGGTGCATCCGTGGCGGGAGTTACCGCTTACGGTCTTGTTACCGCTGCAAATGAAGCACTCTTTAACCGTAACATTACATTTTCGCCTGAGTTCAATCAGAAAATGTCGGGCTGTGATAACAGTCATTTAGGTGAATTTTTAGAGAATAATCTTAAGTGGTTGGAGGAGTACGGCTATGAAAGACATTTCATGGTGTCAGATAAGGGATACAGGCTTACTGCTTATCTTGTCAGACCCGAAAAAGAAAGCGATGTTTTCGTTTTCGGTGCTCACGGCTACAGAAGCAGCGGAAAAAGAGAGTTTTCAAAATTTGTACAGTATTATATAGAAAAGGGTTATAATGTTTTTATTCCGGATCATGTGGCTTCGGGTGAAAGCGAGGGTACATGGTGTACCTTCGGTTATAATGAAAGAGAAGACTGTATGAAGTGGCTTTCATATCTTACGGAAGTTTTCGGTAAGGATATAAAGATTATCCTTCACGGTGTTTCGATGGGCTGTGCCACGGTATGCATGATGAGCGGGAGAGACGATTTGCCCGAAAACGTGAAATTTACCGTGGCTGACTGTGGCTTTACCCGTGCTGAGGACTTCTTTAATTGGAAAATACAAAAGCTTGGCATAAAGTGCAGTAAAGCTATTACCAAAGGTGTATTCTATGCAGGTAAAATTAACCATGGCTTTGATCTTTTCGATGTTTCACCCATCGACAGCGTAAAAAAAGCTAAGGTTCCGATGATTTTTGTTCACGGTGAAAGGGATGCTCTCGTTCCTGCATTTATGTGCACAGAGCTTTATGAGGCCTGCGGCAGTGAGATGAAGGAAATTCTCCTCGTTCCCGAGGCTGACCACGCACAGGCATTCATTTACGGCAGAAAAGAGTATGCGGAGATAATTGACAGGTTTGCGGAAGAATTGATAGGTTAATAAAAAGCATAAAACAAAAAGACAGATTTCATTTTGAAGTCTGTCTTTTATCATTATAAAGTATAGTTCAGTTGTTATATCTTATTATCATCTGAATAATTTCCGCAAGCTCATCTTTTTTATCTTCGGGCACGGAATCAAGCATAGCATTTAAGTTATCGTCGGCTGAATCAGCCTCCGTGCCGAAAATAATACTGTCAGCGGAAACACACAGGGCACCACAAAGTTTTTTTAAGGTTGAAACGGTCATACCTTTTTTCCCCGTTTCGATATCTGCTAAAAACTGTGTGGATATATTAGCTTTTTCGGCGAGCTTTTCACGGGATAATTTCTGAAAGGACCTTATCCGACGGATTCGCTGACCGATAATTATGTTATCATTATTCAATAGAAACACATCCTTTAGTAATAGTATACATAAAACTAATGCAGTTAAAATAATCTATTGATATTGACAAATAATAACTATTGATGTATACTGAATATACCATTAGTATATTTTAAAGAAAGAAGGATGGATTTTATGAAAAAAATAAAGAAGCTTTTTATTGGCATAGCTGTGTTTATGCTGATGATGTGTGTGCTGTGCTTCAGCGTGAGTGCGGCGGAGGAAGGAGATTTTACCTACACTGTAAAAAATCGTGAAGCAACTCTTACTGCTGTTAATACGGCCGCCGTCGGAAATGTGGTTATCCCCGATACATTAGGAGGTTATCCTGTTACAAGAATTGAGGTTGGCGCAATTTCGGGCTGTAACAGTATGGAAACGCTGGTAATTCCGGGAAGTGTAAAAACGATAGCACCTAACGCTATACTTGAATGTGAAAATCTGAAATCAGTAACTATTCTTGACGGAGTTACAGAGATAGGGCGATATACAATAATTTATTGTCCGAAGCTTGAAACCATTACTATTCCCGCCAGTGTAACCAATATGGGCGCAGCCGGTATCATGTCGAGCGATACTCCTTTCGGAGAAAATGAGAGTTTAAAAAGAATAATAGTTGATGAAAATAATGAATATTATTCAAGTGATGCGTTCGGTGTACTTTATAATAAGGAAAAGACAAAATTAATGCTGTTTCCCGAAGGAAGTGAGGTAACTTCCTATGTTATTCCTGATACTGTAGTTGAAATAGTACGGTTCGAAGGAAGAATGCTTAAAGAATTAACTGTTTCTGAAGGCATAACAAATTTAGGCGGAGTATTTTATGGATGTGTAAGCCTTGAAAGCGTTATCATACCTAAAAGCGTCACACAAATAGTCGGAGCGGAATTTTATTACTGTGAAAATCTGAAAAACATATATTTTGAAGGCTCGCAGGAAGAGTGGAACAGTGCCATTGAAAAAATTTATGGAATAGAAAACCATCCTCTCTTAAAGGCTACCGTACACTATGGTGAAGCATCACATATTCATTATTATGCTTCTGTTACCACTCCCGCCACCTGTACTGAAAACGGTCAGACCGTATACACCTGCTCCTGCGGAGATAATTACACCGAAATCATTCCCACCACAGGTCACGATTATCAGAACGGTGTATGCAGTAAATGTGGTGACAGCAGAGTAGATGACTGCTCACACCTTTGTCACAAATCGGGATTTATGGGCTTTATCTGGAAAATCGTCCGCTTCTTCTGGAAACTGTTCCAAATGAATCCCGTATGTGACTGTGGCATAGCACATTATTAATATACATAATAGTATAGGGCATCTGCTTCGTGCAGGTGCCTTTTTTGTAATGTAAAATCATGCGTTGGACGCGTGGTTCGGGACAAATTATATAGTTGAATAGAAAAGAACCCTTCGTATATAACAAAGTTGCAGTCTGCCAACGACAACTGAGAATACAAAGGGAGTTATTCGGTGTGTTTGAATAACTATGATATTATACCATAACAAAATATAAAAGTAAAACATTTGGGTATAGTTACAAATTAAAATAATATAATAATGGATTATACTTTAGTAATAAAAAACAAAATATAAAAAATTTTGAGTAGTGAAAATCAAGCATCACTTTAGAATTTTTCAAATAGTCAAAACGCGGTTGGCAGTTAAACTTACGCGTTGACGCGTCCCGCGAGGAATAGAGGGCTATGCTCGCATGTGAAAAACCACCCGTTTGACGGGTGGCTGTTTATTGCGTGGGGGCGAAGCACGGCATAAATGCCGTTCCCCGCGCGCAGGGCGCCGTATACGGCGGCTTCGCCCCCCGAGCCTCAAAAAAACCGACACCTGTCTATTAATAATCAACAAAAATCTTTTATTTGTTGATTATTTACTGTGTATTATCACTTTGTTCACAATATATAATTATAATTACAATACTGAAGAGAAATTATGGAATTTCTATAGGAGGAAAACATGAAGAACAGAAAGAAAAAAATCCTTAAGCTTCTGTCTACTACCGTTATGGTGTCGGTTGTGCTTTTTGTGGCACTGTACTGTGTTTCACATTTGAAATACGAACGTTCCGTTATGGCAACTTTGGCAGAGGTATGGATGGTTCTTATTGACCGTGACTCAATTTATGAGGAGGGTGCCGGTTATATCGAAAATATCGAGCTTAGAGAGAAAACCAATCTTGAACCGCATGAAAAGCCGGCCGGTGTTTCGATGGATATCCCTTATTATTATCAGTATGAGCACAATATGCAGGTTTACTATTTCAATATGGAAACCTTTACTGACACACTTCTTATTTACATACCCGGCGGAGGTTATCTGAATAATCCTCTTAAATATCATTGGAAGCTTATCAATAACGTTTCTCAGAATGCCGAATGTCCCGTGGTGATGCCCATTTATCCCAAACTGCCTCACTATACCTGTGAAGAGTCTTATGAGGTTATGATGGAATTTTATCTTGATATTGCATCAAGAGAGGGAGTCAAACATATTATTTTTGCCGGTGATTCCTCCGGCGGAGGTATGAGTCTCGTTCTTGCACAGAAGATAAGAGATCTCGATATTGATATTATCGAACCCGAACAGCTTTTCCTTTATGTTCCCTGGATGGACGTAACCATGGAAAATGAAAAGATTATGGAAATAGAGCCGGTGGATCCTATGCTCGGCTTATACGGAACGGTTGATATCGGTAAAAAGTGGGCGGGCAATCTCGATCGGAAAGATCCTATGGTAAGTCCTATCTACGGCACCTTTGAAGATCTTGGTTATATAAGCCTTTTCACCGGTACACGTGACATGCTTTGCCCCGATAACATAAAGTTCTCTGAAATCCTTACAGAGCAGGGAATAGAGCATACTTTTGTGCTTAAGGAAGGTTTGGATCATCCCTATCCGCTTTTCCCGACACCGGAAGCAAAAGAGGCACAGCAGATGCTTATTGATGCCATTATTGAGACCAAAGGTTAACAGACAATCCGCCTTGTTAGCAGCAGGGCGGATTTTATAATTCTGTTTCATCATTTCTTGTACCAAAGCAACAAAAAACACTTGTACATTTTGTATAAAAATTCACTTGACTTTACAAATGTTTTGCTATATTATATTCATAATAATAAGATTGGATAAGTCTATAGATGGGAAATTATTTTCAGTTAAATGATGAACAGCTCACCGTTCTTGCCGTAGAAAAAGACAGCGAGGCTTTGACGGTGCTTACTGAAAGATATATGAATGTGGCGAAATATATTGCTTCGTCCTTTTCATCGGATAACGAAAAAATTTCCGATTTGGTCCAAGAAGGAATGCTCGGCTTTTTGGGAGCCGTTTATTCATATGAAAAAGACGGTAAAGCGTCCTTTAACACTTATGCTTCGCATTGTATCCGAAACCGCATTATCAGTGTTATCCGTGCCACAAATACAGCGAGACATATTCCGGAGGATATGATAGTGTCTTTGGACAGTCAGCGTAACCGCGAGGGCGGAGAGCTGACACCCGAAGAAAGCCTTCTTTCCGATGAGAGAGCGGAATATATCACTTCGGTCATTAAAGGCGAGCTTACGGAAAAAGAAAGAGAAATCTTTATGCTTTATCTCGGCGGAGCTTCGTATTGCGATATAGCCGAAAGGACAGCAACCACAGTCAAATCCGTGGACAGTGCTCTGCAAAGAGCGAGAAAAAAACTTAAAAAAAGACTTCAGAACGAGGTCTGATTATATGCCCTGAACTCATAAGGAGAAAATTTTCGGTGCAAATCCGATAGGGGCGATTCCAAATTCAAGCGAGGTAAAAAATCATGTACGAAGACAAAACACTCAAATGCAAAGAATGTGGTGCTGACTTCATCTTCACTGCAGGCGAACAGGAATTCTACGCAGAAAAGGGCTTCCAGAACGAACCCCAGCGCTGCAAAGAATGCCGTATTGCCCGTAAAAACGCAGCAAGACCTGCCAGAGAAATGTTCATTGCTACTTGCGCAAGCTGCGGCGGCGAAGCTAAGGTTCCCTTCAAGCCCACTGAAGGCAGAGAGGTTTACTGCAGCGAATGTTTTGCAAAGATGAAGGAAGAAGAGGAAGCATAATTTATTTGAGAGGTTTTTGAATTTCTTATTTATAAATATGCCCTGTCGGACTGTACGCAGTCCGACTTCTTTTTTTACCTCTCCGGCACGGCGAAGCCGTGCCACCTCTCCTTTCAGGAGAGGCTTTTTTACGCTCCCTAAAATGTTTGGTTTGCCTCTCCTGAAAGGAGAGGTGGCAGCCGAAAAGCTGACGGAGAGGTTCTGTGCCCAACAATATATTGACACTCTGCTGATTAGATGTTATTATGGTTTCAGATAATATGAAGGAGCGAGCATCTGTGGTCGGTAAACTAATCTGCATAATCGCCAATTACGGCATATTAGTATGGCTTAATTATAAATGGTCTGAAGATGGTATATGGCTGAAAAAGGTCAAGGCAAACAGAATTATTAATCCTATTTTGTATTATCTGATGACTCCCTATAATGGAAAATCAAAAGGTAAACGAAAGCATAAGATTTATGAATTTGGTCTTATACTAGTAGAGATAGTTTGTAATCTTTTTACGGTAGCTACTATTATCGACACATTGTTTTTAAAAAACTTATTATGGAATATGACAGAGTGGCCAGTTTTTATATACATTATGATAGTTCCGTTAACGGGTGTTATATATATGATTATTGCTCAAATAATCAGTAAGCTAAAGAAAAAATCCAAATAAAACAATAACCGCACAGGACATCACATCCTGTGCGGTTTAATCTTATTTCAGCCTCTCCTGAAAGGAGAGGTGTCAACCGTAGGTTGACGGAGAGGTTTACTTAAAGTACTCCACAGCTGCCTTGAACATCTGAATGTCATATTCACCGGGAACATTTTTATAAAGGCCGTCGCCGATTCTTTCACTGTGTCCCATCTTACCGAATACACGGCCGTCGGGAGAGGTGATACCCTCGATGGCGCATACAGAGCCGTTGGGGTTGAAGTCGATGTTTGCGGTAGCATTACCGTCAAGGTCAACATACTGTGTAGCAATCTGACCGTTAGCGGCAAGCTCTTTGACAAGCTCAGCGGAAGCGAGGAACTTACCTTCACCGTGAGAAATGGGAACGTTTACAACATCACCCACATTCATTCTGCTCAGCCAGGGGGATTTTACAGAAGCGATGCGTGTGTGAACGATTCTGCTCTGGTGACGGCTGATGTTATTGAAAGTAAGGGTGGGACAGCTTTCATCTGTGTCGATGATTTTGCCGTAGGGAACGAGACCTAACTTGATAAGAGCTTGGAAGCCGTTACAGATACCGCACATGAGACCGTCACGGTTATCTAAAAGGTCAGTAACTGCCTCTTTAACTGCGGGATTACGGAAAAATGCAGTAATGAATTTAGCGGAGCCGTCGGGCTCGTCACCGCCTGAGAAGCCGCCGGGGATAAAGATAATCTGTGCTTCCTTAACCTTGGCTGAGAAGCTCTCTACGCTGTGTGCAACATCCTCTGCAGTAAGGTTTCTGATTACGAAAATCTCAGCTTCGCCGCCTGCTGCTTCCACAGCACGTGCAGAGTCATATTCACAGTTTGTACCGGGGAATACGGGAATGAGAACCTTGGGCTTAGCCACCTTATTTTTTGCGGAAGCACTGCATTTGCCGTCAAAGGAGAAGGTGGGAATTTCACCCTCATCTTCCTTTGCTTTGGTGGGATAAACATCTTCGAGTGTAGCGGTATGTAATTTGTAAAGCTCGTCGATGGTTGCACAGTCATTTTCGAGAGAGATAACAGGCTCTGCGGTAGTTTCGCCTATTTTCATTACACCGGGAAGCTCCACATCTTCACTGAGTTCCGCTACGAGGAAGCCCCACATACCGAGATGCCAGTTTTCACCGAGCTTAGCGCAGGATTTGAAGCCGATGTTATTACCGAAGGACATCTTCATCACTGCTTCACCGATGCCTCTTTCCACTGCCCAAGCGGCCTTAACCTTGCCTTCTTTGCAAAGAGCGTGGAAAGCTTCCCATGTTGCCTTGAGACTGTCAGCACTTTCATCAGCGGCACCGAAAAGATATACGGGACTGCCTGCTTCCTTGAATTCAGGGCTGATAACGTCCTGCTTTTTGATGGGAGCGATGGCAAAAGAAATGAGTGTGGGCGGTACATCCTTATCGAGGAAGGTACCTGACATAGAGTCCTTACCGCCGATAGCTGCGGCACCTAATTCCAACTGTGCATCTAAAGCACCGAGAAGAGCCGCAAAGGGTTTGCCCCAACGTTCGGGCTCGGTGCGGAGTCTTTCAAAGAATTCCTGTAAGGTAAGATATGCTTTTTTGTAGTCACAGCCTGCGGCTACGAGCTTAGCTACGGAATTATAGATGGATGCGTGTGCGCCTGTGTAGGGGTCAACTGAAAGATGATCAGGATCACAGCCCCAACTGAATACGCTTGCCTGGTCTGTTTCCTGTCCGGGAAGAACGGGAAGAACAGCGGCCATAGATTGGGTGGGAGTGAGCTGACGTTTACCGCCGTAGGGCATAAGCACACTGCCTGCACCGATGGTGGAGTCGAATCGCTCAACGAGACCTCTCTGGCTGGCTGTGCGAAGGTCGGAGGCCATTTCACGTAAGGAACCGAACATAGCCTTGCTTAATACGGAAAGGTCTTTTTCCGTAACGGCGACATCCGTATGCTTAACGGCACCGTTGGTGTCGAGGAATGCACGGCTGAGGTTGGCGATTATGTTGCCTTTCCACTTCATGACCATACGCTCTTCCTCTGTTACTTCCGCCACACGGTAAGCTTCGAGGTTTTCTTCTTCTGCGAAGGCTATGAATTTGTCTGCATCCTCAGCGGCAACTACTACAGCCATTCTCTCCTGAGATTCGGAAATAGCGATTTCAGTACCGTCCAAACCTTCGTACTTTTTACGTACAGCATCAAGATCAATCTGAAGACCGGGAGCAAGCTCACCGATAGCGACGGAGACACCGCCTGCACCGAAGTCGTTACATCTTTTTATGAGACGGGTAACCTCAGCGTTACGGAAAAGTCTTTGGATCTTTCTTTCTTCGGGAGCGTTACCCTTCTGAACCTCGGATGCCATGGTGGTAAGAGATTTCATATTGTGGCTTTTTGATGAGCCTGTGGCACCGCCGATACCGTCACGGCCTGTGCGTCCGCCGAGGAGGACGATTACATCACCGGGAGCGGGACGTTCACGGCGAACATTGTAAGCGGGGGCGGCGGCAACTACTGCGCCGCATTCCATTCTCTTTGCCACAAAGCCTTCATGGTACATTTCTGCGACATGACCGGTGGCAAGACCGATCTGGTTACCGTAAGAGGAGTAACCGGCAGCGGCAGTCTGACAAATTTTTCTCTGAGGAAGCTTTCCGGCTAAGGTTTCTGCGATGGTCTTTCTGGGGTCGCCGGCACCCGTTACACGCATAGCTTGGTGAACATAAGCACGGCCTGAGAGCGGGTCACGGATACAGCCGCCTATACAGGTAGCCGCACCGCCGAAGGGTTCGATTTCTGTAGGATGGTTGTGTGTTTCATTTTTGAACATAAGAAGCCAATCCTGATCTTCACCGTTTACTGTGGCAGTTACATGGATGGAGCAGGCATTGATTTCTTCGCTTTCATCAAGTTCGGGAAGAAGTCCGCGCTTTTTTAAAGTTTTGGTACCGATGGTTGCGATATCCATAAGTGTCTGAGGACGTGCTGCGGCTTTTTCTTCACCGTAAACCTCAACTCTTGCGGCCAAATAACGGTCATAAGCCTCCTGTACTGCGGGGTCACTGATGCGTACATTGTCGATATGAGTAGAGAAGGTGGTATGACGGCAATGGTCTGACCAATAGGTATCAACCACACGGATTTCAGTGATGGTGGGGTCTCTGTGCTCTGTATCTCTGAAATAAGCCTGTAAGAATTTGAGGTCGTCAAGGTCCATAGCCAACCCCTTTTCATCGAGCAGTGCGCCGAGAGCGGTTTCGTCCATGCCGATGAAACCTTCCACGGTGGCAACGGTTTCGGGAGCGGCATATTCTGCGGCGAGTGTTTCGGGTTTGTCGAGAGCGGCTTCACGGCTTTCAACAGCATTGATTACGTGATGCTTGAAGGCTTCGATGTCAGCCTCGTTGAGAGCACCGTAAAGAGCATAAACCTTTGCTGTTCGGATGAGGGGACGCTCACCCTGTGAGATAATCTGGATACACTGAGCGGCTGAGTCTGCTCTTTGGTCAAACTGACCGGGCAAAGCTTCCACCGCGAAAACATATGCATCGGGAATTTCCACGCTGTCATAAACATCGTCGAGCTGAGGCTCTGAGAAAACTGTTTTTACTGCATAGTTGAACAAATCTTCAGTAATATTTTCTGCATCGTAACGGTTGAAAAGACGGATGTTTTCTAACTTTTCAATACCGAGCAGATTTTTTGCTTCACTAAGAAGGCTTTTTGCTTCGTTTTCAAGACCTTTTTTCTTTTCAACATATATACGGTATACCATTTATTTTGCCTCCTTGGCTTTTTTGCCTATATCGTGTCTGAAATATGCATTTTCGAAGTGAATTTTATCTACGAGGGCATAAGCACCGTCGATAGCCTTTTCGAGTGTGTCGGCTGTTTCTGTGGCACCCAAAACTCTGCCGCCGGCAGACAGGAGCTTTTCGCCGTCCTTTTTTGCACCTGCCACATAAACCTTGTCCTTTATTTCGTCGGGTACGGTGATTTCAAATCCGCTGTCATATTTCTGAGGATAGCCCTTTGATGCCATAATAACACAGCAGGCATGCTCGTTTTTGAACTTAACCTCTGTTTCGCCGAGGGTGCCGTTTGTAACGCTTTGCATAATTTCAAAAAGATCACTGTCCAAAAGAGGAAGAACAACCTGAGTTTCAGGGTCACCGAAACGGCAATTGTATTCGATTACCTTGGGACCTTTGGGAGTGAGCATGAGACCGAAATAAAGACAGCCTTTGAAGGTACGTCCTTCGCTGTTCATGGCGTTTACCGTGGGAAGGAAAATCTTTTCCATGCATTCCTTTGCCACTTCATCTGTATAGTAGGGGTTGGGAGCTACGGTTCCCATTCCTCCCGTGTTGAGACCTTCGTCATTATCCAATGCTCTTTTGTGGTCCATGGAGGAAATCATGGGAACCACTGTTTTGCCGTCGGTAAAGGAGAGCACGGAAACCTCAGGTCCTGTGAGGAATTCTTCTACGACTACCTGGCTTCCGCTTTCACCGAAAATTTTATCCTCCATCATCGAACGTACGGCCTCTTTGGCTTCCTTGCGGGTCATGGCGATGATAACGCCTTTACCGAGAGCTAAACCGTCGGCTTTGATGACTGTGGGTATGGGAGCGGTGTCGAGATAAGAGAGAGCAGCCTCAAGATCTGTAAATACCTCGTATTCTGCCGTGGGAATACCATATTTTTTCATAAGATTTTTTGAAAAAACCTTACTGCCTTCGATGATGGCGGCTTTCTTTTCGGGACCGAAGCAGGGGATTCCGATTTCATTCAAAGCGTCCACACATCCTAAAACGAGGGGGTCATCGGGAGCAACAACTGCATAATCTATGTTTTCTGTCTTAGCAAATTCGCAGATTTTTTCTATATCCTTTGCGCCGATATTAACACAGACTGCATCTGCAGCGATGCCGCCGTTGCCGGGCAGAGCAAAGATTTCGCTGATTTCTTTGCTTTCCTTAAGCTTTTTGATGATGGCGTGTTCTCTTCCTCCGCCACCTACAACCATTACTTTCATTTTATGCCCTCCTTATTTGTAGATAGGGAACTTTTCGCAAAGAGCCATAACTTCCTTTGTGACCTGATCCTTACTTGCTTCAAAGTCGGTGATAACTGCCTTTATCCATTTAGCTATAAGGAGCATTTCGTCTTCTTTGAATCCTCTGGAGGTGACAGCGGCTGTGCCGATTCTCAGACCGCTTGTAACAAAGGGACTTTTCGGGTCGTTGGGAATGGTGTTTTTGTTTGTGGTGATGTGTACCTCGTCGAGTCTCTTTTCGAGTTCTTTGCCGGAAAGGTCGAAATTACGGAGATCGAGAAGTATAAGATGGTTGTCTGTACCGCCGGAAACGATATTTATTCCTTCTTTTTTGAGAGCATCACAGAGAACGGCACAGTTTTTGACTATCTGCTTTTGGTACTCTTTGAATTCATCGGTGAGTGCTTCGCCGAAGGCAACGGCCTTGGCAGCGATGACATGCATGAGAGGGCCGCCCTGTGTGCCGGGGAAAACAGCCTTGTCGATTTTTTGGGCAAGGTCTGCCGTACACAGGATAAGACCGCCGCGGGGACCTCTGAGGGTTTTATGAGTTGTGGAGGTTACCACATGGGCATAGGGTACGGGTGAAGGGTGGACACCTGCGGCCACGAGACCTGCGATGTGAGCCATATCGACCATAAGGTATGCGCCTACCTCGTCTGCGATTTCTCTGCAGCGTTTGAAATCGATAATTCTTGAATATGCACTTGCACCCACTACGATAAGCTTTGGCCGGCATTCCTTGGCCAAAGAAAGCATTTTGTCGTAGTCGATGGTTTCGGTGGTGTCGTCCACACCGTACTGAACGATGTTCCAATATTTACCCGAAATGTTTACGGGTGAGCCGTGAGAAAGATGGCCGCCCTGGGAAAGATTCATACCCATAACCGTGTCGCCTACCTCCAAAAGTGCAAAGAAGGCGGCAAGGTTGGCGTTGGCACCTGAATGGGGTTGTACATTGGCGTGCTCTGCACCGAAAAGCTTTTTTGCTCTTTCACGGGCGATGTTTTCGACTTCGTCTACGCAGTGGCATCCGCCGTAGTAACGCTTGCCGGGATAGCCCTCGGCATATTTATTGGTAAGCACACTGCCTGCGGCTAAAAGAACGGCCTTTGAAACGATATTTTCCGATGCGATAAGCTCGATAAAGGATTGCTGTCTGTCCATTTCCTTTTCGCAGGCGGAAAAAATCTCACTGTCAAATTCGTTAAGTTGGTCAAAGTATTTAAGCATAATATTGGTCTCCTGTATATTTTTTGATTAGTGATGGAAAAGTCTCATTTTGGTGAAAGCCATTACCATATTGTATTTGTCTGCACATTCGATAACTGCATCGTCTCTGATAGAGCCGCCGGGCTCGGCAATATAGCTTACGCCGCTGCGGTATGCTCTTTCGATATTGTCCGAGAAGGGGAAAAAGGCATCTGAACCGAGAGCGATACCTGAGTATGATTTGAGGTGTGCTTCCATTTCTTCCTTTGTGAAGGGTTCGGGCTGAACGGTGAAATATTTCTGCCAATTTCCGTCTGCACATACGTCCTCTTCGTTTTTGTTGATGTAGCCGTCGATAACATTGTCTCTGTCAGCTCTGCCGAGAGTGGGAAGGAAGGGAAGATCGAGAACTTTGTCGGCCTGACGGAGAAGCCATGTGTCTGCTTTTGTGCCTGCAAGCCTTGTACAATGAATTCTGGACTGCTGACCTGCACCTACGCCGATGGCCTGACCGTCTACTGCATAGCATACGGAATTTGACTGGGTGTATTTGAGAGTGATGAGAGCCACGATAAGGTCTCTTTTGGCACTTTCGGGGAGCTCTTTATTTTCTGTTACGATGTCAGAGAGAAGAGCCTCGTTGATTTCGAAATTATTTCTGCCCTGCTGGAAGGTGATACCGTAAACCTGCTTGGTTTCGGTTTCTGCGGGAACGAAATCAGCGTCAATTTTTACTACATTGTAGTTACCGTTTCTTTTTAATTTGAGAATTGCGAGTGCTTCGTCTGTGTAGCCGGGAGCGATGACACCGTCGGAAATTTCTCTTTTGATAAGTTTGGCTGTGGTAGCATCGCATACATCTGAAAGAGCAACCCAATCACCGAAAGAGCACATTCTGTCGGTGCCTCTTGCTCTCGCATAAGCACAGGCGAGGGGGCTTTCGTCGAGACCCTCCACATCGTCCACAAAGCATGCTCTTTTAAGCTTTTCGGGAAGAACGGTTCCGCAAGCGGCGGAGGTGGGGCTTACATGTTTGAATGATGCGGCACAGGGGAGTCCTGTTGCTTCCTTGAGCTCCTTTACGAGCTGCCATGAATTGAAAGCATCAAGGAAATTGATATATCCGGGTCTGCCTGATAAAATTTCGATGGGAAGATCGCTTCCGTCGTGCATATAAATTTTTGAGGGCTTCTGATTGGGGTTACAGCCGTATTTAAGTTCAAATTCTTTCATCGGTTTTACTCCTTTATACCTTTAATTCTGATTTGATTTCGTCTTTGTAATATTTTTCGAGAACAGGTGTAACCTCGGCGGCGATGAATTCGTCAACCTGTGAGGGTGCTCTGCCTGTATATTTTGAGGGGTCAAGATGTTTTATAATGTCTTCCTTTGTAAGAGAAATGTTTTCGTCAGCAGCGATTCGGTCGATAAGGTCATTTGCTCCGCCCTCAAGCTTAACCTTTGCTGCAGCGGCATGAGAGTGAACACGGATTATTTCGTGAAGCTCTTGGCGGTTACCTCCCATTTTTACGCTTTCCATCATAATGTTTTCCGTAGCCATAAAGGGAAGCTTTTCCATAACTCTTCTGGTGATTACTTTGTCGTAAACCACGATGCCGGAGGAAACATTGATGTAAATATTGAGAATTGAATCGATGGCAAGAAAAGCCTCAGCCACGCTGATTCTTTTATTTGCGCTGTCATCGAGGGTTCTTTCGAACCATTGTGTACCTGCTGTCATGGCGGGATTGATGTAGTCGGCGATAACATATCTTGCCAAAGAAGAAATTCTTTCGCTTCTCATGGGGTTACGCTTATAGGGCATAGCTGAAGAGCCTATCTGTGTTTTTTCAAAGGGCTCTTCACATTCTTCGAAGGACTGTAAAAGTCTCATATCGTTGGAGAATTTGTAAGCACTCTGTGCGATTCCTGAAAGAACGGCAAGAAAATAAGAGTCGGTTTTTCTGGAATATGTCTGACCCGAAACGGTTACGCAGGCATCAAAGCCCATATCCTTTGCGATAAGCTCTTCGAGCTTTTTGATTTTTTCTTCGTCACCGTCGAAAAGCTCTACAAATGAGGCCTGTGTGCCGGTGGTACCCTTTGAGCCCAAAAGCTTGAGATTGTCGAGCTGATACTGCAGATTATGCATATCCTGGATAAGCTCGTACATCCAAAGGGTTGCTCTTTTACCTACGGTGGTAAGCTGTGCAGGCTGTAAATGTGTGTAGGCAAGACAGGGAAGAGATTTATATTTTTCTGCGAATTCGCTTAAATTTTTGATAACCTGAGCGCATTTTTTCATTACGATGTTTGAAGCCTCACGCATAATGATAACATCAGTGTTGTCGCATACATAACAGCTGGTGGCACCCAAATGGATGATGCTTTCAGCCTTCGGACACTGCTTGCCGTAGGCATAAACGTGGCTCATAACATCGTGGCGGCATTCCTTTTCTCTTTTTTCGGCTGTTTCGTAATCGATTTCATCCTTAAATGCGATAAGCTCGTCAATTTGTTCCTGAGTTACGTCAAGACCTAATTCCTTTTCAGCCTTGGCAAGAGCGATCCACAGTCTCTTCCATGTTCTGAATTTGAAATTTTCGGAAAATATTTCCTGCATTTCTGCACTTGCGTAACGGGTTGAAAATGGGGAAATGTATTTATCTTTATTTGACACCATTTTGCCGTCTCCTTATTTGTTTTTGTTTACTACTCTCGTTTCGCTTTTTCCGCTTTCGATGTCGATATATCTTACGAAAAGAGAAACCTTGTTGTCTTCGTTAAGATTTGTCCATATAAGGTCTGTAAGCTCGTCGATGCTTACATCGGGGAGAATAAGTGTTTTCGGCTCACCTTCAAAGGAGGGAAGGGGGTTGCCGTCACAGTTATAGGTATGAATGAACTTTGCCTTACCGCAGAGGGGGTCAGAGTAAGCATAGGTGAAGCGTTCGCATGAGGAATCGTCACCCTCGGCACTTTTAAGGATGGACATTGCGAAATTCATGCCCTCCTTTTCGAGTCTGATGATACCTGAGATACGGGGAGTGAAGTTGGGTTTGTCATCCTCGAACTCTCTGGTGCGCAGAGCCTGCTCAAAGGTCATCTGCTTATCCATAAGCTCGTAGATCGTGTCGGTTTGGTCACCGTTTGTGACGATGGTTTTGTTACCGAGCACTCTTACGGGATAATATATAATAAGGTGAGGGTCAGTCATTTTGCTTTCGTCGAAAGCCTTGGTGCGCATAGCGTCGCCTTCGAGCACAAAAACGCGGTTGCGGCTGTTTTCGCTTCTGCCCATAATGAAATATGCAGTCACAGCCTTTTTGCCGTCGGCACTTTTACCGATGATGATACCTCTGCCGTGATAGGCAAGAGAATTGAGTTCGTCTTTGATGGTGTTAACTTTCATTACTTACTCTCCTTTATTTCTTTTGATATTTTTTCTGTTGAGAGGGGAAGGATAATCCATTCGGCCTCCTCCATAACTCTTTTCTGTAAAATTTCGGGTGTGTCGCCCTCTTTAATTTCCACAGCTTTTTGCATAATGATTTCACCGCCGTCGGGTATTTCGTTTACGAAATGCACTGTGGCACCCGTAACCTTTACCCCGTAGCTGAGGGCGGCTTCGTGAACATAAAGTCCGTAAAAGCCTTTACCGCAGAAGGAAGGGATAAGTGAGGGGTGAACATTGAGTATACGTCTTTCGAACTGACGGGTGAAGCTTTCGGAAAGGATACTCATAAATCCGGCTAAAACGATAAGCTCAATTCCGTTTTCTTTGAGAAGAGAAACTATCTTTTCCTCAAAAGCTTCCTGTGAGCCGAGCTCTTTTTTGAGAACCACTTCGCTTTTTATTCCGTTATCTGCCGCTCTCTGCAGAGCATAGGCATTTTTATTGTTAGAGATAACGAGAGTGATTTCGCCGTTTGTGATAATGCCGTTTTTTTGTGCATCGATAAGAGCCTGTAAATTGGTGCCGCCGCCCGATACGAGAACGGCAATTTTAGTTTCACTCATAGCTTTTACCTCTTAGTCGATGATGATTTTTTCGTCACCTTTGATGATTTCACCGATGACATAAGCATCGATTCCGTTTTCTTTGAGAAGTCCGAGAGAAAGCTCAGCCTCATCGGCGGGAACAACGATACTCATACCGACACCCATATTATATGTATTAAACATATCACGTTCGGGAATATTGCCCCATTTTGCAATTACGTCAAATATGGGAAGAACCTTAACGGATGCTTTGTCAATCTTTGCACACAGACCGTCAGGAATGGAACGGGGAATATTTTCATAAAAACCGCCGCCTGTTATGTGGGAAATACCCTTTACCTTAACCTTTTCGATAAGAGCCAAAACAGGCTTTACATAAATCTTTGTGGGAACGAGTAATGCCTCTGCGATGGTTTTTCCTCCAAGCTCATCACGGGGAACATAAAGCTCAGGGTTGTTATTGTCGATATCGAAAACCTTACGGCATAAGCTGAAGCCGTTTGAATGGATACCTGTGGAGGGAAGAGCGATAACCACATCGCCTTCGGCCATTTTGCTGTTGTCTATCATTTTCGGTTTGTCAACCACACCTACTGCGAAGCCGGCAAGATCGTAGTCCTCTGCGGGCATAAGTCCGGGATGCTCTGCAGTTTCGCCGCCGATGAGTGCTGCACCTGACTGAACGCAGCCTTCAGCCACACCGCTTACGATTTCTGCGATTTTTTCGGGATAGTTTTTTCCGCAGGCGATATAATCGAGGAAAAACAAAGGCTTTGCACCGACACAGATAATGTCGTTTACGCACATAGCAACTGCATCGATACCGATGGTGTCGTGCTTGTCCATAAGGATGGCAAGCTTGACCTTTGTGCCGCAGCCGTCTGTACCCGAAACGGAAATCGGATGCTCCATGCCTGCCACACAGGCCAAATCGAAGCAACCGCCGAAGCCTCCGACATCGTCGAGAGAGCCTTCGTTGCGTGTCCTTTTAACGTGTTTTTTCATAAGCTCTACTGCTTTGTAGCCTGCGGTAATGTCAACGCCTGCTGCTGCATAGCTTTCTGATTTTGAATTAAGCATAATTTATATTTCCTTTCGTTATTTCTGATTTTATTCTTTACCGTTCCAACAGTATGTACATACACAGTCTTCGGGAAGACCTATCGCTTCGATGAGTCCGTCGAGAGATTGATAACCCAAAGAAGCAAAACCTAATTTATCTGAAATCGTTTTAAGAAGCTTTTGTCCTCTTTCTGTGGATGCATCTGCATATTCTTCGAGATGCTTGTCGCCCTCTTCGCCCTCAAGCTCGTGGATGGTTCTGCGGGCTATAAGCTCGTCGTCACAGGTATTCCGTGAGAAATTAAGATATTTACAGCCGAACATAATCGGAGGACATGCGGAGCGCATATGAACCTCTTTGGCTCCGTTGCTGTAAAGGAAGTCAACGGTTTCCTGGAGCTGAGTTCCTCTTACGATGCTGTCATCAACGAAAAGTAAGCTTTTATCTTTGATAAGGTCGTGAACGGGAATCATCTTCATTTTTGCCACACGGTTCCGTTCCTTTTGGTTTGAAGGCATAAAGCTTCGGGGCCATGTGGGAGTATATTTGATGAAGGGACGGGCGAAGGGGATGTGGCTTTCGTTTGAGTAGCCGATGGCGTGAGGGGTGCCCGAATCGGGAATACCGCTTACGAAGTCGATGTTTTCGCATAATCCCTTTTTCTTATCCTCTCTGGCCAAAATTTCACCGTTTCTCGTTCTCATCACCTCCACATTTCTGCCCTCATAGCAGGAATTGGGGTAACCGTAGTAGGTCCACAGAAAGGAGCATACACGCATTTTTTTCTGTGGCTCGGAGAGTACGGTGACTGTTTCGGGCATAAGCTCCACGATTTCGCCGGGACCGAGCTCTCTCAAAAATTCATAGTCTAATTTTTCAAAAGCAAAGGACTCAAAGGAAACACAGTGTCCGTCTTCGTCTTTGCCCAATATTACGGGTATTCTGCCCATTTTGTCACGGGCGGCTATGATGGAGCCTTCCTCTGTGAGAATGAGAAGAGAAAGGGTGCCTTTTATTTTTTCCTGTGCGTACAGGATTCCTTCTTTAAAAGAATCTTTCTGATTTATAAGGGCGGAGACAAGCTCTGTGGAATTAATTCTGCCGCCTGTCATGCCCGTGAAGTGTGTGCCGTTTGAGGAAAGGAATTCCTTTATCAGCTCGTCTGCGTTGTTGATGATGCCGATGGTGGTGATGGCATAAACTCCAAGGTTTGAGCGGATGATGATGGGCTGCGGGTCGTTGTCGCTTATACAGCCTATACAGGCGTTACCCTGCATTTCATCGGTTATTCCTGCGAACTTTGTGCGGAAAGGCGAATTTTCGATATTGTGAATATCTCTCTGAAAGCCTCTTTCCTCGTTTACGGCAGCCATACCGCCTCTGCGGGTGCCTAAATGTGAATGATAGTCAACACCGAAAAACACGTCTAAAACCACGTCTCTTTTTGATGTTGCACCGAAAAATCCTCCCATAAAATACCTCCGTTTGGGTAAATGAATGCTCATTAAAAAGTGGAAATAGCCGAATACTTTTTTCAAAATATCCGGCTGATTATGTTAAATTTTATTCGCCAAAGACTCTTTTCATCATTTCTTTGTAAGCGTCCTCTACACCGCCGAGGTCACGGCGGAAACGGTCCTTATCGAGCTTTTCGTTTGTCTCTGCATCCCAAAAACGGCATGTGTCGGGAGAGATTTCGTCAGCGAGGATGATGGTGCCGTCAGCAAGGCGGCCGAATTCGATTTTGAAATCAACGAGCTTTACGCCGAGAGAAAGGAAGTATTCTTTGAGAACCTCATTAACCTTGAATGCCATAGCTTTGATGGTTTCGATTTCTTCCTTTGTGGCAAGCTTTAACGCAAGTGCGTGATAAGCATTGAGAAGGGGGTCGTGGAGGTCGTCATTTTTGTAGGAAAATTCGAGGGTGGGTTCGTCAAATACGATACCTTCCTCGACACCGTACTTCTTTGAAAAAGAACCTGCGGAAATGTTTCTGATGATAACCTCAAGAGGAACGATACTTACTTTTTTAACAACTGTTTCTCTGTCGTTGAGCTCTTCCACATAGTGGGTAGGAACTCCGTTTTTTTCGAGCAGCTGGCAAAGGTAGTTGGACATACGGTTGTTGACGACACCTTTACCCATAATCTGTCCTTTTTTGAGACCGTCGAATGCTGTTGCATCGTCCTTGTAGGAAACGATTACGAGATTTTCATCTGCTGTGGCAAATACCTTCTTTGCCTTGCCTTCATAAAGCTGTGTTGTTTTTTCCATGGTGATAAACCTCCGTTTTATAATTCAGTTATTATATTCAAGTTCTGTTTTTTTGTTTTTTTCGAGAACTGTTTTTGTGTCGTTGTCTCTTTTAGCTTTGAGCTTTGCGGCAAGCTCTTCGTCTGTAACTGCCAAAATTTCGACAGCTAAAAGTGCGGCGTTTACTGCTCCGTCGATAGCCACTGTGGCCACGGGGATGCCTGAGGGCATCTGTACAGTGGAAAGAAGAGCGTCGATACCGTCAAGATATTTTGATTTCATGGGAATACCTATAACCGGCAAAGTGGTGTTGGCGGCTATGGCACCGGCAAGATGCGCTGCCATTCCTGCAGCGGCGATGATAACACCGAAGCCGTTTTCACGGGCGCTTTCGCTGAATTGTTTAGCTTCTTCGGGGGTGCGGTGAGCGGAATAGATGTGCATTTCGCAGGGAACACCGAACTGTTTGAGGGTGTCACATGCCTTTGAAACTACGGGTAAATCGCTGTCGCTGCCCATAATAATAGCAACTTTTTTCATTGGGAGACCTCCTGAAAGTAATGTACTGATAAAAGGTAAACAAAAAAGGGCACACTTATCTTAGGTTAGTCCTTTGATAAGTTGCCCAGACGGTCGACATGAACGGTTAAAAACCGTGTTTGAAGTTCTTTGATTCACCGTGGTGCTCCACTTAAATCCGTCAGTTTCAAAGAACTGTATTTTCACTTTTTTTAGGTGTTTTCCGAAAAAAGACACCTTTTGAATTATAGCATAAAAGCACATTTTTTGTCAATGAAAAATATGCAAAAAAGGCTTTTTGGTAATAAGGACAAAATTGACCTTTTCAGGCGGATTTTCCTTGTTAGTTTTGCATTTAAGGAAAACTTTTTTTATTATTGACAACAGAATAATTAAATGGTAAAGTTAAATGGATGACTAAACGAGGGTCATTGTGTCAATAATGGACACAGTATAATTCAAGGAGGAATTAAATATGGAACTTAAAGGTTCAAAAACCGAAAAAAATTTGATGGCTGCTTTCTCAGGTGAATCCGAGGCAAGAAACAAGTATACCTACTTCGCTTCTGTAGCACGTAAGGAAGGTTATCAGCAGATTGCCGCCATTTTTGAGGAAACGGCAAACAACGAAAAGGAACACGCTAAATTATGGTTCAAAGCTTTAGGCGGTCTCGGCGATACAGCCGCAAACCTCAAATCTGCCGCCGCAGGCGAAAACTACGAATGGACAGATATGTACGCTACCTTCGCAAAGGAAGCCGAAGAGGAAGGCTTTACAGAGCTTGCCGCCAAATTCAGAATGGTAGCTGAAATCGAAAAGAGCCACGAAGAGCGTTATCTCAAACTTCTCAATAATGTTGAAATGCAGGCTGTTTTCGCAAAGAGCGAAGAGATTATGTGGGAATGCCGCAACTGCGGTCATCTCGTAATCGGTAAAAAGGCTCCTGAAATCTGCCCTGTTTGCGCTCATCCTCAGAGCTATTTCGAAGTAAGAAAAGAGAATTATTGATTAAATATTAAGTAATAAACGCTGAATGGGCGGGCATGCATATCGGAAAAGTATTTGCTGTTCTGCCAAATTTACTGCGCATATAATGTAGGGCGGGATGAGTCATCCCGCCGCATTTTTTTGCATTTTTATTGATATTTTGGGCTGACGGTAATATAATGAGGTTATAAATAATAACAGACGGAGGCTTTAAGATGGCTCTCAATATAAAGGTCAAGGTTAAAGATAAAGACGAAAATAAAGACTCATCAGTAAAAAAAGAGGTCTTTATTCCCGAAGTGACCGCTTCGGAGGAAGAAGTGAAAAGAGAGGTGTTTATGCCTCGTGAGGTGTATGTTCCGGAGAAAAAAGCTGAGTCTCCCGAAAAAATACCGCAAGACGAAGAGAAAACGGATGTTTACTCTGATGATACGAACGAACCCGAAAGCGAAAATAAAGTTTTTACGAATAAAGGTAAAAAGAATATTATTTTTTATTTTACTGACCAACAGAGATGGGACAGCTTTAATGAGGATATTATGCCTAATTTAGCGGCTCTTGCACAGGAAGGAATTACTTTTGATAACTGCTTTACCTGTCAACCTGTCTGCGGTCCTGCCCGTGCCTGCCTGCAGTCGGGTGTTTATGCAACCGAAACGGGCTGTTTTAAAAATGACATCGCTTTGCCTGAGGATACTCACACTCTTGCCGACTGCTTCAACGGAGCCGGCTATGAGACGGCATACATCGGTAAATGGCATCTCGCCTCCGACAAGGATTTTGACTGTAAAAAATCACCCGTGCCTGCGGAAAGGTTGGGCGGTTACGGATATTTCAGAGGTGCCGATGTGCTTGAATTCACCTCTGACAGCAAGGGCGGTTATGTTTTCGACGAAAACGGAGAACGGATAGATTTCGAAGGCTACCGTGCCGATTGTATAAACGATTTCGCTTTGGAGTACATCGATAATTATTCCTCGGATAAGCCTTTCTTTATGTTCGTTTCACAATTGGAACCTCATCATCAGAATTCAAGCCGTCATTTCGAAGGCTATCCCGAAACGGTGAGCTGGTTTATTGATTATCCCCTGCCTGAGGAGCTTACATATTTCAGAGGTAATTATGATAATGAATATCCTGATTATCTTTCGGCAGTAAACCGACTTGACTACAATTTAGGTCTGCTCATTGATAAGCTTAAGGAAAAGGGTATTTATGAAGATACGATGATAGTTTTCACCTCTGACCACGGATGTCATTTCAAAACAAGAAATGCTGAATACAAGCGCTCTTGTCACGACAGCAGTACACATATTCCTCTCGTCATCAGAGGCGGAGAATTCACAGGAGGCTTTATTGATACCGGGCTTGTCAGCCTTATCGATCTCCCCGTTACTTTGCTCTCGGCGGCGGGCATCACACCGCCGGGAAATTTCCGCGGTATTGATCTTGCGGGGGATGCCGGAAGAAATGAGGTTTATATACAAATAAGCGAGAGTCAGTGCGGCAGAGCCGTCAGAACCAAAGAATATCTTTATTCTGTCAGTGTGCCGGGCTATATTGCGGGCGTGACATCAAAAAGCTCACCGGTGTATACTGAGGAGTATTTATATGATATAATAAATGATCCCATGCAGCTTAATAATCTTATCAAAGAGCCTGAATATAAAATAGTCCGCTCAGCGATGAAAAAAATTCTGCTCGAACAGATGAAAAGCATAGAGGGCACAAAGGCTGTTATACTGCCCGCGGTGACGGTTAAGAAGAAATAATCCGCTCTGCGAATTACAGGGCCAAGAGCCGAGGATGTAAGGAATAGAGTCTGCGGCAGTCCGTGTCCGTAAAATCACCTCAAACTATATAACAAAACCAAGGCGAAAAAACTGATTCCGCCTTGGTTGTTTTGCTTTTGATCAGAAACTGCATTTCGCGCTCAGCATACCCTCGTCATTGAAAGAGAAAGATACAGTATAGGCTTCTGAACTTCCGTCAGTATAATTTATGCTTATTGTGATTTCATCCTCCACTTCGGATAAGGGCATATCGGGTGAAGAATTAAAGGCGTCCGTCAGAATTTCGGATAAGAACCAATCGATTTCCATGCCATCATTTTTTGCATAAAATTCTGTATATTCTTTTTCTGTTACTGTTATTAAAGTACCCTGCTTTACTGTTTTGATATATTCTGACGGTAAGCCGCCGAGTTTACTTTTATCTGAAACAGTGAGTTTACCGTTGCCGGTACAGGATACAGATATATTATCCACGCTGTCGGTATCTTCGATTTTTACCTTCAGACGGTCGGCTGTACCGAAATAAACGGTGGTATCTTCCTGTATGCCATGCAAATGCCAGTTACAGTCTTTGCCGTAGAGCTGTATTAGTCTTTTTTTCAGCTCAAGCATAACCGTGTCCTTTTCACTGAATGTCATTCCTTTCGTGTCCTTTACCATAAGAATACCGCCCATGGGAAGTGTCACATCGGCATCTTTATTTATGATGGTTTCTGTTTCGTAAGCGGCATTGGCAACCATAAGGAAGGCTCTTTTATTAGAAATATTTTCCGCTATAGTTGTTGTGCCTTCGTTTTTGATTGTTGTACCGCCGATGAAAAGGGAAAATACTGCAACAAAAATCAAAGCAAAAGTACAAGTTATAGCGGTGCATTTGCATATTCTGTTTCTCGTTAATCTTCTTTCGGTTTTAATGTCATTAACCTTACATAAAATATCATTGGCCATTTCTCTATCTGTTTTCATAAATGAAATCCTCCTCTTCGAGTTTATTTTTCAGTGATTTTCTGGCTCTGTGTAAAAGTACAGATGTGTTCTTTTTTGACTTTTTAAGTATTTTCGATATTTCTTCCACGGTGAAATCCTCAAAATAAAACAAAGTCAGTACATTTTTGTAATCGGGGTTGATGCTTTCCAGGGCATCGTGTACGGCTCTTTTTTCTTCGTCTTTAATATAAAGCTGCAGGAACTGCTCCTCTTCGGCGGCCACATTCATTATTTCATCGATAGGAATCTCTTTACCCTGAGGATTTTTTCTCATCCAGTCCAGAGCTGTGTTTCTGCCTATCGTGTAAAGCCAGGTTTTAAAGGAAGCCGTATTTTTATGCTTTGGTTTTTTGATTAAGAGCTTAACGAAGGTTTCTTCTGTCAGATCCTCTGCCACAGACAGATTATTTACCACGGAATTGATGTAATTCTGTAAACCCAATCTGTACTGAGAGATAATCTCGACCAGAGCATCCTCGTCACCCTCCAGAAAATGTCGGTAGCTGTCTGCGCCCGTATCCATAAACTCCTCCTTTCTGAAGACTTTTTTGTGCCTTCACTCTTTAAACGGATGTTAAAGGAAAATATTACACCTGAATTTGATTTTTTTCGCAGAGGATAAAAAAGCCTCCCCTTTTCAAAAGGGGAGGTGGGTTTGCTATGCAAAGCCGGAGGGGTTAAACTCCGTAAAGGCGGCGGAATATCTTTTCTTTATTATTGAAGATTATCCCGCGATTTCGCATTCCGAATTTCGCATTCCGAATTAACTTATTTCTGCTCTCCGTATCTGAAGCCTGTCTGGGGTGCCTGCTGCTGGGGAGCCTGAGGCTGTACCTGAACGGGCTGCTGATAAACATATACGGGGGGCTGCTGAGTGTAAACTGCGGGACCGCCGGGATAAGTGGTAAATACAGGCTGATAAACTGCCGGCTGAGGCTGAACCTGGGGCTGTGCCTGAGGCTGAACAGGCTGCTGAGCTTTGGCGTGAGAGCTCTTTTTCTTTTGTGATTTTACCTGCTCTGCTGTAAGGGCGATATCTTCGGGCTTTTCGTTGGGCTTTGAGTCGATGATTTGCTGTAAAAGTTTGATAATTTCAGCCATACCCTTAAATGTTACACCGACCACAAGTCCTGCAATAAGACAGAGCGTGAAATAAACAAAAGCAAGCTCATCCGAAAGTCCGGCAACGACGGCACCCGAAACGGCACCGATGCCCGCTGAGATATATGAAAGAATATTAAGCGCTTTTGCAAAGGGATTTCTGCCCACACGGTCAACACCGTTTGATGCTTTTATAAGAGCTTCGTACTCTTCGTCGGTAACGATAATGGGAGTAACCTTGTTACCGTCGGTTTTATATGTCAGACCCCAAGCCTGGAGATCTGCATCCTTTCTTTTGTAGTATTCCTCTGCCTGAGTTTTCTTAAGTTCCAATATTTTATTTTCAACCTGCTCTAACATTATGTATCATCCTTTCGGCTGTAATTAATTTTATTCCTTATAAGATTATCACATTTTTTTGAAATGTTCAATAGGAAAATCAAAAAAAGAAAAAGACAGTTTGTTAATTCCAATATTTACATCATAAAAATACGGATTTTTATGTTAAAATTCACAGGAGGAAAAACAAAGGGAGTGAAAAGACAAAAGAAAGGAATACGGAATTTTTCCGTAAATGATTGAAATTACTATGAAAAAAACTTGTAAGGCACTTATGCTTGTGCTGATACTTTGTATATTCTCTTGCTTTTTTGCTTTCGGTATTTCTGCCGCAGATGCTTCTTCAAAAGCGGGCAAGGTAGCCACGGAAAGCACCGCTCTGAATTTAAGAAAAAGTGCATCCGCCTCTTCGGCGGTGGTAAAGCAGATGAAAAAGGGTAAATATCTGACTCTTCTGAAAAAGGAAGGCTCATGGTGGAAAGTGGAATACGCTAAGGATAAAACAGCCTATGCCCATACGGATTATATAAAAGCTGTTTCTTCAAAGGTGATGTATGTGTCCACAAAGAGCGGCAACCTTAATGTGCGCTCGTCGGCGGATTCTGCGGCAAAAATAAAGACTACCCTGCCAAAGGGTACCGCAGTTATAAAGCTTTCCGAAAAAAATTCCTTTACAAAAATCCTTTACAACGGAAGCGTTACGGGCTATGTAAGCTCCGCTTATCTTTCGGAGCTGAAGCAGGAAAGCACTTATAAAAAAATTTCTCTTTCGGTACCTTCTTTTAAGCAGACCGATTCACGTTGGGCAAACATCAAAATCGGTACACAGGGGGATACCTTGAAATCAAGCGGCTGTACCACCACAGCTCTTTCCATGACGGAGAGCTTCCATCTCGGTAAAACATTGACACCGGCAGATATGGTAAAAAGACTTTCTTATTCTGCTTCCGGCATGCTTTATTGGCCGGCAGAGTATAATACGGAGCTTGTTTCATCTTCGGATTATCTTTCAAAAATATATTCACTTTTAAGCAAGGGTAAGCCGGTAATTTTGGGAATGAAAAAAGCAAACGGCTCTCAGCATTGGGTGGTTGTCACGGGTCATAAAAGAAACACCGCCTCTCTTTCTGCAGACAATTTTACGATCAATGATCCGGGTTCAAACACAAGAACTTTGCTGAGCGAATTTGTTTCGGCTTATCCGATAGCTTATAAAACAGCATACAGAAAATAAATTCTTACCCTTGATATTCCTTTTACGGTGATGTATAATTTTCCCGATAATAAGAAATGAAGGAGAATTATAATGAAGAAAAAATCAAGGAAAATAATAACGGCTTTTTTGGTGATTATTGCTGCGTTGCTGTTTGTGATAATCGTTCCGTCAAAGCTAAGCAGCGTAATCAGCGACGGCAATTCTCTTTCGGCACATACGGATTATGCTCCGTTATTGGTGGCTCACAGAGGCTTTTCCTCAATTTATCCGCAAAATACACTCCCTGCCTTTGAAGGGGCCGCCGATGCGGAGTTTGACGGCTATGAAATAGATATTCATACCACAAAGGACGGCAAATGGGTGGTAATTCACGATGATACCGTCGATAAAATGACTGACGATACGGGTGAGGTGGAGAATTTCACTTTTGAAGAAATCAGAAGTCTTAAAATCGATGGCGGCAACGGTATTGAAAATTACCCCGACCTCAAAATACCAACTCTTGAAGAGGCTTTGGCGGTATGTGAGGATAAGGATATTTTCCCTGTAATTGAAATAAAAAAATGCGACGAAAGGTATCTTACTGACCTTAAAGCTTATCTCGATGAAAAAGGGCTTTCCGACAAGGCGGTTATAATATCCTTCACTAAGGAATATATGGAGGCTTACCGCAGCCTTGACAAAGAGGCAGAAATGCTTTATCTTTCTCATGATCCCTCAAAGGAAGACATAGATTGGTGCAAAAACAATAATTTCGGTATCAACTTCAATCACAAAAACCTTTATAAATGTGTCTCTGCCGTTACTTATGCGAAAAAGCAGGGCGTGAAGATTGCTGCGTGGACGGTGGATAACACGGTATATAAGGATATTATGGTGCTTTTCGGTGCTGAAATTATCACGACGAATAAAATTAAACCCGCAATAAAATAAAATTTCAAATAAGGTTGCATTTTTTCCTTTAAAGTAGTATTCTATTATGTGAATAAAATGCATAATGAAAAGGAGTATGAAATGAAAAAGATAATTGATGTTACCGGTATGCACTGCGGTAATTGTGCAAAGGCCGTAGAAAAGGCTCTCTCTGAAATCGAAGGTATTTCAAAGGTAAAGGCTGACCACGAAAAAAATCTTGTTACCGCTTCAATGAAAAAGGATGTTGACGATAAGTTCATTATCGAAGCCATCGAAAAAGCAGGCTTTACACCCGGTGAAATCACAATCAAAGAAGGACTTTTTTCATAAAGGAGAATTACAATGGCTAAAGAAAAAGTAAAAAAAGAAAAGCCCGTAAATGATCATCCGAACAAAATCGGCATAAAGGAAGCAGCAGGTTATACTATTGCCGAAGCAGGTAATATGTTTAACCTTACATATATCTCCAGCTTCCTTAAGGTTTTCCTTACGGACGTTATCGGTATCTCTGCCGGTAAAGCAGGTACCATGTTTATGGTAACACGTATCTGGGACTGCATCAATGACCCTCTCTGGGGAGCTATGGTAGCAAAGAGAGCACCCAGCAAAAACGGAAAGTTCCGCCCCTATCTTAAATGGGTTTCTTTCCCTCTCGCTCTTTCCACTCTTCTGTGCTTCGCACCTTATCATAAGCTCGGACTCAGTGAAGGCATCCTCCTTCTTCTTGCTTATGTTACATACATTTTCTACGGCATGATGTACACAGGCATGAACATCCCCTTCGGTTCTCTCGCCTCGGTTATCACCGACGACCCTGCGGGCAGAAGCCTTCTTTCCACCTTCCGCAGTATCGGTTCAGGTATCGGCGGTGCGGTAGTGCTTTTCGTGGCACCTATGTTCATTTATAATAACATCGAGGTAAACGGCAAACAGGTTCAGCAGGCCGACGGAAACAAAATGTTCATTTTCGGCGTAGCTATGGCTGTTTTGTCTCTTATCTTCTACCTTTGGGGCTTCAAATCTACCAAAGAAAGAATTCCTTCAGAGGCAGATCCGAAAATAGACTTCAAGGCCACTTATCTCGGTCTTCTTAAATCAAGACCTTTCGTTACCGTGGCTCTTGCCGGTGTGCTTATCAGCGGTCAGCTTCAGTTCGGCTCCTTTAATGCTTATCTTTATAAAAACTATTTCGAAAATACAAATCTCAGCATGCTCGGCACAGTGTGTACCTATCTTCCCACGGTTCTCCTTCTTCCCTTTATCGGCAAACTTTCAGCCAAATACGGTAAAAAAGAGCTTTGCGGAAAGGCTACCATCGTATCTGCCATCGCTTCCGTTGCTATCGCTATCGTGGCAAACAATCAGTCAATACTTAATATGCTCGACCCCGTAAACGGCAGACTTCCTGCATGGATTTATATGACAACTCTCTTCATCATCGGTATGGGCTATACCTTTGTAAGCCTTACCTGCTGGGCAGTTGTTATGGACGTTATCGATTATCAGGAATATGTTACGGGTCTGAGAAACGAAAGTGCGGTTTATGCCGTTTACACCTTCTCACGTAAGTTCGGTCAGACCATCGCAGACACTCTCGGTCTTTACCTTCTCCAATGGGCAAAGTATGATAAGGATGTTGCAGGTATCGGCTTTATTGAAGCCAACGGAACAAGTAAAAAGATTATGTTTATCTGCACCATAATTCCTGCTTTTGTTTATACAGGAGTATGGCTTCTCATGCGTTTCGGTTATCCTCTTACCAAAGAAAGACTTGAACCCATCTATGCTCATGTAAGAGCAAAGAGAGAAGAGGCTGCAAAGGAAGCCTGATGTAAATGCAGAACGCAAAATGCAAAATGCAAAACGGCGACTGATGTTTAGTAAAGCAATAAGTGATATGCCGCCACATTAATATACAGCAAAACCCACAGAGACCGTAAAATTTCTCTGTGGGTTAATTTTATTTATCGGACACGACCGTGTCTCTGCGATAATTCACATAAAATCAGCGGGCTGCAGCTTATTTTTTTCGTAAATCTCATTCGCAATTTCGCATTCCGGATTACGCATTCTGCATTATCCTGATCCCTTTCTCATATCCGTGATAATACATTTTAAGTACTGCGTCCGTGTCCTTTGTCAGAGTTTTCATACCGTAGCAGCTGTCAGGCTCTGCTATAATTACCTTGCCCTCCTTTTCGAGCACTTCGAGCTCTGCAAGAGCTTCGGCGTTTCTTTTGTGCATCGTTTCGGAAAGACGGAGAATTTCGGGGTAACGGCCGGAAAATTTTCGCAGTACGGGCAGATATTCCATAGGAATAAGATATTCGCTTCTCGGTTTGGTCAGCACCACTATGAGTTTGTCGCAGCCGTCCTCAAAGGCTTTTTTGTAGGGTATCGGGTCAGCCAAGCCTCCGTCATAGTAGTCCTCACCGTCGATCCTTACGGGCTTACATACCAAAGGCAGACAGCAGGTTGCTTTCAGGTAAATATAATCATTTTTTGTGAATTGACTTTTATCGATATAACAGGCTTTACCGTCTTTTGCCCGTGTTATTACTAACTTGAAAGCCGATTCGGAAGCCATCGCACAGTCAAAATCGAGAGGGTTTTCGCCGCCCTCGTTGCTGAGGGTGGAATACAGATAATCGAGGTCGAGAAAGGACCCTTTTTTCAGAAAGGTTTCCAAACCTAAAAGCTCCTTACGCATGAAATATTCATGGTAAAAGGTGAGAGTTCTGCCTCTCTGACGGGCAAGATAGGTTATAAGATTGGCGGCTCCTGCGGAAACACCGAGGCAATAGTCAGCCTGAAAGCCTTCGTCTAAAAAAGCATCGTAAATGCCGCTGGAAAAAACACCTCTTATTCCTCCGCCTACATCAACTATACCTGTCATGGCGCATACCTCCCTTGTCACTTTTTCATAATTATAGGTTTTTTATATATAAATGTCAATATTTTTTATTATTGACACAACTTTAACGCTTTAACATCTTGAAAAATAATAAGATTGATTGTATAATGATAAAATATTATTCGACTTTTCGGAGGGAAAGGGTATGAACAGAAAGAGACGTGCAGGCGTACTTATGCATATAAGCTCTTTGCCGAGTGAATACGGTATCGGTGTTATGGGCGTGGACGCCGCTGATTTTATAAAAAGATTGCAAAAGGGTGGCTTCCGTCTGTGGCAGGTGCTGCCTCTTAATCCGGTGGACGAAAAAGGCTCACCCTACAGCTCCTGCAGTGCCTTTGCCGGTAATATAAGCCTTATAGACCCCGAATTGCTTTATGCCTTAGAGCTTATAAGTGATGAAACTCTCGAAGAAAACAGATACAGCGGCTCAATTTACACCGCCGATTATGCTTTTGCCTATGAAAAGAGGATGAAGGCTCTGCGCGAGGCTTACACAAATATTATTGCAAAGGGAAAAGAGCCGATTTACCTTTTTGCTCAGCAGAATGTGTGGGCAGAGGACTATGCTTATTATATGGCGCTGAAGGCTTTTCACGGCGGAAAGCCTTGGTGGGAGTGGGAGGATAAATATGCCCGCTATGAAAAGGCTCAGAAGGAAAAAGAGCGTTTTCGTGACGAGATAGACTTTCACCTTTTCACTCAGTATATGTTTTTCTATCAGTGGAGATCGGTCAAAGAATATGCCAACAGCAGAAACATCAGCATTTTGGGTGATATGCCCATTTATGTCAGCCGTGACAGTGCTGATGTATGGAGCGAAAGAGGTCTTTTTGAAATCAATGAAAAAAGTCTTGCTCCCACTGAGGTTTCGGGTGTACCGCCCGATTATTTCTCAGAGGAAGGACAGCTTTGGGGAAATCCTCTCTATAATTGGAAAAGAATGGAGAAAGAAAACTTTGCATGGTGGATAAAAAGACTTTCTGCCGCACTTAAGCTTTATGACAGAGTGAGAATAGACCATTTCAGAGCCTTTGCTTCTTATTGGGCGGTTCCCGCCGAAAGTGAAACTGCCAAAACAGGAAAATGGATAGACGGACCGGGAATGAAGCTTTTTGACGAGGTGAAAAAACAGCTTCCCGAAGCAGACATTATTGCCGAGGATCTGGGTACCTTCGGTGAGGATGTGGTGAAGCTTTTGGAGGATACGCAAATCCCCGGTATGAGAGTAATACAGTTCGGCTTTGACCCTAACGGTGACAGCACTCATCTGCCTCATAATTATCCCAAAAACTCCGTTGCTTATGTAGGCACTCACGACAATAACACCATTTTAGGGTGGCTGTGGGAAGCGAGTGAGGACGAAAGGAAATATGCCCTTCGCTACTGCTGCTACGGCGGTAATAATTGGGGCGAGGGCGGACATCACAGCGGCTCCTGCCGTGCGGTTATAGAGGCTGTTTGGAGAAGCAGTGCAGACACGGCAATAGTAGCCGTTCAGGATATGTGCGGTTTCGGTGCGGATGCACGAATGAACACTCCCGGCACAAGTGAAAAGAATTGGAAAATCCGTTTCAGTAAGGACGCTCTCGACGCAATAGATTATGATTATTACAGAGAGATTAATACGGTCTACAGAAGGTATTATTAAGGATATACAATGGAAAGTTATATAGGAATATTTATGATGCTGTTTATCCTGTTTATTATTTACCGTGAGGAAAAACAGCAGATAATAAAAAGAATAATCAATAAAAGGAAAGGCACGGGAAAACAGATGCTTAAATTGGCAGAAAATTTCATGGGTAAAAGATGTATCTTTTACACCTTTAATAATCAGATTACGGGTACAGTCAAGGAAATCGGTGAAAACGGTATCCTTATCGAAGAAAAGGATATTTTACAGATAATCAACCCCGATTATATAGTGAGAATAAGAGAATATCCTAAAAATAAAAAGGGTAAGGACAAAAGCGTAATTGTAGATTGATAATAACGTAAACAGATATAAGAGAAAAATGGATATATATAAATTTCAAAAAGCAGTCTTGGAGCAGAATGAGGATGAAATAAGAAAATACTTTCACCCCGATGCTTATGTGAAATGGCACTGTACGAATGAGCTTTTCACTGTGGATGAATTTATAATCGCAAACTGCGAATATCCCGGTGAATGGGACGGTGAGGTCGAAAGGACAGAAGAAAAAGACGACTTGATTATTGCAGTTACCAATGTTTATCCGAAAGACAGAAGCACTTCTTTTCACGCTGTTTCTTTTATAAAAATTAAAGATGATAAAATCATCTCTATGGACGAATATTGGGCTGATGACAGTTTACCGCCCAAATGGCGTCTCGATAAAAATATAGGTAGAAGTATAAAATAATATTTTAATCCGCAGGGGCGGATATTATCCGCCCGTCGGGAGAAGAAAAAACTGTTTTAAACAGGAAAGGAATATACAAATGGATATGATGGAAATTATCAATCACGGCGTACATTTAGTTGACGGCAGAATTCTCGTTGACGGTACAGCCGAAGAGCAAAAGGCACAGCTTTCCTCTATGGGGCTTTCTCCCCGTGAGGACAGAAACGGCACCATAGCCTATTCTATCCTTAATGCTCATAACACAAAAAAAGATGACGAAAAAATGAGAATCAAATTTGACTCTCTTATTTCTCATGATATTACCTATGTAGGTATCATTCAGACCGCCAGAGCCAGCGGACTTAAAGAATTTCCGATTCCTTATGCTCTTACAAACTGTCATAACAGTCTATGTGCGGTAGGCGGTACTATCAATGAGGATGACCATGTTTTCGGTCTCTCTGCCGCTAAAAAATACGGAGGTATCTATGTTCCCGCCAATCAGGCAGTTATTCATCAGTTCGCCCGTGAAATGATGACAGGATGCGGTAAAATGCTTTTAGGCTCTGACAGCCATACCCGTTACGGTGCCATGGGTACCATGGGCGTGGGTGAGGGCGGACCTGAGCTCGTAAAACAGCTCCTTTCAAACACATGGGATGTTAATCCTCCTCAGGTAGTTTTAGTATATCTCGAAAATGCTCCTAAAAGGGGAGTGGGTCCCCATGATGTGGCTATCGCTCTTTGCGGTGCCGTGTTCAAGGAAGGCCTTGTCACAAATAAGGTTCTCGAATTTGTCGGCCCCGGTGTGAAAAATCTCTCTATGGATTTCAGAATCGGTATTGATGTTATGACCACGGAAACGGCTTGCCTTTCCTCTATATGGGAAACCGATGATACTGTAAAGGATTTTTATACCGTTCACGGCAGACCGTCTGATTACAAGGCTCTTTCTCCCGAAAAGGTTGCTTATTATGATATGGCTATCAGAATTGACCTTTCAAAGCTTGAAAGCATGATAGCTCTTCCCTTCCACCCTTCAAATGCTTACACTATACATCAGCTTCAGGAAAATCCTGAAATTCTCTTTGAGGTGGAAAAGGCTGCAAAGGCTCAGTTCGGAGACAAGGTAGATTTCAGACTTTACGACAAGGTAAGGGACGGAAAGATATATATTGACCAGGGTGTTATCGCAGGCTGTGCAGGCGGTATGTTCGAAAATATTTGTGAGGCTGCCGCAATTTTGGACGGCAAAAGCACGGGTGACGGTTATTTCAATCTTTCCGTTTATCCCTCAAGCGTGCCCGTAAATCTTGCTCTTTTAAGAAACGGTGTACAGGCAAAGCTTCTCGAAGCCGGTGCAGTATTCAAACCATGCTTCTGCGGTCCCTGCTTCGGTGCAGGTGATGTTCCCGCAAATAACGGTCTTTCCATCAGACACACCACCCGTAATTTCCCGAACCGTGAAGGCAGTAAGCCCGGTGACGGACAGCTCGCATCCGTGGCTTTGGTTGACGCCCGTTCTATCGCTGCTACGGCTCTTAACAAGGGTGTTCTCACCGCCGCCACAGACGTTGAAATCCCCGAATATGACAGCACCTATAACTTCGAAAAGGGCGTTTATGACAAGAGAGTTTATCAGGGCTTCGGCAAATCTGAAAAGGAAGCTGAGCTTCGATTCGGACCCAATATCACAGATTGGCCTGAAATGTACGCTCTTGAAGATAACCTTCTATTAAAGCTCGCCTGTGTAATTCACGACGATGTTACTACCACCGATGAGCTTATTCCCTCAGGTGAAACCTCATCCTACCGCTCCAATCCCTTGAAATTAGCTGAATTTGCTCTTTCACGCCGTGAGCCTGAATATGTAAACCGTGCCAAGGCAGTAGCCGCCGAAGAAAAGAAGAGAAGAGAAAGCGTTTCCGAGGAAGTAAATGCCGTTCTCTCTAAAGTATGCGATAACGCAGACGAAACAGCAAAGCATACCCAGTTCGGCTCCTGCGTATTTGCCTGCCGTCCCGGTGACGGCTCCGCCCGTGAGCAGGCGGCATCCTGCCAGAAGGTATTGGGCGGCTTCGGTAATATCTGCTATGAATTTGCAACCAAGCGCTACAGAAGCAACTGCATTAACTGGGGTATTCTTCCCTTTACCATCGATAAGGACAGAGAGTTCAACTATAATCACGGTGATTATGTTTTCGTTCCCGGTATCAGAGATGCCATCAAAAACGGCAGGGAAGAAATTCCCGCCAAGGTAATTACCGGAAATGGAGTTGAGGACATCACACTTTATGTAAAGGGTCTTACCGAGGAAGAAAAAACCATTATTCTCGAAGGCTGTCTTATGAATTATTACAAAGCACAGATGAAATAATAGTATTATCTTTGTTAGGTATTTATCAAAAAAGTTTGGCTTAACCCCTTTACTTTTCAGCTTCTCTGTGTTATAATCTTCAAGCATTGTGCCGATTTCTCGGTTTGCGGGTAAAAATTCACCTGCCGCACACTGGGGATCAGGCGAATGAAATATTTTTATGAGGTGAAAAACCATGATGACAAAAGAACAGAAAACCGCAATTATCAAAGAATACGCTGCTCACGAAGGTGACACAGGTTCACCCGAAGTACAGATTGCTCTTCTTACTTACAGAATCAACAATCTTACAGAGCACCTTAAGACCAACAAAAAAGACCATCACTCACGCAGAGGTCTTCTTATGATGGTTGGTCAGAGAAGAAACCTTCTTGCATACCTTCAGAAGAACGACATCGAAAGATACCGTTCAATCATTGCAAGACTCGGTATCCGTAAGTAATTGCATTTTGGGCAGACATGAATTATATCGTGTCTGCCTTTTTTCCGTCAATGACATAAGGCAGTATCCATATAGGGTTAGCACTAAATTGAGTTTTAACATCTGTTAAGGCTGAATTTATTGCTAAACCTCTGCCTTGTGTTTAAAATAAAATACTAAAAAAGCGAGGTAGAAAAAATGTTTCCCGAATTCAGAAAATTTGAAACAACCTTAGCAGGCAGACCTCTCGTAGTAGAAACAGGCAAAATGGCAGGTCTTGCAGGCGGCTCATGTCTTATCAGATATGGCGAAACAGAAGTTCTTTGCACAGCTACCATGGCTGCAAAGCCCAGAGAAGGCGTTGACTTTTTCCCTCTCTCTGTTGACTTCGAAGAAAAGCTTTACTCAGTAGGCCGTATTCCCGGCTCTTTCCAGAGAAGAGAAGGTAAGGCAAGCGAAAAGGCTACTCTTTCATCACGTGTTATCGACAGACCCATCCGTCCTCTTTTCCCCAAGGATATGAGAAACGATGTAGGTGTCGTTGCCACAGTTATGTCCGTAGACCAGGATTGCCTTCCCGAAATCACAGCTATGATCGGTGTTTCTGTAGCTATTTCTATTTCAGAAATTCCTTGGGACGGCCCCATCAGCGGTGTATCCGTAGGTCTCGTTGACGGTAAGTTCGTTATCAACCCCACAGAAGCTGAAAGAGCAAAGAGCGAAATGGCTGTTACCGTTGCTTCCACAGCAGATCTTGTTGCTATGATTGAAGCAGGTGCTAACGAAATCGACAACGAAACCATGTTTGACGGTATTATGTACGCTCACAAGGTTAACCAGGAAATCGTTGAATTCATCAAGGGTATCCAGAAGGAAATCGGCAAGGAAAAGGTTCCCTTTGAATCACAGGATCCCGCACCCGAAATGTTCGAGGCTATCAAAGAATTTGCTATCGACGATGTCAAGTTCGCTCTTGATACGGATGACAAGAGAATCCGTGATGAAAGACTCAAGCCCGTATACGAAAAAGTACACGAAAAATTTGACGAAGAATATGCAGACGTTATCGAAAAAATCGACGAATGTATGTATAAGCTTCAGAAGTATGTTGTAAGACGTTGGCTTCTCGATGAAGGTAAGCGTGTTGACGGCAGGGGTATCAACGATATGCGTCCTCTCGATGCACAAATTGACCTTCTTTCCAGAGTACACGGTTCCGGTATGTTCACCCGCGGTCAGACTCAGGTTCTCACAGTAACCACACTCGGCCCCATGAGTGATGCACAGCTTCTTGACGGTCTTGACAACGAAACTGAGAAGAGATATCTCCACCACTACAATTTCCCCTCATACTCTGTAGGTGAAACCAAACCCTCCAGAGGTCCCGGCAGACGTGAAATCGGTCACGGTGCTCTCGCTGAAAGAGCTCTTGTTCCCGTTATTCCCTCGGTAGAGGAATTCCCTTATGCCATCAGACTCGTTTCCGAGGTTCTTTCCTCAAACGGTTCAACCTCTCAGGCTTCCATCTGCGGTTCAACTCTTTCACTTATGGCAGCAGGTGTTCCCATCAAAGCTCCCGTAGCAGGTATCTCCTGCGGTCTTATCAGTGAAGGCGACCGCTTTATGACCATGGTTGACATTCAGGGTCTCGAAGACTTCTTCGGCGACATGGACTTCAAGGTAGCAGGTACAAAGAAGGGTATCACAGCCATTCAGATGGACCTCAAGGTTCACGGCCTTACTCCCGAAATCATCAAGGAAGCATTCGAAAAGACCTATGATGCAAGATGCAAGATTCTCGATGAGGTTATGCTTCCCTGCATCGCAGAGCCCAGAGCAGAGCTTTCCAAATATGCTCCCAAAATGCTTACCACAAAAATTGACGTCGAAAAAATCGGCGATGTTATCGGTAAGCAGGGTAAGGTTATTCAGAAAATTTGTGCTGAATGTGAATGTAAGGTTGACGTTAATGAGGACGGTTCAATTTTCGTTTCAGCACTTGATCTTGAAAACGCAAAACGTGCTATCACTATCATCGAAACTATTGCTAATGACCCTGAGGTCGGCTCTATTTTCCGCGGTATCGTAACCCGTCTTATGAGCTTCGGTGCTTTCGTTGAAATCGCTCCCGGTAAGGAAGGTCTCGTTCATATCAGCAAACTTGATGTGAAGAGAACAGAAAAGGTAGAGGATTGCGTGAATGTAGGCGACGAAGTAATCGTTAAGGTTATGGAAATCGACGATCAGGGCAGAATCAACCTTTCCAGAAGAGATGCTCTCATCGAAATCGAAGGTCTTACTCCCGAAGATGACGGTGAAGAGGCTCCCAGAAGAAACGGTGACCGCAGAAGAAACGGCGACCGCAGAAGAAGAGACAGATAATTAATCTCTAAAAATTAAAGGTGTACAAATCGGAAGATTTGTACACCTTGTTTTTTTTTCAGACCGATACTTCATTCTTCTCTGTCTGAGTCAGCATATTAAGCAAATTAAGGAAAAAGCTGTGAGTTTTGTTTTTTGTTGCCAAAAGACCTACGGTTTGTCCGTGGTCGCCCTTTATGACGGGCATAATGTTCCAAATACCCTTTTTGGGTGTGCCGTCAAAATCCTTTCCGGGCTCATCAAAGGGATTTTTGGCGGAAGGAACATTTACCAAACCGTCATTTTCGTGCCATTCCTCGCTGAAGGTTATGCCGTATTCCTCGTCTGACGGAAAGCTGATGGTGGCGATGAGCCTTCCGAAAACCTTTAGAAGAGGAAATTTCATATATTCCGTAGAAAACTCTTTTCCGGGGTTTCCGCTTGCATAGTAGCAGAAGTAGTAAATATTTTTACTGATTTCTATTTTTTCATTAAGCTCCAGTGCACCGCTGAAGGAAAGGTCACGAAGTATATGGTCGTCGCTGTCACGGACACGGTTAACGGCAGTCAGAATCTTATCTGCCTTTTTCTCTCCTCTGAGGGGAGTGAGGCCGAACTGCTCCATCTGACAGTCAACCAATTTCCCGTGTATAGGTGTTCTGCCCAACAGACACACACCGAAATTTGTGCCTCTGCCCATGGTATGTATAAGGTTTTTCTCTTCTGCTAATTTAAAAAGGAGGGTACCGTTATTAGGAGAGCAAAGGGTGGTGACACTGACAATAAGGCTTTCCTTTCCGCCTGTAAAAAGGGGAGAGATATCGTCTGTGTCGGTTGAATTTCTTTCCTCCTCGTCACCGTAGGTGAGAAGATGAGCCAGAAGTCTTACCACCTGACCGCCATGGCTGTGGCCTATGAGATGAACGCTTCTTTCACCGAAGCGGTCAAAGAGAGGTTTTTCATATTTTCTGCCGAAGCGGTCATGGTTTCTTTTGCGGGAGTGTGCCTTACCGTAGTCCACTCTTGTTCCTGTAAGCTGAGCATAAAGCTCGCAGGCATTATCCCAGGCACTTGAAATAGGACCCACCGATGCGGCATAGCATTCGTAATCACAACCGCGCAGAAAGTCGATAAGACTCCCTGTGGTAGCTCCCCAATAGGGGACAGCCTTATTTATTCCCGTTATTTCACCCCAACCGAACATTCCGTGGACGAAGATGAAGGGACTGCTGTTTCTTTTTTTCACAAGATCACCCCTGTTACGATGTATTGACAGATTTATTTTAGCACACTTTTGTTTTCCAAATCAATAAGCAAAAGATAATTAATTATTTTTATGAGAACTGATTTCTTTCTCCTTTCATTGACAAAAGCATGCTTATTTTATATAATAATTACGGATTATGTAAAAGGAGATGATAAAATGAAAAACTCAAATAAGAATATGAATATGGCATCTGTTTTAAATCTCACACTTACAGCGATTTTTCTTGCCATTATCATCGTGATGAGTTTTACACCCATCGGTTATCTTAAGATGGGAACTATCGAAATTTCACTTTTAGCCATTCCCGTGGCTATGGGTGCGGCACTTTTAGGTGTCGGCGGAGGTGCACTTTTAGGTTTGGCCTTCGGCGTTACGAGCTTAATTCAGTGTTTCGGTATGAGTGCCTTCGGTACGGCTCTTTTCGGCATAAACCCTGCATTGACGGCGATTCTTTGCATCGTACCCCGTGTGCTTGTGGGTGTGGCTTCGGCTTGGGTTTATAAGGTGCTTAAAAAGAAAAATGTTCAGCCTAATGTGACTTCACTTATCTCATTCTTAACTGCGGCAGTGGTTAATACTGTTCTTTTTGTCGGTTTGTTTATTGCTTTCTTTGGTAATACAGACTTTTATGCAGGTCTCGAAACACAGTTTGCCACCACGGGTGTTATCGCTTTCTTTGCCGCATTCGTCGGTGTCAACGGTATAGTAGAGGCTGTGGCAAGTGCAGCAGTCGGCGGTGCTTTAGGCTCGGTGATAAAGAAAATCGAAAAGCAGAAGGCAGGATTTTCGAAGAGATAAAATGTAAGAGGCTGTGGAAAACAGCCTCTTTTTTACTATTGACTTAATTTTTAAAATAAAGTATTCTTATCATAAGAGGTGATAATATGCTGAACAGAGATTTATACAGTATGATATATAAAAGGAAATCCTTTCATATTTTCCGCAATGTGGGAGACGAAAAAATAACGGAAAAAGAAATTGAAGATATTTATGATTCTTATGAGAAATTTGTACCTTTGCATCCCGAAATCAAAACAAAGATTAAGATCGTAAGTAACGATAAGGTTACGACTAAAAGGGGGCAGGAAATGTGTATCCTCCTTTTCAGCGAAAAGAAAGAGGGATATTTGCAGAATATAGGTTATCTGGGACAGCAGTTAGATTTGCATCTGGTTTCAAAAAACATAGGTACTCTCTGGTTCGGTATAGGTAAAACGGAAGAGGAGTGCGACGGACTCGATTATGTTATTATGTTTGCCGTTAAAAAGGTCAGTGACGAAAAGAAATACCGCAGGGATATGTTTAAAAGCAAAAGAAAAGATGCCGACGAAATATGGTCGGGCGAATATATTGACGGAGTTACGGATATAGCAAGGTTTGCTCCCAGTGCATGTAACAGCCAGCCCTGGAAGGTGGTAAACGAGGGCAGAACACTTAAGGTTTACCGCTATAAAAAAGAGGGTAAAAGAGGCATTATGCCTGCCGATAAGGTGAGCTTTTATAATAGGATTGATATAGGAATATTTCTTTGCTTTATGGAGCTTTGTTTGGAAAAAGAGGGGATAAGATTTGAAAGAACTCTCTTTACGGATAAAGGAGAAGATGTGGAACTTACCTTGAACGCCGAGTATAAATTAAAAGGGTGATTTATTTATGAAAAAGTATTTGAAAATTATTGTGCCTGTTTTACTTGTAGTTTTAGTAGTTGCATACGCTGTAAATTGGGCATTCTTTGATATTCAGAGATTAGAAGGTCAGGAGCTTTTAAAGGAAGTTGCTTCGCCGGGTGAAACTTATACAGTTTCTGTATATCTGAATAACGGTGGCGCCACAACGGATTATGCCGTGCTGTGTTCCGTTAAAAATAATCAAACCAATAAAGAAAAGAATATATACTGGAATTACCACTGTACAGGAGCTATGGTTGAATGGAACAGTGAAGATACCGTAACGATTAACGGTGTTAAGCTTAATGTGAACAAAGACACCTATGACTACAGAAATGACTGATTAATTATATGTTTGGCAGGCATAACCTTCAGGGTTTATGTCTGCTTTTAACTTGCGGGGGGCGAAGCCGCCGTATACGGCGCCCCGCGAGGCGCGGGGGACAGCATAAATGCCGTGCTTCGCCCCCACCTCACCGTCATCGCTCTCTTACGGCGAATGTAAGTAGCATAAAACTAAAGGCTACCGCTTAATTGCGATAGCCTTTTTGTTATTTTATTTTGCTGAATTATTTGTTATACATAGGTCTTGCCTTGTATGATGTGTGGAGGAGCTTGTGAGCTTTATGGCTGTTGGGCTCGCCTAAGAATTCAGCATAAATTGTCTTAACATCTTCGTTTTCGTGACTCTTTCTTGAAGGACGGTTTTTGTCATTTTCGTAAAGAGCTGAAGCACGGAGAGCTTTAAGATCTGTGAAGTTACGGGTAGTTGCATCCTGAACAGGCTGACCGCCACCGTTGATGCATCCGCCGGGACAACCCATGATTTCGATAAAGGTGTAATCGGCTGTGCCGTCCTTAACCTTTTCCATGAGAGCCTTGGCGTTCTTTGTGCCGCTGGCAATAGCAACCTTAACGTCAAGGTCGCCGAGCTTGTAGGATGCTTCCTTGATGCCTTCCATGCCGCGGACATCGTGGAATTCGGGCTTTTCGAGGCTTTCGCCTGTTATAACCTCAGCTGCTGTACGAAGAGCAGCTTCCATAACACCGCCTGTTGCGCCGAAGATAACAGCAGCACCTGTACCCTGACCGAGAGGAGCGTCACAGCTTTCGTCGGGAAGGAGAGCAAAGTTGATACCTGCAGTGTTAATCATTCTGCCGAGCTCTCTGGTGGTAAGAACATAGTCAACGTCAGCGTAACCGCTTGCGTCCATAGTGTCTCTGCCGCATTCGAACTTTTTGGCGGTACAGGGCATAATAGCTACTGAAACGATATCCTTGGGATCGATGCCGTTCTTTTCAGCGTAGTAAGTTTTGATAACTGCGCCCTGCATCTGCATGGGAGATTTACATGTGGAAAGATGGTCGAGCTCTGTGGGATAGTAGTGCTCACAGTATTTGATCCAACCGGGTGAGCAGGAAGTAATCATGGGAAGCACGCCACCGTTTTTAACTCTGTCGAGAAGCTCTGTTGCTTCTTCCATAATGGTAAGGTCAGCACCGAAGTTGGTGTCGAATACCTTGTCAAAGCCGAGACGACGGAGAGCGGCAAACATTTTGCCTGTTACATCTGTGCCTACGGGCATACCGAAGCATTCGCCGAGAGTTGCACGGATTGCGGGAGCAGCCTGAACTACTACGTGCTTGGTTTCATCGTTGATAGCTTCAAATACCTTTGCGGTGTCGTCCTTTTCGTAGATAGCACCTACGGGGCAGTTTACGATACACTGACCGCAGGAGATGCATGATGTGGTATCAAGACCGAGCTCGAAGGGTGAGCCGATGTGTGTGTCGATACCGCGGGCATTTGCGCCGATAACGCCGATGCTCTGGTTGTTACATGCGGCAACACAGCGGCGGCAAAGGATACATTTGTTGTTGTCTCTTACCATATGAGCTGCCGAGAAATCGAGCTCGTAAACGGGCTTAAAGCCGTCATATTTGTCTTCGGTTTCTACGCCGTATTCTTTGCAAAGCTTCTGAAGTTCGCAGTTACCGCTTCTGATACAGCTGAGACATTTTCTTTCGTGGGTTGAAAGGATGAGCTCTAAAGTTGTCTTTCTTGCCTTACGAACCTTTTCGCTGTTTGTAAAGATTTCTGTTCCGTCTCTTTCGATGGGGAATACACAGGCAGCTACAAGGCTTCTTGCGCCCTTTACTTCGACGACGCAGAAACGGCAGGCGCCGATTTCATTGATTTCTTTGAGGAAGCAGAGGGTGGGGATTTCAATACCAACCTGTCTTGCTGCTTCGAGGATTGTTGTACCGTAAGGTACGCTGCAAGGCATACCGTTAATTTTGATATTAAGCATATTTTCCATTATTGCGTACCTCCTTATTTCTTAATGATAGCTTTGAATTTACATGAATCCATACATACGCCGCACTTGATGCACTTTGATGTATCTATGGTGTGAGCTTCCTTGACTGCGCCTGAGATGGCACCTACGGGACACTTCTTAGCGCAAAGGGTACAGCCCTTACACTTGTCAGCCTCGATGGAGAATGAAAGGAGATCCTTACATACACCTGCGGGGCATTTTTTGTCTACTACGTGAGCTATATATTCGTCACGGAAGAACTTAAGAGTGGAAAGAACAGGGTTGGGAGCTGTCTGACCGAGACCGCAGAGAGAGTTTTCCTTGATGTAGTAGCAAAGCTCTTCGAGCTTGTCAATGTCTTCGAGTGTGCCCTTACCTGATGTGATTTTGTCGAGAATTTCGAGAAGTCTTCTGGTACCTACACGGCAGGGAGTACACTTACCGCAGGATTCATCAACTGTGAAGTCAAGGAAGAACTTAGCGATGTCAACCATACAGTTGTCTTCGTCCATTACGATAAGACCGCCTGAACCCATCATGCAGCCGATAGCTGTAAGGTTGTCATAGTCGATGGGAGTGTCCATAAGATGAGCGGGAATACATCCGCCTGAGGGACCGCCTGTCTGAGCAGCCTTGAATGCTTTTCCGTTGGGGATACCGCCGCCGATTTCGTAAATAACGTCACGGAGAGTGGTGCCCATAGGAACTTCAACGAGACCGGTGTTTGTGATTTTACCGCCGAGAGCGAATACCTTGGTACCCTTTGATTTTTCGGTACCCATTGAAGCAAACCAGTCAGCACCGTTACGGATGATGGCGGGAATGTTTGCGAAGGTTTCAACGTTGTTTTCTGTGGTGGGTTTACCGAAAAGACCTTTTACTGCGGGGTAGGGAGGACGGGGTCTGGGCTCGCCTCTGTTACCTTCGATGGAGGTCATAAGAGCAGTTTCTTCACCGCATACGAAAGCACCTGCACCGAGTTTTACGAAAAGGTCGAAGTCAAAGCCTGAGCCGAAGATGTTTTTACCGAGGAGACCCATTTCTCTTGCTTGATTGATGGCGATCTGCAAACGTGCTACAGCGATGGGATATTCGGCACGAACATAGATGTAGCCTTCGGTAGCGCCGGTAGCATAACCGCAAATAGCCATAGCTTCTATGATACAGTGGGGATCACCTTCGAGAACGGAACGGTCCATGAATGCACCGGGGTCACCTTCGTCGGCGTTACATACTACATATTTCTGGTCAGCCTTGTTGGCTGCTGTGAAGCTCCATTTGAGACCGGTGGGGAATCCGCCGCCGCCTCTGCCGCGAAGACCTGAATCCTTGACTATCTGAATAACCTGTTCGGGAGTGAGCTGAGTAAGACATTTACCGAGAGCCTGATAGCCATCATAAGCGATGTATTCATTGATGTCTTCGGGGTTGATAACGCCGCAGTTGCCGAGTGCAACTCTCTTTTGCTTTTTATAGAAGTTGGTGTCGTTGAGGCCTTTGATTTTTTCGGGAGTTACGGTTTCTTTGTAAAGAAGACGTGTAACCATACGGCCTTTGAGAAGATGTTCTTCAACGATTTCGGGAACGTCTTCTACTTTAACCTCTGAATAGAAGCAGCCTTCGGGATAAACGATCATAATGGGACCGAGAGCGCAAAGACCGAAGCAGCCTGTACGGATAACCTGTACTTCATTTTCGAGACCCTTTGCCTTAAGCTCAGCTTCCATTGTTTCGATGATTTTCTGTGAATTTGAAGAGGTACATCCGGTACCGCCGCAAACGAGCACATGAGAACGATACATTTATACTTCCTCCTTATTTAGCGATAGCACCAACGGTATATTCCACTACGGGATTGCCGTTTACGAGATGGTCAACAACGATTCTTGCAACCTTTTCTTCAGTAAGCTGAACATAGGTTACCTTTTCCTTACCGGGAACCATAACCTCAGCGATGGGCTCGTACTGGCACATACCGATACATCCTGTCTGTGCTATGGTAACATTTGTAAGGTTACGCTTTGCTGTTTCTTCTACGAATTTATTCATTACAGGTCTTGCGCCTGCTGCGATACCGCAGGTAGCCATACCGACAACAACTCTGGTGAGTTCGGTAGAATCATCACGTGCTGTAAGGTTAGCTTTGGCAGCATCTCTTAATGCCATAAGTTCTTCAAGAGTTTTCATTAATTTACACCTCCGTAAATTGTTTCGTGTTTTCAGTGATATAATCTTTGAGCCAAGCGGTGATGCTCGGTTCATTAAGGGGAACATCGCCCAAAATTTCTTTAAGCTGTCTCGTGTCCACGGTGAAGCTTTTGTCGTCAACCTGTCTTACATATACGAAATCGATGTGAAGATTCATCGTCACGAGAGTAATTACCGTTGAGCACATATCACCTATGGGAGTAAAGTCGAGGTGGTCTGTACGGAAAACGGCCGTGGTTTTTGTACCTGCACCGGGGGTGCTTTCGATGTCAAAGGAGCCTCCGGTCATTTCCGCTGCCATTCTGAAAAGGGGAATACCCATTCCGACCTTTCTGGTGGTGCGTGTGGTGAAAAACGGGTCTTTGACCTTTAAAAGCTGCTCGGCAGTCATGCCCTTGCCGTCGTCGCTTACTGAAATTTTCAGGGTCTTTGTCTTCGTGTTTTCGATAAGCTCGATTTTAATCAGTGATGCTTCTGCCCTCACTGAATTTTGCGCTATATCGAGCACATTAAGAGAGAGTTCCCGCATCAGTTCATATATTTGTCAAGAATGCCTTTAACGTCTTTTGCTGTGATTTTGCCGTAAACGTCGTCATTAACCGTAAGAACGGGAGCGAGACCGCAGGCGCCGATGCAGCGGCAGGCTGTGAGTGAGAATTTTCCGTCGGCAGTGCATTCATCCGCACCGATACCGAGCTGTGCGGAAAGTTCATCGAAAATTTCCTGTGCAGCCTTAACGTAGCAGGCAGTACCAAGACAAACGGAGATTGCGTATTCTCCTTTGGGAGAAAGTGCAAACTGAGCATAGAATGTAGCAACGCCGTAAACCTTTTCGAGGGGTACGTTCATACCGTCTGCAATCTTCTGCTGAACTTCAAAGGGGAGATAACCGTAAATGTCCTGTGCAACCTGCATTACATGCATAAGCTGGCTGTTGTCTCCTGTGCATTCAGCGATAACTGCGTCGAGTTTAGTTGCCTGTTCAGGTGTGTCCTTGAACGGGAGTGTGCTGATTTTTTTAAGCATTGACTTTTGTCCTCCTTTAAACGGATTTTCCGTTAAATTTTGTAAGTTGCAGAGACTCTTTTGATTACAGAGAACCCTACAATAATCCATACTCCTAAATAATAACATATTCCGCACAAAAAATCTACTGAATTTTTAATTTTAATAAGGTAATTTTCGGTTTTTCACTTTTTAACAAAAAAAGACTTTATTTTTATGGTAATTTTAACAATTTAACAAGCCATTTCCCTTTGTTTTAATAGGAATTCAGCACTTTTTTCCGTCTTCGGATCAGACCGTTTTTTAAAGGTAATATGCACAAAATATTTCTGTTATTTTTGTTGGAAAGCACAAAGTTGTGTTTGCAAAAAGTAGCCTGTATTGACTTTTAAAAATCATAATGTATAATAAAAAAATGAACAGTATTATTATGGTACTGCAAATAGTATATGAAAGGAAAAAACATCATGAAAACTTTTAAAAGAACACTCAGCCTTCTGCTTGCAGTTTTAATGGCGTTTTCCGTTTGTACCGTTGCGTTCGCAGAGGGTGAAACAGCCGAAGCACCGACGGAAACTACAGGCTTTACCGATGAAGATTTTCTTTCCGTAAAGGGCAGAAAAATCTTTAATCAAAAGGGCGAAGAAATTCAGCTCAAGGGCGTGAATATCGGCGCATGGCTCGTCCGTGAAAACTGGCTCAATCCTGATGACGTCGATGTTGAATATAAGTCAAAGCTGACAGAAGATCAGCAGAAAAAATATTGGGGTACTTTATATGAAGACCTGACAGAGGAACAGAAAACCGTATTTGATCCGTATTACGGAAAAAAATATGACGGTGAAATGGTTTATGATGTATTGGAAAAGCGCTTCGGCAGAGAAAAGGCTCAGGAGCTTCTCAATACCTTCTATGACAATTGGTTCACCGAATGGGATCTCGATAACATCAAATCACTTGGCTTCAACTGCATCCGTGTGCCCTTCTGGTACAGAAATTTCTACTATGACGATAAGGGCACCAAAATTCTCGACGAAAACGGTGAATGGGATTTCTCCCGTCTTGATTGGGTAGTCAAAGAATGTGCAGAGAGAGAAATATATGTTATTCTTGATATGCACGGTGCTGTAGGCTCTCAGAGTGATGCGCCCCATTCAGGCAGAGGCTTTGGCGGTGCAAAGCTTATGGAAAACAGCGAGCAGGGTGAAAGATACCGTGAGCTTACCGATGAGCTCTGGACAGCCATTGCTCAGAGATTCAACGGCAACCCCGCAGTGGCTATGTATGACCTTCTCAATGAGCCTATGTGTGATGTTCAGTGCACTGAGATAGAAAGAAGAATTAAGAACGAAAAGATCTACACCCGTCTTTATGACACAGTCCGTGCTGTTGATGAGGATCACATCATCACCATGGAAGCCATCTGGACCGGCTTCGCTCTTCCCTACAGCTTTATGAAGGGTTGGCACGATGTAGTATATCAGGTTCATTTTTATAATAACTCTGACTTTATCTTCACATTTTTCCTTCTTCTTACTATGGCTATTCACCCCAATGTACCTCTTATGATGGGTGAATTTTATCCTCATGAAAAGACAACATGGGAAAACTGCTTCAAAACAATGAATAAACTCAATTACAGCTGGATGCTTTGGACCTACAAGGCAACAGGTGACAAAATGTGGAAATCTGACTGGTGTATGTATGGTTCAAAGGACGGCTTCTACAGAGCAAAGATTTTCAGCGGTACTTATGACCAGATTGCTGAGGCATGGAGTGCTGAAAGACTTAACACACAGACAGGCTTCCAGGATACAGGTCACTACGCAAACAATGTAGAAGCACATCTTGGCTGATTAACCTATAATAGTATTAAAGACCGACAGTTCATTCTGCCGGTCTTTTTCTGTTCCTTTTTATTCTTATTTCAAAATTATTCCGCCGCCGACCACATAATCTCCGTCATAAAGGACGAGAGACTGACCCGCAGTAACTGCTCTGACCGGTTCCTCAAATTCAGCATGAAGTGTATTTTCGTCCGTCTGCCAAATCCTTGCCCACTGTTCCCTGTGGGAATATCTTGTTTTTGCTTTAACACGGATGGGTGCATCGAGACGGTCGCAGGTGATAAGATTAATATCCGTAGCATCGGCGTGGCGGGTGAAAAGCTCTTCGTTACTGCAAAGAATTACTCTGTTATTTTTTACGTCCTTTTCTTTTACGTACATCGGTGCGGGAAGGGCAAGCCCCAGCCCTCTTCTCTGTCCTACGGTGTAACGGATAATACCCTTGTGTGTGCCTAAAACTCTGCCCTCAGTATTTATGAAATCACCCGAAGGATAAGATTTGTTCAGCCATTTTTCTATAAATGAGCCGTAATCACCGTCGGGAATAAAGCATATGTCCTGACTGTCCTTTTTTCTTGCGTTGATAAGGTTTTCCGAAAGGGCAGCCTCTCTTGCTTGCTCCTTGGTAATTGAGCCGAGAGGGAAAAGAGTGTGTGAAAGCTGGTGCTGAGTAAGACAGTAAAGGACATAGCTTTGATCCTTTGCGGTATCGGCACCCTTTTTCAGGTAATATCTTCCGCTTGCTGCGTCATAGCCGCATTGAGCGTAATGACCTGTAGCGATATAATCGAAACCTTGCTTTTCTGCTTCAGTCATGAGTGAACCGAATTTCAGCTGCTTATTACATACAATACAGGGATTGGGAGTGCCGCCGCCTTCATAAACGGAAATAAAATTACCGATAACCGTGTTTTTGAATTCCTCCGTAAAATCCAGAACCTGAAACGGTATACCGATCCTTTCAGCCACGGCACGGGCATCCTCGGTATCAGAGGAAGAGCTTTCTTCACTGTGACAGAAAAAACGGCAATTTACGCCCGTCACATCATAGCCTTCCTTTTTCAGCATCAGAGCGGAAATGGCGCTGTCAACACCGCCGCTCATGCCTACCATTACCTTTTCGGCCATAAAAATACCCCCGTAAAATATAATCTTACTTGATTATATTAGTTGCGGGGGTGAAAGTCAAGTGGCAAGAGGGGAGAAAGCGGAGGTAATTTAATGCAGAATACGTTTTAAAAATCTAACCCTTCATCTGTCAGATATTCTGCATTTACATAAGGTAATACCACAGTGAAATCCGTGTATTCAGGTGTGCTCTTTGCTGTTATTGAACCGCCGTGAAGCTCCGTTATCTGCTTGGCTATGGCAAGGCCGAGACCGGATCCGCCCGAATAGGAGTTGCGTGAGGAGTCCATACGGTAAAATTTTTCAAAGAGACGGTCGAGCTTTTCTTTTGGTATTTCGTCACATTGATTGCGGAATTTAATGATAACGCGGTTTCTTCGTATTCGTGCACCTATCTGAATCTGAGTGCCTTCATAGGAATAATTGACTGCATTTTTTAAAAGATTATCAAATACTCTGGCTATTTTATCCGCATCGGCGAACATTATGATATGTTCGGGTATGTCGATAGTTGCGGAAAGATTTTTTTCGGAAAGCATGGGATAAAATTCGTCGGTCATCTGTTCGAGCATCATATTGAGATCTATGCGGTTTCTTTCCAAGGTTACGGAGTTGATGTTAAAGCGTGTGATTTCAAAAAATTCGTTTATGAGCTGCTCCAAACGGTAAGCCTTATCTAAAGAAATTCCTACAAATTTTGCTCTTTGCTCAGCCGTAAGATCACGGCTTTCATCCAATAGACTCAAATAACCGATAACGCTTGTCAGCGGTGTTTTAAGATCATGGGCGAGATACATGACCAAATCATCTTTTTTCTTTTCCGCCTCTATTGCCTTTTTGCGGTTTTCCACAACTTTGAGATGTACGTCGCTTAATTTCAGCTCAACCTCCGAATAACTTTTCGGAAAGGATAAAATCTGAGCATCCTCTTTTATGAAAGCGTTAATGCTTTTATATACTCTGCCGAAGTTTATGAGGGTGGAAAAAGAGTATATAACGCTGTTTATCAGTACGGCAAATATAAAAGCGGGAAAAAGCAGAACATGACTGTTGCGGAAAATGTAATCTGCCCAACGGGAATTGAGTAATGCATCCAAAAATTTGTATGCACCGTCAGAAAATTCATAGGACTGTTTTGCGTAAAGGTAGCCTATGATATATACCGCCGTTATTACGGCAAAGCAAATAAGATTCCATTTTACGAAAGAAATAAGAATCAGTTTTATTACACTGTCCGCACCTTTTTTTCGGGATTTTACATTAATCTTCTTTTTCAATTTTATATCCCACTCCCCATACGGTTTTAATGAATTTAGGATTGCGGGGCCTTTCCTTTAATTTTTCCCTTATCCTTCTTATATGTACCATAACCGTGTTATTGCTGTCAAGATACTCCTCTTCCCATACCTTTTCAAAAAGCTCCTTTGTGGAAACTACCTTGCCGGCGTTTTCCATAAGCATATGCAGTATTCTGAACTCGATGGGAGTGAGAGTGATTTCCTCGCCGTAAAGAAAGCATGAATGGGTGGAAATATTTATTTCCAAACCGGATATCTCGATTATGTCACTTTTTGTGTTGTTACCGTTATATTGGGTAAACCGTCTGAGCTGTGCTTTGATTCTTGCTGTCAGCTCCAAAGGGTTAAAGGGCTTTGTAACATAATCGTCGGCACCTAAGGTCAGTCCGGAAATCCTGTCGGTATAATCTGTTTTTGCCGTAAGCATGATTATGGGATAAGTGTGATTTTTTCTGATTTCTCTGCACAGCGTAAATCCGTCGGTATCACCCAACATAACATCAAGCACAGCAAGGTCAAAACTTTCGCCTTTTATCAGGTCAAGGGCGGTCCTTCCGTCGAAGGCTTTTACGGTTTCATACCCCTCATTTTGCAAATATACGCTGACCAGCTCTGCTATTTCCTTTTCATCGTCAACTATAAGTATTCTCATTTATGTATCCTCTTTTTTACTCATAATACTGTCGGAGTGTACCTTTAAATTATATCACAGTTTTCCGTGAGTTGGAATACGTTATTTCTTAAGATTATCTTAAGTTTTTGTCCTTTGCTTTGTTTTTTAGTTTATTTAATAAAAAATAATCATTCAATACCTTTATTTTTTCAGAAATATATATTATTATATAATATGAGTAATTATATAAAATTCAGGGAAGGTGAAATTTATGGAAAAAATACTTATCGTTGACGATGAACTTGCTATTGCAGAGCTTATTTCCGATTCTTTGGAGGATGAGGGCTTTGAAACTGTGATAAAAACTGACGGCAGAAGTGCTTATGAGTATATAAACGAGCACAGGGACGAGCTGTCACTGATTACCCTTGACATAATGATGCCGGAAATTTCCGGTGTTGATCTTTGTAAATTTATAAGAGGCAGTGTGGATTGTCCCATTATTTTTGTTTCTGCCAAAGGTAAAACCATTGATAAGGTTCTCGGTTTGGAAATCGGAGCCGATGATTATATTGCAAAGCCTTTTGTGGTTGAAGAGTTTGTGGCGAGAGTAAAGGCACATCTCAGGAGAGAGCAAAGACATTCAGCCACTGTTGTTGACGGAGTGATAAAGGTGGGGGATATTGAAATTGATACCGGTTCTCTGACCGTCAGCAAAAAAGGTGAAAGCATTTCGCTTTCAACCCGTGAATTCCAACTTCTTCAATATCTTATGGAAAATGCGGGAAAGGTGCTTACCCGCGAACAGATTTTCGCTCATGTGTGGGATACTGAATTCGGTGATATAGGTACTGTGGCCGTAAATATTAAAAGTGTAAGAGATAAAATTGACTCCGAAAACGAATATATAAAAACCGTATGGGGTGTGGGCTATAAATTTGTAAAGGTTATCAGATAAAAGGTGAGGACAGATGAACAGCAGGAAGGGTAATTTAATAACGATATTGGCACTTGTCTGTGTTATTGCCGGTTTTGGTTATTTTTATAATGCTTCCGTGCGTGCAACACTCAGCGATGCCGCCGTTAATGCCAAGGAAGTGCTGGTTGAATACAATACCGAGATAATAGCCGCTCTTGTCAAAGAAGCTTCCGTTGATACCTGGGACGATATCGTTAATGAATATGATGAAATCATCGTTACAATTGAAGACAGCAATAACAACGAAATAGCACAGAGTAACGAAAACACATGGACCGCTCTCGACGTAAAGGTTCAGACACCCTTTGAGTACAGGGGAAAGGCTTACCTTATAATTTCTTCCGTTTACCTTCTGGAGGATTATGTGGCTGATATGAGGGCCAGAACCAAGTTTATTGTTATCGAAATGCTCTTTCTTTTTTCTGCGTTTGCGTCGATGATTTTAATTACCCATACTCTTGTTATGCGGCCCTTCAGAAAGCTATATAAAGCTATAGAGGAATATGACAAAACAGGCGAATTTGAAAAGAAAAGAATTACCGGTTATGCGGGAAAGGTTTACCGTCGCTTTGTGTCAATGACGGAAAACCTTGAGTCAAATCAGCGTAATCAGAGACGAATTATTGCTTCCATTTCCCATGATATCAAAACTCCGCTGACATCCATTATGGGTTATGCAGAAAGATTGCAGAAGGATAATATATCCCAGGAAAGAAGGGTACATTATCTTGACACGGTTTATGAAAAAAGTTTGGAGATAAAGGAACTGGTCAATGAATTTGACGAATATCTCAGCCTTGACCAAAAACAGCAAACTCACAGAGAGCTTTTTCCTGTGGAAAGAATCGCTTCTGCCATCCGTAACGATTACGCAACGGATCTTGAGGCTGCGGGTATTGTTCTTTCGGTAAACAATTATGCAGATGATGCACAGATAGAAATAGACCGACTGAAATTCAAAAGAGTTTTCGGTAATATATTTGCAAATTCTACCAAACATTTTAAGAGTAAAGAAAAGATAATCCGTGTAGATATATATGCAGATAAGGGTAATGTTTATTTCCATATCAATGATAACGGAGAGGGTGTGCCCGAAGAAAATCTTGAACTTATCTTTGAACCTTTGTATACATCCGATGAGGGCAGAAAGCTGGCCGGTTTGGGTCTTTCCATATGCCGTGAAATAATTGATGCTCATTCAGGCAGAATATATGCTCAGCAGAGTGATCTCGGCGGTCTTGAGGTTATAATCGAGCTTGACAGAAAAAAATAAAGAGGGAATACTATGTCAATCAAAAAAAACGATGAAATACGTCTTAAAATAACCGCTCTCACATCTCAGGGGAGCGGTATAGGCAGATATAACGATATGGCGGTTTTTGTGGAGGACAGTGCTGTCGGCGATGACCTTTTGGTTCACGTAATAAAAGTAAAGAAAAACTATGCTGTGGGTATAATAAAAAAAATCTATAAAAGCTCACCGGACAGAGTTGAATCAGACTGTGAGGCTTTCGGAAAATGCGGCGGCTGCAGCTACCGTCACATATCCTATGAGGCAGAAAAAAGAGAAAAGAAGCAGTTCGTTACCGATGCCATGAACCGCATAGGGGGTATAGATGTAAAGACAGAAAATATCTATACCGTCAAAAATCCTGACCGTTACCGTAATAAAGCACAGATACCGGTGGGTCTCGGTAAAGACGGTCAGCTCATAACAGGCTTTTATTCCAAAAGAAGTCATCGTATTGTTCCCTGTGATGACTGCCTTTTGCAAATGCCGGACTTTAAGGATATTGTTGCCGCTGTGAGAAAATACATTCTTGAAAATCCTGTTTCTGTTTATGATGAGGAAACGGGGAAAGGTCTTATAAGGCATATTTATTTAAGGCAGGGAAGGAAAACGGGACAGATTATGGTTTGTCTCGTAATTAACGGCGACACATTACCGAAAAAAGAAAGGTTTATCGAATCTGTTCTTTCCGTTAACGGAAATATAAAATCAATCGTTCTGAACATCAATAAGGCTGACACCAATGTAATTTTAGGTGAAAAATGCGTTACTCTGTGGGGAGAAGATTTCATCGAGGATGAGCTATGCGGTCTTACCTTCAGAATTTCACCGCTGTCCTTTTATCAGGTAAATCCTGAGGGTACGGAAATTCTTTACGGTAAAGCAAAAGAGTACGCCTGCCTCAAAGGGAATGAAACACTTTTGGATCTGTATTGCGGTACGGGGACCATCGGACTAACCATGGCAAAGTACTGCAAAGAGCTTATCGGCGTGGAAATTATTCCCCAAGCTATAGAAAATGCAAAGAAAAATGCTTCGCTTAACGGCATAGAAAATTCTCGTTTCATCTGTGACGATGCAGCCGGAGCAGCAAAAACTCTTTTCGAAGAAGGTATAAGACCGGATGTAATTATTCTCGATCCGCCAAGAAAGGGTTGCAGCGCAGATGTAATAGATACCGTGGTATCCATGGCACCCGAAAGAGTGGTTTATGTTTCTTGCGACCCCGCCACATTGGCAAGGGATTGCCGTATCTTTGACGATAAGGGCTACAAGGTAACGGAGCTTTGCGCTGTGGATATGTTTCCGCGAACAGTCCATGTTGAGACGGTTGTTCAGCTGGTTAGAAAAAATCCCGACACACATATCGACTTTGAAATCAGCCTTGATGAGTTTGATTTAACAGCTTCAGAGGCAAAAGCGACTTAGATTAACACAGGGGACGGTTCTATGTGTTTTTACGAATGAAAAAAAGACAGTCGACACGGTCGTAAAACTTGAAATGAAATAATAGGGTGATGTAAATGAAAAAACTTGTTTGTGTAATACTCATATTGGCTTTTATCTTTCTTTGCGGATGCGGTAAATTGTCAGACAATGAAACAGAGGATGCACTTCTTTCCGAATATCTTGATCGCGTGGAAAGCTTTGAGGGTGTTATCCATCAGTACGGTGAGGAAGAGAGCCGTGTCCTTTTCGGTGAAAGGTTGGCAGTTACGGTGCTTTATCCCAAAACAGGAGTCAAAGAGCTGGATGCAGCCATCGGCGAATATATCGACGATGCCATCACGACAGCACAGATAGATTCGGCATCGGAGGAGCTTACGGGCACAGCGGAACTTCTTATTTCTTATAACAGCTATCTGAATAAAAACGGCATAGTCAGTGTGGAACTTGCAGAGCATTATACTTCCTCTGTTCTGGCACATCCTGTTGATTTGATAAAAACCTTCTCCTGTGATATGAAAAGCGGAAAGCTAATTGCCATCGATGATATCCTCAGGGAGGGAAAAAGAGCGGAGATTGAAAACAGACTTATCAAAGATTTTGACATAGACCGTGATTTCAGCGACGAAGATCTGCTTTCACAGTGGGTTTTGACAGATAACTGTCTTAAGATTGTTTTGACCAGAGGCGAATTTCTGCCCATGTCAGACGGTACAAAGTCTTATACTTTTACCAAAAAAGAAACAAAGACACTGCTTAAGGACGGCAAAGAAGAGGAAAGCATTCAGGTAAATCAGGAGGAAGAGGCTGAAAGTATTCCTGCAAAAAATCCCGAAACGCATATAGACACAGATAAAGCTATGATTGCTCTTACTTTTGATGACGGTCCCAGCGCATATACACAGCGGCTTTTGGATATATTCAGAAGGCACGGCGGAAAGGGTACTTTCTTTGTTTTGGGTAATACTCTCGACAACAGAAGGGACACTCTTAAGAGAATGGTGGCAGAGGGGCACGAGATAGGTAATCACAGCTGGAGTCACAGACAGTTCACTAATATTGATATCGATGAGGTCAAAGATCAGATAATGATGACCAGAGCCAAAATCTACGATATTACGGGTATAGATTGCACCATAGTCAGACCCCCTTACGGAGCCTGTAACGATGAGATAAGAGCATTGGGCGAAGAAATAGGAGTTTCTTTTGTTAATTGGTCTGTGGATACTCTTGATTGGAAGACAAAGAATGCTGATGCAGTTTATAAAGAGATAATGAAGGATGTTGGTGACGGACACATTATTCTGTGTCACGATCTTCATAAAACAACAGTTGATGCTATGGAAAAGGTTATTCCTGATCTGATAAAGCAAGGTTATCAGTTGGTAACTGTTTCTGAACTTCTCACTTGCAGAGGCGGAGCGGTTCAGGCAGGGAAAATGTATTATAAGCAAGTGAAAGGACAGTAAAAATGACTAAAGGTATAACACGCAGAGAAAGAGAAGTAACGGATATTAATGAAATACTTTCTATACTTGACAAAGCAAAGGTTCTCCATTTGGGTCTCGTTGACGGAGATGAGCCTTATGTGGTGCCGATGAATTACGGCTATGTTATGGAAGACGGAAAGCTTACCGTTTACCTTCACGGTGCCAAGGTCGGCAGAAAGCTTGATGTTATGAGGGCAAACCCGAAGGTGTTTTTTGAGCTTGACTGTGATATCGTACCCTTTGAGGGCAAAACAGCCTGTAATTACGGTATTACTTATGCATCAGTAATGGGCAAAGGAAAAGCCGTGATCGTAGATGACGGGGATATAAAGGAAAAAATCAAAGGTCTCCAGGTGCTTATGAAAACCCAAACGGGTAAAGATTTCGAAATAACAGAGAAAATGGCAGGCATCGTTTCTGTTATCAGAATAGATGTTTCCGACTTTACTGCAAAGAAAAGACCTATGGGATAAAGTGTAAAAGGCTGTCACTGATACGTGACGGCCTTTTCTTACAAAATTCTTAAGATTTACTGAAAGAAATCTTACTTGTATTGCTTTCTCTTTTTTCTTGCTCTATAGTGGTTACAGAGGTGATTACTATGAATAAAAAGACAGAGAAAAGGAAAGAGAGAAGCCGTTTCCGTATACTGGTGCTTGTATTTATTGCTGCTTTCATTATGACGGTGGCAGGGGATATGCTCCATAAAGATTTCGGAGGATATTTTATCAAAGAAGCTACCATGGAAAACGGCCGGGAGCTTATACTCGTAAATTCAGAAAACAAAGTTCCGGAAGATTTTGAGACGGAGCTTGTCACTCTTACAAACGGTGAAAAGGTGGACAGTCTGATTTATCCGCGGCTACAGGAAATGTTTGACGATATGAGGGCTGAGGGATATTATCCGCAGGTGGTATCGGGATACCGTGACAGCGAAAAGCAGGAGGATATATTTGAAAATAAATATGCGGCATTCCGCGGAGAGGGCTACAGTAAAAAAGAAGCCAGGAAGCTTACGGAAAAATGGGTGGCTGAGCCGGGAACGAGCGAGCACGAAACGGGTCTTGCCGTGGATATTAACCCTGACAGAGAAAAAAGCGGTAATGAGGTCTATAAATGGCTCGAAAAAAATGCTCACAAATACGGTTTTATTAAACGTTATCCTGAGGAAAAAACAGAAATAACGGGTATAGCAGATGAGTCCTGGCATTACCGCTATGTAGGGGAAAAGGCGGCGAAGGTAATGAAGGAGAAAAATCTTTGCCTTGAGGAGTATATCGAATATATATCATAACAGAAAATGCACTCTTGAACAGGGTGCATTTTTATAGTATAATAATAAAAAACACTTCCGAAAGAAGAAAAAGACAATGAAAATAATAGCACATATTTATACGGATTTCCCCGAAAAGTTCGGTATACCCCGTCAGAGCGGACTTATCGAAGAACTGGAGGGGAAAATAGTCTTCACTCCCGAATACCGTAATCCCGAAGCCTTGAGAGGCATAGAGGATTTTTCTCATATATGGCTTCTGTGGGAGTTTTCCGAGGCTGTGAGAGAAGATTGGAAGCCTACCGTCAGACCTCCTCTTTTAGGCGGAAATAAGCGAATGGGCGTATTTGCCACCCGCTCACCCTTCCGTCCCAACTCAATAGGACTTTCCTCGGTACGTCTTGACAGAGCGGAAATAACGGAAAAAGAGGGAGCCGTCTTGTATGTAAAGGGTGCCGACCTGATGAACGGCACACCGATTTATGATATAAAGCCCTATCTCCCTTATGCGGACAGTCATCCCGATGCCGTAGGCGGATTTACGGAAACTCTTGGCGAAAGACAGCTCGAAGTAGACTTTCCTGAAGAGCTGCTCAAAAAAGTTCCCGAAGAAAAAAGAAAGGCTCTTATTAAGGTTCTGGCCTGTGATCCCCGCCCCTCTTATCAAAATGACGGGGAAAGAGTTTACGGTCTGCCCTTCGGTGGGGTAGAGATGAAGTTCAGGGTAAACGGAAAAGTGCTCAGCGTAATTTCAGTCTGTACAATGTAACCGCATAGCATGACAGCTTACAAAATAAAAACATGCTGAATGTATAAAATAAAGGACGGCCGGATGTGAACCGACCGTCATTATTATGTTCATTATCTGGTGTTTTCCTGATTGCGGTAAACCACAAATTTACAGAAAAGGTATTCGAGAATCATGTTTGACAGCATAGTGACGGCAAGCACGATGTATTCATTCACACCGTTGCCTGTTGCTGCGTTACCGATTATGGTGGAAACAGGAGTAAAAATCAGATAAAAGCCGAAAATCTTTGCCATGGCAACAGGGATATTTGCCGCTGATTTAAATGTGAAACGGCGGTTAAAGGTGAAGTTCCATAAAACGGAAAGAGTAAGTGCGATAAGATAGCACACACCGTATTCCGCACTGAGTATAGCCATGATTTTTTCGTTCTGAATGTTTATGTTGGGCAGAATAAGCTCATTGAGTATTGTAAATGAGACAACCTGGATTATACCCGCTGAGGCTGAAAAGAGAGCAAATTTTACTGCCTGTAAAGCGTCGCTTTTTTTCATTTTATTTTCTCCTTTGATTTAATAATCAGATGCCGTTTTCATCGAAGTCACAGACTGCCTGAAGAACTATGTTCAGCACTTTGTCGATTACTTCGGGAATAAGTATTTCGGCTTTATCGAGACGGGTATGGTAATACTGTGCGGGTGCGGGGTCCATAGCAACCAAAGAAGCGGCCTTTATGCCTGCCTGTGATGCGGCGGCGGCATCGGTGGAGCCGAGCGGAATGGCGCCTACGGGAATATCTTCGCCCTGCTTGAGAGCTGCGTTTTTGAGGAGTGCGCATACGTCCTTGTCGTTTTTGACCATACCGGTCATATCCTTTTCGTAAATCATCATAAAATCGCCGTCACGGATATTGTCCAATCCGATAAATACGGTTTCAATTCCGTCATTTTTAAGCTCAGGATGAGCCTCAAAGTATGCCTTGGCACCGCGGAGACCGCATTCCTCACCGCCTGTGAGAATGGCAATAACCTCTGTATTTTCAAAGCGGACATCGTTATCGCTGAGATATTTCATAACGGCGGCGGAAATATAACAGCCGGTAAGGTCATCGTTTGCACCGTCTACATAATTGTTATGGTCAACGAATTTGAAAAGACCGGCATAAGCTGGGAGAAAAGCAAGCTGTCCCAAGGCCATTTTCTTTACTTTTTTGCCTGCCAAAAGAGCGGCTGTGGTGGCGGCTGTGTAGCCGAGACCTGCCACTGCATAGCCCGCTACGGCCAAAACACCGTGAGAGCCGAATTTATATGTATAAGTCCATTCGGGAGCGGAATCGCTGTGACCTGAAATGATAATTCTTCTTTTGGTTTCACCCTTTGCTTTTCTTACTGCTATAACGTTACCTGAGGTTTCTTCCTTAAAAAGAGGGTCGTACATTTTTTTGTAAAGCAGGAATTCACCTACAATACCCGCCAAAGCACCGCCCATAAGAGCGGCAGAGCCGAGTGCGGCTTTTTTTGAAGCTTTGCCGAAGGCTGTGGCAAGATTGATGGCTGACGAGCCGAGGAGACAGGCACCTGCATTAGGTACGAAGGACATAAAGGCTTTTGGGTTTACCTTAAAGGTTTCTCTTTTTACGCTGTCGCAGAAAGGCTCAAGCTCGTTCATCATCTGTTCCTGGGCATTTTTTTCGCTTTCGCTTCCGCAGGGACGGGGTCCAAAGGTGTTGCAGATGTTTGTTATGCCCGCCGTAATGAATTCGGTGCATTCGGCAGTAGTTGTTTTAAATTTTTCGGGTGAATAAATCATATTTTTCTCCTCCTTAAGAGTAATATTCTCTGCTTTTAAATATAACACATCGGTCCTTTTAAGTCAATTAAAAAACATAAAAAGCTACCCTCCGCCATTATAAAAGGCGGAGGGTAATAGATTGATTTGATTTATGAAAACAAGTTTTCAAAAAAGCTTTTAATCATAGAAAAGAAATCTTTTATGCCGTTAAGAATTTTCTGCAGAATACTTACGCTCTCTTCTGCGTCCGGAACGGGTACATCCATGGAGAGAGCACCGATGAGCATATAACCGTCAACGATAACCGTGATGGTATTGGCGGGGTCAAGAGGTACCTTTTTGCCGTTTACGTAAAAATCGAACTCATCGTCAATCCACATATCCTGAACTCTGACTACTAATACAGAGCCTTCTGCAACCTCAAGAGTAGAGTTGGGACCCTGCGGGAAGAAATCTCCGCCGTTTACGGATACCTCGTACCATCCGATACCGTCTGTTTTACCGAAGCATACGTGTTGTTTTATGGGAACAGTAAGCACCGTTACGGGGATAAGTCTGATGTCGCCGCCGCCGAAATCTGCCGTAATTACGGCAGCTCCGACGCCTATACCGATTATATTACCTTCAGCATCAATCTTTACTACGGACTCATCGCTGCTTTTGTATATGGGAACTATTACTCCGTCATCGGGTGTGATAACTATGCCTATAGGCTTCTTTTCACCTTTGAAAAGAGTGATCAGCTCAGGTACTTCGATAATGTATTCGGGCTTTTCGGGTTCGGGAGCTTTTTCGATCTTAACCGTAACTGTCACTGTTTTTGACGGGTCGTCCTTTGAGGTGACGGTGATGATTGCTTCACCCTCGCCGACTGCCTCAATATTACCGTTTTCGTCAACCTTTACAACTGTTTCGTCACTTGATTTGTATGTGATACTTTTATCTGTAGCATCGTCGGGGGTTACGGTTACGGTAATTTTGTCTTTTTCACCCTCAGTAAGCTCGAATACTTCCTTATTGACGGCTATATCTTCGACGGGAACCTTTACGGTTACCATTACTGTAGCTGCTTTGGTGGGGTCGTCCTTTGATATTACAAGAATGGAAGCGGTACCTTTACCTACAGCGGTAATATTGCCGTTTTGATCTACCGTAACTACATCGGGATTTAGGCTTTTGAATGTAACGTCTTTATTTGTGGCACTGTCGGGAACAATTGTAACATTGATTTTATCTTTTTCTCCCTTTATAAGATCAAATTCAGGCTTATCGACCTTAACACTGCTCACGGGAACCTTTTTCGGCTTAACGGTAATTTTGACGGTTTCGGTTTTTGAGGGGTCGTCCTTTGAGGTAACGGTGATGATTGCTTCGCCCTCACTTACAGCGGTAACATTACCGTCTTTGTCAACCTTTGCCACACCGGGATTGTTCGATTCGTAAATAAGCTCCTTATTTGTCGCATCCTCATTCACTTTTGCTTTAATGTCTGTAATATCGTCAACATAAACGTTTATGCTCCCGGACGGAACGGTTATTTCTGTAACGGGATTTTTAACTGTAACTTTAATCTCTTCCTTAACGCTCGGATTATCCGCAGAGCTTACCGTTACGGTTGCTTCACCTGCACCCACAGCCGTTATATTGCCGTTTTCATCGACCTTAACTACTGTTTCATCACTTGATTCATATGTAATTTTTTTATCTGTCGCGCTGTCTGGAGTTACGGTAACGGTGATTTTTTCCGTACCGTCTTCTCTTAATGTGATTTCGTTTCTGTCAACTGTAATATCAGTCACGGGAACCTTTACTGTGACGGTTACTGTGTCGTTTTTTGTCGGGTCATCCTTTGAGTAAACGGTAATTTCGGCGGTACCTTCACCTACTGCGGTAATATTACCGTACTTATCGACGGTTATAATGCTTTCATCGCTCGATTCGTAAATGATATCTTTGATTGTGGCATCTTCGGGATTGACATACACATTAATCTTTATTTGATTTTCTTCGTTTATTGTGATGTTTTCGTCCGCCATAATTTCGATGCTTTCGACGGGAATTTTGTAATAGCCGTAAAGCACAACATCATTTTCGGGCATCATAAACATGTCGCCTGTAATATCGGCATCATCGGTGGTCCATCCGATGAAAACGTGTCTGTCAACATAGGGTACACCGAATACATCTACCCATTCGTCTGCTGCATAATATTTGGGCTGAGGCAATTCGGGAGCACCCTCAGGTATCGGATATCCGTCTGCATATCTGTATTCCACTTTATAAAGCTTGGTCCAGCTGCCGACAAAGTGAATATCATTATTAACTGTAAAGGAGTTGTCGGTTACGGTCGTATCCTCTGTGATCCAACCGGAAAAGGTATAGCCGTCAACAGGAGCGACATTTATTGTATCGGCCGTTGCTCCTTCTTCGTATATGCTTTCTGCGGGAGCTGTTACTCCTTCGGGAATATTGCCTGTAAATTCATATGTTACCTTGAATTCTTTTTTCTCAGGTTCAGGCTTATGGCTTACATCGGTAAGGTAGCCGTTCTCTTCCTTTGTTTTTGCGTATTCTACAGATGGGGGATAATATGCACTCGGATGCTTATCATTATATATCCGAATGTTTTCCTCCTGATCATCCGTGCCGCCGACCAAAGCATAGCAGCAGTTGAATATACCGTCATTTATGTTTTTGATGGATTCTGTGGTCCAACCTTCACCTACATATATGTTTTTGAGAGATTTGCAGTAATAGAACATAAACCTCATGGTTGTTACTTTTGAGGTGTCGAAGCTGCTTAAATCGAGCTCGGTCAAAGCTTCACAGTTTTTGAACATATTTTCCATCGTGGTGACATTACTTGTGTCCCATCCTGTCAGATCAACCTTTTTCAGAGAATAATCGGGAGTAACGGTTGCGTTCGGAGGAGTCATCTCAAAAACACCGTGCATATTTGTGATGTTTGATGTATTCCAACCGCTGAGATTTGCATACTTAAGACCGTAGCATCTGTAAAACATGTATTTGATGGTGGTAACGTTTGAAACATCCCAGGAGCTGAAGTCGACCTCTTCGAGAGAGAAGCAGCCGTAAAAGGTATTATAAAATGTGGTAGCTGTACCTGTTTTGAAGTTTTCGGGATTATTTATTTCCTTCAATCCTTCAAACATATAAAAGTATATCCTGACTGAGGATTAGCACCTACACCGCCTTCGCCGGCGATATAAACGTCGTACATATTCTGACCTGCCTGTGCGGTGGCTTCTTCGTTAAGGTACATCCAGGACATAACCTCTCCGCTGCCGGTGTTTGCTGAAACATCCCAACTTTCGACGGCTCCGGCTATTGCGTCATTATCAATTTCGTCCAGAAATGTGACCGAATAAACCTGTTTGTAATACCGGTGAAAATCATTGCCGGATGCGGCGGTGAATTGCATCATAACAGGAAAGCTTTCACTTGCATACGAAGTGAAAATGGAGGTAGGTATCACAGTGAAAAGCATAACAACAGCCAACACTGACGATAAAAATTTTTTTGTTTTTGAGGTGTCCATAACTTATTCTCCTTTTTGTACAACTTTTGACATACTTGTACAGCATCAATATATCATAATGGAAATATGAAGTCAATGCTGTTTAATAAATGCAACGCCTTTTATCGGCAAATTAACCGATTCTTCATAAGTTTAAAATGTTATTATCATGTTTTTGTGGTTTTTGTATTGTTAAAGTATCAGCATGATGATATAATGCAAAAAGAGAAAAATCAGAAAGGACTGTTTTATGAAAAAGAATTCCTTCGAGTGGGTAACTCTTGATAATGCGGGAAAGGTTTTTCCGGGTCAAAGTATACGCAATTGGGCCAATGTTTTCCGTGTTTCTGTCCGTTTGAGAGAAGGGGTAGAGCCTGAGCTTTTACAGCGTGCTCTCGAAAAAACCTTTCTCAGAATACCGACCCTCAGAGTGTGCATAAAAAAAGGCTTTTTCTGGCACTATTTTGAGCGTAACGAAATGGAATTAACGGTAAAGCATGATATTAAAAATTTTTGCTATCGGATTCATTTCAAAGAGAATAACGGTTATCTTATCAGAGTATATTATCATGGCTGTCAGATAAGTGTTGACTTTTACCATGCTCTTTGTGACGGCTACGGAGGTGCGGTTTTTCTTTCCACTCTCACGGGTGAATATCTGCGTCTTAAGGGGAACAGCATATCCTGTAATTCTTTTGTGCTGAATACGGATGATGAACCTCCAAAAAATGAACAGGAGGATGCATATATCCGTTATGCCACAGGTGATACAAAAAGCAATTTGGTGGACACCTTTGTATACCACAGTAAGGGTACAAAAGAGGGTACATACATGTGCAATTATACTGCGGCGGTAATGTCCTTTTCAAAGCTTCATGCTTTGAGTAAAAGCTACGGTGTTACGTTGACTGAATTTTTGGCTGCTGTTTTGGCTGATGTTCATTACAGAAAGCAAAAAGACGAGGGTAAAAGACCGAAAGAGGTCAGCGTGCAGATACCTGTAAATCTGAGAAATTTTTTCCCTTCGGAAACCCTGAGAAATTTCGTTCTTTGTGTGCAGGTAAAAATTGACCCGCGCAAAAAGGATTATACCTTTGAAGAAACGGTAAAGGCTGTCAGCAGTCAGCTTCGACAGGTGAACAGTAAAAAAGCACACCATTCCTATATAACACATACTGTAAAAATCGGCACCGATGCCATTAAGCTTATTCCTTTGGCGCTTAAAACGCTGATTATAAAAACAGGCTTTACCTTCGGTGCGGAATATTCTACCACAGCTCTTCTCTCAAATCTTGGACCCATAACTCTCCCCGATGATATGAGTGAGCATGTTGAGGGCTTTTCCTTTTACACCGGTCCCGGACTTGTAAACGGTGCCCGCTGCGGTGCGGTTTCCTTCGGTGACAGATTTGTAATTACCTTTTCCGATATTTATAAAGAAAACGACATAGAAAAGGAATTTCTGAGAAAGCTTACGGAAATGGGAATGGAAATAGCCGTGGAGACAAACAGAAAAGATGATTTCACCTCTGTCAGCGGTGTTTCCGCAGGAGATAAAAATGCTTTTTCCGATGAAGTGTTTATCCCTTCAAAAAATGACAAGGTAAAGCAGAAGAAAGCAGATATCAGCTTTTCGGAAAGATTAAAGAGAGACTTTCATCTGTGATAAAAAAGGTGCTGTAAAAAACGGTAAGTTTTTTACAGCACCTTTTTCGTTTATGGGATTATTCCGTGAAATTAATACATTCCTCCGCCCTGAGCCATAGCTGCAGCGGCTGCTGCGTCGGCGGCGGGATCGGGGATATCTGCGATGAGTGACTCTGTGGTAAGAACCATAGCAGCTACAGAGGAAGCATTTTCGAGAGCGGAGCGGGTAACCTTTGTGGGGTCGAGAATACCGGCTTCAGCCATATTCACATACTGCTCCTTTGCAAAGTCGAAGCCATAGCCGGTCTTACCGCTTTCGAGAATAGCGTTAACGATAACTGAGCCTTCCAAGCCTGCATTCTTTGCGATCTGACGTACAGGCTCTTCGAGTGCCTTGAGCACTATGCGTACACCTGTTTTTTCGTCGGGGTCTTCTGTTGCTTCTGCCAAAGCAGCAACTGCGGGAACTGCGTTAAGCAGAGCCACACCGCCGCCTGCTACTGAGCCTTCTTCGACGGCTGCCTTTGTGGCGGCCAAAGCGTCGTCAATACGGAGCTTCTTTTCCTTCATTTCTGTCTCTGTGGCGGCACCTACCTTGATAACTGCCACACCGCCTGCCAATTTGGCAAGACGCTCCTGGAGCTTTTCGGTGTCAAATTCAGATGTGGAAGCCTCAATCTGAGCTTTTATCTGATTTACACGTGCTTTGATCTGATCCTTGTCACCTGCACCGTCGACGATGGTGGTATTTTCTTTGGTAATTTTAACCTGACGGGCAGTACCGAGCATATCCACTGTAGCGGTCTGAAGGTCCAGACCGAGGTCGGCTGTGATAACCTGACCGCCGGTGAGGATGGCGATATCCTGCAACATTTCCTTTCTTCTGTCACCGAAGCCGGGAGCCTTTACTGCCACACAGGTAAATGTACCGCGGAGTTTGTTAACGAGAAGAGTTGCGAGAGCTTCACCCTCAACATCTTCAGCGATGATAACGAGCTTTTTGCCCATTTTCAGAACCTGTTCGAGAAGGGGAAGAACCTCCTGAATATTGCTGATTTTTTTGTCTGTTATGAGAAGGAAGGCATCATCGATAACGGCTTCCATTTTGTCAAGGTCGGTAGCCATATAGGGGGAAACATAGCCTCTGTCAAATTGCATACCCTCTACCACTTCTTTGCAGGTTTCGGCTGTTTTTGATTCCTCGACTGTGATAACGCCGTCGGTGGAAACGATTTCCATAGCCTCTGCGATAAGCTGACCTACTGATTCGTCAGCTGAGGAAACGGTAGCAATTCTTGCAATATCTTCAAATGTGGTAACGGGGCTTGAGTTAGCCTTTACTGTTTCGATAGCCTTGGCTACTGCATTTTTGATACCTTTTTTAACCACCATGGGGTTGGCACCTGCAGCTACGTTTTTCATACCCTCTCTTACGAGTGCCTGAGCTAAAAGAGTGGCGGTGGTGGTGCCGTCACCTGCCACATCGTTTGTTTTTGTGGCAACTTCCTTAACGAGCTGTGCACCCATATTTTCGAAAGCGTCCTCAAGCTCGATTTCCTTTGCGATGGTAACACCGTCATTTGTGATGAGGGGAGCACCGTATTTTTTGTCGATAACTACGTTTCTGCCCTTGGGACCGAGAGTGATTTTAACGGTATCACTTAATTTGTCGATACCTGTCTGTAATGCTTTTCTGGCTTCTTCGCCATAAATAATCTGTTTAGCCATTTATAAAATCCTCCTTAACTTATTCGATTACGGCAAGAACTTCGCTCTGACGTACGATGGTGTATTCTTCACCGTCGAGCTTTACTTCTGTGCCTGAATATTTGCCGGTGATAACTTTGTCACCGACTTTAACATACATTTCTGTTTCCTTACCGTCAACGATTCCGCCGGGACCTACTGCCACTACCTCGGAAAATTGGGGCTTTTCCTGAGAAGCAGAGGTAAGGATGAAACCGCTTTGGGTTGTTTCTTCGACTTCCGCACTTTTAAGTACTACTCTGTCGAGAAGGGGTTTAATATTCATAATTCATTCCTCCTGAATTCTTTATTGTGGATTTTAGCACTCGTGACGTTAGAGTGCTAAATCCTATTTTAGGGTAGTTTTTTAATAAAGTCAAGTGTTTTTTGGAAAATATTGTCAAAAAGCAGGAATTTTTTTCATTGAATAGATATTTTTAGCTTTTTAATACTATTATCGGTGATAGTATTGTTAAAAAGAGCTCTTTCCTTATATATGCTTATATGTCTGTGCTTTATGGCACTTTTATTGAAAATTGTGGATATAAACAAAGAGAATTATTCATCGGTTACCCGTAATCAGTCCACAAAAACTCTTACGGTAGGCGAAAAGAGAGGTACCGTTTATGACAGAAATTATATTCCTCTTACCAATTCGCAGCACCGTTTGGTGGCGGCGGTTACACCTACCGTACAGTCAGGAGAATATCTTAAAGCTTATCTTTCCCCTCAGGAGCTGACGTACAGAATAAAAGACGGTTATCCTTTTTTATGTTCGGTCGGTGAAGAGATCAGTAACGAGCATATCCGAACCTTTTCCGTACCGGTCAGATACGGAGAAACCGTTCTCGCACCTCATATAATCGGTTATCTTGATTCAGAGAAAAAAGGTGTTTCGGGAATAGAAAAAGCCTATAATCAATATCTGACGGAAAACGGTGGAAAGCTGACCGTTTCCTTTCAGGTTGATGCTGTGGGCAGAGTGCTGGCAGGTCTTGACAAAACAGTTGCGGACAGTAATTTTTCTTCAAAGGCGGGGGTTGTTCTTACTATCGACAGCTCTGTACAGGTTATCGCAGAAAGTGCTCTCAGAGAAAGCAAAATCAAAAGCGGTGCAGTGCTTGTAATGAAGGTGGGGACCGGTGAGCTTTTGGCCGTGGCAAGCGTACCCGATTTTCATCCTGAAAGGGTAGGAGAATGCCTCGACGGGGAAAATTCTCCTCTTGTCAATAAGGCGTTATGCTCTTATTCTGTAGGCTCGGTTTTTAAAAGTATTGTGGCGGCATTTGCTTTAGAAAACGGTATTTCTTCCGAAGAGACCTATGAATGTACAGGTGAAATCACCGTGGGGGATACTGTTTTCCGTTGCTTTAACGGCAAAGCTCACGGTGAAACAGATATGGCATCTGCTTTGGAAAATTCCTGTAACACATATTTCGTAAATCTTTCCCGTAAGCTTGATGAGGAAAAGCTTCTTTCGCTTTGCCGCAGAATAGGCTTCGGTGAAAGAACCGTTCTTGCACCGTCTGTGGTTACAGCTTCAGGGACCCTCCCTACTGAGAAAAGTCTCAGATTAAAGGGTAACTTTGCCAATTTTTCTTTTGGTCAGGGTGATTTTTCGGCCACACCCTTACAACTTGCTTCGGCTTACCACGCTCTCGCCACGGGTTACACCGTATCACCTGTTCTTGTAAGAGGTCTTGCCGATTATGAGGGCCTTATGACTTTTACGGAAAAAACAAAAAAAGTGAAAATTTTTTCCGACGTCACCGTACAGCAGATGAAAAAGATGCTGGCAGGGGTGGTCAGCAGTGGTCTTGCCGATAAGGCAAAAAGTGAGCTTTTGTCTCTTTCGGGAAAAACAGGTACCGCTCAGAGCGGTATTTATGATAACGGAAAAGAGATCTGCCGTACCTGGTTTACGGGATTTTTTCCTTCGGAAAATCCTAACTATATTGTGGTGGTTCTCAATGAAAACGGACAGGGCGGTAATGTGGACTGTGCTCCGGTTTTCAGAAAGATATGTGAGGGGATAGTGGGCGGTTAGATTCAGTGCCCGCCCTCCGAAGGGTTAATAAACAGAGAATTTTTCGGTGAAGCTGATGTTAATGCAACAAAAAGTCTTTTTTATGTATCATATAAGGTGAAAGGGGTTGTTATTGTGAAAAAACTTATGCCTATCCTTTTAGCGGTTACTGTTACGGTTATGACCGCAGTTTTTATTCTTAATCCCGACAGGGCGGAGGTGCCCGATACAGAAGCATCGGAAAAATCCGCTCATTATGACCTTGCCTCGGCTTTGCAGAAATGTGAAACATTGGGAGATATTGTAAAAGAAACAGGTATTTCTTCGGTAAGCTTTACAAATTACAAGCCTGAAATTTTCTGTACGGATTATTGGTGCCGTTATAAAGAAGAAGGGGAAGAGGATATAATTTATTCCATTTGTATTCAGACGATGACCGAGCTTGCGGAGTTTTTAACAGCACACAGCGATAAGTCGGCTCTCGACAGAAAAAGTGAAACGGGGGAAAAGCTGACCTTCGTAGCATACATAGGACGGGCTGAATGTGAAATTTATCTTTGTAATGACGGCTTTCTCTATATTTCCTGTGACGGAATTACCAAAGCCTTTGATATAGGTCAGAAAGCTTATAAGGATTATTATGACGGACTGATTGCAGTTATCCGGACACCCGAAAATTCCGTTACTATGGGTTGAATCACCCTTGACAAACATATCTTTTTAGTGTTAAACTAAAGAGGAATATTTTAAAGAAATAGCCTTTATCTGTTCCGCAGATAAGGGCATTTCGTATGTTAGGAGAAGAAAGAATGAAAAAAGACGTAGTTATCATCGGCGCAGGCCCCGCAGGCATTTTTACCGCTCTCGAAATGATTAAAAAGGGTAGCAAAAAAAGCATTTTAATTGTTGAAAAGGGTCAGCCTGTAGAAAAAAGACACTGCCCGAAGGATAAAACAAAGCAGTGTGTAAACTGTAAGCCTTACTGCCATATCACCACAGGCTTTTCCGGCGCAGGTGCTTTTTCTGACGGTAAGCTTTCCCTTTGCTATGAGGTGGGCGGTGACCTTCCCACTCTTATAGGTGAAGATTTGGCGCAGGAAACCATAGACTATACCGACGGAATTTATCTCGAATTCGGTGCAGATACCCATATCGAAGGCATCAGTAATTCACAGGAAGTAAAGGAAATCCGTATGAGGGCAATTCAGGCAGGCCTTAAGCTCGTTGACTGCCCCATAAGACATATGGGTACGGAAAAGGCGCAGAGCATTTATTATGCTATCGAGCAATATTTGCTGAATAACGGTGTGGATATTATCTTCGGCTATGAGTGTCACGATATTATACTCGAAGACGGCACCTGTAAGGGTGTACACCTGAAAAACAGCAAGGGTGACACCATGACCATCGAGGCTGACAGCACTGTTATAGCCACCGGCAGAAGAGGTGCAGAGTGGCTCGAAAAGATTTGCGCCGAATATGACATAGCTCACCAGCCGGGTACCGTAGATATCGGTGTCAGAGTAGAGGTCAGAAACGAGATTATCGAAAAAGTAAATGAGGTCCTTTATGAATCAAAGCTTATCGGTTATCCCGGTCCTTTTAAAAACAAGGTAAGAACCTTCTGCCAAAATCCCGGCGGCTTCGTAAGTCAGGAAAATTACGATAATGATCTTGCTGTGGTAAACGGTCACAGCTATAAGGATTTAAAGAGCAATAATACCAATCTTGCCATACTCGTTTCTCATAATTTCAGCTACCCCTTTAATCAGCCCATCGAATATGCAAGAAAGGTGGGCGAGCTTACGAATATGCTCGGCGCGGGACACATTATGGTTCAGCACTTCGGTGACATCCTTGACGGCAAAAGAACCTGGGAAAAAGAGCTTTCGCAGTCAAACGTCAAGCCCACCCTTCCCGATGCTGTGGCAGGTGACATAACTGCCGCCATGCCTTACAGAGCGATGATGAACATAATTAACTTTATCAAGGCTATGGATCACGTGGTGCCCGGCTTTGCTTCCACGGAAACACTCCTTTATTCACCTGAGCTTAAGTTTTACTCAAACAGAGTTAAGATGGATAAGGACTTCAATACCAATGTAAAGGGTCTGCACTGTCTCGGTGACTCATCAGGCTGGACAAGAGGACTTATGATGGCTTCGGTTATGGGCGTGCTGATGGGAAGGAAGTTAGTGTGACCAATCATATAACTGTCCTCTGATTGTAACGTTTTATTTGAGGTGGTTTATGTCATATAAAGAAATTTATATTCAAATTTCATCAACAGATGAAAAGAAGTTGCTTGCATTTATAACTCAAATGTGTAACTGTAAAATATTAGTGCCTCAGGTTAGCAACTCCGATAATGCTGTTTTTGAAGAAGAAAAATCAAATGATTCTTCAGTATGTATAATAGTAGATAAAAACATTGAAGTAATCGATAATTCAGAGGTTATAGAAATACCTTACGGCTTTTCGTATATTTCTTATGAAAGAATAGAAGCTTCTGACAAAAACAAATTAACAATAAAACTTTCCACAATATACAATTGGAGAGATAAAAAGAAAAGTTTGGTTGGTATATTTGATGTTATTGAAAATTGGATAAAGAGTAACTCGCACAGAATTATTAGATATGGAATTCATAAGACATATATGTTTGGATAAGACAGGGGCATTCCTCTGGTTTGACTAAACAGCATAAAAACAGGGGACGGCACTCACCGTTCCCTTTAATCTTGTCTTAACCCCTTGACACATTTGCAAATATTTTATATAATATTAAACTGACAGTTTATGTAACATAATACATTTAGTAAATTTTACTTAACGAAAGGAAGATATACAATGGCACAGGATATTTTGCTTACCTCCCAAGGCCTCAAGGAATTAGAGGCTGAATTAGAAGACCTCAAGGTACGAGGCAGACAGGAAATCAAAGAAAAAATTCAGGTTGCTCTTTCCTTCGGTGACTTATCTGAAAACGCCGAGTACGACGAAGCTCGTAATGACCAGGGTAAACTTGAAGCCCGTATTCTCGAAATCGAAGATATTCTTTCCAGAGCGAAGCTTATCGACGAAGATTCACTCAGCACCGATGTTATCCAGATGGGCTCTAAGGTAGAGATCAAGGATGTAGAATACGGCGATGTATATAAATATCAGATTATCTCTTCAACCTCCACCTCAAAGGATAAAGTTGACGATTACATCACCAGCGACGAATCACCCGTTGCAAAAGCTCTTTTGGGTCACAAGGCAGGGGATATCGTAGAGGTTGAATCTCCCGTGGGTATCATCAAATACGAAGTTATCGAAATTTTAAGATAAAAGGAAAAAGCATATGGCAGAAGAAAAGAATGTAAATGTACCTCAGCAGGAGGCACAGCAGGATGTTAATGAATTAAGAAAAGTAAGGGTAGACAAGCTTGAAGCACTTCAGGCAGACGGCAGAGACCCCTTTGTGATTACCAAATATGACCAAACACATCACAGCTCAGTAATCAAAGAAAGCTTTGATGAGCTTGAAGGAAAGACAGTACGTGTTGCAGGACGTATGATGTCAAAGCGCATTATGGGCAAGGCTTCCTTCTGTAATATTCAGGACCTTAAGGGCAATATCCAGTCCTATGTAGCCCGTGACAGTCTCGGCGAAGAGGAATACAAGTCTTTCAAAAAGCTCGATATCGGTGATATCATCGGTATTGAAGGCTCTGTTTTTAAAACAAAAACAGGTGAAATTTCCATTCACGCAGAAAAGGTGACACTTCTCACAAAGTCACTTCTTCCCCTTCCCGAAAAGTTCCACGGCCTTACCAATACCGACACAAGATACCGTCAGCGTTATGTTGACCTTATTATGAACGCAGAGTCAAAGCAGACTCTTGTCAACCGTTCGAAAATTATCAGAGAGGTAAGAAATTATCTTGACTCACAGGGCTTTTTAGAGGTAGAGACACCTATGCTCGTTTCAAATGCGGGCGGTGCTGCAGCGAGACCCTTCGAAACACATTTCAATGCACTGAGCGAAGATTTCAAGCTTCGTATTTCTCTTGAGCTTTATCTTAAGAGACTCATTGTAGGCGGCTTGGAAAGAGTTTATGAAATCGGCAGAGTTTTCCGTAATGAGGGCCTTGATACCAGACATAATCCTGAATTCACTCTTATGGAGCTTTATCAGGCATATACAGATTATCACGGTATGATGGACCTTACGGAAAATCTTTACCGTCATGTAGCGCAGGCAGTTCTCGGCACCACAAAGATTGTCTATAACGGCGTGGAAATGGATCTCGGTAAGCCTTTCGAAAGAATCACTATGGTTGACGCTGTTAAAAAATACACCGGCATTGACTTCTCTGAAATCAAAACAGACGAAGAAGCCAAAGCTCTTGCCAAGGAAAAAGGTGTAGAGTTTGAGGCAAGACATAAGAGAGGTGACATTCTCAATCTCTTCTTTGAGGAATTTGTTGAGCATCATCTTATTCAGCCGACCTTCCTTATGGACCACCCTGTAGAGATTTCTCCTCTTACAAAGAGAAAACCTGAAAATCCCGACTATGTTGAGCGTTTCGAGTTCTTTATGAACGGTTGGGAAATGGCAAACGCTTATTCCGAGCTTAACGATCCCATCGATCAGAGAGAGAGATTCAAAGCTCAGGAAGAGCTTCTCAAACAGGGAGACGAAGAAGCAAACACCACCGATGAAGATTTCCTTTGCGCACTTGAATACGGTATGGCTCCCACAGGCGGTATCGGCTTCGGCATTGACAGAATGGTAATGCTTCTTACCGACAGCGCTGCTATCAGAGATGTACTTCTGTTCCCCACAATGAAGAGCTTAGACAAATAAAAGTGTCAATAACCCCTATTTTACAAGGGCACTGAAAAACCACAGTTTTTTTGAAAAGCTGTGGTTTTTTTGTGTATAAATATTCGGTTTAAAATAAAATGTTATTTGCTTTTTTAAGTTTTTCGAGATAAAAAACAAAAGCAACGGATATTAC
>JAFQHU010000009.1 GCA_017397845.1 Clostridia bacterium
AATTGCCTGTAGAGGGGTAATTAATATACCAAGCATAACCTGTTATCTTGATATAATAGGTTCCTTTTGTAAGGTCAATTTTGTATATATCACTTCTTGTTCCTGTAGTCTCTATCCATTTGTTTTCTTCTTTATTCCAAACTTCTTCGCCGGATTCGTCATAAAGGTAAATGCAATAATTTTTGAGGTATGCTGTTAAATCAATTGTAATTTTTCCGGCAGAAGGAAGGAGAATTTTGTAATAGTCTTCTCTGTCATTTTCAGCTATCTGTCCTTTGATTAACTCATTAAAATTTACAGCATAAGAATCGATGATAGAGTTGTTATACTCATTACTACTCTCATAAGAGGTTACAAAGCTTATATTAAAATTATAGTTACCTGTAGAAGGATAATTTATATACCAAGCATACCCTGTAACTTTAACAAAATATGTTCCTTTAATTAAATCTATATTAAAGCTATCTTTTCTCATTCCGGTAGTTGATACCCATTTGTTTTCTTCTTTGCCCCAAACTTGTTCACCTGTTTGATCATAGATATAAATACAATAATTCTCCATATATGAAGTGAAATTAATCATCACTCTGCCCGCTGATGAAAGTGTAAACTTATAATAATCTTCTCTTCCGGTTTCCGTTATGCTGTCGCTGTAGGTTGTTCCCATATAAATCTGCGTGGCGTTAGCTATAGAGGTTCCCGCCGCTGACGAGCTTACCGCTACCGATACAGCTATGCACAGCATCAGTACGATTGTAGATGAAAGTGTGATGATTTTTTTCATAAATCTTTCCTCCAAAAAACATTTTTATAACCATACGGTTATAACTATACATAGTATAACACCGAAAAGGTTAAAATGTCAATATAATCAATCGGTTATAATTTTAATTTATTCAATCGGTTATAATTTTAATTTATGGCGGTGAATTTATGGGTTATTACAGACGTATACGGGATTTAAGAGAAGACCACGATATGACACAAAAGCAGGTTTCCGATTATCTTGATATGAAACAGCCTCAATATAACCGATATGAAAAGGGCTACAGGGATATTCCTTCTGATGTGCTTATTGCTCTTGCCGATTTGTATGATACCACTACCGACTATATTTTGGGCAGAACCGATGAAAAAAAGAGCATAAAATAAAACCGACAGAGCTTTCTGAAAAAAATTCTGTCGGTTTTTATGTTTTATGATTATTCCGTTACTGTTTCTTCGGGTAATATTTCCGCCTTTACCTTACCGATTCTTCTTTCTTCCACATTCAGGATGGTGAACTTTATGTTTTCGAAAGTAATTTCATCCATATCTCCGTCTTTGGGTAAGAAGCCCAGCTGACTTATGATGAAGCCGCCCAGAGTATCGTATTCACCTTCGGGGATAACATCGCCCACAAGCTCGTTGACTTCCTCGATAAAGGCTGTGCCGTCGATGGTGAAAAGATTTTCGCTTTCTTCTACTATCTCTTCATCCTCATCGTCATATTCGTCGCGTATGTTACCCATAATCGCTTCGACCAAATCTTCCATGGTGACTATACCTGCCGTGCCGCCGTATTCGTCCACTACCACAGCCATCTGCACTCTTTTTTCTGTCATTTCGGTGAAAAGATCACCGCAATTTTTACTTGACGGTACATAATAGGCTTCGCGCATAATGTCAGCGGGGCTTTCATTTTCGGGAAGAGAAGCCGAGATGAATTTAAGCAAATCCTTTATATAAACGATACCGATAATGTTGTCCTGATCCTCATGATATACGGGAATTCGGGAATAGCCGTGCTCCATGGAAAGCTTTACAACCTCTTCGAGAGAATCGGTATCCTCGACAGCAATCATATCCGTTCTGTGAGTCATGATGTCCGTTACGTCAATATCGTCAAATTCAAAGATATTGTTTATCATTTCCTTCTGAATGTCTTCGATAACGCCCTTTTCGCCGCCCACATCTACCATCATACGGATTTCCTCTTCGGTAACGACCTCTTCGTCGGCATTGGGATCAAAGCCGAAAAGCCGTACAACTGCATTGGTGGAAAGGGAAAGGATTTTTACGAAAGGTTTGGTGAATTTTTTTACTACCAAAAGAATGGGCGCAACAGCATAAGCAATTTTTTCGGGCTTTTGCATAGCCATTCTTTTGGGTGCAAGTTCGCCCAAAACAAGAGAGAAATATGACATTATAACTGTAATAATCACAACGGAAACACCGTTTACCACACCTGCGGGCAAAGAGGGTACAGCCTTTATCACTGCATCCGTGAGCATGTCGGCAAAGGTAGTGGAGGCACTTGCCGAGGTAAGGAAGCCTGCCAAGGTAACACCTATCTGGATAGTGGAAAGGAAATTACTGGGGTTTTCCGTGAGCTTTTTGATTTGCTTTGCTTTTTTGTCGCCATCTTCAGCGAGCTTGTCTATCATATTGTCATTCAGAGAAATGATAGCTATTTCGCTCATGGCAAAAAAAGCATTAACAAGAACGAGAACAAATAATAAGAGAAGATTAAAAATTATACTGCCGGGGTCATCCATAACGGATATTGCTCCTTTCATAAAGAAAAAAATGATTATTTTGCGAAGTAATAGTTAACTTCAGCCTACAATTATACGGCATTTTTTTATAAAAGTCAATGTTTTTGAGTGAGCGTTTACATATCGCTTTTTCTTTTGCTACAGAAAGGCAGTATTTGTATCGTTTCAGCATTAATTCTCTGTAGTGTTTTATTGCTTTGCCTTAATGTAAAAAAATGACAAAACTTGTTTACATACATTTAATTGATATAACGGAAAAACTGTGATAATCTTTTTACGTTATAAATTTTATTGTGGGTGAATATTATGAAGGAAAAACTCGGAAAGAAAGTCAGAGCCGGTGCCCCTGCAGAGGAAAGAATGGATTTGTGCAAACCTATGATTTATCAGGATCCGATTCTTATGAAAACTCTTGCATGGCCCATAGCGAATGCACGTAAAATTATTTCACATTCACATATAACGAAAATAAACATGGAAGGACTCAAGGCTCCTTTCATTTTAGTCTGCAACCATAATGCCTTTTATGATTTTTATATAATGGTTGCCGCCACCAAACCCTTTACGGGTGTATATCCTGCGGCTGTGGATGATTTTATCGGCAGAGAGTGGTTTTTGAGAAAGGGCGGTTGTCTGCCTAAAAGAAAGTATACAAGTGACCTGAACACCGTAAGACAGTGTATGAAGGCTGTAAAGGACGGGGAGTGCTACGGTATTTTCGCCGAGGCGAGATATTCTCTGTGCGGAGTTACGGAGCTCGATGCCGTGACGGATGCGGTGGGTCAGCTCGTAAAGCTGATGGGTGTGCCCTGTGTTACCTTCACTTCAAAGGGACATCACATCTATGATCCCTTCTGGGGTAACCATAAAAGCCGTCATATGAAGCGTACCGAGGCGGTAATCGAGCAAATTTTTACGGCTGAGGAGGTAAAAAAAGCTACCGCCGATGAAATAAACGAGAAAATCCGTAAGCATATTTACAATGACGATTGGCGTTGGCAGAGTGAAAACAGAGTAAAGGTCACCTACAAAAAGCGTGCAGAGGGTCTGCATAAGCCTCTTTACCAGTGTCCTAACTGTATGACAGAGTATAAGATGAATTCAAAGGGTGCCGTGATTTACTGTGAGCATTGTAACAAAAGCTGGTATCTCAATGAATACGGCGAATTGGAAGCGGACAGCGGAAAAAACGAATTCAGATATCCCTCCGATTGGTACCTTTGGGAGAAAGAGCAGGTGGAAAAGGAGGTCAGAGAGGGCAGATATCATTTCGAATGTGACTGCCACGTAAATGACCTTCCCAACTCTAAAGGCTTTATACGTTTGGGTAAAGGCAGACTCAGACACGATATTAACGGCTTTGAGCTTGAGGGTATAAGAGACTGCGACGGCGAAAAATTCAGCATGAAAATAGATTCCGCCATACAGAACTCCGTTCATGTGGAATATAATTACCGTTACGGCAACGGCAGAGACTGTATAGACCTTAATACTCTTAAGGAAACCTGGTATGTTTTTCCCGAAAACTGCGATTTTTCCGTAACGAAGGTAACCTTTGCCACGGAAGCCATATTCAAGGAGGTATGGCGCAGAAAAAAAGAGGAAGAAAAAGAGAAATCGAAGAAAGAAAAATAAAAAAAGGCGTTCCGTAGTGTATGCGGAACGCTGTGATTTTATAAGAATTTTTTTCTGAAAATATCTATGGCATCTTCCTTTGTGAAGCCGCCGGGAGAGAACTTAAAATTATTCGGTACAGTGTCATATCTTTTACAGTAGCTTAGAATTTCTTCTTCAGTCATTTTTATTTCCGGTAAATCCGTAAGCTCACTGACTATTCTTTTGAAAGTATCCCTGTCCGTTTTCATAACGGCAAAAACCTTTTCGGTTTTCTCTTTTTCAAATTTTTCACTTCGGTCAATAAACTCACTCATAAAAGCTGTGCAAGCTTTACCGTGGGGAAGACCGTAGTTTTCCGTGAGGATATAGCCCAAAGGGTGGGGGAAGGCTGTGCCGCAGTAGGCGAGAGTAATGCCGGCGTAAAGAGACCCGTAATAGAGCTTTTCTCTCATTTTTTCGTCGGGATTTTCTTTTCCCGTGTGAAGATAAAGCAGTCCCTGCCATATCAGCTCGATGGCCTTTTCACCGAAAACAGTCGGTATATCGGTGCACTTTTCCGTCATATAACCTTCCAATGCATGAGCAAGAGCATCAAGAGCCGTCGAAACGGTGATATGATAGGGCATAGAGTGAGTATAGGTGGGGTCAGCAAAGGTGAGCCGGGGAAAACAGTCCGCAGGAGAGATGCTCTTTTTTCGGCCTGTTACAGGGTCCGTAAGAACACTTACCTTGCCGACCTCACTGCCTGTTCCTGCAGTGGTGCCGACGAGAACGATGGGTAATGCTTTGTTTCTTTCTGCGGAAGAATAAATGTCATAAATATTAAAATCGGGATTAGATGCATAAACTGCTACCGCTTTTGCTGCATCGAGCGGAGAGCCTCCTCCTATTCCGATCACAAAATCCGCACCGAATTTTCTTGCCTTTTCTGATGCTTCGAAGCAGTGATCGAGACGGGGATTGGGTCCGATTCCGTCATAAATGATGTTTCCGATGCCTTCTTTTTTTAATGCATACAGAATGTCGTCCAAAGCACCGCTCTTTTTGGCACTTGAATCGCCTGTTATTATGATGCACTTTTTTCCGAAGGCAGATAAAAGCCCCGTGTTTTCTCTTATACAGCCCTTACCGCTTATAACATTGATGGGTAAATAAAGATTGAAATCCATTGTACAGTTTCCTTTTCAATATATTTATATCCGTAAGATAAAAATATTATATCAAAGTAATAACTTTCCTGCAAGTTTTATTTGTAAAGACTTGAAAATTCGGTCGATATGGTATAAAATGAATAGGATATAAAAGTATTATCGGTTTTTATTGTTTATTTTTAATGAATTACGGTGATTTTGATGAAAAACAAAGGCAGAATATTAAAAATTATTGCGGCTGTAACGGCGGTAGTTTTGGTTCTTTGCCTTTCTCTTTTTCTTTACGGCAGAGAAAAGCGTTATGACTTTGCGGAAAAGAGCTTTATCTCTATGGATACGGTAATTACTCAAAAAATTTACGGTGAAGATGCCTCCACTTTTATAGCGCCCGTTTTCAATATTGTGACGGGTCTCGATGATACCATAAACCGCTTCGATGAAAAAAGTGCCGTTTATGCTCTTAACAAAGATGGGAAAACCTCTGACAAATCGGTTATCGAAATCATAAACAGTGTGAAAAAGGTAAGTGATGACGTTGACGGTGCCTTTGATATAACTGTCGGTGAGCTTTCCGATTTATGGAGTATCGGTAAAAAGGGAGAAAAAATCCCGACTGAAAAAGAAATTTCTGAGGCTCTTAATGGTATTGATTATAAAAAAATCAGAAATGAAAAGGGTGCCGTTTATTATCAGGGCGGTGAAGTAGATCTTGGCGCCGTCGGAAAGGGATTTGCCTGCGATCTGATAAAGGTGTATCTCGACGCTGCCGGTGCGAAAGGTGCCGTGGTGTCCGTGGGCGGCAGTATTTTAGCTTACGGAGATTACAATAAAAAAGGGGATAAATGGAGTATAGCCATCCGGCATCCCCGTTCCGAAACGGAGTTTTTGGGCATAATCAGTTTGGATGAGGGCTTTGTGTCCACATCGGGTGATTATGAGAGATATTTTGAAAAGGACGGTAAACGTTATCATCATATCTTCGATGCACGTACGGGTTATCCCGCTTCATCAGGTCTGATAAGCGTCACTGTGGTGGCAGACAGCGGTGTTTTAAGTGATGCACTTTCTACCGCCTGCTTTATCGTCGGTGAGGAAAAGGGAAAAGCTTTGCTCGAAAAATACGGAGCCTCGGCTATTTTTGTCGATGAAAAAATGAACATTACCACTGTGGGAGAAATTGATTTTGAAAAGCAGTAAGCTATTGAAAAAAGGAGATATTTTTATAATCATTTCCGTTCTTTTTGTTTCGCTTTTATGGTTTGTGCTCACCTTTCTTTCTTTCGGGGAAAAACAACAGGTGAAAATATATTTCGGCGGCGAGCTTTATAAAACCGTGGAACTTTCCGCTGTGGAGGACGAAGAGATAATTAGCTTTAAAGGCTGTAAAATCAAAGTCACAAAAGACGGAGCCTGTTTTCTTGCTTCTGACTGTCCCGACGGTCTTTGCGTAAAAAGAGGCATTATGAAAAAAAGCGGTGACGTTATGGCCTGCGTTCCCAAAGGTATCACCGTGGAAATAGCGGGCGGCAAAGCTGTTGACGGAATATCGTATTAGGATGACAAGTATAAATGAAAACAAAAAAACTGACCTTACTTTCCCTTCTTTCGGCACTTGCTTTGGTGCTTTCATTTATGGAAAATATGCTTCTGCCCGACATTCCTTTTCTTCCTGTCGGTGCTAAGCCGGGACTTTCAAACATCGTGACGATGTTCACTGCGTCCTTTTACGGCTTTTCGGGGGCTTTCTATATCACGCTTGTAAAGGGTCTTTTTGCTCTTATTACCCGTGGAATAACTGCGGCGGTTATGAGCTTTTGCGGCGGTGTTTTAAGCACAGCCGTGATGTGTCTTATGATAAAAAAAGAGTGTAAAAGCCTTTCATATATCGGCATCGGCGTCCTTTCGGCGGCGGTGCATAATATGGGACAGCTGATTGCTGCCTGTTTTATTACGGGTACGGCATCACTTTTGTCCTACGGCAAATATCTTCTGCTTTTCGGTCTGGTTACGGGTTTTGTGACGGGGACGGTGCTGGAGGTAGCTTTGCCGAAGATTAAAGTAACAGTAAATCAAATTTTTAAAGAAAAGGAGAAATGAAAATGAGCAAAAGGCTTGACGGAGTTCTTACTGCCGTAAAGCGCGGACGCGGAGGTGTGGCTGTTGCACACAACAAAAACACGGCGGATATGCCCGTGGAAAGACTTCCCATTCCCGGAAAGGTAGTCATTTCCATGCAGCAGCATATAGGAGTGCCCTGTACTCCCGTGGTTAAGGTCGGCGACGAGGTGGCAGTAGGACAGGTAATAGGTGACAGCGACAAATTCATATCTGCACCTATCCACGCAACTGTTTCAGGTAGGGTAACGGCTGTCGGTGACATCAAATTGGCAAACGGTATCATTACCAAAGGTATCACCATCGAAAGTGACGGAGAAATGAGACTTTATGAGGGTATAAAGCCTCCGGTGGTAACCAATAAAAAAGAGCTTTGTGAAGCTGTAAGAGCTTCGGGTGTCGTAGGTCTCGGCGGTGCGGGATTCCCGACACACGTCAAATTCAATCTTCCCGATGACAGTAAGGTAGATACGCTGATTATCAATGCCGCTGAATGTGAGCCGTATATCACCGTTGACTACCGTGAATGTATCGATAACACCAAATATATCATCAAAGGCGTTGAGCTTCTCAGAGATATATGCGGTTTCAAGCAGATTATTATTGCCATAGAGGACAATAAGCCTCAGGCTTTCAAGGATCTCAAAGCTTTTGCGGACAGCGACAACGATGCAGATGATACCATCAAGCTGATGACTCTCAAATCAAGATACCCCCAGGGTGCCGAGAAAATGATGGTCCTTTCAGCCACAGGAAGAAAGGTCCCCCCCGGAAAGCTTCCCTCAGATGTGGGCTGTGTGGTTATCAATGTGGCTTCTTTGGCTTTTATCGCCAGATATGTGGAAACAGGTAAGCCTTTGGTTTCTCGCTCTATTACCGTTGACGGCTCAGCGATTAAGGAGCCGAAAAATCTTCGTGTGCCCATCGGAACAAATATCCAGGATATTATCGATTATTGCGGCGGTTTCAAATCAGAGCCGAGAAAGATTCTTTCGGGCGGTCCGATGATGGGAATTGCCATATGTGATACCAATGCTCCCATCTGTAAGCAGAATAATGCCATTTTAGCCTTTGCCGACAGAAAGGATCTCATCAAAACCGAAAGAGAATGTATACGCTGCGGCAGATGTGTGGATGTGTGCCCCATGAGCCTTATGCCTACTCTTATCGAAAGATATGCCCGCGTCAAGGATGCGGAAAAATTAAATGACATCGGTGTTATGGTGTGTATGGAGTGCGGCTCCTGTGCCTACGCCTGTCCTTCAGGAAGACCTTTGGTGCAGTACATGAGACTTGCCAAACAGGTCGTAAGAGAGGGAGGTAAAAAATAATGAGTAAAAAGCTTACAGTAAGTCCGTCTCCTCATGTGCGTTCCAAGGAGACAACCACAGGCATTATGCTTGATGTGATTATTGCTCTTATCCCCGCACTTATTATGAGTGCTTACTATTTCGGTCTGAGAGCACTTTTACTTACCGCCGTATGTGTGGGCAGTGCCGTGCTTTCGGAGTATGTGTGCAGAAGAGTAATGAAAAGAAACAATACACTCGGTGATCTGAGTGCCGTGGTAACGGGTCTCATTCTTGCTCTTAATCTTCCCTCGTCTCTTCCTTTATGGATGGGTGCTCTCGGCAGTATTATTGCCATCGTGGTGGTTAAGCAGATGTTCGGCGGTATCGGCCAAAATTTCGTTAATCCCGCCATGACAGCAAGAATCATCCTTATGGTATCCTTCCCCACAGCTATGGCTCATTGGGTAGCACCCTTTGCGGGAAGCTGGAGTCCCGATGCTGTCACAGCCGCCACACCGATGGCCGTTTTAGCCGGTGTGCAGGGCGGAGATGTTTCCGCTGTGGCTGATTCGCTTCCGTCACTTACGGGAATGCTTTTCGGTGTTCACGGCGGTTCGATGGGTGAGGTGTGCTCACTTGCACTTATTGCCGGCGGACTTTACCTTATTATCAGAAAGGTCATTTCTCCCATCATTCCTCTTTGCTTCATCGGTACTGTTGCCGTATTTATGCTTATTGCGGGGGGCGGAAGTCTCGAATTTACCGCCTATCAGCTTTTGGGCGGCGGTCTTATGCTCGGTGCTTTCTTTATGGCTACCGATTATTCGACCTCTCCTCTCAATAAAAAGGGAAAGATTATCTTTGGTATCGGTTGCGGTCTTATCACCTCGATTATCCGTATTTTCGGCTCACTTCCCGAAGGTGTATCCTTCTCTATTATCCTCATGAACATCCTCGTTCCCCATATAGAAAACCTTACCACTCCCAAACCCTTCGGCTATGTTAAGGAAAAGAAAGGGGGCAAGGCAGAATGAAAAAATTAAACGTTAAAGATGTTCTCATTCCTACTGTGGCACTTTTGGTTATCTGTTTTATTGCAACTGCACTTTTAGCCTTCACGAACAGCATTACTGTAGAAAAGATAGCACTCAATGCTGTGGAAACTGAAAATGCCAGCCGTAATGTGGTACTGCCCGACGGTGCTTCCTACAGTGAGGTCACTAAAGCAGAAAACGGCGTTACCTACTGCACAGGCTACGACAAAATCGGTAATGAAATCGGTTATGTTTTCACTGCCGGTGCCAAAGGCTACGGCGGAACAGTTTCCGTTATGGTCGGTCTTGACAAAGAAGGTACCGTAACGGGTATTGAAATCCTTTCCCACAGTGAAACACCCGGTCTTGGTGCCAATGCCGTAAAAGATGACTTTAAGGGCAGATTTACGGGTAAAAGCGGTATTCTTACCGTGGACAAGGTTTCCAATGACGGTCAGAATATTCAGGCAATTACGGCCGCTACCATTACATCCAAGGCAGTGGTAAGCGCGGTAAATACTATCATCGAAACTTATACACAGATTATGACGGGAGGTGGCACTAATGGCTAAGCTTACAAAAGAATTTTCAAAGGGCATTATTGCCGAAAACCCTGTTCTCAGATTGGTACTCGGCACCTGTCCCACTCTGGCAACCACTACCTCGGTGGAAAGTGCCATAGGTATGGGTCTTGCTGCATCGATAGTTCTCGTATGCTCAAACATCGTTATTTCAGCACTCAGAAAGGTTATTCCCGACAAAGTAAGAATTCCCGCTTATATTGTCGTTATTGCTTCCTTTGTTACCATCGTTCAGATGGCGGTAAAGGCTTTCCTTCCTTCGCTTGATGAGCAGCTCGGTGTGTATCTTCCTCTTATCGTTGTTAACTGTATTATCCTCGGCAGAGCGGAAGCCTTCGCAGGTAAAAATCCCGTGCTTGCATCAGCAGTAGACGGACTGGGAATGGGTGTTGGCTTTACTGCGGCCCTCTTCCTTATGGGTGCCGTACGTGAAATTTTTGGTGCAGGAACCTTCCTTGGTACAGGCGTTCCCTTCCTTGAAAGCAACCCGATGCTTATATTCATCCTTCCTCCCGGCGGCTTCTTTGTTTACGGTATTCTTATGGCAGCGGTTAACCGTCTGGCTGAAAAGAAGGGCAAGCCCAGAGCGGAGCTTCGCGGATGTGAGGCATGTCCCATGGCACAGAGCTGTGCTATAAGAAAAACAGATAAGGAGGCAGCAGAATAATGACTAAAGAACTTTTTTCTATTCTTTTAACAGCCATTCTTACTCAAAACTTTGTTTTGGCTAAATTCCTAGGTATCTGTCCCTTCCTCGGTGTTTCCAAAAAGCTTAACACAGCAGTAGGTATGAGTGCGGCGGTTATCTTTGTTATGGCTCTTGCAACAGCGGTTACCTATCCCATCAACAAGTTCCTGCTTGTTAAAAATGATCTGGAATACCTTCAGACAATCGTATTTATTTTAGTTATTGCTGCACTTGTTCAGTTGGTAGAAATCATTCTCAAAAAGTATATTCCCGCTCTTTATAATGCTCTGGGCATTTATCTTCCTCTCATTACCACCAACTGTGCCGTTCTCGGTGTAGTTATCCTTAATGTGGATGAGGGCTACAACTTCGCACAGTCCATGTTCAGCTCGGTCGGTGCAGGTCTCGGCTTTATGCTGGCAATGGTAATGTTTGCCGGTGTCAGAGAAAGACTCGAATCCTGCGACATTCCCAAATTTATGCAGGGACTTCCCATTACTTTGGTCGCCGCATCACTGGTTTCCGTTTCCTTCCTCGGATTTACGGGAATCGTAGAAAATATATTTGCATAAGGGGGTAATGATATGAGTCAGATTATTATTGCTGTGGTAATTGTATCGGTTATCGGACTTATCGCAGGTCTCGGTCTTGCTGTTGCTTCTGCTGTTTTCGCTGTACCCGTCGATGAAAAAGCCGAAAAGATAAGAGAATGTCTCCCCGGTGCGAACTGCGGTGCCTGCGGCTTTACGGGCTGTGACGGTTATGCAGCCGCACTCTCGGAGGGTAAAACGAGCGAATGTAATCTTTGTACCCCCGGCGGTAATGACACCGCCAGACAGATAGGTGAAATCATGGGCCTCGAAGTGGGCAAAATTACACCGATGGTTGCCGCTGTAATGTGCCAGGGCAACAGAACCAATGTAGAGGACAAGCTGGAATACAGCGGTGTGCATTCATGTAAGATGGCTACACAGCTTTTCGGCGGCCCAAAAAATTGCGTTTACGGCTGTATTGGCTTCGGTGATTGTGCAGAGGTTTGTCCCTATGATGCAATCTTTATTTGTGACGGTGTGGCAAGAATCAATCCTGACAAATGCCGTGCCTGTAAAAAGTGTATTTCCGCCTGCCCCAGAGGTCTTATCGATCTGTTCCCCTTAGATACCACAAAAGCGGCTGTTTTATGCCGTAATCATGATAAGGGTGCTCAGACCCGCAAACAGTGCAAAGCGGGCTGTATAGGCTGTATGAAGTGCGTTAAGGCATGTCCTGTGGAAGCGGTAAGCATAAATAATTTCTGCGCTACCGTTGACTACGATAAATGTATAGGCTGCGGTAAATGCCATGAGGCTTGTCCCGTCGGTGCGATCGATATTTATACCATCAAAAAGCATTTCTGATCGGGGTCTTTAACCTCTGTTTTCGCATAGCGAATCCTCCTCCCCTTTTAGGGGAGGTTTTTTGATTTTTGATATAGCCGCCTCTGAAAGGGGAGGTGCCATGAAATGGCGGAGGAGTCTTAGCCTCCCCCTGAAAGGGGAGGTGCCATGAAATGGCGGAGGGGTCTGTTCACTTGACAAATACATCCACTTTACAGTAAAATATATACAGCTTGTAAATCAATGGAGATAAATATGAACGACGAAAAAGATTACGAATACACAGCATACAGTAAAGAGCTGGTTCCTTCGGCGAGAGAATTACGGAAAGCTATGACCCCGCAGGAACGACATTTATGGTATGATTTTTTAAGAGATTATCCGATAAAGTTTTACAGACAGCGTCCCATAGGAGCATATATAGCAGATTTTTATTGTTCTAAAGCCAAATTGGTAATAGAAATAGACGGAAGTCAGCATTATACTGATGAAGGGAAGAAATACGATGATAACAGAACAGAGGTTATTAATCAGTTTGGTGCTGATGTTATAAGGTTTTCGAATCACGATATTAATGTTAATTATGAGGGCGTTTGTATTGTGATAGACAGAGAGATAAAAAAACGTATCGGGGATTTTAGTGGTCGGTAAATATTTAGGTATATGACCCCTCCGTCTTCGCATAGCGAATCCACCTCCCCTTTCAGGGTAGGCTAATAAAAACAAAAACACCCCTCACCGTAAAGGTGAGGGGATTAACTGTATTTGATTATTCAGCGTCCTCTGCTTTTTTGCCCCAAAGAGCGTCATAGATACCGTCGAGAATTTTTTTCAGCAATTCGATAAAATCTTCTAAGGTGAACTCAATTTTAAACATTATATTTTCTCCTTTTTAAGTATATTTTATTTGAGTATATTTTAACTTATAATTTTACCTTTGTCAATCTGAAAAGGTTGCTGACGGGGAATTTTAAATATATTTAATAAAAATAAAAACCTCACCTTACGATGAGGCTTTATACGATTTAAATCATATAAATGATTAGATTATTCAGCTGCGTCCCAGCCTTCTTCTGTAGCGATGAAGCCGAATACGTCTTCAAGAATTCTCTTGATGAAGTCGATAAGCCACTGGAATGTGAACTTGAATTCGGGATCTGTTACAACAAAATCTTTAATTTCCATTATTAGGTACTCCTTTCTTAAGAATTGATCTGCACTAAAAATCAAAAATTAGAATTCGTTTCTGAGAAGTGCATTGATGAAGTCAATGATTACATTGATGAGAGCTGCAAGAGTGAGGGGCTCAACTACTTCGTTGCCATCAACAACATATTTGATTTCGCCGTTTAATACGTCAATCTTTTCAATCTGGTAATCCATTATGCAGTTCCTCCTTTATGTATTTCCTGATATTCCTCAGGATAGCTATATTATATACCATCATTTTTCGTTTGTCAATAGAAAATTCATAAATTTGTTAAAAAACTTTGAATTAAAAAGTATTAAGCGATTATTCTATTACTTTTTTTCATTGCTACCTGCTGTTTTTATCACAAAAAAACGTCTCCCCCGACGAATCAGGGGAGACTCAACAAATGCGTATATATAAAGCACAGCATCAGATTCCGTTCCGGAAATTTATTATATGAGTAAAGGTTTCTCTACTTGTTGCCATATAGGTTTTTTCGTTGTTAAAGTTTCTTTTGCTGTGCGCTGAAGGAGCGGCTTATTTCATACGGACAGTGATTACGTCGCTCTTTTCTGTTCTGTGGATTTCTCCGCCGAGCTTGTAATAGCCCTGAACATAGAACTTGTATTTTCTGCCCGGCTTAAGACCTCTGACTGTGGTTGAAACCTGCTCGAAATCCTTTACGGTTTTCACACGGGTCCATTCGCCGTCCTTTTTCATATAGACATAATAACCGGTTGCCCAGGATAATTGCTTCCATCTGAGATTTACTGAAGTCCTGCCGGTAATTGATGCCCGGAGCTTTGCTATTTTTTTGGCGGTGAAATCTTCGATGGTGAAGGTTGCAACCGCTTCCTTTGTTTTCTCACCGCACTGAACGCAGATGAGAGTTTTTCTGCCCTTTTCCTCGGTGGTGGGCTGTTTGGTTACCGTTTCTCTGAAAATATGGGTTTCGCAGTTAACGGAGAAGTAAACATAGTTACTTTTTTTGCTTGTGTCCGTTGCTGTGTTTTCGGCACGGACATAAGCTTTATATTTGCCTGTGGTCAGGGTTTCAGCCTTGATTGTTTTTCTGAGGCTGTCTGCGGAGAGGTTGTAGGTTTTGGCTTTGTTCCAATTCCATTCTCCGGTTTTTTTGCTCTTCTTTGCGATGCGAAGAACATATCTGTCGGCATCCTTGCCGGCTGAGGTCCACTTTAATTTAAGTGAATCGTCAATGTCGATGGATGTGTCCTTTTCAGCCACTGACAGGGTAACATCGGAAAGCTTTTTGTTGCCGTAAGTTTTCCAATATTTACTTTTTGCAGCATTACCTCTGGAAATTGACTTTGAATATCTGTTCGCAGGTATTTCGAAGTAATAGCACCAATAATGTGCTGCATCATAAGCGCCCTGTGCTGTGTCGGGTACATCTTTCAGATAATCGTAAATATAACCGTAGGCTTTGCTGCTAAGCTCCTTTTTGAGGTAGCTGAGCTGACCTTCCACTGAGAGGTAGCTGATTCCCTTTTCGCTGCAATGTGCACGCAGACGGGAGAATCTGCCGCCGTTCCACTGGCACAAACCGCCGCTTAAAAGTCCGTTTGTATCAGTGATAACCAATCGGGGGTTAAAATCAGATTCCTGATCGATGTTTGCCATAACTCCGCAAGCCGCCGCTGAGTTAAGGTTCATCTCATCTGTGAGATATGAGAAGATTTCTGTTTTCAATTCGTTTTTGTTGCTGGAACTTGCATTTGCTGAGAGTGGTACGATTGCGGCTAAAATAACAAGAGTAAATGCTGTAAGCAATACCTTTGTTAAGGCCTTTTTCATTTTATCACCTCTGATATTTTTTTGCGGAAGGCTTCCTTTCTCACAAAGAAGCTTACCGCGGCAGGTTGACAGCCCTGAAAATCTGTTAATAAGGACTCGCACTTATATTTGCATAGACCGTAACGAAGCACAAAATACACTTTCTTTTAAAAATATAGTTTGTTGTTTGTTGGGATTATGCGGTGCTGCGCTCGTGTCTCTGACCGTGCAGATGCGAATCTCAGCTGTCTTTTTGCCTGCCTGAATGAATCCGAAAAATTCATTTTTTTACTTTTCCGTATAGGCAACATCGGCTATTATATAGATTCTGCACCTTTTTGTCAAATTTTAATCAGAAAACTGAAGAAAATTTTTCTAAAGAAGAAAATGAAAAATGACGAAAAAAGGGCTTTCATTGTGCATAATACACAAAAAAGGCGCTTTATATTTGTGATATGTATATATTGAGCCAAAAATGGTGTTTTTTAAAAAAAATGCGTTTTTTGATTATTTTGCACAAAATAAGAGTCTCTGAAACTCCGTTTTTTAGGAATTTCAGAGACAAAATTGACGTTTATTTGCTTTTTTCGATTAATACGCTTTACCCCAATAAACCATATGCTTAGCTTTCTTGCCGCAGCAAACGCATTTATCGGATATTTCTTCCTGCTGCAAAGGCATACAGCGTGAGCCGACGCCCGTGATTTCTTTGACCTTATCCTCACATTCTTCATCGCCGCACCACATAGCTTTGATAAAGCCGTCACCCTTTTCGTTGAGAGTGGCTGTGATTTCGTCGAGAGCAGTACAGGCATAGGTTCTCTTTTCTCTGTTTTCGAGAGCCTTTTCGTAAATGCCCTTGTTTACTTCCTCTAACTTTGCTTTAATCGTGTCAGCGAGTCCTTCGAGAGAAACGAATTCCTTTTCTCTGTTGTGACGGGTAACGGTTACGCATTGGCCGTTTTCGATGTCGCGGGGACCGAGCTCGATTCTTACGGGAACACCCTTCATTTCGTATTCGGAGTATTTCCAGCCTGCGGAGTTGTTTGAGTCGTCGAGCTTTACTCTGATGCCGGCCTCGGCAAGTGCTTTTCTGACTTCCTCTGCCTTTTCCAATACGCCGGGCTTATGCTGTGCCACGGGTATGATGACTGCCTGAATGGGGGCTACGGCAGGGGGGAGTACGAGACCGTTATCGTCACCGTGGGTCATGATGATGGCACCGATGAGACGTGTTGTAACACCCCAAGAGGTCTGATGGGGATATTCTAACTTGTTTTCCTTGCTCTGATATTGGATTCCGAAGGCTTTGGCGAAGCCGTCACCGAAATAATGTGATGTACCTGCCTGTAAAGCTTTGCCGTCGTGCATGAGGGCTTCGATGGCATAAGTGGAAACTGCACCTGCGAATTTGTCGCTTTCGGTCTTTTTACCCTTGATTACGGGCATGGCGAGATATTTTTCGCAGAAATCCGCATAGGTGTTGAGCATTCTTTCTGTTTCTTCGATTGCCTCTTCGGCGGTGGCGTGGATGGTGTGGCCCTCCTGCCAAAGAAATTCTCTGGAGCGCAGGAAGGGACGTGTGGTTTTTTCCCATCTTACCACGCTTACCCATTGGTTATAAAGTTTTGGGAGATCTCTGTGTGAGTGGATAATGTTTGCGTAATGCTCGCAGAAAAGAGTTTCCGATGTGGGACGCACGCAAAGCTTTTCTTCCAATTTTTCCGTACCGCCATGTGTTACCCATGCAACCTCGGGAGCGAAGCCTTCAACATGGTCTTTTTCCTTTTGGAGAAGTGATTCGGGGATGAACATGGGCATACATACGTTTTCGTGGCCGGTAGCCTTGAACATACCGTCGAGAATTCTTTGGATATTTTCCCATATAGCATATCCGTAGGGGCGGATAACCATACAGCCCTTTACGCTTGTGTATTCAATAAGCTCTGCTTTTTTAACGATATCGGTATACCATTTCGCAAAGTCTTCTTCCATGGAGGTAATATCCTCAACCATTTTTTTATCGTTTGCCATTTCCTTTTCTTCCTTTCATAGCACTATTATAACAGTATAAAAATCCGTATATATAATAGTATACGAAAATGCCGGTTTTACGGTTAAAAAATACATATATATAATAGTATAGGGATTTTTTGTTTTTTTGGCTAATCAACCCACAGAAAAACTGTGGGTTGAGATATATTATTTGTCTTATGCCTTTTTAACTGAGAGTGTAATTTCAGCATCACCGATTGCTACAGTCTTTGTAAGGTCGGCTGTGATTTCTTCACCGAAGAGAACATCGTCAGCCAAAAGCTCATTTGCCATGTGCTCTTTATTCTCTTTGAGAGCGGTAAGAACTGCTTCGTCTGCTGTGGCGATGGCCATAACGACTCTTTGCTCAACCTCGTAGCCTGCTTCCTTACGGATGAGCTGACATTGACGGATAACGTCACGGACAGTACCTTCTTTGATAAGCTCGTCTGTGAGAATAACATCGAGACCGATTACGGTGCCGTCCTGACCTTCGGCGGAAACGATACCGTCTTTGGTTTTTGACATTACGGTGAAGATAGAGCCGTCATATGCTTCGTCAAAGCCTTTTACAAGCACTTTTTCGCCTGCTTTTACTTTGGCGGTGTATTCGGCCATTTCTTCTTTGGTTGCCGCTTCGAGAGACTGCTTCATTTTGTTTACGTTCTGTTTGAGAACTGCACCGGCAACTTTGAAGTTAACCATAAGGTAATTATCTTCGAGTACGCTGCTGTCGGTAATGTATTCGAGAGCTTTGATGTTAAGCTCGTCGAGAATGTTCTTTTCGTAAACCTTGATTTTATCTGTCTTGTCTGCTTCAGCGCAAACGAAGAGCTTTGCGAGAGGCTGTCTTACCTTTATCTGATGCTCGTTACGGAGCTTCAAAGCTACTGCGATAACATCACGTGCGAAGGCTGTGTCGGCGATGATGCCGTCATCCTCGAAGCCTTCAAGTACTGAGGGCCAATCGCTGAGGTGAACTGAAAGCTCACTTGAGGGGAGAACTCTTCTTGTAAGGTTCTGCCAGATGCTTTCTGTCATAAAGGGAATGATGGGTGCCATTACCTTTACGCAGGTATTAAGCGCGTTGAAAAGTGTCCAATAGGCAATCATTTTGTCGCTTTCGTCGCCTGTTTTCCAGAAGCGGCGGCGGTTGGTTCTGATGTACCAATTTGAGATATCGTCAACGAAAATTTCAAAGTCCTTGATTACATTGTATGCTTTGTAGTCATCCATCTGGGCGGTTGCCTTTTTGATGAAATCATTTGTTCTGACTACAAGCCATTTGTCTGTTACGGTCATTTTGCTCTTATCGGGTGTGTAGCCCTCGAAGTTGGGCTTGTCGATACGGGCATAGGTTTCAAAGAAGGTGTAGATGTTCCAGAAGCCGAGGAGCTTTCTTCTTGCCTCATCACCAAGATTGAAGCCGAAGCGTACGTCGTTGGCGACGGGACCGCCTGCATAGAGATAACGTACGGTGTCAGCACCGATTTTTTCTGCAGCTTCATCGAAGCGGATCATAAAGCCTGTCTTTGAGAATTTCTCGCCGCTTTCCTGAACAACACTTGAGTGGCAGAGAACTCTCTCATAGGGGGCCTTATCTTCGAGTACGGTACTCATAAACAGGAGTGAATAGAACCAAAGACGAACCTGCTCACGCATTTCAACTACCCACTCTGCGGGGAAGTTCTTTTTCCATTCCTCTTTATCGGTGAAATAGCCTGTGGTGGAGAAGGGAACGATACCTGCGTCGAGCCAAACGTCACCGACATCGGTAATTCTCTTTACGTTTTTGCCGCATTTGGGGCATTTGATTTCCACTTCGTCGATCCAGGGTCTGTGAAGCTCAGGAAGAGCATCAACCTTAGCGGGGTCAACTGCTAATTTTTTAAGCTCGTCAAGTGAGCCCACAACATGAACATTGCCGCAGTCCTCACATACATAGAAGGGGAGAGGCATACCGTAATAACGCTTACGGGAGATATTCCAGTTACCCATGTTATTGAGCCAGTCAAGCATTCTTTTGCCGTTTGATTCGGGCTCCCATTTAACGCTCATAGCGTTTCTGATAAGTCTGGGCTTAAGCTCGCTTGTTTCGATGAACCAAGAGGGAACAAGTCTGTAGATAAGCTCCTCTTTACATCTCCAGCATACGGGATAGCTGTGCTCATGAGGTTTGACAAGATAGAGCTTGTCTCTCTTTTTGAGCTCGTCGAATACTTCGTCAGCGATTGTCTTTGAATTTTTGCCGGTGAAGAAGCCGAAGCCCTTAAGGAAGATACCCATATCGTCTACAGGCATAATTTCGGGAAGACCGAGTCTTTTACCGAGCTCGTTATCCTCTGCACCGCAGCCGGGAGCGATATGAACGACGCCTGTACCTTCTTCGGCGTCTACGTCTTCCCATGCCACGATTTTATGCTCGAAGCCCTGCTGAGCCTCTAATTCGGGGAAGCAGGTGTCGTATTTTTTGCCTACGAGCTCTTCGCCTTTGAACATGCGGAGAACTTCAAGCTTATCTTCGCCAAGATATTTGATAGCATTTTTAGCAAGAATGAGAGTTTTTTCGTCGCTCTTCACCTTGACCTCAACATAGTCGATTTCGGGGTTAACTGCCAAAGCTACGTTTGAAGAAAGTGTCCAGGGGGTAGTGGTCCAAACGATGATTTTGCTGTCCGTACCCTCGATGGGGAGCTTGAAGAAAACAGAGTTATGAGTAACGGTTTTATAAGAACCGGTCATTTCATGCTCTGAAAGTGAGGTGCCGCAGCGGGGACACCAGGGCATAGGCTTGTATTCTCTTTTAATCCAACCGTTTTCGTCGCAGGTTTTAAGGAAATGCCATATGCTGGTGATGTTGAGATCTGTGTTTGTATAATAGGAATTATCCCACTGCATCCACTGACCGAGTCTTTTTGACTGTTCGGTGATAACACCTGAGTACTGCTTAACACGGTCAACACAGTTTTTGGTGAATTTGTCAATACCGTAATCCTCGATATCCTTTTTTGATTCGAAGCCAAGCTCTTTTTCGACACCGACTTCAACCCAAAGGCCCTGGCTGTCGAAGCCGTTCTGACAGCGACAGGAGTAGCCTCTCATTGATTTATATCTGATGAAGGTATCCTTAAGGGTACGTCCCCATGCGTGGTGGATACCCATAGGGTTATTCGCTGTGATAGGTCCGTCGATGAAACGGAAACGGGGTTTGTCTTTATTTTTTTCTGTGCGCTTATTGTAGCAATCGTTATCTTCCCAGAACTTTAAAACTTCATGTTCCATGTCGATAAAACTGTTGCTTTTTTCGATTTCTGCCATAGTTCTTTTCCTCCGTAGATTTTTTAGGTATCAAAAAAAGACGATACCAATTTACATACTTAAACAGTATACTATAATACATAAAAATTTGCAATAAGTTTACAGAAGATTATGACATAAAAAAGGAAAAATTTCATCTGCTTTTTTTATTACAGAAAGATAAATAAAGAGTTAATATTCCCGCAAGAATCTTGACGGGTGAGGAAAAAAGAGTATTATCATAAGTGAAAGAAAAATGAGGAGGTGTAGGATGAACAAACCCAGAAGAATAATTTCTCTGCTACTGACGGCTGTGCTGATGCTTGCTTTCGCTGTAGCTGCCGTGGCTGCAGACGATGAAACAGATTTAAAGGATGTAAAAAAGATTATCAGTATAAATGAACATAAATAATATATGAGAGGACAGTGAGAGCTGTTCTCTTTTTTTGAGACAAGACAGAAAAATACCCATCGGGAAAGTCCTGACGGGTATATGATTGATATGTTAGTCTGGTTGTATTATAGCGGAAGCGCTGTAGCTTGTGCTTCGTTGCAATCCGTTCCGGGTTTCTACAAGTCCGTCGGGCAAGGTAAATTCGACAACTGCGCCATCGGGTAAATTCTCAAAATCCGGTATATCTATTATGATTTCATATATGCCGTCTTTCGGTTCAGAGGGCACTGTGCAGTTGGTTGTGACAGAGTTACCGTCAATATAAATTTCTATCGGTACGCATTTGGATTTCCACGCATCAATCCAACCGTCAGCTTCAACACCAATATAAACATGACCGGATAATTCGTTGTAACCCATCGTGAATATATCGAGCGATTTGTATGGCTGATAGGTGACGTGTTCGGTGTGCCTTTCAGTGGTATAAACAGTAGTGGTCACAGGTTGCTGTACAGGTAATGTGACCGTAGCATATCTGTCATAATTTATCTGATAATAGAGTCCGTCTTTTTGTTCTGCAGACCATGTGAATTCTCCGATCGGAGAAATATCTATTACTAAATCGAAGAACGTGGGCAATGTCATGTCCAAACTTTCAAGTCTGCCAAGCGGATCAGTATAAATTATTATTGTTGCACCGGGATAAATTATTGTGGCAGAGTTGACAGGATTTCCGTAAAAAGGTATATCTGTTATCTTTTTGTGATATACCGGATTTACTTTGCTTGTTCCGTCAAAGGTAGCGGTTTCACTTTTTAATACCAGTGTATATTTCATAGCTCCTGTCCATTCTTTCTCTGCTTTTGCAGAATAAAGGTCTGACGGAGCGATTTCTGACTTTCTGCCGTAGGGAATGATATAGCTGTTCAGGCTGCATGTGCCTGTGCCGTTTTCAAATATTCCTTCAGTGATGTTATTGGAGTTTTCAATTGCATTGTTAGCCATACTGTTGGTATAACTAATCGCCAAAGCTTTGGAGACATATGTGGTTTGTATGTTCAGAGTTTCAGAACGGAAAATTTGTGCATACCCTTTGTATTCTTTAAGATCATTGACTGCTTTATTATAAGCAACAGCTATTTCATCAGTTGTAAGTGAAACAGGCTCATAATATCCGGGTACGCCGGTTGTTTGTGGCACGGTGTCACCGGCGGAGGTAGGGGTACCGATGGTAGTTGTATAATTCGTTGTGGGTACGAAGCCTGTGGGTTTGTAGTTATTATTTACCGATGTTCCGCCGTAGGTTATGGTATAAGTATTGTCTGCAGAAGCTTTTAAGGGAATGGAAAGCGATATAATCATTTTGCATGAAATAGTTCCGTTGAACGGGTGCTCCTGTTCAAGCTTTATAAGTCTTCCTTTATTGTCTACAGTAGCCTTTATGGTTGTGGAGGGATACTGAAAATCTGCAGACTGAATTTTAAGAGGTCCAAGATCAAGTGTGCCAAAGTCAAGAGGATCCATAGCGCTCATATGATGAACGGGGATAACAGTTGCTGAAGCACTGCGTGAGCTGTAATTTGCGGTGGTGGTGTCTGCACGGAAGGTGGTTGTATACGGTGATTCTGTATAAGGAACAGTAGTAGGAACAGTGGTTGTGTGCGAAGCCTGTCTTATAAAGACAGCTGTTTCGGGGGCAAACACCAATGTCATTGTATAGCCGCCGTCAGCATTTGCTTTGGCTGCGGCTGAAGCTATGCCTGATGCCTGAATATTTGCCGGTCTGTCGTAAGGTATTATTTTCTGGGTGAGTCTTATGCCGGGGTCTCCGATAACCACTCCGTTTTCAAATGTATAGGTCTCGTCACTTGTGCCGGAAAGACTTTCAAAAAGAACGGTTATTGTTTTTTCTAAGGCGGCCGGAAGGTCATAAGGATTCAAATCCCATGTTTCAACCTTGTTAAGTGTAACTCTTCCCTTATAAGCACGGTATTCGTTTATTGCTTTGTTAAAAGCAGACACTATTTCTGTCTTACTGACGGGCACTTTGAGAGTAACAGGCTTTACGGCAGGGGGTGTTGTCACCTTTTTATTCGTCATAGCAGAAATCTGCATATACTTACTGCTGTAATGTGATGTTTTGCCCACCTTTGTTATTGCTCTTACGCTGAAAATATAGGATGTATCCGGTGAAAGCTTACCGACGGTAACGGCAGTGTTTTTTGTACTGCTGATAAGAGTAGTCCATTTGCCGTTTGAGGTGTTGTATTTATAAACGGCATATGCAGTGGCACCCTTTGCCTTCTGCCAGCTTAGTGTTACGGATGAATCAGTCTTACCCGTTACCTTAAGTGCAGAAATATTATCGGGCTTTACTGTAAGACTTACTGTGGCATAGGATGAAGAAAGCGCAGAAAGCTTATCCTTTTTTATGTATGCCTTTACTGCGAATTTATAGGTTTTGCCTGCTTCGAGTTTTTTTACTGTGGTTTTGAGAGAGGTGGTCTTTTTCAGTTCCACCCACTTCTTTTTAGCGGAGTTGTACTGATAAACTCTGTAGGCTGTGGCACCGGTGGTCTTTTTCCATTTCAGTGTGGCTGTTTTACCGCTGATGCTGCCCTTGAGTCCGCTTACCTTTTTCGGCGCAGTGAGAACGGAAATATTCTTCGTCTTTTTTGCCCACACCTTTTTCTTTCCGTTTTTGCTGTATGCCTTTACACGGTAGGTGTACTTGCTGCCTGCTTTGAGCTTATTTATTTTGCAGGTGGTGGAGGTGACAGTTGCCACGGTTTTCCATTTTTTTCCGTTTTTCACGGATACCTGATAGCCCTTGGCATTTTTTGCCTTGTTCCATTTGAGGGTTACGGATGTGGCGGTCACCGTGGATTTAAGCTTTGATACTGTTCCTACGGTGCCTTTTGATGCTGTTACGCCCACTGAAAGGCAGAGAGCGATAAGCATTACTGAAACAACGGTTATGAGTGCGTGTCTGATTTTTCTGTTCATAGATATACTCCTTTTTCGTTTCTGAATTCATTATATTCATATAAAATAAAAAAGCAAGAGAAAATATACGTATAAAGCCTGTTTTATTTGTCTTGACCTCATTCTCTATTTATGTTATTATATTATGTAAACTATTTCGAAGGCAGGTGAAGGTATGATTACCCGTATTACTCACAGCACACAGGAGACAGAGTGCTTTGCTTCTGAAATCGCAAAGCAGCTCAAAGGCGGTACCGTAGTGGCATTTTTCGGCGGTCTCGGCATGGGCAAAACAGCCTTCACCCGCGGACTTGCCAAAGGGCTCGGAATCGATTGCCATGTTTCAAGTCCCACCTTTGCCATAGTAAACGATTACGGAGGGAATCCTCCTTTGGTTCATTTCGATATGTATAAGGTCGAGAGCTGGGATGATCTTTACTCAAGCGGTTTTTTTGATTATCTCGATATGGGTGCCATATTAGCCGTGGAATGGAGTGAAAATATAGAGAACGCTCTGCCGGACAGCACGGTCAGAGTTACTATAGAAAAATACGGGGATGAAAACAGCAGAATTATCACCGTGGAAGGAGTGGAAAGCGATGAAAATTTTAGCCATTGATACCAGTGCCGTGTGTGCTTCCGTGGCAGTTACGGAGAACGGTAAGGTTCTGAGCGAAAGCTCCGTAAACACGGGTCTTACTCATTCACGCACACTGCTTCCCATGATTGACAGTACGCTGAAAAATGCGGAAATACAGCTTTCGGACATCGACTTTTTCGCCTGCAGTGTGGGTCCCGGCTCCTTTACGGGGGTGAGAATCGGTGTGGCGGCGGTGAAGGGACTGTGCGACGGTCTCGATAAAAAGGCGATGCCCGTTTCCACTCTCGAAGCTCTCGCTTATAATCTTTCTGACAGGGATTGCGTAGCTGTTCCCGTTATGGATGCCCGCTGTCAGCAGGTTTACTGTGCTGTGTTTCTGAATGACGGCGGTACTGTGACGAGATTAATGGAGGACTCAGCTCTTAAAATAGAGGATTTGGGCGAAAGATTGAAGGAATACGAAGGTGAAATTATTTTCGTCGGTGACGGTGCGGAAATTTGTCATAAGGCTTTAGGATATAAAAAAGCAGGCGCCGCTTCGGTTTATCAGAGAGGCTCCTCCGTAGCCTTTGCCGCTGAAAAAAATTACGGTGAAGACAGGCTTCTTTCGGGCGGCGAGATAATGCCCGCTTATCTCCGTCTGCCTCAGGCGGAAAGGGAGCTTAAAGCCAAAAAAGGGGAAGTGAAAAATGCTTAAAGCCCTGAAAAATTTTATTAAAGGAACGGATATTATAACGGTCTTTCTCTGTGCGGCACTTTCGGTTTTCGGCACCGTGGCGGTAAGCAGTGCCACCTTCAGTGCCGATGCGGGAACATACATTTCCCGTGATACGAGGGTTATGATACTCGCCTTTTGCCTCGGTATAGTGGCGGCTTTCATAATTTCCGTTATCGATTATGATATTATTCTGAAGCTGTGGCCGCTTATCGGCATAGCGTGTATAGTGGTTATGGTTTCACTTTTTAAATTCGGCGTTTCTCCCGACGGACGAAGTGATGCCATTTCTTGGCTAAAGCTTCCCGGTAAGCTTTATTTCCAACCCTCGGAGATAGTAAAGATAGGCTTTATCGTTACCTTTGCTTTTCATCTGAGTCAGGTGAAAAATGACATTTCGTCACTTAAAACTGTTTTTTTTCTATGCGTTCATGCCTTGATTCCCATCGTTTTGGTCGTGGCTACGGGTGATATGGGCTCGGCTCTTATTTTCTGTCTGATGTTTGTGGGCATGATGCTCGTTTCGGGGGTGCATTGGGCATACTTTCCGGCGGGTGCTTTGATTATTGCTGCCGCTTCTCCCGTTATATGGCTGAAGATATTCGATAACATCCAACGTAACCGAATTTTGGCCCTTTTTAATCCCGAAGCTTATCCTACGGAAATTTATCAGCAAAGTCAGGCACTCAAAGCGATACAGAACGGAGGCTTTACGGGTATGGGTCTTTATCGCGGTGAGCTTACTCAAAGTCCGCTTTTGCCCGAAAAGCAAAACGATATGATTTTTTCCGTAATATGCGAAGAAACGGGCTTTATCGGTGCCCTTATTCTTTTGGTGCTTTTCCTTTTGCTTGCACTGAGAATTGTGGCAGTGGGCAAAAGAGCAAAAAACTTCGCCGCCGAAATGATGTGCTACGGTGTGGCATTCATGATTATGGCACAGGCTGTTATCAATATCGGCATGTGTACACGGCTGCTTCCCGTTATCGGCATCACTCTTCCCTTCATCAGTGCGGGCGGTTCATCCACGGTGTGTGTATATTTGGCCATCGGGTTGGTGCTGAGCATTTACCGTTCATCGGGCACCATCAGCTATGAGAACGATTACCGTTTCGCACGGATTGCCAGAGAATATTAATGCATGCTTTTGTATATGCAAAAATTTATGTATAATGAATAATCCTCAAAAGTTTTTAACAAAAATGTGGAAAACTCTGTCAGTAAAGTTGAAAACTTTACAGTTTTTCACAGTTTAAAGTACTTTTAACAGGTCTTTATGTTAAGTTATCCGCATGATTTAACATTTTTGACTGTGTTTTCCACATAGTAAAGAAAAAACCTTTACAGCTTCGGTTTTGCTGTAAAGGTTTTTTACTTTATGGTATAACTGTTTTTTTATTCATTTTCATCTGTACCCAAAAAAGAAACATTAAAAATGCGGCGGGATGATTAATCCCGCTCTATGATATATTCTGTTAATTTGGCGGTGTACCGTTTGCTGTTTTCCGAAATGTTCCCCGCGATTGCAGCTTGTGCATTCCGAATTGATTACAGCTTCTCACATATGTTTGCCAAATCCTGCATGGAAAGCTTTTCCGCTCTGACATTTACGTCGAGTCCTGCTGAGGCAATAGCCTCGGCGACTTTATCTTTAGGCAGTGACATACCGCTTGCGATGGAGTTCACTGCCGTCTTTCTTCTTTGGGCGAAGGCGGCCTTTACCATTTTAAAAAACTTTTTTTCGTCGCTGACCGTAACGGCAGGCTCTTTTCTTATGTCAAGTCTTATAACCGTGCTGTCCACATTGGGCGCGGGCATGAAGGAGCCTCTTGACACATGAAAAAGCGTTTCGGGCACTGCATAATAATTTGTACATACGGTGATGGCTCCCGAATCTCTGGAGCCGACGGGGGTGCAAAGTCTGTCCGCCGCCTCTTTTTGAATCATGACCGTAACCGCCTCCATGGGCAGCTTGCTTTCCAAAAGTAAGGTTATTACGGGGGAGGTGATGTAGTAGGGGAGATTGGCACACACCACCACCTTCATTCCCTCGAACTTTTCTTCGATGAGTGTTTTAAGGTCGGTTTTCATTATGTCAGCATTGATAATTTCGATGTTATCGAAATCAGCCAAGGTTTCGTCGAGAACGGGAAGAAGACGGGTGTCAAGCTCGATGCAGACCACCTTTTTTGCTCTTTTGGCAAGCTCGGCAGTGAGTACACCCACTCCGGCACCGACTTCGATAACGCCTGTGTTTTCGTCGGCACCGCACATTTCAGCCATACGGGGGCAGACGGTAGGGTTGATGAGAAAATTTTGACCCAAAGCCTTAGAAAAATTAAAGCCGTGCTTTTCCATAACTCTTTTTATGACGGAAATATCAGATAAATTTTCCATATTTATAATCTCCTTGTACGAAAAACTATTGAAAGTTAAAAATTTTTGTTGTATAATCTGAGAGTAACTTTTTATATATTATAAACGAGGTGAAAGAATATGTCAATTCTTGTTACAGGCGGTGCCGGTTATATCGGCTCCCACACATGTATTGAGCTTATCAAAGCCGGCTACGATGTAGTAGTGGTGGACAATTTTTATAACAGTAAGAGAGAAGCTCTCAAAAGAACCGCTGACCTTAGCGGTAAGCCCGTTACCTTTTATGAGTGTGACATCAGAGATGAAAAGGGCTTGGACAAAATCTTTAAGGAAGAAAAAATCGACGCAGTAGTCCATTTCGCCGGACTCAAGGCTGTGGGTGAAAGTTGTCAGAAGCCTCTCGAATATTACGACAATAATATCGCAGGAACTCTCGTTCTTTGCGATGTGATGAAAAAGAACGGCTGTAAAAAAATCGTTTTCAGCTCCTCTGCCACAGTTTACGGCATGAACAATGTTTCTCCGCTCAAAGAGTCCATGCCCACAGGCGGCACCACAAACCCTTACGGCACCACAAAGTTTATGATTGAAATTATCCTCTCCGACCTTTTCAAATCGGATAAAGAATGGTCCATTTGTCTGCTCCGTTATTTCAACCCCATCGGTGCCCACGAAAGCGGCAGAATCGGCGAAGATCCCAACGGCATTCCTAACAATCTTATGCCCTTTATCACTCAGGTTGCCATCGGCAAGCGTGACTGTCTGAGCGTTTTCGGTGATGATTACGATACTCATGACGGTACGGGTGTCAGAGATTATATCCATGTCGTTGACCTTGCGGCGGGCCATGTAAAGGCTTTGCAGAGAGTACTCGGTAAAAGCGGTCTCGATGTTTATAATCTTGGCACAGGTACAGGCTACAGCGTTTTAGATGTGGTCAAAGCATTCGAAAAGGCGAGCGGTGTAAAAATCAACTATAAAATCGTCGATCGCCGTCCCGGTGACATAGCCGTATGTTATTCCGACCCCTCAAAGGCTTATGAGGAGCTCGGATGGAAGGCTGAAAGAGGTATCGAGGAAATGTGTGCCGATTCATGGAGATGGCAAAGCCAGAATCCTAACGGTTATCCCGACTGATATACATGTATTATAATGAAAAGTTGCGGTTGCAGAGCTGTTCTGTGACCGCATTTTTTTCGGTTGGAGGGAATATATATATTATGGTATACGTTTTTCATTGTGATAATACGTAGGGACACGGCGTGCCCTGTCCGCAAAAAATCCGCACCGAGGGCACGAACCCTTGTGTTTTTTTGCAATATGCAAAATGCACAAAAACCGCTTGTTTTTTTTTCTTATAAATTTTTAATAAATCGTGAAAACCATATTGATTTTATTTGTGCCTTGCATTATAATGAGTATGTGTAATTATAGGGGTAGGTCTGCCCCTTTACCGGGAAGGTCTTTGGCGGAAGCACAGCCGATAAAAGCACAGGGAGGTCAGTTGTGTTCGGTTAAGCTTTATCACGGACTTTCGCACTTATTAATACAGCGGAGGGCTCCGCTGAAAACTTCTTAATTAAGGAGGAAACAAAAAGAAATGAAAAAGTTTTTGAAAAAATTGGCTAAAAAATCCCTCGCCTTATTGATGGTGTGCCTCACTCTCGTGTCCTATGTGTCACTGATGTCACCCGTTCATAAGGTATATGCCGCTGCAGAGACTCTTAATTATTCTCTGTCGGATCTTTACAACACTCATCTTACTGAGTCTGCGATAGCTAACGCGGGTGCCACCTTTGTTACACCTGTGTTCGTCAGTGAAAGTGTACCCGATGGCAAATATGCTAACATTTTGAGGTCATCCACTTATACCAATAACAATTCTTATGCCGGTAATATAACCGCCTCACACACCGTAAAAGGTATGTGTGACAGTAAAAATGTTTTAGTAGAATATGACTGGCACGTTGCCGGTGATACTGTTGTACTTGTTGACGGTTCAGGTACCAAGCCGCAGATTCCGGTTATTGTCCAAATTGACCCGGACAGTAACGATAAAGTTGTTATTAACGGTTCATGGCCCTCCACAACTAACTTTGATCTCGTTGACAAAAGATGGTACGGTATACGTTCAGATGCAGGCGATATTCAGAACCTCACAGGAATGTATATTGATGATACCGGTAACGGTTTTGCAGGTTCAACGACACACAATGCGAACCTTAAATATACAGTAAAAGGTACTGCTAAAATGTCCGCCGGTTCCGTTTATGTAGAGGCAGGTTACAGCGGCAGTCTTGTCAGCACTGTTAAGCTTGATTTTGTAGGTTGGTTATCTACCCCCAATGCGACAGCCACCAGTTCAAACGGTCCTAACATCACCGTAGTTAACTATCTTCCCCTTAAGGAAGCTCTTACCGAGGCTGCTTCTTATGTTAAAACTGCTGTGGAGGATACAGCCGGTGAATATACCGATGCATCAAAGGAACAGCTCCGTGTGATCGCTAACCAGCTTCTTGCTGCCAAGCCCGACACCACATACTTTAGTGGTAACAGCAAATGCAACTATGATAACTATAAGGCAGATGCACAGGCAGCTATTACTGCATTCACTAACTGGAAAAACGGCGGCGGTCTTGTAAGACAGTATAACATCACTTGGAACATCGAGGGTACAAAGACAACAGTCAAGGTAGTATCGGGTCAGACTCCCTCATACACCGGTGCCACTCCCACCAAAGCTGAAACCAATCAGTACAGATATGAGTTCTCAGGTTGGACTCCCGCCATCACCGCCGCAACCAAGGATGCGGAATATACAGCAACCTTCAATCTGATTGATAGAATGTATACCGTAACCTTCTACGGTAAGGACGGAAATGTTCTCCAGACCGGTGAATATACTTACGGTGCCACAGTAAGTGCACCCAACCCACCCGCTATTGACGGCTTCTCATTCAAAGAATGGAATCCGGCAGTCGGTGCCACAGTAACGGGTAACGCCACCTATACTGCGGTTTATGACCAAATGTTTACCGTAACCTTTAAAAACTATGACGGTAATGTTATTACCACTGTTTCGGTTAAAAAGGGTGACAGTGCTACAGCACCCGCCGCTCCCTCGAAACCTGCAGATGCAGATTACGAATACGAATTCGACGGTTGGGATAAAGAATTCACCAACGTAACGTCAAATCTTGAGGTTACCGCCAAATTCAAAACCAAAGATCACGGTAATATTCAGACTCAGGTAGTAAAGAACCCCGACTGTACAAATCCCGCCATGGTTCTTAAATACTGCGCCGACTGTAGCTATCAGTGGAATGACGGTCAGCCCTATTATGACGCTACAGTGGCTCCCGCTCTCGGTCATACATTCGAAAGAGATAATCCCACATGGACTGTTCTTCCCAACGGTGCAAAAACCGATGAAACCCATACAGTTAAATGTAACGCCTGTTCCGTAACAACCACAAAGCCCCACGTATTCCAGGATAATCCTAACCATCCCGGCTCAGTGGCTAACTGCGTTACTGCCGGTTCAACATGGCAGAAGTGTCAGTGCGGTATGGAAATCGAATTACCCGGTGCAATCAACCCCAACAAGCATGACAATGTAATTACAGTAGGTTATGAAGCACCCAAATGCGGTGTTCCCGGTTACACCGGTGACCAGGTATGTCAGGATTGCGGCAATACTATCGAATACGGTACGGAAATCCCTGCACTTGAGCATGCTTTCAGAGACGAAGATTATGTATCAAACGGTGATGCTACCTGTACTGCCGACGGTACGGAAACTGCTGTATGTTATCTCTGTAAGGATCCCAATGCTACCAATACCCGTCAGGATGTAGGCTCAAAGATTCCTCACAGCTTTACAGATTATAAATATAATGATGATGCCGCATGTGAAAAGAACGGTACGGAAACCGCTTTCTGTGACTACGGATGCGGAACCGAAAACACCCGCGACAAAGAGGGCACCGCTCTCGCACATAATTTCACAGGCACTCACAAGAGCAACGGCGACGGTACTCACTCCTTCCTTTGCCAAAACGGCTGTAATACCTACGGCGGTACAGTAGGTTGTACCTACGGCGCATGGGTAGAGGTTGACGGAACATACCATAAGCACACCTGTACACTTTGCTCTTACACTCCCGAAGCTACAACTCACGTATGGGGCGACTGGAAGCCCGTTGACAGCTCAGCTGCAACAGCCGGTCAGCAGACCCGTTCATGTACCCTTTGCGGTTGTGTTGACACAAAGGCTTGCGTTTACAATGAAAAAACAGTTGAAGCTGACTGTGAAAACGATGCTTATACCACATACAGCTGTCCCGACTGCGGTCACGGTTATACTGTAATTCATCCGAATACAGCTACAGGTCATAACTACAGCGGTAAATATAACTTCGATACAAAGAACGACAAGCATCAGCAGCTTTGCGCAAACGGTTGCGGCACCTACGGTGTGGGCACAGAAAAGAACGCATGGGCTGACTGCGAATGGACTTATGCAAACACAGAAGCAGGCAAGCATAAGGCTACCTGCGTATGCGGCAACAGCGAAGTACAGAACTGCTCCGGCGGTCAGGCAACATGTACCGCTCAGGCAGAATGTCAGTACTGTCACGAAGCCTACGGCACCACAGCTCCTCACTCATACACCGGCACAGTTATCAGTATCGAAACCGGTAAGCACGCATATCTTTGCGTATTCTGCGGCGATGAAACCCATTACGGTGTAGGCGCAGAAAAGGATGCTACAGAAGTATGTTACGGCGGTACAGCCACATGTATCAAACTCGCAGAGTGCGAAAAATGTAGCAAAGAATACGGTGATTATGCTCTCCATTCATTTGACGGCACACCTGTAGACCTTGACGGTGACGTTCATGCATATCGTTGCTCAGTTTGTGACGACGAAAACCTTTACGGTGTAGGCACAGAAATTGATGCGACAGAAAATTGCTCAGGCGGTACAGCCACCTGTAGTGATAAGGCAGTCTGCGACATTTGTCACGGTACTCACGGAGAAATCGATCCCGATGCTCACAAATGGAGCGATTGGGCAAACATCGAAGGTGAAGAAAAGCACCAGCGTGTCTGCGCACACGATTCGTCTCATGTCGAAATTCAGGACTGCTTCAGCTCATCTCCTGCTGTTGCAGCACCCGACTGTAACACAGCCGGCTTCACACTCAATACCTGTGACGATTGCGGACACACATGGCAGACAGAGCATGTTGATCCTCTCGGCCATGATTGGAGCGATTGGACAAATAACGGTGACGGCTCTCACACAAGAACCTGTAAACGCGGATGCGGCTATGCTGACAATGTGCAGACCGAATACTGCACAAAGGACGATGCCACCGCAAAGGTAACAGATCCCACCTGTACCGAAAACGGTTATACAACCTATACCTGTAACATTTGCGGTTATGTATGGGTTGACGGTGATGCAGAGGACGAGGAAGATTATGTAGAACCTCTCGGTCACTTATATAAGGAAAAGCTTATCGATGAAGCTCATCTTAAAACAGCTGCAGACTGCGAAAATGCTGCCGAATATTGGTACGACTGCGCACGCTGCGAAAAGAATGCAAAAGATGAGGAAGATACAGCGAAATACACAGAGCTTACCTTCTTCTACGGAAAACCCGCAGGACACAAGTTCGTAAACAATCCTGCAGAGGAATATCTTGTAGCGGAAGCTACCTGCTTCGCGGCTGCCAAATATTACACCTCCTGTGAGGTTTGCGAAAAATCTTCAGAGGAAATCAACGGCGCAGGTAAGGGTGTAGCATTCTCTTACGGCTCAGCTCTCGAACACGATTGGGAAGAGGTTGAGGAAAACGAATATATCGCCACAGAAGCAGACTGCGCAAACGATGCAACATATTATTATGTATGTTCACTTTGCGAAAATACAAGCGAAGATTACAATAACGGTGCAACCTGGACCAAGGAAAACTCCAAGACAGGTCACACCATGACACACGTGCCGGCTGTCGCTGCCACCTGTACATCAGACGGTAACCTTGAATATTGGTACTGCTCAAGATGTAAGACATATTACAAGGATGCAAACGGTAACGAAGCATATCTCGGTAAGTCCGAAACAGTAATCGATGCTCTCAAGCACGATTATGTGACAGTTCCCGCTCTCATGCCCACATGTACTGAGGACGGTCATCCCTCTTACAAATACTGTAAGAATTGCGAAACAGATAACGGCTATCAGGGTGAAATTCCCGCTGAATACAAAAAGACAAGTCATAACTTCATCGGCATTTTCGTATGCGACGAAGAAAATGATTATCACAGCAGAATGTGTATCAACTGTAACGAAGTAAGCGGTATGGTTGTTGACGGCGTTCAGACTGCTTATAAGTTCGAAAACGGAACAGCTTACGGCGGCGAAAAATGTACCTTCACCTATAAGGCAAGCACAAAGGACGGCGTTCATACTCACGCTGAAACATGTGTATGCGGTAACGGTGACGTTACAACCTTCACTGATGAAGAGACATTTGACAGAACCGTAGCTCCCACCTGTACATCAAAGGGTTATGATGAGCACAGCTGTAAGGTTTGCGGCGAAACATGGACCAAAAATGAAGTATCCGCTCTCGAACACAGCTGGAAAGACAAGGCAGAACCCAACGGTGACGGTACTCACTCCGTAAGCTGCTCAGTCTGCGGTACCAAAAAGGATACAGCAGTCTGCTCCGGCGGAACAGCTACATGCAGCAAAAAGGCAGTATGTACAGTCTGCGGCGGTGAATACGGCGAACTCGGTACACACGTATATGACGGTGAATGGCAGTATCAGAACGACGCCAAATGCGGCGTAAACGGTACTGAAAAGAACACATGTACCGTATGCGGTGAAACACAGGTACGTGAAGCAGCAGGCACAGCTCTCAGACATGAAATGAGCAAGTACGGTTATGAAGTTCCCGAAAAGCTCGCACAGATTCTTGCAGATAAGGGCATCGTAATCAAAGCTCCCACCTGCGCAGAAGAAGGCCTTTCACTCTCATACTGTGCAAACTGTGATTACTATTTAACAAAGATCGTAGCAAAGGATGCAAACGGACACATTTGGGAAACAGATGCAAACGGCGAACTCGTATGGAAGGACGCTCAGGGCGACTGCGCTACAGGCGTAACAACCAAAAACTACTGTACAGTCTGCGGTAAATCTCAGTCAAAGACTGAAGCCGGCGCACATAAATGGGAACTCAAACTCTTCTCAAAACCCACCTGCGTTGACAACGGTTACAGAATTTGGAAGTGTGAAACCTGTTCCTTCAGCTTTGATGAGCATTACGGTTACACCGGCATTTATAAAGATCAGCTTCCCGAAGGCTATGCAAACGAAGATCTTGCTCCATTTGGCGCAGCAGGTCACTCCTTCTCAGACACAGGCAAAACTCAGGCTGCAACATGTACAGAAGCTGAAAAGGCTATCTGGAAATGTGTACACTGCGGTGAGTTCGATTACAGAGACATCGCAAATGCGACAGCACTCGGTCATAAGCTCAGCCATCACGATGCAGTTAAAGCAGATTGCGTATTTGAGGGTAACGTTGAATACTGGAGCTGCAGCAGATGCGCAGCAACCTTCGCTGATGAAGCAGGAACAGCTGAAATCAATTCTATTGTGATTCCCACCGTTCCTCACGCTGATAATGACGGAGACACCAAGTGCGATAAGTGCGGCAGAGTACTTTACTCAGGCGACGACGGTAAGGGCTCATGCGGATGTATCTGCCATAAGGAAAACTTCCTCATGAAGATAATCTACAAGATTCTCAACTTCTTCTGGAAGCTCTTCAAAATCAGCAAGACCTGTAACTGCGGTTATGAACATTGGTAATTTTTAAATCAGTTCAGATTAAAAAACTGCTATAACAAAAAAAGGCTATCGCTCCGGCGGTAGCCTTTTGATTTGTATTAAAGCAAAGAAAAAAGGGTAAGAGCTTCTTCTGCTTTGCCGTAAACGCTGTAAAGCTCCCGTTCTTTTCCGTTTATTCCGAGAGAAAAGGCGGGACAGCGGAACTCTTTTATGAACCAATCCGCAATTCCGGGATGGGAGGATTTCCTTTCTGTGCATACCGTTATACCTGAGGCGCAGGCGATAATTTTTGCCATCATCCGGCTGACCTCCGGCTCTTTTTCGTCGCTTTTGTAAAATATTTCATCCTCACCGTCACATATTTCGATACATTGTCGGAATTTTTTCAGTCGGCAGAAACGGGTAAAAGCCCTCGTTTCTGCTTCACTTTCGGGATAATCTCCGCCAAAAAAGGAAGGTGCGGCACAGTACTCCGCATCCGGTGCTTCATTTCGGAAAATAAAATTGCGGCTTATATCGACTCCCATAGCATTTGCTTCCCATACGGGTTCATTTTTATTATAAAAGGAGGAAACGAAACTACGCATACCCTCTGCACCTATTGGACCTTTGAGAAAAATTTCTCTGCCGTCAGGATTCAGACAGGGTATTACGGTAATTCCCGAATATGAGAGAGCTTTGCGAATGTTTACCGAGGAAAGAGCGGCGTTGTTTTTTACGGCGCGACAAAGTCTTTCGATGAAAAGTAAAAGAATCAGCCCCGAAAGTCCGTCACTTCCGCGGACAGAGCCGACATAAACCACACTTTTTTTATTGTTTCCCAAAGATAGGGCAAAAATTCCGCGTCCGACAGCAGTTCTGCCGATTAATTGCACATTTAAAAAAGGATAATCTTTGATAAGGTCTTCAATTATTTGTTTATTTGTGGTATAATCAAAATCACAGGGCATAACCGTATATTTCATAGCATCACCCTTAGAAATATATGGTCTGACAATGTAAAATATACCTTGAAGGGACAGGATAAAATGAATTTCGAAGAGAAAACCCTAAAAACCGACCTTATTTATGAGGGTAAAATTATTACCGTTCACGTGGATGACGTGGAGCTTCCCGACGGAACCAAGGCAAAAAGAGAAATAGTGGAACACAGCGGAGGCGTATGTGTGGCCGCATTGACGGATAATGACGAGCTTTTGTTTGTCCGTCAGTATCGGTACCCTTATAAAAGAGAGCTTTTGGAGCTTCCGGCAGGTAAATTGGAAAAGGGCGAAAATCCTCTTGAGGCGGGTATAAGAGAGCTTGAAGAGGAGTGCGGTGTGATTGCCGAAAAGGTATTTTCTCTCGGCACGGTTTACCCTACGGTAGCTTATTGCAGTGAGATTATACACCTGTACGGTGCTGTGGGTCTCAGAAGCACAGAACAGCATCTTGACATGGGTGAATTTCTTTCTGTGGAAAAAAAGCCGCTTGCTGAGGCGGTGAGAATGGTCATGGACGGTGAAATTTCCGACTCAAAAACTGTCGCTCTTGTACTCAAAATTGCCAGACTCAAGGAAACGGGTGAAATATGATGAAAAAATTTATTCTTGCATCAAATTCACCTCGACGAAAAGAGCTTTTAAATAATTGCGGGTATGTATTTGAGATTAAGCCTTCACGATGTGACGAAAATACTGACGGAGCCCTTTCGCCTCAGGAAACCGTAAAAGAGCTCGCACGCAGAAAGGCTTTGTCCGTCCTGGCGGAAAATGAGGATGCTGTGGTTTTGGGCTGCGATACGGTTGTAGCTGTTGACGGTAAAATTTTGGGCAAGCCGCGTGACAGGGAGGATGCCTTTGATATGCTTATGTCCCTTTCGGGCAAAAAGCATATTGTCTCAAGCGGTGTATGTATTGCGGATAGGGAGAGCTGCGAATGCTTCGAAAATACCACTGAGGTGGAGTTTTATCCTCTTTCTGCCGAAACGGTAAACAGCTATCTTGACACAGGCGAATATTCCGATAAAGCGGGCGGTTACGGTATACAGGGCTACGGTTCCGTTTTGGTCAAGGGTATAAAAGGGGATTATTTTTCGGTTATGGGTCTCCCTGTGAGTCAAAGCGCCGCCGCTTTGTCACGCTTTGGCATAGAGGGTAAGGTAAAAGTATGAATCAGGTTGAATTTTATGATCATTTATGATATATTTAAAATATCAACACAGGAGGTTTTTATTATGAAGAAAACCGTGAAATTTTTAAGTCTTGCCATGGCTGTTTTAATGCTTTTCGGTATTATGAACGTGAGTGCTTATGCCGGAGAAGAAAAGGAATATACCATAATTTCACCCTATAAGGATGTAATATGGGAGGGTGAAAACGCTTGGGGAGCCTATAAAGGCACACTGCATTCCCATTCAACCTACAGCGATGCTGACGAAAGCTTGGATGTTATGGTAAAGGAATATTATGAGCAGGATTATGATTTCCTTGCAAATTCCGACCACGGTGTTACAGGTACACCTTGGAATGAAAAGCAGCCCTTTGTTCCCCTTTATTTTTATCAGGCAGGAAAAACGGCACATCTTACCGATGAAGAATTCGAGGGAATCACATCAGGTACATATCCTCTTTATGACGGTACCGTCAGAGGTAAGGGCATGACCTGTGTAACGGGTGCGAATGAGCTTAACAATCTCACTCTCACCAAAAGCCATGTAAACGGGTATTTTCTCCCTGAGGGAGCCGGAAACGGATTTGGCGGAATGGAAAACGGCTTTGAGCTTGCCATAAAATTCATCGAGGATAAGGGCGGTCTTTCCCATATCAATCATCCCGGAGATTGGCTGGAAAGTAATGCGAACCCTTCGGCTGTAAGCGATCCCGAAAATGTGGCATTTTTTGCCGATCTTCTGCTGAAGTATGAGAGCTGCCTCGGTATAGAGGTGTTCAATGAAAATAACGGTGTTACAGGTTATGACCGTATTCTTTGGGATAATTTGCTCATGTCTGTTCTTCCTTACGGAAAAAACGTTATCGGCTTCAGCAATACCGATGCTCATAACAGAAAAAATGTCGATACCTCCTTTAGTGTATTTATGATGGAAGAAAATACAGTGGAAAACATCAAAGAGACCATGCAAAGCGGTTCCTTTTTCGCGGTTACACGCTGTATCAGAGGTAATGATCTGATTGGTCCCGAAAAGGATATTGACGTAAGAAATCAGAATCTGCCGTATCCCATATTCACAAAGGTTGAAGTGCATGAACATAATGTTACCGTAGAGGCTGAAAATGCGGATAAGGTCCAATTTATCGCTGACGGAAAGGCTATTTATACCGCCAAAGCAGACGGTGAGGTTACTCTTGAGCTTGACAAAATCGACGGTGCGGAAGATTTTCAGTATGTAAGAGCAGAGCTTTTCGGCGAAGGCGGTGTATGTCTCACACAGGCACTGATAATCGATGACGGAAGCGAAAAGGCTGTTTATGAAGAGGATAAGAGTCTGTCTGCCTTTATTGAGGACATTCTCTTCCTTCTTAAAAGCACCAGATTATGGACTATTATTGTTGAAATAGGACGTTTGTTCTGAATATAAATAAAGTGGCTGTTTCACGAAAGTGAAACAGCCACTTTTGTTTTGAAAAAATGAATTATTCAGCGCTTTCTTCGCCTGCGGTTAACTTATCGAAAATAGCTTTGATGAAGTCGATAAGAGCTTCGATAAATGCTTTGATATCCTCTTTGTAGGTTTCAAAAAATTCCATAGTATAATCCTCCTGAATATGTTTGGTAAAATAATTATAATATAGTTTGTTTCAATAGTCAATAGTAAATTTCTATTTTGTTCATTTGCTGTTAATAAGTTATGCTTCAATAATATGTGAAAAGATAAATAAAAATAAAGATTTCAACTTGTACATTTTTAATAAATTTTAATTTTGGAGAAACTAATAACCGGGAATTTATTGACTTGCGGGGTGATTATATAGTATTATTATAATGATGAAATTTGATTTTATCTAAAGTTTATTTCAGGAGGTAAACAACTATGAAAACAGTATTCAACCGTGCGTTGAGTTTGGTGATGTGTCTTGTACTCATCTGCTCCACTATGTCAGTAATGGCTTTCGGTGCAAATGCGGCAGAAGATTTCAATTACAAAACTTACGCACAGAACGCAACAAAGGAAAACGTACATCATCTTTTTGACTTTTTGGATGATGTGCTTGAAGATGCAAACGGTGCACAGAATAATCTGAAAAAGGAAGTTAATCTTTTTGATAAGAGTTTAGGTTGGCTTGAAATGCAGGCTGTCGAGTTTGTTTTAGGCCTTTTTGTTAAGAGTGACGCTCTTATAGTCGGTAAAGATTATGTTAAACTTTCACTCGATTTATCTTCAGTTGATGCTATTTGTAAAACTGTGGACAATTATCGTACGGTTATAGCTTTAGCAACCAATGACACGCTTAACGGTCTTATCAATCTCGGTGACCTTGGCGATATAAATCTTGATGTATTCGACGAAGGTCTTTCCCGTTCAAAATCCGGTGATGTAAAAATTTTCAGCGAAGTTCTTCAGCTTGCAGCTGCAAACAGCACGATTATAGGTAAGCTTCTTTCAGATGATGGTGTTAAGCTTGGCGTTATCGGCGATGCTATCAATATGAAAAACATTAAATTCGACGTAAGCACCTTATTAAGAGAAGGCATCGTTAATGCTATCTTTGATGAAAGCGATGCAAACTATGCTGACGCTATGAGCAAAGCAAAAAGTGACTTTGATAAGTTTGTTTACGAGGATGTCATGGGTCTTCTTTTAAAAGGGGATATCGAGGTTGGTGCCGACACCACAGTTGACGACCTTATTACCGATATTTTTAACATCTTTGTAAGAAAGTATCTCGTGGGACTTGTCGAAGGTGAGGATAAAAAATTCAGCTTCGCAAGTGTCGGTTACCCGCAGCTCGATGATGTAATCATAATCGACGGCAAATATTTCGAAGACGAAAACGGTGTGTCCGATTATTCAGTTATTGAATTCAAAGACGGAGAGCCTGTTCTTTCACAGATTAATAATATCTTAGGAACTGTTTTTGTTGAACTTGTTCCCGGCTTCAAAGGTGAATGGACAACCGGCGACTACAGTCAAATTGGCGATAACGTAAGAAAGCTTGTAAAATATATTGCTGAGAATTCCGGAGCAGACATCGACACCGATGTAGATGACGATGTACTTATGCTTGAAATTCTTAAAATTGTCTTCCAGGCTGCAGATACAAACGGTGAAAAGGAAGTTTACAACGCTGTTAAGCATACAGAAACCCTCACCGAAATGGTTAACTGTCTCGTTGTTTATCTCAGCGGTAAAGATTATTCTGACGATGTAACATATGAGCATGTTTTAGGCGATTGGATAATCGAAAAGTTTGAAGATGTCATTCCTCTTTATGCCGCTGACGGAAAGACAGTTATTACAGCAAACGGAAAATATACCGTTTGGGAAGTTCTTAACAGTGTTCTCAATTTCTTCCTTGTTGACAAAAATCTCAATGCTTTCTTTGGCATGAGTGTTAAAAAGTCTGACAGCTATTTCGATAAGCTTGATGAAATTTTGGACTTTACGGCAAAGACCGGTGAAGCAAACTTTGAGTCAGAGAAATATATCAATGACCTTGTCGGCAGTATATTAAGTGTTGATCTCCAATCATTTATTGAGCTTACTGCAAAAAGAGCTCTTGATTTTGCCGGAGAAGCAAAGGTAGTAACCTTCCTTTATAATCTTGTTTACAACCTTCTCAATAATTGGTCAAAAAGCAATACCAAATTAAATAATTACAGTGAAGATAAGCCTTTCGACAATACTCTTTCCAATGCCGGTGTGGCAAATCTCGCAAAGGTATTTATCGAAACCTTAAGCGCACGCAGTGAGGGTGCAGCATGCTTGGTCGGTCTTATCGTAAACTTCATCACCGATATTAACGAAAAAGTTGAGCTCAGAGATTCGACCTGTACCGCCATCGGTTACAGAACAAATCACAAAACCTGTCTCAAATGCAATAAGGTGTATCTCAAGGGTACGACAATCGCCGCAAAGGGCCATAAGTACAATGCAGGTGTAATCACAAAGAAGCCCACCTGCACAGCAAAGGGAACAAAAACCTATACCTGTACCGTATGCGGTGTAAAAAAATATCAGGATGTTGCAGCCGCAGGTCATAAGGCAACCGGCTACAAAACAACTAAGGCAGCTACATATAAGACAAAGGGTCTTCAGGTAAATAAGTGTACCGTATGCGGTGTTAAATTGGGCGAAAAGATTTTGAATATGCTTACTCTTAATAAGCCCTCAGGTCTTAAAGCAACTGCTCTGAGCACAACATCAATCAAATTCTCATGGAATAAGGTTGCCGGTGCAGAATCATATACTCTTTATTACAGAGCAGGCTCAGGTAAATGGAAGGCAGTAAATGCCAAAAACAAAACAAATGTTACCGTTAAAAAGCTTAAGACAGGAACCACCTATAAGTTTAAGGTTGTTGCTGTTGCCGGTTCAAATAAGAGCAAGGACAGCAGTATCGTAAGTGCCTCAACCAAACCCTCCACAGTAACACTCAAAGCACTCCGTTCAAAGAAAAAGAAGGAAATTATCGCAGAATGGAAGAAGATTTCAGGTGTAACAGGTTATGAGGTACAGTATTCAACCTCAAAGAAGTTCACCAAAAAGACAACCAAGACCGTTACCGTTAAAAAGCAGAGCACATATAAAACTATCATCAAAAAGCTTAAGAGCAAGAAAAAGTATTATGTAAGAGTGCGTGCTTATAAGACAGTAAACAAGGTTAAGGTTTACGGTGCATACAGCAAGGTAAAGAATATCAAATGTAAATAATTCCACAGCTAAAGGCAGACTTTTTACGGTCTGCCTTTTTTACATAAAAAAGCAGGAAGCATTGATGCTTCCCGCAAATCGGATATTTTATTTTAGCCGAGAAATTCAATAACTCCGTCAAGCTTATCTTCGCTTACCTGGTCTACACCGTTTTCGAAAATGGTCATTATTTTTTCGCTTTCGGCGGCAGGCTTTTCTTTGAGCTTGCTTTTGAGCATTTTAATCATCATGGACATCATCATTTTATACATACCCTTGAGTTTGTCTATGTGAAAATCACCGGGCAGAGCAAAGAACGGCTCTGTGACTGAATTTTTCTCTTTTACCTCGGCTGAGTTTTTTTCATTGGTTGTGATACCCACAGCACATATGCATTTTATATTGCTGAATTTTTGTCTCAGCTGAGAAAGTCCCTGAATATCTCCCGCCATAACCCAACCGAAGAAAATGATTTCTTCATCGGGATTTACACTTTCCGCCTGTGAAAGGGAATAAACGGGGAGTGACAGCTTTTCTGAAAGCATTTCAGCATATTTTTTCGATGAGCCTGTATTAGACTGATAGATTATTGTTGCCATTTTTTTGTCCTTTCTTTTATATCCGTTATACTATGGGAAGATTGAAACAATGCATCTGAAGGTCGCTGATCAGGCGTAAAGGCTCTGCGGCTTTGAATTCGGTACCCTCTGCAAACATGGTCTGCTGAAGCATAATAGCCGCCAAAAGGGCAGGCTCAGCCTGTGATACATGGCATTTGATCGCTTTCATTTTAAGCTCTTCGAATTCGGTGATATCAACTAAGGTATTGGGTGCATCTGTGTAATAAAAGCCCACACCCTTGCACTTCCATGCATCTTCACGGAGCTTTCCGTCGATAAATTCGGGATAAAAATTACACTGAGCATCCATAACCGCATATTTTACTGCATTACCCACCTTAATGTGGTCAGAGTGACATTCGTTGGAAAGATTCGGATCTGCAGTAAGAACGTAGTCAGGCTTTATTTCGCGGATAACCTCGACTATTTTGAGAGAGATTTCTCTTTCGGAAGCATCGTTTTTGTCTGCAAAACCTAAAAATCCCGCATTTTTCATGCCAAGCATCTGCTGTGCGGCAAGTGCTTCCTTTTGTCTTATGGTCTGTACTTCGTTTTCTTTGCCGATGTATTCGGGTTCAGCAAAACGGTCATCGGTCACTGTAAGCTCATAAACCTCCACACCGAGAGAGCGGAGCCATGCGATGGTGCCGCCGGCGCCTATCTGATTGTCATCCGGGTGCGGCTGAACGAAAAGAACCTTTTTCGCCTTTGAAAGGTCGGGCGGAGAGCAGAGCAGATCCGCTGCTGAGGTGGCAGCGGTGAGTACACTTTTTGCTGTGGCAAATTTAATGGAGTTATTTCTTTTTCTGAATATTTCCTTAATCTTCATATTTTTGACCTCCTAAATTTTTACATTACTATTTTATATCAAATTGCATCTTCCGTCAACCTGTAGTCGGAAAAAACTGTTTCTATTATTTTTTCGCTTGATGCGGGGGAATAAACCCAGCGATCCATATAGTCACCTTTATGATAATATGTGACGGGCTCATTGGGATAGGGGGCCTCAAAGGAATCAACTATTATAAGCTTTATTTTCATTCTTTCGGGAATGAGGTTTTTTATATATACACTCGCATGCTGACCGGGAACCACACCGGGAACATATTCTGCCAAGCCTGCAAGATTTGGTTTGAGTTCCACGAAAATGCCGTATCTTTCGACGGAGCGTACGATACCCGGAACCGTTTCCCCGGCTTTGAAAAGGGCGGCATTTTCCTCCCATGTGCCCAAAAGCTCTTTATAGCTGAGGGTTATTCTGCCTTTGTCGTCTATCGCTTTTACCACTGCTTTTATCCTGTCACCGGCTGAAAATCTTGCCGAGGGATGGGGAATACGGGAAACGGAAATGCTGTCGATGGGCATTAGTGCGGAAATGCCTGCACCGATATCGCAGAAAACTCCGAAAGGCTCCATGTGTGTTACCGTGGCATCTATAATACAGCCGGGGGTAAGGGTGGAAATATAATCTCTCATATATTCCTGCTGTACCTTTTTGCGTGAAAGAAGGGCAAGGGTTTCACCTTTTTCATTTACGGTGAAGTCGGTGATTTTGCACAGCACGGGTTTATTTACCCGTGAAATAATGGCTATATCTCTTACGGAGCCGTCATCGATGCCGATGGCACCCTCGTCACGGGGAATAAAGCCCTTCATCGGCCCTAAGTCAACATAGAGATTGTGTTCATTGTCGCATACGGTGGCTCTGCATTCGATGGTTTTACCGCTGTAATATGCCTCCTTTATTGAGGCGGCGGAAAGCAGAGCGTTTTTGTTTTCCTGGGTGTGAATAAGCGTGTTTTCAGGATAAAATTTTTTCATTTTTAAGACCCTTTCGTTTTTAATATTAAATTATATGCATAATTTTTTATCATTATTTGCTTTAGTTACAATATAATCATTGATATTTCACTTTCATTTATGGTATACTGTATTAATAATATTTGTTGGAGGCGACCTTATGGATATAAGAGTAGGCGATGAGCTTGTTATGAAGAAAAACCATCCTTGCGGAAATAAAAGCTTTAAGGTTATACGCTCCGGTATGGATTTCAAACTTGAATGTATGGGCTGCGGACATGTGGTGATGGTGCCCCGTGTCAAAGCAGAAAAAAACATAAAAAAAGTGATCCGTGACGGTGAGACACTTTAGTCGTATTTCTTTTGAAAAAATATTTAAAGGAGATTCACCGTGACAGAGAAATTCACTGAAAAAATAGAAAGCGTAAAAGAACGCTGTGACGAGCTTTATGCCTTTTTCGCCCGAGAGGACAGCATAAAGGATATGAATGAATATAATGAGCTATCAAAGGAATTTTCCGCCCTTTCTCCCATACTCAGGCTAATCAGAGAGTATGAGAAATGCTCCAAAGATAAAGAGAGTGCAAAAGACTTTTTAGCCGAAGCAGCGGAGCTTGGCGGAGATTATTATGATATGGCAAAGGAGGAGTTGGAGTCGCTGAGCGAAAAGGAGCATAGTCTTCTCAAAGAGCTTGAGCTGATGCTGATACCTCCCGATCCGAGAGATGAAAAGAATGCCATCATAGAAATAAGAAGCGGTACGGGCGGAAAGGAAGCTGAGCTTTTCGTTTACGACCTGTACAGAATGTATACAATGTATGCTCAACGGTGCGGCTTTGAAACGGATACCGTTTACGGTACTCTCACGGAGCTCGGCGGCTTTAAGGAAGTAGTTTTCACCGTGTCGGGAAAAGGTGCCTTCGGCAGATATAAGTTTGAAAAGGGCGCTCACCGGGTTCAGCGTGTGCCCGAAACGGAGGCGAACGGTAAAAAGCAGACCTCTGCAGTAACCGTTGCTGTATTTCCGGAAGCGGGGGAAGTGGATTTCGAGATTAATATGGCTGATTTGCAGATTGATACCTACCGTGCCAGCGGCGCAGGCGGTCAGCACGTAAATAAAACCGAATCGGCTATCAGAATTACTCACATCCCCACAGGCACTGTTGTGGAGTGCCAGGATGAAAGAAGTCAGCATAAAAATAAGGATAAGGCACTCAAGGTTCTCCGTTCACGTCTTTTGCAGAGTGAAAAGCAAAAGCAAAAAGACACTCTTGATTCCGACAGAAAAAATCAGGTAGGCAGCGGTGACCGCAGCGAAAGAATAAGAACCTATAACTATCATCAGAACAGAGTAAGCGACCATATATCGGGTAAAACATATTTTTCACTGAAGGATATTCTTAACGGAGATATGGATGAGCTTGTGGACAATCTTACGGCATACTGTAAGGCCGAGCAGATAGAGGTATAAATATTTTATGGAAACACAGATATTCAAGGTATTTTCGGAAAATGATGAAGCGATTGATAAAACGGCTGATATATTAAAATCGGGAGGAATAGTGGCTATTCCCACGGAAACAGTTTACGGTTTGGCGGGTAATGCTTTGGACGGAAATGTTACGGATAAAATTTATGCGGCCAAGGGCAGACCCTCTGACAATCCTCTCATTGTGCATATAAGTGATATTTCGCAGTGGAGACCTTTGGTAAAGGAAATCCCCGAAAATGCATATGCTCTTGCTGATAAGTATTGGCCGGGTCCGCTGACCGTTATACTGCCGAAAAGTGAAATTGTTCCCGACAAGGTAAGCGGAGGTCTTTCGACTGTAGCCGTAAGAATGCCTTCGGATAAAATTGCGAGAGCCATAATAGAGAAATCGGGTGTGCCTTTGGCAGCACCTTCAGCCAATACTTCGGGTAAACCGAGTCCCACATCGGCGAAATATGTAATAGAGGACCTTATGGGTAAGGTGGATGCCATCGTTGATGCAGGGGAATGCAGTGTTGGCGTGGAGTCCACGGTAATTTCCCTGTGCGAAACACCGCCAAGACTTCTCCGTCCCGGCGGAATTACCGCAGAAATGCTTACGGATGTTTTGGGCGAAATAGTCATAGACGATGCGGTTTTCAATAAGCTGGCTGACGGAAAAAAGGCAGCTTCACCGGGAATGAAGTATAAGCATTATTCACCCGATACTCAGGTAATAATAGTAAAAGGCTCTTTTGAAGATTTCAAAAAATTCATCGAAAAGAATAAAACAGAAAAAACTGCCGCACTTTGCTTTGAGGGTGAAGAAAAGGAGCTTTCAGTAATGTGCGTTACATATGGTAAAAAAAATGATCCGGCAGGTCAGGCAAAAAATATTTTTGATGCTCTTCGCAGGGTTGACGAAATAGGAGCCGAAAAGGTCTTTGCCCGTTTTCCTGAAACTGACGGGGTGGGACTTGCCGTTTTTAACAGACTCGTCCGTGCGGCGGCATTCAATATAATCGAGGTATAAAAATGACAGTATACGGTCTTACGGGTAAAACGGGAGCGGGAAAAAGCACCGTTGCCGCTTTTCTTAAGGAAAAAGGCTTTTATATTATTGACGGAGATGTAATTGCCCGTCATATAACCGACAAAGGAAAACCCGCCTTAAAGCTTCTTTCCGAGCATTTCGGAGCGGATATAATAAACGCTGACGGTACGCTGAACCGCAAACTTTTGGCTTCACGTGCATTTTCATCCCCGGAAAACACAGCCGTGCTGAATTCCATAACCCATCCTCTCATCACCGAAGAGTTTGAAAAGGAAATCGAAAAGGCCGTAAAAGAGGGCTACACAAAAGCCGTTATAGATGCGGCGGCATTACTCGAAAGTGAATGTAAAAATCTTTGCAGTAAAATAATTGTGGTTTATGCACCCGAAAAAATGCGTTTAAAGCGTATTTTAAGCCGTGACGGTATAACTGAGAGAGAGGCAAAAACCAGAATGAAGGCGCAGAAAAGCGACGAATATTACTTCTCTCACGCCGATATAATAGTAAAGTCTTATTTGCCCCATAATATTGAAAAACAGCTGCAGACAATTCTGTAAAGAAAGGAACCGATAATTTGGCATCAAAGGTAATAAAAATCAAAAAGAAGACAATGAAAACTGTTATGTTTTTTTCGGTCTTTTTTGTGGTGATGACGGTTATATTTTTCGGCTTTCTGTCAATACTTAAGACATTATATCCTATCTCCTATGCAGATTTTGTTGAAAATAATGCGAGTGAAAATAACCTTCAGAAAAGTTTTGTTTATGCGGTGATCAAATGCGAAAGCGGATATGACGAAAGGGCGGTCTCTTATGCGGATGCCCGCGGTCTTATGCAACTTACACCGGAAACCTTCCGATGGCTGCAGAGTAAAAAGGGTGAAAAGCTTTCAGAAGAGATGCTCTTTGATCCGGAAACAAACATAAGATACGGCTGTTATTTTTACGGTACACTTTTTGAAATATATGACGACGAAGCCACAGCTATAGCTGCATATCATGCCGGTATGGGGAATGTTTCAAAGTGGCTGAAGGATGAAAGGTATTCCAAAGACGGAAAAACACTTTACGATATACCGTTCAAAAATACGAAAAAATATGTGAATAGGGTTATTGAAACCAAAAAAATATATTCAATACTATATAACGGAAAGGAAGATTAACAATGGAAAAAGAAAAAAGCGCAGCAGAAGCCCTCAAAGAAGAGCTTATGATGAAAAAGGAACATTTTTCCGTAGCGATGAGTGAGGAAGAGGTAGCCAAGGCAGACAAATTCTGTGAAGGCTATATGAAATTTTTGGGCGAGGCAAAAACGGAAAGAGAATGTACAGATTATATTATCGAAAAAGCAGAAAGAAACGGATTTACCGCTTTTGATAAAACAAAAACCTACAAGCCCGGCGATAAGGTATATCTCAACAACAGAGGTAAAAGTGTTATTCTGGCTCTTATGGGTAAGCAGGGAGCGAAGAACGGCGTAAAGATTGTTGCTTCACACATCGACTCTCCCCGTCTTGACCTGAAGCCCACACCTCTTTATGAGGACAGCGAGCTTGCATATTTTAAAACTCACTATTACGGCGGTATTAAAAAGTATCAGTGGGTTGCTATTCCTCTTTCTCTTCACGGTGTTATTATTAAAGCCGACGGCTCAAGTGTAAAGGTAAACATCGGCGAAAAAGACGGTGAACCCAAATTTGTTGTAACGGATCTGCTTCCCCATCTGGGCAAAGAGCAGGGTCAGCGCACGCTGTCCGACGGTATCAGAGGTGAAGAGCTTAACATCCTCATCGGCTCCAGACCCTTCAAGGCTGATAAAGGCAGTGAGCTTGTAAAGCTTAACATTATGAAAATCCTCAATGAAAAGTACGGCATCGTGGAAAAGGATTTCATTTCTGCAGAGCTTGAGCTTGTTCCCGCATTCCCTGTGGCTGATATCGGCTTTGACAAAAGTCTTATCGGTGCTTACGGTCATGATGACAGAGTATGTGCATATCCCGCTTGTGAGGCTGTTTTTGACAGCGATATCCCTGAACGTACCGCTATAGCAGTTTTAGCGGATAAGGAAGAAATCGGCTCTGACGGTAATACAGGTCTTAATTCTGCTTATCTTAAATATTTCATCGAAGACCTTGCACAGCTTGACGGTGTGGACGGCAGAGATGTTCTTTCGAAATCCGAATGTCTTTCCGCTGATGTAAATGCCGGTTTTGACCCCAACTTCCCCTCAGTACATGACAAATACAATGCCTGCACTCTTAATCACGGTGCAGTAATCACAAAGTATACGGGTGCAAGAGGTAAATCAGGTACATCAGATGCCAGTGCAGAGTTTGTGGGTAAAATCCGCAGAATTCTCGATGCTGCCAATGTATCATGGCAGATAGGTGAGCTCGGTAAGGTTGACGAGGGCGGCGGAGGAACTGTCGCTATGTATATTGCAAACCTCGGTATGGATGTTGTTGATTTGGGTGTGCCCGTACTTTCCATGCATGCACCCTATGAGATAGTTTCCAAGGCAGATGTTTACAGCACCTACAGAGCCTGCTATGAATTTTTCAAAGCTGAATAAAATCAAATAAAAAATACTCCCGACACGCCATCCGTTGGCGTAAAATCGGGAGTATTCTTTGGATAAAAAGGACGGTGAAACAATGAGAAAAAAAGAAAAGCTTTATAATAATATTAAAAGTGCACTTTTAGTTTCTCTTATTATACTGTCCTCATATTTTTATCTGCCGCTTCCCTCCGTCAGCGGTCTTTCGTTGCAGACGGTGTTTATTAACCTTGCGGCACTTTTGCTTCCGCCTGTTCAGGGACTTTTTACTGTAGGACTGTGGCTTTTGATGGGTGCTGTGGGCATTCCTGTTTTTTCGGGCGGCGGAGGAATAGGTAAACTTTTCGGCGTAACGGGAGGCTTTTATTGGGGCTTTCTTGCTGCGGTACCTTTGATGAGCAAGCTGAAGGGCAAAGAGGTTGATTTGAAAAGATATCTCCTTTCTCTTATCGCCGGGCTTCTGACGGAGCATGTTTTTGCCGTCGCTTTTATGTGCTTTCATAATGGCGGCAATGTGTTTTCTGCCGTTGCCTCCATATCTTTACCCTTTATCGTGGGAGATATTCTGAAATGCTTTTTATCAGCTTTTGCGGCTGTGAAAATCAATAAGGTTATATATAAATAAAACACGGTTGCTCGAACCGTGTTTTATTTGTCAGAAAATATTTTTAAAGAAATCCAAAATCCTTTTAAAGAAATCGGTAATTGATTTAATAAGCCTTTGGAAAAAGCTGAGATTTTCTTCGGATGCTCCGGGTGTTTCAATCTCTTCGGGTTTTTCTTTCCATTGAGCATAAAATGTTGTTTTTCCGTCTTTCAATACAAAGGCTTCTCCGGGGGTGTAAGATGCTCCGCTTCCGTCCGCTGCAGTATTCCAACAATCAAAAATCAAATAAGGATGCGTGAATGTACATTCGGGAAGAGTTAATGCCTCTCCGATACAGAACGCTTTTTCGTTAAACATATTTCCTTTTCCCGTGCCGGGGTCAAAAAATACTCTGACAGAAGATGCAGAAAGACCTTTGTCGAGAAAGCTTTTTCTTTCGGAAATGAATTTCAAAAGGCTTTCATCCACGGCCTTTCTGTAGGCTGTCGCGACAGATTGGTAATCCTTTGTGCTGTAGGTTTTCCAGCGGACGGCGTTCATGACCGCAGCGGGAGTGAGTTTATCCGCCAAGTCAGAAAGCTCATCGATATATTTATCGTTAAGAACGGGTGTAAAGCTTGTGCTCCATTTCTCACATGCAGCGGCAAAGAAATCGTCTTTTCGGTAAAGGGCGTTGAGCATAGTGGGAAGTGAGTAGATGTCGTTATCGGACAGATGATAAGTTATGCCTGCCCACCAACCTTCGGGATTACCGGTGTCAACCCCGTAACGTTTTGTGCTTGAACCTAATGCTCTGTCGAAGTCCCAAACGGGTGCGGCGACAAAAACATCACTGTCCGCATCTTTGTAAATATAAAAACTTGTGGTAGCGGCATCGAGGTTTTTGGTAAACTCCTGAAAAATATACATCATTACAAAAGAATCGAAATCTATATATTCAGAATAGTGTTTACCGAGATAATTGCAGCCTGTATCCGAGTAGAGTGCATCCTCAAACTGTTGGTAAAGGTTGCTTATGTATTTCACCTGTGCTTCGGAGGCGTATTCGGGCTCTTTGAGTGTAATAGGTTGATTTCTTTTTGTCACAAAGCCGCTGACTTCGTCAACATAGCGGTAAGGCAGCTCATATTCAAGCAGATATCCGCCTGTTATATCCATTGGGTTGTTTGGGATATTAACCCATTTCTGTGTGTCTGCCGTAAGCTTATGATAGTCTTTTTCGTGCTGTCCGCCAAGATCGCAATTTTCGATATCAATATCGGGATTAGCCTCCTCGGTAGCATCCGTGAGGTCGGTGATTTCAACACGTCCGTCTCCTGTTTCTACACTTTCGCACAGCACATAGTTTCCGTAATATTCATTATTAATATAAAGGTCAACAAAGGTGTGCTGTGATGTAAAGGGTATTCCGAGCTCAGTTGCAAGGCTTAAAGCAGTATGGTTGCGCAAAAGGGTTTTGTCAACATAATTTGCCAGTAAAGTCCATTTTTTTGCTTTGTCCATTCCGAAAAGAGCAGTTTTCTTTTCGAATTTAATATTATACGGTTTTTTCGCATAGGTCCAGGAAGTGTTTCCGCGCCCTTTGATGTAATCCAAATCCTTTTCAAGAACGACCTCTCCGTCGTCATAAATAACAATATTTGCGGGTTCTTTGTGGGATTTGTCGGCGTGGACTGCACTCATAGAGGCGGATTTTGTGGTAATGTGTAATGAGGGCAGCTCCGAGGATTTTAAAACGAGGAGAGAGCAGTGCTTCTCACCGTAAACAAGCTCGTAGGATTCTCTGTCCTTTAGCGAAACAGTATCGCCGTTATTCTTAACAGTGCCGTTAAGGATAAGTGTTTTGTCGTCAGGAAATGTTACGGTAAGGTTTTCGGTATCCGTATCGGAGGGTATAAACAGATAATATGAATCTTCGCATTCCCATAGCTTAAGTGTTATACCGTTATCCGAGGTTACTGTAAAATCCTCGAAAGCATCATCGGAGGCTGAAGCAGAAAAGCACAGAGTCAGTGCACATAATAAACACAGTAAAAAAGCTGCAAGTTTTTTCATATTTATACTCCTGTAAAGTTTGTAATTATTTCTTCATTATCTTTTCTGCGATTTTTAAAACTGCAGAGTCAATAAGCTCGTCAATGCCCTTGGCGTTTTTTTCTGCTTCTTCTCTTTCTGCTTTTTCCTTTGCTCTGAGCTTTGCCTGCTTTTTCATTTCTTTATTGTATATTCCGTCAAGTCTGAATTCGGCATCGTTATGCTTTACGGTGAAGCCGTATTTTTTTGACTGTGACTTTTTATAGCTTTTGTTTTTGTACATGGTTATATGGTCATTACCGTAGTATATACCCATTTTATCCATAAAAGCTTTGTGAAGCTGCAGACGTGATTTGAAATTACTGTAATTTTTATTGTATGTCCAAGCGTTTTCGCTCAGTGCAAGACCGCGGTTGAAAAGCATAAAGAAAATGTGATCTTCGTTTGTAATCCATTCAGTCCACATTTCTGCTTCAATACCGAGAATACCTTTATTGAGTTCTTTTTTGATCTTTGAATCTTTCGGCTCGTAGCTGTAGGTTCCCTTCGGCGTACAATAGTCGTAAGCCATATCAAAGTAAAAATATTTATGACAGGACAGAATAACCTTTCCGCCTTTTTTGAGGTGTCTGATAACGTTGTCATCCTTTTTCGGGGTCCAATACTGGCCTATTATGTCTGCATCCGTGTTCTTCGAAGCCAATACCTCGTTCCAGCCTATCATGGTTTTGCCCTTTTCTTTGAGAAAGGCGTTTATTTCATTGGTAAACCAGGCCTGAAGCTCCGTTTCATTTTTTAGCTTTTTATCCTTGATACGCTTTTGGCATTCGGGGCATTTTTTCCATTCGTTTTGCGGTGCTTCGTCCCCGCCGACATGGAAATAAGGGAAGGGGAAAAGCTCGGCAACCTCATCTATAACATTCTTTGCGAAATCAATAACCTCATCCTTGCCGAGGCAGAGGGGTCTGTTCCAATTTCTGATACCCTTAACCTTTGCCAAAGGATCGCCGCAGAAATCAAATACTTCACAGGGAATATTGCGGCAGGCAAGGTCATTATATGCGGCTATGGCGGCTGCACAGTGGGCGGGGAAATCAATTTCAGGGATGATTTCGATGCATCTTTCTTTGGCATAAGCGATGATTTCTCTTATGTCTTCTTTGGTATAATAGCCTGAATGGGGTATTTCTTCATATTCGGTACAGCTCCAAGAATGAAGCTGGCTGCCCTTTCTGTAAGAGCCGATTTCGGTGAGAAGGGGATATTTTTCTATCTCTATTCTCCAACCCTGGTCATCGGTAAGGTGCCAATGGAATCGGTTGAGCTTATATAAAGCCATAAAATCAAGGTATTTTTTTACTGTCTCTTTACCGAAAAAGTGTCGGCTTTCATCTAACTGTAAACCTCTCCATGAATGTTTGGGAGCATCCTTTTCAATCATAAGCTGAGGGCAGATAACGGTTTCACCGTCATTCCCCTCGGAATTAATAAGCTGAGAAAGAGTCATAAGACCGTAAAATGCACCGCTGTATGTACCGGCAAATACCTTTATTCCGTAGCCTTCAGATTTAAGTGAGTAGGTTTCCTCAGGCAAAGTATCGTCGTATATGAACTCTATATGGCTTTCATTGACTGCCTTTTCCGTTTTTACGCAAAGACATTTATCTATGAATTTTTCGATATCGGAAAGTTCTTTGTCTACATGCAAAAGAACTCTTTTTCTGTAAATGAAGCAGTCACCGTCTTTTAAGGTGAGGTTATTCGGCTTTGGTATTACATTAATCATTTTATTTTTCCTTCTTTCCGTACATCTTCTGAATTTTTTTGTTTGTCAAAAGGTTGCTCAGACCTCCCCAACAAAGCTTTCGTCTCTCCCAATAAAGGCAGGAGGCTTTTTTTCTTATTCCTGTGGGAACAGCCTGTTTCTTTGTTGCATGGTTCATATTGATTGCTTTAATATGTTTATAATAGCCGTCGAGTCTCGCCGAGAAATCAGCGTAGCTTTTGTTCTCTTTTTTCGTCCAGGCACTTTCACTTATGGCACCGAGGCGGGGGAAGGTGCAGTAGCCGGCTTTTTCCATATCCGGAACAAATTCTGTCCACAGACAAGCCTCAACACCTTTGAGTAAATGCCTGTTGTTTTCGTCAAGACCTTCAATATACGGGTCATATTCATAACAGGCTTTAAGATCCACCAAACCGTAGGGAAGGTCGAGGTAATAGGCTTTTTCGGGAGAGATGATAAAGGAACGGCCCTTTTTTATTTCGCCGGAAATGTCTTTTTTGTCCATATCCGTGTTCCAAAACTGCCAACTTAGCGAACTGTCAGGCATATAATCCTTTACACGGTCATTCCACATAATGACCTCCAGACCCTTATCGTGAAGATATTCACCTATTCTGCTGAGATAGTAGGTGTGAAGATCACCGGGCTCTTTGAGTCCTTCGTCCTCCATTCGCTTGCGGCAATGGGGACATAATTCCCAACGTGCCGTAGGAACCTCATCACCGCCGATATGTATTATTCCGTCAGTGAAAATTTCAGTAACCTCGTCCAAAACATCCTGAACAAATTCGAAGGTGCTTTCTTTGCCGACGCATAAAACATCGTATTTTACACCCCAATTGGTGGCTGTGACCATATTGCGGTCGAAGCAGGAAAGAAAGGGATAGGCAGCTATGGCACTCACGGTGTGGCCGGGAGTATCGATTTCCGGTATCACCTTTATATGAAGTGAGTGGGCATAGTCCACGATCTCTTTCATATCCTCCTTTGTGTAATATCCGCTGTGGGGAACGGAATTGAAATTTGTATGGCTTCTGTAAGAGCCTATTTCCGTGAGAAGAAGATGCTTTTCACTGTAAAATCTCCAGCCCTGGTCCTCCGTCAGATGCCAATGGAAATGGTTTAGCTTATGCAAAGCCATAATTTCGAGAAAAAGGAAAATTGCTTCTTTAGTGAAAAAATATCTGCCGCAGTCAAGCATAAAGCCGCGGTAGGGGAAGGCGGGCTCATCCTTTATTTCCGCACTGCACAGGGACAGGTCTCCGTACATAAGCATTTGCTTTAAGGTTTGTATGCCGTAGAAAATTCCGGCTTCGGTTTTACCTTTTACGGTTACCTCGTCTTCCTTTACGGAAAGGGTGTAGCCTTCGTCGTTTGTGATGCAGTCACATAGCTGAAGAATAATTTTTTCTTTACCTGTGCCCAAAAGCTCCGTTGAAAAGCTTTCGTCGAGAAATTTTTTCAAACTGTTAACTGCTGTGGGAAATTTGTCTGCACCGATGATTTCGCAGTATTTGGTAAGAGTGAAAACGGTTTCGTCACCGGTGGTGATTTTTTGCGGTTTCGGAATAACGGGATAAATCATATTGTCCACCTTAACTCATTAATAGAGTGTTTTCGAAAGAATGAAGCATACCCATAAAGCGATTACAAAAAGGCTTTCCGCGGGGATTGCCAATTTTGTATAGGGACATTTCCAACCTTTGTCAACAAAAAGAAAGATTGTTCTTGTCACCAAAACCGTGGTAGAAAAGAAAAGACCGCCGACGAGAGAGTGAACGGGTGTGCCGAGTGCCACGGTAAGATAAACGAGAAATGCACCCAAAGCAAAGGAAATACCACCGTAATAAACACGGATTTCGGTTTTGCCTGCATTGTCCACAGGCTTTACGGAAAAGCTTTCGGCATTTTTGATGGGACTTACGATAAAAACCGCAGCCATACCGAAAAAGTATGCGGCGAGACCGATTACTGCCACCGAGGCAGGTACATTAGTGAAAAAAAGTTCTTTCATTGATGCGTACAAGGCGTCCATAAAATAAAATCTCCTTTGTTTTATACTGTAAAAACATAATATCATAAATGCATGCTAAGGTAAAGGGAATTTATTGAAAAAATTATCTCTTAACTCTTGATTTCCGTTAAAAAGTATGATATTATACAGATGTTAGTAGTGTAGATTAGAGTGGGCTTTCGAAAAGTCCGCTCTTCTTTGTTGCAAAAATACATTACGTGCCTACAATTGAATATTATTTAAGGAGTGATTTTATGGCAAAGGGAAAAAACACTGTCTCTCTCGTATGGGAAATTGCGGAGCCTTTGGCAAAGGAGCTCGGTCTTAAGATATGGGATGTCCGTTTTCTTAAGGAAGGCGCCGATTGGTATCTGCGTATTTTCATCGATAAAGAGGGCGGAGTAAGTATCGATGACTGTGTGGATATGACACATGCCATCAACGGACCTTTGGACGAAAGCGACCCCATCGAGCAGGCTTATTTCTTGGAGGTAAGCTCTCCCGGAGTGGAAAGAGATCTCGTCAGAGACGAGCATTTCAGCTCTTATGTGGGAGAAAAGATAAAAGTGAAAATGATACGTCCCGTCGAGGGTAAAAGAGAATTCAGCGGAATTCTCGAAGATTATAACGACGGTAATATAACCATCAGAATGTCCGACGAAAGCGGCTTCACCTTCACAAAGAAGGAAGCCTCCTGGATCAAAGCGGACGATTTTAAAATGTAATTATGATGAATATAAGAAAGGATGAACAGAAAAAATGAACAAAGAATTTTTTGAGGCAATTGCACTGCTTGAAAAGGAGAACGGCATCCCTGCGGATTATATGTATGAAAAAATCAAAGCCGCAATCATTTCTGCCACCAAAAACAGCTACGGTAACAGAGATAATGTGGTATGTGAAATCAATCCCGAAAAGCAGACTATGGAAGTTTACGTAAGAATTGCCGTAGTGGACGAAATCGAAGAGCCTTTGGCAGAAATGACTTTGGAGCAGGCGAGAAATTACGACGAAAATGCACAGATAGGCTCTTTCGTTGAAATTACTCTTGATCCGAAAAAATTCGGCAGAATTGTGGCACAGACAGCAAAGAGCGTTATCCGTCAGGGTATCAGAGAGGCTGAAAAGGAGCTCAAGGCTAAAGAGCTTCAGGACAGAGATCAGGAGGTCGTTACCGCTAAAGTAAACATCGTTTATCCCGACACAGGTGACGCTTCCATCGAAATCGGCAGAGTCAATGTTATTCTTCCCAAAAATGAGCAGATTCCCGGTGAGACTCTTGAACCCGGTCAGCTTATCAAAGTTTTTGTCGCTTCCATCAAAGAAGAAAGCGGCACCAGCTATGCCAACATTTCCAGAAAGCATCCCGGTTTGGTTAAAAGACTTTTTGAAACAGAGGTTCCCGAAATTTATGACGGTACCGTTCAGGTTATTTCCGTTTCCAGAGAGGCGGGCTCCAGAACAAAGATTGCCGTTATGAGCAACGATGAGAATGTAGATGCAGTGGGCGCATGTATCGGACCCAGAGGCCAGCGCGTAAGCAACATCGTCGATACTCTCTGCGGTGAAAAAATCGATATCGTTTCCTACAGTGAAGAACCCGAAAAATATGTATCTGCTTCTCTTGCTCCCGCTGAGGTGCTTTCCGTCGAGGTTATCAGCGAAAATCCGAAAAGCTGCAGAGTTGTTGTTCCCGACAGTCAGCTTTCACTCGCCATCGGTAACAAAGGTCAGAATGTAAGACTTGCTGCAAAGCTCACCGGCTGGAAAATCGACATCAAGCCTTTGAGCGCAGTAAGCGAATAAGGAAACAGGATAAGATAAGGGGGCAAAAAAATGAACAAAAAAATGCCCATGAGAAAATGCTTAGGCTGTGGGGAAATGTTCCCGCAGAGAGAATTGGTCAGAGTGGTCAAAACCAAAATAAAAACCGAAGACGAAAATTCTCCCGAAGAATACGAAATCAGTCTTGACCTTGTAGGTAAAAAGCCGGGCAGAGGTGCTTATGTGTGCAGAAGTACAGAGTGCTTTGAAAAGGCGATCAAGGCAAAAAGATTTCAAAAGGCTCTTTCATGCGTTATACCCGACGATGTGACAGAAAAAATGCGACAGGAGATGGAAAAAAGTGAATGATAAATTCCTATCTCTTTTAGGTATGGCCAGAAGGTCGGGTAAGCTCAGCACCGGTCACGATGCGGTTATAGCCTCCGTAGTGAAAAATAATGCAAGTCTCGTTATTGTTTCCTTGGAGGGCTCCGAAAGACTCAAAAGAGAAATTACCCACGCATGCAGCTACGGAGGAAAGAACATTCCCGTACTTTTCACTGAATACACCACAGGTGAGCTTTCACAGGCTATCGGAATCAAGGCGGCAGTAATAAGCCTTGACGATGAGGGCTTCGGAAAAGCCGCCGCTGACAAATATCTGAACAATTCAGAAAGAAAGGATTGATACTATGCCCAGAGAAAAATACAGAGTTCATGAGGTCGCCAAAGATTTTGGCAGCACAAGTAAAAAGGTTATAGAAATTCTGAGCAAAATTTCTGACGAACCAAAAAAGCATACAACTGTTCTCGAAGACAGAGAGCTGGACTATATTTTTGAAACAATAACACAAGGTAATGAGGTCGCTTCCTTTGATGCGTATTTCGCTGCCGGTGAGGCACAGAAGGCTGCCAAAGCAAAAGCCAAAAAAGCGGAAGAAGCACCCGCTGAAAAAGCAGAACCCGTAAAGAAGGAAGAAAAGCCTGAAAAGGCCGAAAAGAAAGCACCCGTAAGAGAAGCAAAGAACGACAAAAAGCCGGAAAACAAAAAGGAAGCTCCGAAACCCGAAAAGAAAGCTGATAACAAAAAGCCACAGCCCTCCGCTCCTCAGCAGCAGCCCAAAAAGGAGCAGAAGGAAAAGCTCATTCAGTCCCGTACAAAGGGTGAAAAGAGACATATCGATACAAGAAGCAGTAACGTCGATTTGGAAAAGTATAACGAAAAGTATGACGAAATGGCTTCACAGGGCGGCAGACGTGATCACGAAATGGGTTCAACCAAACAGAAGCTCAAACAAAAGAGTCAGCAGTACAGAAAGCAGGGTACCCGTTCCTCAAAGAGAGAAACCGAGGCAGAAAGACTCAAGAGAATTGCCGCCGAAAGAGCAAAGAAAACTCTTACGGTTAAAATTCCCGAAGAGATTACCGTCGGTGAGCTTGCTGAGCTTTTAAGAAGAACAGCCGCTGAGGTTATCAAAGAAATGTTCAAATTAGGCGTAATGGCCACCGTTAACCAAACCATCGATTTTGATACAGCTGAAATTGTTGCTACAGAGCTCGGTGCAAAGGTTGAAAAGGAAGTAGTTGTTTCCATCGAGGAAAGAATCATCGACGACCATGAGGATACCGAAGAAGACCTTCTTCCCAGAGATCCCGTCGTAGTTGTTATGGGTCACGTTGACCACGGTAAAACCTCTATTCTCGACGCTATCAAAAACACCTCCGTTACCGCCACCGAGGCAGGCGGTATAACACAGCATATCGGTGCTTACAGAGTTGACCTTGACGGTCAGATGATCACCTTCCTTGACACACCCGGTCACGCAGCCTTCACATCCATGCGTGCCAGAGGTGCTATGGCAACAGATATCGCAGTTTTAGTTGTTGCCGCCGATGACGGTATCATGCCTCAGACCATCGAAGCCATCAACCACGCCAAGGCTGCGGGTGTTCAGATTATCGTAGCCATCAACAAAATGGATAAAGAGGGTGCGAACCCCGACAGAGTAAAGCAGCAGCTTACAGAATACAGCCTCGTTCCCGAAGAGTGGGGCGGTGAAACCATCTGTGTTCCCGTTTCTGCAAAAACACAGTTCGGTATCGATTCACTTCTCGAATCAATTCTCCTTGTGGCTGAAATGGCAGAGCTTAAAGCTAATCCGAACAGAGCCGCAAAGGGTGTTGTTATTGAGGCAAGACTTGACAAGGGCCGCGGACCTATCGCAACTCTTCTCGTTCAGAACGGTACACTCAATGTGGGAGATATAGTTGTTGCCGGTCAGTCAGTTGGCCGTGTAAGAGTTATGTCAAACGAAAGAGGCCAGAGAATTAAAACTGCCGGTCCTTCTGTTCCTGTCGAAATCACCGGTTTGGATACAACACCTAATGCCGGTGACACCTTTGACGTCGCATCTGACGAAAAGCTTGCGAGAGAGCTTGTCGAAAAGAAAAAGCACGACGCAAAGCAGGCCGAATGGGGTGCTCAGCAGAAGGTTACTCTCGACAATCTTTTCTCTTCCCTCAAGGAAGGCGAAATGAAAGAGCTGAACATTATCGTTAAAGCTGACGTTCAGGGCTCTGTGGAAGCTGTTAAGCAGAATTTGGAAAAGCTTACAAATGAAGAGGTCAAGGTTTGCGTAATTCACGGCGGTGTTGGTGCCATCAATGAAAGCGACGTACAGCTTGCCTCCGTTTCAAATGCTATCATCGTAGGCTTCAATGTCCGTCCCGATACAAATGCACAGACTTTGGCAGAGCGTGACAAGGTTGAGATGAGAATGTACAGAATTATTTATGATTGCATCGAGGAAATCGAAGCAGCCATGAAGGGTATGCTTGCTCCCAAATACCGTGAGGTTATGCTCGGTAAGGCTGAGGTAAGAACAGTTATGAATCTTTCTTCTGCCGGTAAGATTGCAGGCAGCTACGTTCTCGAGGGCAAAGTACAAAGAAGTGCACTCATCCGTGTCGTCCGTGACGGTATCGTTATCACAGAGGATTCCATTTCCTCTCTCCGCCGTTTCAAGGATGACGTTAAGGAAGTACAGACAGGCTTCGAATGCGGTATCGGTTTGGAAAAATTCAACGATATCAAAGAGGGAGACATTTTCGAAGCATTCATTATGGAAGAATACAGAGATTAATCTGTTTCAGATTAACCGCTTATTCGGAAAGGAAATATAATGGCAGGATTCAGAATCAACCGTGTATCCGAAGATATAAAACGTGAAGTGATTGCTGTTATAAGAGAACTTAAGGACCCCAGAGTTATGGGAAAAATGCTCACGGTAGTCCGTGTCGAGGTAAGCTCAGACGCTTCCTTTGCCAAAGTTTATGTCAGCGACATAAAGGGTATCGACTCAGCAAAGGAGGCCGTCAAGGGTCTCACTGCGGCTACAGGCTTTATCAGAAGAGAGGTCGGCTCACGTCTTCATCTGAGAAAAACTCCCGAACTTAAGTTCATAGCCGATGACTCAATCGAGCAGGGCTTCAATATGTTCAAAAAGTTGGAAAACGGCAGAAACGAAAGAGGAACAGAGGATGAGAATTGATTTTTCACGAGCTGTAGAAAGGCTTAAAGAGGCGGATAATATTCTTATCCTTACCCACAGCAATCCCGACGGTGACACACTTGGCAGCGGATTTGCTTTGCTCAGAGCACTCAGAAAAATGGGAAAAAGAGCGAAGCTTCTCAATCATGATGCTATTCCCGTAAAATATGCTCATCTTTATGAGGGCGTTGCGGAGGATGATTTCCGTGAGGAGTTTATTGTTACTGTTGATGTTGCCGAAAGCAAGCTTTTAGGTGACAGCTTCAAAGAAAGATACGGTCACAAAGTTGACCTTTCCTTTGATCACCACGAAAGCTCAAAGTTTTTTGCGAAGGAAACCTATGTGGAGCCTGACAGTGCTTCCGCCTGTGAGATAATTTATCTCGTGATAAAAGCTCTCGGTGTTTCCGTGGACAGCGATATGGCATCATGTATTTATACGGGTATGAGTACGGATACGGGTTGCTTTAAATATTCCAATGTTACACCGAGGACCCACATTATTGCCGCCGAGCTTATTTCCTGCGGTGCAGACCACAGCAGAATAAATGAGCTTATGTTTGACCGAAAGACCTTTGGCAGTATAATGCTCGAAAAGCTGTGCTATGAAGGTTTGGAAATGTTTTGTGCGGGCAAGGTAGCGGTTATTTGTGTAACCAAAAAAATGCTCTCTGACTGCGGTGTGGACAAATCCGCTCTCGATGCCATAAAGCCTATAACAAGACAGATAGAGGGTGTCGGCATCGGAATTACCGTAAAAGAGGAAGACAGCGGAAGAATCGGTGTTTCAGTGCGCACGGGCGAAGCTTACGATGCTGCACAGATATGTGCACATTTCGGCGGAGGCGGACATATAAGGGCCGCGGGGTGCGAGTTCGGCACCACAGTAGAGGACGCCAAAAAAAGGGTAATTGATTATATTGAAAAAGAAATTATATAAGGGAGTGACGGTGTGACAGGCTTTGTATTATTAGATAAAGAGGAGGGGATGTCTTCCTTCCTTGCCGCCAAAAAGCTCGGCAGAATTTTCGGTACAAAAAAGGTCGGTCACACGGGAACTCTTGACCCGTTGGCTACCGGTGTAATGGTTATTGCGATGGAGCATGCCACACGTTTTATCGAGCTTATTTCAGATCATGATAAGGCATACAGGGCACGGTTCCTTTTGGGCAGGACCACGGACACTTTGGACATTACGGGTAAAATTCTTTCCGAAAGGGAAGTCAATGTGAGCAAAGACGAGGCCGAAAGGGCTGTTATGTCCTTTCAGGGTGATATAATGCAGCTTCCGCCAATGTATTCGGCGATAAAAAAAGACGGTGTCCGTCTTTATGACCTTGCACGGCAGGGCATAGAGGTGGAAAGAGAACAAAGAGCAGTTCATATTTCTGCCATAAGTCTTACGGATATGTCGGAAAATGAGTGCGAAATCGAGGTCTGCTGCTCAAAGGGAACATATATCCGTTCACTTATATCCGACATAGGAGAAAAGCTCGATACCGGAGCCGTTATGACCTCATTACGCAGAATTAAAGCAAACGGTGTCAGTATTGACCGCTGTCACACCTTGAGTGAATTAGAAAAAATGAAGGAGGAGGGCAGACTCGAAGACGCTCTTTTGCCCGTGGATTCCTTTATCAAATATCCTGAAATCCGTGTTACCGCACCTCAGGCAAAACGTTTTTCAAACGGTGGCGGGCTTGATACGGATCGTTTCGGCGGAAAAAAAGATCCGGGCTTTTACAATGTATATTCACCTGAGGGAAGGTTTCTTGGTATAGGTGAAATTGATGATAAAAAAACAGAGCTCAGAGTAAAAAGGGTTTTTGTGGGTTAAATGGTACGAAAGGGGGAATAAAAATGCTTTGCGAAAACGAAAAAGCCAAAGGCACCGCCGTAGCGCTCGGCTATTTTGACGGCATTCATATAGGACATCAGGCGGTTTTGAATAAAGCATTGCATAGAGCGAAGGAAAAAGGGCTTACACCTGTCGTTATGCTTTTTGATATTCACCCCCGTAAGCTTATTACAGGTAAGGTGCCGCCTATGCTTTTGAGCGAGGAAAGAAAGAGAGTTTTGCTTAAAAATATGGGCTTCGAGGTTTTCGAATTTGATTTCCGCAAAGCTATGAATTATTCTCCCGAAGAATTCGAGGAAAAGGTTCTTTTAGGTCAGCTTAATGCGAAGGTGGTAGTGTGTGGCTATGATTACCATTACGGTAAAGGCGGAAAGGGAAGTCCGGAAACGCTGAAAACTGAGCTAACTCCGCGGGATATCGAGGTTTATTCTCTTTCTCCCGTTTATCTTGGTGATGAGGCAGTTTCCTCCACCAAAATACGCCATCTCATAAATGACGGAGAAATAAAAAAGGCGAACGCTATGCTCGGCGGTTATTTCACTTATGATTTCACTGTGGAAAAGGGTGACGGGATAGGTCACAAGTTAGGCTTTCCCACCATAAATCAGTTTTTCCCCGAAGATTTTATTATCCCGCAATACGGTGTTTACGCTTCACGGGTAAGGTTTGACGGAAAGTATTATTCCTCTGTCACCAACATCGGTATAAGGCCGACTGTTTCCGGTGAAAGTATGAGAAGTGAGACATGTATTTTTGATTTTGAGGGTGATCTTTACGGGAAAAATGTAGAAGTAAGCCTCATTGAATTTATTAGAAAAGAAAAAAAGTTTGCGTCTCTTGATGAACTGAAAGAGGCAGTAAGTAAAGATATAATGACAGCAAAAGAAATAAATAAGGAGACTGAAGAAAAATGAGCAAATTAAATGTAAAAGCGATATTCTTTGATTTTGACGATACTCTTCAGAGCAGAAAGGGTGCTTACAGACTTTACTGCGAAGCATTTCTTACAAAATATTTCCCCGATATAAGCGAAGAGGAAAGGCTTCAGAAGCTCGACGAAATGGAAGAGCATGTGGACGGAGGTTATAAAGACAGAGAGGTTTATTTTCCTGAAATGATAGACCTTTGGAAATGGGAAAACCATCCTCCCTTACAGGAGCTTTATGATTCCTTCAACTATGATTTCGGAAAACATATCGTTATGCTTGACGGCGCTATAGATGTGCTGAAGACCATCAAGGAAAAGGGGTACATTTTAGGCTGTATCACAAACGGTGTTTCTTCACTCCAAAATATAAAGCTTGACACAGCGGGCATCAGAGATATGTTTGATGTGGTGGTTGTTTCGGGTGACATCGGCATTTACAAACCTGACCGACGCATCTTTGATGAAGCAATCAGACGTGCAGGTGTTAAAAACGAAGAGGCACTTTTCGTCGGGGATCACCCAGTAAACGATGTGCAGGGTGCTCTCGGAGCCGATATGCAGGTGGTAAGAATGAATTACGGAGATTTCAAGGGCAAGGGTCTCGGACAGAACACTGCCGCAGAAATTGAAAGTATTACAGAGCTGCTTGACCTTATTTAAAAGGGGTAAAAAAACAGAGAAAAGGAAGTTTAAGAAATGATTTGTAAAAACTGTGCAAATATATTCAGCGATGACCTTACTGCATGCCCCGAATGTGACACTCCCGTAAAAAGCGGGGCAGAGAAAAAAGATATTGAAGAAATAGTTTCTTTCGCTTTAGGTGAATTTGAGGATGTTTCCTCTTATTCGGACGATCAAAAGCCGTCTTTCCCTCCGGAAGAGACAGAGAGGTTTGCACCTCCCCTGGATAAAGCGTATATCCCTGCGGAAATACCGGAAAAGCCAAAGCTTGTTCCTGTTCCGAGAGAAAGAAGAAAAATGAAAAAAATGTCTAAAAAAGAAAAGGGAGCCTTTAATTTTATTGTTTCTCTTATGGTTGTGGTGCTCGTCGGTATGGCGGCATTGGTAGGCATAAATCTTGGAACGGATGTTTTCGAAAAGGATGAGGACAGTGTTATGACTGTGGCACTTTCAGGCTTTTCGGCTGCAGAAACAGTTGAGCTTGAGGATTATCTTTCCAAAATATCTCCCGTGGCTTACAGCGGTTTTGACCGGGAACAGGAAGTTATTGTGGATGTTATGGAATTCCTCAGACCCTATGATGAGGGAGGACTTTACAGCCGCTTCTACGGCACAGTCGAGCTGACCGTAAATGAAGCTGATCCCAACGGACGGTTTGCCAACGAAAACGGAGATTACAGCTTTTATGCTCTTGACGGGAAAAAGGTTGACAGTATTCTTGCGACCTTCGGCTTCGACATAAATCATAATGTAAACGAAAAGGACTTTTATTTCTATAACGGCAAATATTATTTTGCAAATAATTCTCTTTCGGAATTCAATTCTGATGTGGCGGCAGATGTAAGCTCCTCAAAGCGCATACAGGACGGAAGCTATTATGTGGAATGCAGCTTTTATGACAGCAACGACACAAACAGCGGAAACAGCTTCCTTCAGACTTATATCATTCTCGACAAAGACTCTGAAGCAGGTGAGGGTGAATTGCCGTGGAAACTCAGCCGTATTTCCCACGAGCCTGTTTTCGATGCCACGGGCTTTATGATAAAGGACGAAAGCGGAAAAAACGAGCTTTCCTATTCTATCGAGCATAAAACTATTCAGGCTGTCACCGAGGATGGAACAGTTTATGCGGAATATAATGTGGAATACCCATATTTCAAGGGTAATACCGAAGGCGAAAAGGAAGTAAACCGACTTTATGCCGAATTGATAAACAACTATACACTTCAGTGTGAGGACGCCGATAAGGATTACAAAAGGTTCATCAAAAAGGGCGGAAATAAAGCAGAGCTTCCCTATGTTACTCACGCTGTGGCAAGAGTGACCTACAACCGTGACGGTTACATTTCCATCGTGGAGGGACTTTCACAGTATACTCCTCAGAGGACCGACACATCAGACGCTGCAGCGGAGGGCGAGGAATTTATCACTTTGCCGGAAAGAACCGTCGAAGGTTACATAATAGATGTGGAGACGGGTAACTTCCTTTCCAGTAAAGAGATAGTTGATGCACAGTATCATTTGGTTTACGAAGTGATTTACCGTATTTACGGCGGATATGATTATGAAAGTCTGCTGAGCGGCGAGGATGCCGCCATCGGTATTCCCGAAGATACAGACGAAACAGGCAAAAAATTTTATGAGTCCGCCTGCGCACTTTCGGAAAACGGCTTTATTTTCTGCTCCGTTCATCCGAAGGGTTACACAGAAACGGTAATTATACCTTATTCAACGAAAAACTTCTTTAACAGCGATTTCAGTAAGGTTATAAAGGATAATAAATAAAACCAAAGGGAACGGCACACACCGTTCCCTTTAATCTTGTTACAAAAAAATTCCCCACCGTTACCGATGAGGAATAATTTTTTTCGAATCAGTCGATTTCTACTGAAATCTTGCTGTCGCTTCTGTTTGCAGTTGCACGCATTACAGTTCTGATAGCCTTTGCAATTCTGCCCTGCTTACCAATAACTCTGCCCATATCGTCCTGAGCTACGTGAAGGTGGTAAACTACCACACCTTCTTCGTTAATGTCGTCAACGTCAACAGTTACCTTTTCAGGCTCGTCAACCAAGCCCTTCGCAATAGATATAAGTAACTCTTTCAAAGTGGCGACCTCCGCAATTATTTAATGATGTCGGACTTTTTAAGAAGAGCCTTAACAGTGTCTGTGGGCTGTGCGCCGTTAGCGATCCACTTCTGAGCTTTTTCAGCGTCGATTTTGATTTCAGCGGGTTCCTTCATGGGGTTGTAGTAACCGATTTCCTCGATGAAACGACCGTCACGGGGATATCTTGAATCTGCTACTACTACACGGTAGAAAGGTGCCTTTTTTGCGCCCATACGGCGAAGTCTGATTTTTACTGCCATTTTAATGACCTCCAATAAAATAATTTTTTGATTAATATTTAAACACTTATGTGTCTTTGACTTACATCGGGAAACCGCCCATGCCGCCATTCATTCCGTTCATCATGCCGGGCATGTTTCTCATTCTTTTCTGCATTTTCTTTGTGTTTTTACCGCCGAACTGCTTAAACATTTTTTGCATTTGTCTGTACTGACTTAAAAGGCGGTTGACGTCCTCGACCTGCATACCGCAGCCTGCTGCAATACGGCGTTTGCGTGAGGGATTGATGATGTCGGGCTTTGCTCTTTCCTGAGGAGTCATGGAGAGGATGATAGCCTGAACACGGTCAAACTGTCTTTCGTCCACTTCAACCTCGTCGATTTTTTTGCCCACACCGGGAAGCATTTTAAGCATATCTTTGATGGGACCCATCTTTCTTACCTGCTGAAGCTGGTCTAAAAGGTCGTTAAGGTCGAATTTGTTTTTGCGCAGCTTTCTTTCGAGCTCTGCGGCTTTCTTTTCGTCGAGCTGCTGTTCGGCTCTTTCGATAAGAGAAAGCATATCACCCATGCCGAGTATTCTCGAAGCCATTCGGTCGGGATGGAAAACATCCAAATTTTCGAGCTTTTCACCTGTACCGACGAATTTGATTGGTTTACCTGTAACGGCTCTGGCGGAAAGCGCCGCACCGCCTCTGGTGTCACCGTCTAACTTTGTAAGGAGAAGACCGTCGATACCGAGCGCCTCATTGAAGGAGGTGGCGACATTAACTGCGTCCTGACCTGTCATGGAGTCAACTACGAGCATAATTTCGTGGGGGTGAACCTCACTTTTGATGTTTTTGAGCTCTTCCATCAGTTCTTCGTCCACGTGGAGACGGCCCGCCGTGTCGAGAAAGACATAATCGTAGCCGTGGTCCTTGGCGTGAGCAACAGCCTTACGGGCTATCTCAACCGGGTCGATCTGACCGAGCTGGAAAACAGGCACGCCTGCCTTTTCACCGACAACCTCTAACTGTTTGATAGCGGCGGGACGGTAAACGTCACAACCGACGAGCAGAGGTCTGTGACCCTGATTTTTGAGCATAAGTGCTAATTTCGCACTGTGGGTGGTTTTACCTGAACCCTGCAGACCGCACATCATAACGATCGTGGGAGGGTGGTTGGCTGTATTGAGTCTTGATTTGGTACCGCCCATGAGATTGGTAAGCTCCTCATTGACGATTTTGATAACCATCTGTGAGGGGGTAAGACTTTCCATAACCTTTTCGCCGACTGCTCTTTCGGTTACGGTTTTGGTGAAGTCCTTGGCAACCTTGTAGTTAACGTCTGCTTCGAGCAAAGCGAGACGAACCTCTCTCATGGCTTCCTTTACGTCGCTTTCAGTAAGGGCACCCTTACTTTTCAGCTTTTTAAAGGCGGCTTCCAGTCTGTCTGAAAGACCTTCAAATGCCATATTGAATCAATCCTTTCGGGGAGGGTGACGAATATATTTATCACTCTTCATTCACCTATCATTTGTGTTAAAACGGAAATTCTTGCCACAGCGTCGTTTATCTCACGGGAAAGGATAGTTCTGCGGTTAACCTCGTTGATAACCGAGGTTAGCTCGCTGATTTCGCTGAGTCCCTTCCGCATTTTTTCCAGACGCTCGCACAGACCGATATGCTCCTCAAAGGTGAAAAGCTGAGCTTCAGCTCTTTTGATGGCATCGCGGACACCCTGACGGGTAATGCCTTCGTTCTCTGCTATTTCGGCAAGAGAGAGGTCATCGTTGTAATAATAGCTGATAAAATCCTGTTGCTTTTGGGTTAGAAGCTCACCGTAAACATCAAAAAGCATGATAACATCAAGATTTTTTGCCATTATTTCACCCCTCATTCCGTATCTGTAAAGATTTTTTGCTTTACAGCTTGCCTATTATACTAAAAACATCTGTAAAAGTCAATAGCTTTACAGATGTTTTTTGAAGAAAGTTTTAAGACAAGTGACCGGAGCCGGAAAAAAGACACCGTCCGCTTGACAGACGAGTAGGCAAAAGCTATAATTGAATTGTATTCAGGTTGCAGAAATGTGACGGAATTTCAGGCTTTGCCAAAGTCGGAGCAGGAAAAAATATCGAAGAATTTAAAGATAAAGGTTTGTCTATGAGACAAGTCAGCAGGTTGACGGGAATTAGTTTTGGTTTGGTCAGAAAACACTACTAACACATAGAATCGTCCCCTGTGTTTTTTAGAACCGTCCCCTGTGTTTTAAAGAAATGTCCGATGATTGCTGGGAAGGAGATATTTTTATGATAGACTTAAATGAGAAAGTAGATTTTGGTAAAGTCTCCCCATTTAGAACTATTGATAGGGAAGGTTTTATTTTCACCTCTATAACATATCCCGCAAATGTATATGATGCAATTGTAATAAAATATCCTAGAGATATACGATGTTTTTCGGCTATGGAATTGGGTTCAAAACATAGCTTAGAAACTCAGATTAATTTAATTAACAATCTTGGAATTGAAAAGGCTTTAATAATTGCTGAAGACCTTGAGTTTATCACAAGGTGTCCTACTTTGAAGCATTTGTGTGTTATTCCTCCAGATAATGTTGGCAATGGATTCGATTATTCTCCACTATATAGAATGCCGCAAATAATAAGTCTGCAGTGTTCTACAGTATATGGATATAGTGAGGAAAATTCTACTTTAATTGACTGCTCAAAAATAAAAGGTCTTGAAAGTATTCATGTAACAAACACCAGGTATAAGAATTTTCAAAGTGTTAAAACATTAAAAGATTTAGGAATCTCTCATTATGGTGAACAGAATCTGTCTAATGCATTTGATAGCTCTATGATAGATACCCTTTCAATATTTCAATGTAAGATAAAAACTTTGGAAGGTATAGAAAAATCGGAAAATATGCAATGTTTATATTTGTATTATAATCGTTCCTTAAAAGATATTACCGCCTTGGGTAAAGTAAAGAAAACTCTACGAGCTTTACGAATAGAAAATTGTCCTAAAATTGAAGACTTTTCTATTTTGGGAGAATTAGAAAATTTAGAGTTGTTGGAGTTAAGCGGTAGTAATGTTTTACCCGATTTGAATTTTCTTAAGAAAATGAAAAGTCTCAAGACGTTTGTTTTTACTATGAATGTGCAGAACGGTGATTTATCTCCGTGTTTATCTTTGTCGTATGTTTATTCAGGGAGAAATCGCAAACATTATAATTTAAAAGACTCTGAACTTCCAAAAGGAAGTTATTTTAGAGGTAATGATAATATCGATGAATGGAGAAAGAGAGAATAACACAGGGTAAGGTTAGTTGTTCTCTATGCTTTTTTGTAAAAAATTATGGTCACAGATTTCCTGTGACCATAATTTTTTATTTATTGTTCATTTTTTACGGCAAATCATCCTCATTCTCAAGGTTATGCCATACATTCTGTACGTCGTCATTATCCTCAAGCATATCTAAAAGCTTACCCATGCACTTGAGATCTTCGGGATCTGTAAGAGCTGTTTCGGTGTTGGGAATGTATTCCACCTCAGCGGAAACGAACTTGTAGCCCTTGGCGTCGAGGTCGTCACGGACAGCACCAAGGTCATTGGGCTCTGTGCGTACTACATAGATGTCCTCTTCGTCGGTGATGAAGTCAACTGCACCGGCTTCCAGTGCATCCTCCATAAGCTTGTCTTCGTCTACATCCTCTGCCTCGATAACGATTACACCGTAGCGTGTGAACATAAAGGAAACACAGCCCTGCTGACCGAGATTACCTTTGTTTTTGTCGAAATAGTGGCGCATTTCACCTGCGGTACGGTTGCGGTTGTCGGTGAGGGTTTCGACGATAACTGCGATACCTGAAGGACCGTAGCCTTCGTACATAATGGCTTCGTAGTTTGCACCGCCAGCTTCACCGGAAGCCTTTTTGATGATTCTTTCGATATTGTCGTTGGGAACGTTGTTTGCCTTTGCTTTGGCAATAATGTCCTTGAGCTTTGAGTTTGATGCAGGGTCGGGACCGCCGTCACGGACAGCGATGGAAATTTCTCTGCCTATTTTTGTGAAGACCTTTGCTCTTGCACCGTCAGTTTTTTCCTTTTTTCTTTTAATGGTACTCCATTTTGAATGGCCTGACATATTATTCACCAATCCTTATTTTAAAATTAAGCCTATATACTTTATCACTTTTCCCTTTATTTGTCAACCTTAGTGAGAATAATCCGACCTTAAAGTGTAACCCTGAAGGTGATCTCCTTTGTGCCGTTGGCTATGGCTTTTATTTTTCCTTTGTGCCTGTCTACGATAGCCTTTGCTATGGAAAGTCCTATGCCGTAGCCGCCCGTCTCTCTCGAACGTGAGCTGTCTGCACGGTAAAAACGGTCGAAAAGCTTCGAAACCGAAGAGGGGTCCACATATTCGGCGGTATTGAAAACATCGAGATAAGTGCTCGTACCGCTTTTGTAAAGCGATATTTTTATGGTGCCGCCTTTGTCGGCGTATTTAATGGCGTTGTCGCAGAGTATAGAAACGAGCTGTCTTATTTCCGCTTCATTACCGAAATATCTGATGCCGGGTGAGACGGAAAAAATCAGGGACTGATCGTTTATTTTTGCTCTTGACTCGAAATCGCAGGCGGTTTCTATAACCGCATCGCTGAGGATGAAGTTGGTTCTTTCGGATGTATCCTGCGCTTCATTGAGTTTGGTCAGCTCCACGAGATTTTTTACGAGAACATTCATTCTTGAGGTTTGATTTTTTATGCTGGCTGTCCATTCGTTTTCACCGCCGCACATTTCCAATACCTCTGCATCGGCAGAGATTATGGTCAGCGGAGTTTTCAGCTCGTGACCGGCATCGGTGATGAACTGCTTTTGCTTTTTTATGCTTTCTGCCACAGGCTTGAGTGCATTTTTTGACAGCAGATAAATTATGACGAGCAGAACAAAAAGAGTTACTACACTTACCGTAAGCGATATGGAAAAAAGTGTCGCTATTTCTCTTACCTCGTTTTCGAAATAGAGAAATACCATCATGCTTTTGTTTCCGTTCACTGAGTAAAGATAACGGAAAGCATCCACTGTTCCGAATCCCGGATCTGTGCCGTAAATCTGACAGGCGTATTCCAATGCTTTGCTGTCGTTTACTGCGGCGATATTTTCTGTGGAAAGTCTGGTGACCACGTTACCTTGCATTTCTACCACAAAATAACGGGTGGAATAGGGAGTTTCCAAAGTTATTTCAAATTTGCCAAAGGGATTGAAAAGATCGTCATAGATATTCCCGTCTCTGTCGTATTCTTTTGGAAGCACACCGTTGTTTGCCGTGATGACCTGCAGGATTTCTTTCATTTTTACATCCTTCTGATAAATGCTTATGGCATTGACGGTCATAGTCTGAACCAACATAAGGGAGCCGAGAGCAAACATGGTGATGACAATGAATTTAAACTGAAGCTTTTTTAACATAAATGAGCACGGGCAGATTTACTGCCGCCCCTTTCTTACTTCGTGATTTCTTCTAATGTATAGCCTACGCCTCTTACTGCTTTGATTTCTGAGTTTGCACCGAGGTTTGAGAGCTTTTTGCGAAGATAGGAAATGTATACCCATACCACATTGATTTCCGCCTCCGTTTCGTATCCCCATATTCTTTCCATAAACTGTTCTGTGGAAATGAGTCTGCCGGGATTTGAGAGAAGCATTTCGATCATCTGGTATTCTTTGTTACCGAGTCTTATTGACTGTTCACCCACGGAAAGCTCATAGTTTTCTCTGTTAAGGGAAAGATTGCCGAAGGTAAGCAGATTCGGTGAGAACTCCGCCTTTCTGCGGGTGATGGCTCTAATTCTCGCCATGAGCTCACCCATGGAAAAGGGTTTGGTAAGATAATCGTCGGCACCTGCGTCAAGACCTGCGATTTTGTCTTCTGTTTCTGCCTTTGCCGTAAGCATGAGAATGGGGGTATCAACTCCTTTTTCTCTCAACTCTTTAAGTACGTCAATGCCGTTTTTTTTCGGCATCATTATGTCAAGGATAATACCGTCATAATTCTCGCACAGACCGTAGTCCAAAGCATCCTGTCCGTCATAGACCGCATCCACGGAATAGTTGTTGTGTTTAAGCACGGCGCAAAGAGCTCTCGACAAATCTTTTTCGTCCTCTGCCAATAAAAGTCTCATATAAATTCCTCCTGTTTTTTTATATTGTATCACAAAAATGTCTGATTCTTCAATCTTAAGACACAATAATATTAAAAAAATTACTTTAAACCTACTGAAAATATATAGTCTTTTTTATCTCGGCAGCTCATATATTCGTATGAGGTGATTTTTTTGTTCGGGACAGTAGAGCTTTATGAGAGAGAAAATACTTTGAAAAACAGAATCGGAAGACTGTTTTTGAGAGAAAGGATTGTAACCGAAAGGGTAAATCTTCCCGAAAATGAATATTTTTACAGAGTAAAGGTGCCGGTACATAAAGGGAAAATACCTGAGGAAAGATTTAAAGGTGTGGCAGCTTCCTTTAATGACGGCCTGATTTTTCCCGATAGTTTTCCGTATAAAGGAGAGGCAAAGATGTATACATCCGCTTTTTTCAGAGAGCTGCTTTTATTTAATTCGGCTGTTTCACAGCTCAGCCAAAGTATATTTGAGCCTACGGAAACATTGATAACCGTAATCGACAGAAAAGGAGTGCTCCATACGGAGGTAAGCCGTTTGGTCAATTTTGCCGGTGAGATAAAAGTGATAACGGACAATGTGAAGGCATATCAGATACAGGCGGAAAAAATAATGAGTGAATACGGGCTTTCTGTTTTTGTCAGTGATAAGCTGTCCGCTATCCCCGAAAGAGGAATAATAATATCCTTTCGCAGTAATGTGGTGCCCGTTTATTTCAAAGGGCTGCTTATTACCGGAGAAAGGAGGATTTTTCCTTTCGCACGGGTGCTTACGGGTGAGGGAATAAAAGCTCCGGGCAATTATGAAACGCTTTGTCCCGACGGAATAAGTCTGACGGATTTCCTTTCTGCTCTTTGTGAGGTCTGCTTTGTAAAGGAGTTAAGGCGGAGTGAATATGAAAAATTGGTTGACATATCTTTATGAAGGGTTATAATTAATGAGAAAGATTTTAAAGCAAGGGAAGTGAAAATATGACCTGCAACGAGGCGGTAGAATATATTTATTCTTTCAGAAAAATGCAGAAAAGCCCCACGCACGAAAGGATTGAAAGTTTGCTCTCTCTTTTTGGCAATCCTCATAAAAAGCTAAGATTTATCCATGTGGCGGGAACCAACGGAAAGGGCTCCTTTTCGGGGGCGATGAGCCGTATTTTTACCTGTGCCGGCTATAAAACAGGACTGTTTACTTCTCCTTATGTAATAAGCTTCGGCGAAAGGATACAGATTGACGGGGAGTATATAAGTGATGCAAGCTTATGTGAAATCACTGCGGAAATTAAGAAAAGGACGGAGGCTTTACCCGAAGAATTGAAGCCTACGGTTTTCGAATTTATCACTGTGCTCGCCTTCATATATTATGAGAGAGAAAAGTGCGATATGGTGGTTTTGGAGGCAGGTATAGGCGGAGAGCATGACAGCACAAATGTCATTCCCTTTTCCGAAGCCTCGGTTATTATGTCTGTTTCTCTAGATCATACGGAAATGCTCGGAGATACCGTCGGAAAGATAGCGGAAGAAAAATGCGGCATTATACGCAGGGGTGGTATAACTGTATCTTATCCGCCGGACAGAGAGGAAAAATATTTTAAAGGTCAGAGTGAGGAGGCGTTCAGGGTTATAAGAGAGAGGGCAGAAAAAGCAGGCTCCGACTTTTATTCACCTGAAATAAAACACCTGTCCGTAATAAAAAGCGACATAAACGGCACGGAATTCACTTATAAGCATCTCAAACTCCGTACCCGGTTACAGGGGGACCATCAGGTGGCAAACATGATTACCGTGGCGGAATGTGCTCTCGCGTTAAAGGAGAGAGGAGAAAAAATAAGGGATGAGGATATAGAAAAGGGTATATCATCTTTCACCCTTCCCTGCCGTATGGAAAAGGTGAGCGAAAGGCCGCTTACGATACTTGACGGCGGGCACAATGAGGGCTGTATGCTTGCTCTCAGAGCTATGGCCGAAAAGCACCTGAAGGGTAAAGAGATAACTGTTCTTATGGCATCGATGAGGGATAAGGATTACAGAAAAAGCTTTGAAATTATTCTGCCCCTATGTAAAAATGCAGTTTTTACCCGTACCGATATAATCAGGGGCGAAAAGCCCTCCGTTTTGGCGGAGAGTGCCGCTGGCCTTTGCGAAAGAGTTTTTTTCTTTGACTGTGCAGAGAAAGCTTACGAAAAAGCCGTGTCACTTACGGAGAAAAACGGAGTGCTCATATGTTGCGGCTCCTTTTATTTAGTCAGTGATATAAGAAAAATTGTTTTTGACGACTGAATTTTACAAAATAATACTGCCTGATCCGTTATGATAATCTCATAACGGATTTTTTATTGGAGGAAAGAAAATGTCTGCAAAATTAGAATATACCCGCAAAGAGATACGGGTTTATCTTGACGGAGAAATAGACCATCACAGTGCGTCTCTTATCAGAGCCGGAATAGACGATGCCATTATTCTCCGCCGCCCTGAGCTTCTCATAATGGATTTCGAGGGCGTAACCTTTATGGACAGCTCCGCTATAGGCCTCGTGATGGGGCGGTACAAGCTTATGAAAACCCACGAAGGAAAAATCAGGGTAGAAAATCTCTCTCCCTCTGCTTATAAGGTCATGAAGCTGGCGGGCATTGAAAGGTTGGGAGAAATAAGAGTAAAGGAGACAGTGTGATGAAAAGCATAAATGAGCTTAAAATGGTTATCGAGTCGAAAAGCGTAAACGAAGGCTTTGCCAGAGTATCCGTATCCGCTTTTGTTGCTTGTCTTGATCCCAATATAGAAGAAATAACCGACATAAAAACCGCTGTCAGTGAAGCGGTTACAAATTCCATCGTGCACGGCTACAGAGAAAAAGAGGGCAAAATTTACATAACCGTAAATCTTTACGACAACAGTACCGTCAGAGTGAAAATACGTGACAAGGGTATAGGCATCGAAAATATTGAAAAAGCGATGGAACCTCTTTTCACAACCTCAAAGGGAGAAAGAGCGGGTCTCGGCTTTGCCGTTATGGAATCTATGATGGACAGAATAAGAGTGAGCTCAAAGGACGGTAAGGGTACTACGGTTACTATGGATAAAAAAATCCGGGGTAAAACACGGTTCGGAATGTTACCGTTACCCTGATATGAGGAGGCTCCCGTAAGTGACCGAAAAAAATATTTCCCGCAGTGAGCTTATAGACAACAACTACGGACTTGTTCATTCCTGTGCCAACCGTTTCAGAGGCAGGGGAGTGGAATACGATGACCTTTTTCAGGCCGGGTGTATAGGGCTTATAAAAGCGGCTGATAATTTTGACCAAAGCAGAGGCTTTGCTTTTTCAACCTATGCGGTACCTGTAATTTTGGGTGAAATAAAAAGGATTTTCCGTGATGGCGGACTCGTAAAAATCGGCAGAACTCTTAAAGAAAAGTCGAGAAATGCCGTAAAGGTAAGCGAAGAGCTTTCAAAGGAGCTTGGCAGAGAAGCTACCATTACTGAGCTTGCCGAAAAATTGGGTGTGTCCGTAAGTGAGGCGGCGGAGCTGATCACCGTTTCCATGCCTGCGGTATCACTTACAGGTGAGGACGAAAAGGGAACAAGCCAGCTGGATATTCCCACGGAATCGCATGAGGAGGAAATATCGGAGCGTATAGCACTGAAAACACTTATAGCTGCTTTGGAGGAAAAGGACAGACGGCTGATAGAGCTGAGGTATTATAAGGGGATGACCCAGGTGAATACGGCAAAGGAGCTTAATATGTCTCAGGTGCAGGTGTCACGGCGTGAAAAAGCCATTCTCATGAAAATGAGGCAAAGTATGATTTGAATTTTTAATAAATTTGTGTTATAATGCGGTCAGTGTCCTTTCCGGATGCTGACTTTGTTTTTTAAGGTGACGTAAAATGAATATAATAAAAAAGCTTACGGCGGCGGTTTTTGTGCTGCTGATTCTGTTTTCCTTTTCTGCCTGCGGAAAAAAATCACCGGCCTCACATACGGTAAAAAAAGAAAATATTTCTGTAGCTGTTTCTGCCGATACGGATAAAAAACAGCTTTATGTTTCGAAGGATAAAAAAAGCATGAAGCGTGTGGCAAAAAGCGACATGACGGAGCTTTATTTCGATAAAGAAACCTGTACGGTGAGTGTTTATGATACCGCTTCGGGCAAACTTTGGTCATCGCTGCCCGGAAAGGCGGGGGACGAAAAGACCTCAGCTGTGGCTGTATCCGTTCTCATAAAGGGCAACAGCTATACTCTCTCCTCGCAGAGTGACAGTGTGGGCTTTTCTTCTGCACTTTATGAGGAAAAGGAAAACGGTGTAACGGTGAATTACGGCTTCAAGCGTACCTTGGAGGACGGCACGAAGCTTAATATTCTCCTCCCGGTTTCTTATACTCTTGCTGACGGTGCTTTGGCGGTGGAGGCTGACTGCAGTGCACTTATCGGTGAAAATCACGATGACGGAGTGGCGGTGACGCACATAGACATTCTGCCTTATTTCGGTGCTGCTTCAAAAGGTGAAAAGGGTGACTGTATATTGCTTCCCGACGGCTGCGGCGTTACCGTTGACCTTTCTGAAAATCCTTCCGAATTTAAAAATATTTCACTTCCTGTTTATGAAAACGGAAATCTTATCGGCGCTTTTGGCATGAAAAACGGTGACAGTGCCTTTGCCGTGCTTATTGATGAGGGCGAAGAAATTGCTTGCGTACAGGCATGCAAAGCTCTTTCGGGCGGCGGCTTTAACAGAGCTTACGGAAGATTTGAAATTACTCCAGTAAAAAGTGAAGAAGATAAGGTTTATGTGTGTAATGAGAGCTACAGCGGAAAAATCCGTCTTCTTTACCGTTTCCTTTCTTATGAAAATGCGGATTATGTCGGTATGGCGGGTGCTGTCAGAGAGCTACTTATACGTAACGGATATCTGCTTTCAGAGACGGATGATGACGACGGAGCTTATCCTTTTAATTTAAGCGTGGTATTTCAGAATTACGTTACCGACTCCAAGGGCAGAACTCTTTCACAAACTCTCACCACCTATTCCCGTGCTCAGGAAATCATTGATTCTCTGAAGGCAAAGGGTATGGAGAATATAAACCTCAGACTGAAGGGTGTTTCAGACGGTAACACATATTCAAAAAAGCCGGGAAAGATAAAGGAGCTGGAAAAGCTGCTTTCCTACGGTGACGGAGAAGCGGTATCCTTTTATGCTGATGCTTCTCTGATTACCTTACCCTCAGAAAGGAAGGATGCTTCCTTTGCGCTCGGTCTCGACGGTGAAAAGCTTACAAAGGATAACGGTGCCTTTGTTTCCTGCGGTAATATCGGAGATAACACAAACGAATTGCTTTCTTTAGTAAGAGAAAGGGGTATGCAGGGGGTTTGCATAAATGACGCCTCGGCTTATCTTTACGGGGATTATTCTGCCGAAAAGCTTTGCTTCAGAACAGAGACGGCCGATTTGATTTCCGGTCAGACGGGAGCTGTTTCCGCTTCGGGAAGGCTTATGGTAGATACGGGAAATATTTATTCGGTTAAATATGCGGATATGGTGGTCAATCTGCCTCTTTACGCCAAAAATCAAGGTGCAGACTTTTGCACTGCGGTGCCCTTTGTCCAAACTGTTCTGCATGGGCTTGCCGATTATTCCTGCGAGCCCGTCAATAAAAATAAAAACAGCGAAAAAGCATTTCTTAAATGCATAGAATACGGTGCAATTCCTTATTACGAATGGTACGCATCGGATCTTTCCTCAGAAGAAAAGACCGATAAATCATATTATCTTAATTCCATCACTGAGGCACAGAGCCAGTATGAAAGGGCGGCGGCAGCCTTTGAGGATTTGCGTGATGCCCGAATCACTGACCATTACAGAGTGAAAAAGAATGTTTACTATACCTGTTACGATAACAGCACAGGCATTTATGTCAATTATAATAAGTCTCCTGTTTCCGTTAACGGTGTCACGGTCGAAGGAATGAGCTTTCTGAGAGTGAACTGACATGCGAAAAGGTTGTTGCAGATAATGCAGCAGCCTTTTTTTCGTCATTTTTTCCTTACAAATTTAAAGTGTATATTAATATAAAGTTAACTTTGCTTTTTCGGGAAAAAATCCCGTCTGTCATATTGTAATTTTTCTTTTTTTATGGTAGAATATCCATACATATAAGATGGAGGAGTGTGTAATGAACACCAAAACCAAAAAATCACTTCTGTTTGCTTTCACAGTATGCATTTTAACTGTTATGACGTTTTTTTCCGTAAGTGCCAAAACAGTCACTAAAAATAAAATCGTTTATGAAGTAGGTAAAAAAACAGCCACTTTGGTCGAATGTAAAAGCAACGCCAAAAAAATAAAAATCCCCTCAAAGGTCGGAAAATATAAGGTTACCGCCATAGGTGAATGGGCTTTTTCGGGAAAAAAGAGACTGCAAAGCGTAGAAATACCGAAAACCGTGACGAAAATCGGTGAGGCGGCCTTCAATGAATGTACCTCGCTCAAAAGCATCGTCATTCCCTCAAAGGTGACCCGTATTTCTTCTTCCGCTTTCTGGTACTGTACGAATTTGGAAAAGGCGGTCATACCCGCAAGTGTCACAAAGTTCGGCAAAAATATTTTTGAGGGCTGTGATAAGCTTACCGCTTATACGGTAAAGGGCTCAAAGGGCGAAAAGTACATAAAAAAGCAAAAGCACGTGAAGCTCGGTTACCGTTATATGACCTCTCTTAAGCTGGATGCGCAGAGTGTTATTCTCGAAGAGGAGGACACTTTTAAGCTCAAGGTCACCAAAAAGCCTAAAACACTTTACAACAGCAAGGTTTCTTTTTCCTCAAATGATGAGGATGTGGCAAAGGTCAGCTCAAAGGGTGTTATCACGGCTGTGTCAGCGGGCAAGGCAGTTATCACCTGCAAAGCAAAGGACGGCAGCGGTAAAAAGGCTGTATGCACCGTTACGGTAAAGGCAAAAAAAGCGGGATATGCGGTTTCACCCTTACCCGCATCACCTGCCGCAGTAACGGGTCTGAAGATCACGTCGGTTTCCGACAGCTCCGTGTCTCTTTCCTGGAATAAGGTCAGCGATGCTTCGGGGTATAAAATTTATCTTTACGATTCGGCTGAGAATACCTGCACATACAAATGGGCAACCAAAGAGCCGACCGCCGAAATAAAGGGTCTTGCCGAAAACAGCGAGTATTCCTTTAAGGTCAAAGCATATAAACGTAATAATTACGGCAGTGCGGACAGTGCCTCATATTCGGAGCTTGCTTTCGGGAAAACTCTTCCCGGTAAGGTAACGGAAATGAGGGCGGAAAGAGAGGACATTTTCAGCGATAAGCTGGTTCTTTCATGGTCAGCCGTCAGCGGCGCAGAGGGATACAGTCTTTATATGTACGATAAAGCCGAAAAGGATTATGTACTCTGCAAAAGCACCGACGGACTTTCGGCTGAGGTTGAGGGACTTAAGCCCGGTACGGATTATTATTTCAGAATAAAAACTCTCAGCGGTGAAAGGGAAGGCTCTTTCAGTAAAACCTTTACCTTTACCACCGAATATCTTCCCTTATCATCACAGCAGGCGGCGGAGGACTTTATAAAGGCTTTGTCCGCCACCAAAAACACGGATAAAACCTTTACTCTCGAAACAAGATTTGATGTGTCCGGTTTCAAGGGCGTAAACGAAGCCACACAGTGCGTGGCAGATTATCTTGCCTCAAAGGAAAGAATGACATATGAGTTTGATAACGGCTCTGCATTGATTAACGGCGAAAGAGTTACCGTTAATGATGTCATCCATCCCTTCGGTGAGGAATGCACCCTCACTCATTCCGATATCGAAAAGGATACCGTCGAATTTTATAAAAGCGGTTTCGGTTATAATGTGTCTTTCGGTGTTTCGGAGGAGGACGCGGAAAAAATCGTTCTTTTGACGGATACGGAAAAGCTTAAAAAAGATATTCCCGGCTTTGTGCTGTATTCTTTTGAAACGAAGGACGCTGAGGTCGTAAACGCAAATGTTGTTGACGGTGAAATCCGTATTCTGCAGATAAAAGCAACCGTAATTATGTCTTTCTTCCTCGACGGAGAAAAGCACAATATGGAATATACGGTTTCACAAAAATATATAACCCGATAATTATTTGCTCGGCAAATTGATTATAAAAAACTACGAACGGAGGAAAAACTATGAAAAAAGTATTGACAGCCATAGTAACTTTCATTTTCAGTGTGTGCCTTATAACTGCCACTGTTGCCACAGCATCAGCCGCATCAGTTAAAAAGGTAACAAACTTCAAAGCTTCTGCTACTCCCATAGCAGTAACTCTGACCTGGAACAAAGCTTCAGGGGCAAAGGGCTACGAAATTCAGCAGAAGTCAGGTAAAAAATGGAAGGCTGTGGCAACCATCAAAAAGCAAAAAACCACAACCTACACAGTTAAAAAGCTCAAAAACGGCACTACATATCAGTTCCGTATCCGTGCCGTAAACGGCAAGAAAAAGAGTGCCTATGTTACCGTTAAGGTAAAGACCGGCGTTCAGAAGATTGCAAACGTAAAGGCAACCTCAACAGGTCTCAAGTCCGTAAAGCTCACATGGGACAAGGCCAACGTAACAGGTTATGAAATCCAGCGCAAAGACGGTAAAAAATGGAAGACAGTCAAAAAGATCAAAAAAGCAAAGACTGTTTCTCTCACTGTCAGCAAGCTTCCTGCTGCTGCAAAGAGTACCTTCCGTATCAGAGGTTATGTTAACGGCAGCGCAAAGACCTATTACGGCTCTTACACCACCGTAAGCGCCACCACAGCCGTTACACCCATGAAAAACGTTTCTGTAAAGAGTGTAACAGATACCTCCGCTACCATCGGTTGGGCAAAGCTCAGCGGTGTATCCGGCTATCAGGTACAGCAGCTCAAATCAGGCAAATGGGTTGACCTTAACAAAGCAGTTAAAAGCAGTGTAACACAGTACACCGTAAAAAATCTTCCCGCCTTTACAAATCAGCAGTTCCGTGTAAGAGCATATCAGAAGGACGGCAAAAAGACCTATTACAATAATTGGGTAACAGTCAATGCAAAGACAAAGCTCGGTAATGTAACAGGCGTAACATATTCCGGTCATTCAGCTAATAATCCCAAATATGTTAAAATTTCATGGAAGGCTGCAGGCGGTGCCGCAGGCTACCGTGTAATGAACGGCAAGACAAAGCTCGCTGACGTTAAGACAACCTATGCAGAGCTTAAAGCTCTTAATCCCGCAACAGCCTATAAAATCACTGTTGTTCCCTATAATGGCAGTACTGTAGGCAACACTTCATCTGCTGTCAGTTTTACTACCTACTGTGCACAGGTAACAGGAGTAAAGGCAACAGGCGTAACAGATTCCACTGTTTCACTTTCATGGAATAAGATATTTGGTGCCTCATCATATCGGATACAGTATAGTAAGGATGGCGGTAAAAGTTGGCTTACTGTAACAACATCAACAAATAACGCTACATTGATAAACCTTTCTTCAAATACTGAGTATCAAATAAAGGTTTGTGCTGTAAATAAAAACGGTAGTGCAACGCAGTTTGGTAAAGCCTCTACCATAATAAAAGAAACAACTTCTGGTTGTTCAACTATTGTTGATGTAAACAGTGTTTCTCTTATTTGGAAAGAAGTGCCAAACGCCAAAGATTATATTGTTGAATACTATCTGGTCGGTAGCGATGATTGGATGGAATTGGCGGTTGTATCGGAGACAAAATATGTTTGCGAAAATGATGAAGGCTTAGGCCTTTATAGGATTAAAGCACGTAATGATTCTAATAAAGTTGTATATACTTCTGATGGCATTACAATTGCAAAAAATGGTTATACATTGATAAAGGATGATTACAAGGTAAGTTTTTCTTGGCCTAAGACAGCAAACGCTACGGGTTATAAGATTATCAAATCCTCTCAGAATAATCTTCAATACGTTGAAATCTTAGATGCTGATGTAAACACATATTCAACTGTACTTGCACCGGAGCTTATACATGAGTTTTCTATTTATGCTTATGTAGATGGTAAATCTATTAAGTTGGAGCAGTTTGGAGTGCAGGCTGCGAAGATTAACCTTAATGATAAAACAGACAGTGGTATTACTTCAAAACTTGTTTATCTTGCAGAAGCGATTAACAGATCAAAATATGATTATTCACAAAAAACAACAGTAAATACTCAGTCTACGTCATCAAACAGAATGACACATATGGAGTTTGCCATTCTTAATGCTGGTGATACATGGGATATACCATTGAAGCTTGCTTTAAATAGTGCTTTTAAAGGTTTAACATCAGGTGTTGATTATGTAATTGACAACGGTTCTGTTAAGTGTTATAACGAAAAAGCTGTTAATGCACTTCTTAGTTTCATAGATGATGGTTCATCAAATACAAATAATCTTACTGAAACTATCATATCAGAGGGCATTTATAATGAAACATTCAACGGCTCAGGCACTATTACTATTGAAAACAATGGTAAAAAAGAGACAAAAACCAGTTTCCTTTATAATTCAATTCAACCAAAAGGGTTGGGTAAATATGCTTATATCTATAATTCAGAAAATGCATCAGCCTGGAAAAATGGTTTTGAATCAGTAACTATGAAAAAGATTTCTGAAGGATACGAAATTATTGCAGTTCTTAAAAAAGAAAGAGCAGATTCATCAACTAATAAAAAAGCAGAGTATCATGCTGGATTAGTTGATGCAATAGGTAACGATGATATTAATTTCGGTGAAGATACAGGAACAGCGAAAACAATAACAGATACAGGTAAAACAACCATAACAGCAAAAATAGATAATAATTGCAGGCTTTTGAATTATAATGTAAAAACTTCATATGTGATGGATATGGATACAATTATTAAAATACCTTTGTCAGAAGAAAAAGGAGGAGCCAGTTTAGATTTTAAAATGGCTACTTCTGTGATGGGTAGTGAGTCTACTGCTATTAAATTCACACGTAATAAATAAACAATCAACCTCAAGGGGTACCTCGTTTATCCCTTGAATTGTCAGGATGAACAGTTATGAATCAGAAGAAAATCATTCAGATTGCCGTAATTACGGTGGTCGGTGTGTGGATATTCTGCCTGAGTACCGTACTTTCCGTTTCGATGGGCAGAAGGATGCTCGCCGCACAAACCACGGCGCCTGCGGTGACTGTGCCCACGGTACCCTCCACCACAGCCCCCACAACCACTGAGCCACCCTCTACTACGAGATTGCCCGTCGGCGGTAATATCGTTATGGCGGATGTGTCCGTGGAGGACCCGGATTGGTATGTGGAGGAGCAGGAATCCATAAAGGTTTCGCAGGTAATTGAGGCGGTTAACAAAACCAATACCACAGAAAAAACCACAAAGCCGAAATCAAATGTTCCGAACGGAAAAAAAGAAATAATCAAAACTTATGTTGACGGTGTAAATAAGCTCAAAGCATCCACAGACTTCTCTCTTTATAAAGACGATAAGCTTAATCTTACCATCGATAAAATGCCCGCAGAGAGCATCGCCAAATCCATGGCTGAAAGCCTTATGCAGCAGGTGCAGAAAAAGCCCATAACCTATAATTTTGTGGGCGGTGTGGACTCCGGCACGGGCAAAAATCCCAATGAGGCTATCGCTCCGCTCGGCGTGAGTGCCGCTGTGGAGGAAAGTGCCGTAACCTCGGCTGTGGCTGCGGCTACGGAGGACGGAGGTTATAAGATAACATTGCTTATGATTCCGGAGCTGCAAACCTATACCACCCCCGCCAAAAACCATTCTACTATGGTTGAGGTCGTGGATATTACTCCCTATATTCCGAAAGGTCTCACCGTTAAAACTCTCGATATGAGCTACACGGGCACAAAAATCGAGGCTACCTTTGACAAGGACGGAAAAATAACCTCTATGGTCCATTACCTTAAAGTCGAAAAGGCTGAGGCGACCGTTAATTTCATTATTGATGTCGAGGTTATAGTTCACGGTGATTTCGTAAGTAATTACACTTTCAGTTATTAAAATGTATAAATCGGTTGACTTTGCCGATAAATAGTGTTATACTTTAAAGGTAAAAATTACTTGGAGGAATTAAGATGGAAACTTTCAAAAAAGTACTTAAAATTGTTGCTGTTGTAGTGGCAATCGCTGCTGCTGTTGCCGGCATTTATGTGGCAGTAACCAAAATTATCGAAAAGAAAAAGCTTAAAAATGCTGATGACAGAGTAAACTATGTTTCCTGCGCAAGTTTAGAGGGAGATTACGATTTTATCTCCGAAACAGTAGCATAAATTTAACAAACATGAGCGGAGAAGAATTATCTTCTCCGCTTTTTTTTAATTTAGTTTATCTTCTGCTTGAAAAAAACTGCATACATTGTTATAATGTTATATGGTAATTTGTACACAGGAGGAATATACTATGAATAATTTTAATGAATATCCCGAAACAGAAAACAGCGAACAGCAGGAAAATAAGTATACTTCGTCAGATAAAAAAGGTATTTTGCTGGTTGTTGTATTGGCGATAGTGGTTGTTGTTTTTATTTTTAAGCTCCTCGGTAGTTCCGACCGACATACCGATGTAAATGCTGATCTGAGCACAACGGCACCGACTACTGTCACCACCGCAGTGCCTACCACTCCGGTACCCACTCAGCCTACTGTACCGACCACATCGGCCGTTCAGTCTACGGTACCCGTGCAGACCACTTCAGCCGTGAATACCACAGCCCCCACTACCACCATAAAATATGAGCTCACCAAAGCTGACATTTTAGCCAAGGTAAACGAGGGGATTAATTCTCTCAAGGCTGACACGGCATCCTTTACGGCACATAAAAAGCAGGTTATCAGCATCGATCTTCTCGACTGCTCTGTGCCCGCTCTTACAGGAGCCATAAATATGGTTATTGACTTTTTCGAAGGGGAAAAAACCGCTGACTACGACATCACAAACGGCAAAGGTGCCGATGCAGACGGTGAGGAAATCGTCGTAAATCACGAAATCCCACCCACAGATAAGCCTTTTTCCCTGACAGAACAGGGTGTGGCAGAGGCAAAGGCAGAGCAGACCGGCGAGGGTACTCTTTACACAATAAAGGTGGTTCCCGAAACCAGCACTCTCGAAAATCCCCGTCCTCCCCATCATAATGCCGCCTGCGACACTCTTGATTTTTCGACCTTTGACCTTCCCGTGGGAGAGCTTACGAAGGTTGACTTTGAATATCCCGGTGCCACGGTCAGTGTTTTGGTTGACTCTTCGGGTAAAATAATCCGTTACCGTGAAAGATTGGAGATGAAGGGAGCGGGTGAAGGCGGTGCTTTCGGTATTACCGGCAGCGGTGTTATGGAAGGCTATGTGGATGAAGTATGGGACATTCAGTGGAAATAAAAAAGAAAAGAGAGAAAAAATATGGCAGGATTTTCTGATATAGGTGTGTTTTTAGGCTATCTCGAATGGCTAAAGGTAGATTTTTACACCTCCCGCCCCCGAAAAATGCAGGAAAGCGTACTGAAAAGTATAGTAAGAAGAAACAAAAACACAGAGTTCGGTAAAAAAATCGGCCTCGGAACGGTTAAATCTGTGGAAGAGTTTCAGAAGAATATGCCCTTTACTACTTATGAGGATTATGACGAATATGTGGAAAGAATGCAGAAAGGCGAAAAAAATCTCATCATAAAGCATCGCCCTGTCCGCTATTGTTCCTCCTCAGGCTCCGTAGGCAAACCGAAAATTATGCCCAAATGCGGAGAAGATTTATGGATAATGCAGTGTATGGGCTTTTCGGGTACCACAGGCTGTGCGGCAAAGTGGTTCCGTAAAAGAAAGATAAAATTTCCAAAGCAGGTGGGCACCGTAGCCGTGATTCTTACGGGACACAGACTCGGTGACGGAAAAATGTGTAACGGTGCAGGTCAGGTGCCTTTGACATATCTTAAACCGATTTCACGGTTTTTCCTTACCACTCCCACTGATTTTATGTACCCTGTGGACGAGGCGGCGGTGAATACTGCTTATTTCCATTTGCGGTTTGCTTTGCAGAGAAGGGATCTTTCTTATCTCGGTGCTATGGTTATAACACTTTTAACCACTATGTTCGATTATTTAGAGCAGAATTGGGAAATGATTTGTAACGACATAGAAAAGGGTACAATTGACCCGTCGGTAAAATGTCCCGATGACCTTCGCAGAAAATGGGAAAAGAAATTAAAGCCCATGCCTGAGAGAGCGGCAGAAATCCGCCGTGAATGCGAAAAGGGCTTTGACACGCCCATCGCACCCCGTATATGGCCGAAGCTTATTTGGTCTTACGGTATGGTAGGCTCTAACCTTAAATTTTATGTGCAGAAATTAAGAAAGCATATCGGTGATATTCCCATACATAACATGGGTTATGCGGCGGCAGAGGGTTATATGGCTATCCCTGTGGAGCTGAACGCTATGGACTATGTGCTTCTTCCTCAGTCGGTTTTCTTCGAGTTTATTCCCGTGGATAATCCCGACCGTGAAAGACCGCTCACTATCGACGAAATCGAAGAAGGCAAGGACTACGAATTGGTAGTTACCAACCGTTCGGGCCTTTGCCGTTACAGAATTGAAGATGTTGTACGTGTTACGGGTAAATACAAAAACACTCCCAAGGTTGAATTTCTCTACAGAAATAACCTCGCCATGAACATCGCCAACGAAAAAACCACCACTCAGATGGTTGACTGGGCGGCGGCGGAAACACAGAAGGCACTCGGCATATCTTTTAAGGGTTACAGCTTCTGTGATGACCACGACAGCGACCCTGTCCGTTATATGATGCTGGCAGAGCCTGAGGGCGATGCGGACAAGAGTATGCTCGAGGAAATCGCTGTAAAGCTCGACTGGTATCTTTGCGAAAGCAACGAAAAATATTTCAAATACCGCCGCTGGGGTATGCTCGGTGAGCCGAAGGTACTTTTCCTAAAAAAGAATACCTATGCCGATTACAGGGAAATGCTGAAAAATCAGGGCAAGGTCTTAAATCAGATTAAGCCCGTCACGGTGATTAATAACGAGGAAAGAAAAGAATTCTTCTTCTCGCATATTGATGAGTAAAAAAAAACAGACACTTCATAATGAGGTGTCTGTTTTACTGTCTGAAATCAAATAATTCTTTTGGGGTAATTCCGAGAGCCTGACATATATCAAAAACCACATCAAGCGAAACTGCACATTCACTTGTTTCGATTCGGCTCATATGTGTACGGCTGATATTGATTTTTTCCGCTAACTGACTTTGTGACATACCGCAGGATTTACGGTAAAAGGCTATATTGAGGCCCAACTGCTTATAGTTCCGTTTGTGATCGTTTTTCATTTCATCACCCTATAATAGTATACCTTTGAAAAAACAAATCTGCGACAACTTTAAAAGTTATTTTTGTAACTTGACAAGTTATATTTGTTTTGTTATACTTAAAACTACCGAATATAAAGGAGGATATTATATGAAAAGTCAAATCAAAAAATTAATTTTGTTTATATCGGCAGTGGTAATGCTTACGGTGGTGATGTGCTTCGGGGTAAGTGCACTTGAAGCTACGGGACAGTGTGGTGAAAATGTTTATTATACATTTGATAGCACCTTCGGTCTGCTCAAAATAAGCGGAGAAGGTGAGATTGAATATGACGAGGAAATCGTTTCAGAATTTTGTGGTAATACTGACATAAGAAATGTTGTAATCGAAAAAGGTATAACGCTTATTTCTTCAGGGGCTTTTAGTGATTGTGTTAATTTGGAGAGCGTTAGTATTGCCGATACAGTGGAAGTAATAGGAAGCAGAGCATTTTATAACTGTACAAATTTAAAAGCCGTGCAATTTAAAGAGGGACTAACAACTATACTTTCAGAAGCTTTTTATGGCTGTGAAAAACTTGTTGATATAGAACTCCCTGATACAGTTAAAACCATTGATAATTCTGTTTTTTATGATTGTAAAAGCATAGGATCTGTTGTTATACCCAATGGAATTGAGCATATTGGTTGGGATGCCTTTGGAAACTGTACTGATTTAAATACTATTATTATTCCTAATAGGTATTTTAAAATTTGCGGTGATGCTTTTAAAAATACTGGTTATTATAACAATTCCGATAATTGGTATAACGGAATTTTGTATTTAGGCAACTATGCAATTGCAGGAAGCAACGATTTAACAGAGTGTGAAATTCGAACAGGGACAAAGTATATATCACATGCTGCTTTTTATGATAGAGATAATCTGATAGCAGTCAAGCTTCCTAATGGAGTGGAAAAAATCGATGAATTTTCTTTTTGGAATTGCGATAATCTGAAAAATGTAAATATACCTGATAGTGTTAATTTCTTAGGGATGAGAACTTTTGAATATTGCAAAAGTCTGACAGATATTTCTATACCAGATGGAATAATAGAGTTATATGAATGCACATTCCGTGGTTGTGAATCCTTGAAAGAAGTAACTTTTACCAACTCTGTAAAAAACATATATTTGTATACATTTGCAGAAACAGATATAACTGATGTTTATTTTTACGGCACTGTAGAGGATTGGAAAAAAATAAACAATGAGAGTGGCTTCGGTCTTAATGCAACTGTACATTATTTTTCAAATGAAAAAGAAGCGATTACCGACAGCAAATCAGGTATATATGTCGGATATGCACCCGATGTTTTTGATAACAATGTAGACTTTGTAGTAGAAGAAAATGCTGAAGAAGGTGTTTTTGCCATTAAAGATGAATTCGGAAGATATGTATCTTACGATCTTTATTTCGAATGTGACGGCGAGAAGGTACAGCCTGACGGAACTGTAAATGTCAAAATTCCTCTTCCGGAAGGATTTGATGCCGATACCTGTACTGTTTATTATGTGGACGGAAACGGAAACAAAACAAAGATAGACTGCATAGTAGAAGACGGTTTTGTAGAATTCTATACAAACCATTTCAGTATCTATGTACTCGTAGATGAAAGCAGTAGAATAGAAGTTCCCACCACAGAGCCTGACGAGCCTGCCACAGAACCCGAACAGCCTGATAATTCCAAGGACTGCTCCTGCAACTGTCATAAAGGCGGATTTATAGGCTTCATCTATAAAATTCTTCGTTTCTTCTGGAAGCTCTTTAAAACCAATCCCGTATGTGCTTGCGGTGTAGCACATTATTAATATTAAAACAACACTACCCACCTTTTTCGGCGGGTAGTATTTCGTTTCTGTATTTCTTTTAAAGTGTGTATATGCCTCCCTTGCATAAGCAGGGGAGGTGGCAGACGATAGTCTGACGGAGGGGTTAATCAGCCTTAACAGTAACTTTACCCTCAATGGTTTGACCAATCTTTGCATAAGGACTAACAGCCGTTATCTTCACGCTGTATTCGCCCTCCTGCTGAACACCTGCATCGACCAACATATCATCTTCCACAGCACGGACATATCGGGAAATAACTGAGGAGCAGAAAACAATTTTGCCTGCACTGTTCTTTACGGTGATGTTATAGCTTGCCGCATCATAGTAGCCCTTGGCGGCGGGGAATGAGATATAAAGCTCACCGTGAGGACCGAAGCTGCCTTCGATTTCACCCTCTGCAAAAACAGGCTTCGTGTCGAAGGATTTAAGGTTGCCCCAGGTGTAGAACTTTTCACCGATGGGAAGAAAATAGTCATTTTCGGGATAGAACATATCATGGAAAGCATCGAAAACTCTGATTCTTACATTTCCGTCAGCGTCCGCCTCTACTATCTCATAGCTTGAGGAGGGAATGGTGGTTCCTGCGTTGCCGTCAATGTAATTCACGTTACCCTCGAGACCTGTGATGCCGCCTGTGCCCATAGCCGTGAATCTGCCCTGATGAATGGAGCGAGGGTCAGAAGCGTTATAGTGTGAGTGGCCCGAAAAGTTGATAACCTGAGGGTAGTCTTTAAGGGCAAGACTTATTTTTATTTCACTCCAATTTATACTGCCGTAAACGGTAAGAGTGGGGTGGGGGTGCTGGAAAACGAAGATAGGCTTATCACCTGTGTCGGCTACGGCTTTATCAATCTCAGCCTTCAGCCAGTCAATTTTTTCATCGCTGTAATTCTCATCCTTGTCCGAATAGGAAAGGCCGATGAAATGGTAACCGTTTATAATTTCGTGTGTGTCCACATTTTCAAAGACATATTTTTTGTAGTTGTCGAAAGCATTGATGCCCTCGGTTTCTCTTTCCTCGATGAATTCGTGGTTGCCCATACAGACCAAGTGCTTCGTGTCGCCCTTGAGCTCCTCGGAGACGATTTTGTTATACATTTTATACTCTTTTTCTCTGCCCCATTCGGTCATATCACCGCATATCATCACCGCATCAAGATTTTTATATACGTCGCTTTTTTTACTGTATTCGTAGCTTTGGGTAAAAAATTCACGGAACTCTTTGGCATTCACATCATCCTCTTCACCGCTTAAGTGTATATCACTGCACACGGCGAAGCGTAAAACAGGCTCAAAGTCTTCGGGTAAATCGGGCGGTGTTTTACCTGTCCCCGCACCGATGGAAAGAACACTGAAAAACGCTGTGAAAAGCATAGTCATGAATTTTCCGAAAAAATTTGCAAATAACATTTTAATCATATTGAACACTCCTTTTGAGTTTATTTTAATCTTAACCCTTTCGGGTAGTGATTTTTGCCTTTGCCCGATACTACCTTGATACCGCCTACGGTACAGCCGTTTACTGTTACCGCTGCCCAACCGTTTTCCGTATCTGCCGTGATTTCCTCGCCGTGAAGATATTTCATAAGCTCGGGAGAATCAGGCTCTAAGTCGATTTTTCTTTTGAAATCCTTTCCCATCGCCGTAAAAAATTGATGGTGGGGTTGGATATAGTTTTTCTTTATCTCACCGACGGTAACACCGCAGGAGAAAAATGCATTCGGTACGGGAAAGTCAGGCGTGAAATAATTAACCCTGTAACCGTTTGAAATAACGTTGCTTTTATCGTACTCCGTAAGAACACTGCCCAGAAAATCCGTCACAAGACGGTTTTCTTTTTCCCTGCTCTTTTTTGTGTCGCCTTTTCTGACAGAGGGCTTTGCGGTGCTTTTCAGCACTGCCATAAACTGACCTTCGCCTCTGCTTTTATGAGGGTAAAACCTTCGGCAGAAATGAATGTTTTCGGTTTCGCAGCCCTCGAAGAAAACACCGTCACAGGTGCTCTCGTTTACTCTCGGTGTCACCTGTGTAAGCTCAAACTCCGGATATTTTTTCAGAAAGCGGTCGATAACCATTTCGTTTTCTTCGACAGAAAAGGTGCAGGTAGCATAGATTATATATCCACCGTCCTTAAGAAGGCATACGGCATTATCGAGTATTTCCGACTGCCTTTCGGCACACATACGGACATTTTCTTCGCTCCATTCACTTACGGCTACTTCCTCTTTACGGAACATTCCCTCGCCGCTGCAGGGAGCATCTACCATAATAAGGTCGAAATTTTTATGGAAAAACCGTGTCAGATGTTCCGTGTCGGCACAGGTGGTGATAACATTTCTGAGACCGAGTCTTTCGATGTTACCCGTCAGGATTTTACACCGTGAGGGAATGATTTCGTTTGAGACCAAAACACCCTTTTCACCGAGCTTGTTTTTCAGCTGTGTACTCTTTCCGCCCGGTGCGGCACACATATCTAAAACAGCCCAATCAGGTTGAATTTCGACACATTCCGCAGGTGCCATGGCTCCCGGCTCCTGAACATAAATCATACCCGCGTGATGAAAGGGGTGATTGCCGATTTTATCGTAGTTAAAATAAAATCCGTTTTCACAGTAGGGTATTTTTTCGTGGGGGAAGGGACAGATTTTTTCGAAATCCTCTACGCTTATTTTATCTGTATTAACTCTGAAAGCTCTGACAGGGACTTCGGTGAGTGCATTTTCGTATTTTTCATAGTCTTCACCGAGAAGCTTTTGCATTCTTTCTTTATATTTTTGGGGTAATTTAATCATCATCTTCACCGTTTAAATTCATCTCTGTATAAAGCATACATAACCCCACGGCTGTTATTGCCGCAGTTTCTGTACGCAGTATTCTGCGGCCGAGGGAAATAATCTTGCCGCCTGCTGATAAGGCTTTTTCCACCTCTGATTCTTCGAAGCCGCCTTCGGGACCGATAAGAATACCGACTGAGGTGTTTTTCTTTATAAGTGAAAGAGCTTCTTTTGTGTCCTCCATACCCTTTTTGCTTTCGTACGGAACGAGAAAAAGGTCAAGGTCAGATGCTTTTCTGATGGCCTCATTGTAGGAGACGGGCTCTTTGATTTCGGGGACAAGAGTTCTTTTGCTTTGTTTTGCGGCACTTTCGGCAATAGCCTGCCAACGTGCAGTTTTCGCTTTCTTTTTCTTCTCGTCCAATTTTACCACACAGCGGTTCATTTCTACGGGGATAAGCTTATGTACACCGAGCTCCACAGCCTTTTGAATGATAAGCTCCGTTTTTTCGCCTTTGGGAAGTCCCTGAAAAAGATAAATTTTAACGGGTAATTCCGTGTCCTGAAAATTTTCTTCGATTATCTCTGCTACGGCAAAATCCTGCCCTAATTCGGTGAGAGAGCAGAGATGGCTTTTTCCGTCACAGGAAACCAGAATGTTATCACCCTTTTTCATACGCAGGACATTTTTTATATGGTTGCAGTCAGAGCCTGTCAGATAAAAGGCGGTGCCCTGTCTGTTTTCTTCCTTTGCAAAAAAATTAAACATATTCTCACCCCATTTTCCTTGATTATATCAAATTATGTTCTCTTTGGCAATACAAATAGCGGTGAGATTTTCTTTTAAATATCTTTACAATACCCGTTTTTTTATGGTAAACTAAAAAAAATATCTAAATGGTATTTTTAAATTACGGAAAGCAGGAGAAAATATAATATGAAAGCAAAAATTACACTCGCTCCCGAATTTAAAATCGGAGAAATCGACAGAAGAATTTACGGCTCTTTTATCGAGCATTTGGGCAGAGCGGTTTACGGCGGTATTTATGAGCCGGGTCATCCCACAGCCGATGAGGACGGTTTCCGTAGGGATGTTATCGACATGATAAATGAGCTGAATGTACCTATAGTACGCTATCCCGGCGGTAACTTTGTTTCCGGCTACAATTGGGAGGACGGTGTGGGTCCCGTAGACAAAAGACCTCCGAGGCTCGATCTTGCATGGGGTGTAACGGAGCCTAATAAGTTCGGTACAGACGAATTTATGAAATGGTGCAAAAAGGCGGGCACATCACCCATGATGGCAGTTAATCTCGGCACGAGAGGACCTGACGAGGCGAGGGCATTGGTCGAATATTGCAACCATAAAAGCGGTTCAAAGTACGCAGATATGCGAATAGCAAACGGTTACAAAGAGCCATGGGGTGTAAAATTATGGTGTCTCGGTAACGAAATGGACGGCCCCTGGCAGATGGGCGCCAAAACTGCACAGGAATACGGCAGAACGGCAAATGAGGCGGCCAAGCTCATGAAATGGGTGGACGGCTCCATAGAAACCGTTTTGTGCGGCTCCTCCAGCCGATATATGAATACCTTCGGTGATTGGGAACAGAAAACCTTGGAGCTTGCCTATGATAATGTGGATTATGTCTCCCTCCATCAATATTACGATAACCGCAAAGGTGACACAGCCTCCTTCCTTGCAAAAAGCCTTGAGCTTGACGAATTCATTTACAGTGTCATTTGCATCTGTGATTTCGTAAAAGCAAAGAAAAGGTCGAAGAAAAAAATTAACCTTTCCTTTGATGAATGGAATGTATGGTATCATTCAAACGGAGCACCCGTCGAAAGATGGTCCACAGCACCGAATCAGTTGGAGGATATTTATAATTTCGAGGATGCACTTGTGGTTGCCTGTATGCTTATAACCCTCATGCGTCATGCGGACAGAGTAAAGATAGCTTGTCTGGCTCAGCTGGTAAATGTTATAGCTCCCATTTTTACCAAAACAGGAGGCGGAGCTTTCCGTCAGACGATTTTTTATCCCTTTAAGGAAATGTCAATGCACTGTACAGGCTCGGCACTTAAGCCGATTATCGTTTGTGACAAATATGACTGTAGTGATTATACCGATGTTCCTTATCTGGAGGCTGTGGCTTCCTATGATGAGGAAAAGGGTGAGGCGGCAATTTTCTGCGTTAACCGCTCACTTGACGAAAATATGGAGCTTGATATTTCACTTCTCGATTTTGAGGGCTACAGCCCCTGTGCCTTCGAGTCTATGGACGGCTATAATGTTTTGGACGAAAACACCTTTGATAACGAAAAAGTGAGAATGCACTCAAATTCACTTCCTGTTTTTGACGGAAAAAACGGCAAAGTAAACCTCAAGCCTCTTTCCTTTAATGTTATCAGATTTAAAAAAGCATAAAATCAGTTGTTTGCGGGCAGATGAAAAATCTGCCCGATTTTTTTGCTCTTTGTTTACAAATTTTTTTATTTATAAAGATGGTTTTCTATTGATTTAAAGGTGCAAAAGATGTAAACTATAAGGGTATAATGAAATATTATGTCTTATTTTGAAAATAAAGGTGAAAAGATTGAAAAAAGTAATAATTCTGTTGCTTGTATGTGTATTACTTGCCGTATATCCGATAAGTAATTTTTCCATCATAATAAACGAAAATTATACTGTCGGGACTGATACGGCTGACGGCATGGCATATATAGAAAAAATGGAAAATAATGATATAAACCAGGCAGAGAAAATCGTCAGACAAGCGGAGGAGATAAGAAATTATATCCCCGAAAGTAAATCAGAGCGTGTTGCAAAAATTCTTTACAGGCTTGATAAAGGAAAAACAACCTACAAAAAGGTGCTCAAAAATGTTTATTTTATGGGTGATTCACTTATAAACGGTTTGGAATCCTACGGTATTCTCAATGAAAAGCGTATTTACAGCAAGGTCAGTGCCTCTCTTTACCATTTGGAGGATAATTATAAAAAGGTTATCAAAAAAGAGCCTGAGGTAATTGTTTTGCATTACGGGCTTAATGCTCTTGGTTATACGCAGGAGGCATTGGACGGATATATAGCCATGTACAGCAAATGCATAAAAAAAATAAAAAAGAAGCTCCCCGAAACACGTATAATCGTGTCTTCGATCTTTCCCGTGGACCGAAAGGTAGCCAAAGATAAGCTTTTTAAAAGAATCAAGCCCTATAATAAAGCGATGAAAAATATGTGTAAAAAGCTCAAGGTGGAATATCTTGATAACGATCCTCTTTTTAAAGAGATCGATTATTGCTACGGAAGAGACGGTATCCACCTTCCCGAATCCTTTTACAGGGATCATTGGCTTAAATATCTGATAAAAGAAAAGGAGACTGTGTAATGAGCAAGGCGGGTTACGGACAGCTGATATGCGTGCTTCTGCTGATTGCTTTTATCGGCTTTTCCTTTTTCGTTGAAGAGGATACCGTGAAAGCTGCCGACGAAATCGGTGCGGCAGTAACGGAAAATATAAGCACGCAGGGACTGAAAAATTTCGACGGAGAAAGGCTTTCCTCGCAGTTCGGATTTGACGTTGATGAATTTGATTCATTTTTTTATTGCGGCAGTGAGGATATAATGGATGTGCGTGAAATTTTGATAATCAGGGACAGCGAAAAAGCTGCGCTTGAAAAGGCCGCAAAAACCATCGAAAAAAAATCGGAGGAAAAGTACAGCACCTATAAAGATTACGATCCCGTTGCTTCTTCTCTTCTGGAAAAAAGTGTTTTAGAAATAAGCAGGGGAGCAATAATATATATTGTTCACGATGATGCTGCGGCGGGCCTTGAGGCGTTTTTTAAATGTGTGGAAGAATAGAATTGTTCATAATGATATTTGAGGTGTAAAAATGGTATTCAGCAGTGCCACTTTTTTGTTTTTGTTTTTCCCTTTGTTCCTCATCCTTTATAATTTAAAGCTTTTTAAGGATAAGAACAAAGAGACGTTAAAGAAAAACACGGTGCTTTTAATTATGAGTCTCATATTTTATGCATGGGGAGAGCCTGTGTATATTATTCTGATGCTCCTTAGCATTTTTTATAATTATAATGCGGTAATTGATATTGACAGATACATATCAAGTCCGAAAAAAAAGAAGCTCGTATTTGTTTGTGCTCTCATATTCAATATTTTTATGCTGGGCTTTTTTAAATATTACGGCTTTGTGGTGGAGAGTATAAACGGTCTTTTTTCTCTTTCTTTGCCCGTAAAAAATATTCCTCTGCCCGTGGGTATATCCTTTTATACCTTTCAGGTTCTCTCTTATGTGATTGATGTTTACCGCGGCGATGTGAAGGCACAGAGAAACATTATTCCCTTTGCAACCTATATTTCGATGTTTCCGCAGCTTATAGCGGGTCCTATCGTACAGTACAGTGATGTGGAAAAGCAGCTTTCTGACCGACAGGTTACTGCAGAAAAATTTGCCGCAGGTATAATGTTTTTCATAAAGGGTTTGGGCAAAAAGGTTATCTTTGCCAATACGGTCGGTGCCGTATATACGGAAATTCTCGGTATGGAAACGGCCACTCTTTCCGTTGTGACGTCGTGGTTAGGAATAATCTGTTATACTTTGCAGATTTATTTTGACTTCAGCGGTTATTCGGACATGGCGATAGGTTTGGGTAAAATGCTCGGCTTTGATTTTCTGCAAAATTTCAATTTCCCTTATAAAGCTGTAAGCATTACCGACTTTTGGAGAAGATGGCATATAAGCCTCAGCAGTTGGTTCAGGGATTATGTTTATATTCCTTTGGGAGGCAACAGAAAAGGAACAGCAAGAACAATTTTAAATATTTTCGTGGTTTGGTCACTTACGGGACTGTGGCACGGTGCTGCATGGAACTTTATTGCGTGGGGTGTATTTTACGGTGTGCTGCTGATCGCTGAAAAGTATGTTTTTGCCTCCGTTATAGAAAAAATACCTAAGTTTATCCGGTATACGGTGACCATGGTTATAGTTATGATAGGTTGGGTATTTTTCTCAAACGAAAGCCTTTCGGCTGCTTTTGATTACATCGGAAGCATGTTCGGCTTATGGGACAATTGCTTCATTGACAGTACGGCAGAATATCTTCTTTCCGGAAATCTGTTTTCCGTTATAATTATGATTCTTTGTGCCACGGGAGTTTTTGCCGCACTTCCGCGTATAAAAAATTTCCGCGTCAATATCGCATTTATGAGCATAGGCTATATAGGTATTTTTATTCTCTGCATAATCTATCTTATCAGTGAAACATACAATCCTTTCCTTTATTTCAGATTTTAAGAGGTTTTAAATGGACAACAGTGAATTATTTGACAAAGAAAATACAACTGCAAACGCAGGAAAGAGCTCCAAGGGAAAAGTGCTGTTTTCTTTGCTTATCGGTGCTTTCTGTTTTATTATATTTGCGGGCGGAATTACCCTTTTTACGGGTGAAGACAGAGAGTTTTCCGAGTCGGAAAACCGTGTTCTCGCTCCTGCTCCTGACTTCTCTTTTTATGCAGTAAAGGACGGCTCCTTTATGAAGGCCTTTGAAACTTATTTTACCGACCAATTTATTTTCAGAGATGAGATAATAAGACTCAAAACATTTGCAGACCGTCTGACGGGAAAAACTGAGGTCGGGGGAGTTTATATCGGTGAGGAAGGCTATCTTTTTTCGGTTCCCGCTCCCTTTGATGAAAAAAAGCAGGAGATTATGAAAAAGATAAGTGCTTTTGCTGAAAGCAATAAGGATTCAAAGGTAACCTTTATGCTTTCTCCTAACAGCAGTCATATTTATAAAGACAAGCTTCCGGCACATCTTACTCTCGAAGATCAGAAGGCTCAGACAGAAAAATTACAGAAATATACTGAGAGCAAAAAAGTTAATTTCATTAATCTTTACGATGCCTTTTCGGCCCAAAAGGATGAGATACAGCTTTTTTATAAAACTGACCATCATTGGACTACAGACGCTGCATATATTGCTTTTTCGGAGCTTATGAAGAGTTGGAAAAAAAGCACGGCGGGCGTTAAGTTTAATTTTCTTCCGGTTGCGGATGATTTTCAGGGTACACTCAGTTCAAAGAGCGGAGTTAATTCTTCCGGTGATATTATTGAAATATGTGTACCGCAGAATTCCGCTCTCACTTACGTGGTTGATTATGAAGACGGCGAAAAGAAAACCGCATCTCTTTTTGACGGAAGCAAGCTTCAGCAGAAAAATAAATATGAGGTTTTCGCGGGCGGTAACTACGGGAAAATTACAATAAGAACCACTTCTTCGGAAAAGGATACTTTGCTTATGGTAAAGGATTCTTATGCAAACTGCATGCTTCCCATGTTAACTCCTTTTTTTGCAAAAATTGTAGTAATTGATCCGCGATATACCAAAGAGAAGCTTTCTGCAGTTATAGAAGAAAATGATTTTTCTCATATTCTTTTTCTTTATAATATGGACACCTTTCTCGGAGATACGTCTTTGGAGGGTTTTATAGCATAACAGGCTGAACACCATGTCAGCCTGTTGCTTTTTCTTTGTAAAAATGTGAAAAATATTATCATTTTATCGAAAAACATCGAAAAATCTATTGATTTAATTGATAATGTGTGATAATATGGAATAAAGCAAAATGTTAATATTTATCACATTTAGGAGAGAAGATATGTCAGAAAGTATTAATTTAGCAGTAAAAACGCCAAAGGTAAAAGAGGAAGAAGAAATATCAGAAATAGTTTTTTCTCTTTCTCTTTCATCTCAGAAAATTGACAGCATCAGAGAGGTGATGAAGGATATTGGCGAAGAAAACAGTCAACAGATGCTGCAAACCATAATCAGAATGATGGCAGATGAAACAAGCGAAAGTCTGATTTCCGCATCACTAAGTGATTTTGAGGAAGCGGCAACCTTTATCCTCAGCGAATTCGGAATACCGGCACACACCAAAGGATACCGTTATCTCAGAGAGGCACTTGTGCTTGTGGCACAAAGACCCATTTTAGTTGAAGGAATAACCAAATGTCTCTATCCTGCCATAGCGGAGCATCACGGTACCACCTCGTCACGGGTGGAAAGAGTGGTCAGACATGCCATAGAGAGCGGCTGTACAAAAGGGGACACACAGGCATTACATCATTATTTTCCCCACAGTATTTCAAAGGATAAACTGAAACCTACGAACGCTGAGTTTATAGCAGTGATTGGTGATGTTGTAAAAAAGCGGGTTTCGAACAGACAGTTAGTTTTTGCCGATATATAATAAAATCAAACCAAAAAGAAAAAACAGATGTATCAAAGTTGTTATCGACTGAAATACATCTGTTTAATTATTTTAACCGAAAAGGTTTGTGCTCATAAGAGAATAATTTTTATTCTTTTTTCTTACTGTCCTTATCGTAAAGGAAGGATTTAAGAATTTCTTTATTTTCCTCCATATCCATTTTGAGAACCAGCTGTCCTGATATTCTGGCATCATACCATGTGTTTTCAGCGGGGATTTGCTGCTGTTCTATATCATAATGAATATATCGAAGGGCAGCACCTGCCGCAAGGCCGATGAGTTCGCTGCTGCTTATATCAGTTGAAATATTGGGTAAAACCTGCTTGACGATGCTCATAAGCTTTAAGGGATTGGTTTTGAGCGCCTTTTCCACGATGGCACCGATAACCTTTCTCTGTCTTTCGGTTCTTCTGAAATCGTTATCCACATATCTTATACGGCAGTACCAGAGAGCGGTTTTGCCGTTCATTTTGTTTGTTCCCTTTTTAACTTTTTTAAGCTTGACCTCTTCACGCATGTATTTGGCTTCCGCTTCGGTGACTCCTTTTACGGTAATACCGCCCAAAAGGTCAACAAGCTGTCTGAAGGCTTTGAAATCCACCATGATGTAGTTGTCAATCTTTACTCCGAAATTGTATTCAAGAGTGTCCTTTACCAATTGTGTACCGCCATAGGAAAAGGCAGCATTTAGCTTAGTGTTATATTTCTTTGAGGGGATATATACATAGCTGTCGCGAAGAAATGAGGTAAGCTTGAGCTTTTTATTCTGTTTATCGATGGAAAAAAGCATCATGGTGTCCGAGCGTTGACCCTCGACCTCGCTTCTGGCGTCACTGCCCAAAAACAGAATATTGACCACATCGTTGCTTGAAGTAAGAGTGCTTTCATCTACATAAGCGTTCGGAACTATGCTTTCGTCATAATTAAGACCGTTTATTGCGGAAATACCGTAGCCGATGAGACCGATGATAAAAACGGCGAAAATCGACAGAAGGGTAAGTCCGGCAATTTTCTTTTTTGATACAGGGGGCTTAGGGGGAGGGACGTTGCGGTGAGCTCCTTCTCTGCTCATTCTTACGGGTCTTTGAGACTGTGTATGATTTACTCTGGCACCCTGAGGGGTTCTGCTTCCGGAGGCAGCAGAGTGAGGTGCAGCGGGATTTTGTCTTTGATTAGTATATCTGTTCTGCGCGGAGGGGGCGGATCTTCCGGTAACCTCGTTTTGGTTGCGGTTTACGTAAGAAACGGGTCTGCCGGTAGGCGTTCTGTTGACATGTCCGGTGCTGATGCTGTCTTCGTCGGGGATATTTACGGTGAATTTTTCTTTATGTGAAAAGGCAGGTGAATGACTTTTTTGCTTAAAATCCAAAGAAAAGCTCTCGTCAAAATAGTTTGTATCTGTAAATTCGTTGGGCGAATAGCGTTTTGTGCTTCGGTCGCCCGATGATGTGTTTTTCTTTTTATCGGAAAAATATATATCGTCCATATTATCCTCCTTTGATTTAACCAATTAAATATATTGTACCTCAAAAAAAGCAAAAACTCAATAGTTTTAATCTATTATCAGAAAAACTTAATAACCTTGATTTTTAAATGTTATATAAGAATATTTCGCTGCTTTGGTGAAAATATATTATAAGGAAATCTTATGAAAGCGGTGGTAATATGAAAGGGCCTGAAAATTTGAGAGTTCTTCTTTGTGAAAGTGAAAGAAATTTTGGGGACAGAGCTGCTTTTGTTGTGAAAAATGAAGAAGGCAGGCCGAAAAGTATAACCTACAGCAGACTGAAAAAGGATGCTGAATGTTTCGGCACAGCGTTAATATATGAGCTGAGCCTTAAAGGAAAAAAGACAGCTATTATGGGCGAAAATGCTTATTTTTGGTGTCTTTCTTATCTTGCACTGACCGGGGGCGTGGGTGTTGCGGTGCCTTTGGATAAGGAACTTCCGGTTCAGGAAACGGAAAATATTATTTCCTTTGCGGGAATAGATGCGATAATATGTGACGGTAAATCGGCGGAAAAGCTTCTTTCGGTAAAACATACCTCAGATAGAGAAATCAAAATAATATGCACAGAGAACATAAATGGAACGATTTTTTTCGATGATCTTTTGCGCAGGGGAGAAATTCTGATTTCCGAGGGTAAAAGAGATTATTTTTCCGCAGATATCGACGGGGAAAAAACAGCGGTGTTGCTGTTTACGTCGGGAACTACAGGTATGGCAAAGGGCGTTATGCTCTCTCATTCTAATCTTATTTCCGATCTGATATGTGTTTCTGAACGGGTAAAAATCAGCGAAGATGACCGTACTCTTTCCGTTTTACCGCTTCATCATACCTATGAGGCGATATCCTTTCTGATGGTTATTTATTCGGGGGCCTCAGTTGCTTTTGCGGAATCTTTACGTACACTGAAGGAGGATTTCGCCTTTTACAAACCCACAGTATTTGTGACGGTTCCGTTGCTTTTGGAAAAGATACACAAAAGGATTATGAACTCTATCGAAAAACAGGGTAAGAGAAAAAAGGTACAGTTTTTTTCTGTTATTTCATCTGCTGTCAGCGAGGAAAAAAGAAGAAAAATCTTTTCCGATGTTCACGCATTTTTCGGGGGAAAACTTAATAAAATAGTGGTGGGAGCGGCCGCACTTCAGAAAGAGGTAGCCGAAGATTTTATCATGTTCGGCATATCCGTCATAATCGGTTACGGACTAACGGAATGCTCACCCATAGTAATATGTAACAGCAGTGAAAATTTTACTTCCGATTCCATCGGAAAGCCCTTGACCGGTGTGGAGGTAAAAATAGAAAACCCTGACGAAAAGGGGATAGGAGAGATATGTGTAAAAGGACCGATGGTTATGCTCGGTTATTACAAAAATAAGGTAGCCACCGATGAGGTTATGAGGGACGGATTTTTTTATACTGGAGATTTGGGATACAGGGATAAAAACGGAAATTATCATATTACAGGCAGAAAGAAAAATGTTATCGTTACCAAAAACGGAAAAAATATTTATCCGGAAGAGGTAGAGTATTATCTTCTCAAAAATCCGGTGATATCAGATGTCATGGTATATTCTGAGGATGACAGCATACTGAGTGCACAGATTATTCCCGATACGGCCGAAATCGAACGAAAATTGAAAAAAACAAATCTAAACGAAACAGAAATCCACAAAGCCGTTATCGAAGCTGTGAGAAGCACAAACAGAAAACTGCCATCTTATAAAAGCATCAAAAAAGTAACTTTGAGAAATAAAGACTTTATCCGCACTTCTACCAAAAAGATCAAGAGAGAAGAAAAGGAAAATAAAGAATAAACATAATAAATAAACTGCTTCGTACAAGAGAAAATGCCGTAAAACCCTTGACAAAAGCCTTTCATAACAGTATAATTGTAAAGTCGTATGACACGCCGGTGTGGCGGAATAGGCAGACGCAAGGGACTTAAAATCCCTCGGTGGCAACACCGTACCGGTTCAAGTCCGGTCACCGGCACCAAACCAGAAAAATCCGAACCAAATTTTCCAAATAGGGAATGGGTTCGGATTTTTATTATGTTTTGAGTATACAACTTTTAATGGTAAGTTTGAGAAACAGTAACATTCGAAAACTATGGAGATAAAACATTATTCTGTTTTATCTCCTTTTTTTGTAGTATGAATTTATAATGTTTAACCATTCAACCCACAAAAACTGCTTCTTTTTTCGTGGATTCAAGCATATCTATTGCACTTTTTCTAATACTTTTAGGACTGTTTCTTTCAACAACATCACAAAGAATAGAATGATACAAATTTAAGCTTCCGTCTGTTCCATAAATCCAATTCTTAATCATTTCAACAAATTCTTCTTGGTTGTTGCTACACCAAAGTGCTGTCAATAATTGTTGTGCACTTGCAAATGTCGAGTAAAAAGAAACTGAATGTACATCGACAGGAAATTTATTATTTGTTTCGCTAGCGTATTGAAGTATAGCTTTGCCTAATTTATTTAATTCTTCAACCTCACACTGTCTGCTGGGCTCTACCGTTGAAAAGCCGCCAAGCAAAATAACCTCAAGTAATTTCGAACTAAAACTTTTACTAGCTAAAAACGAATATTCAGGTAAACATATACTGAACAAATAAATATGTTCATTGCCTGAACATGATAATTCAACTTCTTTCTGTTTATCTATCAAAGTCAAAGTTCTGTTCTTAATCAAATTTTTCTTGTGTCTAAAAGCTTGTTTCTGTGCTTTAACCATACCTTTAGATAATTGTTGCAATGCTGCCACATCATCCAATTTATTAAATTCATCTTCAATATTGGTCTTTTTTACTTCAATGAAACAAATTCTATTAGCACTTTTTATTACCAAATCACAATCGGATTCATCATCCTGTGTAGTGTATTTACCGTTATATAAAGAATATCCCTTTTTAGACATTTCTGCGCGCAACATATCTTCCACCAAAGGACCAAGTTTTCGATCCAATAAGTCAAATTTTGCCTTTATCATATCGTAAGCAGCAATATAAAAACCAAAACCTGTAAAATGATAATCAATATACAAATACTTTTCAAAAGGAAACCTAATGATAGGTCTTGTGTGAAAATTTGTTTCTCCTTCTAATGATTTAAATTTACTGTTTACCTCTATTATCGACCTAGATATATCTTCTAATATGAGATTAATTTTATAGTAGGCAATTTTTGTTTTCTTATGAATATCATTTAAATTCAAAAACGCATAAGGTTGTTCTAATAGCATTAGATATTCTGCTAAACAGCAATAGTCCTTAAAGCTATATCTTTTTTCGGCCTTATCAAAAAAAGGTTTAATCAAACAATCCAATAACAGCAATATATATTTTTTGCTATACTGCTTTAAAGTACACATTTTATCATAAATGATCTCATTATTAAAATACAGAGGAAAATTTTCTACTCTCATCATCGAGTATTCCATACCTGATTCACTCTGTATATCAAACACATCAAGCCAAGCTCTTGTAATTTGGAAGATTTCATTCACTTTACTTTCTATTATTCCAACATCATTACTTATGATATTAGCACGAAGATGCTTTACAGATAAATTAAATAAAATATTTACAGGTTCATTGCGTTTGTCTTTTACGTTTCTCGATATATTATATAAATCGAACAGAGGTATATATTCGGCAAAAAACTCACTAAACATCTTGCCTAAAACATAATTTCCACTAACAGATTTGATTTTTCCTTCAACTAAATTAAATAATTTTTGCGATGTCGCCTCATTGCAAGAAAAACCAGAATAGTCAATCTCAGGAGTAATACCATAGTTTTCTAAAAATTTCGCAGATTCTATCATTCTGTCAAGTTGAATTTGAGGTGTATCTATTAAAATATCTGGCAACCTTAACCCATAAATCAATAATTGTTCTATTGTACTCTCTTCAACTTTATAATAAAATCGATTACCTAAATATGAGCTCAAGTTTGTTAATAGCTGCAATTGTTTACTGCAATCCAAATTCTGCATTTTAGAAAGTATATAGTAATATCTTTTTATTCTAACTAAAATATTAATCCCAAAAATTTGACCTTCACGTTCCATTTTTAATAGTTCGTGTTCTGTAATTTTAGCAGTTTCAATATCATCTTCGTATGAATACAATGCAAGTTTAGCACATTTTTTAATAATTATATTTTCATCTTCTTTTATTTCAATTTTCTGACTAACAACTCTGTCAATTATAGGAACAATCAAATCACATGTTTTATTATTTTCAATATTTTTCATACTTTATCACCTAAGCTAACGATGAATTATAAAACTTTATATTTTTCGGAGAGTATATTGGGAATATCATATCTTTTATCTAAATCGTGAGTCTTCTTCAGAATTTCAATCGGATTAAAAAACGGAGTAGATGCTATTAGATCTTGCCCTGTTTTGCCTACATCTTGTAATGTTTTGTTGTTGCATATGACATCTTTTATTGATTTTGAGAAATACATATCTTCTGAGTACATAAACATAATCAGTGTCAGCGCTGCAAGTTTATCCTCAAATTCCAGTTTATTAAATTGTTTGTAAAATGGTCTATATCGTTTGTCTCCATTTTCAATGAACATGATAATAACAGATTCCTGTTTCAAAGGAAAAATGCTTATATGTATATTTTGTATTTTGTATTCCGGGTTTGGATTGTATATATTATTAATAACATTACCTTCAAAATCTACAACTAATGCAACTGAAGCCTGAAAAGCGATAGGCACTACATAATTAAGTTTTTCATAATAACAAACATAATAGTCTGTTTCGCTATTTTTCTCTAATGCTCGTTTTGCTTTTATATAGCTATTCTTATATTCATTTAAATCCATTTTGTTTGCAACGTTTTTAGCTTGACTGATTATTTTTGCTTTGGGTGAATTTTTTTCTAATATATTAAATTGTTCAATTTCTAAATTACGCTTGCTAATAGATTTCAAACTGTTTTTCAGAGCTATTTGGTTAATCATTGTAGGTGTTGGTTTGTTGTTGTAATTATCAGGATTTTCATAATCTGAGAATATTTTACTATCGCAGTCATTGCAAATCAAATGAAATACCCCTGCATTTTCTACACCTTTTTCACTGTCTAAAAAAGGATTATCAACTAAGGTGTTTAGAGTTAATACTTCACCATCTATTGCTATATTCCTTAAGCAGAATCTAGGCACTGAGTGCGAGTTACAGAAGCTCGTAACAGGTTTATCACAAAAATAACATGTATCTCTTTTGGCCGCTTTTCTGGCCTCTTTCATTATTCTACTCATTTTCTTTTTGTAGGAAAAATCACTATTGATTAATTTTTTCTCTTTGTCAGTAAAAGCTCCTAAATTTAAAATTTTGATAAAATCATCACTCATTATATCACCTCATAATACTTTATTATAACATATGTAAACATAAAAACAAACAATCAATACTTCAATATAACCCTCTTTTATGATTTGCACTATGATGCTAGATACACTAACACATAATAACTTTATTACGGATAATTATTAGGTGCAACTTACTTCACAAAAACGTTCGATTTTTCGACAAAAAGGCTTATTTTTCACCCTTATTTGCACCATTTCAAAATCCGCACATTCGACAAAGCCTCCTTTAATTTGTACAATGAAGCTACAAAATTTAAGGAGGATATTTTTATGTCAGACAAAAACGCTATCCAATATCGTCAGGTTGGTGATTATCTCATCCCGAACCTCGTTTTACCACCCGAAGAAGCAAGAATCACACTCGGCAAATGGGGAATGATGTACAAAACTTATCTTGAAAAACATAAGAAGGTACTTTTTAGCTTACTACTCAGTCAAGGCAAGCTTTATCAGCACTGTGCTGAGGTTGAAGCTCATGCACAGGATATGTTTGATACTCTCATTGAACAGATGAAAGAGGATGAGGGTGTTACAGAGCAACTGAAAGAAGCGAATCAAATGGAATGGGTACAATTAATGAGTAATATTCAACAACGGGCAAGAGAGATTGTTTGTAATGAATTGATTTATGTATAAAACATCGAAGAGCAGAGCCACCCTCTGCTCTTTAACTATATATGTTCTAATTCTTAGGCTTTTATTTCTTCTAGTTTTCCTATAATATTATACATATATTTCTCGCCAAGTTCAGACGGATAAATTAATTCAAAATAATAACCGTATTCTGACCAAGCGCAAATGATGGAGTGACCATTATTGCAGTATAGAGTGTTGGTATTGTTAACTGTTACTTCCATGATATTGCTATCTTCACTGTCAATTGAAGAATCTATGTTTTCAATGCTTTGTTTAAAATTAATGGTTATATTGTTTTCATTTATCCAACATATATTTGTACTTAGTTCATTTATAAATGTGTCTGTTGTTTTCACATAGCCTTCAGGAATAATAGGCAATGTATAATATGTTGTAATCGTATCATCGTTATCAACATTATAATTAATTTCTGTGCGATTGAAAAATACTTCATAGAAGAATTTAAAAATAGGTTCTCTGATAGCTTCTATGCTCAAAGTTAAAGAAAGTCCCATAACAATTGCAAGAATGATTGTTGCGGCTTTTTTGGCTGTATTATTGAAGATTATATTATTTCTCTTTTCTTGTCTTTCAATTAATTTGTTCATTTTACGATTGAAGTTTTGAGTAAACTCGTATTGTATATCATTTTCAGCAGGAACAGAAGATAATTGTGTATCTTTATACCTTTTCAAAGCTTCAATCATTAACTTGTCATATTTATTGTTTGTCACTTGTTTCTTCTCCTCTTGAAATTATATCTATAAACATTCTTCTGCCGCGAGATATTTGTTGTCTGACAGTATTTATATTTCTGTCAAGTTGTGCGGCAATTTCTTTTGCACTTAAATCCAAGACAAAATGAAGATACATTGTTTCACTGTATTTGGGCGGCAAACTATTTATGATCGCAGTAGCAAAATCAATTGTTTCAATCTCGTTCATCTTGTTTGTTGAAGAATAATCTTTGAGATTAAAAAATTCTGAAATATCAATAGTTTCATACCCTTTTTCTTTTCTTACATACATTAAAGCGGCACGACGTGCCGATGTCAAAACATAGGATTTTATTGAATACGGTTCAAAGCTTCTGATTTTAGAAAAGTTCTTTGCAATTCCTATAAAAGCATCATGAACAGCATCTTCTGCTAAATAGGCATCATTCAATATATCGTTAGCAACATACCACATTTGCTTTTTATAATTTTCATATATTTCTTGAAACTTTATTTTGTCGGTTTCGCTGTCAATAAGCGACAGATAAATAGCTATCATTTTTTCCTCCGTTGCATCTTCACATTTAAAGATGCATCTTTTTTTGTTTTCATTACATTTTTATCAAATATTATACGATAAAAATCATTTTTTCAAGTTTTTTAAAGAATTTTGTAATTATATGATATTTTTATGCATCTGTAATTTAGATGGGATATTTATCCTTATTTTTAAGTGAGGAGGTGAAAACATGAAAAGAATAATTGCATTAGCTTTGTCTATAGTCACATTTATACTTTGTTCCGGTGTTTCTGTATTTGCTGCAACTTCAACAGAATCAGATGTTGTTCCTTATTACAATAATACAAACTCTGCAAGTGTTACCTTTGCAATATCTAGTACCGGGAAGGCAACATTTAATTTGTCTTGTATAGGTAAAAGTGGCATTACAACCAAGATAACTGCTGTTTCCTATATTCAAAGAAAAGTGGGCCTTATTTGGGTTAAAGTAGATAATGGTATTGACGGAAAAAAGTGGACTGATACTGTAAATGGCACAAATTTAAATAAATCGCACTCGATTCAGTTAAGCAAAACAGGAACATATCGTGTTAAGGCTGAATATACGGTATACGGAAGTGGCGGTAGTGAAGATGTAATTGAAAAAGTTATTACTGCTACATATTAAGGAGATAGGTAATATTGTAAGCAATATCTAGCATTTTAAAAAGGAGGAAAACAATAATGAAAAGCATTAAAAAAGTAATATCAATTTTTCTTGCAATTCTTACACTTTTCAGTATCTGCTCTGCATCAACCACAGTTTTTGCGGCAGAGTATACTGAACAAAAAGCAAGAACAGAATACTTTGATTCAGCTCTTTCAGGTTATCTCAAAAACATTGTAGATACGGAAGATGCGGTCGGTATTTCTGAAAAGGAACAGGTTGACGAAGTTGTTGAAGAGGCAAACGGTTCTATAGCAAGAACTGCCAGCACATTTTCTCTTCGTGCGACTCCTGCTCAGTCAACAGAAACTGCTAAAGAAGCGGCAGAAGATTTAGATATTGACCATACCCGTCTTACTCTTGAGCTTGAAGACGATGAAAATGTTGCATATCTTTTCTCTGAGCCTGTCAGCTTTATTGACGATGCCGGTAATCTTGTATACAAAGATACCAATATTAGAGCAGTTACAGACACTACCATTATCAACAGAGGCTATTCATATGAGAATGGCGACAATGACTACAAAGCATATTTCTCCGAAGACTCATCGAAGGGCTTGCTTCTTGTTGAGAAAGACGGCGAAGAAATAAGACTTGTTCCCAACGGAACACAATCTGTCGGTACAGTTAAACAGATTGAAAGTGATATGGAGCTTGTAGACAGCTTTGAGTACGCCGGTGTTTACGGAACAGATTCAGTCCTCCGTTTTTTACCTCAGCTTAACGGTTGCAAGGAAGAAATTGTACTTTCAAGTTATCAGGGTATTTCCGACTTTTCATTTACTCTTTATACAGAAGAAGGTACTATAGCCGCTATTAATTCAAACGGTGAAGTAGAAATCATTGACTCTGCAACAAAAGATATTATCACTACCTTTGTTGCTCCTTTTGCCAACGACTCATCAGGCGGCATGGATGTTACAAGTGAACATTATACGGATTGTACATATAAGCTTGAAATGATTTCAGAAGGCAAGTATATTCTTACCATAAGCGTACCCGAAGAGTATCTTGAAAGTGAAGGTACAGTATATCCCGTTATCATTGATCCGACAACAGATAATATCTCAATGACATACGATACCTCTGTATATTCAGCGCTCAAAGATTCTCCTCAAAGCTCAAATCCTTCTGCTTGTTTTGGCAAGACAGGTTCAAGTCAATATGGTAAGGGTCGGGCAATGTTTTTCTTTAAAATACCATCTGACATTGAAAAATATGCCAAGATATCTTCTGCAAAACTTTGGTTAAGAGAAGTGACCGGCAGAACCGAAACTATGTATGTAAGACCTTATCTTATTAAAGAGTCTTGGAATAATTCTGTTACCTGGTCAACACAGCCTGCTCATCGCAGCACATTTAGTTATCCCGGTAAGGAAGACCTTACACTTGCAAGGAGAAACATTAACAGTAATTCTACAGATAATGAAAATGTTCCTTATTGGTACGCATTTAATATAACCAACGCGGTAAGAGCTTGGACGACAGAAACTGTTAATAAAGGACTTAAATTTATTGCTGAGTGCGAAGCATCAGGTGGAGATTACTTGTGGAGAGGATTTGCTACGAAGGATCATACGACTTCGTCATATCGTCCATATGCAGTTATTTCGTATACTAATGATACAACAAAACCAACTGTTACTGTTTCAGGGAATCCGACCAAATGGACTAATAGTAATGTTACTCTTACAATTACTGCGACTGATAATGTGTATGATGATGACGGTATAGCCGGTTATAGTTTTGATAATGGCAGCACTTGGTCTGAAACTGTAAAAAGCAAATCTTTCTCGTCCAATAAAACTGTATATATTAAAGTAAAGGATTATGCAGGTAATATAACATCAAAAACCGTTAATATAACAAAGATTGATAAAACAAAGCCAGCTGCTACTATTACTTTATCGCCAACTTCCTGGACTAATGGAAATGTTACGGCAACAATTAAGATAACTGATAATGCGGCAATTGCAAAATATACAATAAACGGCACAACTACTACACTTGATGCCGATGGCTCGGAGTGTATAACATCAAAAACCGTAACGAAAACATTTTCCGCTAACTCCACTGTATCTGTGTCTGTTACGGATGCGGCGGGTAATACCTGTTCAACAGTGAGTAAGAGTTTTACAAATATCGATAAAACTGCACCTGTGGTCAGCACACCAACAAAGTCTCCAAATACAGAATGGTCAAATGCAAATGTAACTGTTACAAACAATGCAACTGATGCACTTTCGGGAATTCCGACAAGCGGATATTCTTTTGACGGCGGTTCAACTTGGCAAACAAAAACTAAAACATATTCAACTGAAGGCACATATACTGTTACACCAAAGGCGAAAGATAACGCAGGAAACATTGGCACAGGCACTGCGATTACCGTAAAAATCGACAAAACCGCCCCCACAGCTACAGTAACAGGTACAGTCAGTGGAAGTAATGTAAGTGCTACCATTAACGCAAGTGATGCACTATCAGGCCTTCACGCAACACCGTACAGTTTTAATGGCGGTACTACATGGGTAACAGGAAAAACTGCAACCTTATCTGCAAACACAACACACACTATAAAGGTAAGAGATAAAGCCGGTAACATAAGAACAATTACATATAACCCAAAAGCAGGCACTGTAACTGCTTCGCCGTCTCTTGACACTTGGACAAAAGGCACAGTTACTCTTACCGCAAGTGGAACAAACATTTCTCAATATAACTTTGATTCAGGTGCCTGGAGTGCTACAGTCAAGAGTAAATCATACTCTGCAAACACAACAGCAAAAGTCGGCTTTAAAGAATCCTCCGGAAATACAACCTACATAAATGTTCCTATTACTAACATTGACACAACAGAACCCGTCATTAACTCTGTAACATCAACCGAAGGTGGCTGGGCAAAAGGTGAAATAAAGGTCATTGTTGATGCAGAAGATGATTTGTCAGGAATTTCACAGTACTCCTTCGACGGCGGTGTGACATGGCAAGAAGGAAATACTATTACTTATACTGACGATGCGCCTGAAAGCGTAACGGTAATGGTTAAAGATAATGTAGGCAATGAAGCGTCTTGGGGAGAGACAGTCAGTTTACCAAAATACGACAACGGTATTCCCGCTTCTCCCGACCTTTACGAGCAAGATGGTCTTGTTTACATCTCCTCTCGTTCATTCGACTTCAACGAAGAAACAGACAGTTCTGAGCATATAGAATATAAAATAGAAAACGGTGAATGGACTGAGTATGACGGTGAGCCCATAAATATAGTACGCACTTACGGAGCAAAGGTCTATGCTAAAGTCGTTGACGATGCTACAAATGAAAGTCCGATAGCCGAAATCACTCTCGAAAATAACCTCGGTGAATACACTGCTTCATACACCGACATTGCTCTCGGCGAAGGCCTTTTCCCGGTAGAGTTCGGACGCACCTACACAAGCAACAACGGCTGGTTCTTCACCTTTGATGCAAACATAGACGAGATAGATGAAAACTCATATGTTTTCACGGACTTCTACGGTGAAAAGCATTATTTTATTAAGAATAGAGAAGGTAAATACCTTTCTGTTGATGAGGAAGAATTGACGGTTAATGCTGATTCTTATGTACTTACTTACGGTGATATGACCTGCACCTTCGATCTTCTTGACGGCAAGATAAACCGCATTGTTACCGATTATCTTGACACGGCATACACATGGAATGATAACGGCACACTCACTATAACAGGCGGAGCTACTGTCACCTTCACAGATGGCAAGCCGACTGAAATCACCATCACCCGTACCGACAGCGAGGGTGAGGAAAAGACAAAAGTGGTTAAGTATGAATGGAGTGACGATGGCAACCTAACAAAGTTCTTTGATGCAGCGTATTCTCCTAATGATACGGAATCGGATTCAATACATAACTACGCTTACACTAACGGTCTCCTCACTACCAACGACACAGAAACCATATCCTATTCAAATGGCAGAGTAAAGCTCATTTCACAGACTAACAAATCCTTTGTTAAGTATACATATAATGATACTGCTGCGAGTACAAATACAAAGACACCGAAGAATATCGGTTCGGTAACTGTATCTGACAGCAAGGGTGTGACAGACACTATTCCTTATTCTGACGGTGTGTATGTTTCAAGCAGTCTCGACAGCTACAGCGATAAAGCTGTTTATGCTCCTGGTGAGATTTCTGCTGGTATAACGACAGACGCTATATCGAATATTGTCTATGTTGTTGAATCAGAACCGCAGTCAGAAGAACAAGGCACCGATGAACCCTCAACGGGAGACGAGCTCGAATCAGACGGTGAAACTGCTACAGACAATGATATTGGTGAAGAATCGAACGGTAGCGCTCCTGATACAGATGGAGACACTCCGACAGACAACGAAGCCGAGGGTGAAATTAACAGTGAGGAAAATGATGCTGAACAAGGCGAAGACAACAATGCTCCTTCTGCACCTGAATTGCCACTTTACGAGGCAATAAATGAGAACACTTATGTTTTCTATGATTATGATGAGCAGAATAGAGTAGCAACAGAACTTACAGTTTTAAAGTCTAGAATTGCCGATATTACTACCGCAACTTTTGAAGATGCAGAGAAGGTTGTAAAAGCAGAAACCGTTTATGTGTATGCAAGCGAAACTGATAATACCATAACAGATAAGTATGTTTTCACTTATACTGATGATGTTAAACTACAGACAGAAGAACTCTATCAGCCGATTAATAATGTTCTTTTCTGTGTGTCTAAATTCACCTATGACTCAAATGAAAACATAGTTTTAGAGCAGTATTTTAAACAAGAAACAGTAAACGAAACTACTGTTGATGTTGAATATGAAAACTGCACAAGAGTTTATGAGGACGAAAATCTTCTGTCAGAAACTCAACAGACATTAGTTGATGGCGTTCTGACTACTACAAAGAAGTTATCATATGAATACGATATCGGCGACCAGCTTACAAGCTATACTGTTGAAGAATATACATTGGGTGCTTTGCGTACGGTAAGCAGTGAATCGTATAGTTATAATAGCTTCGGAAATATTGCAAATGAAACTGTTACTGAAACTTCTTATTATTTTGATTCGGATGCAAATGAAGTTAAGAAAAATGAAATTACAACAGCAACTGAATATAATTATAACATTTGGAATCAGCAGGAAAAGATAACTGTTACCAAGAATAATACCGTTGATTCAACAACCCAAATCACCTATGACGATCTTGGCAATATCAGCACCGTAACAGAAGACGGTGTAGCTGTAGCTTATACATATTCAAACGGTAATGTTTCAACGATTACAGAAACAAAGGAGCTTCAGCAGGATAACGGAACCAAGGTAACAAAAACAGTTACAAGTGTGTATGAGTATACTAACGGAAGCCTTATAAGCAGAACAAATACCACTAAAGTTGATGAAGTTGTTACTGAAACTACGGTTGCTACATATAAATATGATGATTACGGCAATTTAACAGAACACAACTTTAACGGTTATCATTTTACATATAATACTCTTGGCAGTATTTTGTCTGCAAGTGCGGCAGTCGAAGTAGATGAAAACGGAGAAAAAACCAATGCCGGAATAGATATCGTAAGCTATACATATTCTCCCGATATTAAACAGGATGTTGAGTTTTCTTCTTTCGGTAACAATCAGATTATTGATTATGAGTATAACTCCAATGGTGAAATTACCGCAATTAAACTTGGTGCTGATGCTGAGCCTAAATATGAGTATAAATATTCATCAGAAGAGCAAAAGGCAAGTGAAGATGAAGCTACAACTGAGGAAGAAGATACACTTACCGCAAATCTTGAAGGCGAATGGGTAAAAATTAATGACAAAGTAAGTGGCCTTTTCAAAGTAATCCAAGAAAACAAAACAAGTGTATATGATTCCGATAAAGCATTTATTTATTCTGTGGAAACCTCTTCAAAGGATGCCGATGATGCGAACAGCTTTGACGGAACGGTAACAACTATCGGCGGTAATGTTTATACTCTTGTTACAGAAGAAAACGAAGATGTTTTCAAGACAAACAATAATGTTGACTTCAGCAAAAAATATGTATATAATGAAGAAAAGAGTGAACTTGAAAGAACATTAACAAGTAATGTTTTCTACACAGACTACGGTTACGGAGATAACGGTGTAACGGTTCTCGAAAATGTCTTTGAGAAAAATAATAACGGAGAGATAACAGAGGGCTATATTTTCAATTACGGTTACCAAAACGAAAATATTTCTTCTGAAACTCTTACTGTTGAGTCAAAGGCTGAAGATGGTTCGAGTGATGGACATACTGAATCTTTAAGTTATGAGTATGATGATAACGATCAGCTGACAAAAGCTACAAGCGGTACTACCGAGTGGACTTATGAATATGATTCAAGAGGAAACATTATCACAAAGACAATAAAAAATATATCAACTGATAACACTGTTACATATACTTACAATTATGACAGTGTATGGCAGGACAGACTTATAAGTTATAACGGTCAGGAAATCAAATATGCACTTGAGGATGGTACTACTGATAATAGTAATCCTCTTGTTTATAGAGGCAATGCTCTTACTTGGACAATGGGAAGACAGCTTGCGACATTTGGCGACATCAGTTATACTTATAACGAAGATGGTATCAGAACAAGCAAAACATCTAATGGTGTTACAACAAAGTTCCTGTTGGACGGTTATAATGTCATCGAACAGACTGATGGCACAACAACTCTTCACTTCTTCTATGATTCCAAAGATGAAGTAATAGGTTTCAGATATAACGGAAATGATTACTTCTATGTGAAGAATGCTATGAGTGACATTATTGCTATAACAGACAGCAATAAAAATATCGTTGCAGAATACCGATATGACCCATGGGGCAAGGTGCTTGATGAAGAAAACTTAACGGCAATAGGTAACCTTAATCCGTTCAGGTATCGTAGTTATTATTACGACGGCGATATTAAAATGTATTACTTACAGAGTAGATATTACGATGCCGAAGTGGGTAGGTTTGTTAACTGTGACGATGTAAATTATATTGGTGTTACCGAATCAGAAATTTCTTATAATCCGTTTGCGTATTGTGAGAATAATCCGCTAAAATATATAGATAAATTTGGGCGTGCAAAATATTATGCGACGATTAAAACTTTAAATGAGGATGATGTTTTATCAAAAGCATATTCTTTATATATAAATAGCGGACTATTTGATTACAAGGTAATAAAAAATAAAATAAAAGTAAACAAGAAATATGTATATAGTTATTTGCCTAATTACAAATGGACCAGTTATACTTATGACCTACCAGATATTTACATTTATATGGTTGGAGCGACATATGCTAATAGAAACATTAAAAATGTAGGGAAATTAGGACTACGAACAGTAGAAAATTGGGAAGCATATATTGCTAATAAACATAAAAGTTATATTTTAAATTTGAAAGACAAAATTTTAAGGAGTATTTCAAAAGATAAGAACGGTAAGTTTAACCAGAAAAAATATGAAAAAAATTCAATGAATTTTGATGCATTTATGTTTTCTTTAAGCGAACAAATAACTCATCCATTAGTTTCTATGAGTGCAAATATTTATTCAATGTTAGAGGAAACATTAAAGTATCTTGAAAAGCGACTTGATAAGGAAGATAAGTTTATAAAATCTATTACAAGCAAGTATAAGAGCCGTACATCTAAAGTGTTGATTTTGCTTCGTTCAGAAAACTATAGATATACGACAATATATTATCAGAGGGGAATCTATTGGGTAAGCCAGACATATTGGCAAAAAAACAAAACTTATTATCCGTACAAATAATCTTATAAGTTAAGGAGGATAATAAAAATGGATTCAAATAAAAAAGTTTTTACAGTAGTATTATGTATTGTTTCTCTTTTTAATTGCTTATTTATAGGTGTAGGGACGGTATTGTTTGATAAAAAACAATATTATGGTGAATTTGGAAAAATACTTTTTTATGATGATTTATTCTTTGATTTTTCCAAAATGAATGGACTAGAATATCATTATGATAATTATTCCAATAGTATGGATGTTGATTTTGATGATGTAGAAAATCTTTTAAAAAAATCAAGCTATAAAGTATTACCAAAGTTTTTTGGAAGAAGCATTGTGCTTTTTCAAACTAAAGGTTCATCGTGTGGTAAAATAGAAGTAATTCGATTACCAGATTTATACGGAAACTTGTCTAAAGATATCAATTTTTTCGATAGCCATGTTGTTGAATCGAAAATATACTATGCGAGAATTTTTAAGGTGATGGGACGATATTATCTTTATTATTATCCCAAAACTGATCCTCTGTTTTCTGGGTTTTCTGTATGCGAAATACTTAGTGATAGCGATTTAGAGGCAAATAATATTTTTGATGCATATGCAAATAATTATACTTATCCATCAATATATCCAAGTTATATGCAATATGTATTATATAATCCGTTAGTAAAAATAATTATAATTGTTTTATATATTTTTGAAGTCGGTATTGTATATTACTTAATAAAAAAGTTTAGATTAACCAGTAGACAGTGTTGTGTATTAGGTTCAAGATGATTAACGGGCGGTGGTTTCTCCGCCGCCCCGCCTCTCACTCCCTCAGTCTTTTGCTTCGCAAAATCCAGCTCCCTCACAACTTAATAGCATTAAGCACAGGGTTCAGCTCGTTTGCCGCCCTGTGCTTTTTCGTTATAAAAAACTTTTTTGAAAAAATTTCGAAAAAATGTGTTACTTTTTGTCGTTTTCGAGACTATATAAATAAAGGGATAATAATTATAGCTTATTTCTGTAATTATACTTATTTAAAACCTGCTTTTTGCGCTTGGTTGTAACCTCGGTGTAGATTTCTGTAGTTGCCACACTGCTGTGCCCCAAAATCTCTTGCACCGACCTTAAATCAGCTCCATTCGCAAGCAGGTTAGTTGCAAAAGTGTGCCTCAAATAGTGCGGTGTTGATTTTTCGTTAATGCCGCAGGCGGTTTTGGCGGAGTTATATATGTACTCAATGCCGTGGATGCTCAACTGCTCACCAAATCGGTTGACAAAGACCTTATCTGTATTGGTTGGTCTGTTCTTTCTGACTTTCAGCCATCGTGTAAGATTATTCCAGGTTTCATTACAGGATATATAAATAAGCCTCTGTTTTCGACCTTTGCCGTGTATGAGAATTGTCCGTTCGGAGTAGATAATATCACCGAGAGAGATGTTAGAAGCTTCAGCAATTCTTATTCCGGTACTTATCAGTACATCAATTAAAGCAAGGTTGCGAATGCTCTTCCACTTTTCAAACTCTGTCGTCTCTTTTGCGGCACAGTCAGTAAGATGAGTAAGCAGTTTTGATGTCTCTTTCACCGCTAAAGTCTTGGGTAATCTTCGTTCTTTTTTATAGCGGAAATGGTGATTTTGATAGTAGTTTACATCTGTATATCCTTGCTCATAAAGAAAGCCGAAAAACATTTTTAGTGTTATCAGCTTTCGGCAAACGGTGTTATCCTTGAGTCCTCGCTCTTTTGATAACATCTGAACATATTTCAGGATAATCGTTTCGTCAAGCTCATTGTCTTGCAGAAACGCCTGGAAATCATTCAGGTCCGAACGGTAGGCAAGTACCGTTTTATCGGATAGATTTTTTGTTGATTGGATGACTTGCAGAAACTCATCGCTCTTTAGTTTTATGCATTTCATTTAATCACTCTCCTCGAAATTTTGAAAATGGGTTCGCAAAATACATTTTATCAGGTTTCGGGGAGGAATATGGAATTAACTGGAAATAACTATTAATTATTGTTTG
>JAFQHU010000010.1 GCA_017397845.1 Clostridia bacterium
ACGGTGTAATATCCGTTGCTTTTGTTTTTTATCTCGAAAAACTTAAAAAAGCAAATAACATTTTATTTTAAACCGAATATTTATACACAAAAAAACCACAGCTTTTCAAAAAAACTGTGGTTTTTCAGTGCCCTTGTAAACAGGGGATGTAGGTGCTTTTTTAGGCGGTTTATTACAAATTTGCTGCAATCAATGCAAAAAATAAATCTAACAGACTGTTTTCAGAGATGGAAACAGTCCGTTTTTTACTTGTAACTATTCGAAAAAAAGTAATCGTTTTTGTTTACAAAGGTGTAAAAAAATGTTGACAATACCGATTTTTTGTGTTAATATAACAACGAAAACGAACTGCGTTTTGTTTTGAAATGTGAAATGAGATAGGAGTTGATGACTTGGCGAATATAAGAAGTGAGGCGGCTACTGCTGAATTACATAGAAAAATCCTTACCGCTTCAACGGCACTGTTTATGCAGAAAGGCTTTGAGCGTACCACATTTACGGACATAGCAAAGCTTTCAGGCGTGCTGAAAAGCAAAATCCTTTATGAGTTCAGCAGTAAAGAGGAAATTTTAGGCTTACTTGTAACAAGATTTCTCGACGGTGTTACGGCGGCATCGGATGCTGTTTCAAAAAAGCTGACCGATGACCAGATTCTTATTTTCATAGCCAATGAGGTTTTACAGCTCTATATGGCGGAAATGAATGAGGATATGCGAAACCTGTATCTTGCCGGCTATTCGATGCCGAAGACAAGCGAAGAAGTTCTTAAACGCAGAACAAATATGATGTATGAAGCTTTTAGTGAAATATTCCCGACTTTTGAAATTAAGGATTTTTACGAAACTGAAATTGCTTCAATGGGCATAATGAGAGCATATATGACCATTCCTTGCGATATGTATTTTACTATTGAGTCAAAAGCAAAAAGACTCGTAACAATGCAGTTGCGTATTTACAAGGCAGAAGAGAAAATAATCAACGAAGCGCTTGAATTTATTCAAAAAATCGACTTTGCAACCGTTGCAAAAGAGGCGGTGCAAAGTGTTTTCAAGGAACTCGATATAAAGACTAATTTCCCGAAAGGAGAAAAACAATGAAAAACACATTAAAGAAAACATTATCATTACTGTTGGCTTTAGTAATGATGCTTACAATGACATTATCTGCATCAGCTATGCAGATTTTCGTCAAAACCCTTGAAGGCTTAACCATTACAATTGAAACAGAGCCAAACGACTCTATTGATGCTATTAAGGCGATAATTCAGGAGAAAGAGGGAATTCCTCCCGAACAGCAGGAATTAATTTTTGCCGGAAAACAGCTTGAAGAAGGAAAAACTCTTTCGGATTACAATATTCAGAAAGAATCAACTATTCATCTTGTTGTACATATCCGTGGCGAGGAAGAAACACCGACAACTGACGAAACCTGTGAGGACTGCGGAAGAACGTTACACGACGACAGCTTTAAACAGAATCTGATTTGCCTTATCCTTATGTTTATCAACATTGTTAAATCAATGTTTGCATAAAACATATAACTTATCAAATCCCAGAAAGGAGAAAAAACAAATGAAAAACACACGTAAACTCTTATCAATCATTCTCGCAATCTTAATGATTGCAACAACCGTACCATTTGCCTTTGCGGCAGATGAAATACCTGATTTCAGCGACGCTAAGGTGCTTACAGCTGTTAGTGGTAAGCTTTATATCGACGGTGAGGTGGCGGAATATCTTCCTGCGGGCAAATATAAACTGACAGGAGATATTTCAACAACCGTTTATCTCTCTGTTAATGGTGAAGTAGTCCTCGACCTCAACGGTTATACATGGGATTTGAATACTTGTTATATTTCTGTGAAAGCACCTTTATCTGTTTATGATACTTCAACAGACAAAACAGGCAAAATCACCTCAAGTAACTTCGATACTATATGGCTCAATGATACGGATGCGGTTTTCAGCCTTTACGGCGGTACTATAGAAAACACTTCAAACGGTACAGGATGTCGCTCTATAGATGCAACGTGGGCAAGTGCAAATCTTTACGGTGGTAAAATTGTAAGCAACGGTTATGCTGTGTATTGCTGTAATAGTCACGAAATAGATGAAACATTGAAACTTGGTGATGTAGTTCTTGAAAGCGGAGAGGGTTATGCTCAGATTAATCTTCGGCTGCCCAATTATTCAGATGCTAAGGAAATGATTATTGATGTAACAGACTATACAGGAGATGCTCTGGAAATAGATTCAACAATCGATTGTTTGGGTAAGGTTGAAATTTTAAAAGGAATCAAATCTGCAGAAGATGCTGAAAAATATAAAATTAACGTAGAACCGGGCTATAGCTACTTATTCCATGAAAAAACAGGTTATGACGAAGAAAACGATACAAAGTATGTCTGCATGGCACGAAATGCTCTCACTCAGCAGCCCACAATTGATAATAATTACACCGTCGATTTCAGTAACCCTGCTGCAACCTTCCAGTGGTATGAAGTTGAAGAAGAAAATATCGATAGTTATGATGTTGATTTTTCCAGCAGGTATTTATTTGTATACGATTTTAAAAAAGGCGACATATTAAAGGTTTCAACAGATTCAGATCTAAAGTTTGTACACTTAATGGTCGGTGATTATTCTTTGATGTTAGGAAATGAAAAAACCGCAACGGTAAAATTCGATACTGATGGAATAATGACCATTGAATCAATGATGGTCGATGCAGAAAATCCCGTTGAACTTGAATTCAGTGTTGTTAGGGAAACAGCTCTTGACGGTGAAACAGGTGAAACCTTACAGAACCCCGAATGCGGCAAATTATATTGGTGTAAAGCAACTGTCGGTACAGCGGTTTATACTTCAGATGTTGTAAAAGTTGAACACGATATAGTTGTTGATGAAGCTGTTGCTCCCGATTGTGTAAATACAGGTCTTACAGAAGGCTCACATTGCACGCGTTGTGATGATATGACAGTTAAACAGGGAGTTGTTCCTGCTCTCAACCATAAGGATACACTTGTTCAGGTTGATGCAAAAGCAAAGACATGTACTGAAATCGGTTGGGACGCTTACATATACTGCACAGCTTGCGATTACACAACATTCAATGAAATCCCTGCATCACATGAAATCGTGAATGTTGAAGCAAAAGCAAACACTTGCACAGAAATCGGTTGGGATGCTTATGAATACTGCACAGAATGCAACTATTCAACTTACGAGGAAAAAGCAGCTCTTGATCATGACATCGTTGTTGATGCTTATGTAGCACCCAAGTGTACCGAAACAGGCCTCACAGAGGGTCAGCACTGCTCACGCTGTGACGATATGACAGTAGTTCAGGAAGTTATTCCTGATTTAGGCGGTCACATCAACGAAGACGGCAACACAACTTGCGACCGTTGCGGTGAAACACTTATATGCGAGTATTGCGGCAGACCTGTTCATGAAGGACAGATTAATGAATACATCTGCATGCTTATCAGACTTATCAAGTTTGTAATTGCTCTTATTAAATTTCTGGGTGCAACTGCATAAACCTGAATAAAATGATTACCGCCGGGGAGAAATCCTCGGCGGTTTAACTGATCGTAAACGGTAAATTAATAAAAGTAAAAAGAACGTAAAAGCGGCATCGGTCGATGTAAGGAAAGAAGATTTTTCTTTATAAATATTTTATAAAAACAAGAGAATTTTTATTGACAAATAAAAATCTTTTTGATATAATTCACCGTGAAGATCCTGCTTTTTCGGAAAGTCCGTCAGAGAGAGTGTGTCATGGGCTGAAAGCACACTTGGGATAAGTAGTAAGTACGGTAACACTTCGTTTTATTCTTTTAATTTAATAAAAAGAGTGGGTACTTTGGTACCAATACGGGTGGCACCGCGGGTTTTAATGCTCGTCCCGGGAATTATTTTATGTAATTCCCGGGATTTTTTATTTTAATAAGCATATCTTAAATGTAAATCATATTATTATGGAGGTATTAAATAATGTACAGAACTCATCGTTGTAACGAGATAAGAGACAGTCACATCGGTATGCAGATAGAGCTTGCCGGTTGGGTTGATGTCGTTCGTGATCACGGCGGCGTTCTCTTTGTGGATTTGCGTGATGAAACCGGTGTTACACAGGTTGTTGTTCACGACGAAAATCTGCTCAAGGGTATCAGCAAAGAAACAGTTATCTCCGTCCACGGTACTGTTTCCAAACGTGATGAAAGCACCGTCAACCCCAAAATAGAAACAGGTCTTGTTGAGCTTGTCGCAGATAATCTTACGGTTCTCGGTGTATGCAGCAGAGACCTTCCCTTTGAAATCGGTTCAAAGGACACAAATGAAAATCTGAGACTCAAGCACAGGTTTCTTGATTTGAGAAATCCTGCCCTTCATAATAACATAATCCTGCGTTCAAAAGTAATCGGTCACATGAGACGTCTTATGGAGGAAAGAGGCTTCCTCGATATTCAAACTCCTATCCTTACCGCTTCCTCACCTGAGGGTGCCAGAGACTTCCTTGTGCCCTCACGTAAGCATCCGGGTAAATTTTATGCTTTGCCTCAGGCTCCTCAGCAGTTCAAACAGCTTTTGATGGTATCGGGCTTTGATAAGTATTATCAGATTGCTCCCTGCTTCAGAGATGAGGATGCCCGTGCTGACCGTTCCCCCGGTGAATTTTATCAGCTTGATTTTGAAATGGCTTTTTCTACTCAGGAGGAGGTTCTCAAAGTTTGCGAGGAGGTTGTAAGTGATATTTTCCGCACCTTCTCCGATAAAAAGGTTACTGACACACCCTTCAGATGCATACCCTTTAAAGAGGCTATGGCAAAGTACGGCTCAGACAAACCGGACCTTCGTAATCCGCTTATTATCTGCGATCTTACCGATATGTTCAAAAGAGTTAAGTTCAAACCCTTTATGAACAAACAGGTAAGGGCTATCGTTGCTCCGTGCAAAAACGAAAGATGGTTCTTTGATAAGTCATTGGCTTTTGCTACAAAGCAGGCAAAAATGGCGGGTCTTGCCCACATCACTCTGCTCAATGCAGAAACCTTTGAATTTAAGGATGATCCCATTTCCAAGGTTATGACAGAGGAAGAAAAGAGAGAAATTGTTGAGCTTACCGGTGTAAAGGAAGGCGAAACCATCTTCTTTATCTGTGATACCGTTTCAGGAATCGCAGACAAAAATGCGGGTGTTATCCGTACATGGCTCGGTAATGAGCTCGGTCTTATCAAAAATGATTCCTTCGAATTCTGCTTCGTTGTTGATTTCCCCATGTACGAAAGAGACGAAATAACCGATAAGATTATCTTTACCCATAATCCCTTCTCAATGCCTCAGGGCGGACTTGAAGCACTTGAAACCAAAGATCCCACAGAAATTCTTGCATATCAGTATGACCTTGTATGTAACGGTATCGAGCTTGCATCGGGTGCCGTAAGAAATCACAGCCCCGAAATTATGAGAAAAGCATTCGAAATTGCCGGATATACCGAAGACGAGGTCAAAAAACGCTTCAGCGCTCTTTACAATGCTTTTCAGTTCGGTGCTCCTCCTCATGCAGGTATGGCTCCCGGTGTTGACAGAATAGTAATGCTTCTCGCTGATACGGAAACCATCAGAGATGTTATTGCTTTCCCGCTTGACGGTACCGCACAGGATCAAATGCTCGGTGCTCCCGGTGAGGTAACGGAGCTTCAGCTCTTCGAGGCAAATGTCAGCATCAGAGGCAAAGGAAGCAGTGAGGTTCTCGGCTCTGAGGGCGGAGATTCCTCTAACTTTACCGCAGCCGTAAGCTCAGCCAAAGCTTCCGTTCAGACCAAAGAAAGCAAGCTCAGAGGACTCGAACAGGTTAACGAGCTTCAGTTTACCGATGAAGAAAAGAAGAATATGCAGAATATTCTTGACACAATGGCTAAAAAAGAAGCGGAGCTTTCTGCTGTCGATACGGACAGCGTGGAAGCTATGGTATATGTTATGCCCATGACCAACGTTCTCCGTGAGGATGCAAGAAAGCAGACCTTTGACAGAAAAGACCTTCTTGCAGGTGCTCCTCAGAGCACAGAAGACAGTTGGCAGGTTCCCAGACTTGTAAAGTGAGGTGACACAGGTGAGATATTATATTAATGAAATATGCCCTGCAGGTACAGTTGCTGTAGATGATACTATTCTCGTAAAGGATGTTCCTGCTACTGCGGGTTCGAAAATGCTCGAAGGCTTCAAGCCTCTTTTCAGTGCAGAGGTTGTCGAAAGACTTGAAAAGGCAGACTATGCTGTTTCAGGCAAAACAAATGTAGGTGAGTTCGGTCTCGACCTTGTCGGTGAAACCTCTTACTTTACCGATGATGCAAAGGATTCAAAGCTTAAAGGGGCCGCTGCAGAGCTTGTAAAAGAAAATAAAATAAAGGCCGCATTGGCTGTTGATCTTAACGGTGCACCCCGCCGTGCCGCCGCTGTTTCAGGTGTTGACTTTATCAAGCCTACCTACGGTACAGTTTCACGTTACGGTGTTATTGCCTGTGCCTGTTCAGGTGAACAGGTGGGTGTTATCGCCGCAAACGCTGAGGATGTAAAGGAAATCCTTTCCGTTATCGCCGGTCACGACAGTAAGGACGGCACCAGTCTTCCCGCCGAAAAATATGAATACACAGTGGATGAAGATGTTTCTTTGATGAAGCTTTGCATAGTAACAGAGCTTTATGAAAAGGCATCTGACGGAGTCAAGGCAAAGCTTGATGCTTTTGTTAAGGCTGTTGAAGCCAAGGGAGCAAAGGTTGACAGAGTTTCTCTTGATGTTGTTTTTGCAGCACAGACAGCTTGGCAGATTCTTCTTTCAGCCGAAACCTGTAACAATCTTTCACGCTTTGACGGTGTTAAATACGGTTACCGTACACCTGAATACAAAAACATTGATGAGCTTTATGTAAAGAGCAGAACGGAGGCCTTCTCCTTCCTTACAAAGGCGACCGTTATCTACGGCTCGGACGTTCTTGCCAAAGATAAATATGAAAGCTGTTATGATAAAAGTCTGCGTATCCGCAGAGTGGTTCTTGAAAAGGTTAAGGAGCTTTTTGCACAGTACGATGCAATTATAACTCCCGTTTGCAGTGATACGGAAATCAGTGCTTATGACCTTAAGGATGCCTTTACTAATGTGTTCGAAGAAAGCCTTTATACGGCGGTACCCTCAATTACGGGTCTTCCTGCCATGGTAAGCGGCGGTGTACAGCTTATTTCCGATTCTTTTAAAGAAAGCACTCTTTTAAGTATTGCTCACAGCATCGAAAAGGAGGAGGCGTAAACCATGAAATACGAACTTGTAATAGGTCTTGAAACTCATGTTGAGCTTTCGACAGATTCCAAACTTTTCTGCTCCTGCGGCGGTCATTCCAGTCCCAAAGAGCCCAATGACTGCGTATGCCCCGCCTGCAGCGGTATGCCCGGTATGCTTCCCGTGACAAACAGACACGCAATAGAGCTGGCTGTCAAGGCAGGCTTTATGCTTAACTGCAAAATCAATCAGTATACAACCTTTGATAAAAAAAGCTACTATTATCCCGACCTTCCCTGCGCTTATCAGATCACACAGTGGTTCAATCCCATCTGTGTTGAGGGAAGCGTGGATGTGGACGGCAGAAAAATCGGAATTAAGCAAATCCATCTTGAAGAAGATGCCGGTAAGCTTGTTCACGATGAAGCCACAAACACCTCATTTGTAGACTTCAACCGTACCAGCGTTCCTCTCATCGAAATCGTAAGTAAGCCCGATTTCCGTTCGTCAGAGGAAGTAATATCTTATCTCAAAAAGCTCAAATCAGCACTTCAGTTTGCCGGAATTTCCGAATGTGAAGAGGGTGCCATGAGATGTGACGTTAACATTTCCGTCCGTCCCGAAGGCTCCAAAGAATTCGGTGTCCGTTCCGAAATTAAAAATATGAGCTCTCTTTCCGAAATCAAGGATGCTATTGAGTTTGAAAAGGTACGTCATGTTGATGCTATCGAACGCCATACAGAAATATTGGTTCAGGAAACACGCCGTTGGGATGATGTAAAAAGAAGAACCTTCCCCATGCGTAATAAGGAAACAGCGGCAGATTATCGCTATTTCCCCGACCCGAACCTTATGCCTATCGTAATTGACGATGCATGGCTCGAACAAATCAGAAAAAGTATGCCCGCAACTGCCGATGAAAAGGCCAAATATTACGAAAATATGGGCATCGCTGCAAAAGAAGCCGCAGTACTTGCTTCTGACCGTAAGCTTTGCGAAGTATTTGATGCTGTGGTTGCATCGGGCTGTAATGCCAAAACCGTTGCCTCCTGGATTCTTACGGAGTGTATGGGTATTATGAAGAGACTCGGACTTGTTTCTCTCGATATCAGTGCGGAGAAGCTTGCTGAAATCATTACTTTGGTTGAAAAGAATGAAATTACCCGTGCTGCCGGTAAAAAGGTTCTCTCAGCCGTATTTGAAAAGGATGTTGATGTTAAAGCCTTCTGCGAGGAGCAGGGACTCAATCAGAAAATCGACGAAGGCTTTATTCTCGAAACCGTACGCAAAGTAATTGCCGAAAATGAAAAGATTGTTGCTGATTATAAAGGCGGCAAGACAAAGGCTCTTCAGGCTCTTTTCGGCTCTGTTATGCGTGAACTCAAAGGTAACGGTGATCCTGCTGTTATCCGAAGCCTTCTTGAAACAGAGGTAAATAACTGATAATTTTTATATGGAAACCGTGTTCTGTAAAAAGGACACGGTTTTATGTTTGAACATTTTCTGAAGTTTTTTGCAGAGAATAATTATTAAAAGGAAAAAAATAATGCTAAACTGTAAACAAATTTACAGTTTGTTAAAGCTATTGTTAGAATTCTGTGCTATATATAATATGTTTGAATTAAAAGGAGGAATTTCTGTGAAAAAACTTATTGCATTAATTTTGTCTCTTCTTATGCTTTTACCGGTAACGGTTATAGCTGCTTCAGCTATAGAAAACGAACAGACGCCCATTATTTATATCCGAGGTAACGGTGAGGACCTTTTCAATGCTCAGGGTGAAGAAATTGCCGCAGAGATTGAAGATATAAGTCTTGGGGAAAACGGAGAGGACATAAAGTCAGTTGTCGTTGAAGCGGTTGCAAAAATTACGGTTCCTTTTCTTTTTGAGGGAATGCTTATGGATGAATGGGATAACTACGGAAAGGCTGTTTACGAAGAACTTTCTCCTCTCTTTGAGGAAGCTATTCTTGACGGTGACGGAAATCCTAAAAACGGCACAGCACCCCACTCCGATGTTATGGCGAATTCACAGGCGCAGGCCTATATAGATAAGGGCGCAGATGGCACCTATGAAATGTACGATTACAGTTTTACATTCGACTGGAGACTTGATCCTTATGAGCATGTAGATAATCTGCATGAGCACATCAAAACCATACTTGATACTACAGGTGAAGAACAGGTTTCTCTTGTTTCCAGGTGTCTCGGCGGAGCCATTATCAATGCTTATCTGGATACATACGGTAGCGAAGGCTTAGTAAAGAATGTAGTCTATACAGAAACTATGTCAAATGGTGCTGATCTTATTTCTAAAGGCTTCAGTTCTCAGCTGGAATTTGATGATAAGGCTATCCAAAGATATGTAAATCAGATGCTTTTTTGCGGTGAAACCAATTTCGGAACAGGCTTCGATGTGTCTGAGCTTGCAAACGATATCGTAGTAAAAAGTATGGATCTCTTTACTCAGGTTAATGTGATAGAGGGTGCACTGCTTCCTATTGAAGTTTTATATAACAGACTCTATAAGGCTCTTGTTCCTGCTCTTTTCCATTCATTAGGTATGGGATCACAGCCGATTTATTGGACATGCGTCAAGGAGGAGGATTTTGATCTTGCTTTGGATATTATGTTCGGTGAAAAGGGCAGTGAAGGCAGAGAGTATTATGCGGGGCTTATTGAAAAAATTCTTCATTACAGAGAGCGAATTACCTCAAAATTACCTGAAATTTACACCACATTTAAGGAAGAATACGGTGTACATATCGGTAGTGTTGTTAAATACGGCTATATAAACGACCCCATAACAGAAGGAAGAAATGAACTCAGCGACGGATTAGTTTGTCTTAACGATGCTTCTTTCGGAGCAACTACTGCTGCCGCTGGAACCGTTCTTACGGATGATTACATTAATGGCCGTATTGCTGAAGGAAAAGGAAAATACATTTCTTTTGATAAAGAGGTAGATACTTCAACTGCATTATTTCCTGACACGACATGGGTAATCAAAAAATGCTCACCACAATATTTTTGCCACAGAGGTTGCAATTGCTACTGAATTCTGCCGCGGAACTAATGTTACTGTAGAAAGTAGTAGCTTCCCGCGTTTTGTTATGTTTGATATGTTCAGCAAAAAATGGACACCTATGACAGAGGATAACTGTGCAGATTATGAGTTTATGAATGTTGTAACTGAAAAAACTACCCTGCAGACGAGACTTGCATCATTGATGAGGTTTATAACTATGTTGCTTCAGCTTTTTGTTAAACTAATAAACGGCGAAATCAACTTAGCTTAAGTTCTAATATAAGACACACAACTTCTTAAGTAGTTGTGTGTCTTTTTTAAATTATCATCCTTTTGTGGTTTTACTGTGAATAATCCTTTACATTGTTCATATATTGTTGACAAAGCACCTGTTTTAAGGTAGAATAGACGATAGAATATTTTCGTATCAGAAGTATTCTTATTTTTACTTTTTATAATTTTGCATTTTTCTATATTGACAAAAAAGAAAGAAAAATGCTATAATTATCAAAAGTATTTTTAATTTAAATGCTTAAGGAGAAACAAAATGGCACTTTCGGATATTGGTGTAAAACTTGGAAAAATCGTATTTAAAAGCATTGATAAGGTATCTCAGAATCCCGCAGAGGTACAGAAAAAGCTTCTTATGTCCATTCTCGAAAAGAATAAGAATACCGAATACGGTAAAAAAATCGGCTTTGATAAGGTTCACAGCGTAGAGGATTTCCAAAAGATGGTTCCTCTTACCACTTATGATGATTACGCTGATTATGTTGACCGTATGATAAACAACGGAGAAAGCAACCTTATGATGGCGGCAAAATGTCACCGCTATTGCTCATCCTCAGGCTCCGTAGGTAAGCCGAAAATTCTTCCCAAATCAGCCAGAGACCTTTTCCATATGCAGTCTGTAGGCTTTGTTGCCACACCAACCTGCGCTTCCATGTGGTTTGCCAAAAAGGGCATAAAGTTCCCCAAGCAGGTCGGTACAGTTGCCATTGTTCTTACAGGTCACGAATTGGCTGACGGTAAAATGTGTAACGGTGCTGGACAGGTTCCGTTTACCTATCTCAAGCCCATCTCAAAGTTTTTTATGACCACACCGAATGATTTTATGTATCCCGAAAATGAGGATGCCGTTGATTCCACATATTTCCATCTGCGTTTTGCTTTGGAAAACCGCGATGTTACATATATCGGTTCTATGGTTGTAACCCTTCTTACCATTATGTTCGAATTTTTCGAAAATAATTGGGAAATGGTATGTAACGACATTGAAAAGGGTACCATAGACCCTTCTGTTAAATGTCCTGACGAGCTTCGTGCCAAATATGAAAAGAAATTCAAGCCCAATCCCGAAAGAGCCGCTGAAATCCGCCGTGAATGTGAAAAGGGCTTCGATGATCCCATAGCACCCAGAGTATGGCCCAAATTTATGTGGTCCTACGGTATGGTTGGTTCTACTCTTAAATTCTATGTTCAGAAGCTCAGAAGATATATCGGTGATGCTCCCATTCATAATATGGGTTATGCAGCAGCGGAGGGCTATATGGGTATGCCTGTCGAGCTTAATGTAAATGATTGCGTTCTTTTGCCGAAGTCCGTATTCTTTGAATTCATCCCCATCGATGACTCTGATTCCGACTGTGACAGATTGCTCACTGTTGATGAGGTTGAGGAAGGTAAGCTTTATGAGCTTGTCGTAACCAATAATTCGGGTCTTTACCGTTATAAGATAGAGGACGTCGTTCGTATTACGGGCTTTTATAACAAATGCCCCAAATTTGAATTCCTTTACAGAAACAATCTTGCTCTCAATATCGCCAACGAAAAGACAACCACCGATATGGTTGACTGGGCAGCGGGTAAGGTTCAGGAAAAATTCGGCGTCAGCTTCAAAGGCTACAGCTTCTACGGTGACACAGATGCAGCTGTGGTACGCTACATGCTTTTGGCCGAGCCCGAAACGGAAATTTCAAAAGAAACCGTGGCTGAAATGGAAAAAGCTTTGGACGAATTTCTTAATGAAAGCAACGAAAAGTACTTTAAGTACCGCCGTTGGAATATGATTGATGCTCCGAAAATTCTTCTACTTAAAAAGGATACCTACGCAGATTACAGAGAAATGCTCAAAAAACAGGGCAGAGTCCTTAATCAGATTAAGCCCGTTACAGTAATAAATACTGATGAAAGAAAGGAATTCTTCTTCGCACACGTGGAAGAATAAGGTGAAAAACTATGTTCGGTAAGAAAAAGGATGTATCCGGCTATAAGCTCTATGATTTGTGCAACTCACAGGATGGTATGTACCTTATGTACAAATTCAATCTTCAGAAGCAGCAGGTGCAGATTCCCACATCTATTACGGTTGACCGTGAGTTGGACTTCGACCTTTTGCAGAAAGCGTTTGATATGGAAATTGAGCGTAACGAGAGCTTCCGTATCCGCTTTGTTAAGGTTAAGGGTCAGGTAAAGCAGTATTTCATCGAGCCTTACAAAATTAAGGTTGAGCGTAAGCACTTTTCATCTGTAGAGGAGCAGGAGGCATTCTTTAATGCTGATGCACAAAAGCCCTGCTATTTTCTTAAAGATGAGATTTTCAGAATATACTTTTTCTCTACCGAAGGTGCCGAAAGCGGTGTTTACAGCTGTTTCAGCCATTTAGTTATCGATGCACTCGGTATAGTGGGCTTTTATATGGATCTTTTCCGTGTTTACCGAGCTCTTCTCAAAGGTTATGAGATCCCGCCCGTGCTTGACAGCTACGAGGAATATGTACAGGAACAGCTTGTAAAGTGCAGTAACGAAGAAAAACAGAAAAAGCACGAGGAGTTTTACAAAGATTACTTCCTCAAAAACGGCGAGCCTTATTATGCGGCTGTCCACGGCCATGAATATCTTGATGCTTACCGTGCAAAGAAAAAGAATCCTGACATAAGAGTTCCGATGGCTTATAATCCTATCTATAATAAATGTGATATGATTGTAGAGCATATCGGTACTGAGGATACGAAGAAAATTTTTGATTACTGTAAAGATAATCAGATTTCTCCCGAAAGTATTTTCGTAATGGGACTGCGTTCTCACTGTTCTGCAGTCAACTATCGTATAGATGACGTTTCCATGATGACGGTATGCAGTAAGCGTGCCACAGTCAAGGAAAAGAATATGAGCGGATGTCTGGCGGAGCCTCTTATTTTCCGTTCGAAGCTCAGCGAAGATTTAACCTTTGCCGAAGCGGTAAAGGAGCTCGTAAGAATCAGAACCTCTCTTTACAGACATCTTGACTTCCCCTATACCAAAGCAAGAGATATGTCGCTTAAGCTTTTTAACTTCGGTCCTATTCAGGGTGCGAACGCTCTCATGTATTCATGGATTCCCGTACCCATCGATGACAGCTTCCCCTTTAAATTCAACTTTAAAACTTATAATCTCGGCAGATACTTCACTCCTCTTTATACCATCACCATTCCAACTCCGAGAGATAAGGGTGTGGATGTGTATTATATGTACCGCACCAAACTTTCCACTGCTGAGCAAATAAGACAGATGCATAAAAACTTCATTAAGACCGTTATCGACGGTATCGATAATCCGCAAATTACGGTAAAAGAGCTTTTGGATAATATTTCTGAATAAATGTCAGATAAGGGCTGTTGCACTCATACAGTGTGACAGCCTTTTTAATTTACTTTGAGGTTAAAATAATATACTGATTTAAAGTTGATTTTTGATTTATTTTTTGATAAAATGAGACGGTGAAAGGATGATGAAAATGAAAGGCTTAAAAAGATTATTGATTACTTTTTTATTATGCACGCTGATATTGGGTGCTTTTACTGCCTGTCACTCTCACGAACCTGAATGGAAAATTGATGAGGACAGCCATTGGAAAGAATGTGATTGCGGTGAAATAAGTGAAGAGGGGGAACATACCTTTGAGCTTGATATCTGTACAGTATGCGGTGCCGAGAGAAAAACGGAGGACGGAAAACTGACGGATATTTCTTTGCTTAATGAATACGGAGATTGGACGCAGTGGTTATATTTCGATGAGGAAGGAAATTTTGTGTATGAATCCTCAGCGGAGTATACCTATGATAAAGACGGGAACAAGCTTTCCGATGTCCTTTATGATGACGGTGTTCTCACTTCTTCGGGTGAATATGCTTATGACAGTCAGGGCTTTACCTATAAAAAGTACATGACCGAAGCCTATGAGGACGGTACAAAATGTGTATATGAATATAACGAAAAAGGGGACAGTATCGGCTATATCCTTTATGATGAAGAGGGCAGTCAGATTGAATCCTACCGTTCGGAATATATAACCGATGAAAATGGCGACCTTACCGGTGAAAAGGTATATATTAATGATGTTTTGTATAAAGAGATGAAATATAGTCCCGGAAAAGACGGCGATGAGGAATATCTTTATATAAAGGAAGAGACGATATATTCCGACGACGGAAGCAAGAATACGGATATATATGATGAAGAAGGCTATGTGATTCAGCAGATTTCTTATGATGCTCAGGGCAATAAGCTATACACCTATGATGTCGAGTATTTTTTTGATGATGACGGTAACCATGTAGCCACAGAAAAAAGAGAAAAGGGAGTCCTCAAAGAGGAAGAAATACACGAATATGATGAAGAAGGCTATCTTTTGTCGAGCAAAACCTATGTAGGTGACAAGCTTACGGAAGAAGCAGTATATACCGTAAGGGAAAATTCTTCCGGTTTATCGAAGATAATTACCTATAATGACGACGGGACAACTACCGTCGAAGAATATGACGAGTACGGAAATGTAATTGAATAAAAAGAAAGGGCAGAGCGGATTAAATAACCGTTCTGTCCTTTTAGATTTTTTTAATCAGCAGCCGGGATGAATATACGTTGCCGCCAAACCGCCCTGAGATGTTTCTCTGTACATAGCGTTCAGATCCTTGCCTGTTTTGTACATGGTTTCTACCACCGTGTCGAAGCTTATTTTTCTCGTGGTGGAGAGGAAATTAGCCAATGACAGAGCATTGATGGCTCTCATAGCCGCTACGGCATTCCTTTCGATACAGGGTATCTGCACCAAACCGCACACCGGGTCGCAGGTAAGACCGAGCATATGCTCCATAGCCACCTCTGCCGCATATTCAATTTGTCCGAGTCCCATATGGAAAAGCTCACATAGTGCAGCTGCTGCCATAGAACAGGCTGTACCTATTTCTGCCTGACATCCGCATTCGGCACCGCTTATGGAAGCATTGGTTTTGACCAAATTTCCGATTAGACCGCCTACGGCAAGTGCACGGCAGATATCATCATCTGAAAAGCCTTTTTTCTCCTGCATATATTTGAGCACGCTGGGAAGCACTGCACAGGCACCGCAGGTGGGAGCTGTTACGATTATGCCGCCGCCTGCGTTTTGTTCGCTCACGGCGAAGGCATAAGCACACACGAGACGGTTTTCTTTCGTTATGTCGCTTTCATCGATGTGACTTTGATTGAAAAGGAACTGAGCCTTTCTTTCCACATTGAGACCTCCGTCGAGAATACCTCTCGCGGAAAGACCTTCATTGACTGAGTTTTTCATAGCTAACCATATTTCGTGAAGATAATGCCATATATCCTTGCCCTCGCATTCCTCCACATAATCGGAAAGCCGCATGTTGTGGTCACGGCAATAATCTACTATCTGACCGAGAGTACGCAGAGGATAAACATCCTCCTCGTCAAGCTCAGGCTTTCCTTCGATTATTATAGCTCCGCCTCCGACGGACATTATTCTCTCTGTGGCGATTTCTTTTCCGTCCTTGTAGGCGAAAAAATCCATCGTATTTTCGTGGGGAAGATTTTTCGTTTCACCGCTTCCGAAAATAAGCTCTGTGTCACAGCCATCAAATACATCGAGAATTGCCTCATCGGTTTTATGTCCCTTGCCGGTGCTCGAAAGTGAGCCGTAAAGGATAATTTTATAGCTGTCGGCATCGGGATATGCGGTGCGGAAATATCTTGCCGCCTTATCCGGTCCCATGGTGTGGGAGGAGGAGGGACCTCTGCCTATTTTGTATAAATATTTTAAACTTTTCATATTTTCTCCTGATTTTTAGGGCGACGGATTCGATCCTAACCCTTTAGTTTTGCTTCTGAACTACCTTATATTCATCATAGGGTGTAAAATATCGGCAAAAATCAATATTACCGCTGACATACTTCTCCATTTCATCTTCATCGAGGTTGACGGAGCAGTAGTATTCGTCGTATTCTTCGTCGTAGTTATAATAAGCACACTGTTCACAGCAAAGACTCATTTTTACACCCTCTTTCCGTTTACTATTATAAACCGAGAAGTGATTTTTATCAAGAGTTATTTTTAACCTTCCTTATTTCTGGGGCCGTATTTTTATTTTTCTTTGCATCATATTCCGCCCCCGCCTCTGCTATCCTTCTGTCAAACTCGGCATTGGATTCTTCGAGTAACCTTTGATTGTTTGAAAGCTCCTCTTTTGAATTTCCGATTTTTGCAGAAATCCTGTCTTCCACTGTTTTTATTACAGTAGTCTCAACAGGCTCGACAGCTTCACTTCCTTCAACCTGCTCGGGTTCACATCCGCCCTCATCGGTGCCCCGGTAATTGCTATTTTCTTCCCTTCAGCGATGCTTTCCCGTGTAGGTGCCGTGAACTCTCTTTTGCCTGTCGGCTGTGCCTCACCCTCAAACATTACATCCTCACCGTACACAGCATAATCAGCGTGCTTTTTCGGTGCTATGTCCTTTGAGGAAAGAGAAAAGACACCATCTGTCGATGATGTCTCATTTATATTTACATTATCATTTATCGGAGCTTCTCGGCTCGCTCTATCATTTCCTGCTCTGAACTGCTTGTTGAGATGATTTCTAATAACTGAGTTGCGAGTTTTTCCTTTTCGCTTTCCGTCTTCCCATCCATACACTCCACTAACTCCATCCCTGTATGTGACAATAGATTCATCTGGATAAGTTTTTGCAAGAATTTGTGCCGTTGCATAGCCATCGGATCTTCCTTGTTCAACATTGTAAATACACTCCCTTATATCATCAAATCTTGTCTGAGATTCTGTCAGCACCTCCACGATCTCTCTTACATAAGGCGAATCATAGTTTCCGTCAGTGAACACTATTTTGTTTCCTATCGGAATCATATACTCACCTGCAGAGTTTTGGCTGAAGGCTTCACTGCTTTGATTTATTTAACTTATCTTTTCGTGAAATAACTTGCTTTCCTCAACAGAAAAAATTTCTGTATCATAAACCCACTTAAGACTACTTTTATTATGCAGTATTTCATTTACTTTTTCAATACTATCACTCAAAGAATATGATATTTCACCGCCCTCAGCGGTGTTTTTTCTGCCTTACTCTCCCTGTAAAGCTCCTCGAAGGTCTTCTTGACTTTCTCCAACTCCTTCTGTTCCTTGCTTCCTGCAGTAGCTTTGATTACGATCTGAGGGACGCTGTTATGTGATTGATAAATGTACAAAAACTTACCCTGCCGTGTTTTCACGGCAGGGTAAAATTACATATATTAACCTGATCAGTTGTTGTTGTCGAGACCGAGGTTTCTTACCTGGATTGAATATTCGCTTTGGAATTGCTTGTTGACAGCATTGATGTTGTCGAGGCTCTGCATTGCTATGTTCTGGTAACCGGAAAGACCGTTTGCGATAAAGCCGCGAGCACCTTCAACCATTTCAATAGTCCATTCCTTTGCTCTCGCTTTAAGCTCTTCGCAGTCTGCGGTTGTTTTTGCTATCATAGCCTGTGTTTCCTGTTCGGTTGCGGTCTTTATCTGCTCGCTTCTCTCTCTTGCCAAGCGGGTGATATTGTGCTCCTGTACCATTTCTTCAGCCTGAGCCTGGGCACGGGCGATGATTTTTGCTGCATCCTCCTGTGCTTTTTTTACTGTTTCTGAATAATATGCCTTTGCACTGTTGGAAATTTCTGTTTCCTGTTTGCGTGCGGAGGCGATAATGGCGTTGCTTTTGGCGGTTGCATCGTTAATGATGGTTGCTTCTCTGGAAATAATATCGTTCGCGTTGCTGATTTCTTCGGGGAATCTGCTCTGAATGTATTCGGCAAGCATGGCAATATCCTTACCGTCTACGACTCTCTTTGATTTTGAAAAGAAATATCTTTTACCTCTGGATACAAGGCCTTCCATTTCGACTACAAGTTGGTCAAAATCCATATCGCCCCATCTTGCGTTGGCGTCGGCTTCGCTGTAATCACCGAAATCGGTAATTTCTTCGTATTCCTCTTCCTCGATTTCTTCGTCTTCTGAAGAGAGTACATCTTCTACTTCGAGGTCTGTTTCAAGATCGTAAAAATTTGACATTTTAACTTATCCTTTCTTTAACTTTTCTGTTATATCATTTGAAATTTCTGCCGGTATAAAAAGGGAAATATCTCCGCCGAGCATGCATACCTGCTTTATCATGCTTGAAGACAGGAACATATGCTCAGTATCAGCCGCCATAAAGACTGTTTCAGTGTTTTCGTTGAGTCTTTTGTTGATAAGTGCTTGCTGAAATTCGTCCTCAAAATCGGAAACAGCCCGCAAACCTTTTACCACAGCCGCAGCACCTGTTTGTTTGGTATAATCGGCCAAAAGTCCCATATATGAATCGACGCTGACGTTTGGTATGTCTTTTGTGCACCGCTTTATAAACTCTACTCTTTCTTCGACGGTAAAAGCATATGAGCCCATTTTGCGGTAATTGGACATAACCACAACTATAATTCTGTCGAAAAGCTTTGCACTTCGTCTGATAATGTCGAGATGGCCGCTCGTTACCGGGTCAAAGGAGCCGGGATAAACTGCAATTCTTTCCTTCATCAGTCTTCCTCCTTTTCAGGTATACGGTAAAGGAAAAGACCTGTTTTGCCGTATCGGTACTTTTTTTTCAGCACGAAATCTCCTGCCTTTTCGGGCAGAGCATCGGCAAAGGGAGCCTCACAGATGATGACACCTGTTTCATTCATGACTTCCGGAACCTTTTCAAGAGCTTTTTCGAGTATACCCTTTGAATAGGGCGGGTCAAGAAGTGCAATATCGTATTTTTCCGTTCTGCGTGAAAGGAAGGCTACAGCATCGCTGTTTATTACGACAGCCTTTTTGTCGAAAGAAGTCGCTTCAAGGTTTTTCTTTATGACCTCCACACTTTTTTTGCTGCTGTCAACGATAACTGCATTTTCGGCTCCTCTTGAAAGAGCCTCAATTGCAAGCTGACCGCAGCCGCCGAAAAGGTCTAATACTTTGCTTCCTTCGATCTCAAACTGTATAATCGAAAACATCGCTTCTTTAACTATATCCGTTGTGGGCCTTACATCATCACCGTCCAAAGTAATGAGCTTTCTGCCTCTGGCGGAGCCTGTAATAACTCTCATGGCTACACTCTCCTTGGCATAGTAATTTAGTATATATTATCATACTTTTCACTGAAAAAGCAACAGTATTTTAGCTTTTTCTGCGTTTTTACTTAATTTTACATTCTTTTTGGGCATTTTTTGCCTCAGATAAACAAAACATATCCTTCATTTTTCGGATTCAGACGTGACTGAAAGCTTATATATTGACATAAGAAGGTCGAAACAGTATAATTATAGTATGACAAACGGTTATTATATAAAGAAAGGAAGTTGATTTTATGCCCGGACCCGGTGGCGGAAGCTCAGGCGGCGGATTTGGAGGCGGCTCCTTTGGTGGAGGCGGAGGCTTTTCAGGAGGAGGTGGCTTCGGCGGCGGCTCCTTCGGCGGTGGTAATCACGGAGGCTCTTTCGGCGGCGGACCGCATCACAGACCTCATCATCATGGCCCGCATTTTCACGGACCCTTTTTCGGCGGTGGCTGGGGATGGGGCAGAAGACGTTACAGAGGCGGTTGCGGCTCAGGAATCATAATCCTGATAATCTTTGTTGTTTTTGCTCTTTCAGCATTCAATTCGGAGCCGTCGGTAAATTACGAATTCTATGACGAAGAACCGGTTTCTGCTGTTCCGGAAGGCTCTGTCATTTATGACGAAGCGGTAATGCAGGACTATGCCAACGATAATTACAAAAAACGTTTCGGTGACTACGATAATTATGAGAATAACATTCTTTTGGTTTTTCTTACCAACGAGGCTTGTGACGGATATTATACCATAGCCTGGGTAGGGGATAATATCAGACCTGAAATAAATGAAATGTTCGGTGAGTACACCGAATACGGTCAGGCACTGTCGAATCATATTAATCAGAATTACTATGCCTATTCTCTGGACACGGACCTTACAGCAGTGGTAAAGGAAATGACAGACAGCATCACTTCTCTCGGACTCGACAGCTCTTTTAACTCAGATACGGAAGAATATGAAATGCCTGTTTCGAAGCTTTATAATGCTACAGCTCTCGAAATGAATACAGATATTATTGACGCTGCTCTTGCCGATTTTACGGAAAAAACAGGTATTCCCTGTGTAATAGCGGTTGACAGCTCGGAAAAGGTGTTCGGCGGAAAAGAAAGCTTTGTAACAGATGATGAGGCAGTTTCGGCACCTCCTGCGACCGTCGTGGGCGGAATTCCTCATGATGAAGATTCAGAAAATTTTGAAGTAATTGACGGTGCGGACGACATCGCTCAAATCAAACTCAATGACGGTTTCAGTATAGTGTTTGTTATTGTTGCTGTTTTAATTGCGATAGTAGGTGTCGGTCTTGTTATCCGACTTAAAAGGGGCAATAAGTTTTCGGAAGAAATAAAAGAAGAAAAAAGAAAAGATCTCTCAGGCGGCAAGGACGAAAAACCGCCCTGGGAGCTGTAAAAATTTCCGGAAACTGTTTCTTTATCAGAAAAATTATGTTATAATTCAGAAAAAACAAAAAGGAGAATACTTTTATGACACTTATGTCCTTTCTTCGTGTGGTTATGGCGATATTTATGATAGGCTATAATCTGTTCAATTATGTTTTCAATGATTACGCTTTTCCTGCTGTAAGCACAGAGGGTGCATACCTTTTCTGCTATTTCGTGGGTAATGAGCCTGACGAGCAGACCATTCATTTCGCCGTAAGCACAGACGGATATAACTTCGCCGCTCTTAATAATAACGAGTCGGTTATCGACCAGACCAAGGGTACAGGCTGTGTACGTGACCCTTATATCTTTGCCGCAAAGGACGAAAACGACAAGGATTGCTATTACATAGTTGCCACAGATATGGATGCAGGCCTCGGTTGGACATCAAACCACGCCGTTATTTTCTGGAAATCCTATGATCTTGTTAATTGGGAGGAAGAATATGTTCTCGACATCCGCGATTTTGCCGGTTGGGAAGGCTGTAACAGAGCATGGGCACCTCAGGTAATATGGGATGCCGAAGAAGGCAAATATATGCTTTATCTCGCTCTTTCCACCTGGGATGACCCCACTACAGAGCTTAACGAGGATGTGGCACAGCATTACTATCTCTACACCACCGACTTCAAAAACTTTACCTCACCCGAATATCTTTACGGCAGAAGAGGCGAAGCCTTCACCCGTGACGACGGTTGGTCAGGTGTGGGCGTTCAGTGCATCGACGGTGATATGATTTACAACGAAAAGGACGGCTATTACTATCTTTACTTCAAAGAGGATCTTACTCAGAAAATCGCTTATGTGAAATCAAAGAGTGCATCGGGTCCCTTTGAGGGTGACTACACCGTCTGCTCGCTTAACTGGTGGGGGGTAGAAGGCAGTACTATGTACCGTATAACAGGCACCAATGCATGGGTAATGATTATGGACGAATACAGCGAAGGTACCTTCTTTACTCAGATGACAAGAGACTTCGAGTCCTTCCGTCAGGTGCGCCGTGCGGGTATGTCTGTGGACCATCTGAGACCCCGCCACGGCTCGGTAGTGGCCATCAGTGAGGATGAATACCGTACACTCTGTGATCATTACGGTGTGTCAGAGATACCGAAAGGTAAATAAAATATAATACAATATAAAGTAAAAAGGCTGTCCGGGTGACAGCCTTCTGTTTTTACTTTGATTAATAACCCATCTGTGAAAGAAGTTCTTTTACCGCTTCGGGATTTGCTTTTGATTTATCGAGAGGAAGCTCGAAAATCGCTTTGAAGCCGATGTAATCGTCTTTATAAGTGATGGTTCCGTCTTCCATCATAGTCAAAGCATCCATAGGTGTAAAGCCCTCATAGGCGGCGATATAAACTGTTCTGTCGGCAAAAATTTCAAGGTCAGACATTTCAAAAAGATAATACAGTACTCCGTCTTTTTCCATTCCGTTAGCACCTGAACCGAAGCTCCACAGGTTAATCTTAAAGGGCTCATAGCCTTTTACGAGGGGTGAAATCTGCAAGGGCATACCGTCGATCGCCTTAAGGGGCGTTCCGTCAGTTTTTGCGATTGATACTACGAGATAGACTCTGTTTTCTTCTGTAGTCTCGCTGCTGATGTTATTTAATTCTGTGTCGGAGGCATAGCCTAAAACAGAAACTGTGTATTCCTCGTTGCCGGAAGAAAGGGGAAATTTTTCACTGTTTTTCCATTTATCGTTCAGTTCTTCCATTTCCAGTTCATCGGCTACCTCCTGAGGAGAAAGCAGTGTTACAGCCGCATAAGCCGTAAGGGACAAAATCAATATCGCTGAAATAACTGCTGCGATCAGCCTTACTGTTTTTCTTTTTTTCATAACTATCATTACATCCTTTCCTTTCTCTGTCTTTTTCATAGCCTCCGTAAGTCGGACTTCGTAATCCGATGAGAAGGCAAGAGCATCTATTTCTTTTTTATACTTTTCTTCAAAATTCATCACCGAAATCCTCCTTTAATGATTTTTCGAGCATTTTTCTCGCTCTCGAAAGCCGTGTGCCTACTGTGGCGGCAGGCAGAGATAAAATTTCTGATATTTCTTTTATTGAATAGTTTTCGTAATAGTAAAGATGTATTACCGCTCTGTATTTTTCGTCAAGTGAAAGTACATATGATAAAACATCGTCGTGTTTTTCGCTGTAGGGTATTTCTTCTGTCAAAGGCAGGTTTTTTCTCCGTGCGGCTTTGAGCATATTTTTACTTATGTTGACTGTTACCCGTAAGAGCCATGCCTTACAGTGCTCGTCATTTTCAAATTCGGGCGCTTTGGTCATCAGCTTTATAAAAGCCTCCTGTACCGCATCCTCTGCATCAGCAGTGGATTTGAGCAGAGAAAAGGCTGTCTTTAACATTGAGGATGAATATTTTTTAACTGTCTGTTCTATGTATTCGTCGCCGGCAAAAGAACACATTGTTTTTCGACCTCCTTTCATATTTAAAACAATTAAAAGAAAGGGATTTTTTCAAAGATGAAAAATTTTATATTCTTAATTTAAAAAGCCGTACTTTTCAGCACGGCTCTTTATTCTGTATTTTTATTTTATTTCTTCCCTGAGCTCAGCGAAGCCTTTGAGAAGTGCGGAAGCGGTATTTTTACCGAGTGAAATAGTTTCGTGATAATGACCGAAATCAACACACATAAGATAGTCGTTATCGGGGACGATATAGCCTACAGCATCGTTAGCCATACCGAAAACGAGTATATCCTCGCCGAAAAGCTCTGACAGGGGCTGTTCGGTGAAATCTGCGCCCCATGCACTGTTTTCTGCTTTCAGAGAAGAACCGCCGTAGGCGAGATCGGCACAAAATTCACCGGGAACGAAGGCTACCTTTAATTTTTCGCCGATTTCCATATATCCGATTTCTGTAGTCGAGAAGTATTCACCGTTGTCGGTCTTTTTGATGAGATAGTTAACTATCTGTAATTTGGCGGCTAAAAGGATAACGGGGTTGCTTATCTGTACCTCAACATTTTTAAGTCTGATGTTGAGAAGGGGAGCGACCTCTGTTTCCGTTGCGGGTGACCAATTTTCATACCAGGGTGTATATTCTCTGTCAGCAAGCTCCTCGTCCGTAAAGCCAAGCCCCATAAGATAGCTGTCAGCTTCGATTTCTGCCTGCGTTTTTGTAAGGCCGAGAGTTATTTTTCCCATCTCCTTACCGTATGCGGCGGCAATATCTACTCTTTGATTTGTATTTACGTCGATACGTTCGATGTAAATACCGCAGATGGCACCGTTAAAAAACATAAAATCATAGCCTGCACCGGTGATAACCTCACCCATATAATACACATAGTCACCTGAAACACCGTGACCCTTTACTTTGTCGCTTTTACTGCTTGTGGCCATACCTGCGGTGCTGGGGTGGGCTGCCATATTTACAATAATTGTGGGGGTGCTTCCGCTGTCGGGAACGAAGGTAAAGCGTTTTAATTTTCCGTCCACAGCATCTGCGGAGGGTCGGTTATTAACGGAAGCATATTTTTCACCGAAATCCTTTTCGGCATAGGACATGAAACCGGTTTCCATGTCGTCCACAGCAGCTTTGATTGCAAAGCTTACTCTTTCATACAGAAAAGCCATATATTTGTCACTCGTACCGCCGTGATAATCGCCCAAACCCGTATAACCTTTTACGAAGGTGAGAGGCCAAGAGCCGAGAATATTTGTCCATAAGCCCTGTGTGTCAATACCTGAATGAGAGTGTGTGGTGAAAATATTAATGGAATTAATGCTGTTTGCTTTGGCAAAATCACCGAGCATCCTTCTGATTCCTTCGACATCGGGATTGCCGAGACCGATGGAGTCGATGGTGGCAAAAACTGCAGTTCCTCTGCCTGTACCGTCGCTTAGGGCGATAACACGTACTTTCATATCATCGAGAATTTCTCTGACATCGTTTGACATAAAGTTATCCATGGACATATATCCGCCAAGATAAAGATCAGAGTAGCTTTCCCAGTCCTCAGGCACCAAAGAAACGGAGGCAGAGCCCAAAGCCCAACGGGCACCTTCGGTTTCTTCGGAAATGAATTCGTCGGTGCCGTCATAAAGTCCGTCGCAAAGGCTGTCGGAAAAATATTCGTCTTCGCTTACGAAATTATCCCCCTCTTTGATGGGAGCTACGATACCTTTGACCAAACCCTCAAAAACGAAGGCAAGAGCTTTGCAGAAAACATCGGTAACTGCTGTTTTAATTTCGGCGATGTCCAAAGCCGAGGCAGGGGTAACGGTAAGCCCGAAAAGCATAACCGCTGAAAGAATAAAAGCAAGTATTTTTTTCATTGTGATTTCTCCTTTGTTTTGTATTAAAGGCTTTGGATTTTTTTATTCCAGGTTGGCTTTAACCACTATCTCTTTTCTTCCGTGGTTATAAAGCTTACGGTTATCAAGCGCCCACATTCTCTGCGAAAATTCGCCTTCCTTAAGGTCTGCGGTTGCACTTGTGATTTCGTTTATTGTGGCGTCCAGCTTATCGAGCTCGCTTAAAATTTCCGCTTCGAGGAACATGGGTCTGACAGCGGCACCGAAGTCAGGTTCACCGTGGTGTGAAATGACCATATGCTGTAAAAGCATAGCCTTTTCGGCATCTATTCCGAGCTGCCTTGCTTTTTCTTCGATTTTAACTGCACCCATAACAAGATGTCCGAGCAGCTCACCTTTGACGGAATAGCCTGTTACCAAACCTGCGGAGCTGATATCAAATTCATCGATTTTGCAAAGATCATGTACTATAGCTCCGCAAACTAAAAGGTCACGGTCTACAGCGGGATAAATACTGCACACGCCCTCACACAGTTTAAGAATGGAGAGAGTATGGTATAGGAGACCGCCCCTAATGGCGTGGTGAAGTTTGAAGGCGGCGGGCCAAAAAAGTATTTTTTCTTCTCTGTCTTTTACCAAAGCGAAGGTCAGATGCTTGAGCTCTTCATCTTTTACGGAAGCGATGATATTCATAATCTGTCCGAGCATCATTTCACCGCTGTACTCTGCTGTGGGTACAAAGTCGGCGATATTTACGCCGTCAGCATCGTTTACCTTTCTGATGCGGTCGATACGAAGCTGGTCATTTCCGTTGAACTGGGTTACGTTACCTCTGATTTTGACGAGGTCGCCTGCCTGATATGTTCCGTGTGAAAGCTCGCTGTAATCCCACAGCTTACCGCTGATTTCGCCTTTTTTGTCGCAAAGAATAAGGTCAAGATAGGCGGCTCCCTTTACATTAACCTTCTTTTCTGCAGTTTTGATAAGCCAAAAGCCGTCATTACTGCCGTTTGAACCGAATACACTGTTCATGTTTCTTCCTCCTGCGTAATCATTTCAAAAATTTCATTAAGTCTGTCTGTTTCGCCCTTAAGGTAAAGATAACCGAAAAGAGCCTCCAGACCTGTGGCGAGATGATAATCTGCCTCACTCATATTTTTTGCCTTATGGTTAACGTGAGCGTTTCTGCCCCGTCTTATGACATTTTGTTCCTGTTCGCTGAGTTTGTCCTTTATTCTTTCCACGGCTCGTGCCTGTGCCGAAGCTTTTACCATCCCTGCCGCCTTGTTGTGGAGCTTGCTTACGGGGCGGTTGGCCTCGCATACCAATTTTTCTCTTACAAAAAGGTCAAAAACCGTATCACCTATAAAAGCAAGATTAAGGGGACTGAGCATATTTACATCGCATTTTTTGTTTGTTAATTTTTCCATATATATGATGATTCCTTAGTTCATAAACTCAAATTCGAAGTCATAAATGCTTACTATATCGCCTTCCTGTATACCCTTTTCACGCAAAGCATCGATTATGCCGCTGGAAATGAGAACTCTTTGGAAATATTGCAATGATTCGTAATCATCCAAATCTGTTTGGCAAAGGATGCGGATAAGAAAGGGTGCTTCCACGATATAAACATCCTCTTCCACGGTGATGGTAAAGCCTGTATTTTGTTTTTTGAGAAGTGCTTCGAGGGGGATTTCCTCTTTTTCGTATCTTTTGACGGGGGGAAGAGAAGAGAGCTTTGCCGCCACGGCATCGATAACCTCCTTTGTACCCTCCAAAATGGGAGCGCACATCTCAAAATAGGTGTAACCTTTGTCCTCGATGTATTTTCTGAAAGCTTCTCTTTGCTCGTCGGTAGCAAGGTCGATTTTGTTGCCTGCTACTATCTGAGGGCTTTGGGCAAGCTCAGGATTAAAGCGTTCAAGCTCAAGGTTTATCTTTTCGAAATCCTCTACAGGATCTCTGCCCTCGCTGCCTGACACATCGACGATGTGCAGGAGCATGCGGCATCTTTCCACGTGTCTGAGAAATGCGTGGCCGAGACCGATCCCTTCGCTTGCACCCTCGATAAGACCGGGAATGTCGGCGATAACGAAGGAGGAGCCTTCACCCATTGATACCACCCCTAAAACCGGTGTGATGGTGGTGAAATGGTAGTCGGCAATAATGGGCTTTGCCTGGCTTACTACGGAAATGAAGCTCGATTTACCCACATTCGGAAATCCTAAAAGACCTACATCGGCCAAAAGCTTAAGCTCTAAGGTTACCTCCCATTCTTCGCCGGGCATACCTGCCTTTGCGAATCGGGGAGTTTGTCTTGTCGCTGTGGCGAAGTGACTGTTGCCCCAACCGCCCTTACCGCCTTTTGCGGCTATAAAGGTTTCGTCTGTGGACATATCAGCCATAATTACTCCCGTTTCGTTTTCACGGATTACCGTACCGCGGGGCACTTTTATTACAAGGTCTTCCGCCTTTCTGCCGTTTCGTCTGCCGCCCTGACCGTCGGCTCCGTTGGGAGCTTTATATTTTCTTTTGTATTTGAAATCGTTGAGAGTTGAGAGATTATCGTCTACGACGAAGACGATATCACCGCCTTTGCCTCCGTCGCCGCCGTCGGGGCCGCCTGAAGCTACATATTTTTCGCGGTGGAAAGCGACGGCACCGTTGCCGCCGTTACCTGCTTTTATAAAAATTTTCGCCTTATCTACAAACATTTTTACGCCTCCTTACGGGTGGTAATGTCATTTTAATGTGTATAACCAATTAATTATACTATAAAAAGGAAAAAATAGCAATAATTTTATAGGGGAATAAAAGAAAAAGCGGAGAGTCTTGCTCCGCTTTACTGTATTATTTCCAAATTTTCTATTCCGTATTTCAAAATCAGATTAATCAGTTCGTTTCTAGAATGATTGCTTTCCTTTGATATTCTGTCTAATTCATTTAAAATATCTTCACGTATGCGTACAGAGATAATTTTGTTTCCGTCTTCGCCGCGTTTTTTTATTTTAAGAGTTTCCTTAGCCATTTTATCACCTCAATATATATTTTAATATTGACAAAGCAGGAAAAATATATTACAATAAGATATGTAATTGTATTACAAAATGATATAAAATTGTAAAGGAGTAAAAAAATGAAAAAGCTTTTATCGGTAGTTATAGGGATAGCGGTAATTTTCGGGATCATTACAATTATGCAAATGCCCAAAAAAGGGGAAATAGGAGAAACATATATATCAGACGGTATTGAGTTTAAATTGAACACCGTTGAATTCACAGATATTATTGACGGTTGGGGCGGTGCAAACGATGATTTCTGGAAACCCTTGGACGAAAACAATTGCAATGTAGGCGGCCGTTGGAGTTTGGATGAATATAAGCTTCAGCACGGACTTAAAGCAAAAAATGACGAAGACAGAATAGTTTTTATTTCTTATAATGCTAAAAACGTTTCAAAAGAAGACAGACATGTAGACGAAAACGGTGTTATAAATTTTGACAGCGGTTATGAATATTCTGACGGTGCACTTGCTTACAGGGTCAGCAAAGAGGGTGTGTGGCAGGAATTGGATAACGGTATCACTTTAAAGAAGCTTAAAGAGAAAGAATATGAATTCCGTGCATATATAATTGTTCCCAAAGAAGCAGTTGAATCTGATAAATCCCTGAGTCTGTATCTGTTCGGTTATAAATTCAAATTACGATAAACCTTATTTTCTGAAGCTCTCTGTTTTTCCAGGTAAAACAGAGAGCTTTTTTGCAGTTGCTACAATTTACCTTTTATGCTATAATAAGCACAATCGCAATGAGAGGAAGTGCTGTAAAATGAAAATATATCTTATTGAAGCAGATAGTGACAAATTCTCCTGCCTGAAGGAGGCCTTCGCTCAGGAGGATGTGGAGCTTGTAAACTGTTATTTTGAGGATTTTATCCGTGAAACCTATGTGCAGTGTGTGGTATCTCCTGCTAATTCCTTCGGACTCATGGACGGTGGCTATGATGGTGCCCTTACCAAATGGTACGGGGATCAGCTACAGCAAAGAGTACAGAAGTATATAATTGAGAATTTTTACGGCGAACAGCCTGTGGGAACAAGCTTTATTATTGAAGCGAATAAAGATAATCAGTATCTCATACATACTCCCACCATGCAGACACCGCAGATGATAGAGGACCCAAGAGTTATTTACCAGTGTATGCGCAGTACACTTATTGAGGCAAAAAAGAACGGCATAGAAAGTATATTGATACCTATGTTCGGCGGTTCGACGGGCTTTGTATTACCTGAGGTGGTGGCTGATATGATGCTTCGGGCATATAAGCAGATGCAAAGCATTCCCAAAAAACTGGACTGGGAATATGCCAAGAAAACAGAAGTGCCGTTGCCGAAGCTTTTCAGGCAGAGATACCGGTTCCGGTATTGAAAAAGTAATTATTTATTTCTTTTAATATGAGTGGTATCGACTAAATAAGAATTAAAAAAATCCATTGTAAAAAGCCTGATTTTTGACTTCTACGATGGATTTTTTATTGTGATTACCTGATAAACTCTCCGTTTATTTCAGTATTTATAAATTCCTGTAGCCTTTCTCCCTCATAACCCAAAGCACAGCCTATCATAAGCTTTACATAAGCCATTTCTGATGTTGTTCTCCAACTGGTACCCACTTTGCTTCTGAGCACAATTCCGGTGGTATCGTAAAGATAGGCATTTTCTCCGTTGCAGGGCTCAATATACATTTCTGTTCCGTTAGCAGTGGCATCACAGCGTTTTTTAAGATACATAATGGAATCCTTTGTATAATTTATGATTTGCTCCTGTTCTTTTTCGGGCTTTTTATGATAAGGATTTACCGACATTGTGCTTGAATGGTATGTGTGATGCAAAACAACCTTGACCTCTTTAAGAGAAATACGTGAATAGTCGATGCCTACATAGGGTTCAATTTTCAGAACGCAATTTTTTAAATTATTACATTCATATAACATTGCTTTATCAGCGGTTGCTTCCTTGCCTTCGAAAAATTCACCGGACTTTACAGTGGTCATATCTTCGCTGTAAAAATTGTTGGAATGATTCGGACACTGCAACAAATGAGAGCCGTAGTGGATGTACATAGTTGAAGTTGCTTTTTTGCCGATAACTTCATCATTTCTGTAAGCCACATAAACATTCGGCTTGATGCCTTTCACAATATGCTCGACTGCCACTCTGAAATTGTCGTTACCGTTGGCCTCCGCTTTATAAAGGGGCAATTGGCTCGAAACCATAAATACGGGCTTTACGATGCCTGCCAATAAAACAGAAAGCAGTGATGATGTGTAGGCAAGAGTATCAGTGCCGTGCAGAATAATTACGCCGTCGTATTTTGAATAGTCATATTTTTTCATTTTTCTCAAAAGAGTGTTCCAATGGCGCACTGTCATATTTTCACTTAAGATATCAAGCGGTCTTTTGGGATAGAATTTTACCTGCTTTTCATCACGGAATTCACTTTTGCCGTTTCTGAAATTTGATACAATCAGCGTTTCAGCTTTTTTAGTGTCAGACTCCTGTTCTCCGTTTGCATTTGCGAAAGAGCAGATTGTTCCGCCTGTAAGTATTAAAAGTATTTTCTTCGCCATGTTTTTTCTCCTTTTCTTTTGTGTTGCTTTATGCTTTCATATTAGCATACAAATTTTTTTAAAACAAGTGTGAACCCATGTGTTTTCGCAAAATATGAAGGAAATAATAATTAAATAACAGCAGAATTAATAGCAATATTGCATCAGCTTCAGTGCGATGATTAGAAAAACTAATTATCGGTATATTTCCCTACCTTTTACAAATACTAACAACACAATTTTATTATGTAGGGGCGACCATTGTGTCATTCGTTTGAAGCAGCGCACTGCGGACGATGCACGCCCATACAGTATTTTTGTAAAAGGAGAAAGATATATATGAAAGCAACAGGTATTGTGAGAAGAATTGA
>JAFQHU010000011.1 GCA_017397845.1 Clostridia bacterium
AATATAAAATAGATTATGATTTCAAAATGCATTGGGTAGAGCAAAAACTAAAAAAAGAAAACAATGAATATATAAGTCAAAAAGAAAGGATTATTGATAGTTATTTATATAATGAACAGCGATTAGATTTGTCTAATTATACAATGGATGACTTTGATATGAATCAATTGGCTTCTATAGTAAATTGCGGACTTACAAGCTCTGACCCTGAGTATGCACTTATTCTTCGATGGTTGATTAGGAGTGTTATATCTCAATATAATTCCACTGAATTAAGATTGTATAGACATCCATATTCTATAAATCATTTTTCATCATTTCATATCTCAAAAGCATTGAGTGAAGAATTATTTGATAACCACCAAATAATAATTGATATTTTATTTAACGATGCGGAGTTTTCTTCTTATAAAAATGATTCTATAGAGTTCTATTTGAAAATATTTAATGGGTTATTACCAAAATATTTTGATTCTTACAACGACAGTGCGATAAGAAGACGTTGTGAAGACATCTTATTAAGTTTAGAGGAAGCAATAAATCAAAATGTACCTGACGACTGGAGACGAGAAACGCTGTATAGAGCTCTTATACTTTCAGTAAATGGATATGAAGGCGACTGGAGTAAATTAAAAACAAAATATTCTTATAATGATGTTTCATTTTTGAATAATATGTTTAACAAATATGGTAAATACAATTTTAATTATTATGTTAGAACTATATATCAAATGAATATAAAGGAATTACTGCCACATATTCTTATTTCTTTTGATGTTTGTTTAACAAAACTTGTAAACGAGTCTAATTATATTATATCAGATTTTGAAAGTATTCGAGCAATAATTGATTACATAATCCTTGTAGCATTCTCGGATTATTATGATGATATTAAAAGTGATGAAGAATTAACTAAAGCTTATGAGAGCATATTAGAAGTTTTAGTAACTTTAAAATCAGAAAATGCCGCTGTATTATTAGATGAGTTTAGGATTCATTAAAATAAAAGCTCCGCATAACACGGAGCTTTTTATATGTATTCACTTAGAAATAAACAAAAAATCCGAACCCTTTTCCTATTGGGAAAATTTGGTTCGGATTTTTCTGGTTTGGTGCGAGAGACGGGACTTGAACCCGTACGAGCTGCCCCACACGCCCCTCAAACGTGCGCGTCTGCCGATTCCGCCACTCTCGCATATTAACTTGTCGCTCTCTCAAGCGCTTGTATAATATATCACCATCAAAAAGAAAAGTCAATAGTTTTTTTGAAAAAATCAGTTTTTGACGAAAAAATTCCCCGACGCCATACGTCGGGGAGAAACTTTATATCTGAAGCTGGAGTGGGAGTGAGATTATGTCGTCAGAAATCAGTGTACCTTCATCAAAACAGATATAATATTGATAATATTCGGGTGAGTAATAGAAATCGCCGTCGTCTACAGTTATATGGCAGTTGATTATTTGCTCCCCTTCGCTTTCGTCAAGAGTAATTTCCAAGTTTGCAGTGATTTTTTGGATGATTGAGGATCCGGCCATTTCGTAAATATGCACATTTCCCTGTGTTGTTATATTCTCACCCAAAGGAGTTGAAATTTCAAGCATTACCTCATCAAAAAATTCGTTTTCAGGAGTCTGAATGAGGGTATAATCTTCTATTGCTCGGTAAATTCTGCCGTCTGAGGATTCATCGCCGTCGGAAAATCCGGATGTTACAAGCTCAGGCATATCAGTGCTGATGGGAGCAGTTGTTTCAGCGGTAGTTTCTTCTGTAGTAGTTTCAGTTGTTGTTTCCTCTGTAGTAGTCTCGGTCGTTGTTTCTTCTGTGGTAAGCTCGGTAGTCGTTTCTGCTGTTGAAGGTTCTGTGGTAGAGAGGGTTGGAGGAACAGTAGGAGCGACAGTAGAGGGTTGGGTTGTGGCTACTGTATGAGAAGAATGTGGAGCACTCGTTGTATTTTCTGATGCTCCGGAGTCACCGCTAAAAAATATTAATCCGATTGCAATAGCCAATACGGCAATTACTGCAGCTACCAGAAGGTATATTTTTTTGTTATCCTTGCCGTCATCATCGGTGTCGGTTTCTACATTTTCTTTGAAGGTTTCTCTGAAAGCTGTCTTTTCCGCTTCGGAAACTGCTGAGGAGGGATTGAAATAGATGGAGTCCTCATCATCGTTGGTTTCTTCATCACCAAATCCGTCTGCCAGACGAAATCCGGACATCGGAGGCACAGAGGTAAGCGGAACATAAACCGGAGGCTGAAGTGCTTCTGGGTAATCAGAAGCAGGAAGAGTTTCTTTTTCGGAAATACTTTCGGCATATCTTTCTAACTCCGTTTTCATAAGCAATGGACTGAAATATCTGTCCGATTGAACATAGGCGAGGGCTTTAGAAATGATTTTTGCCATTTCACTGTCAGCTTTTGATGGAGCTGCCAAATTATCTCCGCACATTTGTCTTTCAAATGCTGTTTCACGTTCACTGAGAGATACCGGTAACGGATATTCGGGAAGAAAGGGGAGACGGTTGTTATTCAGAAGCTTATAAAGCAGAACACCGATTGAATAAATGTCCGATGAGGTGTCATAAGCCGATTCTCTGTATACTTCGGGAGCCATATAGGGTGAGGCTTCGGTTCTTACTCGTCCTGCGATATTTGATATACCGAAATCGCCTAATTTGAAGTTTCCTTCGCTGTCAACATAAATATTTTCGGGCTTTATCTGGTGGTGTATTATACCGATGTTACGGAAACCTTCTGCAGCACTGCAAAGGTCACAGCCTATCTTTATTGCTTGTTCGGCAGTGACGTCATCGGGTCTGACCTTTTCGCTGAAGGGAGAAAGCAGCTCCATAAGCATAACAACATAAAAGCAGGAGCTTTCCTTAACAATCTGAAAATTGTCAAAACGCACTATATTCGTATTAGTGCGGAGAGAAAGCATTTTATTCATATTGTCAGTTACGGCTTTTTCCAAAGTGTCAAGATATTCGCCTACGGTTTTATATTTTCCTGATTCGATAACTCTGCTGAGCTCTTTATCACCGGCAGGAAACTTTACTGTTTTCAGCGCCAACAATTCCGTAACACCGTTAACGGTTTTGTATACTTTGAAAACCTTTGAGTTTCTGCCTTCGGCGAGTTTGGAATCAACGTACCAGGCACCGAAAATCGGTTCAAGAGATTTTAATTTTTCGATCGTCATTACATTTTCATCTCCTTGCGGTTAAGAATATATACAATATATTATAACACCAATACAGAGTCAAGTCAAGAAAGGAAAATAAGACATGCTGAACAATTGAAAGTGTTTTTAAGTCAGTGTAATCTTGTTAAAAAACAAATAATTAACAAAATTTTCTTGAATAAAAAAATTGACTATGATATAATAATGAAAAAGTTCACAATGAACTGATTTGTGTGAATAGTTTCTTATAAATATACGGATTGAGAATCGTATTTGTGTAAGAGAGGGTAAGAAAGAATATGAAAGATTTTAAATTTAAATTTTCTGTTGTTATGCCTGTGTATGACGTTGAGCAGTATCTCGAAGAAAGTATACTCTCATTGGTAAATCAGACAATCGGTTTTGAGAAAAACATACAGTTGATCCTCATAAACGACGGCTCACCGGATAATTCGGGTGATATATGTTGCAGGTATAAAGAAAAATATCCCGACAATATCATATATATCGAGCAGAAAAATTCAGGAGTGAGTGTAGCCAGAAACAGAGGTCTCGAAGAAGTAAAGGGAAAATATATAAACTTTTTAGATTCGGACGATATTTGGGAAGATGATGTTTTTGAGAAGGTCTACAATTTCTTTGAAGAGAATTATAAGTTTACTGATATTGTAACCACAGGTATAAAAGAATTTGAGGCAGTGGAAAAAGACCATATTACTAACTACCGGCTTTCAAGAGGCACAAGAATAGCTGATGTGATGAGTCCCGCTGAAGCGAATTCTATCGTTTTGCAGGTTGCCTCTTCATTCTTTAAAGCTGAAGCATTAGAGTCTGTTAAGTTTAAAGAAGGTCTTAAGTACGGCGAGGATTCTTTGTTTGCCAACACAGTCATAATGAAAAAAATGATGGTTGGTTTTATCAGTGATATTTTTTACTGCTATCGCAGAAGAACTGCAGGTACGTCTGCTGTGCAGACTCTTAAGAAAACAGAATATTATTATACTAACAGACTCAGTGATTACCATCTCGAACTTATAAAAAAGTCCATAGACATTTTTGGTTGTGTTCCCTTATATATTCAAAATGTTGTTTATTATGATTTTGCGTGGCACCTTATGTCTCCGGCATATAAGGATCTTGATGCGGAGAACTTTGAAAAATTTCTTAAACTGTCAAAGGAAATTCTCAGTTATATTGACGATAAGATAATTCTGTATAACTACATTCATTCCTCTTTGCCTAAAAAGAATGCCGCATTCAGATTAAAATATGGTACAGAGAACTGGTATTCTTTGTGTCGTTACGATCCTGTTAGAAGAGCAATTTGTTATAGGGACAGTAAAATTTTTGACCTTAACCGAAATAAATTTTTGTTAATAATGCATTTCATTAAAATTAAAGGTGATAAGCTTATTTTAGAGGGACTTATTTCTGATTTGCTTTTCGAACTTACAGAAGAAAAGGTTTCATTCTTCTTTAAATGTGAAAACAACAAATTTGTTCCTAAATATGGTACTTTTATTCATAAAAATTATGATACTTGCTTTGAAGAAAAGTCTCAGTATAAGCGTTTCTATTGTGAAATTCCTCTTGAAGATCTCGTTTACAATGAAAACGGTTATGCCAGACTTAAAGCTGTCGTAAAATTCGGTAAAAAATCCTGTCGAATAGGGTACAATTATTTTAAATTTGCTTTTTCATCAAATTCTTTTGAACCCTCATACAAATTTTTTGGAAACTACTATATGAAGTGTTTCAGAAGCATTATCCATGTTGGTAAGGTTAATGACCGTAAAGAAAAGCTGAGAACCATGTATGAGTTTGAAATGGAATGTCAGAAGTGGCTCAAAAAGCATGGACGCAAAGATATTGCGCATCTAAGAATGAGATATTTTAAATATAAACTTATGCATAGAAATTCACCTAAAATTTGGCTCGTTTCTGACCGTGTGGAAAATGCGGGGGATAACGGAGAAGTTTTCTTTAAGTATCTCAATAAAATCAAAAAAGAAACAAATGAGCTTGATAATGTAAGACCGATTTTTGTCATAAGTAAAAAAGCTAAATGTATCGACAGATTAAAGAGTGAAGGAGAAGTGCTGTTTATTGAGGATAAAAAGTTTCCTCTTTACTTTTTATTGGCGGATAAGATTATTTCCTCCGGTGCAAGTGATTTTACTATGAATCCCTTTGATAAGGATAGGCGCTACCTTGTTGATTTGTTTAATTTCAAATACTATTATCTTCAGCACGGAGTTGCCTGTGCTGATCTGTCTGTGTGGTTGAACAGGTTCTATAAAAATATAGAGATGATTTTTGCCACCTCGGAAAGAGAAAGAGACAGTTTTATCAAAGACAATTATTATTACGGCAAAAAAAATGTTGTTATAGCAGGTCAGTCCAGGTTCGATGATTTGTATGTGGATACACAGAAGCAGATTTTGATTCTTCCTACATGGAGAAAATCAATAAAGGAAAGTTATGATCAGAATACCACAAGTATTTACTTCGACGGTTTTAAAAATACCGAATACTTCAAGTATTATAACGGTTTGATAAATAATGAAAGATTGCTTGATGCAATGAGAAAACATGGCTACACAGGACTTTTCTGTATTCATCCCATTCATATGAAGCAAACTGTAGATTTTACAGAAAATGATGTTTTTAAAGTCAATGAGGGATACATTGATTACAATGATGTTTTTGCGCATTCTTCTATGATGATTACGGACTATTCCAGTGTTTTGTTTGACTTTGCTTATCTCAGAAAGCCTGTAGTTTATACTCACTTTGACAAAGAAGATTTCTTTGCCGGGCAGATTTATGACGAAGGTTATTTCAGTTATGAAAATGACGGATTTGGTCCGGTTTGCTATGATATGGAATCTACTGTTGATGCGATTGTTGCTATTATGGAGCGAGAATGTGAAAATGAGCAAAAGTATCTCGATAGAATAAACAAATTTTATGCTTACAGTGACAAGAATAATTGTGAGAGAATTTATAATGCTATTATGAAAAAGGATAAATAATCTTTAAGGGTGATTTGAATGATATTTTTTGTTTTCATTTTGGCAATGATAATGTTCTATGAACTAAAAATTGCCGATAAAAATGAGTTTATCAGTGATTATATTTCCCCCGCAAGCACAACAAGTATAAACGGAGTGTTTGTCATTCTTGTTTTTCTTAGTCACATCAGCCAGTATATAAAACTTGATGGAATTTATGACGGCCCCTATTCAGTATTGAAAACTAATCTCGGACAGATGGTGGTAGTTACTTTTCTTTTCTATTCAGGGTACGGAATTATGGAGTCAATAAAGAAGAAGGGTTTTACCTATGTAAAAGATATTCCTTTCAAACGCTTTTTCAAACTGTTTTATCATATGGTTATAGCCGTTTTGCTCTATGTGGTCATGAACTTTTTTCTGGGTAATGCATTTAGTTTTAAGAAAACTATGTTGGCATTTACAGGATGGATAAGTATAGGAAACAGCAACTGGTATATTTTGGCAGTTTTTGTGGTTTATATTATTACATTCTTTTCATTTGTTGTTTTCAGAAAGTATAAGTATCTTGCTGTTACGGCGGTAACCATACTGTCAGTCGCCTATGTGTATCTTCTTATGCGTATAGGAAAAGAGTCGTGGTATTATAACACACTTATTCTTTATGCTGCGGGTATGTGGTATTCCCTACTGAAAAAGTATATAGAAGCTGTTCTGATGAAAAATGATATAATCTACCTTGTGACAGGCGTGATGATTGTTGCATTATACTATTACGTATACCTTAACCGCGTAAAGGGTATAGAGTGGTACTCAGTATGGGGAATTCTGTTTATGACTTTGGTTCTGATGCTCACGATGAAACTAAAGATAAGCAACCGTATTTTAAATTTTTTTGGTTCTCATGTTTTCAGCATATACATTCTCCAAAGGATACCTATGGCGGTACTTACGAGAATTGGATTAAACACGTCTCATAAATATGCCTTTACATTACTTTGCTTTTTTATTACCATTGCTATTGCGGTGCTTTATGATTATTTTATAGATAAACTTGACGGAATTATTTATTTTCACTGTAAAAAGAATGCATAATTAGGTTGTTTCGGATGGACAGATTATTTCTGTCTGTCCGTATTTTTTATCTGCGTTTTGTTACAATTAACATTTTCATCTTGAAATCCCCTTTATTATGTGTTATCATAACCTATAAGATTATAAGGAAAAATACACCTACAAAGAATATTAATAAACAGGAGTGATATTATGAAGTGCAGTTATTGCGGAAATGAACTTGAAAAAGGCGCTGATTTCTGCCCCGGTTGCGGTATGATTTTAGGCATTAATGAACCCGTTGATGAACCGAAAGCCGAAACAGCTGAACCTGAATTTAAGGTTCCTGAATACATACCGAATGTTTTTCAGGCTGTTGATACGGAAGAGGAGGAAACTGCTGTTCCGGCTATGGAGCTTGAAAGTGACGAAAAAGAGGAAACTGTTCCCGTAACAGAAAATATCCCTGAATATGTTTCGGATATACCTGATTACGAAAATTACGAGTTTGAAGATGTATCTTCCGGTAAGCCTGTCGAAGAAAATGAGCCTGAGTCTGATGAAAAAGATATCACCGATACGGTCAAGGCTGCTGATCTGGACTTTTCCGAGGACGAGTTGACTGCTCCCGAATATATTCCTGCACCCGATATGCCTTCTGAGGATGAGCTGGATATCAGAATCCCTGAAAATGATACTATATATCCTGAATATGAAAAATATAAAAATGACCGGGCTGAAAAGGAAAATGATATTGAGGCTGACGAAGATTATGAAGAAATCGAAAGCAACGATATTTTCGTTGAATCTTCCAAAAAGAATAATAAGGTTCTTGCAGTATTCCTTGTTATAGCAGTTATCTGTGTTCTTGTTGGCGGTGTTTATGCAGTCAAGAATGTTATTCCTGCCATTGGCGGAAAAGATACAACCACCACCGAGGCACAGCAGACGGGTGATGTCACAGAGGACGATACCACGGATCCTGAGGAGGATACCACCGAAGCTGAAGAAGACACGTCTGAATCCGAGGAAAATACAACTGATGGTGAGGAAGATACAACTCTTTCAGGTGCTGTAAGTGAAGATGAAACTACAGACGAAGCAACAGAGGATGAAGAAACAACTGCTGAGGAAGTGACTGAAAACGAAGACCTTACCACAGCTCCTTCTACTACAGTTCCTTCCACAACCAAACCTGTTACTACTACCGTACCGTCTGTTACAAAGCCTGTAACAACAACGAGACCTTCCACAACCAAACCGACTACAACAGACCCTTACGGCATAAATGATGTTGAGGTCAAAAAACCCGCAAAATACGGAAAGTCATATACTCTTTACTGTACCGCTGAGGGTGTTATTCTCAGAAACGCTCCCTCCAAATCCTCCGAAAGAGTTCTCTATCTTTCAAAGGGTGCCGACCTTACTGTTTATGCCAAAGAAAACGGATATTATTACGTAAGAAGCAACCGCTACGGTGTATACGGTTGGGTAAGTGCAGCTTATGCTTCCGAGGGAAGACCCGAAGCAGAGACCACCAAGGTTTATAAAAACACAGTAACACCTGATAAAAAATACGGGGATGTAAAGGTTAAATATACCACAAACGGACTTAATCTCCGTAAGGGTCCCGGTACCGATTACGGTGTAATTACTCTTATCCCTAAAAATTATCCTGTAAAAGTAATCGGTTATAAGAACGGTGTTTCGGGTTGGGTTTATGTAACGGATACCACTTACGGCTATTCAGGCTGGGTATCATCAGCATACATCAAGTAAAAAAGAGGAGAAAAATTATGATGACACTTAAAACACGTTGGGCAGACGAGGCTATGTGCGATTTACCGCTTTCCGAATATCCCCGTCCCCAGATGGTAAGAGATAATTGGACAAACCTTAACGGAATGTTTGATTTTGCGGTTTGTGATGAAAAGACCGAATGGTGTGAGGATTATTCTGAGCAAATAAGAGTACCTTTCGCTGTTGAAAGCTGTTTGTCGGGTATATGCAGAAGAATCAGCGCAAAGGATCGCCTTTGGTACCGTAAAAAGTTCACCACTGATATGTCAAAGAGAACACTTCTTCATTTCGGTGCTGTTGACTGGGAATGTAATGTTTACGTAAACGGTAAAGAGGTAGGCTCTCATACAGGCGGCTATTGCCCCTTTACCTTTGACATCACCTCTGCTGTTAAAGAAGGTGAAAATGAGCTCGTTGTAAAGGTTTACGATCCTACCGATGAAGGTTGGCAGAACAGAGGTAAGCAGGCAAGTGAATCCCACGGCTTCTGGTATACCTCAACCTCCGGTATCTGGCAAACTGTTTGGCTTGAAAGTGTCAGTGAGAATTATATCAGAAATTACAAGCTCACTCCCGATATCGACCGTGGTGTTATCGGTATAAAAACCGATATCTGCGGCAAGGGTGATCTTTATCTTAAAATATTTGACGGTGAAACCCTCGTGGCTGAAAAGGCTGTTTCTGCTGATGATGTTGCAGAAATTCCTGCCATGAAGCTTTGGTCTCCCGAAACTCCGAATCTTTATGATTTTGTTCTTGAACTCAGAAACGGCGATGCTGCAGAGGATAGCGTAAAAGGCTATTTTGCCATGAGAAAGTTCAGCATAGGCGAATACGAGGGTTACAACAGACTTTTCCTTAATAATGAGCCTTATTTCCAAAGAGGCCTTCTCGATCAGGGCTATTGGAGCGACGGCGGTCTGACGCCGCCTACAGATGAGGCTATGATATATGATATTCAGGTTATGAAGGATCTTGGCTTTAATATGCTTCGTAAGCATATCAAGGTTGAGCCTGCCAGATGGTATTATCATTGCGACAGGATAGGTATGCTCGTATGGCAGGATATGGTTTCCGGCGGTAAGGCACTCAATACCTTCCATGCAGGTGTGCTTCCCAATGTACAGGGTGTGCTTAATCCTATAGTGAATCTTTCGAAGAAGGACAATGCTTATGCCACCTTTAACCGTGACAGAATAGAGTGGAGACAGCAATTTGAAGAGGAACTCTTTGAAATGATTGATTCTCTTTATAATTATCCGTCCATCTGTTGCTGGGTACCTTTTAATGAAGGTTGGGGTCAGTTTGATGCGAAGAGAATCGGCGATGCCGTCAAAGCATATGATCCTACACGTTTTGTAGACCATGCGAGCGGTTGGTATGATCAGAAGGGCTGCGATTTCAGAAGTATGCATAAATACATTCTTCCTGTTATTCTTCCCAAATATGACGGCAGACCCATCGTTCTCAGTGAATACGGCGGATACAGTAATAAGATCCCGAATCACGTATGGAATTGGGAAAAGAGCTTTGGTTATCAGATGTATAAGGATAAGGATGCACTCACAGCGGCATACAAAAAGCTTCACGAAAAGCAGATTATTCCTCAAATTAAAAAGGGACTTTCTGCTACAGTTTATACTCAGGTTTCTGACGTTGAATTTGAGGTTAACGGTATGCTTTCTTATGACAGAGAGCTTATAAAGCTTCACGAAGATGTTATAAAAGAAATTAACGCAAAAATGACTTATTAAAACAAAAAAAGGCGCTGACCTGTTTTCGGGTCGGCGCTTTAACAAAGGCGGCGAAAATATGAAGGACAAAGGCTATACCAAGCTCAAACTTTTGTACATAAAGGACTATTTGGAAAAAAACAGTGACGAGGAGCATCCTGTGAGTGTCGAAATATTGACGGATATGCTTGGCGAAAAGGGGATTACCTGTGAAAGAAAATCCATTTACAGTGATGTAAAAGCTCTCAAAGAATACGGCGTGGATATCGTTTCGGTCAAAAAGCCTTTTGCGGGCTATGCGGTTTTATCCCGTGAATTTGAGGTCCCCGAAATCAGACTTCTTATAGATGCTGTTCAGGCGGCGGATTTTATTTCGCCCAAAAAGACCAGAGAGCTGATTGATAAAATGGGAACACTTTGCAGTTCCTTTCAGAGTAAAAGCTTACAGAAACAGGTATATATTGATAATAGAGTGAAATGTGCCAATGAGGAGATTTATTATAATATAGATGTGGTCAGCCGGGCCATTCAGCAAAAAAAGAAAATCAGCTTTATATATTATAAAAGAAAGCTAAAAGACGGAGAAAAGGTTATCGTCAGCGACGAAAAGGAGTTTACCGTAAGTCCCTATGCTCTTATATGGAGCAACGATCACTATTATCTCGTTTCCAATAACGAAAAATACGATAACCTTATGCATACCCGTATAGACAGGATGAAGAAGGTTAATATCACTGAGGAAAAAGCGAGAGATTTCTCGGAGGTTTCTGAATATAAAAACTATTTTGATGTGGCTGACTATTCCTCAAAAAGCTTTAATATGTACAGCGGTGATACTCAGCGTTTAGTCATTTCCTGTGACAATTCCATTTTAGAGGAGATTATCGACCGTTTCGGTGACGAGGGTATAAGAGAGGACAAAGATGACCGCCGTTTTGTGCTTTCCACACGTTGTGTGGTCAGTGAGGGACTCGCTTCGTGGATAATGCAGTTCGGAAGCAAGGTAAAGGTTTTGGAGCCGCAAAGACTTTGCGAAGAAATCAGAAGCAAGGCTGAAGAAATCCTGCGCACATACGAATAAATGTGAGGGTGCTTTTCTTTGTGAAAGGCATCTTTTTTTATTTAAATTGTATTAAGGTTAATCAATTAAAATAAAAGTGACAGTAAAAATATGGTGTTAACTGACCGAAGGAAGTGATAGTATGAAGAAAACAGTATTTTTGACCGGTGCTACAGGAAATATGGGATTTTCAGGCTTCAAAGAGCTTTATGAAAGAAAGCATATGTACAATATAGTTCTGTTGGTGTTTGAAGGTGAAAAGGAAGAGAATCTGAAAAAGCTGGAGCCTTATGCAGATGATCCCTGCGTGAAAATTGTTTACGGGGACCTTGTAAATTATGATGATGTTCTCCGCTGTGTGGAGGGCTGTGATATTGTTCTTCATGTGGGCGGGATGGTTTCTCCTGCCGCCGATTACTTCCCGAAAAAAACCATGCACGTCAATATCACTGCCATGGAAAATATAGTAAAGGCAGTAAAGGCACAGAAAAATGCCGACAGTATAAAGGTCGTTTATATAGGTACTGTGGCACAGACAGGAGACAGAAATATTCCCACCCATTGGGGAAGAACGGGTGACCCTATTCAAATAAGCGTTTATGATCATTATGCTCTCAGTAAAACAATAGCAGAAAGAATACTTGCCGAATCGGGACTCAGATACTGGGTTTCGCTGAGACAGACCGGAATTCTCTATCCCGACATTCTTAAGAATATGGATCCGATTATGTTTCATGTTCCCATTAACGGTGTGCTGGAATGGGTTACCGTAGAGGACAGCGGCAGACTTTGCGCCAAAGTATGCAACGATAAAATTCCTGAAGATTTCTGGAGAAGATTTTACAATATAAGCTCAGGTCCCGATTACCGCATAACCAACTATGAATTTGAGGTGATGCTTCTCAATGCCATAGGAATGGCAGGTAAGGACATACCCAAAAAGCTTTTTCAGCCAAATTGGTTTATATTGCAAAATTTCCACGGTCAATGGTATACAGATGCGGATGAATTGGAAAATTATCTTCATTTCCGTCTGAATATTCCTATAAAGGAATATTTTAAACGTCTCGCTGCGGAAGCACCGAAATTTTTTAAGCTTTCAGCCGTGGCACCGCCTGAGGTGCTGAAAAAGAATATGATGCAGCCTTTGGTAAATACTCCTCTTTACGGAACACAGGCATGGACAGCCAACGGTATAAAGGACAGAATAACGGCTTTTTACGGCTCCATGGAAAAATACAGATCGATACCCGAAAGCTGGGAAGATTTTGAAATAATTGTTCCTGATAAAGAGGATATGAAATATCTTGATCACGGATATGATGAAACGAAAGATTTCCATTCTCTGAAAATCAGCGACATGAAAAAGGCTGCGGCATTCAGGGGCGGAAAGTGTCTGAGCCTCAGAATGGGTGCGGATATGTATACTCCTTTGGAATGGAAATGTGCTCACGGACATAAATTCCGTATGTCACCTAATCTGGTTTTAAGGGGAGGACATTGGTGTCCCGAATGTATGCCCATGCCATGGAAATATGACGAAATCGCCAAAAAGAATCCCTTTTTTGCTCAGGTATGGTATTCACATCACGGTAAAGACGAAAATAATGTATATACCGAGGATATTTATTATGCTTACGAAAAGGATTAAAAAAATATTTGAAAAAAATGATTGACAAATATTGACCCTTGTGCTATACTCATTCATACCGCATATTACGGGCGGCGTGTTTCTGTGCGCCACAAAGATATAATCTGCCCCAAAGTAGCGAGTCCATAATAAAGGAAGGAAAGAAACTATGTACGCAATTATCGAAACAGGCGGCAAGCAGTATAAGGTAGAAGCAGGCGATACCCTCTTTATCGAAAAGCTTGACGTAGAAGCAGACTCCGAGGTTACCTTTGACAAGGTTATCGCAGTTGGCAGCGACGACGGCATCAAAGTTGGTGCTCCCTACGTTGACGGTGCTACCGTAACAGCAAAGGCAATCAAAAACGGTAAGGGTAAGAAGATTGTTGTCTTCACTTACAAGTGCAAGAAGAACTCAAAGCGTAAGATGGGCCACAGACAGCCTTACACAAAGGTTGAAATCGCAGCTATCAACGCTTAATTATGATCGAGGCTACCTTTTATAAGAATAAAGGCTTTATTTCCGGCTTTCTTATTCGCGGCCACAGCGGCTACGCCGAAGAGGGGAGCGATGTGATTTGTGCATCAGTTTCCTCGGCGGCATATATGGCTGCCAATACACTGACGGAAATCGTTGGTGTAAAGGCCGATATAGCTGTTGAAGACGGCTGTCTTGAACTGACGTTAAAGGAAGCAAACGATAAAACCGAAATTGTTCTTCAGGGCCTTGAGCTTCACATCAGCACTCTGGCTCAGGATTATGATGAATATATCCTGTGCCGCCAAAAAACTCTTTAAAAATATTACGGAGGTGTAACAAATGCTTAAGATAAACATTCAATTATTCGCTCACAAAAAAGGTATGGGTTCTACCCGTAACGGCCGTGATTCAGAATCAAAAAGACTTGGTGTTAAGCGTGCAGACGGTCAGTTCGTTCTTGCAGGTAACATCCTTGTTAAACAGCGCGGTACACACATCCACCCCGGCAACAATGTAGGCAGAGGTAAGGATGATACTCTCTTCGCTCTTATCGACGGTAAGGTTAAGTTCGAAAGAATGGGCAAAGACCGTAAAAAGGTAAGCGTTTACGCTGTTGAGCAGTAATAAGCATTTATAATTGCAAACATAGCACGTCAGTAATGGCGTGCTTTTTTCTTTATTACCCACGGTAAAAAATGCAAAATGCAGAATTGCGGTCGTGGATATACGAAGATAAACAATATACCCTCCAACCGCAGAGAAACCTGTGCGGCTGGAGGGCAAAGAGTGATTTATAATATTAAATATAGATTGTGCAAAATGCTTTCATTTACATTCCTTGGCGGATATTGGGTCTTTTCCGTGGCTGTGCATCATCGATCGGTTTCCGAAATCTTACACGGATATAACAGGAACGAAGTTCCTCTTTATTTTGCATTCTGCATTAAAAAAGCTTAGCTTTTTATTCGAACTCCTTTATATACCCCTTTGCGCTTCTGGTCATTTCTTTACAGAAATCCGAATCATATTTCCTTTTACAAAAGGCAGTAAGCCATTCTTCATAAGATTTATCACCGGCCTTATATGAAAGCATTTCACGCAGCTCGTCGCCGTTCATGCGGCGGTATGAGTCGGTATGTACTATGAATTTTTGCTCACATCTCGTCGGCTTGTTTCGCTTCTTTTGTCCTTCAGTGGGATATCCGATAACGAGCATGCATATGGGGACCACTCTGTCGGGTAAAGAAAAAAGCTCTTTGTGATATTCTCTGTTTTCGATTATATCACCGATGTAGCAAGAACCCAAACCGACACTTTCTGCGGCAACAACTACATTCTGAGCGGCGATTACAGCATCCTCAATGGCGATAAAAAGGTCGCCTTCTCCTGCACTTTTCGGCTTTAGTCCGATGCTGCGGTAGGCATCATCCCATTTTTTACAATCTGCACAGAAAATCAGTACCATGGGTGCGGTTCTTATGAAGGGCTGGTTATCGCAGGAGACGGCAAGCTTATCCTTTATCTTTTGATTTCGTACATCGATTATGGTGTAAAGCTGCTGGTTTCCTGCCGTGGGAGCCTCGGAAGCGGCAGAAAGCAAAAGCTCTCTCGTTTTTTCATCGATATCACTTTCCGTGAATTGGCGGACACTTTTTCTGTGGAAAAGACTTTTGATTATCTCGTTCATGTTTTTCTCCCTTAAAGTATTTTTGAAAATTATAGCATAATTTTTACGTAAAAAACAATAGTGCATTATTGAAAAAGTGTAATTTATGTGTTATTATAAGATGAAAAGTAATGCAAAGGAGAAATAAAAAATGAAAGTAATTGTAATGAACGATGCTTTGGAAATTTCAAAAGAAGCGGCTGATATTATCGTAAAACAGGTAAATAATAAACACGGAAGTGTTCTCGGCTTTGCTACCGGTGCTTCACCTGTCGAAACATATAAGAGAATAATTGAAGCTTATGAAAGGGACGAGGTTTCTCTTAAGTACATAACAACATTTAATTTAGATGAATATGTGGGCCTTGACAGAGAAAATGTCAACAGCTATTTCTATTTTATGAAGGATAATCTTTTCGGTAAAACCGATGTGGATTTTGACCGTGTAAATTTCCTTTCAGGCACTGCCGAAGATATGGAAGCGGAGTGTGCCCGTTACAGCCAAAAAATCAGAGAAAGCGGCGGAATAGACATTCAGCTTTTGGGAATCGGTATCAACGGTCACATCGGTTTCAATGAACCGGGTGAAAAATTTGCTGACGGACCTTTTGCTGTCAAACTTACCCAAAGCACCATAGACTCAAACAAAAAGTATTTTGAAGCTGTAGGCGACACTATGCCCGAATATGCTTTAACTATGGGTATCGGTGACATCATGAGAAGCAAAAAGATTATTCTTATTGCCACGGGTGAAAGCAAAGCCAAGGCGGTCAAAGAGCTTGTTGAGGGTGAGGTATCTCCTTCTTGTCCCGCAACTATACTGAAGCTTCATGCTGATGTTACGGTATTCCTCGACAAAGAAAGCGCAGCTCTCCTCAGTGATAAATAATTTTCAGAAAGGGATTCCCGTTTGTGAATCATAGGAAGTATGAGTATTGATAACAAAAAGCTTAAATCATGTCCCCGCATAACCGATACTTCCGTTACCGATAAGGGTGAAATTCGTATCCGGTGGACTGAGGTTCCCGGAACGGACAAATATGCTGTCAAACGTTCGGAAACTCCCGACGGAGAGTTTGAACTCGTGGCTTGGGAAAAGGGTACGGAATATATTGATAAATCCGTAAAAAAAGACATTACCTATTGGTACAGAATAGTGGCACTCAAGGTGCTTAAGGGTAAAAGAAACTCCAAAAAAATGAGCCCTGTCGCTGCACGGGTTATTTCGTCCGTTCCTGCCGCAGAAAAGCTTAAAATTACGGGTGCGGGAATGAAAATCAAGCTTGAATGGGTAAAGCCTGAAAATGTAAGCTCGTTTCTTGTATACCGCAGAAATGAATATTTCGATCAGCTTATGCCTGTGTGCAAAGTTACGGAAGGAAGCTTTATTGACCGGGATGTTGTCGGCGGACAAATTTATCATTACAGTGTGCAGAGCCTTGACGGCAACCGTCAGGGAAATTTCAGCCGGGAGGTTTCTTGTGTCTGTTTGGATTCGGGTGAAATCCTTTCAGTGAAGTCACATCTGTTTAAAAAGGTTGACCTTAAGGTGAGAATAGTTGCAGGCGCTGACGGATATATTTTTGAACGCAGTACAGACGGCGAAAGCTTTGATGAGGTCGGAAAAACCGATTCCGACGTTTCCGTAAGATATACCGATAAGGCGGATAAAGCCTTCACAGCGTATTATTACCGTGTAAAGGCATATAAAAAAGTCGGTGAAAAAACCTTTATCAGTAAACCTTCAAAGTCAGTCAGAGTCAAAACCAAATAAAATTGATTTAAAATATTGACTTAATCAGTATTTTAGGTTAAAATGGACGTAAATAAATATATTTATAACGGAGGAAATAATTATGGAAAATAACGACAATCGCGGCTTTATTGACATTTTCACTGATATGTTCAGAACTTTTATCGACTTCATCGTATTTATGTTTTACGGTGTATTCAGAGGAGAAACTGAATAAACGACAAATCAGAGGGCTGCTGCACAGCTGTGCGGCAGCCTTTTTCTTTTCTTACCTATTGCATTTAACCTCTCTTTCGGCTATAATAAAAAGTAATTAACCAAAAGGAGAAATAATATGCCTATTAAAATAGATGACCGCCTTCCTGCAAGGGAAAGTCTTGAGAAGGAAAACATATTCGTAATGACCGAATCCAGAGCAAAAAGTCAGGATATCCGTGCTCTTAAAATCATTATTCTTAACCTTATGCCCACCAAAATCACCACAGAAACGCAGCTTTTACGCCTTCTGAGTAATTCTCCCTTACAGGTAGATGTGGAATTTTTGCAAACTGCAACTCATAAAGCAAAGAATACCTCGGAAAGCCATATGAGTAATTTTTACCATACCTTTGATGAAATCAAGGGTAAAAAGTACGACGGAATGATTATCACGGGGGCACCCGTAGAGCTTATGGAGTTTGAAGAGGTTGATTATTGGGATGAGCTTTGCCGGATTTTTGAGTGGACAAAGACCAATGTCTATTCCACCTTCCATATCTGTTGGGGTGCACAGGCGGGACTTTATTATCATCACGGTATCCCAAAGTATACTTTGGATGAAAAGATGTTTGGTGTGTTTCCCCATAAGCCTTTGGATTTGTATCATCCTCTTATGAGAGGCTTTGACGATGTTTATAATGTTCCTCAGTCGAGACATACTGAGATCCGATTTGAGGATATAGCACTATGTAAAGATTTGCAGATAATATCCTATTCCGAACAGTCAGGTATCCACCTTGTGTCTGACCTTGAGTGCAGAAATTTTTATGCTACAGGTCATTCTGAATATGATGCGGACACTCTTGCCAAAGAATATTTCCGCGACAAAGAAAAGGGCCTTGACATAAAAATCCCTTACAACTATTTTCCGGACGATGACCCAACCAAAACACCGGTCATTACATGGAGAAATGTAGGAACATTGATGTTCACCAATTGGCTTAACTATTTCGTTTACCAGAGGACACCTTATGATATAAATGACATTTAACTCTTGACTTATTTTAAAAGTTGAGTTATAATCTCCTCAATATCGTTTAAATACTATGACTGAGATCAAGTAGATTACGGACAAGGCTTTGCAGAGAGGGATTGGTTGCTGAAAAATCCCATCGCCCCCGCAGTCGAATTTCGCCTCACGAGTTGTCTGTGAAAAGCAGAATGTAGTCGCTGCATTAAAGCGAGCCAAAGCGGCAGAGTTTTTTCTCTGCAATTTGAGTGGTACCGCGGATTATATTCGTCTCATTTTTACGATGAGACGATTTTTTTATTATAAATTATTGGAGGTTTAATATGGAAAGTAAAATTTCTCTTGTCAGAGACGAGTTTCTGGCCGAGCTTACCAAAGCCGAAAACTCTGCCGACCTTGAAGCCATAAGAGTTAAATACTTGGGTAAAAAAGGTCCCGTAACGGAGCTTATGAAGGGTATGAAGGATCTTTCAAATGAAGAAAAGAAAGCCTTCGGTCAGAAGGTAAACGAGCTTAAGGCTGAGCTTACTGAAAAATTAGCCGAAAAAACTGCATTTTTAAAGGAACAGGAAATTCTCAGGGAAATCGAGTCAACACCCGATTTTGATATTTCCATGCCTGCCAACTTAGGTGAAGGGTCCTACCATCCTGTTACTCTCGTGCAGCGTCAGTGTGAACAGATTTTCAAATCTATGGGCTTCGCCGTAGAAGATTATGCGGAAATCGTTTCTGACTATGAATGTTTTGAAGCACTTAACATTCCCAAGCATCACCCCGCAAGAGATATGCAGGATACCTACTATCTTGATAACGGACAGCTTTTAAAAAGCCACACCTCTGCGGCTCAGAACGCTATTTACAAAAAATATAAGGATGCACTCATCAATGACGGTGTACCCATCAAAGCTATTTTCCCGGGCCGCTGCTTCAGAAACGAAGCTACCGACGCCTGTCACGAAAACACCTTCTTCCAAATGGAAGGCGTTATGGTTGATAAGGACATCTCCATTTCTAACCTTATCTACTTTATGAAAACTATGCTGTCCGAGGTCTTCCAAAAGGACCTCAAGGTAAGACTCCGTCCCGGATTTTTCCCCTTTGTTGAGCCGGGCTTTGAGCTTGACATCAGCTGCCTTATCTGTGGCGGTGACGGCTGTCCCTCCTGTAAGCACAGCGGCTGGCTTGAGCTTTGTCCCTGCGGCATGATTCATCCTGAGGTTCTCAAAGCAGGCGGAATTGATCCTGAAGAATACACAGGCTTTGCTTTCGGTCTCGGTCTTACACGTTTGGTTATGATGAAATACGGCATCAAAGATATCCGTGACCTTAACAGCGGAAATCTTAAAACACTCACACAATTTACCGACGACGAATAAGAGGGGAGGAGGAATATTATGTTTTTATCAATGAACTGGATTTCAGACTTTGTTGATTTCGAAGGTCTCGACAAATTAGAGCTTATCCGCAGATTTTCTCTTTCAACAGCTGAAGTAGAAAATGAAATTTTCTTTAAAGGCTCCGATATCAGCGGTATCGTTGTAGCGGAAATCAAAAGTGTGGAGGATCATCCCGAATCGAAAAAGCTTCATTTACTTAAGGTGGATGCAGGTGACGGACAGCTTACCGATGTTGTTTGCGGTGCTCCCAATGTAAGAGTAGGTATGAAGACTGCCTTTGCCAAAATCGGCGCTAAAATCGGCGAAATCGACATTACTCCCCGTGCTCTTGCCGGCTATACCTCCTACGGTATGTGCTGCAGTGAAAAGGAAGTAGGCATCAGTGACGACAATTCAGGTATTATGGACATCAGAGAGAATGTTGCCAACGGTACCGATATCAAGGACCTTTACCAGGTTGAAGATATCGTGTTCGAGGTTGACAATAAATCTCTCACAAACCGTCCCGACCTTTGGGGTCACTACGGAATAGCCAGAGAATTTGCCGCCATCGCAGGCAGACCTCTCAAACCTCTCGAAACAGTTGATCTTTCTGAATATGACGGACTTAAAAAGATTGATATGAAAATCGAAGACAGCCTTTGTCAGAGATATTCCTGTTTGCAGGTGGAAAACATTACTGAAAATGTTAGCCCCGTGAATATGAAAATCCGTCTTTTCTACTGCGGAATGAGAAGCATCAATCTTCTTGCGGACCTTACAAACTACCTTATGCTTGAAATGGGTCAGCCCATGCATGCCTTTGACTCAAGAAAGGTAGAAAAGCTCCGTATCAAACGCTTTGACGAACCCTTCACCTTCACTACCTTAGACGGTGCAGAAAGAAATATCGACGAAAACACTCTTATGATCTGTAACGGTGACATTCCTGTTGCCATCGCAGGTATTATGGGCGGTCTTGACTCTGAAATAGTGGAAGATACAACCACTCTTACTCTCGAATCAGCCACTTTTGATGCTGTTTCCATCCGTAAATCCACCGTCCGTCTCGGTCACAGAACCGATGCCTCCATGCGTTATGAAAAATGCCTTGACCCTGAACTGACGGTTCTTGCCATCGCACGTTTTGTAAAGCTTTTACAGGATATAGACTCAGGTGTGGAGGTTGTTTCATCGCTCACCGATGAAAGAGCCTTTGAATATGACCAAATCAATCTTACCTTCAATAAAAATTTCGTAGACCGTTATACAGGTATCGAGATTGACAATGAAACCATCGTCAAAACTCTTACCTCTCTCGGTTTCGGTGTTGAATTAAGCGGTGAGGATTTCTCCGTTTCGGTTCCCTCATGGAGAGCCACCAAGGATGTTACAATGAAGGCTGACATTATCGAAGAAATTACCCGTATTTACGGCTACGATAACTTCGATATTCACACCACAGCCACACCTCTTTATCCCGTTCGTCCCGCCGCTGAAAAGACAGTTGAGGACAGAATAAAGGATATTTTGGTAAAGAGATTTTCTCTTCACGAAGTACACTCCTATGTGTGGGCTTACTACGATGAATACAAGGCTTTGGGTATCGAGATTGAAGATAATGTAAAGCTTATGAATGCCACCAACCCCAATATCGAGGTTATTCGTAAATCTATCATCCCCACACAGCTTTGTCAGCTCAAAATGAACAACACCTTTGCTGCCGATTACGGTATTTTCGAAGTGGGCAGAGTGGTTGAAGGATACAGAGAAGACGGTCTGTGTAATGAAAGAAAGAAGCTTGCTGTTTCACTTTTCAGCAAAACGAAATCTGTGGAAGCTCTCTATTTCGAGCTTCGTGATATTCTTCTCACTCTTGCCGCAGACATAAAGCATCTTCCTCTCACCTTTAAGACTGCAGAGGCCGCTCACGGCTATGAGCATCCGAAAAATCTCAATACAATTATCTGTGACGGTAAAAAGCTCGGTAAAATCGGTCTCGTTTATCCCACCGTCCTTAAAAAGATAGACAAAAAGGCAAATATCGTTTGGGCAGAAATCGATGTAACAGATTTTGCTCTTATCGAAGCAGACAGCATTAAGTATGAAGAGCCCTCCAAGTTCCCCGGTATTGAAATTGACCTTTCCTTCGTAAGCAGCAAGTTCGCACCCATCGGTGAAGCAGTGAAGAATGCAAATTGCTCTCTTATCAAGGGTATCGATGTGGTTGACACTTATGAGGACGAAAACGGCAAATCAATCACTTCCCGTATTTACTTCGCACATCCTGAAAAGACTCTTACCAAAGAAGAGGTAATGGATGTGGTAAACGGTATTATTGCCGAGCTTGAAGGCAAGGGAATTGCTCTTAAGAAATAAGCTGATATTTACATCTCCGCTACTGAAAAAAGTGGCGGAGTTTTTTTTGCGCTTCAGCGGTTGAAAGACAGGGTAGGTGTGTGATATAATCAATAAAGATTAATTGTTCTGAGGTTTCTTTATGGATATAAAAGCATTTAAGAAAACAAAAATAGACTTATCCCTTTTAGGGTTTGATATGAACGGTGACTTTGAGCTTTATTACTGCACACCGAAGAAAGCAAAAATTCTTGCATCATCAGGAGTTGACGGTATACATTTCTGCACTGTTCCGCAGTTCGGTGAAATGATATTTGCCGTAAGTCCCATGAATTTCGGTGACTGTGTGCATCCCGTCGCTCGAAGCTTTGAGGATTTACTCCGTTTACTTCTCAGTTGCGGAGATATTGCCGCTTTGGAGCAATGTTATGCTTGGGATGAAGAGCAATACAAAGCCTTTCTTAGCGATTGTCCACCGACAGAGAAACAGCGGGCAGTGTTAAATGAAATAAAAGATAAATGCAGTCTCGAACCAATGGCTGATGCTTTCGCTTATGTCAAAGAATTACAGTCTGAATTTGATTTGTCTCTGATACCGTACACCGAAGATTATTACGACCCCGAAATGAATGCGGCGGCTCCCGAAGTACAGAGTGATTGGGCAGTATATTACGGTTGCGGTTATTGGTCTAAAAATGCCGAGGGTAAACCGGGCGAAGAAATAGTTTTAAACAAGACTTTTTCTTGGGGTGACGAAATATGGCATATTCCTGCTGTATATTCCTGTTCGAGGGGTTTGGTTATTGATTTTTGTGTTGAAATACAGCCTGAAAAAGAAAAAGCTTTTATGGATAAATGGTATCCCGTACTTGCAAAGGATGAAAATGTCAGCGATGAGCTTCGTGAACAGATTGAACAGGAAAATCCCATAGATATAGATTTCAGTGTTCATTTACAACTGAACGGAAAGCCTGTTGTTGCCGATCACTGCAGTTCAATCAATTGGATTCCGGCTTTTTGTCTTCCTGACGGAGTAAGATGTGAAAGAGAAGCAAAGGAGATTATCGGACATTACGGTTTGGATGAAACGCGGGTATGGTCTTTTCATCGGTGTTCTTGTTCTTGGGCGACGAAAAGGAAGCCTGAAATCCGACGGTTAAAGCTTAGGTTGGAGCGTGAACCTGTCACGATTCAGGGCGTTCGTTTCAAAAATCCCTCTGTCGGTGATGTGATTTCTTTTGTGCATCCTGTTTATGGCACAGAGCATAAGCTGACTGTACTCGGATATGAAAAGCAGGAGTTTTCACTTAAGGGATTTCAGCATAAAGAATATGAGTTTCCCACACATCACACGGCGATGACCTATACATTAGAGCCTGAATTGTCGGGGGAAATTTTTCGGGTTAGGGATGTTTTGCCTAATGAACAACCGAAACTAAGACCGAAAAAACCGTATGAGCCTCGGTCGGATTATGATGCTTGTGTCGGTATCATCGGCGGTGAAGACGGTCCGACGGCAATTTTTGTTTCACCCGATAAAAGCTTAGTACAGCACTGTGCATTATCAGCCTTGCATTTTGAGGTCACGGAGGATGTCGAATGGAAAGTTGTTTTCCGTGAAAAAATGATGGAAGATATAGAAACTGAATTATTTCATAATTAAAAATGATTAATGATTTTTAGGTAGATTTTTATTCTATTATATGTTAACATAAATAAAAACAAACGGAGGTAAACCAAAATGAAAAAAATGCTTTCAGTTTTATTGTCCCTATTGGTAATCACGTCCTGTCTGACTCTCGGTTTTACTGTGTCTGCCGAACAGCTTTCCGTGGGTAACGATGTGCTTGACGCACGCTTTCTGGACGGTAAGTGTCCCGGTGAGCTGGATTATGTTTATTACAAACCTCAGGCAAAAGCAGGGGTGAAATATCCGCTGATGATATGGCTCCACGGTGCCAAATCCGGTGACAGACCGAGAGCACAGCTGGAATGGTACCGTTTCAGCAATTGGGCATCCGATGAATATCAGGCGAGATTTAAAAATGCAGGAGGTGCATATCTTTTGGCACCGCGTTCGTCAAAGGATATTGCCCATAATTGGTATGACGGAATTTGCTCTGATTTGAAATCCACTATAGATTATTTCATTTCGCTGCATCCGGATATCGATACATCACGTGTTTATATCGGCGGTTATTCCACAGGCGGCTCCATGACGTGGCATATGGTTACAAAGTATCCGGGATTTTTTGCTGCCGCTATCCCGATTGCCTCTCTTTACAATCCTACCTCAGGTGAGCTTGCCGGGCTCAGCAATACATCAATATGGATTTTCAGCTGTGACAAAGATTTTTACACTTCTGCCAGAACTTCAGTTGCCGTAAAAACCTTTGATGCTCTAAAGGGAATTACAAACCGTCCTATGGGCATACGTCACACAGCCTTTACAGAAGCAATATGGGAGTCAAACCGCAAACAGGATGCTTTTGATAAAGAGCATTATATATGGGGAGCCGTAACCAACGATATGTTTATGGACACGGGTGAACAGTTTTATTATTCCCGCACCTATGATGCCACAGGCTCAAAAATTACAATGACAAGACCCGACGGTATAATAAGCTGGCTGTCTGTTCAGACAAATGATAAAACAGGTGAAGACACAAAACTTTCTTTTTTTGAAAATATTTTTGCTTTTTTCAGAACTCTGATTAATAAGCTGCTTTCACTTTTCGGTATATAAAAATATAAAATAACGACGGTCACAGGTTCATAACTGTGACCTCTTTAAGGATAAAAGGAGATTTCCGATGAAAAAATCAAACGCATTTGCACTTATCCCTATAGGGGTATTTGTGGTTTTCTACCTTTCGCTTGGCATAATATTCGAATATGTGATGAAAATTCCGATGGGCTTTTACAGCGTGCCTGTGGTGGTTGCTTTTCTTGTGGCACTTTTTGTGGCTGTGTTGCAGACGAAAGGCGTTTCTTTAGATGAAAAATTTGAAATAATGGGCAAGGGTGCAGGTGACAAAAATATTATCACCATGCTTATTATCTTTATGATGGCGGGCATTTTTGTCGGTGTGGTTGGCAGAAGCTCCGCTGAAAGTGTGGCTTATTTCATGCTTTCTGTAACTCCGCCAAGACTTGCTGTGGTTGTAATTTTTGTCGTAAGCTGTTTCGTTTCTACAGCCATGGGTACTTCTGTGGGTACCATCACACTCATAACACCTATTGCAGTGGCACTTTCTCAAAGTGCAGGCTTCTCTTTACCTCTTTGTGTGGGTACTGTAGTGGGTGGTGCTATGTTCGGTGATAACCTCTCGTTTATTTCCGATACCACCATCGCTGCCTGTAACGGTCAGGGATGTAAAATGAAGGATAAATTCCGTACCAATGTGGCTGTGGTTGTCCCGGCGGCGATCATTACTCTTGTTCTTATTTTTGTGCTTTCCATGAAAGCAGACATCGCTGAAAGCATCAACAACGAATATAACCTTGTACAGATTATTCCTTATGTCCTCGTTCTTATCAGCGGGATAGCAGGTGTGAATGTGTTTCTCACCCTTCTCATCGGTATTATTTCGGGCAGCATCATAATGCTCGCCGCGGGAGGAGTAACCTTTATCGAGCTTATGTCGAATATGGGTGCAGGTGCATCGGGTATGTTCGAAACCTCCATGGTGGCTGTTCTTGTCGCCTGCCTCTGTGCACTCATAAAGCATAATGGCGGTTTTGAGGCACTTCTTACGGGCATTCGACGTATTTTTCGCGGCAAAAAGGGCGGTCAGCTTGGTATCGGTCTTCTCGTCGGTCTTATGGATGTTGCTACAGCTAACAACACAGTTGCAATTGTAATGGCTAATCCTATTGCAAGTGAAATGGCAGAGGAATACGGTATTTCAAATAAAAAAACCGCTTCTATTCTCGATACATTTTCCTGTATAACACAGGGCTTTCTCCCTTACGGAGCCCAAATATTAGTGGCTCTTTCGGCTGTCAGCACTCTCGGTCATGAGCTTTCAGCCTTCAGCGTGATACAGAATCTTTTCTATCCGATGCTTCTTCTTTTAAGCTCACTTATATTTATTTTCGTAATCCCCGAAAAGAAAAAATAAACTTTTGGAGAAAAAATATGTCGGAATTTTTAGAACAGATAGAGCATATAGTAGATGCTGCTTTGCCCGATAAGGATGAGCTGATTCATAAAGAGCATCCTAAAACGGATTATGTTATGCTTATAGTGCGCAATCTTTTGGTGGGTGTGGCTACGGTATTTTTCGTTCTGTCCTTTTTCTTTGATGATGCACATCATATTCTGAGGGCGGTAGGCTATTTCAGCGGTGCCGGTGCATATGTTTTTGAATGTTTGCTGCTCACGGATTGCTTTAAAACCAAAGTTCCACATAAGGAGCTGTTTATGATTTATTGTCTCGGGCCTCTTTATCTGCTGATGGGACTTGGTTATTTACTGAAATAATGGAGGTAATAACGATGAAAAAAGCAAAAATTTTACTCATAGCCGCAGGTTGTGTGGCTTTGGTTGCGGCTATAGGTGTTATCGGGTGGAAATCGGCTGTCCGTGATGCATCGAAGGAGCATAATCTGATTACTCTCGATACCTCTGCTGTGCCTTCTCCCGTAACAAAGTTTACGGAACATGATATACAGCTCAGCGAGGTTAAAATGCATTATGCCGTTTACGGCAAGGAGGGTTATCCTCTCATTCTCATTCACGGAAACGGCGGGGATAAAAATTCTCTTTCTGAGGCGGCGTCTTATCTTGCCAATGATTACAGGGTTTATGTTCCCGAAAGCCGATGCCACGGTGAAAGCAGTGACCCCGGTGTGATCTCTTATGACCTTATGGCAAAGGACATAAAGGAATTCTGCGAAGCACTCGGCATCGAAAAGCCTTACATTATGGGACACAGCGACGGCGGTATAAATGCACTCACTTTGGCTTATACTTATCCCGAACTCCCGGGTGCTGTTATTTCCTGCGGTGCTAACTCTGTACCTGAAACCTTCAAGCCTTATTTCACTATAGGTGTAAAGGTGATGAATCTCTTTAAGCCCGACAAGCTCAATGATATGATGCTTACTCTGCCTCAGATGAATGCAGAGCTTCTCGGTAAGATAACCTGTCCCACATACATCGTGGCAGGGGAAAACGACATTATGTGGCTGAGCGATACTGCCTTCCTTTATGTGAGCACACAGCCTCACAGCGAAATTGCCATCATAAAGAATGCAAACCATTCCTCCTACATATCCCAGGACGGAAAACAGGCTTATGTTCTGGCAAAGGATTATTTAGATTCGTTGAAGTAAAAATAAAAGACCGTCGAGTGACTTTAAGAGAGTCATCGGCGGTCTTTTTTGATTATTCTTTTTCAGGTAATTTGCACACATCCACCCAGCCGTCACATTCGCTGAATTTTTCGAGCTCCTCCATATTCAGCTCGATGGCACTGTTACTGCTTCCCACAGCAGGAAAAACGGTATCAAAGCGTTTTAGGCTTTCGTCAAGATAAACTCTGACACCTTTGTTTATGCCGAAGGGGCATACACCGCCCACGCTGTGACCTATCATTTCTTCCACCTGTTCGTATGTAAGCATTTTCGCTTTTTGCGAAAAGGTCTGTTTGTATTTTTTGTTGTCGATTTTAGCGTCGCCCGCAGCAACAATCAGAATAGCACCGTCTTCGAGAAGAAAAGACAGCGTTTTTGCGATTCTCTTTCCTTCGGTATTAAGTGCTTTTGCGGCAAGCTCCACCGTAGCGCTTGAAACCTCGAACTCCATTACTCTGTGGTCGGCACCGTATTTTTTGAGATGCTCTCTTCCTTTTTCTATTGACAAAACAATCATTCCTTTTTTCAGTTTTAACCATTGTACTCCTCTTTTTATTTTAAGTCAAATATTTTCGAAAATCAGTTGTTTTTTTCTCCGTTTTAATGTAAAATTAAGAGGTATGTTTAACAGTAAAGAGGTATAATATGGCATCGAAAGAATTTTTGGAATTAAGAAAAAAGATAATCGAAAAAGACTTTAAATATATGAACGATAAACAGCGTGAGGCTATCTTTCAGGTAAACGGCCCCGTTCTTATTTTAGCCGGTGCGGGAAGCGGAAAAACCACCGTTATCGTTAACCGTATAGCAAATATCGTAAAATACGGTAATGCTTATAAAAGCAAAGAGGTAGCCTTCGAGCCCAGTGAAAGGGATATGCGTCTCATGAAAGCGTATCTTGACGGGGAAGAGGATGCACTTTTCGACATCGAGGATCTCCTCTGCGTAGAGCCTGCCCGTCCATGGCAGATATTGGCCATTACTTTCACAAATAAAGCAGCTAACGAGCTTAAGGAAAGATTAGAAAAAATGCTCGGTGAAGAGGCAAAGGAAATATGGGCTTCCACCTTCCATTCCAGCTGTGTCAGAATACTGCGCCGTGACGGTCAGGTTTTAGGCTACAGCAAAAGCTTTACCATTTATGACACTGACGATACCAAAAGGCTTATAAAAGAATGCCAGAGACAGCTCGGCATAAGTGATTCCAACCTTCCTCATAAAACTATTCTGAATGAAATCAGCCACGCAAAGGACAGCCTTATTTCCCCTGAAGACTATATCGCTTCTGCAGGCAAGGATGCACGTAAGGCACAGATAGGCAAGGTATACAAAATGTACCAAAAGGAGCTGAAAAATGCCGATGCCATGGACTTTGACGACATTATCGTAAACACTGTAAAGCTTTTGGAAGAGCACAGCGATGTAAGAGAGTATTATCAGAAAAAGTTCCGATATATTATGGTTGATGAATATCAGGATACCAACCATGCACAATATAAGCTGACGGAGCTTTTGGCGGGCGGTCACAGAAATATATGTGTGGTAGGTGACGATGACCAAAGTATTTACCGTTTCCGAGGTGCCACTATAGAAAACATCATGAGCTTTGAGCACCGTTACGCTGAATCAAGCATTATCCGTCTTGAACAAAATTACCGCTCCACCCAAACTATTCTCGATGTAGCTAATGAGGTTATTTCGAACAATAAAAAGAGAAAGGGCAAAAGTTTGTGGACAGCTAACGGCGGCGGTGACAAGGTGGTTATCAATACCGCCTATGATGAAACCGATGAGGCCAAATTCATTACCGAAACCATCGAAGAAAACGTCAGCTCAGGTAAATTCACCTTTAGCGACCACGCTGTTCTTTACCGAATGAATGCCCAATCAAACACCATAGAAAATGTTCTCGTCAGAGCGGGTATTCCTTACCGTATTATCGGCGGCCATCGCTTCTACGAAAGAGCAGAAATCAGGGATGCCATAGCTTATCTGACTATTCTTAATAACCCGAATGATAATGTTAAGCTCCGCCGTATTGTCAATGTACCAAAAAGAGGTATAGGTGACACTACGGTAAATAAAGCAAGTGAAATAGCCTCAGGCCTCGGCATCAGCCTTTTTGAGGTGTTTTCTCACGCCGATGAATACGAAAGTCTCAAACGAAGCGCAAAAAAGCTCATGGAGTTTACGGCCACCGTCGAATCCGTGAGAGCCAATGTGGATAAGGTTCCTTTGGATGAGCTTTTCGAGGATATTATCCGCAGAACGGAATATATGGCACATCTTCGTCTTGATAAAGAAAAGGGCTCCGAAAGAGTCGAAAATATCTACGAACTTGTAACCAACCTTAAAAATTATCAGACAGAAAATGAAGAGGCAACTCTTTCAGGCTTTCTTGAAGAGGTCGCTCTTATGACAGATATTGACAACTATAACGCACAGCAGGATGCGGTTGTGCTTATGACCATTCATTCATCAAAGGGTTTGGAATTCCCGGTGGTATTTCTTCCCGGTATGGAGGAAAGCATCTTTCCCGGTGTGCAGAGTATGTTTAATCCGGATGATGTTGAGGAGGAGAGAAGACTTGCTTATGTAGGTATCACCAGAGCCAAAAGAAAGCTGTTTATCTCCCATGCAAATTCCCGTATGCTTTTCGGTACCACTCAAAGGAATCTTCCCTCCCGCTTCGTTATTGAAATTCCCGATGCTCTTACTGAAAGAACGGGCAGACGTCCCACTTCTCAGATGTCCTTTGATGTATTGGCATCCGGCGGTTATGAAAGAGGCGGCAGAGAGGAAAGAGGCAATTTTTCGGGCAACGGATATCTTTCCAGAAACAAAACACAAATTTCAAAAAAATCTGCTCCCGTTTCCACCGAAACATATTCTGTCGGTGACACGGTAATGCATAAGGTTTTCGGCAAGGGTGTGGTTTTGTCGGCAAAGCCTATGGCAAACGATTTTATGCTTGAAATCGCCTTTGAGGGCGGAAGCACGAAAAAGCTTATGGCGAACTTTGCCAAATTAACCAAAGTCAAATAATAAGAATTTTTATGATGTAAAAAATGTTTCTGTGAGGATACTGCTTGTCGTGTCCTTAGGCAGAAATATATTTAAGCGAGGTAAAAAAATGAAGCTTTATAACGTAAAAGATTTCGGAGCTGTCTGTGACGGAAAGCATGATGACGGCGATGCCATACAAAAGGCGATTGACCTTTGTACCGCTGAGGGCGGAGGAACTGTTATTCTTGGTGCAGGCGAGTATTACAGCCATTCAATACAGATAAAAAAGGATGTAGAGCTTTATCTGCAAAAAGGCGCACATCTTAAAGCAAGTGCAGATATTAATTCTTACATCAGACCCTGTGAAACCATCAATGACCCGAAAACTGCTCTTGTTGGAAATCCCGTAACGGGAAAGCCCTCCTTTGCTTTTATTTACGGTTACGGTGCAGATAATGCTACCATCAGCGGTGAGGGTGTTATCGACGGCAACTGTTACGCCTTCGTGGAAAGAAAGAGTCAGTATTATGTTACGGGTAATTTTTATCCCAGACCTACAGTTATTTACATCGAAAACAGCCATCATATAACAGTTAAGGATGTCACCGTAAAGGATGCTCCCTTCTGGACTCTTCATCCCGCAGGCTGTGACGATGTACTTATTTCAAATATCCGTATCCTTAATCCCATAGATGTGGCAAACAGTGACGGTATTGACCCTGATCATTGTTCAAATGTCAGAATTATCGGCTGTCATGTGGTTTGTGCTGATGACTGTATTTGTCTGAAAGCATCCAAAGGTAACAGTGAATACGGTCCTTGCGAAAATATCGTCATCACGGGCTGCACTCTTACGTCCACCTCGGCTGCGATCAAAATCGGTACAGAGGGTGTGGGTGATTTCAGAAATGTTATAGTTGATAACTGTGTTATTTCAAAGTCTAACCGTGGCATATCCATTCAGATAAGAGACGGCGGTAATGTTGAAAATGTCAGCTTTTCAAATATTATTATTGAAACCCGCCGTTTTTGTCCCGATTGGTGGGGCAGTGCAGAGCCTGTGGCGATTACTGCCTTCAGACGTGACGAAAACACTGTTTGCGGTCATATTAAAAATATCCGCTTCAGCAATATCACCTGCAAGGGTGAAAACGGAATTTTAGTGCATGGCACTGAGGATAATCCTATAGAAGATATCACCTTCGAAAATGTAAAGGTCACCGTTGAAAAAACCACCAAATGGAACTGCGGCATTTATGACCTTCGTCCCGCTGTGGACTACGGAATTACCGAAAACAAAAATTCCTGTATTTACATAAAGAATGCAAAGGATGTTTCTATCCGCAGAACAAAGGCTGTTTTCGGCAATTTCAGCGACTTTTATGCCTATGGACTTTACTGCGAAAACGTGAAAAATATTGAAACGGATAGCTTTTATGCCGAAAGTGTTTCGGAGAATTATGAAAATATTAAAATTATCTGAGAAAAAAGCTGAAAACTCTTTACACTTTACTTTATATTTAGTAAAATAAAAAGCAAGAGAAAACAATGGAGGTATTTTGTAATGGCAAGTAAGTATAAAAGAATACTCCTTAAGCTCAGCGGTGAGGTTTTAGCCGGTGAAGAGGGTAAGGGTATTAATTTCGATATCGTTAACGATGTGTGTAAAAGAATCAAAAAATGTACGGAGCTCGGCACACAGATAGGTCTCGTTGTCGGCGGCGGCAATTTCTGGAGAGGAAGAAGCAGCGGTGAGATGGACAGAACAAGAGCTGACCATATGGGTATGCTTGCCACCTGCATCAATGCACTCGCTCTCTGTGACACACTTGAGCAGTTGGGTGTGAAGGCTTATGTTCAGACTGCAATTCCGATGCCTTTGGTAGCTGACCCTTATACCAAAAGAGGTGCTGTGGAGCATCTTGAAAAGGGCGAGGTAGTTATTTTCGGCGCGGGTATCGGATGTCCGTTTTTCTCCACAGATACCACAGCTGCTTTACGTGCTGCTGAAATCGGAGCGGAAATTATTTTCAAAGCAACAAATGTCGACGGCGTATATGACAAAGACCCCAATAAATACGATGATGCCGTGAAAATTGACACACTCACACATTCTGAGGTGCTTTCAAAGGGACTCAAGGTTATGGATGCCACAGCCGCTTCTCTTTGCAGAGATAACAACATTGACATTTTAGTTTTCAATCTCAACGATTACGATAATATCGTAAGAGCAGTCGAGGGTGAAAGCATAGGTACCGTAGTTAAGGAGTAAGCTCCTTACAGATAAAAAAATAAATTATTTACATAAGAGAGGAAATAGTTATGAAAACTGTATACGAAATCGCAAAAACAAAAATGGGTAAAACCGTTAATGCTCTCATTGCCGAATACGGTGCAATCAGAGCCGGCAGAGCAAATCCCCAAATTCTCGATAAGGTTACCGTGGATTATTACGGCACACCCACTCCCATCAACCAGCTCGCATCCGTTTCTGCCACAGAGGCCAGAGTTCTTACCATTCAGCCTTGGGATAAAAGCGTTCTCAAAGGTATTGAAAAGGCAATCCAGATCTCAGATATCGGCATCAATCCCCAAAATGACGGCTCCGTTATCCGTCTCACCTTCCCTCCTCTTACAGAGGACAGACGTAAAGAGCTCGTAAAGGATATTCAGAAAATTGCTGAAAATTCAAAGGTTGCCGCCCGCTCCATCCGCCGTGACTGTCTCGAAAAGCTTAAGGCTATGAAAAAGAACAGCGAAATCACAGAGGATGACCTTAAAGACGGTGAAAAGGAAATCCAGAAAATCACCGATAACATCATAAAAGAAATCGATGAAATCTCTGCTGCTAAGCAGAAGGAAATTATGGAAATCTAAGAAATATTACTTTTTATGGTGGCTGTTTCTCGCGGACAGCCACTGAATGTCTTTATAAAGTGCAATAAAACACAGGAGTCGGATGTTTATGGAAAAGAAATTTGAATGTCTTCCTGAGCATATCGCCATCATTATGGACGGTAACGGCAGATGGGCAAAAAACCGCGGTCTTAAACGTACAGAGGGCCACAAGGTTGGCGCAAAGGTTTTCGAAGAAATCTGCGAATACTGTGCTGAAATCGGTATTAAGCACGTAACCTTTTATGCCTTCTCCACTGAGAATTGGAAAAGGTCTAAGTTAGAAGTAACGGCCATAATGAATCTTTTCAGAGGCTATCTTGACCGCATGCAGGAAAGAGTTCTCGAAAACGAAGAGGCAGGCTATCGCATACGCTTTCTCGGTGCCAGAGAGGGTATGCCAAAGGATATAGTCAGTCGTATGGATGATGTGGAAAAAAGAAGCGCCGACAAAACAAGGATAAATATAAATATTGCCGTTAATTACGGCTCAAGAGATGAAATTGTCCATGGTGTAAAGGATATAGTCCGCGACATACAGTCGGGTATAATCGGTATTGATGATATTGACGAAGAACTGATTTCGTCCCATCTTTACACAGCAGGACAGCCCGATCCGGATCTTATCATAAGGCCCAGCGGTGAATACCGGCTTTCTAATTATCTTATGTGGCAGGCGGCATACAGTGAAATTTACATCGATGATGTTTTGTGGCCTGATTACACGTCTGCGGATTTGGATAAGGCGATAGAAGAATATTCAAAAAGAAACCGTCGCTTTGGCGGAGTTTAATTGCAGATTTCGAATAAAAAAAGGAAGATTAATTATGTCAAAAGATACAAAAGAAAAGAAAAAGCTTTTTAAAGGAGAGCGTACTGCCTCCACCATCATCATTATTATCGGTCTGGCGCTGTTTCTCGTAACGGTGGCCATGGACTGGGTGCCCGCTATGACAGTGATTTTAGGTGCTATTGCCGCCATGGCTACTTACGAGGTGGTAAGAGCCGTCGGAAATAAGAGCAAAATACTTTATACTTTTTCCTGTACGGTAAGTCTTTTTACTGTTTTAGCCGTAGGCTTCGGTATCCCCGTTCCCGCTGTCGGAGTTCTTTACAGCTTTTATGCGCTTATCCTTCTTTCACTTGGTGTGTTTGATAATAAAAACATTCAGTTTATCCACACGGTGACAGCCTTTTTTGCTTCTACAGCATTACCTTATGCCTTTTCCTGCTTTATCAGACTTAACAATATATCGGAAATCAATCCCGAATATACTCATCAGGAGGGAATTTATTTTGTAGGTCTCGGATTTGCTGCCTCCTGGCTTACTGATTCCTTTGCATATCTTGTGGGCAGAAAATTCGGAAAGCATAAAATGGCACCGGTTATCAGCCCGAAAAAATCAATTGAAGGAGCAATAGGCGGTGTGGTAATTACTGCCGCATTTAATGTGCTTATTCTCTTCCTTTTCACCGTGGGATGTAAAAATCTTTATGATTACACACTTTTCGGTGAAAGTGCTATGAAATATCTTTATATTATTCCCATTTCCGTTGTTCTTTCTCTGGTAAGCATGGTAGGTGATCTTTCCGCTTCTGTGCTCAAAAGAAACTTCGGTATCAAAGACTACAGTCAGCTTCTTCCCGGTCACGGCGGTATAATGGACCGTTTTGACAGCTGTACCTTTGTTCTTCCCGTGCTTTACGGAATAGTTGCGCTTATTTCTCTTTGAGTTTTCCTTAAAAGGAGGAAAATAGTATGACGAAAAAAATTTCCATTTTAGGCTCCACAGGCTCCATCGGTACACAAAGTCTCGATGTTGCCGAAATGAGAGGTTATGAGATTGTCGCTCTCACTGCTGACAGAAATGCAGCAGTTTTGGAGGAGCAGATAAGAAAATGGAAGCCGAAATATGCCGCCCTTAATGATGAAAAAGCGGCAAAGGCTCTTAAAACAGCCGTAGCAGATACGGACACAAAGGTTTATTCGGGTGCTGAGGGCGTAGCCTTCTGTGCTGCCGCCAAAGAGGCAGATACGGTGCTTAACTCCGTGGTTGGTATAGCGGGACTTAAACCTACACTTACTGCAATCGGAGAGGGCAAAAATATTGCTTTGGCAAATAAGGAAACACTTGTTGCCGGCGGAGCCCTTGTTATGAAAAAAGCTAAAGAAAAGGGCGTTAAGATTTTACCCGTAGACAGTGAGCACAGTGCTATTTTTCAATGTTTAGAGGGCATGAATAAAAAAGAGGAGCTCAAGTCAATCATATTAACAGCATCGGGCGGACCTTTTTTCGGTAAAAAAAGAGAAGAGCTCGAAAAAATAACTGTGGCGGAGGCTCTCAGACATCCCAATTGGAGCATGGGTGCCAAAATAACCATCGACAGTGCCACTATGATGAATAAGGGCCTTGAGCTTATCGAAGCAGTGTGGCTTTTTGATGTGAGCCCTGATATGATAGATATTGTGGTTCACAGAGAGAGCATAATTCATTCCCTTATCGAATATAATGATAACTCGGTGATAGCACAGCTCGGCGTCCCCGATATGAGAATTCCCATACAGTATGCTCTGACTTATCCGGAAAGGTATCCGTCTCCCGTTAAAAAGCTTAATTTGTGGGATTACCGCAATCTTACCTTTTTTAAGCCTGATTACGAAACCTTTTCCTGTTTGGGTATTTGCCGTGATGCCATACGCAAAGGCGGACTTTACCCCTGTGCGGCAAACGGTGCCAACGAAAGAGCAAATGCTCTTTTCAGAGAGGGAAAAATCGGATTTTTACAGATTGCCGAATTAGTTGAAAGGGCAACTGAAAAAACCGAAAACAAAACCGCATATACTCTCGACGATGTTCTCCGTACGGATAAATATGCCAGAGAACTTGTAGACAGCTTGTTATAATTAAACAATAATCGGATAATTTTTCAGAAAGGAAAGAGAGTTATCTCTTTGTTTTAAGATGGATTTTTCTTCAGTTATATCTAAAGTATTACCCTTTGTAATTGCCGTGCTTTTTTTCGGTCTCATTATCTTTATTCATGAATTCGGACATTTTATCTTTGCCAAACTTTTCGGAGTAAAGGTAAATGAGTTTGCTATAGGTATGGGACCCACCGTATTAAAAAAGCAGGGCAAGGAAACCAAATACGCACTTCGCCTGTTGCCCTTCGGCGGCTTTGTAAGCATGGAGGGTGAAGAGGAAAAAAGTGAAGACAGCCGTGCCTTTTGTAATCAGAAGGTATGGAAGAGAATGATTATCATTTCTGCGGGAGCCGTTATGAATCTTATTCTCGGATTTATTGTCTGTATTTTTCTCGTTTCGGGCAGTGAGCTTGTGGGCACAAATGAAATATTGCAGTTTTATGAGGGCGCCGTAAGCTCTGAGAGCGGTCTTGCCGTAGGTGATAAAATTTTAGAAATCGACGGAAAAAAGGTTTATTCCGATTATGATATCAGCTTTCTTATGCAGAGAAACAGCAGCGGGAAATATGACTTTCTCGTTGAGCGCGAAGGAGAGAAGATTTACTTTGAGGATGTAACCTTCGCCAAAAGAACAAGCGGAAATTTTTATTACAGAGAAAATTGCTCGGTTTATGATGTCTCTGCTCTGCTGAAGGATCAGGGCTTTAAGGATGAGGATATTATTCTTAACATAAACGGAAAAGCAGTAAAAAATGCGGAAGAATTGATCGCACAGATTGATGCAGATAAAGATTTTACTTATGATTTCACCCTTAAAAGAGGGGAAGAGAAAATCTCCCTTTCACAGGTAAAGCTTAATACGGCTACTGTCTTTGATTTTTCTATTTTAGGCGAAGAAAAAAATGTGCTTAATGTTTTATCCTCCGCCTTCGGTTACAGTATTTCCATGGGCAGAATGGTTTATCTGAGTCTTTTTGATTTACTCAGAGGTCAGTACGGACTCAATGATCTGGCGGGTCCCATCGGTACCGTAACGGTAATAGCTGATATTGCCCAAAGCAGTATTGCCGCTGTTGATTGGAGCGGACTTTTCATGATGATGGCTATGATTACCATCAATATCGGTCTTTTTAATCTTTTGCCCGTTCCCGCTCTTGACGGCGGTCACCTGTTCTTTATGGTGTTTGAAATTATATTCAGAAAACCCGTACCTCAGAAATATGAATCCTGGATACATGCCGCGGGACTGATTATCCTTTTGGCTTTTATGGCGGTTATCAGCTTCAGCGATATATGGAAGCTGGTTTCGGGACGCGGATTTTATTAAGTGAAACAAGGTGAAACCTATGATAAAAAAAAGAGAATGCAAAAAGGTTAAGGTAGGTAACATTTTTATCGGCGGAGACAGCAAGATTACCGTTCAGTCCATGCTGAACATTCCCGCACACGATATACAGGGTAATGTTTCGCAGGCGCAGAGGCTTGAAAAAGCCGGCTGTGAAATTATAAGAGTAGCCGTTCCTGATATTGAAAGCGTAAAAACCGTGGCGGCACTAAAAGAAAATATCAGTGTGCCCGTCGTAGCGGACATACATTTTGATTACCGCCTTGCTTTGGCAAGTATCGATGCCGGGGTAGATAAAATCCGCATAAATCCGGGTAATATCGGTGCCGACGAAAATGTTAGGGCTGTGGCTGAAAAATGCCGTCTTCACGGTGTTCCTATCCGTATCGGAGTTAATTCAGGCTCTGTGGAAAAGGAAATGTTGGCGCGCTATGGCGGGCCCACCCCGGAGGCTATGGCACAAAGTGCGATGTATCACGTTAAACTGCTCGAAAAATATGATTTCGATGATATCGTAATTTCCATAAAATCATCAAATGTTTGTAATATGATAAGTGCATACGAAAGAGTAGCGGAGCTTTGCTCTTATCCTCTTCATCTCGGTGTTACTGAATCGGGTACAGCGAGAATGGGACTTATCAAATCAAGTGTGGGTATCGGTTCGCTGCTTACCCGCGGAATAGGAGACACCATCCGTGTATCTCTGACCGATGACCCGGTAAATGAGGTCTATGCAGGCTTCGATATTCTGAAAGCCATCGGTATAGACAAAAGCACACCCTCTCTCGTTTCCTGTCCCACCTGCGGCAGAACAAAAATTGACCTTATCTCTTTGGCAAACAAGGTCGAAGAGAGACTCCGCTCTGTCAAAAAAAATATCACCGTAGCGGTTATGGGCTGTGTTGTAAACGGTCCCGGTGAAGCTAAGGAAGCAGACATCGGTATCGCAGGCGGTGACGGATGTGCCATTATTTTCAAAAAAGGCGAAATTTTAAGAAAAGTCAGCGAAGAAAATATTTTAGACGAATTAATGAAAGAAATTGAAAATTTATAAGACGGAGAATTAAATGAACAGTGTTTTTGAGGAACTGTTCGGACCTTTTAATTCAAAGGAAATAAGTGAAAGGTTCGCAGAATGTAAAATAGAAAACGTTGCAATTTCCATGGAGAAAAAGTTGGTCGAAATCAAAGCTTTCTTTCCGTGTCTTGTTACGGATAAAATTATAGAAGAAGCTCAGTCGGATTTGGCAAATCGTCTGGGCGTTGCTTCGGTGTCAATAAAACCACGTATGCCTTCCGAATGCTTTTCTGAGGGCTATTTTGCCACCCTTATAAGAGAGACAAACTCAGCTCTTGCCGCCACTAACGGTTTTTTTGAGGACAGCAAGGGCTCCTTTGACGGGACAACTCTTTTTGTGGAGCTTTCCCACGGCGGTGCTTCCATACTTGAAGGTGTCGGAGCAGGGGAATATATATCAAAGCTTATCGGTGAACGCTTCGGCAGAAAAGTAGACGTTCAGTTCACGGGCATTAGAGAGCTGCAGATAAGCGACGAAGAAATTGCCTCTTTCCACAGAAAAGCCGAAGAGGAAAATCTTCGTGCCAAGGGCATTGACCCCGCCGAATATATGACTCCGAAGCCGAAAGAGCATAAAATTGTAGAGGGTATTCCTCTTTATCTTGAAACAGTTAAGCCCATCTACGGAAATAAGATCACAAAAAATCCAAAACCGCTTAATGAAATCTCTGTTGAAGACGGCTCATGTGTGGTATGGGGCGACGTTTTCGGCTTTGACAGCAGAGAGACCAGAGACGGCAGAAGCTACATAATAACCTTTAACATTACAGATAACACCTACGCCTATACCTGTAAGGTTTTTGAAAGAAAGGAAAACTGTGATGCCATTATGGCGAAGGTAAAGGACGGCGTTACTCTTATGATAAGAGGCGACCTTGCCTTCGATAAATTTTCGGGTGAAAATGTGATCTCCCCCCGTGCCATCTGTCTCGTGGATAAGATACAGAAAGAGGATAATGCAGAAGAAAAAAGAGTTGAGCTTCATCTTCACACCAAAATGTCCATGATGGACGGTATGACGGATGCATCGGTTCTTGTAAAAAGAGCAATTGCATGGGGTCACAAAGCTATTGCCATAACCGACCACGGTGTCGTTCAGGCTTACCCCGAAGCTGTTTCCGCCGCAGGAGGAAAGATAAAAATCATCTACGGTATGGAAGGCTATTTTATGGATGACACGGACATAAGCTTTGAGGATTGGAAAAAGGCAAAGAATAAATATTTCCATCAGATAATTTTAGCAAGAAATCTCACAGGTCTTAAAAATCTTTATAAGCTTATTACCAAATCAAATCTCGAATACTTCCATCGCAGACCCATAATTCCGAAAAGCGAGCTCATAAAGCACAGAGAGGGCCTTATTATAGGCAGTGCCTGTGAGGCAGGTGAATTGTACCGTGCCATCGTTGAGGGTAAAAGCGATGAAGAAATACTTAAAATCGCATCTTTTTATGATTATTTGGAGATTCAGCCCTGCGGTAATAATGAATATATGATAAGAAGTGAAAAATTTCCTCACGTAAATTCCGTGGAGGATATAAGAAACTTCAACCGTAAGGTGATTCATGTGGCGGATGCTGTGGGCAAGCCCGTAGTTGCCACATGTGATGTACACTTTATCGATCCTGAGGATGCACGCTACAGAGCAATTCTCATGGCGGGTCAGGGCTTCTCCGATGCAGATATGCAAGCTCCGCTTTTCTTCCGAAACACAGATGAAATGCTCTCTGAATTCGACTATCTCGGTGAAGATACGGCAAAGGAGATCGTTATAACAAATCCTAATATGATTGCCGATATGGTTGAAAAAATCATACCGATTCCCAGCGGTAACTATCCTCCATCACTTGAGGGTGCTGATGACGAGCTTACCCGTCTTTGTTGGGATAAGGCAAAAAGTCTTTTCGGCGATCCTGTTCCCGAATATGTGGCAAAAAGACTCGACAAAGAGCTTACTTCCATCATCAAGCACGGCTTCGGCGTTCTTTATATGATTGCTCAGAAGCTTGTTAAAAACTCCGAAGAACACGGCTACCACGTAGGCTCACGAGGCTCTGTCGGCTCCTCATATGTTGCCAACGCTTCAGGTATTTCAGAGGTTAATCCTCTTGCACCTCATTACCGCTGTCCGAACTGTAAATGGTCGGAATTTTTCCTCAAGGGTGAGGTTGGTTCAGGCTATGACCTTCCCAAAAAGAACTGTCCCGAATGCGGTACGGATCTTATCCGTGACGGACACGACATTCCCTTTGAAACCTTCCTTGGCTTCAAGGGCGATAAAAGCCCTGATATTGACCTTAATTTCTCAGGTGAATATCAGTCGAGAGCGCATCGCTATACAGAAACTCTTTTCGGTGACGGTCACGTTTTCAAAGCGGGAACCATCGCTTCTGTTGCCGATAAAACCGCTTACGGCTATGTTAAAAAGTATCTGCAGGAAAGAGATATTGTGGTCAGCCGTGCCGAAGAGGATCGACTTACCCGTGGCTGTACGGGAGTAAAAAGAACCACAGGCCAGCATCCGGGAGGCATGGTTGTTGTTCCCGATTGCTTTGATGCTGCGGATTTCACCCCTATTCAGCATCCTGCCGACGACTCAAAGAGTGATACAAGAACCACTCACTTCGACTTCCATGCACTTCATGATACCATTCTGAAGCTTGATAATCTGGGTCATGATGTTCCTTCACTTTATAAACATCTTGAGGACCTGACAGGTATCCCTGTTATGGAAACGGACATTTGTGACCCGAAGGTTTATGAGCTTATTCTTTCACCGGCACCTCTTAATGTTACTCCCGAAGATATCGATTGCCCCACAGGTACTCTTTCCATTCCTGAAATGGGTACACCGTTTGTTATCCAGATGCTGTTGGATGCGAAACCCCGTAATTTCTCCGAGCTTTTGCAGATATCAGGTCTTTCACACGGTACGGGAGTATGGCTCGGAAATGCTCAGGACCTTATTAAAGAGGGTACGTGTACCATTGCAAATGTTATCGGTACGCGTGATAATATTATGGTTTACCTTATGCATAAGGGTGTTGAGCCGAGCATGGCTTTCAAAATTATGGAAATCGTTCGAAAGGGTAAGGCAACCAAGCTTCTCACCGATGAACATAAGCAGGCTATGAAGGACAACGGTGTAGAGCAGTGGTATATAGACTCCTGCATGAAAATTCAGTACATGTTCCCGAAAGCTCACGCTGCCGCTTATGTCAGTGCAGCATTGCGGCTCGGTTGGTACAAAATATATTATCCGCTTGAATATTATGCTGCATTTATGACAGTACGAGGCGGAGATATCGAAGCGGTTACCGTGCTGAAGGGCAGAGATGCCGTCAGAAGACGTATGGCGGAAATAAAGGCAAAAGGCAAGGATGCTCAGCCGAAAGAGCTCAACATGTATCCTTCACTTCAGGTGGTCAACGAAATGATGGCACGAGGAATTGAGTTCTTACCCATCGATATTTATAAATCCGATGCCACAGTTTACCGCATAGAGGACGGGAAAATCCGTATGCCCTTCGGTGCCATGGCAGGTGTAGGCGAAAATGCCGCCATAGCTTTGGCCAAAGCGAGAGAGGGTGTAGCGGAATTTGTCTCGATTGATGATTTTGCTCAAAAGGCATCGGCATCCTCAGCGGTAATAGAGGCACTCCGTCAGGTAGGAGCCTTCGGCGATTTGCCGGAAACGAGACAAATGAGCTTATTTGATATGTAATAATAATTAATGATGGAAGAAAGGAAGAAAGAATATGAGTAAAATTTTTGCGCACAGAGGCTTTAGCGGTAAATATCCTGAAAACACTATGCTTGCTTTTGAAAAGGCTGTGGAAATCGGTGTTGACGGTATTGAGCTTGATGTTCATCTGACAAAGGATAATGAGCTTGTTATCATTCATGATGAAGATATAAAGCGCACCTGTGACGGTGAAGGTCTTGTAAAGGATATGACATTGGAGGAGCTGAGAAAATTTGATGCTTCCGCCACCTTCAAAGGTGTTTACGGCTTTTGCGGTATTCCGACCCTGAGAGAATACTTTGAACTCATTAAGGATACGGCAATCATCACAAACATTGAGCTTAAAACAGGTGTTTACGAATATCCCACAATCGAAAAAAGAACGGTTGATCTTATCAGAGAATACGGTATTGAGGACAGAATAATCTTTTCTTCCTTTAATCATTTCACAGTAAAGCGTTGTGAGAAAATTGCACCCGATATTAAAAGAGGCTTCCTTACAGGCGACTGGCTCGTAGATTTCGGCAAATACACTGCCGAAAGAAATGTGCAGTGCTGTCATCCCTGGCATGTAACCTTAAGTCAGGAGGTAATCGATGAAATGCACGCAGAAGGCAGAGAAATCAACACATGGACTGTTAATGAATATGAGGACATCGAAAGACTTGCCGCTATGGGCGTTGATTCACTTATCGGTAATTTCCCCGACAGGATGATAGAAAAGTTGAGATAAGATATGACAGTTAATTACTGTTAACAGTATTGACTTGAAAATAATAGTCTGTAGTAGTATAATCTAAGTGTTTGATTTACGGAAGGAAAGATAATGGAAAATTTATTAAATAAAAATCAGAAACAATGGTTTATATCGTTTCTTCTTGCTTCACTGACAGTTTTTTCGTACGGCTTAAAGATATCTCTGGCTGTTGTTCCTGAAAGTGTGACAGAACTGGAAATATATTCCTTTGCCCCCTTCAGGTTTATCACCGATATTATTTATTCGACTAAGGCACCTGATTGGTTTATGGTTTTGCTTTGTGCAGGCATGGCTTATCTGTATAATGAAAGGCTTTTTTGCAAAAGGAATGTGAAAAGCAGTGTCGCGATTACGGCAGTTTCTGCGGTTATTGTTTTTGCACTTCTGCTTTGTTACAGCTACAGCAACACCAATTCTTGGGATCTGGTTTTTGCGGGAAAGACAGTGTTTGCGAAGGCCTTGATAAAAGTTGCAGGCTTTACTCCTGCGGTGTTTATCGTTGTTGATTTTTTTGTGAATCTTAATCTTGTAGTTACTCAGAATGAATCATATAAAGGTGAGCCTTTTAAAACCGTATTAATAACTGCCGCGGCTTTTATGCTGTGCTGGGTGCCGTATTTCATTCTGCTTTATCCGGGATGTGTTACTAATGATGCTTTTGATCAGCTGGCACAGGCTATATATGCTCCTGGCTACTGCTGGAGTAAAAACACGGTAGTTCTTTTGGACGAAAGCGTTATACTTAATAACCATCATCCGCTATTTTACACTGGTGTTATGAAACTCACTGTAATGCTTGCTAAGGCTATGAATAATGCCTACGAAGCGGCCTTTGAGATTCTTTGTATTTTCCAGTCGCTGACTCTTGCGGTAACCTTTGCATATATGATTTATGTGATGCAGAAGAATAATGTCAGCAAACGTTACAGACTTGGAGTATTTTTATTCTGTGCCCTTAATCCGCTGTTCCCGATTTACGGGATGACGGTGGTAAAGGATACTTTCTTCTGTGCTATGTTTGTAGCGGTGGGAGTGCAGCTTTACGAGCTTCTTACACTTGAAAAAACCAGCATACAACGGTATGCAGTATTCTTTCTGACGGTTTTAATTTTCTTGTTTACACGAAATAACAGCGTGTATATTATGGGACTGATTGCATTGTGTGTAATTGTTCTTTATTTCAGAAGCAAGATAAAAATGATTAAAATAACAGCAATAATTCTTGTACCTGTTATTTTATATCAGGTAGTATTCATCGGTATGATATGTCCTGCCTTTAGCATAACTCAGGGAAGTCCGCGTGAAATGCTTTCTGTTCCGTTTCAGCAGACGGCACGCTATATCAAAGAGCATCGCGATGAAATAACTCCGGAAGAGGAGGAGATAATCACTGCTGTTTTTAACTGCAATGATGATATAGATACACTGACGGAGCTTTACGCAGGAAGTTTTGCAGATAATGTTAAGAACACCTTTAATAAGAACGCAACAAGTGAAGAACTCGTAAAGTATTTTAAAATGTGGTTCAGTTGTCTCATGAAGCATCCTATGACGTATGTAGAAGCTTATCTTAATCTTCATTACGGATGGTTCTCTTATGAAGGAAACAATTTCATTTCTTATGCATCGGTAGGAACCTGGTTCGGTGGGGAAATGATAAAGTCCTTTGAAGGTTATATGGGTAATAGTTCTATGAGAGCCATAGTAAGTAACGGTCTTGAATTTCTTAATAAAAGTCCACTTACATCACTGATGCTGGAAATGGCAACTTATACATGGCTATATCTGTTGCTTCTGTTCTACATCATAAAAAGAAAGAATAAATCGGGCTTTATAGTGTGCGGTCTGGCATTCTTTAACTACCTTATATCATTTGTAGGTCCTGTAGCCTATATGCGCTACGCTTTACCCATGGTGTGTCTTGCGCCTTTTGCAATATTCATAGTATTTAAAAAGAAAAAGGAGATTGAAAACAATGGATAAAATAGCAGTTCTTATTCCCTGTTACAACGAAGCCAAAACAATAAAAAAGGTTGTTGAGGATTTCAAATCAGCACTTCCGGACGATGCAGTAATTTATGTTTATGACAATAATTCCTCTGACGGCACTGCAGAAATAGCCAAAGAAGCAGGTGCTGTGGTTCGTTATGAGCGTAAGCAGGGTAAGGGTAATGTAATCAGAAAAATGTTTTATGAAATAGATGCCGAATGTTATATTATGGCTGACGGTGACGACACCTATCCTGCTGAAAGTGCAGGTGAGATGGCTGATAAAGTTCTCAGTGAGGGTGTGGATATGGTTATCGGTGACCGTCTTTCATCGACTTACTTTACTCAGAATAAGCGTCCCTTCCATAATTTCGGTAACGATTTGGTAAGAAAGAGTATAAATCTGCTTTTCAAAAGTGATATAAAGGATATCATGACCGGCTATCGCGCCTTTAGCTATCGTTTCGTTAAATCATTTCCGCTGCTTTCAAAAGGCTTCGAAATTGAAACTGAAATGAGTATCCACGCAGTGGATAAGAACATGACTTTGGAAAATGTGGTAATCGAATATCGTGACCGTCCTGAGGGCAGTGAGTCAAAGCTTAACACCATTTCAGACGGTATCAAGGTTCTCAGAACCATAGTTCGTCTTTTCAGAAACTATAAACCTCTCAGATTTTTCGGTATTATTGCCGCTGTTCTTGCGATTCTGAGCATAGGCTTCTTTATTCCCGTTCTGGTGGAATACATTAAAACAGGACTCGTACCTCATTTCCCTACTCTCATCGTGTGCGGTTTCACGGCTGTTGCTGCTATACAGTCTCTTTTTTCGGGTCTGATTCTTGAAAATATACAGCAGAAAAACAGACAGGACTTTGAGATGGCTCTTATTAATATAAGACATCATTATCTGGAGAAAAAAGGTGCAGACGATGATTGAGCTTATAAAACAGTTAGTTAAGTTTGGCTTTGTTGGTGGTATTTGCTTCGTAATAGACTATGGAGTGATGGTGCTGCTCACAGAGGTGGCAGGGATGGAATATCTTCTTTCCTGTGGAATATCCTTTACTGTTTCTGTTATTGCGAATTATATTCTGAGTATGAAGTTCGTTTTTGAAAGAAAAGATAATATGGACAGAAGGGTAGAGTTTATAATTTTTGTAATTATGAGCGTTATAGGTCTGGGTTTAACGGAGCTTCTTATGTGGGTATTCGTTGACAAGGCTGATATTCATTATATGATTTCGAAGATAGTAGTTACGGCCATAGTTATGGTATATAACTTTGTTACTCGAAAGATTTTTTTAGAAAAGAAAAAAAGTTCATAAAACGAAGAGCAACCGATTTTATTTCGGTTGCTCAGATTTTTATATTAATTTATATTCAAATCTTGTATAATCACCGGTCTTATATTCACCGCTGATAAATTTACGAGCCCGGAAGATCACTTTGTCTTCATAAACTTCGCACAAATAACCGACACCGCAGTCTGTGATACCGAAGTTGTTTTCCTTTCTGTAGCCTGGGATACTGATGGAATGCACATTGTTTTCTTCGTTTATTACTTCTGCCACTTTTTCAAAAATGCCGCCGTGAAGATGTCCGTTGATGAAAAATACATTCTTATATTTTTCCATAACTGCTCTGACTTCGTCATTCTGTTCGCCCATATCGCCTGTCTTCCATACTTCGGGAAGACCGTGGGTTTCAGCAAAGGGCTGATGGCACATAACGAAAACGGGCTTTCCGTCTTTGGTTCCTCTGGCTAATTCTTTGTCTAAAAAAGCAATCTGCTCAGGGGAAATATACGCTTTTTCCAATATTCTCTTTTCAGTACATAAAACTATAAAGGTATAACCCTTGATATCGCAGGAGTAATAAACCTTTCCTGTATTGTCACCGAGATAATCCCTGATTTTTTTTATGAGGATTTTTGTGTTCTTTTTAAAAAACAAACGGGCATCATGGTTTCCCATGGTAACAAGTAGCTTATCAGCGACATTCTGTTTGTCGAGAACACGGAAAAATCTTTCGTATTCATTATCGGTTCCGTAGTCGGCTATGTCACCCGCCATGAGAAAGGTATCAAACTTTTCCTTTGAGTTTGCCATATCTTCGAAAGTATTGGCAAGATTTTTTTCCGCACTTTCTCTGTTCGGTAAATGTGTGTCGGCAATTATTGCCATGGAAAGCTTAATGTTTTCGCTGTCTTCGAAGGTGATGGGCTCATCCTTTGACACAGTATAAATCACGTCGTATTTCGGATTCATAGCTTTGAACTGTTTGATATATTTGTCTATAAAGATTTTGGCTGACATAGGTTTTTTACCTCCGCAAATTTTATGCTTTTAATTATATCAGCATTTCGTCTTTTTTTCAAGTGGTCGTTATATAAGATTATTCCCGCTCGGTGAAACGTCATGGCAAAAAAAGCTTATTACCGTTTAAATCGAAATCTCTCATACTCACTCTTTCTATGCTGATGCTGTCACATCTGTTATAATAATACACACCCGTATCTGTGTTGCAGCATGAAGAGTATCGGGTGTAATGGGCTCCACCGCTTTTTCTTACACATCCCTGCGGAACACTGACCAAAGACAGCATACGGAAAAATTGATTCACGCTTTCATCTTCACCGCTTTTTGGTGAAGATTTTTCTTTTAGGCAGGCGGCGCGTATAAACCTCGACTCCGAGGAAAAGTCGCCGGGCAAAGCTTTGTCAGAAAGCATAAATGTTTCTGTATTAATCATATGGCGGTCAAATGTGGGATTGTTTGAAAGCACTCCCCATGGGTTATTATAAATTCTGAGTCCCTCTGCGACGCTTTCTACGGTAACGGAGCCGCTTTTGTCCGATATTATCCAATGGAGAGGCGATAAGGGATAATTCTCGCTGAAGGGCAAATTCACTATATTGAGCTCTTTTAATTTTTCCTTAACGTCACACAGACATGCACATTTGCCCAAAAGCCATGGTATCAGCTCGTAAGGAGCGAGGTTGATTTTATCCGGCTTCGCTTTGCCGTAAAATGCATTGTCGGGAAAGTTCAGTCCCGCCATACTCAGGCCCTTTTCGTTTGTGCCCTCGAAAAAGAGGGGATATCCATCCGTTATTACAGCCATACCTATGAGCGCAAAGTGTTCGTGAAGGTCAGGCAGCAGCTTTATCGGAAAAGAGAATTTTCGTGGTATAACGGTAACCTTCTCACCGTATTCCATATCCAAATCTAAATTTCTGCCGAAGTAAAAATCATTACTTTTATAAGTCAGTGCTGTACACATAATATTGCCTCCCTTGTCTTTTTTTATTTTATCCTTAAATGAAAAATCTAAGCATATAAAAAGCAATTTTAGCTATCGTTTTTTTGTTTTGAGAAAAATATTAAAAATAATTAAAAATTAGGAATGGGAAATTAAGAATAAATAAGAAACGGCTTTTACGGTTGTTTAAAAGAACGTAATAAGGTATAATATCAACAATAGCGGAGGTATACGTTTTTTTTGTCGTGTGCCGAGTATACGACGGATGAAAGGAGTGTAATTATGAAGAGAAGATATATCTTTTTATGGTATATTTCCATCGGCTTATTTATTGTTTCGTTGGTTCCTTTTGTCGATTTTATGTATCATACGAATTTCAGTACGATGCGGACTCTCGTTATATGTATATCTGTAGCTACATTATGTTATGTAATCAGCACCAAACAAATAACTTATCCTGAGGGCTACACTGCTATACAGGCTATGAGCTTTTATAGGCGGTGTAAAAAAGAAGGGATAAGTAAACCGGAGCAGTGCAGAAAGAAAACCGTTAAAATGAAAGAAACAGCATTAAAATTCGAATTTTCTAAAAAATTAGAGCTTGACGGTTTGCTTGAGTTGTATGAAAAAGGATATGAACTTTTAAACGGAAAGGAAAACAAATAATTTATGTATATAGCTATTCATATTATTTCAATAATAATTGCCCTCGCTTTCAGTGGGTATCACGGATATAAGCTCGGTATCGGAAAAGCAAAATCAGTTCTGATTTCCGTTTTTTGCCTTATGACCTGTTATATTTTTGTCAGTGCGATACCATGGTTTGAAAGCGGTGAAATCGGCTCTCTCAATATGGTGAAAATTTATGCCTTTACCCCGCCTTTTTATTTCCTGGCAAGCAAGGTTTTCAAAGTACCCTTCAGAAATGTGTGCGACCTTAACGGTATATGGCCTATGATTCTTTTCGGTCTTTCTCATATGGCTTGCCTGATTCCTAAGTGTTGTGGCGGTTATGTGTATCTCGAAGGAACGAAAATGTGTGCTTTGGCACAGGCTCTCACAGGAACAAATATGATACCGAATCAGCTTATGGAGTCCATAGCAGGTCTGATTATTGCTTTGGCAATGTTCATTCTCGCATATAAAAAAGACTTTAAACTTAACGGCAGACACTATTTTATAATGATAATTGTTTACGGTATTCAGAGATTTTTCTGGGAGTTCCTCAGAAATAATAATAAGATAATAATATTCGGAGAAATGACCAACGCCGAAAGCGGTTATTTCGGCTTGTCTGACCTTTCTTTTTACTGTATAGCGATGATAGCGGTCGGCGTAGTATTCATTATTGCACTTAATATTATTGATAAGAAAAAGGGTAAAGAAAATTAAGTTATTTATAGTTTTTATTTAAACTTTAAATATAAAAATATGAATACAGGAGGTGTGTCAGTTCAAACCGATTACTCATTCTGAATGAGTAACAACCGAATACTCATTTAAAATGAGTAAAGTTCCGAAATTTTTAATAGGAGGAAAATCATGTTAGTAACAAAAAGAGAAGTTAAGCAAACTTCTAAAAAGCTTTTAAGTGTGTTACTTGCGGTCATTATGATTATGACCAGCATGAGCGTATGCTTCGGCACTGTATCCTTTGCCGCAGGTAAGGATGTGGATGTAACTGCACTCGCTGACGCACTTAAGTATGACAGCATTAAAAATGCATCATTCTCCGGCTCGGCCAATAACTATACAGTCAGTGACCCTGACGGTAAAGTTCTTGCGGCAGTAGATGCTTATTTTGCAGTAGTAGATGCTATGGCAAATAAGACACCTACAAATCAGAACCCTTCTACAGGTACATCCAGTACCAATCAGACTGGTGAATCATCTGACAAAACCTACAGAACCATCAACCATCTTAATGCCAGAGTAAAAACTCTTCTCAGCAATAAGATGGGCGGTGACTACACTACATATAATGTGGATGCTTTCATCACAGGTCTTTTGGCAGGATCAACAGTCAGTGAAGGAACCTCAAAGAAAACTGTAGGTCCCGCTACATCAAACAACACCGCAAAACCTGCTACACCTCTTGCTGCTGCTCCCGATGTGAAGCTTACGGTTATGATGGAAAGTGCTGTTACGGGATACACTCTTGATACTCTTCCCGACAGCGTAGTTACATCAAAGACCTACACAGTAAAGCACGCTAATACAAACTATGATTATAAGTTTACTTATACAGCAGCTACAAAGGATAGTTGCGGTAACAGTAACAATGATCAGAAGTATCAGCATGACTATTGGTTCTACTATAACTACAGCTCATATTCAGCAGAAGACGGCGCTTCTAAGTCTACACAGACTATCAAAAACACACAGTCTACTCTGGAGACTTACGCTGACTATTTCTCAATGGGTATGGATGCGCTTTATGCTGTTCCTGCCTCCACTCTTGACACAGTAAGCACTGCTGTGAAAAATGCTAAAGCAAATGTCGTCAGCGGCTTTGGTGCAGGTGTTTACTCTCACTTCTTCTCATCTTATAATGTGGAGAAGCTTACAGGTGACATCATTATCGCTAAAGAAATCCAGGTTCTTGCTCCCAAACTTCTCAAAGCTTACGAGGAGATGGAAAAGGGCTACGATGATATCATTAACGATAAAGACGCTCTTAACACCCTCGCACAGACTGTGAAGACAGCTATGGATGCTTATGATGCAGCCTCTGCAGATGCTAAGACCTATGTTACAGAGGCAGGCTTCATCCGCACTGAAGCAGCAACCTTCTACAGCAAGGTTCTCCGTGAAATCGAGCTTATCGAGCTTCGTGAGCTTGTTGAAGAAATTACAGAAGGTATCAAACCTTATGCTTTCTATACTGAAGACGGTATCGATGAAGGTACAGTAACATCAAAGATGATCGGTGATGCTCTTACTGCTGTTAGCGGTTATCAGACCCGTCTTGCAAAGTACAATACTGCAGATGTTGATGACATTAATCCCGGTATACGTGGCGGACTTTTTGATCTTAAGAATGTTCTTAATACTCTCAGCGTAGCTGCCGGCTATAATGATCAGTTCAGTGCACAGTATGCAAAATTTGCTTCTGAAATCTTCTCCGTAACCGATGCAAACGGTGACATCGGAACTCTTCTTTCCGCTCTTCAGAGCTATGACGGCTGGTACACAGGTCTTAAGTCTCTTATCGCAGAAATGAAATCAGTTCTCGGTGAAGAGCTCGCTGACAAGCTCTTTGATGACCTTAACGATGTTATGACAGAGCGTATGGATGATGCTTATGTAGCACTCAATGCTCTTCTTGAAGCACAGATTGACTATGCTTACGATCTCTTTAAGGCATACACAAGTGCCTATGGCGAAAAGGTTAGCATGGCAACTGTTTCCGAGTATAGAGCCATGCAAGCTTCGATTGGTCTTATAAATGCTGATGCTTACAGCTTGCTTAACGGCACAGCCAACTTTGAAATTTCCGATGAAGCAGTGGCTAAGTACGAAGAAATGCAGAAGGATTTCCCTGAATATGAGGAATTCCTTGACAGTCACGGCTTCTCGACCTATCAGCAGACATTTATGCCTGACCTCGAGAGACCCGACACAGAAAAGGATATCGCCCGTGAAAACGAGGATGGTGTTTACAAGACATCCGATGCAGAAATCGAAAAGATAATCAACCTTCTCGATAATCTTCTTCAGAACGATGCTGTAAAGGAACTTCTCGGTTCTCTTATTAATAAGGATGAGGAAACAGGTGAGCCTACAGGTGAGCCCTTTGATATTGCAGACCTTATTTCCGGTCTTCTCGAAGATGTGGTTTATACTGACAGTCTTATCAACACCATCGTTCAGTATGTATATCCTCTCGTTTGTAAGGAATTTGCAAAGGTTTGGGCAGGTCTTCCCTCCACATTCACAGCATTAGGTGTTGAAACGGGTGTTTCTCTTGCTCCTACAGCCGATGTTAAGGATTGTCCTCTTTATCTCGACGATGTAGAAAAAGCTATCGGATCAGTAGGTGTTTATCTCTCTCCCGTTAAGCTCGCTGAAAATCTTAAGAAAAATAACGATTATAAAGGCTATACTCAGGTAATTGCAAAGCTCGAATCTGCTACTACTAAGGCAGTTTATAACCTCAACGGTGAAGGTGATGCTGACGATACTTTCCAAAATCCCTGGGAAGATGCAAATCTTTTCACTAATGTTTATGATGAAGTAACAGGTGAACAGGTATTCAATGACGACGGTACACCCAAGCAGGTCTACGACCTTAATTGGGGTGTAGATGAAGCTACCGATAAGAAAGCTGCATTTATCAACGCAGCTTGTGCAGCTCTTTCGGGTCTTGAACCTCTTCTTATGGCTATCATCGCTGATACCACTTATGTTAACCCAAATACAACAGGCACAGATGCCCGCGGATCAAAAATCGGTACAGGTAAGGGTACAGCACAGGTAAAGGGTCTTGGTTTCATTCCCATCACACTTACTCTTAATATCGATCCCATCACTCTTGTTCTTAACTTCCAGGGTAACGATGGTTGGGACAACGCTCTTGCTCCCATTTTTGAAGCTCTCGGCCTCACCAATATTCCTCATAGCCATGAGCTTAATACCACCAGAAAGCTTCTTGAAAAAGGTCTTTTTGCTATGATTGACCAGCTTATCAGTAAGGTAGCAGAAGCTCCCGTAACCTTCATTCTTGAGGCTCTTCCGAATCTTGCTTATGCTCTTGAGGGTGGTCTTGTTGAGCCTCTTCTGAGTATGCTTAAGACAGAAATCAGCTACTATGCTGACGCTGCATACACAGGTACTCTTGGTGATAATCAACTTGCAGCAAGTGTTCTTAAGGAAGCCATGAAATCAGAAGAACCTATCAAGATTAACATCGGTGAAATGATTAACCTTGAGGATATGGGTCTCGACATCAGCTCCTTCCAGGCTATTTGGGATATGATCGCAGGCGGCGTTGAGCTTCTCGCAGGTATGGAAGCTCCCGATGCAGGTAAGATCGCAACTATGGGTAAACTCGTAGAGAGAAACACCAACAGAAGCGCTAAAACCTATAACCACGGCTCAGCAGACAAAGCTTACCACATCGAAGCTAACAAGGCAGACGTTCTTGTATATCTTCTTAAGTATGTTCTCGGCAGCGGTCTTATCGACGGACTCGTAGAGAATCCCGAAGGTATCATAGCTGACCTTCTTACAAATCTCAATGAAAATCCCGATGTAATTCTTGCTGCGGTTGTCGAGCTCTTCAATCAGAAGGAATATGACACTCTCAGAAACTTCGAATGGTTCGAAGGCTATATTAACGGTGAATCCGTGATAGGTAACTCAGCTAACGCTATTTACCTTAATCCTGAAAACGATTGGACCGAAGAGAAGGCACAGTATCTTTATGAAAACCTTGATTCTATCGTATCTGCTGTCCTTACTATGGCTAAGCTCGACCTCGATAAGGAAACAGAGGAGCTTGAAACACTCGGTGATTTCATCGGCGGTGCTATCGGCGGTCTTCTCAGTGACAAGACACTCACAGCTCTTGCTAAGCTTCTCGGAAGCCTCGCTGACATTAACAGCCTCATCGCAGGCGAAGATGCTGCAGAGCCTCTTCCAGTTGATGTTGCAGCTCTCCTCACAGAATTCCTCGGCATTGATTTGAGCGTTTACGCTGACTATGCAGACATCGCAGAAGATGAAATCGTTGACTTCGGCGTAGATGCAGGTACAGTTACCTTTGCTGAGGCTCTCGCTGATATGCTCGCACCTCTTTCTCCCGTTCTTGACTTCATTCTCGCAGGTGAAAACCTCGTTATCACCGTTGAAGACGAAACAGTAGAGCTTGTAGGTTATGACGGCTATAACAACGCTATCATTCCTATTCTTGAAGCTCTCGGCTGTGATGTTGCAGTAAATCCCGAAAACGCACTTGAAGCTGTTATCACAGCTCTTATGGGCAAGATTGAAGCTATCACAAAGTCAGAAACACTCATCAAGGATATCATCGATCTTCTTCCCGGTGTATTCTATTTCATCGCATCTAAGGGCCTTTCAGTTTCCGTAAGAAACCTTCTCCAGCCCGTATATGTAATCCTAGATACCGTCAGACCTGTATTTGATCTTGACCTCAATGCTACCATCAATGATCTTCTTCCCGAAGACTTCGGCATTATGCTCAATATCGATGATATCGGTCTTGACCTCGTATTCGATCTTCTTAAGAAGTTCGTTCCCGAACTTGACCTTTCAGGTCTTAAGGATGTTATCTATGACATCTGCTACAATGTAGGCACTGAATATGAATCCGTTTCCACACTCCAGGATAATTGGAAGAAGGGTGCATTCGGCGATAATTTCAGCGCTGCTGACCTTCTCACAGTAGTTCTTTCATTCGTTCTCGAATGGGCTACCGTCGAAGAAAACGGAGAAAAGCTCGACGAAATGCTCGGCACAGAAGATCTCATCGCAAATATCGGTAAGGTATTTGAGGATGTAGAAATTGCATACGGTACACCGAATTGGATGTATTGGTTCGCAACAGAGGAAGAATTCAATTCCTATGTGGAGGGTAACACAGAGCTTCCCAATACACTTCTTTCTCTCACATATCCTAACGATTGGTCAGAGGAGGCAGCTGCTTATATTGCTGACAACCTTGCTTCTCTCGTTGATATGGTGATTTCTCTCATCGAAATCGACGGCACCAAGTACGCTTCGGTTGCTGAACTTATTGATGCGAAGCTCGATGTATTCAATGCTGAAACAATCAACAGCATCATTGGTCTTATCGCAGACCTTCTTAAGGATGTAGACGATAATCTCCTTTCAGTAGGTTATCTTCTCGATGTAGATGTAGTAGGTCTTAAGAACTACACATGCACAGCAGAAATCACTGACGTCAAGTCCTTTACTCAGGAACTCGCAAACATTCTTACAAAATACGCACACGGTCTCGTTAACTGGCTCTTCTTTGGTGATGACTTCAGATTTGCTAAGAAGTCTGACAAGACAGATACTATTGTAATCAACGGTGGCGAAGGCTATGAAAAGGGTCTTGCTCTCGTTCTCGAAGCACTCGGCTGTGACCTTCCCGAAAAGGCAACAACCGAAACAGTTCTTCTTGCTCTTGCTGCAAGAGTTGAAGAAATCCTTGCTTCTCCCGTAAACGAAGTTATAGACCTTCTTCCCAATCTCGTTTACTTCCTTAACGCTGACGGTGCATCCGTAGCCGTTAATAACCTTCTCGCTCCCGTTTATGCACTTCTCGATAAGCTCGCAGTGCTTGGCGTTGAGCTTGATCTTGCAACTCTTCTCGGCTTCGACCTTAAGTATCTCTCACTTGCAGATATCCTTGCTCTCGTTAAGGATAAGACAGGTCTTGACATCTCTGCAGCTGAAGAAATTCTCGTAAATCTCTGCTTCGGTAAAATTGAACAGGCAGAATATACTTACAAAATGGTTGCAGAAAGAAAAGATGTTGTAACAGTTGTTCTTACCACAGCACTTCTTCTTGTTAAAGATGAGGACTTTGCAGCCAAACTCGAAGAAATGATGGGAACAGAACTTATTTCTGCGATTGTTGAAGTATTTGAATCCGCTCCCGTAACCTATAAGACACCTGATTGGTATGCTCTCGATGAAAGCGATATCGATTATGATAACGAAACAGTCGGCGTAATCAAGTATGCTATCACTTATCCTAACAACTGGACGGAAGAAAGTGCCAAGTATCTTGCTGACAATCTCGTTTCCGTCGGAGATATGGTTGCAGGCATTATCGACAGCAACTATGATTCTCTCGGTGCACTTCTCGCTGACAAGGTAAATATCTACACGGCAGATACTCTTAAGGCTATTCAGAATCTTCTCGGTGATCTCATCGGCGGCCTTGATGAAAATCTTAAAGAACTTGTAAATGTAGGTCTCGGCGCTGCAGATGCACTCCTCGGTGCAGATGTTCAGGGTCTTCTGGATTACGATGTATCCTCCGTAAATGATAAGGCATCCTTTATAGCTGCCCTTACCGGCATGCTTATGGAGGTTGAGGGTCTTGTTGACTGGCTTCTTCTCGGTCAAAGCTACGAGCTCTTTGTTGATGACGTAAATGCAAACGGTGTATATGATGAAGGCGAAGCAATCATCACACTCAATGGCGGTCACGGTTATGCTGAAGGTCTTGCACTTGTACTCGAAGCACTTGGTGTCGAAAATCTTCCCGATGTTTATGCGATGGAAGAAATCGATACCGAAGCAGTGGTAGGTGACGTTCTTAACGCTGTATTTGACAGAGTTGACGCTGTCTTCAATAACCCCGTGGAAGAAGTATTCGAAATTCTTCCCAATGTTCTCTATTTCATCAATGCAAACGGACTTACCGTAGCAATAGAAAACCTCATCGGTGCCGTAAACGCACTTCTCATCAAGCTTGAAGGCTTAGGTGTTGAGCTTGATATTGCATCTCTTGTAAACTTCAGTGAAATTCTCGGTGTTGAAACTGAGCTTGCTCTTGATAACATCACAATAGAAGCCGTGATTGATCTCGTTGCTGAGCTTACAGGTCTTAACCTTGATGCGGTTGCAGATGTACTTGTCGGCTTTGCACTTGGCAGAGTTGCCGCTTATGATTCAGTAAGCAGTGCAGACATCACAGCGAAAATGTATTATCACGATGATTTCGCCAAATATGATATGATCACCGTGCTTGCTACAGTAGCCATTATCATCCTTACAGATGAAGCTAATGCTGAAAAGGTTAAGGATATGCTCGGTGAAGATATTTATCAGGTAGTACTCAATCTTGTAAATATGGGCGAAGTTGAAATTCAGGAATTCAATTGGATGTTCACAAGTGAAGAAACCGGCGGTAACAGAGTTGGCGAAACCTTCTCTGCACTCGAAAGCTCCGAAGTCTTCGCAGGACATTCCTACGGTCCCACCTTCACAGAGGAAATGGCTCAGTACATCGCTGATAATTTTGGCAAATTTGTAGATAATGTTATTTACCTTCTCGGTATTGACATTAACAGCGACGGAAAGGCAGAGACTAACCTTACAGAAACCATTAACAGCTTGCTTAACGGTTCGCTTTACAATAGTGAAAATGTAATTGCTGTCCGTGATGCTCTTGCGGGTGTGCTTGCAAATCTTACAGAGCTTCAGGTTAACGGCAAGGTAGTAGGCGGTCTTATCGCTGACGTTCTCAAAACAACAGGTATCGCAGATATCGCAGCAGTAGCTGAAGTTGAAATTCCCGAATTCAAAGAAGACAGAGCACAGTTTGTTGCCTTTCTCTGCGATGTTCTTGAACCTCTTTACGGTATACTCAGATACGTTCTTGCTGACGAAGATTTCACCTTCTTCGTAAATGCAGAAAAGAGCGATGCGATCACTCTTAAGGGTGCAGAAGGCTATGCATACGGTATCCTTCCTCTTCTCGAAACTCTCGAATGTGAAGGCATACTTGCTCCCGCTGATTACTATGCTGCTGTAGAGGCTGACGGTGATGTGCTTCTCACATCCATCCTTAATCCTCTTCTTGACAGAGTAGATGTAATTCTTGAAGCTCCTGCAGATGAAATTCTTGCGATGCTTCCGAACCTTATCTACTTCATCAATTCAAACGGTGTTGACACAGTAGTCAAAAACACACTTAATGCAGTCTATGCACTTCTTGCTGCTATTGAGCCGATTGCCAAGATTGATCTTTATGAGCTTATCGGTGTAGATCTTGCCGTAATTGATTTCGAATGGCTTCTCGATAAGCTTCTCGAAGTAATCAAAGATGCTACAGGCTACGAATTCACTGTCGAAGATATCGACTATATCTTGGAGCTTACTGTCGGTAAGCTTGAAGCTTACGATTCACTTAACGGAAAGACCGCTTATAAGATGGTTTATTCAGAGGGTGAAATCGGTGACTCAAAAGAGCTTGTGGTTGTCGTACTCAGACTCATAGTAACCTTTATCGCAAATGAGAACAACGCTGAGCTTCTCGTAGGTCTTCTCAGAGATAATCTCGGTATGTCTGCAGAGGTAGAGGAATTTGTTCGCGGACTTCTCACCGTTTTGGTTGAATGTATTTCCGGAACTAAGCTCGGTGTCGATGTTGCACTTTCCACTCTTTACTATGTATTCTTCGGTATAGATAAGGGTGTAGGAGAAGCAGTCGGCGGTACAAAAACACTTGATCAGCTTTGGAGAGATGCTTTGTCCGACCTCAGAAGAGAAAATGAGGGCGTGGCAGACATGATTGAGGATATTCTCGGTTGGGATATCTTTGAGGATGTTATTTCTCCCGACGGCATCGCTCCCAACGGACTTATCGCATTCTTCCAAAAGATTATATCCTGGTTCCAGACAATCGTAGCATGGTTCAAAAGCTTCTTTAAAATAGCTTAACCGGCGATATAATCATACGGATAAAAACAACGAAGGGCAGTCGCTTAAATGCGGCTGCCCTTTATACTTCTAAGCTTTCATAAAAAAATACAGCCGGAATACTACGGCTGCATTTTTTCATTTTATCATGATTTTTATTCTTCTTCGAATGAATCTTTGTCGAGTCCGCAAACGGGGCATACCCAATCTTCGGGAACATCCTCCCATTTCGTATTGGCAACTACACCGTTTTCGGGATCGCCGAGCTCAGGGTCGTATACGTAACCGCAAGGACAAATATATTTTTTCATAAGTTATTACCTCCATTAATATTATTATGCTTTATAAGGACGGTGTTTAGTCATAATTTCAGAAATTGCGTCTAATATTTTATCGTGGCAACCTCCGCAGCCTGTAGAGCAGTGAGTTATTTCCTGCACCTCTTTAAAAGCCTTTTCCACACTTTCAAATTTTTCAGATTTATTGAGCACATCTTCCACATCGAAAAAGCTTACCTGCTTGCATTTGCATATAGTATAATCAAACATAAACTCCACTCCTTTTAAAAATAGGGGATGCGGTAAAATTCGCACCCCCTCAGTATTATTTTTCGGGTTAACGATTAACCGGATTTTTTTATGTAGGGGAGGATATTATCCTCCCGGATAATTAACCGAAATATCTGTTAAGCAGACCTTCGAATGCCTTACCGTGTCTTGCTTCGTCTCTTGCCATTTCGTGAACGGTGTCGTGGATAGCGTCGAGACCGAGATCTTTAGCCATTTTAGCAAGATCGAATTTGCCCTGAGTAGCACCGTTTTCGGCGGCAACTCTCATTTCAAGGTTTTTCTTTGTGCTGTCGGTTACAACCTCACCGAGAAGCTCTGCAAACTTTGCAGCGTGCTCTGCTTCTTCATAAGCTGCCTTTTCCCAATAGAGACCGATTTCGGGGTAGCCTTCTCTGTGAGCCACTCTTGCCATAGCGAGATACATACCGACTTCTGAGCATTCGCCGTTGAAGTTGTCACGAAGACCCATGATGATTTCTTCGGGAACGTTTGCTTCTTTGCCTACGCCGAGGATGTGTTCAGCTGCCCATGTCATACCTGCGCCTTCTTCTCTTTCTTTCATCTTAGCTTTGCAGATGGGGCATACATCGATTTTTTCGTCACTTTCGTAACCGCATACGGGACAATAATACTTTTTCATTTTTCTTTCCTCCGAAATAATTATTTTTTGTTTGAGCTTTTGCAATCGGGGCAGATGCCGTAGAACATCAATGAATGAGATGTTACAGTGCCATCAAAGTCGCGGGGGAGTGAATCAAGATTTACTCCCGGATCGATATCCAAATCAATAACCTGTCTGCAGTTGATGCAGGTCAGGTGATAATGACCGTGAGTGTGCCCGTCAAATCTGTCGCTGTCACCGGTGGGGATTTTCAGGATTAAACCTTCGCTTTCTAAAAGCTTCAGGTTCCTGTACACTGTGGCAAGACTGATAGATGGGATTACCTCTTTTACTGCGAGGAAGATATCCTCCGCGGTCGGATGATCGTACCGTGACTGTAAATTTGCCAGCACCGCATCCCGTTGCTTACTGGATTTAAGTGTTGACATAATGTCCGCTCCAATCGTTTGCATTTAATAATGATAATTATTATCATTATCATGGCTTTATAATAGCATAAGATTTTTCTGTTGTCAATAGTTTTTTGAAAAATTTTTTGAGAAATATCTCTCAGTCACTTCGTGACAGCTCTCCTTTCATGAGAGCCTGATTAAGCCTCGCCTGAAAGGAGAGGTGGATGCGACCAACGGGAGCAGACGGAGAGGTCTCTATCACATAAATATATTATTATAGTATATAAAAAATGTTTTTTTCGGTTGATTTTTTCGGAAAATGGTGGTAACTGAATTTGCGACGTTAACTGAATAACTTTTGAGAATACAAATTCACTAAAGAAAGCATACTTTGTTAAAAGTGTGTTCTCTTTGTTTTGTTATTTTTTCTTGTGTTGGAATAAATTCAAAAGTTAGCGTCGCGGCTCGGAGAATGCATTTTTGGTGCGTTCTGCTTGTCGGGACGCACTTTTTTGTTTGTCGTAAATATTTATTTACGGAGGAAAAAACAATGAAAAAGGTAGTGAAAAACTTATTGCTTGTAGCAGTTATGGTTATGCTGTGTATGACTGTGGCTGTCAGTGCGAGTGCACTTGATGAAACAGGTCAGTGCGGTGAAACTTATGTTGATGATTATACAGATAAACTCGACCACGAGTATAAATCAGTAATCACTACCCCTGCAACTCACCTTACCGAGGGTGTTGAAACCTTCACCTGTTCTTGCGGTGACAGCTATACAAAGCCTGTCGCAAAGCTTAAAGGTCACACCTACAGTACTTCCGTAACGGCTCCCACCTGTACAGCGCAGGGTTATACAACTTATATCTGCGAATGTGGAGACAGTTATATCAGTGATTTTGTTTCAGAAACAGGACATAAGGATGAAAATAATGACGGCATATGTGATGGCTGTGGTATAAAGCTTAAAACAGACAGCAATAAAGACAACTGCACCTGTATGTGTCACAAATCCGGCTTGATGGGAATCATATGGAAAATCATCCGTTTTTTCTATAAGCTCTTTAAAATCAATCCTGTCTGCGCTTGCGGTGCAGCACACTATTAATTGAATAAACACAAGGGGCCGTATCATGCTGTGTGTCCGCACAGAGGGTATGTACCCTTGTGTTTTATTTTTTTTAATTTTTTCCCTTGACATTCGCTTTTCGTTGTGCTAAAATAGTCACAATTTAAATCTTTAAAGCTTTAAATGAGTAAAGCGACAAAGATGGACTTCTTGCAATTGAAATTTTATACTTATTTTTAATCTTTTTTATAAAATATGGGTATTTTTATTGACGATTCGAGTTCATGGGTGTATAATTTACCATTATGCACTTTAGTATGCTGATATTTTAATTAATTAAAGACGGTGATAATCATGGTAAATGAAAAAATGTACGATCTCGGTGCCAAAAGCTCCGTTATCAGAGAAATATTTGAATACGGCAAAAAGAGAAAGGCTGAAATCGGTGCGGAAAATGTATATGATTACAGCTTAGGAAATCCAAGCGTTCCTGCTCCCGAAATCGTGAATGAGACTATCCGTGAGCTTACGGAAACTTTTGACTCCACAGTGCTTCACGGCTACACCTCAGCTGTGGGCGACAACGATTCCAGACAGGCTATAGCTGATGACCTGAATAAACGTTTCGGCACCGCATTTTCCTTTAAAAATTTTTATATGACTGCCGGTGCCGCCGCATCTCTTTCCATCTGCTTCAAAGCACTTACGGAAAAGGACGATGAGATTATTATTTTTGCTCCTTATTTCCCTGAATACAAAGTTTTCATCGAGGCTGCCGGTGCTGTTCCCGTAGAGGTTAAGTGCAGGGCAGAGGATTTGCAGATTGACCTTGATGCTTTCGAAAAAGCTATCACACCGAACACCAAAGCTGTAGTTGTAAATTCTCCTAATAATCCCTCAGGGGTAGTTATAAGCGAAGAAACCGTGGTTGAGCTTTGCCGTATTATGAATGAAAAGCAAAAAGAGTACGGAAAGGAAATTTTCCTTATCTCCGATGAGCCCTACAGAGAGCTTGTTTACGGCGATGTCAAAGTGCCGTACCTCACCAAATATTATGATAATACCTTGGTCTGTTATTCTTATTCCAAATCTCTTTCTCTTCCCGGTGACAGAATCGGTTATATTCTTGTTCCCGATGAAATCAGCAACTTTGAACTTATTTACAAATCTGTGTGCGGTGCAGGCAGAGCACTCGGTTATGTGTGCGCCCCCTCACTTATGCAGTTTGTAATAAGAAAGTGCACCGGAAAAACAAGCGATGTTTCAGTTTACAAAAAGAACAGAGATATTCTTCTTGATGCTTTCTCTGAGCTTGGCTTCAAAACCGCAAAGCCTGACGGAGCATTTTATCTGTTTATGAAATCACCTGAGGAAAGTGCTGAAGCATTCTGTGAAAAGGCGAAAAAATATGACCTTCTTTTGGTACCGAGTGATTCCTTCGGCTTTCCGGGATATGTGAGACTTTCCTACTGTGTTTCCACAGAAATGATTAAAGCATCACTTCCGGCATTCAGAAAGCTTGCCGAAGAGTACGGATTGATTTAACGGAGAAAAAATATGGATAAACTTAATAAAGCAAGACAAATAATCGGCGAAGCTGACAAAGAAATAGCTGCACTTTTCGAAAAAAGAATGGCGGCGGTAAAGGAAGTAGCCGAATATAAAAAGGAAAGAGGTCTCCCTGTTTTCGACGGTGCGAGAGAGGATTTTCTTGTAAATAAAAATCTCGAATATATCGAAAATGAAAGTATAAAGGATTTTTATGTTTCCTTTATGAAAAGCACCATGGATATTTCGAAAAGATATCAGCACCGTATTTTAGAGGGCACAAATGTGGCATACAGCGGTGTTGAGGGAGCTTTTGCTCATATAGCCGCCGGCAGAATTTTTCCCGACGGAAAGAGAATATCTTATCCTGATTTCAAAGCCGCTTATGAGGCCGTTGAAAAGGGTGAGTGCGACTGTGCCGTTCTTCCCATCGAAAACAGCAGAGCGGGAGAGGTAGGACAGGTTATTGACCTTATCTTTTCGGGTTCTCTTTATGTGAACGGACTTTACAGTCTCGACATCCGTCATAATCTTATCGGTCTCGGTGATGCGGCGGAAAAGGACATAGTAAAGGTTATCAGCCATCAGCAGGCACTTGACCAATGTGCATCCTATATCAGAAATCAGGGCTACAAAGCCGAAGGCTGTGAAAATACAGCCAGAGCAGCGAAATTGGTGGCGGATACGGCGGATAAAACTCTTGCCGCCATAGCCAGCAGAGAGACTGCTGAGCTTTACGGTCTGAAGGTTATAAGAGAAAACATAAACGAGGCGAGTGATAATACGACGCGTTTTGTTGTTCTTTCACGTACACTTTGCACCGAAAAAAGAGACCATTCAATTATTGTTTTCACCGTACCCGATGAGGCGGGCGCATTGGCACATGCCATTAATGTAATCGGTCATCACGGCTATTCCATGCGTTCCATAAAAAGCCGTGCGATGAAAGATCTCATATGGACCTATTATTTTTATGTTGAAATTGAGGGTGATTTGCAGTCGAGACGGGGCAGATATATGCTTGATGAGCTGTCTGATTGCTGTGACCGTCTTAAGATGATAGGTACCTATAAAGATAATTCAAAGATTTGAGTGATATTAAATGATTATACCCATAAATTTAGGTGAGAAATCCTATGAAATAGTTCTCGAAAGGGGAGCAATCGGAAAGGCGGGCAGGCTTCTCGGCGTAAGTGGTGACAGAAAAGTGCTTATAGTCACTGATTCGGGTGTGCCTGAGGAATATGTTGATGCTGTGGCACGCTCCTTTAAGAAAAAGAATATTTTTATTTTCCCTCAGGGTGAAGAAAGTAAAAACTTCGAAACTTACCGTCAGATATGTGAAACCCTTATGGATTTGTCTTATACACGTAAAGATGCCGTGGTGGCAGTCGGCGGAGGTGTTACGGGTGACATGGCCGGTTTTGCCGCCGCCACTTATATGAGAGGTATAGATTTTTATAATATTCCCACAACTCTTCTTTCTCAGGTGGATTCATCAATAGGCGGAAAGACTGCTATAGATGTTGGCAAAATTAAAAATATCATAGGAGCCTTTCATCAGCCTAAAAAGGTTATTATTGACCCCGATGTTCTTTCCACTCTTACCGAAAGACATTTTATAAACGGTCTTGCCGAAGCTCTTAAGGCGGGCATTATAATGGATGCTAAGCTTTTTGAAATTTTTGAAAAGGGTGAGGCGAAAGAAAGGATTGATGAGGTTATCGAGCGTTCTCTGATGGTGAAAAAGAAAGTGGTCGAAGAGGACGAAAAGGAAACCGGACTGCGTAAGGTGCTGAATTTCGGTCATACCATAGGTCACGGCATTGAGGCCTCGGTGCCCTTCGGAGAGCTTTATCACGGTGAATGTGTGGCACTCGGTATGATACCTGTGTGCGGCGATAAAATAAAAAGCAGGGTTATCTCTGCGATAGAAAAAACGGGTCTCCCCATATCCCATCCAATAGATAAGGAGAGCGTGAGAAAAGCTCTTTCCCATGATAAAAAAAGTGATTCAGAAGGTATAACGGCAGTTATTTGCAATGAAATCGGTACCTTTGAATTCGTAAATACAAGCACAGATGAGTTGATGAAATTAATATAAAAGAGGAATGAAAAATGAAAAACACTTTCGGCAATTCCCTTTCCGTAACTCTTTTCGGTGAAAGCCACGGTCAGGCCATAGGCTGTGTAATTGACGGCATTTCACCGGGGATAGAAATTGATAAAGCGTTTCTGATTTCTCAAATGGAAAAGAGAAAGGGTGTGAATGCACTTTCTACGGCCAGAAGAGAAGCAGACGAAGTTAAAATATTAAGCGGTGTTTTCGAAGGTAAAACCACAGGTACCCCCATATGTCTTATGATAGAAAATGCCGATACGAAAAGTAAGGATTATTCTAAAACCAAAAACCTTGCCCGACCCTCACATGCAGATTATACTGCCGAATGTAAATACGGCGGTTATCAGGATTACAGAGGTGGCGGACACTTTTCGGGCAGACTCACTGCTCCTTTGGTTGCCGCAGGTGCCATAGCGTTGAAGGCACTCGAATCAAAGGGTATAAAAATAGCGACACATATCGCCTGCTGCGGCGGTATAACGGACAGGGAATTTGAAAATTATGAAGCTGATTTCAAACTTTTGAGTGAGATAGATATACCGGTTCTTTGCGAAAGAAAAAGAGAGGAAATCGCTCAAGCTATTGAAGCGTGCAGGAGAGTCGGCGACAGTATCGGCGGTATTCTTTCCACAGCCGTAACGGGTGTGCCTGCCGGTGTAGGTGAGCCTTGGTTTGATACAGTTGAGGGAATGCTTTCACACGCACTGTTTTCGGTTCCGGCTGTAAAGGGTGTAGAGTTCGGTGCCGGCTTTGATTTCAGCAAAATGACGGGCAGTCAGGCTAATGACAGCTTTTACATTGACGGTGAAAACGTAAAGACAAAAACAAACAATAACGCAGGGATAAACGGAGGCATTACAAACGGTATGCCCATCCTTTTCCGCTGTGCCGTTAAGCCTACACCGTCTATTTATAAAAAACAGGAAACGGTCAATTTTAAAGAAAAGACAAATGAGTCTTTGGTTATAGAGGGCAGACATGACCCTGCCATTATCCACAGAGCGGCGGTCGTTATAGACAGTATGACAGCGCTTACTCTCTGTGATTTGCTTTTGAGCCGTTTCGGTACAGATTACTTTAAACCGTAAGGTATGTGATATAAATGAAATACGGACTTATCGGAGAAAAGCTTTCTCACAGCTTTTCAAAACCAATACATGAAAGTATAGCCGATTATGATTATGAAATAAAAGAAATACCCCGTGAAGAACTTGATTCTTTTATGAAAGAAAAAGCCTTCAGCGGTATTAATGTTACCATACCATATAAACAAAGTGTTATTCCTTTTTTGGATTATATCGATGAAAATGCTTCACGGATAGGAGCCGTCAATACAGTAGTAAACCGTGACGGAAAGCTGTGCGGTTATAATACGGATTTCGGCGGTATGAAAATGCTGATTGAAAAGGCGGGCTTTTCCTTTAAGCATCAAAAGGTGGTTATACTCGGTTCGGGCGGTACTTCAAAAACAGCACACGCTGTTTCTGAAAATCTTGGTGCGGAAAAAATAATCACCGTCAGCAGAAGGGGCGAGATAAATTATGAAAACCTTGCTTCACTTCACGGTGACTGCGATTTTATCATCAATACGACACCCTGCGGCATGTATCCTGACACAGATGAAAGTGCTGTGGATATAAGTTGTTTCAAAAATCTCAAGGGTGTTATCGATGTGATATATAATCCGCTTAAAACCAAGCTCTGCCTTGATTGCGAAAATAACGGAACAGAATATGCCGGCGGACTTTATATGCTTGCAGCTCAGGCTGTTCTTGCTTCGCAGCTTTTCACCGATAACAGCTTTGATGTGAAAAAGATTACGGATGAGGTGTACGGCAGGATTTTAAACGAAAAGCTCAATGTTGTACTCATCGGTATGCCTGGAAGCGGTAAAACGACCATCGGTAAAATTCTTGCCGAAAAGCTTGGTAAAGCTTTTACAGACACCGATGAACTTATCGTCGGAGAATATGGAGATATAAGTGATATTTTTTCTGAAAAGGGTGAAAGCTTTTTCAGAGATATTGAGTCTGTGGCAGTTAAAAGGGTTGCTCTTAAAAACGGTCAGGTCATAGCCACGGGCGGCGGAGCTGTTCTGAGAAGTGAGAACGTGGAATACCTTAAGCATAACGGTATCCTGTTTTTTCTGGACAGACCTGTCGAACTTATCGCACCCACCGATGACAGACCTCTTTCGAGTAACTTTGAGGCTCTGAAAAAACGATATGAGGAAAGATATGACATTTACCTTTCCTCCTGTGACGAAAGAATAGAAAATGACGGCAACCCGGAAAAAGCTGTCAGAAAGATATTGGAGAAATTAAAATGAAATTTTTGATTATCAACGGACCTAATCTGAATATGCTGGGCATCAGAGAGCCCGTACATTACGGCAGAGAGACCTATGATGATCTCATTAAAAAAATTAAAGCATACTGTGACCAAAAAAGCATCATATGTGACTTTTATCAGTCAAATCACGAGGGTTGTCTTGTAGATAAAATACAGGAGGCATACGGTGTTTTTGACGGTATAATCATAAATCCGGGTGCTTATACTCACACGAGCATAGCAATTCTTGACGCTGTAAAATCCGTAGGTATCCCCACTGTAGAGGTGCATATTTCCAAAGTGGAGGATAGAGAAGATTTCAGACAGATAAGCTACATTCGTTTTGCGGCGGTAAAAACCATAACGGGTCTCGGCACCGACGGCTATTTAAGAGCTGTGGATTTCCTTGCAGAATACCTTAAAAAGTAAGTGATTAGATGAAAATAAAAATAGAAAAAAGTCTTCTGAGAGGAGAGATAACGGCACCGCCGTCCAAAAGCATGGCTCATCGCCTGCTTATTTGTGCGGGACTTTCAGAAGGTGAAAGTATAATTAATAATATAGCTTTTTCAGAGGATATACTTGCTACTCTTGACTGTTTGAAAGAAATGGGAGCAGATATCGAAGCAGGGGAAAGCACCGTAAAAATCAAAGGTGTTTCGCCGCTGAACATAACTGAAAGCAAATCCTTTTCTGCACGCGAAAGCGGAAGTACACTTCGCTTTTTTATTCCTTTGGCACTTTTGTCGGGCTGGGAGCACTGTTTTACAGGCTACGGCAGACTTATGGAAAGACCGATGGAAGTTTACGAAAATCTCTGCGCAGAAAAAGGCCTTTATTTCAGCCGGTCTGACGGAAAAATTAAAGTAAAAGGAAAACTTACCTCAGGCGAATATACCGTCAAAGGTGACGTAAGCAGTCAGTTTATAAGCGGCTTGCTTTTCTCACTTCCTCTCTGTGAGGAAGACAGCAGAATTCATCTGACGGGTAAAATTGAAAGCAGAGGCTATATAGACATGACTCTTTCCGCAATGAGCAGCTTCGGCGTTAAATCATTTTGGGAAGATGATAACACTCTTTATATAAAAGGTTCACAGAAGTATATTGAGGGTGATTTCGATGTGGAGGCTGACTGCTCCAATGCGGCATTCCCGGATGCCTTTAACTATCTTGGCTCAGAGGTAAGGGTGAAAGGGCTAAATGAAAATACTATTCAGGGCGACAGGGCATACAAGGAATACTTTAAAGCTCTTTCTGACGGTTCACCAACTCTCGATGTGAGTGATTGCCCTGACCTTGCGCCCATACTGATGACTCTCTCCTGTGCGCTGAACGGGGCAATTCTTACGGGTACGGCAAGACTCAGAATAAAAGAAAGTGACAGAGGCGCCGTGATGAAAAAGGAGCTTTCCGAATTTGGTGCCGATATTGATATAAAGGATAATGAAATTATAATCAGAAAGTCTCATTTACATAAAGCGAAAAAGCCTCTTTGCGGTCATAATGATCACAGAGTTGTAATGGCACTTACGGTGCTTTTATCTGTTTTCGGCGGTGAAATAGAGGGGGCGGAAGCTGTGAAAAAAAGCTATCCCGATTTTTTTGAGAGGCTTTCGGAGCTTGGTCTGGAGGCGAAAATAAATGACAATTAATAAAAATACACGTTTTCTTATAGTGGGTCTCGGTCTTCTCGGCGGTTCGTATGCCCGCGGACTTACGGGAAAGGGATACTATGTGGAAGCCATAACCAAGGATGAAATGGATGCTGAATTTGCTCTTGAACATAAAATGGTTCAGAAAGCAACCACAGAGATAGATACGGAAATGATAAAAAGTGCAGATGTTATAATTTTTACTCTTTATCCCGGCACCTTTGTTAAGTGGATTGAGGAAAACGGAAAGCTTATAAAGCCGGGAACCATAATTACCGATGTTACGGGTGTCAAAGGCTGTATTGTTGACCGGATACAAAGTCTTCTTCCTCCTATGGTTGAATTCATTTCGGCTCATCCCATGGCAGGTAAGGAGACATCGGGTGTTACAAACAGTGATGAACGTATATTTTACGGCATGAATTACCTGGTGGTACCTACGGAAAGAAATACTGATGAGGGCATTGAGGCATGCAAAAGAATCGGTGAGATTTTAGGCTTCGGCAAAATTTCGGAAATATCTCCCGAAATGCATGACAAAATGATTGGCTTTGTTTCTCAGCTTACTCACTGTATTGCTGTTGCTCTCATGAATTGTTATGAGCACGCAAGCCTTGAACGCTATACTGCTGACTCATTCAGAGATTTAACACGTATTGCAAAAATAAATGAAAAAATGTGGAGTGAGCTTTTCCTTGATAATAAAGATGCTCTTTTAGAGGAAATGGAGCTTTTTCAAAGTCAGCTTGAAAAAATCCACGGCTATCTGAAAAACGAAGACCGTCAAGGTCTTATGGATATGATGATAACATCAACCGAACGCAGAAAACTTTTTGATAAATAAAAGGAGAGATAAAAAATGAATATGAACTTTGTATGCAAATTACCGATACCAAAGGATATCAAAGAGCAATATCCCATAACTAAAGAGGCGTCAGAAATAAAAAAACAGAAGGATGAGGAAATCCGAGCCATTTTTGAGGGAAAGGAAAGAAAGCTTATTCTTGTCATCGGTCCCTGCTCTGCCGATAATGAAGACAGCGTCATGGACTATATTTCCCGTCTCGTTCCCGTTCAGGAAAAGGTAAAGGACAAAATTCTCATCATTCCCCGAATCTACACAAATAAGCCCAGAACAACCGGCGATGGTTACAAAGGAATGCTTCATCAGCCTGATCCCAATGCTGCCGCAGATCTTATCAAGGGAATAGTTGCCATAAGAAAGCTTCATATGAGAGCTATCAATGAAACAGGCTTTGTATGTGCCGATGAAATGCTCTACCCCGAAAATTACCGCTATCTTTCCGATCTCTTAGGTTATGTTGCTGTCGGGGCAAGAAGTACGGAAAATCAGCAGCACAGACTTACCGCCAGCGGTATTGATGTACCTGTCGGTATGAAAAACCCCACCGGCGGAGATCTTTCCGTTATGATGAATTCGATCACCGCAGCTCAGCACAAACATGATTTTATTTACCGTGGTTGGGAAGTGAGAAGCGAGGGTAATGATCTTTCTCATGCTATTCTCCGCGGTTATGTAAACGACAGGGGACAATCCTTCCCGAATTATCATTACGAGGATCTGCTGCTTCTTTCTGATTATTATTTACAGCATCCCGATCTTAAAAATCCCGCTGTTATAGTTGACACCAATCATGCGAATTCCGGCAAAAAATATCTTGAACAGCCGCGTATTGCCAAAGAGATACTTCATTCCTGCCGTCATAATTCTGATATCGATAAATTGGTCAAAGGTCTTATGATAGAAAGCTATATTGAAGACGGTACACAGAAAATCGGTGAAGGTACTTACGGTAAAAGTATAACTGACCCCTGCATCGGTTGGGAAAAGACAGAAAGTCTTATATATGATTTAGCTGAGGTTTATTAAAAAAAATTAAGGTTTTCACATCAAAAAGCGGTGTGAAAGCCTTATTTTATACATAAATGAAAAAAATGTTTAATATTTTCTTTAAATATTATTGACATACATAGCAACTTGTTATAGTATTATAACATTGTAAATCTGTGGGAAAGGAAGGATATTTTATGGATTTAATGTATATAATTATATTGTGGCTCAAACGGTTCATTGAACGTATGGTAAGTATCACTTCCTTCATCGGAGGCAGTTTTTTACCCGAAGACGATCTGGATGATGATGACTTGGGTATCACCGAATCAGAGCATCACGGAAGACCGGGAAAAAAATAAAAAAAACAAAAAAATTTTCAAAATACCATTGACAAACGAGCTCTTTTCTGTTATATTATACAGGCGCTGTGAGAAACACCTTGCGGCGGACGATGGGAGCATAGCTCAGCTGGGAGAGCATCTGCCTTACAAGCAGAGGGTCACAGGTTCGAGCCCTGTTGTTCCCACCAATGGCCCGGTAGTTCAGTTGGTTAGAACGCTAGCCTGTCACGCTAGAGGTCGACGGTTCGAGCCC
>JAFQHU010000012.1 GCA_017397845.1 Clostridia bacterium
AGCTTCGTTTTGCTACCACACAAACTTTCGGACAAATCTCACAGAGAACGCCAAAATAGAAGCCTGCATTTTTACCGAAATAAAAACACGACTCCGCAAAATCTGTCCATATTAAGTTTGTGTGGTGGGTTTATTATACCAAATTGCACCATAGAGTGCAAGTGGCTTACAAAATAAAAATGCGTCTCTGACCATGAAATCAGAAACGCATAAATCCGTATAGATATATATTATTTGCAAACGGACAAAACGGTAGCTGATTTCATTACGTAAAGCTTATTCATCATTTTGTCCACCTGCCTTTCAAATGTTTTTTGTTTAGTATAGCACTGACAGTGTGAAAAGTCAATATTTTACAGGAGTGTCAGGTGTAAATAATAGATTCAAATACAATCTCTTCAGCACAGTGACGGTAGTTGTTCATGAGTCCCACCCATTTCATTTGGTCGGTTGCTTTCAGCTTCTCGTCAGTAGCATCTGCCTCTGCCATATGTGACACTATGCGATTGAACATTTCTTCTGCCTGGTCATTGATACTGCAAAGGTAATCGTGAAGCGTACCGTTCATAAGGTAGGTGTAATAAGTTGACTTGCAGTGGTTTTTGAGATGGTTAAGGTGAAGCTGACCCCATTTGCCGATAGGGCGATCATCTTTAGGTTCGGGGAGTATTAAGTCAGGCAAATAATAGTCGCCGTGAAGGGTGTAACGGATACCGGTTTGTTCGTTTGTGATGTGTTTGGGTAGTGACATGGAAAGACCTCCTTTAATTTTGTAGCTTTATTGTACAAATTAAAGGAGGCTTTGTCGAATGTACGAGGTTTTACATTTTTGGGATTGTTGTAATTATGCATAAGCGTAGGGAGACTGTTTTGGGCATTTCGACAAACTTTGACTTTTTTTGATGAAAAGATGTTACTTTTTATCAAATCAATAACTATACAATATAGATGTTGGAAAAATTAACAATCTGTTCTAAAATAACAGAATGAGTAGTTCGAAAGCATATCTTGTATTATAAAAGAAGGAAGGTTTTTGTATGGGATTAAAAGATGGCATAATTCTTCACATAGACTTTTTGGATAAAATGCTCTTTTATGAAGAAATTACGGGAAAATCCTTAAAAAAATGGATGGTCCCTTTATTAAATTCATTTGGTGATGAGGGTGAACTTGCTTATCTTTTAGAGACGGAGAAACGTTATAGAGCATCGCCTCTAGCGAGTACTATAGAGTGGATGAGCGATGCAGGTTTGTTGTCTATTGACTCTTTATTAATTCTACAAAATCAACTTGTTTCATTGCGCGATAAGAATATTGTTAACGATGTTGATTCTGGAAACAATAGTAAAGAAACAGAGGATAAGTACGGATGGTCATTGGCTGAAGGTGTATCTGTTTGGTCTACAAGTGTTGCACTCATTGCTTTGATTAATAATAAAAAATCAGTTATAACTCACAAAGACGTTATAAAAGAATCAACTTTGTGGTTATGTGAGCAAAGAAATATTAAATTTGATGGATGGGCCTATCAGAATATTGATAATTGTAACGTTAATGTGGTTTGTACATCATTAGCTTTACGTGCATTAGCAAAAGCTATGCAATACCATATTGACTTGAATTATTCTCAATCTGATATAGACAAAATAGTTTCTTCCTTAAATTCAGGTTATGCATACTTAAAAAATAATATCATTTACAATAAAAATAAGATGCATTATTATTGGAATTTCATCGATAAACCTCATGTAGCTTCAACTACATGGGCATTACTAGCTTTGAGAGAAATTGAAAAAATCTCTAATACAAAAATTAAACAAGAGTTTAAAACATTTTATTATGAAATAAAAGATAAATCTTTAGATTTCGTAATATCAACAATGCCAAGTGATATCAAAAAATGGAACGATGAACAAATAGTTTGTGAAGCAGGTGCGAAATATGCAAAGCAAAAAAATTACTACTCTTTTACAGCTACTTTGCTACCACAATTATTTTCTTTGGGTGTGTCACCGTATCACCCCAAGGTGATCAAACAAATTAAATGGATTGTTGAAAATCCTAATAATTGGATTGGTAGTTATGATAACACAAAACCTAGTTCTTTTACATATGCTATGCTTCTTTCAACTCTAACTCAATGGGTTTGTCTTGTAGGGAAAAATAATGCTTTATATCTCTTGAAAAAAGACAGTAGCATTGTTGATAAGATAAACTCAATATTATTTGGTTTTAGTAGTAAAAAGAATACTCCTGAACAAATTGTTTTAAAAAGTAGAATAAAAATGAGTGTGCTATTAATGCTGTTGCTAGTAGTTTCTGTATTTTTTGGAAAGCCAACTTACACTTTTATTGTAAATAAAGTTGAATGCTTATTTTCTTTATTTATTGAATCATACAGTTCCATTTTAGTGAATATTGTATCGTCTTTTCTTTATGCAGGTATCATAGCTATCGGAGCATCAATTATAAAGTTTTTTAGAAGGATTAGTAGGTGATGATAGTGATAAACAATGAAACGCTTTCAAAGTTAGCAGATATGTTAAATAAAAATAATATAGTTTGGGGAATTGGCGGGTCATATCTATTACATATTTATGGATTATATGACTCTCCAAATGATTTGGATATTTGGATACAGCCTAAAGATATGGGAACTGTAAAAAAAATTTTTAATAATTTCGAAAAAATAAAATCAGATATTCAATTGCCTGAAGAGTATCATCTAAAAATCAATTTTTTTGATATTGAGGTTGATTTTGTTTCTTGCTTTATTATAACGCCAAATCAAAATAAATTTAATTATAATATTTCGCCAGAAACCGTATACGATAAGTTTTTAATTAATAATGTTCAAATTTTTTGCACAACTCTAGAAGATTGGTATTTAATATATAAAATATTAAAGAGAGAAAATAAAGCGTCAATAATAGAAAAGGTGTTTACCGAAAAAAAGATACCTTTGTCCGAAAAGATGATGCATGCAAATCTAAGTAGAATTGATAATAATATTCAAAGACGCGTTAGAAAAGATGCAAATAAACTAATTGAAGACGCAACACAATACTCGCTGACTGACTACATAAATTATAAAAATAAGGAGAAAAATAATGGATCAAATGATTCCGCCGCTGAGGATAGTATTAAATAAAGAGTGTAATGGTACTTGTTCTTTTTGCCATAGTGAAGGTAACGTATCTGAGGAAAATATGTCAATTGATACAATAAAGGAATGTGCAAAAGTGGTGAATTTGCTACAGTTACCATATATATCAATTACAGGAGGAGAACCTACCATTAGAGATGACTTACCTGAAATAATTGAAATAATTAAACAGACATCACCTGATAGCAAATTATCACTAACAACTAATGGATATTCACTAGATAAATTTGAAGAAGAATTAAGTTATCCTTTAGATAAGTTAAACTTATCTTTTTCTTCATTCAAATATGATATAGCAAAAAAATATCAAAATGTCGATCCTCAAAAAGTGCTACATACTTTTAAAAACTTTCCTGCAAAAAGCAAAAATTTAAATATTGTTATTACTAATGAAAACTATTTAGAAATTAGTAATTTTATAAAGTATTGTTCTGATGAAAATATATCATTAGACTTAATGTTTAATTTAAAAAACTCTGCTGACGAAGATACTGAAATTCAGCAATATATTTTCGGAAAATTGGAAGAATATAAAAATGCACGAATTGTAATAAATACAACACCAAAGTTGCAAATAGATGTATCAGACGGGTGCAGAATTAACGTCAAGCATCCCTTTTTTAGTGCAATGCCTGAATATGAAGTTTGCAATAAATGCAATTTAAAAAATTCCTGTATGGAAAGAGTTTGTGCAGTTAGAGTTATGCCTGATGAAACTGTTACTTTCTGTTTGAACAGAAATATAAAATTCGATAAAACAAACTTACGCGATAAAATTATAGAAGCCTATAACCTTTTGTCTAGTTCAAGGTCTTTTTTGTCATTTATTTATAGATGATTCAGAAATATGTGTAAAAACATTTTGCACGCGCTATGGCTACGTTATATGAAAGTCTGTATTTTTATAATAATATAATTGATTTATCTGTTTATACAAACAACAAATCCGAACGCTTCACCTATAAGGTAAGGGTTCGGATTTGTTCTATCTGGTCGAGGCGACAGGATTCGAACCTGCGGCCCTCTGCTCCCAAAGCAGATGCGCTACCAAGCTGCGCTACGCCTCGATTAGTCAATTAAGTTTACCCCAAAAGCCCTTGTTTGTCAACAGTTTTGACTAATTTTTTAATACCCTTGAAAAAAAGAGGGTATTCGTGTATAATGACCTTATGAAGTGAAAATATGAGGAATTAACTATGAAAATACATCAATCCGCAGAAAATTATCTCGAAACCATTTTAATGCTGACAAACCGCAACGGTTCATGCAGAAGCATAGATATAGCCAACGAGCTTGGCTTTTCCAAACCAAGCGTAAGCGTGGCTATGAAAAATTTGCGTGAAAACGGATATATAGATGTCATGGGCGACGGAAAAATTCTGCTTCGCGAGCCGGGCAGAATCATCGCTGAAAGACTTTATGAAAGGCATACTGTGCTCACGGGTGCTTTTATGAAGCTCGGTGTGGACGAAGAGACAGCATCCGAGGATGCTTGCAAAATTGAGCACATCATATCCGAAGAGACCTTTGAAGCCATCAGAAAGCATTTTAAGTAAACAGCTATGAATGAAATTATGAGTGAAGAATATACCGCTTATGAGGAAGCTCTCGGCGCGGCGGAGACATACGCCTCCGACAGCAAGATAAAAAAGAAGCTTTCCAAAGAAAAAATCAAAAAACAAATAGATAAATTTTCCGAAAAAGCCAAGCAGATTATAGATAATCCAGAAAAGGTCAGTGCAGTGCTGGAGAAAGCAATCTCTCTGTGCGATGAAATAGGACAGGTACGCTTTATTGGAAAATATTTCAAGGACATTTCTCTGGTTTGCAGCATGATAAATGACTATATCTGCAAACGCTATACCAAAGTGCCCGTGGCGACGGTTATTACTCTGCTTGCCGCAGTGCTGTATTTCATCAGCCCCGTCGATATTATTCCTGACTTTTTACCTTTGATAGGACATCTGGATGACATGGTGGTTTTTGCCTTTGTTCAGGATGCGGCCAAAATTGATCTGAAAAAATATGAAAAATGGAAAAAGGAACAGGAGAAAGAAACTGAATCTGTATCTGAAGAAAAATAAAAGCGAAAAGAGGCTGACAGACCAGCCCCTTTTCTTTTTTTACTGCACTCAGCAGCAGTTGTCATGACAACCGCAACCGTTATTGCAGCCACCGCAGTTATTATTGTTGTAACCGCAGCCGTTGTTGCCGCCGAAAGCATTGCCGCCGTCACCGCAACACACGAATAAGAGAATAAGAATGATAATCCAGGTGCAGCAGTTGCCGCCGAATAAACCGTTATTACAGCCCATTTACCTTTACCCCCTCTCGTTTCGGGCGTTTTCCGTCGCCCTACATCATCAGTATATGTTTTGCACTTAAGTGTGTTACTGCTTTGTATAAGATTTTTTTGAAGGGTCAAAAATATTCACAGCAAAAAATGAGGAGTGGGTATATGTCGGATATTTTTCCTTTCGGCAGGGGACGGCTCTTTTTGGATGAGTCTGACCTTTATGCAAAGATTTTTTCTCAGGCAAGGTCAAAAACAGCCGAGCATAATATATATGTAAGGTCAAAAAATTATCTTGACTCAGAAAATGAAAAAACTCAAAAAAAGGCGGAAAAAGAAGAAAATTAAAGCTAAACTCTGAAAACGAAGATTAATAATATGAATTTGACCTTTTTTGACCTTTGAAAAAACAAAAATCTCGACTATAATAAAATTACAAGGTCAAAGAAAGTCAAAGTCAAAGTTTCAGACCGGAAGGAAGTGATGAAATGAATCTTTCAAATGTTATTGCGGCTATGATAAGTGATATGTTGGAGGAAAATAACGAAATAGAAATCCAACGTAATATTCTTGCACAGGACCTGGGCTGTGTTCCCAGCCAGATAAATTATGTGCTTTCATCCCGATTCACTCCCGAAAGAGGTTATATGGTGGAAAGCAGAAGAGGCGGCGGAGGATTTGTAAAAATCACCCGTATCGTTTATGATAAGGATACTCTTATTCACCGGATATTTTCCTCGGTGGGTGACAGCATAGACGCAGAGACCGCCAAAGCACACACTCTTAATCTTCTGCGGCAAAAAATTATATCCGAGCCGCAGGCGGAGCTGATTTTTGCGGCGATATCCGAAGCCCCATACCGACGCTTACCGCCTCAGATAAGAGATACGGTGAGAGCGGATATGTTTAAGCAGATACTTTTATCTGTAAGCAAATGATTTCAAGGAGGTAATTACTATGTTATGTCAGAACTGTAAAAAAAGCGAAGCAACCACTCATATCAAACGTGTAATAAACGGTGAAGCCACGGAAAGTCATCTTTGCTCTTCCTGCGCTCAGAATTCAGGCTACAGAGATCTTTTCGACGATTTCTCATTTAATCTTCCCGGCATTTTCTCCTCTTTTTTCGGAGATACGGCACTTACACTCGGAGAAAGCAGACTCGACCGATGCGAAAAATGCGGCTGCTGCTTTGACGATATCATAAAAACAGGTACCGTAGGCTGTGCCGATTGCTATGAGAAATTTTATAATAAGCTTCTGCCGTCCATTCAGAGAATCCACGGCAAATCAAAGCATTCGGGCAAGGTTCCTCCCGTTCATGAGGAGGAGGTCACAGTAAAGGAAAAGACACCCGAAGAAAAGATAGCTGATCTGGAGACAGAAATGCAGAAGGCGGTGGCTGAACAGAACTTTGAAAGAGCGGCAATTATCAGAGACGAAATAAAGAAATTGAAGGGAGAAAACTGAAATGAATAACGAGAATAATTCGGCGGTAATGTCTGACGTGGTTTTATCTACCCGGATAAGATTGGCACGAAACCTCAAACAGTATCCTTTCCCTTCCCGGCTTGACCGTGACGAAAAAAAGTCTGTCTGTACTCTTATAAAGGATGCCTTGGAGGATGAAAAGCTCATTTATACGGATATGGAGACGCTTTCCGCCGCAGAGGCGGTGTCTTTGGCGGAAAGGCATCTCATCAGTGCGGAGTTTGCATCCAACGGAACAGGCAGATCGCTCCTGCTTTCAGAAAACGAGGATATAAGTCTGATGCTTTGCGAAGAGGACCATATCCGTATTCAGATTATCGAGCCGGGTTTGTCACTTGAAGAGGCTTACAAAAAAGCGGACCGTATCGATACCGTGCTCGAAAATAAGCTTACCTATGCCTTTGATGAGCGCATAGGCTACCTTACCCAATGTCCCACAGATTTAGGCACAGGAATGAGAGCCTCGGTGCTGCTGCATCTGCCCGCCCTTTCACGTAAGGGTGCAGTGAGAAATCTCACCACCACCGTAGCCAAATTGGGTCTTACCCTTCGCGGCTCTTACGGTGAAGACGGTGAAATTTTGGGAGATATTTATCAGCTCAGCAACCAGGTTACCTTGGGTATTTCCGAAAAAGCTGCCCTGCAGAATCTTAACTCCATCGCCCGACAGATTGTAACTCAGGAAAAGCAGGCGAGAGCAGTTCTTATCAAGGACGAGGATTTTATGGACAAAATTTTCAGAGCCTACGGTATACTCAAAAGTGCCTATAAGCTCACCTCAAAGGAGCTTACAAACCTTATCTCTTATGTTCGTCTCGGTGCTGCAGAGGGCCTTTTCGACATTCCGGCGGAAAAGCTCAGCTCACTTATGACGGAGCTGCAGCCGGCCACAATGAATATTCAGAGTGCAGAGCCTCTTACCCGTTCGCAGCGTGACATAAAGCGTGCGGAAAGAGTCAGAGAGGTATTAGGTTAAATCAAAGACGGGACGTTAAAAAACGTTCCGTTTTTTAAATGTGCAATTCTCATTGAGAATTGCGAATTACAGGAGGAAAAATTATGTATAAATTCACAGGCTTTACAGAAAGGGCAAACCGAGCCCTCAATTCCGCTGTGGAAATCGCGGAAAATTTCGGTCACACATATATCGGCACGGAGCATCTGCTTGCCGGAATAGTCAGAGAGGATAACGGGGCAGGTACCACTGCTCTGATTTCTAAGGGTGTTAATTATCAGCGTGTTATGGAGCTTATAAAAAAGAATATAGGCATCGGTATTCCTACCGTTCTTTCTCCCGATGATTTTTCACCGCGGTGCAAAGGTGTTATCGAGCTTTCCGTGGCTTTGGCGGGAAAAGAAAATTCGGGCTACATCGGTACGGAGCATTTGCTTTGTGCCATGCTCAAAGAAAACGATAACAGTGCCTGCTTTCTTCTTTCCCAAATGGGGCTTTCACCCCATATTCTTTTAAGTCAGGTTCGATCAAACACCGCAAACAGCTTTCAGGGCAGATTTTCCGATAAAAAGAGTACCGAAAAGGAAAGCACACCGAATCTCGACAAATACGGACAGGATCTTACGGAAAAGGCACACAAGGGAGCTATTGATCCTGTCATAGGCAGAGAAAAGGAAATCGAAAGAGTTATACAGATTCTTTGCCGCAGAAATAAAAATAACCCCTGCCTTATCGGTGAGCCCGGTGTGGGAAAAACAGCAATAGCCGAGGGACTTGCACTTAAAATAGCAAAGGGTGAGGTTCCGGAGCTTCTCAGCGACAAAAGAATCGTCAGTCTCGACCTCACGGGTATGGTGGCGGGCACCAAATACCGAGGAGATTTCGAGGAAAGAATCAAGCATTGTATAGACGAGGTAACCAAAAGCAAAAGGGTGATTCTTTTTATCGACGAGGTGCATAATCTTATCGGCACAGGTTCCGCCGAGGGTGCCGTGGACGCGGCAAATATCCTTAAACCCTCTTTGGCGAGAAGTGAGCTGCAGGTGATCGGCGCCACCACCTTGGAGGAGTACAGAAAGTATATCGAAAAGGATTCGGCTTTGGAAAGACGTTTTCAGCCTGTCAAGGTAGGGGAGCCTACTCAGGAGGAAACGGTGGAGATTTTGAAGGGGCTTCGCGATAAATATGAGGCACATCATAAGGTGAAAATAACCGACGAAGCAATAAATGCCGCCGTTAAAATGTCGTCAAGATATATCAGCGACCGCTTTCTGCCCGATAAGGCGATAGATCTTATTGATGAGGCGGCTTCAAAGGTAAGACTTGCGGGGTATATTGCTCCGCCCGAAATAAAAGAAGCGGAGGAAAAGCTGAAATCTTTGCAGGAGGAAAAGGCCGCCGCCATAAATAATCAGGACTTTGAGCGTGCAGCGGCTTTGCGAGACAGAGAAAAGGAGCTTATGAGTGAAATCACCGTAGGAAGAACCCGCTGGAAGGAAGAAAAAAGAGGCGGGACAGGTAACGTGACGGCGAAAGAAGTGGCTGAAATTATTGCCGGATGGACGGGTATTCCCGCCGACGAGCTTACAAAGCAGGAAAGCGAGCGTCTTTTGAAAATGGAGGATATTCTCCACGAAAGAATTATCGGTCAATCCGCTGCGGTTTCTGCCGTTTCAAAGGCTTTGCGCCGAGGCAGAAGCGGACTTAAGGACCCGAACAGACCCATGGGCTCCTTTATATTTCTCGGACCCACGGGTGTGGGTAAAACAGAGCTTTGCAAGGCTTTGGGTGCGGCGGTATTCGGTGACGAAAATGCCGTAATCCGATTTGATATGAGTGAATTTATGGAAAAACACAATGCTTCCCGTCTCGTGGGCTCACCTCCGGGCTATGTGGGCTATGAGGAGGGCGGTCAGCTGACGGAAAAGGTGAGAAGAAAGCCCTACAGTGTTATCCTTTTTGACGAAATAGAAAAGGCACATCCCGATGTGTTCAATATGCTTCTGCAGATTTTGGATGACGGTATCCTCACCGATTCTCAGGGCAGAAAAGTAGATTTCCGTAACACGGTAATTATCATGACCTCTAACCTCGGTGCCAAGCTTATAGCGGGAGAGAATTCATCCATCGGCTTTACAAAGAGTGCTCTTTCCGACGATGAGCGTATTTCTCAGGCGGTAACGGGTGAGCTGAAAAAGGCTTTCCGCCCCGAATTTTTAAACCGTATAGATGAGATTATTATTTTTAAACAGCTTAAAAAGGACGAAATAGAGCAGATTGCCGCCAATATGCTGAAAAATCTTAAATCAAGACTTGCCGAGCTGGAAATCGAGGTGGATTTTACGGCGGACACCGTTTCTTTTGTAAGCGACAAAGGTTTCGATCCTCTTTATGGGGCGAGACCTTTGCGCAGGGCAATACAGACAAAGATAGAGGATGTTCTGTCTGAAAAAATATTGGACGGTACCGTGGAAAAGGGTAAAAAATATCTTTGTGATGTTAAGGACGGAAAAGTCACGGTGAATGCGGAGTGCTGAGCGCAGAAAAGGCGGGGTGACCCTACCCCGCCGTAAAACAGTCGCAAACTGTACCTGATATTTGATTGTTTAACAAATCAGTGTTAAACAATCCGCCGCAAAAGCAAAAAGCTGATACTTTTTTATACTGTCACGTCGGCTGTGCCCACGGGTATAATTCCGGACAAGTCCTCAAAGGACAGCTCAACCTGATAGCCGATTTTCCCCGCGCTGAAAATCACCGTGGGGAAATTCTTTGCCGTAAAATGTGCCGTGGTGGCGAATTGCTTTTTCATTCCTATAGGGGAGCACCCGCCGTGAATATATCCCGTAAGAGGCAAAAGCTCCTTTGACTTTATCATGGCGATGCTCTTTTCGCCTACAGCTTTGGCTCCCTTTTTTAGGTCAAGCTCTTCAGCCACGGGAATCATAAAAACATAATAGCTTTTTGATGCGCCCTGTGTGACGAGAGTTTTGAAAACTTGAGCGGGATTTTGACCCAAAAGCTCCGCCACCTCGGTGCCGCTTACAGCTCCCGAACAGGCATAGGAATGAGCCGTGTACGGGATTTTCTTTTGCTCAAGGATTCGCATTACGTTGGTTTTTTCTTCTTTTTTAGCCATTACTGTACCTTTTCAAAAATAATAATCTTTGACTCCAAAGAGCCGCCCATTTCATAATCAAGACCCACATTCATAAGATATGCACCGCTGAGGATTTTTTCTTTGCCCTCATACTCAAATTTATAAAGTGCATTTTCTTCAAGTCCCGCTAAATTAATATGATAAAACTTATCGTTAAAAAATGTGGTAACATCGGTGCAAAGGAAAAGCACGCACTGATTACCTCGGACATATTCGTTGGCATAAATGCTGTCTTTGGCGAAGTTAGCAAGTCGGTGAAGAGCACCGAATTGAACTGTTTCGCGGATTTGTTTATAAAGAGAAATATATTTTTTATGTATCTCAAGCTCTTTTTCATCGTATTTGAGCAAATTGCCGCCGATGGAAAGAGAGCCTTGCATGGTTACATTAAATCGGAAATCCCAATCCCTCGGTCTGCTTCCGCGGTTGGTATCCGTTACCCATGCACGCATTGATTTGGTGGGATAAATAAGAGAAAAGCCCTCCTGAATGGTGAGACGGTCAATGGGGTCCGTGTCGTCACTCGTCCATACCATATCAAAATGTGAAAGTGCACCGAGATCTGCTCTTCCGCCGCCGGAGGCACAGCACTCGATCTGAAGTCCCGGATGCTTCGCCTTAAGCTTGTCGGCTATGTCGTAAACTGCCTTGGTATGTCTGTACCAAAGCTCCTGCGGATTTTCCAAATTTTCAGCACCCGTTTCCGAATAGGCACGGTTCATATCCCATTTGATATAGCTGATATCGTATTCATTGAGCATATCGTCCATACAAGAAAAAACATACTGCTGAACATCCTCTCTGGTAAGATTGAGAACGAGCTGATTGCGAAGGAGAGTGGATTTTCTTGTATCGTAGTGGTATGCCCATTCGGGGTGGGAGCGGTAAAGGTCAGAGTCGGGATTTACCATCTCCGGCTCAAACCACAGACCGAACTTCATACCCAAACTTTTTACCTTGTCGATAAGAGGCTTCAGACCGTCGGGGAACTTTTCTTTATTCACATACCAGTCACCAAGACCTGCGTGATCGTCCTTTCTCTGGCCGAACCAACCGTCATCCATAACAAAAAGCTCACAGCCTACATCTGCGGCAATTTCTGCCAATTTCTGCTGACCTTCGCAGTTGACATCAAACCAGGTAGCCTCCCAGCTGTTATAGAGAACGGGAAGGGGCTCTTTTGCAAAGGAACGGGGCAGAATGTATTCAACGGCATAGTCGTTCATAAGGTTACTCATTTTGCCGAAGCCCTGAACATAACCGCAGTAAACAGAGGGTGCAGTAAAGCTTTCGCCCCCATGAAGATTATACGAAAAGTCGAAATCATTGATGCCGATAACCGCTCTGGTAACACCGACACAGTCACGGGAAATCTCGACTTTGAAATTACCCGACCAGGCAAGTGCACCGAAAAATACATCGCCCTGCTTTTCGTCGGCATTCTGTGAAAGAACAAAGAAGGGACTTACCGTATGATCGCTGCCGCCCTTGCGGCTCTCATAGGTGAGAACACCGTTTTTAACCTTTGTTTCTTCCTTTCTAAATTCAGCCAGCCAGGTACCGTTGAAGTTGGTGGAGGTATAGGGACGCTTTGAGGGGAAGTTGAATTCACCCGAAGCAATCTTGCCCAAAACGACAAGAGAGTCAGAGCAGTTTCTGATTACGCTCCAACGCTCGATAATGTCCGTGTTTTCACGAAGCTTATAAAAAAGGGAGACCTCTAATTTGTAGGGCTTATCCTCAAGTATGATTTCAAGAACAAATGCGCCGTCATCCTCGCTGATATTGAAATCCTTATAGGTAAGGAGTGCATCTCTGCAACCGTCGGGATAGGTGCAGGTCAAAGCAACAGGTCTGAAGGCAGCACCGCCATAGGGAAGATATTCCGTCTTTGAAAAATCCTTTGCCGGGTTGTTTGAGTTTCTTTCCCATGGTTTGTAATTACAGAAATAATCGTCCACGTTACATTTTTTGCCCCAATGAAGATGATTTAATTCACCCTCACAGTTTACCCCCATGACATAATGGGTATTTTCGGTTTCAAGAATAAATATTCCGTCGCGTTCTAAAATAATCATATTAAATTCCTCTTTCTCCTTATTTGGTTTCGGTACGAGTATAACATTTTTCATTAAGGAATACAAGGCAAAGAGAAAATCATTTTTTGTTTTTGCAATATAATCGCCGGGGTGTATGCCATCACGGTAAGCGGTAGTGTATGGGTGTCCTCAGCATCGGTTGAAGCTTTTTATAAATATCAAGCTTTTAATACTCGGATTGCATTGTTATCAAAGCGTACCTGTTAAAATAAAAATTTATAATAGCTAGATTTACTTTTATTATTTTCGTTTTAATAAAACATCAAGGTTTTTCACGCTCAAGCCGCTAAGGCCTTTACTTTTGCACAGTCGAGCGCAAAAGTAAACAAAACGCCCTTTTGCCTCGGAAAATACTTTCCTCGGTGACCGCCTTCGCCGGCTCGGCGGAGATAAGAAACTGCCGTGGATTTTTATGCTTATGTTTGGTGTTTATTGCCTGCTTTAGTTGTGTTGTACCTTTTATCTTTCAGTACCTCCATACAAACTGTTTTACATGGGAACCGCAAGAGGTAGTGTGCAAAGATAACCGATGAGATTTAATCTTTACTGAAAGGTTTCTTTTTACGGAGCTGACTGCAGAGCTTTTCGGAAAAGCAGACAGAGCGGGAAGCTCTTTCTGCGGGAGAAAATGCTGATAATAATTTTATTCTCTTCTTGAAATCTGGCTGTGTATGTTATATAATCATCTTAACAAATAAAAGGAGAAAATGTTATGCATTTACTAAAGGTTGACAAAGCTCACTATCAGGGTCAGGCTGATCCTTATATCATAAAAAGCGGCGGCAGATATTATATTTATGTCACAGGTCACGATGCCGTTTATCTTTATCATTCTGACCGTCTTTTTGACGGGTGGGAATACTACGGACCCGTTATGACCATGAAGGGTCACGATTCTTTCTGGGCTCCGAGTGTTATAGAGCTTGACGGTAAATTTTATATGTATAATTCCGTCGAAATTTATAACGACACCCCCGACAATGGCGGCCACAGAGGAGCCATGCACGTATCCGTTTCGGACAGTCCCTTCGGCCCCTTCGGTGATACGAAACAGATTCTGCATCCCTTTTCCATTGACTCACATATCGTAAAAAATGAGGCGGGTCTTTTCCTCTTTTATTCCTCAAACAAATTTGAGGGTGACAGAATAGGCACCTGCATATATGTAGACAGAATGCTTGACCCACTTACTCCTGAGGGAAAGCCGGTGCTTGTGCTGGAGCCGACGCTCGATGAGGATATTTACCGCAGAGACAGATATAAAAAGGGTCAGCATTGGCACACCATAGAGGGAGCCTTTTATTTCAGAGAGGGTGATTGGCATTACCTTATGTATTCGGGTAACTGTTTCGAACAGCCTACATATTATATCGGCTATGCCCGCGCAAAAACCGACGAAACTGACCTTACGAAAATCAAATTCGAAAAATATCCCGACAAAGACACCTATCACCCTGTGCTTAAGGCAAACGAATTTGAGGAGGGTACGGGACACCATTCCATGATAAAAGAGGACGGTCAATGGTACGCCGTTTACCATGCACGTGATTACGGATATGAAAATGGTACGAGTGCTTTCGATGCCCGTAATGCCAGAATATGCAAATTAAATGTCGAAAATGGAATAATTACTGCTGAGAGATACGAAGATCATATATAAAAAAGGAACCATTGTAAATCCGAAAAGGGCTTTACAATGGTTCTTTAAGGTTGCGCGTCTGTAACAGAGAGGATTATTCTGCGAACAGCTCTCCGCTCATAAGGTTTTCAAAAAAAGCTTTTACGAAATAAACGACGTCCGATAAAAATGCGATAATTGCCAACATATTGACTCCTCCTTTGATTTTGTAAGCTTATAGTAGCATATGTGTTATACGGTAAGGAAGCGTATTTGTTAATAAAAAGTGAACAAAAAATCCGTTGACTTAGACATTCCTTAGTGTTAAACTAAAGACAGAACAAAATAAGGAGAAAAAAGATATGAGAGATTTCAACAAAATTATCGACCGCAGAAATACCAACAGCTTAAAGCACGATTTTGCCGTAGAAAACGGTCTGCCTGCCGATGTAATGCCCATGTGGGTGGCAGATATGGATTTTCAGGCACCCGAATGTGTGCTTGAGGCTTTGCAAAAAAGTGTGAATCACGGAATTTTCGGCTACAGCAATCTTAAAGAGGATTATTTCAATGCTGTTTCGGGCTGGTTTACCCGTCATTTCGGCTGGACTCCCGAAAGAGAATGGATGGTGCAGACTCCGGGCGTAGTTTATGCTTTGGCTATGGCGGTAAGAGCCTTTACGGAAAAGGGTGAGAGCGTCATTATCCAACCTCCCGTTTATTATCCGTTTTATAATGTAATACGAAACAATCAGAGAAAAATCATAGAAAGTCCTTTGGTTTATTCTGACGGAAGGTACAGTATAGATTTTGATGATTTCGAAAGGAAAATCGAGGAAAACGATGTCAGACTTTTCATTCTCTGCAGTCCTCATAATCCCATTTGCAGAGTATGGACAAAGGAAGAGCTGCAAAGACTCGGTGCGATATGCAAAAAGCATAATGTCATTATCGTTGCCGATGAAATTCACTGTGATTTTACCTATGAGGGTCATCCGCACCATATTTTCTATGACGCTGTTCCCGAAATGGCGGACAGAACGATTATTTGCACAGCACCGAGCAAAACCTTTAACATAGCGGGTCTCCAATGCTCGAATATATGGATAAAGAGCGACACACTCCGTCAGAGATATAACGAAGAAATCGCTGCCAGCGGTTATACAGTGCCGAACAATTTGGGTGTGGTTGCCTGTAAGGCTGCCTATGAGGGCGGAGACGATTGGTATAAGGAGTGTTGGGCATACATACAGGCTAATCTTGCTTATGTGAGAGATTTCGTGAAAGAAAATCTTCCCGGTATTAAATTGGTTGAACCCGAAGGCACATATTTCGCATGGCTTGACTGCTCAGGTCTCGGTCTGACGGTAAAGGAGCTGAATGATCTTATCATCAATAAGGCGGGTCTTTGGCTTGATGCCGGTGACATTTTCGGCGAAATCGCCGAGCAGTTCCAGAGAGTGGTTCTTGCCTGTCCGAAAGCTACGGTGGAAAAGGCTATGGAAAGCCTCAGAAGTGCTGTGGAGGAGCTGAAAAAATGAGCCTGATTTCCTATTATTTAAAAAATATAATTATTTCTGTCGTAGCACTGCTTCTCTGCGGTGTGACATGGATTATCCCCTTTAATCTTATGAAAATCACTGTGGCACCTGCTGTTTTTGAAACGGGCGGGGATTACTATAATATCGTGTGGGAAACCTCCTTTAAGGGAAGCGGTTGTGTAAAATACACACATAACGGTGAAGAAAAAACTCTTTGGGACTCCAATAACGGCATTATTACCTCTGATGATACCGTTCACAGCGTAAGAGTCCCGAAAGAGGAGCTCAGAGGTAACACCTACACCGTGGAATCGCAGTTTATTCCCTTTAAATTTGCTTATCAGTGTCTCAAGGGCAGAACAGCCGAAAGTGAGCCTATAGCCTTCGGCGGTGAAGAAAAGGAAGACGATATAAATATTCTTTGCATAGCAGACGTCCACGAAATGGAAAAAAAGATGCATAAAGCTCTCTCGTTTGTGGAAGAAAAGCCTGATCTTATATGTATGATAGGTGACATCACCTCTGAAATGCGTACAAAGGACCAATTTACGAAATTTCTTCTCAAGGATGCCTCGGATCTCAGTGCAGGTGCAGTTCCTGTGGTATTTACCCGCGGCAACCATGAAACGAGAGGTGAATATGCCGGCGTTCTTGCCGATTATCTCGGTGACGAAAAGGGTAAATTTTATTATACCTTTGAATTCGGTGCCCTTTCAGCTGTGGTGGTGGATTCCGGCGAGGATAAAGAAGACGGACACAAAGAATACAGCGGGTTGGTTAATTTTGAGTCTTTGCGTAAAGAAGAGTACGAATGGCTGTGCAGTCTCGATAAAAAGGATTTCGGCGGAAAGTATAAATTGGTTTTCAGCCATGAGCCTGTACTCACCGAGCATTTCGGCAAGGATTGGACGGTACCCCTCAAAGAGCTCGGCATGGAGCTTATCGTTGGCGGACATTGGCATGATGTGAAATATATCGAGGATGACCTTCCCGTGCTGAGGGTCGGAGGTAATATCACAAACAGCGATTTCGAAAAAGAATTCAATAGTGAATGGGCAGCCACAATGCTCAATCTCAATGAAGGAAAAATATCCGTGAAAACCGTAGATAATAACGGAAAGATTTTGCTTGAAAGATAACGTTTTTCTGCGTTAATATTGCAGTATAATATTACAGGTCAACCACCCCAGCGGTGGTTGATTTTTTTATTTAAAAATCAAGGATAAAAGTCCGCAAAAAGAAACCTATCAGTAAAGATTAAATCTTATTGTTATGAAATTTTATTTTAAGCTGAAACAGAATATAAATAAATTACCCTCTGTCTGCAAAAAATGCGAAAGAGGGTAATTTTAAATTATGATAATATTTCTTTGTTCAGCGGGCATTGGCAAATGCAGAGGAATAACGGAATTTTCCGTTCGAATGCTTACATGCCGATTTTTGTATTTATTCCACCACTGTATTCAGCCATACACCCTTTTTCATAAAGGCGTAGCCCAATACGCATTTGATGATGTCTGCAGAAAGGATAATGGCGTACATCGGTACGATGGGTACCGCCGTAAAACGGCTCAGAATAAAAGCGAGAGGAACAGAAACAGTCCACACAAAGCCGCTGTCAAAAATAAAGGTTATAACCGTTTTGCCGCCCGAACGCAGAGTGAAGTAGCAGGCATTGGTAAAGGACTGTACGGGCATAAACAGGGCGACCACTGTTATTAGGGCGGAGGCCAGAGAGCGTATTTCATCGCTTGTGTTATAAATTTTAGGGAAAAGAGGAGCGAAAATAACCATCGTCACGGCGATGAATATTACCGTGAATACAGCGAAGAAAAGCAGTCTCGTGCTCGCTTCCTTTGCCTTTTCCTTTTCTCCGGTGCCGAGCATTTGGCTGAGGATGATTCCGATGGCACTGCCGAAGGAAATGAAAGCCACATTAAATACGTTGCTTACGGTGGAAACGATGTTGACCGCCGCCACCACATCCAAACCTCTTACGGAATAGCATTGGTTGAGCATAGCCATACCTGCAGACCATAAAGCTTCATTAATAAGCAGCGGCAGAGAGATAAGAGTGATTTTTTTAAGCAGCTCTCTCGTAAGAGTGCTCGAAAAGAACAGTCCCTTTATAAAGGGATATTTCTTTTTATGGGTGTGTGCCCATATAACTAAAATACCGAGCTCGGCAAAACGGGAAATAACTGTGGCTGTTGCTGCACCGTTTATGCCCATTTTCGGTGCGCCGAAGTGACCGAAAATAAGGATGTAATTGAGGATAAGATTTACCAATACCGCCGTCACGGTGGATATCATGGGTATAACTCTGTCGCTGGTCTCTCTCAGCGTGCTTGCATAAGCTTGCGAAAGGGCAAAGGGAAAAAGTCCGACGAGCATTATTTCGAGATAGTCCGCCGCATAACGTGCCACAAGCTCTCTTTCACCCTCGGCGGCTTCACCCTGCAAATAGGCTCCGATAAGCTTGTCGCCCATGGTGACGAAGGCGGCTATGCCCACGGCAGTCAGAAACAGAGAAAAAAGAAGCTTGTACTGCATGGTGCTTTTTACGCCGCTGCTGTCTTTTTTTCCGTAAAATTGAGCGGTAAAAATACCGGCACCGCTCATGGCACCGAAAATGCAGAGATTGAAAACCACCATCAGCTGATTGACGATGGAAACACCGGACATTTCCAGTGTGCCCACCTGACCTACCATAATATTGTCGAGCATGCTGACGAAGTTGGTAACACCCGACTGAATCATAATGGGTACAGCCACTATAAGCATACGCCTGAAATAGGGCAGACCCGATTTGAAAAATTTTATCATATTCATTTGCCTTTCAGAGAAACATATATTTATATCATTTGCCAAAAAAATTCGGTAATACGAAAAGCATTACCGAAAATTCTGTTTTAAAGTATCAGCCGAAAAGTGAATCGTTCATTCCTATACCGAAGAAGGGGAAGATGGTATTGATAAGATTCGCAAAGAAAATCTTTATCGTATCAATTACCTTCTGTACAGCGTTCAGGAAGCCGTGTGCCTGCTGCGCTCCCTCCATGATGTCTGCACCCGCTTCGGCGAGAGTGGTTTGAACATCATCGGGTATAAATTCAGGGATTTTGTCCGCTATATCCGGCTCCTGAGTGGGTGATACGGGGGAAGTGGAGGGCATAATTTGTTCACCCTCTGTGGCGGCTGCGGCACCGAAAACGAAAGAGAAGCACATAATCAGTGCCATAAATAAGGCAAAATGTTTATTTTTCATTTCTGTTACCTCCTCGGAAAATCCTTCCTTTGTAAATTATAGCAGAAAAAATTTCATTATGCAAGAGGTAAAAATAAAAAAGCAAAGACGGGCAGCCGGCTGCTGCACCGTCGGCTGCTCTTTGGGTACACAGGGTACCACCGACGACCGTCTTTGCGGATTTTATTCGGAACATAAAAACATCTGCTCACTTTCATTTTATGCTCTGCCCTTTTGATTGACATAAAAGGTGAATTTGCTGTATAATAATCTAAAAATCACCGAAAGGATGTAATAAAAATGATTAAAAATGCAGGTCTCGTTTTTGCCGATACTATGGAGTATAATCCCTTTCTCGATTTTGCGAAGGAAAAGGGCGGCGAGGAGTTCAGCTTAAGGGGTAACGATGCGGTTACCTTTACTTTGGAAAAGGGTGACAGAAAGCTAAGAGTAACAGGGGTGAAATGCGGTATAGGCAAGGTGAATGCCGCCTCTGCCACAGCCTTTCTCATAAGTGATATGAAGGCGGATTTCATTCTTAATGCGGGTCTTTCGGGAGCTGTAAGCGGCTTGAAAAGAGAGGATATGGTTGCGGCGGAAAGTTATGTGGAATGTGACTATGACCTGACAGCCATCGGCTACGGACTCGGCGTAAAGCCCGACGGTCAGGAATATATTCTGAAAGCAGACGAAAAGCTTCTCTCTTATGCGCTGGAAAGCAGAGGTATAATAAAAACAAAGGTTGGCACGGGCGATGTCTTTTTGGCTGATTCCGTACGCAAAAAGCTTTATTATGATACCTTCGGAATAGGTGCCTTTGATATGGAAACGGCTGCCATAGCCTCTGTATGTGAAAAAAGCGGTGTCCCCATGCTTTCCGTCAGAAAGATAAGTGACGACGCCGATGACTGCTCGGTGGAAAATTACCGTGAAATGAATGACAGACAGGAAAGCTGTCTTACGGAATTGTTGGAAAGCATTATGATGCGTCTTATGGCTGATGACAGTCAGTGGTAAAACAGTTTTACGCAAAATGTAAGCAAAAATGCGCAAAAAAATTACCCCGAAGGTCTTGAAAAAGATTTTTCGGGGTAGTATAATTAATAATGTATTGTAACATAGAGGTACTTTTACCTTTTTTAGTGTATTTACCCGCGGAGAGGGAAAATACCAAGGCACAGAAAAGAAACGGGGCGTAAAAAATGAAAGCAGATTTACACTGTCACACCAAATTATCCGACGGCACTATGGGCATAGATGACATAATTCTTCTCGCTAAAAACAGCGGTGTCACCACTCTTGCCATCACAGACCATGACTGTCTTGCAGGTACCGTCAGAGCGGAGCTTATAGGAAAAAGACACGGCGTTAATGTTATCCCTGCCGTCGAATTTTCCGCCACGGACGGAAAGCGTAATTCAAAGGCGCATATTCTTTGCTATCTTCCCGACAGACCCGAACGCTTGGAGGGACTTTGTAAAAGCAACACGCTGAAAAGAAAAAGAGCCGCTCAGCTTATGGTTATGAAAGTGTGCAATAAATTTCCCGTAACTCCCGAATTTATTGCCAAATGCTGTCAGGGCTCCACAAACATTTACAAACAGCATATTATGCAGGCTCTTATGGAGTGCGGCTATACCACCTCTATTTACGGTGACCTTTATAAGATGCTTTTCTCAAAGGATTCGAGAATGAATGTTCTTATGGAATGTAAATATCCCGAACCTGCCGAAATTATCGATGCTATCCACGAAGCGGGCGGTATTGCCGTTTTGGCACATCCCGGATTTTACGATAATTTCGAGCTTTTGGAGGAGCTTATACCCTGCGGTTTGGACGGTGTGGAGGTATGGCATCCGGAAAATACTCCGCAGCAGCAGGAAATGTTGAAGGCTACGGCGGAAAAGCACGGATTGGTTATGACCGGCGGCAGTGACTTCCACGGTGCATTTAACGCTTCACCCATAAAAATAGGCGAATTCGGTCCCGACGAGGATGCCGTAAACGCATTACTTAATTACAAAGCAAAAAAAAGAAGAAAACAGAAGAAACTTGAGGCGGAGACAGTAAAATAATCTTCGCAGAAACGGAGAACACACATTATGAGCGAAAGTGATGTAAAAATTTATGTGAGCAAAAAGGAGCTGAACAAAGCTGCTGACCTTTCAAATGCCTTCAATAACGTTATTGCCCACCGTGCAAACGGCAATATAGACAAAGCAAAGGCGTTGGGTAATATTTTGGGTACCATCACGCCCACCGGTGACGAAGGTCTCGTTGTTGCCGTAAAGGAGCATCTTGCGCCCAAATATTTCGCTCCGGACATTCTTTATCAGATAAAGGTGCTTTTGGTTTTTGCCTGTGAAACCTTGCTTCAGATCGAATGTCCCTGTGAGCTGGTCTCCACCACAGCCATCGCCTCGATGTATGAGGTTATTCAGAAAAATTCTCCCGGCTTTTATTCGAACATTTCAAACGGAGCCGCCTTTACCTTCTATTATCTTGCCATTCAGAAGGGCGGGGAGCTCAGCGACCATATCGGTGAAGCCTTTGCCATGCTGTGCTCCGTCAAAAACAAGGACGGTTTCGTGGATGCGGGTAAAACCGTATGGAATTTGGCAGTTGACATTATTTCAAAGGAAATCGAAAAAGTAAAATTTGAAAATATATAAGCTTTTGTGCAGGCACAGGGTATACCTATGCCTGTATGTTTTATAACAGGAGGAAAAAATATGAAAATCAAAGAAATCTGTGACATTTTAGAGGGAGAAATTATCTGCCGCAGCGACCTTACGGAAACGGAGGTTAATGCCGCATGCGGAAGTGATATGATGAGTGACGTGCTTGCTTTCGTAAAGGAACAGGCTACGCTTCTGACCGGACTCGTCAATCCCCAGGTGGTACGTACTGCAGAAATGATGGATATGCACTGCATTATCTTCGTGAGAGGTAAGCGTCCCACTTTGCAGATGATCGAAATGGCAGAGGACAGAGATATGGTTATGATATGCACAGAGCTGGAAATGTTCACCGCCTGCGGAAAGCTTTATTCAGCGGGGCTGAGAGGGGGCAGCGGGAAATAATGGAAGAAAGCATCAGACTTCATTACACAGTGCCCGGTGATGATTTCACCCGTGCAGGTGCCGCCTCAGGTAACGTTAAGCGCACGCTCAAAGAGCTCGGTGTTTCGCCGGCAGTCATAAGAAATGTTTCCATCGCCATGTATGAGGGTGAAATCAATATGGTAATTCACGCAAACGGCGGAGAAATTGATGTGGAAATCACAGAAAATGAGATAATTATGACTCTCAGGGATCAGGGACCCGGCATCGAAAATGTGGAGCTTGCCATGAAAGAGGGCTTTTCCACCGCACCGGATAATATCCGCACTCTCGGCTTCGGAGCAGGTATGGGATTGCCGAACATAAAAAAATACACCGATGAATTTTCTATTGATACGAAGGTGGGCGTCGGAACGACACTGAATATGAAGGTGAAGATTCAGTAAAATTAAATGCAAAATGCAAAATGCAGAACCGGCGGGGGAGGTTTCATGTGCAAGGCACCGTTATTCCGCCGTATTTCCGAATACGGTTCCGTAGGGATTCGATGCATCGCCGAACTGCTTTGCCATTCTGAGAACAGTGAAAAAAGCTTTACAATTTATTCTTTCACCTTTACCTAATACTTTTCATTGCGGATAAAACATAAATATTATATCGCAGTAAACCCGCAACCGAAATTTTGCATTTTGTATTCATAATAAAGGAGACCTCTTATGTCCATAACATTTCATTCGGTGCGTCTTGATGCCGACAAGTGTCAGGGCTGCACCAACTGTATAAAGCGTTGCCCCACAGAGGCAATACGGGTAAGAAATAAAAAAGCTTACATAATCTCCGACCGCTGTATCGATTGCGGCGAATGCATCAGGGTTTGTCCTCATCACGCCAAATATGCGGTTACGGAGCATTTCAATGAAATTTTAAATTATAAGTACAGAATAGCTCTTGCCGCACCTGCACTTTACGGTCAGTTCAATAATTTGGAAAATGTGGATTATGTTCTCACCGGGCTCAAAAAAATGGGCTTTGATCAGGTGACGGAGGTGAGCAAGGGCGCCGAATTTATAAGCAGTGCCACACGTATGATGTTTGACACGGGTGAGCTGAAAAAGCCCGCCATTTCCGTGGCTTGTCCCGCTGTGGTAAGGCTTATCCGCACCCGTTTTCCTAATCTTATTCCTAATCTTCTGCCCCTTTGTGCGCCTATCGACATAGCCGCAAAGACAGCGAGAAAGGAAGCAAAAGAGAAAACCGGTCTTGACGACGAGGATATAGGTGTCTTTTTCATTTCTCCCTGTCCCGCCAAAAGAACAGCCATCCGTTCACCTCTTTGCTATGAGGGCTCAGGTATTAACGGTGCTTTCGGTATAAAGGATATTTATCCCGTTCTTTTGCAAACCATGGAAAAGCTGCAGCCGGAGGAGATAGAGCCTCTCAACGATTCGGGTATTATAGGTGTAGGTTGGGCAAGCAGCGGCGGTGAGGCGGCGGGTCTTTTAAAGGAAAGATATTTGGCCGCCGACGGAATAGAAAACGTCATCAAGGTGCTTGAGGAGTTGGAGGACGAAAAGCTCAATGACCTTGACTTTATCGAGCTTAACTGCTGTACCGGCGGCTGTGTCGGCGGCGTTCTCACTGTGGAAAACCCCTATGTTGCCAAAGCAAGAATACAAAGACTGCGCAAATTTATGCCCGTATCCTGCAACAGCATAGAGAGTGATTTTGACCTTGACTCATTGGCTTGGACCAAAGAGCTGACACCCTCGCCCGCCATGAAATTGGCCGACAATGTAATAAAGGCCATGAGGATGATGTCAAAGCTCCGTGAAATCGAAGCCTCTTTGCCGGGTCTTGACTGCGGTATATGCGGCGCTCCCTCCTGCAGAGCGTTGGCGGACGATATAGTAAGAGGATACGCAAGTGAAAACGATTGCCTCATAAAAAGATTTAAAAACGAGCATCATTCAGAGGGTGAGGATTGGCTTCCTTTGCCCTTCAGAGACAAAATTATTACAGAGGATTCGGGTGAAGATAATAATGACCGTTAAAGAATTCAGCGAAAAATTAAGCTTAAAAATCCTTACGGAGGGCGACCTCAGCCGTCAGATTACGGGGTGCTATTGCGGAGACCTTCTCTCTTGGGTTATGTCCAGAGCGAGGGAGGGCGATGTGTGGCTGACGGTTATGGGAAATGTAAATTCCGTGGCTGTGGCTGTGCTTTCCGATTGTGCCTGCATCGTGCTTACGGAAAATTCTCCTTTGGACGAAGCGGCAAAGGAAAAGGCTCTTCAGCAGGGCATAACCTTCCTTTCCTCGGACAGAAATGCTTATGAGCTTTCTGTGGAAATATCAAAGCTGATATGAAGCTATATTACGATTTACATCTTCATTCCTGTCTCTCTCCCTGCGGCGACAATGATATGTCACCATATAACCTTACCAATATGGCGAAGCTTTTGGGTTACGACATAATCGCTCTTACCGACCATAACAGTGCCGAAAATTGCCGCAGTGCCGTAAAAATCGGCAAAGAAATCGGTCTTACGGTGGTTCCGGGAATGGAATTATGTACGAGTGAGGAAATACATAATGTCTGCCTTTTTCCGACGGTGGAAAAAGCGGAGGAATTCAGCCGTTTCATAAAAACTACCATGCCGCCCGTGAAAAACAAAGAGGAAATTTTCGGCGAACAGCTGATTATGGACACCGGGGACGGCATAATCGGAAAAGAAGAGATATTGCTCACTCTCGCATCCTCCGTGAGTATAGATGAATTACCCGACCTTGTAAAGGAATACGGCGGAGTATGCTATCCCGCACATATAGACCGTGAATCTTACAGCGTTATAAGCGCATTGGGTGATTTTCCCGGCTCACTCGGTGTGAATGCTTTCGAGCTGACACCGGGAGCTGACGAAAAGTATTGGCGGGAAAAATACCCCGCTCTTGAGGGCAAAATTCTCATCCGCTCCTCTGATGCACATTATCTGCAGAATATGAGAGAGGCGGAATTTACGGTGGATTTACCTGAAAACAGTGCTGAGGCACTTATCAGTTTTTTTGAAAAGGAGATGTTATTTTGACACCTAAAGAAAAAGCACGTAATTATTTTTTAGAGGGCTTCAATTGCTCACAGTCCGTATTCTGTGCCTTTGCTGACCGTTTCGGTATCGACGAGGAAACGGCAAAAAAAATCTCTGCAGGTCTCGGCGGAGGTGTAGGCAGAATGAGAGAGGTATGCGGTGCGGTGTCTGCTTCGGCTATGGTTTTAGGCAGCGTATGTGCAGCCACCGACGGAGATGACTCAGAGAGCAAAATGAAAAATTATGAGCTCGTCAGAGAGTTTTCCGAACGCTTTTTGGAAAAGCATACGTCGGTTGTATGCCGTGAAATGCTCAAATTGGGCGTGAAGATGGAAAACACGGCAAAGCCCGACGACAGAACTGATGATTATTACAAGGGCCGTCCCTGTCTCAGAGTGGTTGAGGATGCGGCGGAAATATTGGAGGAAATGTTGGGATAATTCACAATCAGTGACAAAAATTAATAAAGTATAAGGCTGCAGACCGCCGGTTAAATTATCGACATCGAGCCTGAATCTGCCTCTCCTGAAAGGAGAGGTGGCAGCCGATAGGCTGACGGAGAGGTATATGCCCCTAATATAACGAAAACTCCCCATCACGGTGGGGAGTTAATTTGTTTGTTTGCAAGAAGAATTCAAAGCTTGGTTTTTAATGAATATTCTTCAAGTATACTATTAATTTCTTCTTCGTTTTCATAGAAAACATTGTCACATTTCTCTAAGATTTTTTCTGATTTTTCGTCCTCTTCTTTTTCTTCCAAAATCAGATATGCCTTATGTGCTTTTCTCAAATTTTCCTTCATCTCCGGCGATAAAATTTTTTTCAACACACAAAACACCCCATTTTCAGACAGGGTGTTTGTTAATATATAGGTTTGTGATAATTATGCGGGACACGGGCACAATAGTACACTGTAAAATCGGAGGTATATCTTTTCCTTTTTTCGAAGACTCACCCTCGATTGCGCATTCCGAATTATTTCTGTCCGTAATAAGCGTTGGGGCCGTGCTTTCTCATATAATGCTTGTCGAGGAGATATTGCTCTATCGGACGCTTTTCACCGCTTATCATTTCTGCGTGGTAAGCCATATTTGCCACAGTTTCCATAACTACCGCATTATGCACGGCTTCTTTGGGATTTTTACCCCAGGCAAAGGGTCCGTGCTTATATACAACCACACCGGGTACAGCCATAGGGTCGATGCCCTCGAAGGCTTCGATGATGACGGTGCCTGTTTCCTTTTCGTAGGCTCTTTCAACCTCTTCGGGAGTGAGCTGACGGGTGCAGGGGATGGGACCGTAGAAATAGTCGGCGTGGGTAGTGCCGTAGGCAGGGATGCTTCTGCCTGCCTGTGCCCATGAGGTTGCCCAGGCGGAGTGAGTATGGATAACGCCGCCGATTTTCGGGAAAGCTTTGTAAAGCTCGATATGAGTGGGAGTATCCGAGGAGGGGTTGAGCTTGCCCTCGACCACATTACCCTGAAGGTCAACAACCACCATATCCTCAGCGGTCATAACGTCATATTCCACACCGCTGGGCTTTATTACGATGAGTCCCTTTTCTCTGTCTATACCGCTGACATTACCCCAAGTAAAGGTAACCAGACCGTAGGCCGGTAAACTTAAATTGGCCTCTAAAACCTCTTTTTTAAGCTGTTCTAACATATAGAAATCATTCCTTTTGTTTTTTTATGTATTATATTATTCCCCGCTTACTTTGTCAAGATAAAGGTGGTAACGCTGTTACCTTTGAGTGAGGCGGTGAGAATACTTCCGTTTAGATTTTGGCAATCAACCTTTGCCCAATGCTCTCCCTCTTTTATGTCACCGGATGTGCGTATTGCCGTGACATCGGAAAAGGGCGGGAGATTTTCAAGTACAAAAACTGCCTGCGAGTCGGTCGCTTTGGGGTTTACGGCAACGATAATGAGCTTTTCTTCCTTTTCATCGTAGGCACACAGGGAGCGTTTATCCGTGAGGATGATTTTCATTCCCGGTCTTATATAGCGTGAAAACTGACCGAAGGCATAATATTTCTGGGTGAGGATATATTCCTCCCTGTCCATCTCTGCCACAGCACAGCCCCAATAGCCTTTATTAAGGTCAAACATTGAGGCCATATCCTTTCTGCCGAGATAGCCGCTTTGAGAAATATAGCTTGCCACTATCTGCCATATAACCCAGGCGGAGGGCTGAAGAATATACATATCCTCGATTATTTTTTCTGCGAGCCATATGGCCGGTGCCATTTCACCGGCATTTTCTCCGCTTTCCGAGGACCAATCCGTTTCTGTCATCCACAGATCGATTCCTGTTTTACGGCAAAGTGCACCGATTTTCGGTGTGGCTCTTTCATAGGTGTGAGTGCTGACACGGTCGATGACACTCAAAGCTTCGGCCGAAAGGGCAGAGAAGGCCTTGGCGGCACGCCTGGCATTGGTTTCGTCACTTGCCGTCAGATCTGTGGAATCAAGACCGTATTTTCTCATGGCCTTTTTAACGGCAACGAGTAATTCGCTTTGTCTTTTGCCCGGTGAAACGTGACAGCCCTCCTGTTTGGGACTGTTTTTATACCAATAGTTTGAATAGGGCTCGTTCATGGGAGCAAGGGAGCTTATTTTTATGCCTTTTTCTCTCTGAATATAGTCGGTAACATGGGCAAGATATTCGGCGAAATCCTTCACCGAATCTTTACGAAGATTGTTACAGTTGGGATTTCTGTGTCCCGAAGAGCAGCCGCTGACACACATAAAGTAGGGAGGTGAATTTGAAAAGGCCTCCACATAGGCATCGTCACCGGAAGCTTTGCAGCAGGCGGAGAGAACATCAAGCTGCCGTTTGTCGGCTTCATAATTCCATTTAAGCTCTCCTGTTTCCTTATCCTTTTCCAAAAATCCGGGCATCATGGAGTCTGTGCGCTCGATATGGTTATGTGAAGGATCATCACCGCCCCCTATATTGTAACGCATTATGTTGAGTCCCAAACCCTTCTCTTTGTCAAAGAAAAGGTCGGCGGCATCCCTTATGAGCTTTTCACTGCCGCCCACGCGGTTTGCCCACCAACACAGACTCGTACCCCAACCCTTGAAGCTGCCGTCACCGGTGGTTATCTGATTATTTGGCGATACGGTTATTTTAGTCATAGGTTTCTCCTTATACATCAAAAAAAGACCGCAAAGCGGTCCTTTTATCAGCACATCATTTCATGGAACTCAGCTTCGGAAAGGATTTCCACACCGTTGTCAGTGAGAACCTTTGCCGCTGCATCATTGTCAGCCACACGGAGGATAACATAAGCCTTTTCACTTCTGCGGGTGATGAAAGCATACATATACTCCACATCGATTCCGTTATCTGCCAAAATTTGCATCGGAACAGAAAAAGCACCGGGTTTGTCATCGAAGCCTACAGCGATAACGTTTGTAACGGAAACGGTGATGCCCTTTTCTTTGAGAGCCGTTGCGGCCTCGTCGGGCTTATTTACTATAAGACGGAGAATACCGAAATCGGTGGTATCGGCGATGGAAAGAGCACGGATGTCCACACCTGCGGCGGCGATAGCTTTGGTGATTTCGGCAAGTCTGCCTCTTTTGTTTTCAACGAAAATGGAAAGCTGTTTGATAATCATAAGTTTTCTCCTTTACTTATTATTATATCTTGATTATATTATTAAAGCTTGCGGTTGTCAATAACTCTCTTTGCCTTACCCTCGCTTCTGGGGAGTGTGCCGGGAGCCATGAGACGTACCTTGGCGTGGATGTTGAGAGTGGATTGGAGAGCGGCTTCGATTCTCTTTTCCTCCGCTTCCATACCCTTGACCGTATCGGAGAACATGTCGGGAGTCATTTCCACCTGTACCTCCATAAGGTCAAGATTATTCTTTCTGTCAACGATGATGAGATAGTTGGGAGCCATATTCAGAGAGAGAAGCACATGCTCGACCTGAGAGGGGAATACGTTTACGCCGCGGATAATGAGCATATCGTCGCTTCTGCCGCGGGGTTTACTCATCTTTACTGTGGTTCTGCCGCAGGCGCATTTTTCTCTGGTCAGAGCACAGATGTCACGGGTGCGGTATCTTACGAGCGGAAGAGCCTCTTTGCCTATACAGGTAAATACCAACTCGCCGTACTGTCCGTCGGGCAACGGTTCGAGAGTATCGGGATCGATAACCTCAGGATAGAAATAGTCTTCGCAAACATGCATACCGTTCTGACATTCGCAGTCATAGGAAACACCGGGACCTGCGATTTCTGAAAGGCCGTAAATATCGTATGCTTTGATAGCCAAAAGCTCTTCGATCTGCTTTCTCATTTCCTCTGTCCAGGGCTCGGCACCGAAAATACCTGCACGGACGGGGAGGGTTTTGGGGTCGATGCCCATGTCACGGATGGTTTCACCGATAAACATGGCATAAGAGGGGGTGCAGCAGATGATATCTGATTTGAAATCCTGGAGCATCTGAATCTGTCTGTTTGTGTTACCTGTGGAGGCGGGAAGAGCTGTGGCACCTAATTTTTCCGCACCGTAATGAAGACCTAAGCCGCCGGTGAAAAGACCGTAGCCGTAGGATACGTGAACGGTGTCGTTGTTTGTACCGCCTGCAGCGGAAAGAGCGCGGGCGGCACCCTCAGCCCAAACGTCGATATCGTGCTGTGTATAGCCTACCACGGTGGGCTTGCCTGTGGTGCCCGATGAGGCGTGTATGCGGACAAGCTCACCCTTCGGAACTGCGAAAAGTCCGAAAGGATAATTGTCACGAAGGTCCGTTTTTACGGTAAAGGGAAGCTTCGTGATGTCATCGATGGAGTGAATATCTTCGGGTTTGAGACCGATTTCGTCAAATTTCGCCTTATAAAAAGGTACATTTTCATAGGCGTTTTTGACCATTTTGATGAGTCTTGCTGACTGAAGTGCGTGGAGATAGTCTCTGGATGCACATTCAATTTCGGGGTTGAAGATTGGCATTTGTTATCATCCTTTCGGTTGTATTTTATGCATTAAATCCCAGCTCAAAGGCTTTAAGATTTGTTTCAACTGTTTTCGGCGGAACGGTGGTTTTAATTATATCGAGCCACATTTCCTTGTCTGTACCGAGGAAACGTGCGGCGGCACCGAGCAGAACGATGTTTGCGCATTTTGCCGTACCGGCCTCAAGTGCTTTTTCCAAAGCATCAACGCATACAAGCTTTACTTCCTTGTCGGAAATTTTGCTGAGGATGCTTTCGGGGTATTCAGATTTACCCATGATTACGGGCATTGGGTCGATTTTCTGAGTGCTGGAGATGAGAACTCCGTCTTTTTTGAGCCAGGGAAGCCAGCGTGCACTCTCCAATTGTTCAAAGGAGATGATGATGTCTGCCTCTCCCTTTTCGATAACGGGTGAATATACCTTTTCACCGTAGCGTACATAAGTTACCACACTGCCGCCTCTTTGGCTCATGCCGTGGACCTCGCTTACCTTTACGTCGTAGCCCTGCTGAAGAAAGCATTTGCCCATAAGCTTCGATGCCAAAAGGGTACCCTGACCGCCGACACCGACAATAAGAATGTTTTTAACTTCCATGGGCTTATTCTCCTTTCTCTATGGCGCCGAATTTACATGCGGCGGCACATACACCGCAGCCGACGCATTGTGTGTTATCAATAAGTGAAAGAGCTTTTCCGTTTTCTCTTTTAACGAAAGAAAGAGCGGGGCAGCCTACATTCAGACAGGCTTTGCAGCCGATGCATTTGTCGGAATTAATTTTTACGGGAGCGGAGTGCTTCACGGTTTTAAGAAGAGCGCAGGGACGTCTGGAGATAATAAGGGAGGGGGCCTTCTTTGCAAGTTCTTCTTTGACAACTGCTTTGGTAGTTTCAATATCAAAGGGGTCAACCACTCTGACGTTTTCTATTCCGACTGCTTTGGCGAGAGCTTCCAGGTTAACGGAAACTGTCGGGTCACCCTTGATGGTAAGACCGTTGGCAGGGTTGTTCTGGTGGCCTGTCATACCTGTTATTGAATTGTCTAAAACGATAACCGTAGAGAAGCCTTTATTGTAGGCGATGTCGATAATGCCCGTGATACCGGAGTGAATAAAGGTGGAGTCACCGATAACAGCCACACTCTTTTCGGCGGCCTTTTCGCCGCGGGCAAGATTATAACCGTGTAAACCGCTTACGGAGGCACCCATACATACACAGCTGTCCATCATTGAAAGGGGAGCCTGCGCACCGAGAGTGTAACAGCCGATGTCGCCGCTTACGTAAAGACCCATGCCCTTCAGTGCGTAATAAAGACCTCTGTGGGGACAGCCTGCGCAAAGGACGGGGGGACGGGCGGGAATTTCATCTTCGAGAGCGATGAAATCCTTTTTTGTGTCTGTGAGTGCTGCTTCGACGGTTTTGTGCGAAAATTCACCGAGAACAGAGAATTTATCTTTGCCCGTTACGCTGACACCGAGACGGATGCATTGGGTTTCGATGATGGGGTCGAGCTCTTCGATAACAATAACCCGGTCAACCTTTGATGCGAAATCGGTGATAAGAGTGGTGGGAAGAGGGTTTACCATACCTAATTTGAGATAGCTTGCCTTTTCTCCCATAGCCTCGTGTGCGTATGTATATGATGCACCCGAACATATAATACCCAATTCGGTGCTGTTCATTTCAACGGTGTTGATGCCCATTTCTACTGATTCTGTGTTAGCAAATTCGGTCATTTCATTGAGCCTTTTTTCCACTCTTTCGTGGGCAGGACGTGCCATGGCGGGCATCATAACACGGCTCATTACGTCTTTTTTGTATTCTTTCAGCGGGACATCCTTTCTGTCTCCGAGCTCTACGACAGAGCGTGCGTGGGAAACCCGTGTGGAAAGACGGAGAAGGAAGGGTGTACCGAAGCGTTCGGAAAGCTCATAGGCCATAACGGCAAAGTCACGGCATTCAGCTGAATCCGAGGGCTCCAGCATAGGTGTCTTTGAGGCGATGGCGTGATGGCGTGAATCCTGCTCATTCTGAGAGGAATGCATGCCGGGGTCATCGGCGACGGCACAGACCATACCGCCTGTGGCGCCGATATAGGAAGCGGTATAGAGGGGGTCGGCAGCCACATTGAGACCGACATGCTTCATGGCGCAGAAAGCTCTGGCTCCGCCCATGGATGCACCGAAGGCAACCTCAAAGGCTACCTTTTCGTTGGGTGCCCATTCGCTGTACATATCCTCGTATTTTGATGCAAATTCGGTGATTTCCGTGCTGGGCGTACCGGGATAGGAGGAAATTACGTTTACCCCTGCTTCCCATAAGCCTCTTGCCACGGCTTCGTTACCGAGCATAAGAACCTTGTTCATTTTGAAACTCCTTTGTTATATAAATGCGGAATTATTTATTCCTTAAATCCAAAACTCTCTGTGCTTTACCCGTAAAGCGTTCGATGGTTTTCGGCTCAACAAGACTTACCTTGATTTCTATACCGAGGATGGCCTTGATTTTGTCGTGGATTTTTTTACGAAGCTTTTCCAGCTCGCCGTAAATTTCGAGAAGCGAAGCATCGATAAGCTCCACTCTTACTTCGAGAGTGTCGGAGTAACCTTCTCTTCTTACCACCAACTGATAATGGGGGCTGATGGAGTTGATGCCGATGAGGGCGGATTCTATCTGAGAGGGGAATACGTTTACGCCGCGGATTTTCAGCATATCGTCGCTTCTGCCGATGATTTTGCTCATACGTGCGCTGGTTCTGCCGCACTGACAGGGCTCATAATTAATCTTTGTGATATCTCTCGTTCTGTAACGGAGGATGGGAAGTCCTCTCTTTGTGAGGTTGGTTACCACTAATTCGCCGGTTTCGCCCTTTTCGAGCACATCGCCTGTCTGCGAGTCGATGGTTTCGCACAGAAAATGGTCCTCGGCTATATGTAAGCCGTCACGGTAAATACATTCGCCCGACATACCGGGACCGTTAAGCTCACTCATGCCGTAATTGTCAGTGCAGAAAAAGCCGTTGCCCCAACTTTCCTCGATCTGCTGCCTCATTTCGGGGGTACAGCCCTCGCTGCCCAAAAGGCCGAGACGGAGTTTATAATTGTCCATGGGGAAATCGATGCCTCTTTCTCTGGCACTTTCGGCCAAATAAAGAGCGTAGGAGGGGGTGGCGACGATGGTATCCGTGCCGAAATCTCTCATAAATTTGAGCTGCTTTTCCGTGTTGCCCGAAGATGTGGGAACTACCGTGGCACCGATTTTTTCGAGTCCGTAATGAAGACCCAAAGCACCGGTAAACATACCGTAGCCGAAGCAAATCTGCACCATGCTGTCCTCATTGGCACCGGCGGCATAGGCGACTCTTGCCACCTGCTCACTCCAATTTTCCATATCCTCTTTAGTATAAGCGACCACCGTGGGATTGCCTGTGGTACCGGACGATGCGTGGACACGGACGATTTTTTTCATCGGTACGCTGAGCATACCGAAGGGATAGGTGTCACGAAGGTCGGTCTTTGTGGTATAGGGAATGTACTGAATGTCGGAAAGGCATTTGATTTTGTCGGCGGTGATGCCTGCCTTTTCGAAACGGTCATGGTAAAATTTCACGTTTTTATCGCAATAATCCACCAAAGCTTTGAGCCTTTCCAATTGCAAAGCCTCAAGCTCTTTGCGTGGCATACATTCCATTTCTTTGTTCCAGATCTGATTTTTCATTTAAATATCCTTTCTTAACAGAAAAAAGAAAATTTACTGAATATTATACATAATTTCTTCAAAAAATATTTTCCGAAATAGAAATATAACTCTTTAAATTGCTGCTTTTTCTTCTGTTTCATAAAATTTTTCGTTGACGGTACTGCTTTTGGCAGTCAAAGCGCTGACGGCAAGGCAGAGTATAAAGGATACTGACATAGCCATACAGGCGAAATGCGCACCCATATCCTTCACCGCTCCGAACACGGGAAGAGAAATATCGGGGAGGAAAAGCTTACATATAACCGGGGGAAGAGCCACGGCAAAGCCGCCGATCATACCCGCCCAGGCACCCTTTGAATTAAGCTTTTTGCTGTAAAGAGAAATAAGATAGGGAGCGAGGAAGGAGCCGGAAATGATGCCCCAAGAATAGCTCATCATATCTAAAATGGGAGTATGTCCGTTTGCTATGAAATAGGAAAGAGCCACGAAAATCAGGCATACGACTCTCGAAATGAGAGCGAGTCTTTCTTTGTCCTCTGTTTTATAAAGCTTTTCCTTTATAAAGTCCATGGTAAAGGTGGTGGAGGCGGTTATGGTGATGGAGGAAAGAGTGGAAACGGAGGCGGCGATAAGCAAAACGAGAATTACACCGATGAGAATTTGCGAGATATTGCTCATGGAAAGCATATTCGGGATGAGATAATCTGTTTTGCCTGCTCCTGTGCCGGGAATTTCGTCGAGAGAGGAGAAAAACAAACGTGAAAGAGTGCCGATGAAATATCCGCCGCCCGCCACGATAAAAGCGAAAAAGGTGGAAATGACCGTACCTCTTCTAACCTCTCTGTTGTCGCGTATGCCGTAATATTTATGTATCATCTGAGGCAGACCCCAAGTACCGAAGGAGGTCATGAGCACTGTGGCCCACAAACCGATATGCTCACTGAAGCCAAGATTAAGAGCTTCGGTTTTTTCGGCTATGGCACTGAGTCCGTTGCTGAAACCGCCCACGGTTTCACTTTTCATAACAGCGAAGATTAAAAGCACCACTCCGACGAGCATTACGGCTCCTTGGATAAAGTCGGCCTTGATGGCAGCGGCGTATCCGCCGGCTATTACTATAATAACTGCCGCTATGGCGATTACTATCATACATATTTTTTCGTCAACTCCCAAAAGCACCGAGCATACGCTGGTAAGTCCCTTATAAACAGAGGCGGAATAGGGGATGAGGAAAAGGAAGATAACGGCGGTGCAAAAGGTTTTCATTCTCTTGCTGCCGAAACGCTTTTCGAAAAATTGGGGCATTGATTTTATGTGATGCTTACGGGTAAGGGAACGGGTTCTTTTCGCCAAAACAAGCCAGGCAAAAAGAGAGCCGATGACCGCATTTCCTATTCCGGGAAGAACCCCCCACAGTCCGTATTTCCACCCTGTACCGCCCGCATATCCGATAAACATAACGGCGGAAAAATATGCTGTACCGTAAGAAAAGGCGGAAAGCCATGCGCCTGCATTTCTGCCTCCGACGGTGAAATCAGCGATGCTTTTTGATTTTTTTGAGCTTAAAATGCTGACGGTTCCGATGAATATAATGTAAACGGCGACGGTCAGCCAAATGATAAGTTTATTGTCCATTATGCTTTACTCCTTTTTAGTTTTAAAGCTTTAAAGCGAAAAACAAGAATGCAGCTATTGTAGCACTTTAAAGAGTAAAAGTCAAGAGCTTTAAATGAAAAAGCGGTGTACAGCCGCTTTTTTATTATGTAATCAAACGTGAGACGGACGTTTTTATTTTTTGTTATAAAGTTCGAGGACTGTTTTATGCTTTTTCTTTGCTATGTTTTTATATTTACAGGCATTTTGCCTTCATTTCCTACATAAAAAAGTACAACGCCCTTGTTTTCTATAAGGTCAATGAGCGTCTGCTTTAAATCGTATCTTATATCTGCGGCAGCATCAGGCTCCCCGAAAAAAGTACAGCTTTTCATAATATCTCCTCTCAGTAAAATGCTCGAATTTTTGAGATTAATTGTTGCTTCGTATTGTAATATATATTTTGTAGAATGCCAATCATCAAAAGAGGATTTAAAATCACTGTTTTTATGCAGATGTTATATTAAAATTATAAGTGGTGATTGTAATGAACAAAAAACATAAAGATAAATACATTATGCTTGGTCTTAATATTGCATATTACAGAAAACTCAACGGATTTACTCAGGAAAAGTTGGCTGAAAAGCTCGATATGGACAGAACAACCATAAGCAAAATTGAATTAGCAACCTGCGGAGTATCTTTGGATGTGATTTTTGAAATCGCCGATTTATTTGAAATACCTGTTGAAAAGCTGTTTTTCTTCAGAGATTGATTTTATCTGTAAAGGCTCCCATCAATATAATATGTATGGTACAACATCTCTTTGTTTGTGAAATGCAAAGAGATGTTTTTTTCATTCTTGAACCACCCCGTCATTCTGCATTTTACATTTTGCATTCTGCATTTATTTAGACACTTTCACCAAAGAATAATATACAAAATTAGTTAATAATCCGTTGCTTTTTTGGTTATTTTGTGATAAAATGATTACTGTTATCGTCGGAACGGACTTCGGCGAAGCAAATTTTGGAGACCGTATGAAAGAAAAATGAGGTCTTAGGAGGTTTTGGAATTGAAATCCTATTCAGTAAACAACATCAGAAACATTGCCATTGCAGGTCATACAGGTAAAGGTAAAACAGCGCTTTCGGAAGCAATGTTTTATGTTGCAGGTATAACAGACAGATTAGGCCGTGTGGCAGACGGCAACACAATCATGGACTATGACGCAGAAGAGAAAAAGAGAAAGTGCTCCATTTCTTCCGCTACAGCCTCCTTTGAATGGAGAGATACAAAAATCAATGTTCTTGACGCACCGGGTAAATTTGACTTTGCCGGCGGTATGGCTGAGGCAATGAGAGCTGCCGACTGTGCTCTTATCGTTACCTCCGCAGGTTCAGGCATTGACGTCGGTTTGGAAAAGGCCATCAAGGCAGCAGACCGCAGAAATATCGCAAAATTCTTTGCTATTACAAAGGTTGACTCTGAAAACAGAGACTTTTATAAAACCTTTGAAGCTCTCAAAGAGGAGCTCGGCAATAAGCTTTGCCCTGTCGTCGTACCTTATATGAACGGCCCCGTGTGCGAAGCCTTTGTTAATCTTTGCTCAAACAAAGCATTCAAATATCCGAACGGCAGACCCGTCGAAATCGAAATCCCCTCTGATGATAATATCATCGCTATGAGAGCTGCTCTCGAAGAGGCAGTTGCCACCGTCGATGAAGAGCTTATGGAAAAATTCTTTGAGGGCGAACCTCTTACAAAGGAAGAAATCATCCGCGGTCTTACCCAAGGTGTTGAATCCGGCGAAATTTGGCCCGTATATGCCTGCTCGGCTACCAAGGTAGACGGCTGTGACATGCTTATGGATGCCATCGTTTACTCCGCTCCCTCACCCGACAAGGCAAAGCCCGAAACAGCCACAGACGGAAACGGCGACCTCATCGAAGTAAAGGCAGACCCCGCAGGTCCTCTTGCAGCACTTTGCTTCAAAACAGTTGCTGACCCCTTCGTGGGCAAAATGTCCTTTGTAAAGGTTCTTTCAGGTAAAATAACTCCCGATACTCCCGCCTATAATGCGAGAACGGGCGAAACCGAAAGAATGGGTAAGCTTGTAACAGTAAAGGGTATCAAGCAGGAGGATACCAATGAAATTCCCTGCGGTGATATCGGTGTTATCACCAAACTTTCCGGTCTGGCCACAGGTGACACTCTCTGCTCAGCAAAGAATATCATTAATCTCGAAGGTGTAGATTTCCCTGCCGCTTCTCTTTCCATGGCTGTTGTCGTAAAGAAAAAGGGCGAAGAGGACAAGGTTGCCTCAGGTCTTCGTAAAATTATCGCAGAAGATCCCACGATCACCTTCGAATCAAACGAAGAAACCAAAGAAATGGTTGTTTCCGGTCTCGGTGAACAGCATCTTGATATAGTTGTTTCGAAGCTTAAGAGCAAATACGGCGTAGAAATCGACCTCAAACTTCCCAAGGTAGCTTACAGAGAAACCATCCGTAAGAGCTGTCAGGTACAGGGTCGCCATAAGAAGCAGTCAGGCGGTTCAGGTCAGTTCGGTGATGTATGGGTACGCTTCGAGCCCCATGACGGTGACGAGCTTATTTTCGAAACAGAGGTTGTCGGCGGCTCAGTTCCCAAAAACTTCTTCCCCGCAGTCGAAAAAGGCTTCCAGGAAGCTATTCTCAAAGGACCTCTCGCAGGTTATCCCGTTGTAGGTCTCAAGGCTGTGCTTTATGACGGTTCTTACCATCCCGTTGACTCCAACGAAATGGCATTTAAAACAGCCGCTAAAATCGCTTATAAAAACGGTATGGCTCAGGCAAGTCCCGTTATTTTGGAGCCTATCGGTGAATTAAAGGTATATATGCCCGATGCTAACCTCGGTGACATTATGGGTGACATCACCAAACGCCGCGGCCGTGTTCTCGGTATGGGTGCCGCTGACGAGCCCAAAATGCAGGAGCTCGTTGCCGAAGTACCTATGGCAGAAATGGGCGACTTCTCTACGACTCTGCGCTCGGTAACAGCAGGCAGAGGCTACTTCACTCTTACCTTCGCACGCTATGAGGACGCCCCCGTTCCCGTGGCACAGAAGGTTATCGAGGAAGCAAAGAAGGATATGGAAGAATAACCCTAATACCTCATTTATAAATTCCAAACCGGAAACGGACAGAGAGAAATCTCTGTCTGTTTTCGGTTTTTACGCAAAAGTTTTCCACACCGAAAGGTTTTCAACAAAATTTTTTCGGTTCTTTTCTGTTTATTATTATAATTTTCTTTATCTTTATATTTACATTCTGATTTTCTTTACCTGCAAATGTAACAATTCTTACAATTGGATGCAAATGCATAAAAAAGAAAGGAACGAAAGTGAATTTTCCACATCGTTCCTTTCAGTTTTTTTCAGTTTTCCACACTCTGATTTTTAAACTTTTCCCATTTCTTTTTAGCCGCTTCTGATCTTCTGAAGCATACTTCATCGTAATGGGCACTGTTTCTGTCGAGAAAACGTCTTATTTGCATAAAACAGTTTTCAAGCATTCTGTCATTAAAATCGGGAAGCACACCGTTCATATCGTATTCAAAAGCGGCTTTGATAAGCTTTCCGATCTCTTCGTCGGTCAGAAGCAGGAACATATCATAAAAATCGTAATGCAAAAGTACTGCCTTACGCATAAAATTCCTCCTCTAAAAAGTAAAATCGGACAGCACAAATTCTCTTGCGGAAAGAATTTTTTATCTGTCATAATTCAAGTTTAGATGAGAATTTCACAGTTGTCAAGTGCTGAAAAAAATAAAAATTTATTTTGCATAAACTGATATCTTTTTTGCGTAAAGTGTGCAAAAAAGGTGACTTTTGGATATATTATAAAGGGGAAGATCCGTTGAGGCGGCTGATGACTGCCGTTCAGTGACAAAGTCACCGACGATGTTGACAGTGGTTAAAATTAAGGGTATACTTATTGATATAAAAGGAGTGATTTTATGCCTAAATACACAGTTACGGGTATGACCTGTGCCGCCTGCAGTGCCAGAGTAGAAAAGGCTGTTACGGCTGTTGACGGCGTTGATTCCTGTTCGGTAAATCTGCTGACTAATTCTATGACTGTCGAAGGCTCCGCTTCGGAAAGAGAAATAATTTCCGCTGTGGTTAATGCTGGCTACGGAGCCAAGGCAGAGGATGGGACTATGCACGAAGAAAAGGAAGACCCCTTTAAGGATACGGAAACACCAAAGCTTAAAAAGAGGCTTTTTGCCTCACTTATCTATCTGATTGTACTCATGTATTTTTCTATGGGACATGCCATGTGGGGTTTTCCCTTGCCGTCATTTTTTGAGGGTAATCCTTTGGCCGTGGCTCTCGTTCAGCTGCTGCTGACGGTGGCGGTTATGGTTATAAATAAAAGATTTTTCATAAGCGGCTTAAAGGCTATGATAAAAAAATCCCCAAATATGGACACTTTGGTAGCTTTGGGCTCCGGAGCCTCTTTTTTGTGGAGCACGGTAGTGCTTTTTCAGATGACGGCTGTCCCGGCCGGGGAGGCTATGCACCTTTTGCACGGACTTTACTTCGAGTCGGCGGCTATGATACTTACTCTCATTACCGTCGGTAAAATGCTCGAAGCAAAAAGCAAGGGTAAAACCACCGATGCACTCCGGTCGCTGATGGATCTTAAGCCGAAAAAGGCGAGAGTCATAAGAGACGGGAAGGAAACGGAAATTCCCTCGTCAGAGGTGGTGAAGGGTGACGTTTTTCTCGTGCGCCCCGGTGAAAGCATACCCTGTGACGGCACAGTGTTAGAGGGTGAAAGCGCCGTAAACGAATCAGCTCTCACCGGCGAAAGTCTTCCCGCAGACAAAGCAAAGGGCAGCAGAGTTTCCGCCGCCACAGTGAATCAGTCGGGCTTTCTGAGGTGTGAGGCTACCGCAGTGGGTGAGGATACTACTCTTTCTCAGATAATAAAAACCGTCAGTGATGCGGCCATGGCAAAGCCGAAAATTGCCCGTATTGCCGATAAGGTTTCGGGTATATTTGTCCCGGCGGTTATGATTATTGCAGTTATAACTACCGCTGTGTGGCTTATGTCGGGTAAGGATTTGGGCTATGCTTTGGCGAGAGGTATTTCCGTTTTGGTTATCAGCTGTCCCTGCGCCTTGGGTCTTGCTACTCCCGTGGCCATTATGGTGGGTAACGGTGTGGGTGCGAAAAACGGTATACTTTTCAAAACAGGTCAGGCATTGGAGAAAGCAGGAAAGGTACAGATAGTGGCATTGGATAAAACAGGTACCGTCACCAAAGGAGAGCCTGAGGTTACCGATATTATTCCCGACGGAATAAGTGAAAGTGAGCTGCTGTCTTTTGCATACGCTTTGGAAAAGAAAAGTGAGCATCCTCTTGCAAAGGCTGTTATTAAAAAATGTGAGGTTGAGGGTATATCCTTCGCTGAGGCTGAATCCTTCCGTGCCGTCAGCGGCAAGGGAGTGGAGGGTAAAATAGGCAGCGATGAAGTGAGGGGAGGCAACCTTTCGTTTATCTTCGGTGAAAAGGCACCCCCTGAGACTGTCATGAGTATAGACCGAGAAATCACGCTGAGAGGAAAAACGCCTCTTTATTTCAGCCGTAACGGCAAATATTTGGGAGCTATAGCTACGGCGGACACGGTAAAGGAAGACAGTGCCGAGGCGGTCAGACAGATACGGAATATGGGTATCGAGGTGGTAATGCTCACGGGTGATAACGAAAACACCGCCCGTGAAATCGCAAAGCAGGCGGGTATAGATGATGTTATGGCGGGACTTTTGCCCGGTGAAAAGGAAAAGGCACTGCGCACTTTGCAGAAAAGAGGAATCACCGCCATGGTCGGTGACGGAATAAATGATGCACCCGCCCTGACAAGAGCTGATATAGGTATTGCCATCGGTGCCGGCACAGATGTGGCTATGGATGCGGCGGATATCGTGCTCATGAAAAGCAGACTCACCGATGTTCATGCGCTTATAAGACTCAGCAGGGGAGTGCTTACAAATATTCATCAGAATCTTTTCTGGGCATTTTTCTATAACGCTCTCGGTATACCTCTTGCAGCCGGTCTTTTTATTCCGTTTTTCGGTTGGGAGCTGAATCCTATGTTCGGTGCGGCGGCAATGAGTCTTTCCTCATTTTGTGTGGTAACCAATGCTTTGAGGCTTAATTTCCTCGACATTTATTCCACAAAGCACGACAGAAAGCTGCACAAGAAAGTTAAAGAGTCGACCGATGGTCCCGAAGCTGTGGAAGCTATTGAAGGCGAGAGCGAAATCAAGGTTAAAAACATGATGTGCGGACACTGCGAAAAGAGAGTAAAGGACTGTCTTGAGGCTCTGCCCTTCGTAGAAGAGGCTGCGGCACAATGGGAAAGCGGAAGGGTTAAGATAAAATATAACGCTGCACCCGATGAAAAGAAAATGAAAAAGGCACTCAAGGAAGCAGGATATCCTTTGGTAAAATAAGCTTGTTTTCGTATAAATAAAAATGACCTCCTTGTATCGGTGATACCGGTTTACAAGGAGGTTTGTGTTTTGTCGAATGTGTGGATTAAATTGCTTATTTATAAAAGTCAAAAAGTTCTTCGTAGATTTTTCTCGTTTGTGATTCATCACCCCAAGATAATGGGTCGTCTGCATAACTTAAAACGTGAAAAGGTTCTTCCATATGTAGTTCGTTTGGTAACAATTGCCACAAAGAATAACATTTTCTACCGTAATCTTGTATCGAAAAAATGTTTGAGTTGTATATTGCTCTCAAATCTTCAAGTAAAGTCTTTCCAAATTCATCAACAGAAAACTCTTTACACTCATATTTCCAGAATCTTTGTAAAATGTCAAATGCAGCATCATAGTCATAAGAACAACTTTCCAATTCTAAAAGCATATCATTACTTGTATCAGAAAGAAATATTTCGTCAAGAGTTCTACTATAATCAACCCCATCAGTTAATTCTGTTTTCCATAATAATGATTTGCATATTAACCTCTCCATACTGCATCTCCTTTTTTATAATCATAACATAACTCTAAAATATTTTCAATACACACAAAAACTCCTCACCGATTTCTCGATGAGGAGCTCATTTTAAATATAGAGTTTTACTTCAATATCTCGCCGGCCTCTTACACGCTTTGTCGGGGATATGGAATAGACATATTCCTGTGCATCCTCAATCGTCAGAGTGAATTCAGCGAGTTGTGTAAAGTTTTTCTTTAGTCTAACAGCTGCATGTGTCGCAATTCTGCTTGGTTGGCAGTTTACCGCCAACCACATAAACAGAACTGTTTTTTCTTCTTTTTCCCTCGGTTTTCATGTGAAGAGGGTCACCCGGGTCTCCGTCAAAGCGAAGATACCAATCAAAGCCGTCTTGCCTTACTACAATCTTCACTACAAAGGCCTCAATCACACTTTCGGGGATGTCTTTTTCATCCGCATTTGTGTACTGCTCGAGAGCATATTGAAGCACCGTCAGCTTGTCCTTGTAATCTGTAATCACTGGCTCTTTGTTAAGCTTCAGCTGAAGCTCCTCGATTTCGGCAGAAAGCTTTGCAATCTCTTCTTTAACCTCGGCAGTTTTCTTTGTGTAAGATTCTTTGTCGATTTCACCCTCTGCCCTCATATCAATGAAATTACTGAGCTTCGTTCTGTGCCTTTCGACCTCTTTGCACTTTTTCTCAATGATAGCCGCATAATCCACATCATCCTCTTTGTCGTCAATGTGAGCCTCGAGCATTGAGTTGGCAAGAGCCAGCACCTTATCCTTTTCAGAAAGATAATTGCGGAAAATATAATTTGCCATCATCTGCAGCTTCCACTCGGGAATCATTGGCACACGGCAAATGCCTTCAAGGGGTAAGCCCTTTTTCTTTCGGCTCTCGTATGACCCGGTACGCACCGAGTCATAGCATTGATAACCGATAATGGATTTATCTCCCTCTTTTCTCCAGAGCTTCGTATTGAATCTGTGACCGCATTCGCAGATGAGGAGCTTTCCCCATACTGTTGTTCTCGGTCTTTTACCGGTTGTACTTCTTCTGCCTGTATTAAGATTTTTCATCTGAGCTGTTTTACTTGCCATAATTAATTGCACCCTTTCAAATTGTTCTTCAGTAATAATCGGCTCGTGTCTTCCCTTTACCTGTATCAGGTCAATCTCACCGTAATTCTTAATCTTTTTCTGTGTGAGATAGTCGGGAGTATACTCCTTGTGATAGGTTATGATTCCGCAGTAGAATGTGTTTTTCAGCACGTGACCTATTACGGTTTCATACCACCTTGTTTTGCCCATAGCAGTTTTTCTGCCTTGACGCTCAAGCTCTTCCTTTATTTTGGTAAGCCCGTTGCCCGCAAGATACATATCATATATGAGCCTGACTGTTTCAGCCTGCTCCGGGTCGATAATGAAATCCACCTTTTTCTTGTTGTCGGGCAGAAGCTCCTGATGTCTTCTGTAGCCTAAGATATTTCCGTTGCCGTAGAATGTGCCGTTATTCATAGAGGTCTGCTGACCGCTTTTCACTCGTACCGAGGTTTTACGGCTTTCATCCTGAGCGAGAGTCGCCATAATGGTGAGACGAAGCTCGCCGTCACCGTCAAAGGTTTTGATGTTATCGTTAATGAAGAACACCTCAACGCCCTTTGCCTTCAGATCTCTTGTGTACTGCAAAGTGTCAACGGTATTTCTCGCAAATCTTGACACCTCACGGGTGATAATCATATCAAACTTTTTCTGCTTGGCATCGCGGATCATTTTCATAAACTGCGGTCTTTTCTCGGCAGAGGTACCCGTAATACCCTCGTCAATATATCTGCCGACGAGCTGCCATTCAGGTCTTGCAGCAAGGATTGGCTCATACCAATCCAGCTGATTTTCAAGAGCCGAAATCTGTGCCTCGTGCTCCGTAGAAACTCGGGCATAGATTACAACTCTGCGCTTACCGAAATCAGAATTTATCATGCACATTCCTCCTTTATCTGATTGTGATTTCCTTTTACAAATTCGGTTTCATCAACAATGTCCGCATATTCACTTAAAATGTTGCGGAACATATACTCGGGAATTTTCCCGTCCCTGAACAACTGCTCAATGAGCTTCAACGCCGCAAAACAGTAGTTAGGATTTTTACTTAAATCATTTATATCAATTTTACTCATATAATTCCTCCTATACAAATGTGTGGATTACCGTGCGTCACGGTCACGGCTTCGCTGTCGCTGAAGATATTTGTAGTAATGCTCGCAAGCCTTCAGCACAAAATCTTCAAAGTCTTTATCCTTAACCTTAGGTGCAATTTTCTGAAGCTTTTCAATGGGCACCTTGCACATAGGCTTCTGATTCGGTTTTTCTGAAGCAAGTGTGTTTTCCATACTTTCGATAGTGAGTGTACCTTCATTGAAATCCCTGTGCATATGCCACGCCTGAGAGTATGACGGTGTACATTCCAGCTCCTCAATTACACGGAGCAAGTCATACTGCATCTGCTCATCAAGAAACGAAAGCTCAACACCAACAGATAAAGCAATTTTATCTTCGTCCATCATATTGAGAAGTTCAGGGATAAGGTTTGTAAGACGGATATATCTCTCAACCGTTTTATAACCATCTCCCATACTTTCACCAATTACAGACAATGTTCTGTTACTATCTGACTTTGGGACAATTTGTCTCAAAGTTAGGTCTGTTCTTTTGCCCTGAGATTTTAATGCATCATATTTCAGTTTGTAAGCAAACGCCTTTTCACTCGGTAAGATATGCTCTCTGTGAAGATTACTGTCAACGAGCATAACTGCCGCTTCATCACGGCTTACGGCATAAATTAAAGCAGGTACTGTTTCCAGCCCTGCTTTTACTGATGCTCTGAGTCTGCGATGACCTGAGATAATCTCATACTCATCGTCTGTGTTTTCAAGTGGTCTTACAACAATCGGTGAGATAACACCCTTCTGCTGAATACTGTCAATCAGAGAGTTCATCTCTTCATTGTCCAAAACCTTATACGGGTGTCCCTCAAAGGGACGGATTTTTTCTACCGGGATGTTTACCGGAGATTTTAAGTTATTATTCATTTATTTTCCTCCATAATAATATAATCTTTTACTTTCTTTTCTCTGCCTGCGTTCCTCTTCTGCAAGTCTTAAAAACTTCCTTACAGAAAACTGTTTTGTGTTAAAATATTTATCAAGATATTCGTCTGACGTCATTTCACGCTCACACACTATATCTTCTGTGGCATTATCTTCATTGCATTGAATCATCCTACATAATTCTTCCGGATGCATACATATCACCTCCCTTCATAATCTTTTTCTTTGTTCCTTTGCCTTTCGGGGAAGTACCATTCACGGATAAGTTGTTTTTCCGTTTCAATCTTCTCCTCAAGAGCGGGACTGTCTTTTATAATTCTTTTGGCAAGCTTCAGCTTTTCCCGAAGCTCACCGATTTCAGCCGTAAAAAAACCCCGACGGGCAACAAGGTTTTCCTTGTCCGTCGGGTCATTACATCTTCTTATCTGATTGTAGATTTTATTACGCTGACTTTTCAGCTCCTCAATACGGATATTAGTCTTTGAAATGAATTTATCAACCTCTGCAAAATCATAAAGCTTTTCATTTATCGCAAGGTCAATCTGGTCCTGCATAAACTCAATCCTCGGAGTTGAGTATTTCATTTTAGGTGTAAACGGATGCGGGTTGCAGTTATTTCTTTCGGCTATTGCCCCTGCAAAAAGCAGAGCAAGAAACAAAAGTGAAATAACAGGTGCACCAATTACGGCACCGCCCACAATCAGTTTTGTAAAATCAGAAACCATTCGGTTGAAATACTCAGGATGTCTGTAACATTCTCTTGATTCTTTAAACTCATAACCTTTGTAATCGAAAACGAATATCTGCCTCTTCAAAAAATCATTAGCATATAAATAATTTCTGAAATTGTTGTTTGCAGTAAATTTATCCTGCGAGTAAATCCGCTCTCTGATTTTTTCATAGGTATAAATTTCACCGAGGGTTGTGAGCTTCACTGCGTGCTCATCATTACGATAAGCTATCTTTCCGTTATCAAACCAATAACCTTTCTGTGTCATAATTCTGAAAAACTGTTTTTCGTTTGCACTTCTTATAATTGCATAATCAATATCGTCACGCATATAATCGTATTTTGTTTTGATACCTTTCTGCATCGCCTTGTAAATGTTATAGGGTATGCGTCTGCCTTTCGGCTTTTCGATTACAGACAATCCGTGCTCAAGACAAACCTCATCACTCGTCTTTCTGAAAAGTTGATACATCGCTTTGTTTTCGTTCATCTTTTTTCCGTCAGTCATTGAAACGGAATTAATGACTATGTGACAGTGAACACAGTTAGCATTAAGATGAGTTGCAACAATCATTTCATAATCCTTGCCCCACATTTTATTTGCAACATCCATTGCAACCCGCTGTGCTTCTTCGGGTGAAACTTCACCGGATTTAAAAGAAATATATGCATGATAGGCAACAACACCGTCGGTCTTTCCGTAAATCTCTTTGGTATCAATCATCTGTCGTGCAGCAATGTCAGGGTCACAATTGATACCTTCAACGAGTAACTTCTGCTCGTTTTCGAGATTTGTTTTATCTTTGTCAGCGGCATAGTGAAGCGCATCAATCAAATCTGAATATTTCGAAAGGTCTGTTTTATTTTTGTTTGAAGCATAATCAATAACCTGATGAATGTTATTTTTTATCGGCCATATTCTTGTTACAGCCATTCTCGGTTTTCATCCTTTCCGGATTTAAAATATTTCGAGATGTCTGCTTCAAGCTTTCTGACATCATTCAGAACGGCTCTGCATTCATCAGCGTCAATATATCCGATTGAGTTAGCCTTTGCAGTTAACTGATTAAGGTTAGTACCGACTCTTCGAAGCTCAATAATGAACTGCTTATAATCAACAGGCGGAGCCTCAACTAACCTTTTACCAAGAATCAGCGCACGGATAAGCACGCTTCTGTTCACCCTTAATCTACTGCAAAGATTTTCTAATATCTGATTTTCTTCTTCATTGAGATACACATGAAAGTCTATATCTCTTGTTCTTTTACTCATAGGAATTCTCCTTTCTTTAATTTTTGTATTTGGTGTGGTTGTAAAAACACTCTGTTTGTACGGATTTGAGGATACAAATCCAATGCTTGCTAAACTTCGGACAAAGATTTAAATTTTCAACGCAAGCATTGGTTTGTCCTCGTTTTAATACCGACCGGAAATAAGAATTGATTCTTATCAGGTGCGTTTTTGATTTTTAAGATTCTTACTGTTTCGCTTTCCGTTTTCAGAAAAAGCCTTTTTGGTTTTTTCAGACTGCGGTTTTATTGTTCTGAATGTGAGCCTTGTAAGCTTAACCGCCGCACGAAGAAAACCCGGTTCTTCATCATTGATGATTACTACATCGTCGGGAACTGTCTTCTGCAAATCAAAGATTGCTTCATTAAGGTCCTTCCAATAGCTCTCAACCTGAATTTCATCATCACCGTTTTCGAACCATAAATGAGTTTCTTTTACTCTCGACATCTCTCTTGCCTCCTTTCATAAATTTTCAATACGCCTGTTTTGAGCGTATTTTTATCGGACCAAGCTCCGTGTTTTTTGCACTTTATCGGATAGATTTTCCCTGAACGATGATTTGTTCAAAGAAAAATTTTTATCGGCTGAACGGATTTTCCGATAAAAAAAGACCAACTGAAAAACAGTAGGTCTTAAAGTTCGGTTATTCGTTTCAGCAATGCTTTGTCACCCGGCAGTACGGACTCGAGAAAATATCTGCAGATAATGTGACTCGGTGTTATGAGCTGAGGGCAGATGTGAGCTTCTCCGTCATCAAGCAACAGACAGTTATCTTCATAACAGTTACAGCACTCCGTTTTAATCAGCGTTGATACTTTCTCAAATAACTGCAGGTTAAGTTTTAATTTTTGCATTAGGTATGCCTCCTTTCTTTTGAATTTTTGATATAAAAATACACACGTCAGAATCTGACGAGTGCTATGTAAAAATGTTTAAGTTAAAAAATGTGACGCAGTATTCATGTACCGGAATCTGCATTTGTGGGGGCAGTTATTATATAATCAGGTTATGTTGAAAGTCATGGTTACAGTGTGGTATAATAAGTGTGACTAATAGGAACTTGAATGAGAGGTGAAAGAGTGTGCATTATGTTGAATACGGAAAAGAAAACAACAACATCATCCTTCTTTTGCATGGAGGTGGTTTATCGTGGTGGAATTATGAAGATACAGCAAAATCACTTCAAAAAGATTTTCACATAATCTTACCGATACTGGACGGGCACGCAGAAAGTGATAAACCTTTTACAACCATAGAAGACAACGCCGCTGAAATCATAGCTTTTATTGATACACATTTTGGAGGTTCTGTTTTTATGATTGGAGGTTTATCTTTAGGCTGACAGATTTTACTGGAGATATTGTCGCAACGCAACAATATTTGTAAATACGCTATCATTGAAAGTGCATTAGTTATACCATCGAAAATAACGCATTCTATGATAAAGCCTGCGTTTGGAAGTTGTTATGGGTTAATACAGTACAAATGGTTTTCCAAATTACAATTCAAGTCGCTTAAAATTAAACCTGATTTGTTTGATTGTTATTATAAAGATACTTGTGACATATCCAAGAATGATATGATTGCATTCTTGCAGGCAAATTCACTGTATTCTTTAAAAGAATCTATAAAAAGCTGTGAAGCAAAGGTTTTTGTATTTGTTGGTGAGAAAGAAAATAACACAATGTTAAAATCTGCTGAAATGATTCATCAAACTTTACGGAATAGTTTTTTGCAAGTTATTCCTAAGTTATATCACGGCGAGTTTTCCATAAACCACGGCAAAGACTATGCAAATAAAATCAGAGAGATAATTGAAGAGTAATAAAATCAATTTGACGAGGTGTGAATATGAACAGACCGTACATCATTTGCCATATGGTAACCTCACTTGACGGAAAGGTTACAGGTGATTTTTTAGGAAATCCCGAATGTGTAGCTGCTTGCGAAACCTATTACGAGATTAATCGCAACTTAAAATCGAACGGATTTATTTGTGGCAGAGTCACAATGGAAGGCAGCTTTACAGGTGGATATTATCCCGAACTTTCAGAATATGAGCCCGTGCGTCACGATATGGATTTAAAGATGGATTTTATTCTTGACGATATGACCGGCTTTTACGCTATTGCCTTTGACCCGAAAGGAAAGCTTGGTTGGAAGTCAAATAAAATTATCGACCCTGACGGTGACCCGGGATATGACGGTGCACAGATTATTGAAGTGCTGACCGAGCAGGCAGATGAACGATATTTAGGTTACCTTGAAAGCATGGAAATCCCGTACATATTCGCAGGCGAAACCGAAATCGATGTTGAGCTTGCACTCTTCAAGCTTAAAAATATTATCGGATGTGATACTCTGCTTTTAGAGGGCGGAAGTATTGTAAACGGATATTTTCAGAGAGCAGATGTTATTGATGAGCTGAGCCTTGTTGTTGCTCCCATTGTTGCTGATAAAAACGATAAGCCGTTATTCACAGACAGTACACTTTCAGGCTTTGAAGTAGTTAACGCAAAAATCGAAAACGGTGTTACAGTTCTGAACTATCTGAAAAAAATAAAAGAGTTGGACGAAGAACAATCGCTCATCAACAAAATTGATTATACAATAAAATATATTTGGGAAAATAAGATTAAAGAGGACTATAACAATGGATGGCTTCTTAAAGAAGATACATTGAAAAACGCATTTTATTTTCATCTTCGTAGCATACTCGGAGACTTGCTTGACAAAAACGATATACGGGTTTTTACAGAATTTACAGATGAAAAATTTAAGGGAACCGGATATCGTCCCGATATGGTAATTGCAAAAGTTAACTTTGACTCAGATGACAGTTATTACGAAAATTACATAACGGATTGCCTTGCTGTTATAGAGTTTAAATACAAACAAGGCTTCAATTCTTCAAATGATATTTATGAAGATTATAAAAAGCTTCATAAGTATGTTGATAACATAAAAATCAACTGCAGATTATATATGGCAACCATTTGGGAGTATGAAGATGATGAAACTTGTTGGGAACCTGAAAACAGCCAATGGGCATCCGGAAAACTCACAGAACTGAATGCTTCATATAAACGAAATTCAGATGAAATGAATTTCTATATTTGTGAGCATTAAACGCTAACCGCAACAAGAAAACAATTGCACTCTAAAAACATACGAAGTGCAAATTTTGCACTTTTCAAAAACATAAAGTGCAAATTCAGGGAACAAATTGTACTTATTTACAGTCAGTTTGTTCCCTAAATTTTTATAAATCGAAAAAACCACGTTTCAAGTGACCACATTGGTCTCTTGAAATTTACGAGAATAAAAGTGGTAAAAGGGTCACAACGACCCTTCACCAAAAATCTGACGCAGTATTCGTATACCGGAATTCTACATTTGTGGGGGCAGTTATTATATAATCAGGTTGTGTTGAAAATTGTGGTGCGGGTGTAATATAATTGTTTGGATAAATGAAATTTTATTAAATAGCCTCTTTCTTAAACAGAACAATGGTGTTATTCATAAAAGTAACAGCGCAACCCATCAAAGTAACACCCTAAAGGGTAGATTTTTAGCTTGAAATATGAAAAAATATGGTTAGAATAAAACGGAGGTGTTTCTATGGAATTTTCTCAAAAGCTAAAAGAACTGCGAAGCAAAAAAGGCGTGTCGCAAGCCAAGGTCGCGGCTGATATACATATTTCACGTTCTGCTGTTGCAAAATGGGAGAACGGTTTGGGATTGCCGAATGACGAGTCACTCAAACTATTAGCTGATTATTTTAGTGTTACAATTGACGAGCTTATTTCAAACAAGAGCAACGAGGAAATCCTTGTGTCAAAGAATAAGACTATCGACCAACAAAAAAAGGTCATCATCGGCTTCGCTGCAGGTTGCGCTATCGGTCTGTTTATATTAGGGTTCATCTTTATCGAGCCGCTGAGAGATAGCTTAACTCAGTTAGGCATCGGTGTTATTTGTGTGCTTTTCGGTATCTTCAATATGTGTGGAAATATCGGCTCAATCCATTGGTATAATCGTCGCAAGGTCACGAAAGAGAATCAGAAAGTGTATTGTATGTTTGTCGGTCTTGGAACACTTATTGTAGGCGCGGCTATAATTGTCGGCGCTGTTATACAAGCATTGGGAAACATAACGGCAAGTGGATGGGTAATAGGTATAGGCGTTTTGATTGGATTAGTTTTTATCCTATACGCGCAATTCAAATATAACAGGGGATTATTTTGACTATCAAATTCCAATTTATCAATTAAATACTTTAGGGAACAAATTGCACTTATTCACAGTCAGTTTGTTCCCTAAGTTTTTATAAGTCGAAAAAAATCACGTTTCAAGTGACCACATTGGTCTCTTGAAATTTACGAGCATAAAAGTGGTAAAAGGGTCACAACGACCCTTCACCAAAAATCTGACGCAGTATTCATATACCGGACTGCTACTTTGGTGAGGATAGTTATTGTATAATCGGGATGCGTTGAAAGTTATGGTGTAGGTGTGGTATAATTATCTTGATAAATAAGAATACGGCGGGTGATTAAATGAACAATTATTTATATGATATGATTTTCAAAAGAAAATCTTTTCACTTGTTTAGAAATACAGGAGATGAACATATTACAGATGATGAACTTAAAGATATTGAGAATGAATTCAATAAATTTAGGCCGTTAGTTGAAGATATTAACGTAAAAATGAAAATAGTTAAAGACTCTACAACTTGTAAAAGAGGTCAAGAATATTGCATACTTTTATATTCTGAAAAGAAAGATAATTATTTACAAAATATAGGTTATATCGGAGAACAATTAGATTTGTATTTAGTATCTAAAAATATCGGTACACTATGGTTTGGCATTGGCAAAGTAGAAGAGCAACAAATAGATGGTCTTGATTTTGTTATAATGATTGCAATAGCGAAAATTGATTCAGAAACAAAATTCAGAAAAGATATGTATAAAAGCAAAAGAAAGGAATTATCAGAAATATGGAACGGAGATTATTATACAGATATAGCAAACATTGTGAGGTTTACACCAAGTGCTTGTAATACTCAGCCTTGGCTTGTAGATGCTTCAGAGCAAGAAATTAAAATTTATAGATATAGAAAACCGGGTAAAAGAGGCATTATGCCAATAGAAAAAGTTAAACATTACAATCAGATTGATATTGGGATTTTCTTGTGTTTTTTAGAATTATGTTTAAATAAAAACAACATTGAATTTGATAGAACTTTATATGTTGAAGAAAATGCTGATAATGAAATAAATTTAACAGCAACATATAAAATCAATTAACAAACTCAAAATTGTAATATCAAGAATTATCCGTGAACCTTATGTTTTCCCTCCTCTGATTATTTAATGTAGAAAAAATCGAAAATCATACAGAATCACGAAACAGTAAAAAACGATGTGCGAAACAAGGCTTGAAACCTTATATATCAAGGCTTTTAAGCACCTATATAATTTTTAGTACAATAATCGAAACAAAAAATTTTATAGAATTATCTTCAAACCCCATAAAACAAAAAAACTACCTCGCAGGATGACTATTCCTTGCGAGGTAGTTTGCAATTATAACGATATTTACTTGTTATTTATAACAGACATCAAATGCAGGTCGCATCTCTTCAACCTGTTCACGATTGATTCCGTATTTTGTTGCGAGCTGCTCCCAGTTGTTTCTTACTACACTCAGAATTTCTTCAGCGATGCTTTCAGCATCATTACCTTTCATATCAAAATACTCTGCTGCTTCAACAGCCAACTCAATTGAAATACTGTTGTCGTAGCTGTCAACATTCAAGGCTAATGTATCTCCGTAAGGCACAGGATTTACATCATATAATGGAGACAGCTTCCATCCTTTTTCTGCCAGAATAAAGCCGTGGTTTCTCAGATGGTCGTCTGTATTTGATACAGCCATATTAAATACTATACGCTTAAAAAGCTCAAGTAAATCCTCTTTGGGATATGCACCGTAGGACTTTATAAATTCAACAATATCAATATAGCTTGAACCGTCATCACCTGATGCACCGTCACTCTTACCGAGCATCGTCATAGCAGATGCAAAATGAATTCTCCTTTTTCCGTTTCTGTCAAAGCGTTTAACAAGAAAGGTGCTTCCGTCCTTTGAGAATTTTTCTAATTTGGATTCGGGTACATCAAGCTTACACATTCTTGCTAAATCATGTACAACCTTTTCCCATGCACCAACATTGTAATCGTCATTTTTAGAGGGAAATTTAGCAATCCACAGGTTGCCCTTTTCATCTTCAACAGTTGCTTTTGGTCTTGCTCCGCCAAGTGACGAGCCGGGCTTCAATAATTGCTTGAGCCACTTTTCATTCAGGATGTTTTCATCCTTTTCAAACTGACGGGATGCTTCTTCTAAAGAACGCAGAGTTGCCCATGGTGGTGCAGCTGTTTCTTTATCATCTGATAAAAACGGACCGTCTTCTGTTTCTTTTAATCTGATTGCACCCACACGGGTTTCATCATATACACCAAGCAAGAAATCGCTGTCATAGAGCTTGTTTGGTTTTCTGTCTTCTTTTCGTGCCTGTATTGCCTCACGGCGTTTCATAAGCACTCTGCCCCAACGGTCAGGCGAAGCATCTGCAAACAAACCAAAAATCTGTTTTGTTGTGTATTGTCTTCCTGTAAACATTGAAAGGTCCGGGTCAAGATGGTAACGGAAGTTTGTGTTCCTCAACCACTCTTCATCATATTCAAATGAATAATGCTCTGTCCCTCGGAGCGAATCCACATACAGAACGCCTAATTTCTGAGGCTCTGCAGAGCTGAAATCCTCATATACAAAAATCTTCTTTTCCATTATTTATCTCCCTTCGGAGCTCTCTTTTTTACTTGCATATTCATATCTTGCATCTTTTTGCCAAACTCATCATCCTTGGCAACGAGCAGTAAATCCTTATCCATATTATTAAGAGCATGTAAAACAGCGGCATAAATTCCTATAGCAACAGACGGGCTTCCTTTTTCAACATTCCAAAGCGTTGCACGGCTTATTCCGGCTCTCTCTGCAACAAGCTCTACAGATAATTGTCTGCGAAGTCGGGCTAATTTAATCTGTTCACCCATTGTTTCCAATATTTTCTCTGTACTCGGCAATACCGTTACTGCTTTCTTACCCATATTAATCACCTCTTATAATGTTTATAATTATAAACGAAATGCAGCAATTTGTCAATATATATAAACATTATTATATTATGCTCCATTTTAATAATTATTATTCTCCGAACAATAAAACTACTCAAATCCTATGGAACACGCTTTCGCGGAGTAAAGTCCGTTTTATTGGACAGTAAAATTTGTATAATGACTATGGACTATGATATAATTTTTGTCAGGAGGTGGAGAAGTATGAATGACAAAGGCTTCTTCTATGCCGATTACAGTGTCGGTAAAGTAACCGTCGCATCAAAAACTGTTGATGCGGGACAATATACGGTTGAACTACTCAATCAGTATTACAAGGATGATACTGCCGCAAGAATATCTGTTTTCAGAGCCGAGAATTGGGAGCTTGAAGATATGCTCTCCAAAGGCTATTTAAATCCCCGACTTTTTGTTGAAGCCGTAACCGTAATCAACAATATATTTACTGTCCTGCCGAAGCTCAAGCCCTTTAATCTGATTGACATTGGCCAAGAAAAGGAACGAATTGCAAAGCTTTTCACTTATGAAAATGCCGAAATATTAGATGAATACTTCCACCGTAAGGGTAAGCTACAGAATATCAAAGAGGAATATATTATCCTCGGAATCCTGTCGCCCGAATATGATAAGGACTTTTTTACTAAGGCAGAAAAGCTGCTGAACGAGGCAAACACAACTCTCGGATTTTACGATAACCTCGGTGATGATATTACTCTTGCGTTCAATAAGCTCAAAAGGTTTGTGTCAAGACTCGGTGAATTGGAGAAATTCAGTAAAGAACATCTATCGCAACTTGCCACCGACATTTTCGGTGAAAAGGTTATTACCGTCAACACAGAATACACATCGGAAAGCTTGGTTGCACGAAGGCTGTATTTCAACAGCTTTTACAGCTTTATTGTTACGGATTTATTTGAGGGAATACAGTACGGACATTA
>JAFQHU010000013.1 GCA_017397845.1 Clostridia bacterium
GCGGTCAGCTCCGTAAAAATAAACCTTTCAGTAAAGATTAAATCTTACCGTTTGTCTGCACACCTGCCATGGTGTGCCCCTCCTGTAAAACGGTTTGTATGGAGGTACTGAAAGATTAAAAAGTACAGCACAGATAAAGATGGCAATAAAAGTAAACAAAAACAAAAAAAATCCACGGCAGTTTTTTATCTCCGCCGAGCAAGCGAAGGCGGTCACCGAGGAAAGTATTTTCCGAGGCAAAAGGGCGTTTTGTTTACTTTTGCGCTCGACTGTGCAAAAGTAAAGGCCCAAGCGGCCTGAGCGTGAGGAACGTCGATATTTCATTGAGACGAAAACAATTAAAAGTAAAAATCAACCACCGCAGAGGTGGTTGACCTGTACTTTATTATTAATAATCAGGCTCTGGCGACCATTTCTCCGTAAAGCTCTTTTTCTTCCTTGATAAATTGCTCTATAGCCTCCACCGTAGGCATAGCCGCACTGCAGGAGTGGGCGGAAATGAGCATGGAAGCGGAGGCTGTTCCGAATTCCAAAGCATCAATCATCTCATATCCGTCAAGAAGACAGCGGATAAACGCACTGGCATAGCCGTCACCGCCGCCGAAGCCCTTCATCGCCTTTACGGGGAATGGCTTGATGGAATAGCTTTTGCCGTCATTTGTATAGGCAGTGGAACCATCCTTGCCGTGTTTGATAATAACTATCTTTGCACCGTAGGAATGCCAAAGCTTTGCGCTTTCTTCGTCGGAGCCGCACACACCCGTAATGGCTTCAGTAAGGTCATATTCCTCTCTTGAGCCGAGAATGATATCTGCGTTGCGGGCCACCATCTGATAATAAACGGAAATTTCATCTCTGTTCTTCCATGTATAAGCTCTGTAATCGATATCAAATATAACCACCACACCGTTTTTTTTGGCAAGCATCATAGCCTTAAGAGCGGCATCTCTGGAGGGACTTTTCGAAAGAGCGGTGCCTGAAATAACTATTGCCTTGGCAGAAGCTATGTATTCCTCTTTAACCTCCTCAGGCTCAAGCATAAGGTCGGCTATAGCATCACGGTACATGAGAATAGAGCTTTCCGTGGGACTTTTGATTTCGGTGAAGGTAAGACCTAATTTCTCTCCGTTCTTTGCACGGTAAATATTTGAGGTGTCAATGCCATCCTTTTTAAAATAATCGATAACGAAATCTCCGTGCTGGTCATCGGAAACTTTACCGATGAAGCCTACCTTTTTACCCAAACGCGCCAAACCTACGGCAATATTCGCTGGTGAGCCGCCCACATATTTGTTAAAATTACAACTTTCGGAAAGAGGTCTGTTCATATCTGTGGGATTGAAGTCAATTGCGACTCTGCCGATGGGGATAACGTCGAGGGGCTTGCTTTGATCAAATTCTACATATTTCATAAAAAGTACTTCCTTTCGACTTTTTTTATTTTTATTACTGATTGCGGATATTACGCTTTATTCTGAGACCAAAAGATTTCTATATGCCTTTTCGCATTTTCGCGGGCTCCTTCGATTTCCTTCTGATGAAGGTCATAATAGCCTTTGATTTCGCCCTTTTCATAGCCCTCTCTGACCTTGCTTTCACAGGAAGCAAAGGTGGCAGTGGCTATGTTTATTTTTTTTATGCCCTTCTGATGGCATTTTATGAAATCTTCGGGCTCTATACCTGTTCCGCCGTGAAGCACGAGAGGTACGGGCACAGTTGCCGCCACTTCCTCAAGTATATCAAAGCGAAGCTCCGGTGCATCCTTATAAAAGCCATGAGCGTTTCCTATGGCGATGGCAAGTGCGTCAACACCTGTTTTTTCGTAAAACTCTTTCGCCTGAGTCGGTGAAGTGCAACGCATAGCTATATCAGTGCTTCCGTCCTCACTGCCGCCCACACAGCCTATCTCAGCTTCGACGGCAGCACCGTATTTTCGAGCCAAAGCCACAACCTCTTTGGTTTTCTGCACATTTTCCTCAAAAGGAAGATGGGAGCCGTCAAACATAACAGAGGTAAAGCCCAGCTCAAGTGCTTCTTTTATGCATCCGATTGTAGTGCCGTGGTCAAGATGTACCGCCACGGGCACTTTGGCATTTTTCGCCGCCGCGAGCATGCAAGGTCCGATTATTTTCAGCGGTGAATGATTCAGTCTCACCTCAGCTATCTGCAAAATGATCGGTGAATTCATTTCCTCGGCAGCCTTTACCACACCTAAAACCATTTCCATATTTGCCACCGAAAAAGATCCGACGGCATAGCTGCCCTCCTGCGCCTTTTTCAGCAGCTCTTTCATATTAACAAGCATACTCAACTCTCCTTATTCTATGGATTTAAGAGATTCTACCATATCAATTTTCTTCAGCTTATAATGCAGAACTATGTTTACCGTCATCGAGAATGCAAAGGAGAGAACCACCGAATAAAGGAAGCTCATAAAGGATATATCCCTTACGAAGGTGATAATATCCACCTCTGCCACAGCCAATACCAAACGGTGCACTATGACGCCGAAAATAAGCCCCTCCAAAGTTCCGATAACTGTGAGAATCACATTTTCACGGAAAATATAAGAGGAAACCTCCATATCGTCAAAGCCTAAAACCTTAATGGTGGCGATTTCTCTGAGCCTTTCCGTGATATTGATTACGGAAAGATTATAAAGGACAATAAACGCCAGAAGTCCCGCACAGACAATCAGTATAATTACGATATAATTTATGGAGTTCATTATATTTTGGAAAGAGTCCTGAATCTGATTTGTAAAAGCCACGGCGCTGATGCCGTATTCACTCATGAGATTCTTTGCCAAAAGAGCTTTCTGCTCCTGCTCCATATCGGGTATGGCAAGATTTGCCGAAACATAATTGTAAAGAGGATTTATGCCGAAAACAGCCTTATAAAGATCTTTTGTCATATACACATAATGGAAACAGTAATTTTCCGCTATTCCCGCCACGGGCACCTTTACGCTGTAACCCTCATTTATTATGATATCGATGCTGTCACCGAGCGAAATATCGAGCTCTTTGGCGAGCTTATCGGTTATGACGGCACCTGTGGAATTTATGGGAATCGGTTTTCCTGTTTTTGCATCATTGAGAGATATATAACTGCTTACTGCGGATGCATCCTCCGGAACGAGCATATATACCTCCATGGGCTTTTTACCCTTTTCGTTGGTGGCTTCGAAAACCTCCATATATTCGAGCATAGCCGTTCCGATGCTTGCCTGGCTTTTTATGAATTCATAGCCCTCGCAGGGTGCCACAGTAGTATCATAAGAGCCGTTCAGCACTATCTGCATATCATAACGCCATATTTTATCCTCATCGGTAAACTGTCTGTCCATAATCTGATGTATGGAATCATTCAAACCGAAGGCGGCAAGCAGCAGTGCCGTACAGCCCAGAACGCCGCCCGTAGCCATAAGAAATCTTTTAAGATTTCGGAAAACATTACGGAAGGTAACCTTCCATGTAAAGTTGAGTTTGGTCCATATCTGCGGTATTTTTTCCAACAGAACTCTCTTTCCGCCTTTCGGTGCTTTCGGTCTCATAAGAGTGGACGGAACCACCTTAAGGTTATTATAGCAGGTGTAGTAGGTTACGCCTACTGTAGAGGCTACCGAAATAATAATGGCGGGAAGAGCGAAGGAAAAGCGGTATTTTATAACCATTTCCGGCAAATCATAAAGAATACCGAATGCCGTATGTGCCAAAGTCGGGAAAAGAGCAAAGCCCATAAAGGAGCCGGCCACACTGCCTATGGTAGAGGCGAGTCCCGCATAAACGAGATATTTGGCTATAATTTCCGTATCCGTAAAGCCCAAAGCCTTAAAGGTACCGAGTCTCGTCCTTTCCTCTTCTATCATTCGCGCCATGGTATTAAGACACATCAGAGCGGCAACCACAAAGAACAGCCACGGAAAAAGAATGGCTATGGCAGCGGTACGGTTTGCTGTCTGAGCATATTCCTCGAAGCCCAAAAGACATCCGTTTCTGTCATTTACATACCATTTCGCGTTGTCAAGTCCCAAAAGGAAGTCCTTCGCTGCATCGAGCTGATTGCGGGCATTTTCCAACTCCTCATTTGCCTGCGCCTTTGCCTGTTCGAAATCAGCCTCAGCGGTAGGTGCCTTATCCTTTGCGATGATAAGGTTAGTCTCAAAGGTATTTATCTGATTTTTCATGTCGCTCAGCTGAGAAAGAACCTCTAATTCACCGAGCTGTATATCGTATCCGGCGGCGGTAAGCTCGTTTTCTGCCTCCTGAAGCTGTGTTTGTGCCTGCTCCAATTTTGCCTGTGCCTGCTGAAGCTTACCGACCAATTCTTCCGCCTTATCAAGCTCTGCTTTCTTTTCGGCCAAGGTTGTCCGGGCAGCTGAAAGCTCCTGCTTTGAGGCGGAAAGTTTCGCTTCAAAGGACTGAAGCTGAGGCTCCATATATGCTATCATTTCTTCTGCGGTACCTGTAGCCATGAGGGATTTCACCGAAGATATGATATTGTCTACCTCCTGCCCTACCAACCCCGACTGCTCGAAGCGCGAAATAAGCTGACCGACGGTGTCGTCCTGTGTGGCGTCAAACTGTTCCATGGCAGAACGGGTGGTAACCACCAAATCCTCCAGATATTCCACCGTAGTGAGCATAGAGTCTACCTGAAGCTTTGCTGTATTGTATTCGGTTTTCGCTGTGGCAAGAGAAACATCTGCGTTAGCATATTTTTCTATGGTTGTTTTTGCTTCGTTATATTCCGCTCTTTTGTTTTCCCACAAAGCATACTGTGCCGAATGCTCTGTTTTTCCTGAGTCAAGAGCATTTTTGGCTTCCACAGCTTTTTCGTTATATTGCTGCTTATACTCCAAAAGCATTTTGTCGCCGTTTTCTGCCATGTCGAGTATTTGCTTTACCTGCTCCTGTGCGTTGGCCAGCTGCTGTTCGATGTCAGCTTTGGCTTCGGCGTATTCGATTTCACTTTTCACCACAAGATCCGTATATTCGGCCTTGAGAGATGCTATTCTCGGAGCGAGCAGCTCTGCGGAAATTTGTTCTATATAATCTCTGTAAGGGATGATAAAGCTTTGATACTCCTCAGAAAATGTGTCATAATTTTCGCTGCCGGCAATTTTTATGGAGATAGCCGAAAAATATTCACTGAGGAAGTTTTCAGAGGGCAAATAAACGAAGGTACCGAGCTTACCCGTACCGACAGTGGTGTTTCCTCTGTCATAAGAGATGTAAAGCGGAGTACGGATGATGCCCACTATCGTGTAATCTTTACCCTGCAAAGAGGAGGAAAGATCCGTGCCGTCGCCTTCGAGAGTGATAACGGAGCCGATTTTAAATTCATCGGGGGTTGACAGTGTGCTTGCGTCAACCAAACACTGATTTGAGGATGTGGGCCATGAGCCGTCCACGAGCTGAGGACGGTTCATATAATAAGGGTCGTCTGCACCGTTTGCCGCCGCATAAACCTTATTTATGTCCAAACTGTAGGCACGCACAGTCATTTCCGAGCCGTCTATATCGTTTACTGGCTCTCCGTTAACCTTTACCACACCGTCAACGAATTTTTCGCCCGTTATGCTCTCCACGCCCGTCACCGAGCCGATAACCGACAAATCGTTTTCCGTAAGCCCCGCCGTGGATATAATCTGAATATCCATAGCGTTGCTGTCCTGTACATATTTTGACACCGTGTCATACATGTTCGGGGCTATGGCATTCATACCCGCAAAAAAGCTGACACCCAAAGCAACGATAGAAATAATGGAAATAAAGCGGGAAAAAGACCGTTCTATCGTCCGTCTGGCATCGGTTATGAGAATTGTGTTGATTTTCTTCTTGTTCATTTTGTATATTCCTTAACGTTTGTATATAACATTACCATTCGAGCTTTTCCACGGGAACGGGACGGTCATTGACGGCAATCTGTACCACTCTGCCCGAACGCATTGTAATAATTCTGTCAGCCATGGCCGCAAGTGCCTGGTTATGGGTAATAACCACTACCGTGGTGCCCGTTTCTCTGCACTGTCTGTGCAAAAGCGAGAGAATCTGCTTGCTCGTACGGTAATCGAGAGCACCCGTAGGCTCGTCACAAAGAAGGATTTTCGGATTTTTTGCCAAAGCACGTGCGATAGAAACTCTTTGCTGCTCACCGCCGGAAAGCTGAGAGGGAAAATTGTCCAATCTTTCCTTGAGCCCCACTCTTGCCAGAATTTCTTCGGGCTTTACGGGCTTTTTACACATTTGAGTGGCAAGCTCCACATTTTCCAGTGCAGTAAGATTCGGCACAAGATTGTAAAACTGAAAAATGAACCCTACCTCATGACGGCGGTAGTCCACCAATTCACTTTTTGAAAGCTCGGTAATGGGTCTGCCCGCCACACGCACCTTGCCGTCGTCGCAGCTGTCCATACCGCCGAGAATATTCAGCACCGTGGATTTACCTGCACCGCTGGTGCCGACGATAAGGCAAAATTCGCCTTTTTCTATCGAAAAGCTGACACCGTCAACGGCAGGAATGATTATTTCACCGGTCTGGTATCTTCTGTAAACATTGTCAAATTCAATGAAGCTCATTTTATGTCTCCTTCGCTCAGCTCTCTGGTTTCAATAAGTATGTTTGTATCCTTTTCGCAAACGGTGATTCTGCAAACGCCTTTATTTTCCTCGGTATATTCCTGATAATAAAGGCAATAAGCCGCCATAAGGCCGAAAAATTCATCCTTGTTTTCCGCTTTTGAATATTTTTCCTTATCTACTATAAAAACAATATCGCTGAAATTCTCATCGTATTTCGCCAACTTTACGATAAAGGGATAATTTCCCGAATCCAAAGCATAGCCTATACCGCTCACGGTTTCCATACCCACAGTGGTCAGAAGAAGTCTGTAGGAATATTCACGCATTTTTATTTTTACGTGGCTGTCGCCTTTTTTCTCTATGGAAAAATAACCCTTTGCCTCGGCAAAAGCCTCCAGGTCACCGCCGTACTTTTTGTCCACCACCTCAATGGGAAGCGTTACGGTAATTTTCGTGTCATATGAAGGCTTAAAAAAGGGCTCTTTGGTGGTTTCGGGCTCCAAATTTACGGTTATGGGCTGTCCTTCCGCCGGAGCGGTGGTTTCCGGCTCGTTTGTGCCCGTGAAAGAAACAATACATACCGCAGTGACGGCAATTACAATAACAGCGACAAGTGCGATAAGCTTTTTATTCATTTTCATAATCTCCCTCTTATAAAATTTGATTCTGTATCAATGTACCATTTTAACACAAATCAACCTTAATTTCTATATATAAAGAAAAAAATTCACATAATATTCAACCCAAAGGTAAAGAAAACCGAAATCTCTGTAAATTTTGACAAAATTGACGATAAAAACGGACAATCTATATGTAAAAAAACAATAGACTTTTGAAAAGAATTCTGTTAAACTAAAGGGTGCAAACAGTAAGAAGGGATACTATACTCTTTTTCACTGTAAACTTAAACCAAAATTTATTTTTAGGAGGAGATTCCAATGAGCAAAAAATGGGTATACCTTTTCAAAGAAGGTAACGGCAACATGAGAGAGCTTCTCGGCGGTAAGGGTGCTAACCTCGCTGAAATGACCAATCTCGGCCTTCCCGTTCCTCAGGGCTTCACAATCACAACCGAAGCCTGCACACAGTATTATGAAGACGGCCGTAAAATCAACGACGAAATCGTTGCTGAAATTATGGAAAACATCGAAAAGATGGAAGAAATCACCGGTAAAAAGTTCGGCGATCTTGAGAAACCCCTTCTCGTTTCAGTTCGTTCAGGTGCACGTGCATCAATGCCCGGTATGATGGATACAATCCTTAACCTCGGTCTTAACGAAGATGTTGTTAAAGTTATGGCTGAAAGATCAGGCAACGAAAGATGGGCATATGACTGCTACAGACGTTTCATTCAGATGTACTCCGACGTTGTTATGGAAGTTGGTAAGAAATACTTTGAAGAACTTATCGACAAAATGAAAGAGGAAAGAGGCGTAACTCAGGATACTGAGCTCACAGCTGCTGACCTCAAAGAACTCGCAGAACAGTTCAAAGCTGAATACAAATCAAAGATCGGCGAAGACTTCCCCACAGATCCCAAAGAACAGCTTATGGGTGCCGTTAAGGCCGTTTTCCGTTCATGGGACAACCCCCGTGCAAACGTTTATCGCCGTGACAACGATATCCCCTACTCATGGGGTACTGCCGTTAACGTTCAGGCAATGGCATTCGGTAACATGGGTGATGACTGCGGTACAGGTGTTGCTTTCACACGTGACCCCGCTACCGGCGAAAAGAAGCTTATGGGTGAATTCCTTACAAACGCACAGGGTGAAGACGTTGTTGCCGGCGTAAGAACTCCGATGCCCATCGCTGAAATGGCTAACAAATTCCCCGCAGCTTACAAACAGTTCACAGAGGTTTGCGCACTTCTCGAAAACCACTATCACGATATGCAGGATATGGAGTTCACCGTTGAAAACGAAAAGCTCTATATGCTCCAGACACGTAACGGTAAAAGAACCGCTCAGGCTGCTCTCCAGATCGCTGTTGACCTCGTTGCTGAAGGTCACAAAACAAAGGAAGAAGCAGTTGCTATGATCGACCCCAGAAACCTTGACACTCTTCTTCATCCTCAGTTCGATGCAAAAGCACTTAAAGCTGCTACTCCCATCGGCAGAGGTCTCGGTGCATCTCCCGGTGCTGCCTGCGGTAAGGTAGTATTCACCGCTGAAGATGCTGTGGCATGGGCAGAAAAGGGCGAAAAGGTTATCCTTGTTCGTCTCGAAACATCTCCCGAAGATATCACAGGTATGAAAGCCGCTCAGGGTATCCTTACCGTTCGCGGCGGTATGACCTCTCACGCAGCCGTTGTTGCCCGCGGTATGGGTACATGCTGTGTTTCCGGCTGTCAGGAAATCGCTATGGACGAAGAAAACAAAAAGTTCGTTCTCGCAGGCAAAACCTTCACTGAAGGCTCAGAAATCTCTATCGACGGTTCAACAGGTAACATCTATGACGGTATCATTGATACAGTAGATGCTGAAATTTCCGGCAACTTCGGTACAATCATGGGTTGGGCTGACGAATTCAGAACACTTAAGGTAAGAACAAACGCAGATACACCCGCCGACGCAAAGAAGGCAGTTGAACTCGGTGCAGAAGGTATCGGTCTTTGCCGTACAGAGCACATGTTCTTTGAAGCAGACAGAATCGCAGCATTCCGCGAAATGATCTGCTCCGATACAGTAGAAGAAAGAGAAGCAGCTCTTGCTAAGATTCTTCCCATGCAGCAGGGCGACTTTGAAGCTCTCTATGAAGCACTTGAAGGTAACCCCGTTACCATCCGTTTCCTTGATCCTCCTCTCCACGAATTCGTTCCCACAGAGGAAGCTGACATCGAAGCACTCGCAGCAGCACAGGGCAAGAGCGTTGAAACAATCAAAAATATCATCGCTTCTCTCCACGAATTCAACCCCATGATGGGTCACCGTGGTTGCCGTCTCGCTGTAACATATCCCGAAATCGCTAAAATGCAGACAGCTGCTGTTATCCGTGCAGCTATCAACGTAAGCAAGGCTCATCCCGACTGGAACATCGTTCCCGAAATCATGATTCCCCTTGCCGGCGACGTTAAGGAGCTCAAATATGTTAAGAAGGTAGTTGTAGAAACTGCTGACGCTGAAATCGCAGCAGCAGGCGCAGACCTTAAGTACGAAGTAGGTACCATGATCGAAATCCCCAGAGCAGCTCTCACAGCTGACGAAATCGCTAAGGAAGCTGACTTCTTCTGCTTCGGTACCAACGACCTTACCCAGATGACCTTCGGCTTCAGCCGTGACGACGCAGGTAAGTTCCTTGATGCTTACTACGATGCAAAGATTTTTGAAAACGATCCCTTTGCAAAGCTCGACCAGACAGGTGTCGGCAAGCTTATGGAAATGTCCATCAAGCTTGGTAAGCCCGTAAACAGCAAACTTCACTGCGGTATCTGCGGTGAACACGGCGGCGATCCCACATCAGTTGAATTCTGCCACAAGATCGGCCTCGACTATGTATCCTGCTCACCCTTCCGTGTGCCCATCGCAAGACTTGCTGCAGCTCAGGCAGCAATTAAGGGATGAAGGAATTAAGCTGAAACCCTAGTAAAATCAAGGGCACTGAAAAACCACAGTTTTTTTGAAAAGCTGTGGTTTTTTTGTGTATAAATATTCGGTTTAAAATAAAATGTTATTTGCTTTTTTAAGTTTTTCGAGATAAAAAACAAAAGCAACGGATATTACAC
>JAFQHU010000014.1 GCA_017397845.1 Clostridia bacterium
ATGGCACAGCTTGCTTATCACGTGAGTACGGGTAAGCCTATTTGGGAAAACGAGGTCAGACAGGGCAAGGTGCTTTATCTTGCTCTCGAGGATGATTACTCACGGCTGCAGAAAAGACTTTACCGAATGTTCGGAACAGAAGGCACAAACAATTTGTTTTTCTCCGTGTCAGCAAAGAATCTCAACGGCGGACTCTTCGAACAGCTTGAAAAATTTATTGAAGAGAATCCCGACACGAGACTTATCATCATCGACACTCTGCAGAAGGTCAGAGAGTCGGGTGCGGAAAAATTTTCTTACGCAAATGATTACGAGGTAATTGCACAGCTTAAAAATTTTTCTGACCGATACGGTATCTGTCTTCTCCTTGTGCATCACACACGCAAACAAAATTCGGGAGACAAGTTTGATATGATTTCGGGTACCAACGGTTTGCTCGGTGCCGCTGACGGAGCTTTCCTCTTGCAGAAAGAGAAGCGAACGGCAAAGACGGCAACCCTTGACATCTCCGGCCGTGACCAACAGGACCAACGGCTGTTCCTTGTGAGAAATGAAGAGCGACTTGTGTGGGAGCTTGAGAGAGTTGAAACAGAGCTTTGGAAAGAAAAGCCTGACCCGTTGCTTGAATTGATTGCAGAAAAAATCACGGAAGAAAATCCTGTGTGGGACGGAAGCATTTCCGACTTCAGAGATTTTATCGAGACGGACATTACGCCCATTCAGTTAGGAATGAAGCTTAATGTCACCGCCGGGCGGCTGCTTAATGAGTACAACATTCTTTATGAAAGCAGGCGCACTCACGCAGGCAGACGAATCAAGTTCGTACTGCAGGCGTGACAACCATGTCAACCGTGACAACTTATTTGCCACTACCACAAAGGTCGTCACGGTCGTCACGGTTGACACGGAAAACTGCATATTAATGAAAATAAATATGCGGTTTTCCTAACCCCGTAGGGCGCAATGGCACTTTTGAATACTCAAGTAGTCATACGTGCTTTTGCGTTACTCTTGACAAGAGTAACAGAACCTTTATAAGGTTTGTAGATTGTAAAAGACGAAAGGCAAGGTGGTTCTATAAGAAGAACGATAAGCGTAATGGTAGGCAAAGGCTCGGTCAATCACAACAGCAGAGAGTTCAATGCGAAGAACACTGACCCGCAAAGAACTCATCTGAACACCGAGTACTGCAACATAGATATAAAAGAAGTGTATCACTACTTGTTTGACGATGCACTTGAAACATATAACGAAAAACAAAAACGAGCCGACAGAAGAATCGAAAACTACTACGAGAAAATCAGAACAGGCAGACAGGAAAAACTTTTTCACGAAATCATAATTCAGATCGGTAACTGCGAAGACACCAACGCAAAAACTCCCGAGGGTGAGCTTGCCGAAAGAATACTCGACGAGTATTACCGTGAGTTTCAGAAACGAAATCCTTACTTGTATGTTTTCTCTGCACATCTTCACATGGACGAAGCTACACCGCATCTGCACATTGACTTTGTACCGTTCACTACTGAAAGCAAGCGTGGACTTGGTACAAGAGTGTCACTCAAGCAAGCTCTTGCCAATCAAGGTTTCATCGGTAAGTCACGGCAGGAAACAGAATGGAGCTTGTGGGTTGAAAGCGAAAAGAAAGCTCTCGAAGAAGTTATGAATCGTCACAGCGTTCAGTGGGAGAAGAAGGGGACACACGAAAAGCATTTGTCAGTTTATGATTACGAAAAGAAAATGCGTAAGCAAGAGGTTGAAGAACTCACACAACAGACAGAGAAACTCAATGTCAAGGTCGAAGAGCTGACAGCAAAGTATGAATCACTTGCGAAGTACGAAGTGAACATAGACGAACTGACAGAAGATTTCTATGAGCAGGATGAGTTCAAGTTGCCTGAACCTCCGCCGCTGATGACCGCCAGAACTTACAAGACAAAATTCATTGAGCCGCTTTTTAATAAGCTGATTGGTCTTGTAAAAGGATTGGCAAAGCAGTGTATGGAGCTTCAATCCCGAGTGTTTGGTATGAAGATAGGAGCAGGACTTGATAAAAGAAAAGTGAATGAACTGTATGAGGATAACAGTTACCTTCGTGAAGAAAATCAGGAGCTCGTCGGAGATGTGCTGAAGTTCAGACTTCTAAGAAAAGTTTTCGGTGATGAAGAGGTTGATAAGCTCGTTGATAAAGCAACGGAGCTTGAAAGAGAAAGCCGCAGGGCTCGCAATCGTAATCGCAGCGGTTGGGAACGATAAAATTTTTTGTTTAAGGAGGCATTAAATGGAAATAATAAAAATAAAAAATAATTTAAGAGGTGTGGCTTATTGCGAATAGAAGTGCGAGGCGCTCCCCGCAAAGTCGTTTACTTCTGGTTATCAAAATCAGAAGCGGCAGACAAAAAACTGATGGATTCCCTGAAACTTCAATTCAAAGAATGGAAGAACAAAAATTACCTTCCTGTGGTTTTCGAGTCCGGCAGTGAAAGTCTTGAGGACAATATGTATATGCTGATGAAACGTAATATGGAGCTTTTGGCAAAGAAGTCAGAGCTTTCAATCTGACTTTAACGTGATGTGGTTACTCACATCACAATACATAAATCGTACTTGATTATATTACTATTGTATATAGATTTCTGTTTTACCGTCGGTGGGAAATATCGGCGGTAAAAATTTTTATGGAAAAGTGTTGACTTACTCCTAAAACTTGTGGTACAATGTTGTCAGAAACAAGCAAAAAATACAAGACTTTATTGAAAGAGTGATTGAAAATGAATGATAACATCCAATTGTATGAAAACCAACCTATCCGTTCTGCCTGGGATGAAGAAAAAGAAGAATGGTATTTTTCTGTTGTTGATGTGGTTGGGATTTTAACTGAACAGGAAACTTATGATGGTGCAAAAAATTATTGGAAGGTTCTGAAGCATCGCATCAAGGCGGAAGGTAATCAGTTGGTTACAAACTGTAACCAACTGAAAATGAAATCACCGAAAGACGGAAAAAAGTATCTGACCGATGTTGCCGACACCGAACAGCTTCTTCGTATTATTCAATCTGTTCCTTCACCTAAAGCGGAGCCTTTCAAAATGTGGCTTGCCGAAGTGGGCAGAGAGCGTATCGAGGAAACAATAGATCCGGAACTTGCAATTGACAGAGCGCTTGATACATATCTCAAAAAGGGATATAGTGAAGATTGGATTCATCAGCGTATTTTATCTATTCGTGTCCGTAATGAGCTGACAGCAGAATGGCAATCCCGTGGCGTTGAAAAAGGAAAAGAATATGCAATTCTGACAGATGAAATTACACGGGCCTGGTCAGGTATGACAACACGCCAGTATAAGAAACTCAAAGGTCTAAAAAAAGAAAATCTTCGTGATAATATGAGTACAACAGAAATAATTTTAAATATGCTTGCTGAAACTGCAACAAAAGATATTTCTGCACAAACTAAACCTGAAACCTTTGAAGAAAGCAGAGCCGTCGCCAAGCGTGGCGGTAAAATTGCAGGTAATGCGAGAAGGGAGCTTGAAGAAGAAACAGGAACTTCTGTAATAACAGAAAAGAATGCTGCCGAGCTTAACGCTGTTGTTACCGGAATGATAGAAGCTGTAGTGAATGATAAAAAGGAGGATTGAACATGATTGAAAAATTTGATATTGCCGGTTATTGTCGAATCTCAGTTGACCTTGAGCTTGACCGTGACAATACCTCAATCGAGAATCAGAAGGCAATCATTGAGGATTATGTGAAAATAAATTTCCCCGGTTCAACTCTTACTTTTTATGAAGACAGAGATAAATCGGGTTACACCTTTGAACAGCGTGACGGTTATCAGCAGATGCGTAAGCAGTTAGTCTCAGGCCGAAAAGATATTCTTATTGTCAAAGACTTTTCCCGTTTTTCAAGAAGAAACAGCCGTGGCCTTGTTGAACTTGAAGACTTACGTGATGCAGGAGTAAGAATCATATCTATCGGTGATGTTATTGACTTTCCGAATGATGACGACTGGCTTAAAATTCAGTTTCAGTTCCTTATAAATGAAATGCCTGTTACCGATACTTCGAAAAAGGTACGTTCTGTTATCAAACGCCGTCAGTCAGACGGAAGGTGGATTTGTGCCGTACCTTACGGTTATGTTATTACCAATACTAAGACAATGGCGTTTGAGGTTGACCCTGTTCAGGCTGAGGTCGTCAGAGAAATCTTTTCTCTTTATATCGACGGTTGGGGCTACAAGAAAATTGCAAACCACCTGACCGAAAAAAATATACCCACACCAAGGATGTGTGAGAAGGCAAGAAAAGAAGCTCGTGGTGAGGAGTGCAAAATCAAAGCAAAGCCTGTATGGAGCATTGTTACCATTCAGGGCATACTTGCAAACGATTTTTACATCGGTACTCTCCGACAGGGTAAATACACCCGAAAGAAAATTAACGGAGCCGACATCAAGATAGATGAAGATGACCATATCGTATTTGAAAATAATCACGAGGCAATCATTGATTACCGTACTTTTGCTCTTGCTAAAGAAGCTATGAAAAAACGTACCACTAACAATTACCGTGGTGTTAAGAAATACGACAATGTTTATTCAGGGCTTATGGAGTGCGGCGACTGCGGAAGTCCGATGTTTCCTATGAGCAGAGCCGATTTGCCCGACGCTTATCGATGCGGTGCTTATCATACAAGAGGTCTTAAAGCGTGTACAAGTCACCATACAAGAGTTGATATGCTTGATGAAACCGTCAAAGAGTATCTTACCGAAATCCGTATGACTTCTGCCGATATGATTGAAAAATTGCAGAAGGCTATTGCAGGAGAAAAGGATGCTATCAATAGTAACCGAAACACGGTAAATCTTCTTCAGAAACAGCTTGATGAAGCAAGAGAAGAACGCAAAATCTACATCAGACAAAAGACCAGAGAAGTAATAAAGCATCCTGAAAAAGAAGCTCACATTGAATCGCTTTATGAAGAAATGATTGCCGAGTGTGATGATAAAATTCAGGGGCTTGAAAATCAGATTGAACTTACTGAAAACAAGCATAACACAATCATAAGAGTTAACCGTATAGCGAATCTTGCTATTAATATTTTTGATGAAATTCTTAATAAAGAAAAGCTTGATAAAAATGACCTTGAGCTTCTTATTGAAAGAATTTATGTTTATGAAGACCATATACACATCAAATTAAAGGCAGATATAGAGTCGATTTTAACAAGCGGAATGCTTCCCGAACAGCAGGAGGAAGCCGTAAATTTTAATTCAGACATCGTAGATATCTCAGTATTCAAACGCCAAAAAGTCCTTAAAAGGAACAACCATAAGGACAAGGTTTACGATGTCAGTATTGTCAGTAACGGCGACCCGCTTGAAATTTATACTCAGGCGGACGGAGAGGTAATCTTTAAAAAATATTCACCCGTCGGTGAGTTAGGTGCGGATACGAAGCAGTATGTGGATGTGCTGGCGCGTACGACAGGTCTTGCGGCGGTAATATGTGACAGGGACAGAGTCGTAGCAGCGGCAGGTATACCGAAAAAGGATATCGTAGGTAAACGTATTTCACCTATGCTCGAAAGCTATATGGAAAGACGAAGCAGTTTTACCTTGGGTACGGATAAGGATAACATAGTGATTTCAGAGGAGCTTCCCCGTGATGTGGCTGTCATGAGTCCGATTATCGGGTCGGGAGATATTCTTGGTGCAGTGGTTCTTTTGTGCGATGAAAAAAAGAAGACCCCCGGTGTGGTTGATGTGAAACTTACACAGGTGGCGGCAGGCTTTATGAGTAAGCAAATGGAGGAATAATTTAAGCAGGTATTTTCCGATTTCCGGAAAGTACCTGCTTTGGTTTTTATTAATTGTTTATTTTCAGCTTTGAGGCCAGCTCAAGCAACTGCTTTCGTGAGGAAACACCCAATTTGCTGTAAATGTTTTTATTGTGGTATTTGAGGGTGTTTTCCTTTATGTTCAGCTCCTTCATAATTTCTTTAGTACTTTTGCCTTCAAGATATAAGTCGAAGACGGTCTTTTCGGTGGGGGTGAGAGCTTTAATTTGTGTGCTGAAAAGCTCACATCTCATGATAAACTCTTCATTCACTTTTTCGTCGAGTTCTTCGTCTGACTGCGGCTTTACCGACACCTCGTTATTGTCGGAAACGGGTCTTATCTCTGTGGTGACAGAGATGCTGCTGTCCTGCATCATAAAGCAGAGGCTCAGAAGAAACATTTCACTGATGATGTAGGAAACGGAAAGAAATTCAAAATCTATTTTTACTAATTGCTCGATAAGCCACACACCTATATTTACCATAACAGCTACCGTGAGGACTATCGCCTGACGGGTGGTGGGGATTTTTCTTTTGACAGCGGCACAGACCGTGGAGATTATCATAGCACCGAAGTAAAAAACGAGATAAAGAAGATAAAGAGGATGCCAGGGACCGTAAACCTTATCGAGGACTGTTACACCGTTTGCCGAGCCTAAAGTTACTTCTTTATAGTAGATATCCGAATAGCCCGGTGAGGCAGCGATGAAAAACATAACTATACTGACGGTGACCAGAAGGATGGGCCCCCATTTCCTGTATTTATATCTGCAGACATTGAGAATAATGAAAAGTATGGAAAAGGGGAGAAAAACCGAACCGAGGTAGGAAATACGGTTCGCTAAAAGCGCCTCCTCCAGTGTCGTAGAAACAGACAGAGCAAGATACCCCAGATTCACTACCGCAACCATAGAAAAGAGCAAAAGAAACCATATATCTCTTTTCTTTATTATACAGCAGTAGGTAAGCAGAACGATAAAGGAAATTACCGTGGTAGCTATGTATATTACGGACAGGCTTGCCGTTTTATCTCCTATGGGGCCACAGCCTGTCAATGACAGAAGCATCAGAAGGCAAGCGGCGGGTGTAGTAAAGATTTTTTTCATAGAAAGTCTCCCTCTGTAGTAAAAATTTGATTTTTAAGTACATCCCACCCTTTTTCCCACCCCTTTTTTCTTTGATTTCTGCGGAAAGTGTGGGGACTTCGGTCAGGCAACTGTAGTATAATATAATCGCAGGAGTATACGAAGGAGGGAATAATCTTGCTTCGGATGGGGCTCCCTATTTGTGATTTTTCACTAAGCTTCTGTCTGCGCGCCAACGGAAACAGAAGCCGCCCCGTATGTCTGTATTTGTTTTATTATATCATATCATTGATTTTTCAATCAAGGGTATGCTGTGATGAAAGAGTAAAAAAATTGTTAAAGGAGAAATGATTATGAAGAAAAACAAACTTTTAAAGCTGACGGGCATTGTTTTGTGCCTCATTATGCTGTGCGGTGTACTGGTTATGACCGCATCGGCAGAAGATGACAACGTGATAACAACGGTGCATATTTACGGCATCGACGGGCCTGTTCCAGGAAAAGCCCCCGATTTTTCCGGCACAACAGGAAGTTCTGCTTACTGCATAATCCAAGATGAGCACGGTGTTTATTGGTCCAGTAATGATAATTCGGTTAAGTGGAACTGCGATAGCTACGGCACATTTGTAAAGGGCACTTATTATAAGGTGAAGGTTTACATTGAGCCTGAAGCCGGCTACGAATTCCCGACCAATGCTGCTGACATAACTGCTTATTTCGGCGGCGGAAAAGAAAAAGCCTGGGTGTACAAGGACAGTAACGGTTATTACGTTCAGCAGTCCTTTGACAAGTGCGGCGAAATACTTACCGTTGCTATTTCGACTGCAGTGCCTGAGGTCGGCGCAAAGCCTGAATTTAAATCAGTATGGGAAGGGAGATATTACAGCTACGGCAGCATAAGTCCCGAAAAAGAAGGCGTGAAATGGTATGACGAAACAGAAAAGAAATATCTTGTTTCCGGAACAACCGAATGCTATTTCAAAGCCCACCATACATACACAGTGAGCTACAGCATTTATGCTGTTGACCCCTGCGAATTCGGTAATGCATCAGCTTTCATTAACGGTAAAAGAGCGCAGCTTGACCAGTTTAACCCTATTGTTGTTGACGTAAAATACACCTTCGAAACGGGCTGCGATCCCGAGTTTGTGGAAGGACAGTTCCCAACCTGCGGTGGCACAGGTCATGTCGGATACTATGCCTGCTCTTGCGGAAATTGGTATTGGGATGCTTCTGCAACAGAACCTATTACCGACAAAGAAGAGGTTGTTATACCTCCCACAGGTGCACACAGTCCCTCCGTTGTCGGCGCGAAGGCATCCACCTGCACCGTAAAGGGTTATACAGGCGACAAGGTATGCTTAGTATGTAAAACCACTATAGAAAAAGGTAAAGAAATTGCTCTTAAAGCCCATACTACCGTAAAGGATGCTGCAGTTCCTGCTACATATAAATCAAAGGGTAAAACTGAAGGTGCACACTGCTCGGTATGTAAAGCAGTTATTTCGAAGCAGACGGAAACTCCGAAGCTTACTCTAGGCAAAACTAAAGGTCTCAAAGTAAAGAGCGTAAAGCTTGCCTCGGGTACAAAGACAACCCTGACTCTCGCCTGGAATAAGGTTGACGGCGCTGAAAAGTATGAAGTATATCAGCAGAATGGTAAGAAGTGGACTAAGGTAGGCGCTACCTCAAAGACAACTCTTACGGTAAAGAAGCTAAAGGCAAATAAATCCTATAAGTTCAGAGTAAGAGCTGTTCTCAGCGGTGAAAAACCAGGTGCATACGGCACTCTTACAGCAAAGACAGTACCTCTTAAGACTACTCTTACACTTAAGGCAGGCAAAAAGCAGCTTACGGCCTCCTGGAAGGAAATTGCCAATATCACAGGCTATGAGGTAGCATATTCCACCTCAAAGAAATTTACTAAGAAAACCACCAAAACTGTCACTGTTAAAAAGGCAAAGACAAAGAAAGCAACAATCAAAAAGCTTTCAAAGGGTAAAAAGTACTATGTAAAGGTCAGAGCCTATAAGACAGTAGGTAAAACCAAGATATATTCTGCATGGAGCAGTGTAAAGAATGTAAAGGTTAAATAAAATCGGAATGTTTGAATAAAAGTGAGGAGGCTGTCATATCACACCGTGACAGCCTCCTCACTTTTATATTTTATTTACTTCGTCCTTAAACATATCGCCTCGTTGCTGATAGTTTTTAAACATGCCCCATGAAGCACAGGCGGGGGAGAGAAGACAGCAGTCACCATCTTTTGCCTCCTTCGACGCCACAGAGACGGCTTCGGGAAGGCTTTCCGCAAAAACATAATCCGTAAAGCCGATTTTTTCACATGCGGCGGCTATGTTTTCTTTGGTCTGACCGATGAGAATAAGCTTTCTTACCTTTCCCGGAAAGTGGCTTACCCATTCGTCATAGTCACTTTTTTTGTCGTAACCGCCGGCAATAAGAACGGTTTTTGAGGGCATGGCGTCAATTGCCTTTATCGCCGCATCTGTGTTTGTACCCTTTGAGTCGTTATAGTACTTAACGCCGTTTTTTTCTGCTACGAACTCTATACGGTGTTCAACGGCACGGAAGGCCTTTATGGCTTTTTTTATTGTTTCTTCGGGCACGCCGAATGCCTCGGTCATAAGAACGGCAGCCATAATGTTTTCGAAATTATGTACGCCTACGAGATTGGTGTCATTTTGTGTAAGGTAGGGATTGACGGTGCCGTTTACTGCTTTGTAAACTGTCCCGTCTTTATAGAAAAGGCCGTCTTTGAGTTCTTCCTTAGCTGAGAAATAAAGCGGCTTACAGGTGGTGCTTTTGCCGAATTCACGCAGCACGGGGTCGTCATAGTTCAGAACACAGAAATCATCTGCTGTCTGATTTTTGGTTATGGATTTTTTTAGGCTTATGTAATTCTCCATTGTGCCGTGTCTGTCGAGATGGTCGGGAGTAATGTTGAGTATTGCAGATACCTTCGGCTTAAAGGTAACCATGGTTTCCAGCTGGAAGGAGCTTATTTCAGCCACAGTGGCACCGCCCTCCACAGAGGAAAGAGCAAGTCCTGTATAAGGAATTTCGATATTGCCCACCAAAAGAGTGTTTTCGTTGTGAGCCTTTATGATTTCATAAACGAGAGAGGTGGTGGTGGTTTTGCCGTTTGTACCCGTAATAGCCACTATATCGCCTTTGTCATAGAGATAAGCGAGCTCTATTTCACTCCACAGCGGAATACCTTTTTCTCTTGCCATAGTGAGTATGGGGGAGTTGTAGGGGACACCGGGACTTACGGCACATACATCTATACCCTCGAAGTCCTTTTCCGTGATTTGATCCAAAATAAATGTGATGCCGCTCTTTCCGATTTTTTCTTCGGTTGCTTTTTTGTCAAGATTTGAGTTTCCGTCGTATATTACAAAGTCATCACCGGTTTCTTTGAGCATTTTTGCACAGCAGATACCGCTTCTGCCTGCACCGACTATAAGAAATTTTCTGTTCATTCTTTTCACCTTTCTATAATTGGTAAATTGTTTTCGTCGAAAGTGACGAAACGTATGCGTGCATGTCTGCAGGGGTCATAAAGCGATTCGTCGCACCAGGTGCCGCATTTTTTGTGTAAATGTGCTTCGGGTCTTGCGTGGTAAACGAGCAAAAGTCTGCCCATTTCGTCATAAACGAAGCTGTTATGACCGGGACCGGATTCACCCTGTAAATCTTTGGTGGACAAAACAGGAGAGGGGCATTTCATCCAATTTTCTTTTATCATAGGGTCACCGTCAGCATCCATATAAACCATTCCCATACAGTATTCGCTGCCCGTACCCGAAGCAGAAAAGAAAACGATGAGCTTATCGTCACTTTTGAGCACGGAAGCACCCTCGTTTACACGGAATCGTACCTTTTCCCAATCGTATTCGGGCTTTGTAAGCAGCATAGATTTGGTAATAAGCTTTTGCGGATTTTCGGGATTGATCTCTGCCATAAAGAGAGAGGAATCGGGACGGCTTTCCGCCCATATAAGGTAGTGTTTCCCTTTATGCTCGAAGTAGGTCATATCCAACGAAAATGAGGTGAAGGCTTCTTCGTCACCGTCGCTTGCTTGCATTTTACCCATTTCGGTCCAATTGTCATTAAACGGATCATCACCGTCGCATTTAAGGAGATAGGGTCTGATATGCCAAACATCCTCACTGTTTCCGGCAGCAAAGAAAATGTACCATTTACTGCCTATTTTATGAATTTCCGGTGCCCATATGTGTTTGGCCATGATGCCTTTTTCGTGGGCTTTCCATATTGTTTTTTCCTGAGCTTCGGCGAGGCCTGCCACAGTGACGCTTTTTCTTAATATAATGCGGTCATAGCCGTGGTCCGCATCGTAAAAGGCGGGATAAGAGGCTGTGAAATAATAACAGCCGTCACCCTCTGTAATGTAGGGATCGGCACGTTCGGCTATAAAAGGATTAGGGTATTCGTTAGTCATATCGTCTCTCCTTGGTGTTTTTTCGTAAAGATATTTAAAGCTGTGAGAGCTGAAAGAAGCAAAGTGATAATTACTGCGGTAGGAGTAAAGTAGTCAGTGCCGAGCATAAGAGGCAAAAGTGAAGTGACAATCGCCGTCGCTGAAAGAGTGATGGAGGCGTTTAGAAGCCATTTTTTATTACTGAAAAGATTTATGAGTGTAAGCACGGTGAGAACAACTGCCAGCACAGCTGTGAGAAAAGGCCCGAAGTTGGCATAGCCGTAGGGAAGAAGGCTGAAATAGGAATAGGTTTTTCTGACGGTTTCACCGCCATCCCCGGCGAAGGTCAGCACAGCGCCGACGGGAAGCATTTCGAGAAAAATCAGAATAACACAGCCGATTAAAGAGCCGAATTTATACTTTTTCATATGAATCTTCCTTTCATTTTTTTAGTATAACACAAATGCAGAAATAACACAACGGTAAAACTGTTTACAATGAAAAAAAGTTGTGATAGAATGAGCATAAGGGAAGTGAGCAAATGAAAAAAATTAAAATTACTGTAATGCGTAAAGCACGCTATGATGATCTGATAGAAAAATATGAAAATCCTATTGAGCATGCCTGTGATATTGAGGAAGGACAGGTCTTTATCTGTGACGGTTGGCAGAAGCCTGTGGGTTTTTGCGACAGTGCATGGGACACCCTTTCTCCTTTTGTGATGGCTCTTGCTCACGGCGGAGAGGATTTTTATGATGGCTGGATGAAAAATAAAAAATCCGCCATGCTTTCCTGTAATGACGGCTTCCGCCCCGTAAGCTTTTATCTTGAAGTAATAGAATAAAGGAGAATTATTATGCTGAAATTTATCTGTTATCCGAAGTGTACAACCTGTCAGAAAGCGAAAAAGTGGCTCGATGAAAAGGGGATAGATTATGAAATGAGAGACATCAAAACCGAAAATCCCACCTTCGAAGAGCTTGAAAAATGGCATGCTTTAAGCAATATGCCTCTCAAAAAGTTTTTTAATACAAGCGGTCTTTTATATAAGTCCATGAATTTAAAAGATAAGCTTCCGACCATGAGTGAAAAAGAGATGCTTTCTCTTTTGGAAACTGACGGCATGCTCGTAAAAAGACCTCTGCTTGTCGGCGAAACTTTCGTTCTGACGGGATTCCGTGAAAAGGAATGGGAAGAGAAAATCGACTTATAAATTTATATTACCTTTAAAAAAATACAGGCACTCCCGATTTTTTCGGAACGCCTGTATTTTTTGTTATTATAATAATCTGCCGATGTGTGTACCGAGATCATGAATGCTTTCACGAAGGGACATTTGAAGATTAAAATTATCCACGGATCGCATAAAAGAAGCATGTTGGAGATTCATATGATTAATTTCTCGCTCTCTGTCCAAATCTTTTTGCAGCTTTTCGATTACAGCTTCGAGCCTTTTGATTTCGTTTTCGCTTTTTTCTCTCTGCAACTGTTCTTCGTAAAGGTTGTAAGCACCGTCTCTTCCTTCAAGAACGTTACATCTGCCGGTAGAAATGAAATCATAGAAAGCACCGATTGCGTTTATGTTGCGGTATTTGGGGTGTATGGCGATTTCGTTATATAAATCATTAAGCTTTGCTTCTGCGTTGCGTCTTGTTTCCTTTAATTCATTGATAGTTTTGAGGTTTGATTGGTATTCCTCATACTCTTTATTGAATTGATAGTCATATTCCTTTAATTTCTGATTGTATTCATTATCAATTTTTTCTTTAGCTTTTTGGTCTTCTGTTTGGCAACGCAGTCTTTCTGCATCTACATCTTTTTGATATTGTGCAAGTGCCTTGGAGTATCTTTGATTTTCGTTATATATAGGATAAATGGCGTAAACCGCCAAAAGCAACAGACCGATAACGGGAATGTATAAAACAGCAGGATCAGGATCGTCGGCATAAAAACCGATTAAAAACACTCCAAGTATAATTTTTATAAATAAGCTTTTTAAATCAACAGACTTTTTAATAGGTTCATTGATCCTTTTCATCTGCGCACGCGGATATTCAGGCTTTTTGGGCGGTGTTGCTTTTACGGGCGGGTTGAGTGTCTTTTGTCTTAAAGCTTCGTAGTTATCAATAAAGAGTTCAATTTCCAAAATACTTTTCAGAAGCTCTGCAAGATTTTCTTTAGTCATATTTTCACTTCCTTTTTTTAAAACAGATTACGGGAATATCTGTCAAAAAATATTTTATCACTGACAGAAATAATTGTCAATTTTTAAAATTGTGTTTATGTGCGGCTGTTTGTTGAAATTTGGGATAACATTAAGTTTTTTGGAGGGCATATAAAAGTAAGAATAAAAAAACCACAGCTTTTGCTGTGGTTAAGTTGTGTCGGCATCGCCTTATCTTCCCGGGCCGCTTCCAGCCAAGTATTGTCAGCACTGATGAGCTTAACTACCGTGTTCGGGATGGGAACGGGTGGACCCTCATCGCTAAAAACACCGACTAACGTGCGCTTTTGCATACGCATTCGTTCAATCAACGTATGCTATTATACACAAGCGCATAGGGTTTGTCAATAGCTTTTTTGAAATTTTTAAAAAATTTTTTTCAGAAAAGCTTTACTGCTATGTTTTCGCTTTTGTTATTTTTGAGGAAAAGCCTTTTAAGTATAAAGTAAATTCCCACGGAAATAAGTACTGTTGCAGGATAAAGCACCAGATGAATAATAGTGTAAATAGCGTATGCTTTTTGTGCCTCCGCTCTCGCTTTGATGAGCTGTGCGTGGGTGTAAACAGCGAAGCCTTCATCGTGGTGATAGCTGTACCGCGCGATTTCCAAATTATTGTAAGTAAAGGTTACACCGCCGTCACCGTCCGGATCAAGAGACTCAATAACTGTGTCATCGTAGCCGAGATCGGGATAGAAGGTATATTCCGTGCCCTTTTCAGAGGGACTAAGCTCTGTGTACAAATCAAATCTGCCGTCATGCCGTCCGTAGATTTCATCAGGGGCGGGAGTTTCTTTTTCCATTAAGGCTATGAAATCCTCTTCTGCGACGAGGGTGTACTCTGCTTTTTCGAGCATTATGCTGTCCTCATCCCGGGATATATGGCTTACGTAAACCGTGAAAATCATAACCGCACAGAGAAGGCAGGAAAAGATCTTAAGGAGTGTTTTCTTTTTTATTGTTAAAGGCTTGTCGGAATGGCTGACAAGGTCTTTTTTTCTTAATATTTTCTCGCACAGATACACAAGTGCTCCCGAAAAGAGAAAAATGAGAAGGAAGAGTATAATATCTGCTGTGTAGAAGAGTAACATTCTGGCCGAATAAAGAATGAAGCAAAGCAAGCTGAAATAAAGATTGCAGAGGGTTATCCGGTTAGCCTTTTTGCCATAATTCCTTAAGACTTCCTTATCAGCGTAGGGTGAGACAAGACTTGAATTGAAGCCTCCTCTAAAAAGAGCTGTCAGCAGAACAGGTACTATAAGCAGGGCAATAAATACAAGGTAGCCCGCATCTACGCTTTTGAAATAGCTCACTATAGAGCCGCATATGACGGAGATTACCGACAGAGCAATGCTTATATAATTTCTCGTTTTAAACTTATTGAAGGCTATGTCGAGAGCATAAAGAATGCCTGTGTTTTTATCGTGCTTTACTTCAGGCTCGGTTGTTTCTTTATGATTTCTTTCACCCTTTAAAAGCTCGTCTACGGTTATTCCGAATGTTTCCGCAATAACAGGGAGCAGAGAAATATCGGGTGAAGTTTCGTCACGTTCCCAATGGCTTACGGTTTTATCTGAAACGCAGAGCATTTCGGCGAGCTCTCTTTGGGTAAGTCCTTTTTCTTTTCTTAATGCGGCGATGAAGGTGCCGAGAGTAAGGTTCATAAAATCGCTCCTTTGGCTTGTTTCTTTGTGCCTTCAGTTTATCACAGCGGTGTGATTTTGTACACCCGATAAACAGAGAAAGGACTCTCAGAAAATGAGAATCCTTTATTTTAAAGGGCTTACAAGTCAATTATCAGCTCAACGGGGCAGTGGTCGGAGCCGAAAATTTCGCTGTGGATTTTTGCTTCCGTGATTTTTTCTTTGGCATCGTCGGATACGATGAAATAGTCGATTCTCCATCCTGCGTTTTTCTGTCTTGCCTGAAAACGGTAGCTCCACCAAGAGTAGGCACCCTCCAAATCGGGATAAAGGTAGCGGAAGGAATCGGTGAATCCGCTTTCTAAAAGTTGTGAAAATTTTTCTCTTTCTTCGTCTGAAAAGCCTGCGTTGCCGCGGTTCGTTTTCGGATTTTTAAGATCGATTTCATTGTGTGCCACGTTAAGGTCTCCCGTGTAAATAACCGTTTTGTCATTTTTAAGGGATACAAGGTATTCTCTCAGATCGTCCTCCCATTTCATACGGTAGTCAAGTCTTTTCAGTCCGTCCTGAGCGTTGGGGGTGTAACAGCACACAAAGTAAAAGGCGGGAAATTCGAGGGTTATGAGTCTGCCCTCCGTGTCGTGCTCGGCTTTATCCATTCCGTAAAAAACGGAAAGCGGCTTTTCTTTTGTAAACACGGCGGTACCCGAATAGCCTTTCTTTTCCGCATAATTCCAATATTGGTGATAGCCTTCAAGGGGAAGGTCTATCTGTCCCTGTTGCAGCTTTGTTTCCTGCAGACAGAAAATGTCGGCATCCAAATCTTTAAAGGACTCAATAAAGCCTTTTGTTACACAGGCACGTATGCCGTTTACGTTCCAAGATATAAATTTTTTCATAACCGATGCTCCTTAAAGATTAATTCGTTGAGTATTTTAGCATAAATTGTAAACTTTTTCAATATAATCTCTCCACTGTGTTGACAATACGGGACGATTAATCTATAATGTCATTACTTATGATGGGCTTTAGTGCCTTTATAGTATTATATATAATATAATAATTATCGACTCTAAGTATAAATAACATTACGAAGAATTGAGGTATCGACTATGACAAAGAGAGTATTGGCATTTTTGATGTGTGCGGTGATGATTTTCTCCTCCGTGCCCTTTACACCCGGAGCGGGGATTTTTGACTTCGCTTTTTCTGCCGTGGCGGCTGAAAATGTCTTTGAGGTGTTTTTTGATTCAATTCCCGTCCTGGTAAATTCAGAGGCGGTTCTTAATCCTGTTGCCACATTTAACGGTGAGACTGTAACCGAAAATCTCACCTACAAATGGACATCAAGAAATACTTCTGTAGTCACAGTGGATGAAAACGGCAGAGTAAAGGGTATCAAAGCCGGTGAAGCAACCGTGAGTCTTTATGCTGTTTATACCTATATGGGCATAGATTATACTTACACCTACGGCAGTAAAATCACGGTAAATGATTTTATACCTGTTGAGAGTCTTACGCCGGTGGGAAGCTCCTCTGTCAGCATATTGGAAAAACGAACACAGACACTCAAGGTAACTGTAGGTGATGCCACTGCAACTCAAAAAAATCTGTCTTGGGTATCTTCAGACGAAAGCATTGTCACAATTACCGATACCGGCGTTTATACAAATAATCCGCAGGCTTATGCCGAGATCAAAGCGTTGAAGGCGGGCACAGCCACCGTCACCTATACAACCACAGACGGCACAAATAAATCCGGTGCATTCACCGTTACGGTCAAACCTCTCGTAAAAGCGATTTCTCTTCCTCCCTTTGTTGTAATCTCTCCCTCCTCCACGGGCTATGCCATAAATTATAAAATTACTCCCTCCGATGCACTTATCCAAGCTCTTGATTGGGATTCCGGAAATGAAAATGTTTGTACTGTTGACGCCCGCGGCGTAGTAAAACCGGGCTCAAGTAAGCAGCCGGGTGTATGCGAGGTTACAGCCAAAGCGACAGACGGCGGCCCCGCAAATGCCTTTACGACGGTGGTGGTTTCTGCCGGTACAGACAGCCTCACTCTCAGTGAAACTTCACTTTCCATGAAGGTTAATGACAAACAAAATCTTGATGCGTGGGGTGTTCTGAGCGGTACCGATAATATCAGATATAAAGATGCAGTAACCTGGATTTCTTCAAATAAAAATGTAGCCACCGTTGATGCACTTGGCATTATTACGGCTGTAGGACCGGGTAAGGCCACAATTACCGCCACTACTGCTGACGGAAGCAATCTCAGCGTATCCTGTGCTGTGGATGTTATACAGCCCGTAAAGGGTGTTTCACTTCCGGCAAGTCAGGTGTGCAGCGTAAACGGCACTCTTCGTCTCATTCCTGTTTTTGACCCTGTAAATGCTTCAAATCAGCAGGTAACCTGGACCACCGATGATCCCGACATCGCTACTGTTTCCGATACAGGTCTCGTAACCGGTAAAAAGGTTGGCAATGTTTTTATTACCGTAAAAACAAAGGATGGCGGTCATGAGGCAAAATGTCTCATAAAGGTTGAAAATCTTCCTGAAAGTGTGTCTCTTTCCACTTCTTCTATCGGGCTCAGAGCAGGTGACAGTGTTGACGGCACCTTTACGCTCAAAGCAACAGTCAATCCCGAAGGTGCGACCAACAAGTCGGTAACCTGGACTTCTTCAAATAAAAGCGTAGTAACCGTTGATGCAAACGGAAGACTCACTGCAGTGGCGGGCGGTACCGCTACCGTTACCTGCACCACAAACAGCGGTGGAAAAACCGCAACCTGTAAGGTTACGGTAAGTGAGGATGCGGAAAGCATCGAAATCATAAATGCTCCTACCGAGCTTTTCGTAACGAAGAACCATTCCGTCGGCATCAGATTCAATTCATCGACGGTAACAAATAAGGAAATTGCATGGAGCTCAAGCAATCCCGGTGTTATTGAGGTTGACCGCAACGGTATGCTTACAGCAAGAGCCAAGGGCAGCTCCGTTATCAAGGCAACCTATGTAAGATATGACAATAAGGTACTCGAAGATGAGTGTACTGTTTTTGTCTATGATAAAATCGATGTAACAGGCGTCACCATTGATAACGGTGAAAAGGTATATTCGAGATATGACACACCTTTACAGATGTATGCCTCTGTCGAGCCTTATGAAGCCAGTGACAAAACCGTACTCTGGTCTTTGGAAAACAGCGGTAGCGGTGTGGCTCTCATAGACAGATATAAAGGTCTTCTGACTCCTGAAAAAGCAGGTGTTGTTAAAGTTGTCGCAAAATCAAACGATAAAAGCAACATTCAGGATACCTGTATGGTTTATTTCCTTGAGCCCTTCAATTTTTACAGCTCAACGACAAATGTTCCCGTCGGAAGCACGGCACCTCTTTCGTTCAAAACAAATAAAAATCCTCTTAAAATTTCGGAATACACGTGGAAATCCTCGGATACTTCTGTAGCTACAGTTAACAGTAGCGGCGAGGTAAAGGGTATTAAGGCGGGCTCAGTAATAATTACCGCCACCACTCCCGACGGTATTTTCAGTGCCGCCTGTAAGGTGAATGTGGTAATTCCTGTTACGGGAGTTAAGATTACTCCCACTAACGTTATTGTTCCTTTGGGTATTGACGGAAGCCAGAGAAGTGTGGCAGCCACCGTTTCTCCCAAAAATGCCACAGACCAAAAGGTCACTTGGTCCACTCCGTCTCAGTCATTCCCCATCATAGAGGTGAGTGCCACGGGACAGATTACGGGCAGAAGAGTAGGTTCGACCACTCTTACCGTCACTACAAATGACGGCAAATATACGGATACCATAAATGTAAAGGTTATTCAGCCCGTAAAATCAATTGCCTTTGATTATTCGAGTATTACTCTTGAAGCCAAAAAGAAAAAGACACTCACTCCCCATATAACACCTTTATCGGCTACAGATAAAACCGTTAAATGGTCCACAAGCAATAAAAATGTGGCTACAGTTGACCAAAACGGTGTGGTTACCGCCGTTTCCGCGGGTACCGCTACCGTTACCTGTACCTCCGCTGACGGTTACGCAAAGGAAACCGTAAAGGTAACCGTAACCCAGCCGCCTACAGGTATTAAATTCAACGCTAAAAAGGTTACCGTTAAAATCGGTACTCCCAAAAAGCTCAATCCGAAGGTTTTACCTGAAACGGCAGCGAATAAAAACATTATCTTTAAATCCTCCGATGAAAAAATAGCAAAGGTGTCCGACGACGGTGTGGTAACGGGCGTTAAAAAGGGTACGGTCAAAATAACCGCAACCACTTATAACAGCCTTTACAGTGCAACCATAAAGGTAGTTGTCGTAAAGCCTGTAAAGAGCGTAAAGCTCAATAAAACCTCCGTAAGCATCGCTGTGGGCAAAACAACCCTTCTTACTCCCACAGTAAGTCCGAAAAGTGCAGATAACAAGGATGTAAAATGGAAATCAAGCGACAATGATGTCGTTACCGTTAAAAACGGAAAAATCACGGCGAAGGCTCCCGGCTATGCCGTAGTTACCTGTACTACCGTTGACGGCGGAAAAACCGCAGAATGTACCGTATTCGTAAATCAGCCTGTAAAGAGCGTAAAGCTTAATAAAACCAAGGCTATTATGGATATAAACGACAAACTCACTCTTAAAGCTACCATAAAGCCTTCCGATGCAAGTAATAAGGCTGTGAAATGGTCTTCGAGCAACAAAAAGGTGGTCAAGGTTACCTCAAAGGGCGTTCTTAAGCCTGTTTCCACAGGTACAGCCACAATAACCGTTACCACTTTAGACGGCAATCTCAAGGCAACCTGTAAGGTTACCGTCGTGAAAAGAGTAAAAAGTGTGACTTTGCCGAAAACACTTACTGTTTATCTCGGCGAAAAGGACACTTTAAAGGCAGTTCTTAATCCGTCCAAGCCGAGTAATCCCGATGTTAAATGGAAATCAAGCAAAAAGAGTGTGGCAACTGTTTCAAAAACAGGCAAAATTACACCTAAGAAAACGGGAACAGCAAACATAACCATTACTACCGATGACGGCGGACTTACCGCCACATGTAAGGTTTCGGTAAAAAGAAAGCTGAAAAGCTTCACTCTCAATAAAAAGAGCGTTACTCTCAATACGGGTGCAACCTTTGCTCTTACAGCTAAAAGAAAGCCTGCAAATGCTACAGAGGGAATCACTTACACCTCAAGCAATAAAAAGGTAGTTACCGTAAACTCAAAGGGTGTTATCACCGCCGTAAGCAGAGGTACAGCCACCATCACCGCAAAAAGCGAGAGGGGCATTACCGTAAAATGTAAGGTTACGGTAAAACAGCCCGTAAACTCCATGTATATCAGCAGAAACACTGCCTCCGTTTACATGGGCGAATCGCTTAAACTTATTGCTAATGTTCTTCCTAAAAACGCAAACAATCAATCCTTCACATGGTCGAGCTCAAACGTTTCCGTTGCCGCGGTAAACGGCGGAACGGTCACACCGAAAAAGGTGGGAACAGCCGTCATTACCGTAAAAAGTGCAAACGGCAAAACCGCTTCCTGTACCGTAACGGTGAAGCAGCATGTAAACGCTATTTCTCTTGATAAGACAGCCGTTTCTCTTGAAGCGGGCAACACTGCTGCGCTTAAAGTAACCGTAAGTCCCGCTAATGCAACAGAAAAGGGCTATACCTTTACTTCCTCGAATACAGCTGTTGCCACAGTCAGCTCTGCAGGTGTAATCACTGCAAAGACTCCGGGTACTGCCACAGTTACTGTCCGTTCAAAGGAAAACAACAAAACCGCAACATGTAAGGTTACCGTCATTCAGAGAGTTATAGGTGTGGAGCTTAACACTACTGCTGAAACTCTCTATGTTGACAAATATTTTGTTGGTGAAACATTACAGCTTAAAGCTACGGTTCTCCCGGCAGATGCCACAGATAAAACCGTTATATGGACATCCTCAGACTCTTCTGTAGCCAAGGTATCCTCATCAGGTACAGTTACTGCCGTGAAATCGGGCGTGGCACTTATCACCGCCACCACAAAGGACGGCAATAAGACGGTAAGCTGTTCCGTTACCGTTTTACAGAATGTTTCGGCTGTAACGCTTGAGAATGCACAGCTTACCGTAAACAGGGGCGAAAGTGTACTTCTTGATGCTGTGGTAGAGCCGGCAGATGCCTTTAATAAAAATGTTGTATGGACGTTTGAAAATGAAGAAATCGTTACCGTGGATGAATATGGTTGGCTGACAGGTGTGAACTGCGGTAAAACTACCGTAAAGGCTACCACCGTTGACGGAGGGTTAAGTGCAACCTGTCTCGTAACGGTAAATGAACCTGTAACGGACGTTAAGCTTGATATAACAGAGGTTCCCTCTCTTTACAGAGATGAAACCGTGAAGCTCACTCCCACCGTATATCCCGACTTTATCACGGAATACATCAATAAGGATGTTATCTGGTCCTCCTCTGACGAAAATATAGCCAAGGTCAGCCGGGACGGTACCGTCACCGCAGTAGGAGCAGGTGAGGTTATTATCACCGCCACCACCGTTGACGGCGGATTTGAGGCACAATGTAAGGTTATCTGCTTCATTCCTGTAGAGGAAATCACCACACAGACCGATGATTTTTATATCAAGATAGGCGCTGAGCATGTTTATGAAATAAAGCCTGTCGTTTTACCTGAAAACGCATCAAAGCCTGAACTCAGCTGGTCTGTTCTTTCGGGTGAGGAATATTTCACCTGTGAAAACGGTGTTATTACAGGTCTTTCAATGGGCAGCGGACGAATCAGAATAACGAGCATCGATAATCCCGCAGTAACCAAAGATGTTAATGTTCATATTATCGAAAAGGTTACGGGCGTAACACTCGATAAAACAGAGGTTACACTCAATAAGGGAGAGACATCTGTTTTGGTTCCTACGGTGTCACCCAGTGTAGCACATAATAAAAATGTCAGCTTTGCATCCGATGATGAAAGCGTTGTAACCGTCAGCGAGGACGGTGTGGTAACCGCTGTAGGCAGAGGCACGGCAAAGGTTACCGTAACCACAGAGGATGAGGGGAAAACAGCGGAATGTATATTTAACGTAAAACAGCTTGCGGAAGAGATTGTTTTCTCCGCAGATGAATATACGGTAGGTGCAGGTAAAAAGATTACTCTCGATGTCAATGTTCTTCCCGAAAATACAAACGACAAAACCCTTAAATGGGAATCGTCGGAGACATCCGTTGCCACAGTTGCCAACGGCATCGTAACAGGCATTAATGTTGGTGAAACTCTTATTACAGCGACGGCAACAGATGCGGGAACAGTAAGTAAAGCAGTCAGGGTAACCGTAGTAAGACATGCTGAAAGTATTGAGCTTACGGCGGATACAGACAGTCTTTGGGTAGGTGACAGCATTAATCTTAATACTTTTGTGCTTCCGCAGGATACCACCGATAAGACAGTAGCATTTACCTCCTCGGACGAAAGCATCGCCACCGTAGACAGCGACGGTAAGGTTACCGCTGTTTCTGCGGGAGAGACAGGTACGGCTGATGTCGTTATAAAGGCAGTTTCAGCCTGTGGCAGCGCTGAAAGTGAATTTGCTTTCACCGTAAGACAGCAGATTACTGATATTGTTATTCCGGAAACGGAGCTCGTTCTGGAGCTTGGTGACACATACACCTTTGAACCGACGGTACTTCCCGGGAATGCTTTTGACAAAACAGTTACCTATATTTCCTCGGACAGTGAGGTTCTCACGGTCGAAAACGGCACCGTGATAACAGCGGGCACAGGCACAGCTACCGTAACTCTCAAATCTGCCTGCGGTAAGGTTGAAAAAGAATGCGCCGTAAAGGTTATTGTTCTTCCCGCGGGAATAGATATGGAAAAGGAAATCCCCCTGGAAAAGACAAAGCAATATCAGCTTACTCCCGTTTTTTCACCTGAAAATGTGACGGAAACCGGACTGACCTTTACCTCATCTTCAGAGGAAGTGGCTACTGTAGACGAAAAGGGTCTCATTACTGCCCATAAGGCGGGTACGGCTGTTATCCGAGCACAGAGTGAGGTCGAGGATGTATTTGCCGAATGTATTGTAACCGTTTACGTACTCAGCGAAAAAATAGAGCTTACTTGCGAAAAATATGAGCTTTATATCGGTGAGGAGTTTACCTTAGGTGCCGCGGTGCTTCCCGAAGACACCACAGACAAAACCGTTACCTTCGCCTCGGGTAATAATGATGTTATTACTGTCGATAATGAGGGTAAGGTAAAGGCAGTAGGAAAGGGAACGGCAAAGGTTATCGTAACCGCTGAAGACACAGGAATCACGGCTGAATGTGAAGTAACCGTAAGAAAGCATGTAGAAAGTATCACCGTGGCAGAGGATGCCGTTGCTTATGTGGGCAGACCGATGAAGCTCACCGCTGATGTGGCTCCCGCCGATGCCGATAATAAAAACATAATTTGGACTGTAAACGACACCAGAACTGCATCCGTTGATGCGGACGGCCTTTTCACCGCTCACGAAAAGGGCTTCGTGCTTGTAACTGCAGAAACAGAGGACGGAGGCTTTACAGCCAGCTGCTTCGTTGAAATCAAAACAGGTATTGATTCTGTATCTTTTGATAAAGAAACGCTTATTTTGGACAGAGGTGCATCGGAAACTCTGAATTTCTCTGTTCTTCCCGTAAATGCAGACGACAAAGAAGTGATTTGGACCACCTCTGATGATACGGTTGCTTTTGTCGATGAAAACGGTAAAGTTACTGCGACTGAGAAATCGGGTATCGCAACAATCAGAGCTACTGCCATAGATAATCCTGAAGCTTATGCGGAATGCACCGTAACGGTCAAGGTTCCTTTGGAAGCTATCTATCCGCAGAAAAGCTATATCGACCTCAGGAAGGGCGAAACAGAGCAAATAACGGTGGTTTACCGTCCGTCAGAGGCAACAGTCAAGGATGTGATCTTCCGCAGTGAGGACAGTGAAATAGCTTCCGTAGATGAAAACGGAATCGTTACCGCTCATAAGCCCGGTGAGGTAAAAATCATCATAACCTCACCTGAGGGCGTCGCTGCTGCCGAATGTACCGTAAAAGTATATAGGGAGTTAGAGAATATCACCTCTTTACCTCTTACCGTAAACAAAGGCAGTCAGATGTCGTGCCGTATACAGGCAATACCCGAAAATCACGATGAAACACTTCTTTTCAGCAGTGATAACGAAAATGTGGCCTCCGTTGACGAAAACGGACTTATAACGGCTAAAGCGGCAGGCACGGCAAATATCACCGTAAAGGGAAATAAATCGGGTGTATCCGATACATTTACCGTTACGGTTATTGAGCCTGTTACGGGTGTAGAGTTTGATGCAGACGAGGTATTTGTTCAGAAAAACGGCATGACCCGTGTCACGTTTAAGGTTCTCCCGGCCGATGCAGGTAATATAGTCAGCATAGAGGTCACCTCCGATAACGAAGAGATTGCAGCGATTATGGACAAAGAAAAGGGTACAGTACAGGGCATACAGGTCGGTACAGCGGAAATTACCGTAACGGTTATAACCGATGACGGCATCTTTACTGATACCTGCACTCTCACTGTTCTCGAAGCTGAAACCGAATAAAACAAAAGCGGAACTGCACGGAAAAAGTGCAGTTCCTTTTTTATGTAATATAATGTAATGAAATTTTGTTTCTTTTCTTGACAAAAGAGGTACAGCGGTGGTATAGTTTTAACGTTAATAAAACAGAGTAGGTTTAAATGCGTTCAGTGCTCTGAAGACGGGGAGTTGCTTCAGTGACGAAAAGGAATTTTTCTGCGATATTTAAACCGCATCCCGCTGTGAAAATCAAGATATGCTTTCTTTGTTTATTCATTTGCGGGGCAAAAAACAAAGGAAGTGTTTTTTATGTCAAAAAGAAAAAATGAAGAGAAAATCTTCACCCTTGTTTGTCTTGCCCTTCTTACTGCCATGCAGATAGTTATTGCAAGAATTTTGGTAATACCCCTGAGTGAGAGCCTGCGCATATCCTTTTCGTTTATTCCCGTGGTTATAGCGGCGGGAAGATTCGGAGTTTTGGGTGCCGTTACGGTTTACGGATTGGGTGATTTCATCGGTGCCGTGGCATTTCCTACCACCGGTGCGTATTTCCCCGGCTTTACTCTTACTGCCATGGTGAGCGGACTGATTTACGGTTTGATTTTGGGCAAAAAAATAAGCAATCTGCGTATTGTTTTGTCTGTTGTTCTCTCTCAGCTTCTTTGCACGGTGCTGATGAACAGCTACTGGATTTCTTCTCTTTACGGTGCGCCGTTCACTGTCACGGCCGGTTCGAGACTTGTACAGGCAGCAGTCATGGGTGCGGTTCAGATTGTTTTTATGGTGATTTGTCTGGAGCGCATCTGTTCGAGAATCAAAATCGGCGGATACAGGAAAAACTAAAATTAAAATGTATTTATTTATATTGACAAAATGGCAGAATATGGTATCATAAAAAGCGGTTGTACTCACAAACGTTGCACTCAGAACATGTTAAAGAAAGGCAGAAATAAAATGACAAGCTCATATCGTTACCGTGAATGGGAAAATAAGAATACATTTCTGTCCGTTTCTTACGAAATATGATTGTGATGATTTATACTTTTGGTCGCAATTTATGATTTTTGTACCCTCGGACAGCGGTTCGGGGGTTTTATTTTTTAAAAAATGAGGTGATAAAATGAGACGTTTTCCCTTAGAGGAAAGACAGGGTATTCCTGTTTTCAAAAACATCATTTATGCCCTTAAAACTGTCTGGAAATGTGATAAAAGACTTATGATAGGGCATTTGCTTAACAGCCTTACAGCCTTCCTTTTTGGCCAATTTATTCAGAATATTCTTTTTCTTAAGGTGCTTTTAGGTATCCTTGACGAAGAAGGAACCTTTAAAGAATATGTTCTTACCTTGCTGGCTTTTTTAGGCGTCTGTATTTTAGTCAATGGAATTCAGTGGTTTTCAAGCTATATGGTCAGTGCATCGAATAAATATGTGCTCAAGGTGCTTAACAATAAGATTTTCGAAAAGGCTCTCACCTTGGATGTTGACTGCTATGAAAATCCGGAATTTTACGACAAATATCAAAGAGCTACCAATGTTTTAGCCTGGAGTTACTTTGACAGCGTTTGCGGTTCGGTGTCTTCCATTATAGGCAGCACCGTAACTCTCGGTATGGTTATCGGTACTGTCACGGCGATTGAGCCGGTTTACCTTCTCTTTCTTCTTCCTGTGGCTCTGGTTTTTCTTATAGAGACTTCAAAAAGCAAGCTGGTTTATAAGCGAGACCTCGAAATGACCAAAAATAACAGAATCAAAGCCTATATCCAGCGAACGGTATTCCTGAAAGATTTCTCAAAGGATATGAGAACCTCAAATATTTTTGCCGTACTGATGTACCGCTTCAAAGCGGCTATAAATGCCAATGTGCTTATACTGAAAAAATACGGTCTTAAGCTGTTTATCTTTTCTACTGTGAGCTCACTTTTCAGTGAGTTTATTCCTGTTATCGGCACTTATGCCTATGCGGCTTATCAGTTCGTTTTCGGCAGTACCCTTACTGTTTCGGGATTTTCTGTCGTTCTTGCGGCTATCAATTCGGTCAAAGAAAGCACCATGTCTGTGGCAAGAAATTTTGATGGCTTGGTGCAAATGGCGCTGTATTTTCAAAATCTTCGTGAGTTTTTCGAATACGAGCCGAAGATTATATCGGGGGATAAAAAGCCCGGTGATTTTGAAAGTTTGGAATTTAAAAATGTAACCTTCCGTTATCCTTCGGCAAATAAAAACTCATTGGAAAATATTTCTTTTAAAATAAACAGGAGCGAAACGTTGGCTTTGGTCGGCGTAAACGGTGCGGGCAAATCCACTCTTGTTAAGCTGTTGTTGCGGTTTTATGATCCGGATGAGGGCGTAATACTTTATAACGGTGTAAATATAAAAGAATATGACCTGAGTGCTTACCGTAATATTTTCGGCGCAGTTTTTCAGGATTATAAAAACTTTGCACTTTCCGTATTTGAAAATGTTATCGGTCATGAATGTGATGAAAAGGAGAAGGAAAGAGCCGAAAATGCACTCAAACAAAGCGGTATATGGGAAAAGATTTCTGCACTTCCCGACGGCGGTGACACGGTAATCACAAAGGAATTCCGCAAAGACGGTATAGGACTTTCCGGCGGTGAAAATCAGAAAGTTTCCGCCGCAAGACTTTTTGCAAAAGATTTTCAGTTTGCCGTACTTGATGAGCCCTCCTCCGCTCTCGATCCCATTGCTGAATATAAAATGTATGAGGAGCTTATAAAGGCTACGGAAAACAAGGCGGTTATGTACATTTCTCACAGACTTTCCTCCGCTGTACTTTCGGACAGAATTATCGTTATCGGCGAGGGAAAAATATTAGAGCAGGGCACTCACGGGGAGCTGATGAAAAGCGGCGGAATATACAGCGAGATGTTCTCTCTTCAGGCTTCCGGCTATAATAAGGAAAAGGAGGCGGATGAAAATGATTTATAAGAAAAAAAGTGAAACAGCACATTCTACTTTTTCAAACATTTTCTTTTTTGTAAGGCTTCTTTTTAAAATTTCGCCCGTTTTGGTTATCGGTGACTTTCTGATGGGAATACTCACCACTTTGCCGACCCGTCTTATCAGCGTAGTTGGACTGAAATATATCATTGATGTGGTCAGCAAGGGTGTAAGGCTCGAAAGAATTTTTACCGCTGTAGGCTTTATTGCCGTTATTTTGGTGGGAAGCAAGGTTTTCAGTTGGCTGTTTCAGGAATTTTATTGGAATGCGGCGAGAGAAAAAGTTTATTACGGACTCAATAAAACTCTTTACGAAAAGGCAAAATCAGTGGATCTTGAAAATTACGATGACCCCGAATTTTATAACAGCTTTATTCTTACCATAGAGTCCTCCTCGGATAACATAGCAAACCTACTCGGATTGGTGAGAAATTATGTCGGTAATCTCGTTTCCTTTGTTACCATAGGCGGTGTGCTTATTACCATCGATCCGGTATGTCTTATTATAATATTGGGTATCATCGGTATATTTCTTCCCCTGAGCAAAAAAAGGGGAGATTTGCAGATGGCGAGAAGAAGGGATAACACCGAATACCATCGCAGAAGCGACTATTTTCAGCGTATCTTTTATCTTCAGGATTACGCCAAGGAAGTCAGAATGAATAATATTCATCCCATACTCATTGACCGTTATAACGACGCGGCTGACGATGTTATCGACAATCAGAAAAGATATTGGAAAAAAATCTCTTTTACTTCATTCATACAGGATGCGGGTATACAGATTTTGGGTTTTATGTTCATTCTTCCGCTTTATCTCGGTTATTGTGTGTTGGTGAAGGAAACTCTTTCGGCGGGTGATTTTGTGGCGGCCTTCAACGGTGCCTATTCCATCGCTGTGTCCATAAATTTCCTCACGGTATGGGCGGTGGCGATTTTTTCCGAAAGAGGCAAAATGATAGAAAAATACCGTGAATTTTTAAATTATGAGCCGAAAATAAAAGACGGTGAAAAAACCGCTGCTTGCGAAGAGCCGAAGGAAATGGTGATCAAAGATCTTAGCTTCACTTATCCGGGAAACAGCGAGCCTACGCTCAGGAATATTAATCTGACCGTAAAGCCTTATGAAAAAATCGCTCTCGTAGGCTATAACGGTGCAGGAAAAACTACTCTGACAAATCTTCTGCTCCGTCTTTACGATGTCACTGACGGACAGATACTTATTGACGGTGAAGATATAAGGAATGTTACTGTTTCCTCTCACCGAGACCGTTTTGCCGCTGTTTTCCAAGATTTCCGCCTTTTCGCCTGCAAAACAGGTGAAAATGTGGCACTCAGCGACAGCTACGATTCACAAAGAGTGGAATGGGCACTGAAACACAGCGGATTTGACATAAGTTTGGATAAAGGTACCGATACGGAGCTTTTGCGTGAGTTCGACAAAGAGGGTAAAATGCTTTCCGGCGGTGAATCACAGAAGGTGGCGATTGCCCGTGCTTTTTATAAAAACTGTCCTTATGTAATTTTAGACGAGCCTTCGGCAAATTTGGACCCGATAGCAGAATATAATCTTAATCAGGCTATGATGGATGCGGCGAAAAATAAAACTGTTATTTTCATTTCTCACCGTCTTTCCACCACCGTGGGTGCTGACCGGATTTATGTTATGGAAAATGGCAGGATTATCGAAAGCGGGAGCCACGATGAGCTGATGAAGCTCAGCGGAACATATGCATATATGTTTAATTTGCAGTCGGAAAAGTATAAGAAATAAAAATAAGACAAAAATATAAGCTGAAAGGCAGGAGATTTAATGAAAATTCTTTTTTATGATACCAAACCCTATGACAGGGAATCCTTTGAAAAAATTCTCGACAAATATGACGGTATAACCGTCGATTTTCTGAAGACGGATATTTCGCGTTATACCGTAAATTTGAGTAATGGCTATGATGCCGTTTGCGTTTTCGTGGCATCGGAGGTTACGGCGGAAATAATCGGCAAGCTTTCGGAAAACGGCGTAAAACTTATTCTTCTGCGCTGTGCAGGCTATAACAATGTTGACCTTGCCGCAGCCAAAGAAAAGGGAATAACGGTAATGCATGTGCCCGCTTATTCACCTGAGGCTGTGGCCGAGCATGCTTTGGCGCTTGCTTTTGCCGTAAACAGACATATCCATAAGGCTTATATAAAGGTAAGGGAAAATAATTTCAGTTTGGTCGGTCTTACGGGGATGAATTTCCGGGGCAAAACAGCGGGTATCATCGGTGCGGGTAAAATAGGCTCAGCTATGGCGGAGATGTGTCACGGAATCGGTATGAAGGTAATTTGTTATGATAAGGGCAAAGCGAAGGGTCTTGATTTTGCTGAATATGTGTCATTGGATGAGCTTTTCAGACGAAGTGATCTTATTTCGCTTCACTGCCCTTTGGTAAATGAGACCTATCATATAATTGACCTTGAGGCTATCGAAAAAATGAAAGACGGAGTTATTCTCGTAAACACCTCGCGCGGTGCTCTTATCAGTACCGAAGACCTTATAAAGGGTATACGCATGCATAAATTTTCCGGTGTCGGTTTGGATGTATATGAGGAAGAGGGTGAGAATGTTTTCGAAAACAGAGAGGATGACATTCTCGAAACCAGCGTTACGGCACGTCTTTTGTCTTTCCCTAATGTTATCGTGACTTCACATCAGGGCTTTCTTACTGGGGAAGCTTTGGAAGCCATAAGCATCACCACTCTCGAAAATGCGAAAAGCTTTTATGAGGGCAGAGTTATAGAAAACAATGTCGTAAAATAAAATTAAACACTCCCGATTGCCGCTGTTTCGGTAAATTGTCGGGAGTGCTTTTATTATGTAATGTCATTTTTGCCGTAATAATAGAGAGCTTTTTTATGCTTCTCGCCATCCGGTGAGTTCAAAATCGCCTTCTTCATTTTCTACCGTAACGGGCGCATATTTTCTGCCTTCGCAGTCCTCACCGTAGCCGTCATAAACGAATAATGTGGCGCCGTTTTCGAGTATGGTTACATACAGCGGATTTTTGATTTGAGTTTCTTTATAAATTTTCATTTTTCGGACTCCTTATGTGTTATCTTGCGAAATTCTCCTGTGCGGGATTTCACGCTCCTCAAATATATATCTGCTGAAATAAAAAAACTAACAAAAATTCTCAAAATTTTTTATAAAATGTGCAAAAATCCCTTTTCTTGACATTTTTCTCCTTTTGTGCTATAAAATATTCATTATTTGTTTATAATTTTTTGGGGAGGTGAAGTCTTTTGCTGAGCAGTGAGGCATTGGAGGCGTACAGTGAGCAGTATTATTCTATGATTTTAAAGTACTGTACATATAAGCTTTCTAACAAAGAAGACGGAGAGGATGCGGCGCAGGAAACCTTCTTTGTTTTCAGTAAAAAGGCTCACCTTCTCGATGAAGGCCACATAAAGTATTGGCTTATTGCGACCGCCAATAATATAATTCTCAGAGAATATAAAAAACGTCGTCTCAGTATGGAAAGATATGTCGCATTCGACGAAAATATGGATGAGCTTTCCCGTTCGTGCCATACCTTTCAGGAATCTTTGGTTGACTGTTATGAGGACAGATTTATCCGTGAGGTTTATGAGCGTCTGACCGACAAAGAAAAAGAGATTTACTTTTTGGTTAATGACAACAGAGTAAAAACAGCCGATGCGGCAAAGATTTTGGGCATCGAGCCTCATGCGTTTTCTATGAGAAAGAAAAGATTCAAGGAAAGATACAGAGAGCTTTTGAGAGAATGTTTGTTTTATTAAAAATTTTTTGTTACGTTTTCGTTTTCAGTCGATATATGAGTGAAGAGCGAAACTTACCAAAAGGAAGGGTGGTTTATTTTGGATGAGGAAAATCAGGTTTTGGCAGAAATTGCCGAAGCCGGTGAAAAGGATAAAAATCTTGAGTCAGAAGATTTAAATTTTAGCTGTCAGAATAAGGAAGAAGCCAAAAAGAAGCTGGAAGCTTCGATGAAGGATATAGACGATTTATTCGGTTCTCTTTTATGTGATGTGCCCGACCCTTCTCAGGAGGATGTCAAAAAAGGTATCGCAAAAATACTCGAACATGCCGAAACAGAAAAAGAACAAATCTCAGAGGAGGCGCAGTCTCCACAGCCCGGAACCGAAAAAGCCGCAAAAGGTAAAAAAGTAACGCCAAAGGTGCTCTTATTGGCTGCATTACTTTCGATACTTTCATTTTCAACTCTTTTCGTTGTGGGAAGCCGCCATAACATAAGCATTGAAAACGGATTTATGTCCTTTGCGAAGGATACCGTTCAGGTTGTCTTTTTCGGTGAGGATGAAAGGTATATATCCGTCGATTCATTACTTGAAGATTTAAAATCACACGGTTATGATGATATTGTATTTCCGCAGGAATTCGTTACCAGATCAGATGAATATAAGGCAAGTGTGCCTGAGTATAACAGTGAAGGATTTGGGCAAGTTGCGTTTGAGATTTGTTGTGGAGAAACAATTTATAAAACTATTATTTGTCAGTTGGATTCTTTTCAACAACCATATGATTATATAAATCTGTATGATAGTAATATTGTAATGGTTGATGATATTTCTGTTAATATCTTTGCCTTTGGAAACAATGATTCCGTTATGCAATATGAATATAGTAATCATCGCTATTATGTACAAGCAAATATTCCTTATGATAAAATGGAAAAATTAATTAAAACAATCAAGTAAGGAGAATTATACAAATGAAAAAAATGATAACGGTTATGGTATGCATAGCGTTGATGTTTTCATTTTTTACTTTAGATGTAAATGCGTTAGATAAAAACGCATCTTTTCCATATGTTATTGACTTTAATGTCACATCAGATTACGATTTAGTTGTAAGTGATGAAAACGGTACCCGTGCCACAGGATTAATTAATTCATATAGTCTTTATCTTACAAAAACAGGTTCAACACTACATATAACGGGATTTACTATGGGGTCAACAGAAGTAGTAAAGAGCGGTTTCAAAGACTTGACAGTTCAAAGAAGAAAAACAACAGATGACCCTTGGGAAGATTACTATGAGTACGGAAATCTTTATGTTGATGCTTTTGCGGCTAACCTTGATACCACTCTCGCTGTTGCTGCGAACTATCAGTACAGAGTCACATGCAAGCACTATGCCAAAAAGAATATTCTTTCCGTGCAGACCATAAGTAATGTGTCAAACATTGTAACAACAGTATAATTTGTTTTTCAGCACAGGCTCGTCCTGTGCTGAATTTTTTATCTCAAAATTAATCATAAACACTCTTTACTTTTTCGTTTTAATGTGTTAAAATAGCAGAACGAGAAAATATGTGCTGTATTGAAAGGATATTTTGACATGGCAGAAAGAATCAATGAAAAAACATTAAAAAATATTCAGTATCTTTATGAAACCATACTGAAAATCGAAACCATGGAAGAGTGTGAGGCTCTCTTTGATGACCTTTGCACGAAAACCGAGCTTGCCTCCATCTCGCAGAGATTGGTTGTGGCAAAAATGCTCAGCGACAAAAAGGTTTACAGTGAAATCGTTTCCGAAACGGGCGCATCCACAGCCACCATCAGCCGTGTTAACCGCTCTCTTGCCTTCGGTGCGGGCGGTTACGATAAAATCTTTAATAAAGAGGCATAAAAATGGCTGGTTACGGTGATTTCGCTTATTATTACGACCTGCTTACAGGAAACGTTGACTACGAAAGCAGATGTGACTATATCGGTTCTCTCCTTGCTGAAAACGGTGTCGGCAAGGGGATTTTACTTGACCTTGCCTGCGGCACCGGTACGGTTTCGCTCCTCATGAGCCGAAAGGGCTATGACGTTATCGGTGTGGATGCTTCCGAAGAGATGCTTTCTCAGGCGCAGGAAAAGAAAATGGAGTCGGGCGCAGATATAATCTTTCTCTGTCAGAAAATGGAGGAGTTGGACCTTTTCGGCACGGTAAATGCGGCTGTTTCCACTCTCGACAGCCTTAATCACGTTACCGACGAAGCGAAACTGCGTGAGATATTCCGCCGAGTGTCTCTTTTTATGGAGGATAAGGGCATATTTGTCTTTGATGTAAATACCCCCTATAAGCACCGTGAGGTTCTCGGTGACAACACCTTCGTTTACGATATGGACGATGTTTACTGTGTGTGGCAAAACAGCACCGATGAAAACCTTCTCACTCAGGTCAGCCTCGATATTTTCGAGCGTGATACCGAATGTGACGAGGACGATGTATATTACCGCTACAGTGAGGAATTTTGTGAAAAGGGTTACTCTTTGGACAGGATAAAAGGATATCTTGAGGATAATAAATTTGAAGTTTTGGCTGTGTATGAGGAAATGACGAAGGAGCCTGTTTCCGAAAAGACCGAAAGGGCAGTCTTTGTGGCAAAAAAACACGGTACACAGTAATCTTTATTGAAAGGAATTTGTTATGGGTAAATTAGCAAGATGTATATCGATGGACGGTACGATAATAGCTATGGCTGTGGATTCCACGGATATGGTAAACCGTGCCCAGGAAATTCACGAAACCTCAGCCGTATGCTCTGCGGCTTTGGGCAGACTTATGACCGCCGCATCACTTATGGGTGCCTCTCTTAAGGGAAAGGATGATTCCGTAACCTTGCGTATTAACGGCGGCGGACCCATAGGCAGTGTTATTGCCGTATCCGACAGCGAGGGTAACGTGCGTGGTTATGTGACTGAGCCTGTGGTGGAAATTCCCCTCAATAAAAAGGGTAAGCTCGATGTGGCGGGTGCAGTGGGCACAAACGGATTTCTTACGGTTATAAAGGATCTCGGCATGAAAGAGCCTTATGTGGGACAAACTCCCATTATGACCGGTGAAATCGCCGAGGACGTAACCGCATATTATTCCACCAGCGAGCAGACTCCTACGGTGTGCGCTCTGGGTGTGCTTGTAAATCCTGATCTTACCGTAAAAGCGGCGGGCGGTCTTATTATTCAGCTTCTTCCTACGGCACTTGACGATACCATTGATCTTGTGGAGAAGTGCATCGAAACTTTGGAGCCTATTTCCACTCTCATAGACAGGGGAATGACACCTGAGGAAATTTGCAGACACGCTCTTCATCTTTTTGACCTTGATATTCTCGATACGGCTGAGCCCGTTTATAAATGCTACTGTTCAAAGCATAGAGTTGAGGGGGCGCTCATCAGCACAGGCATCGAAGAGCTTGAGGATATGGCAAAGGACGAAAAGACTGAGGTTTCCTGTCAGTTTTGTGACAAAAAATATGTATTCACTCCTGAGGATATAAAGGCACTTATCCGCAAGGCAAAAAAATAAGGAAAACTTTTCAAAAAACTTTTCAAAAAGTGTTGACAAAAAAAGTTTTTTGATGTATAGTATACAAGTCGCTTGTGAGTAATGGCGCATAAGTGATTTGGAAACGGGAGCATAGCTCAGCTGGGAGAGCATCTGCCTTACAAGCAGAGGGTCACAGGTTCGAGCCCTGTTGTTCCCACCAATGGCCCGGTAGTTCAGTTGGTTAGAACGCTAGCCTGTCACGCTAGAGGTCGACGGTTCGAGCCC
>JAFQHU010000015.1 GCA_017397845.1 Clostridia bacterium
GTAATATCCGTTGCTTTTGTTTTTTATCTCGAAAAACTTAAAAAAGCAAATAACATTTTATTTTAAACCGAATATTTATACACAAAAAAACCACAGCTTTTCAAAAAAACTGTGGTTTTTCAGTGCCCTTGTAAAATAGGGCGTTTTCACCACCTTTCGTGTCGAAAATTCTGTAAGATTTTATGGCGACAACCACTTAATTTATGGTTCTATTTTAACATCTACAGGTGCCATAGCCGCACCCATGTTAGCCGCATCGGTAATGCCAAGGTCTTCTATGGTGCCTATATGCACCTTATCTATATAAGGAAGGTTATCAGCTTCCGTGTCGGAAACCACTGCAGCCCCTGAGCCGGTAACCGTCCACTGTGCCGTGGGAGCTCTTTGACCGCCGTATTCCAAAGGAAAACGGAATTGCTTTTCTGCTGAGCAGAAATGAGAGCTTGTGGTGGCTATGCAGGTGCTCATTCCTCCGCTTTCTATGGCGAGTGCGGCGCAGATGAGACTGAGTGCCATAGTGGAGCAGGCACCGTACAGACCCGCAAAGGGAATACCGAATTCACGCAGAGCAAAGGCGGAGCCTGTGCATTGATTGAGTAGGTCACCTGCAAAAATTCCGTCGATTTCTTCCATCCCTTTTCCCGCTTTTTCCAATGCTGTCATAACAGCATTTTTCATTAGAAAGCTTTCCGCCTTTTCCCAACAGTCCTGTCCTAAGGTAGTGTCTTCGAATATTTTATCAAATTCACTGCCCAAAGGGCCTTCTCCTTCTTTTTTGCCCACTACAGCGGCAGAGGAGAGGAAAGACGGCTTTTTCTCTGTGATTATTGTTTTTCCTTTTTTTATTGCCACGATGTTTTCTCCTTCTCAGTAAAGTTTTAAAATGTATACGATAAGTCCGTAAAGTGCGGCACTTGAACAGCCGAAAACTATTACGGGGCCGGCTATGGAAAACATCTGTGCGGCGGTGCCTGTTATCGTACCTTCGGCACGGAATTCCATGGCGGGAGATACGATGGAGTTGGCGAAGCCCGTAATAGGCACCATCGTTCCCGCTCCTGCACGTTTTGCGATATTGTCAAACACACCAAATCCCGTAAGGACAGCGGTGATGGCTATCACGGTTATCATGGTCAAAGCTCTGCTTTCTTCTTCAGTCATATAAGAGGAAAACCATTGGTTGAGAATTTCTGCAAAGGTGCATATACTTCCGCCGAAAAGAAAAGAGAAAAGACAGTTTTTACCCACGGGAGAGGCGGGTGAATATTTTTTGGCTAAATTACCGTATTCGTTTTTTGAAAGAGACATAAGCTTCCTTCTTTCTGTTTCATTTCATCTGTAGTTTTATCATGAACGAAAAAAATATTCTTTATTTAACCAAAAAAAGAAAACGAATAAACAAAATTTTAACAAAAGTATGTTATAATGAATAAAGATAGTTTCGGGAGGAATGAGAATGTTTAAAATACTTGTTGTTGAAGACGATAAAAATCTTAACCGTGCTGTTTGCTCTTATCTTAACCGTAAGGGTTATGATGCCCAGGGCTGTATCGATGTTCCGAAGGCGTATGAGTGTATGGACGGCAGTGTTTTTGATCTCATAATTACTGATATTATGATACCCGGCATCGACGGATATGAGTTTACACGTACGGTGCGTATGACGAATAAGGAAATCCCTATTCTATTCATCAGTGCCAGAGATGACCTTTATTCAAAGCAAAGGGGATTCAGTATGGGCATAGATGATTATATGGTAAAGCCCATCAATCTGGACGAGCTTATCCTCCGTGTGGAGGCACTTCTCAGACGTGCCCGTATTGCTTCAAGCAAGGTGGTTACTGTAGGGGAGCTTACGATGAATATGGATGAAAGAACCGCAAAGCATAAGGGCACCGAAATTCCCATGACAGCCAGAGAATTTAACATTCTTTACAAACTTTTATCTTATCCCAACAAGACCTTTACCCGAACCCAGCTGATGGATGAATTTTGGGAGTCAGACACATCATCGGGTCCGAGAACCGTCGATGTTTATATGGCGAAGATAAGAGAAAAGGTTTCCTGCTGTGAAGATTTTGAGATAGTGACCGTACACGGTCTCGGTTATAAGGTGACGGTGAAATGAAGCTTAGATTCAGACACAAGGGTAAAAAAAACATCGATAAAAAAATCAATTTTTCACTTTTTTCCATTTATCATTTCCTTTTTGCTTTTTTTGTATTCGGAAGTATTATTACGGTGTGCTTCTTTTTGTTTTTTAATAACGGTCTGTCGTTGGTTTTCGATATTATGGAGCTCAACGATGAAATTAAAAAGCGCGCAGTGCAAACCTTTAACAATCTGCTTTTTATAAGCTTATTGGTTACGGTAGCATATAATATATTTAAATGGTTCAGCGTAAAAATACCTATAACAAGGTTGCTTGATGCCACACATAAAATCACAGAAGGTGACTTTTCAGCGAGAGTCAATTTATATCGACCCTTCGGCACCGTTAATGAGTTCGATGTTCTTGCAAGAGACTTTAACAGAATGGCAGAAGAGCTTTCAAGCATAGAAACACTGAAAAATGACTTTATTGCCAACGTTTCTCATGAGATGAAAACACCGCTTGCCGTTATCAATTCTTATGCTACCATAATACAGAATCCTGATATAAACGATGACGAAAGGGCGGAGTACGCCGGAATTATAGCCAATGCATCTTCTAATCTTTCAGAGCTTATATCAAGCATCCTCAGACTCAACAAGCTGGAAAATCAGCAAATTTTCCCGCAGAAATTCAGGTATAATTTGAGCGAACAGCTCTGTGAGTGTATGCTCAATTTTGAAAGTGAATGGGAAAACAAAAAGCTGAACATTGAAACAGAGTTTGATGAGGATGTGGTGGTTGACGCGGACGGTGAGCTTCTCTCACTTGTATGGTCAAATCTGATTTCAAATGCAGTTAAATTCTGTGACGAGGGTGATACGGTATATGTCTCTCTCGAAAAAGAAAAAGAAAATGCAGTGGTAAAAATCCGCGATACAGGCTGCGGTATGAGTGAAGACGTTATTAAAAGAATATTTGAAAAATTTTATCAGGGTGACTCTTCGCGTGCTACCAAGGGGAACGGATTGGGACTCGCTTTGGTAAAAAGAGTAATTGATATCACAGAAAGTGAAATAGTGGTGGAAAGCGAAGAGGGAGAAGGAACAGAATTTACCGTAAAGGTTCCGCTTGAGTAATAAATATACATAAAAATGTGCTGTAAAAAACGGTAAGTTTTTACAGCACATTTTTATATTCAGTCACTGATTTTACTTAAGAATGCTTTGAGTCTGTCTGTTTTGGGATTGGTAATCACATAATCCGCTCTGCCTTCTTCGGCAATAATACCCTGATCCATAAATACTATGTAATCGGAAACCTCTTTAGCAAAGGTCATTTCGTGGGTAACGATAACCATAGTCATATTTTCTTCGGCAAGCTCACGGATAACCTTAAGGATTTCTCCGGTAAGCTCAGGGTCTAAAGCTGAGGTGGGCTCATCGAAGAAAAGTATTTTAGGCTCAAGAGCCATAGCACGAGCGATGGAAACTCTTTGCTTTTGTCCGCCCGAAAGCTCGCAGGGATAATTTCCCATTTTATCCTCAAGACCCATTTTTTTTATAACAGCCTTCGCTTTAAGGTCTATTTCTTCATATATGGCCTTTTTATTTTTTTTGAAATCGGGCATTTTTTTAGCTCTGACCTTTAGTGCAAGCTTGACATTGTCCAAAACATTATATTGGGGGAAAAGGTTGAAATCTTGGAAAACAAGACCTATTGAAAGCTGTTTTTCAAGCTGCTCCTTTTTTGAAAGCTTCTTTTCGCTTTCTGAGTCAAAGATAATGTCTCCGTCTACGGTGATTCTGCCGCTGTCTGCCGTTTCGAGAAAGTTTATGCAACGTAAAAGAGTGGTCTTGCCGCTGCCCGATGAGCCGATGACGGAAAGAACCTCACCTTCGTTGAGGTTAAAGGATATTCCCTTCAGCACCTGTGTTTTGCCGAAGCTTTTTTCCAAGTTCCTTACTTCAAGTATAGCCATAACATCACCTTAACCTTTGTAATAATCGAGCTTCTTTTCTATTTTGCCGAGCACGATCGTAAGGATGCCGCAGAAAAGAAGGAAGAACACTGCCGTATAGAAAAGCGGCCAGATAACACCGCGGGCAGAGAATTGTCCCGCAACCATAATGATGTCAAGAACACCGATAACTCTGGCGAGAGAGGTATCTTTGATGAGAGTGAGTATTTCATTACCCATCGGGGGAACAATGCGCTTTACTACCTGCATAAGAACCACTTTGAAGAAGGTTTGGGTTTTGGTCATACCCAAAACCTGTCCAGCTTCGTACTGTCCTTTGGGGATACCTTCGATACCGCCTCGGTATATTTCGGAAAAATAACAGGCATAGTTAATGATAAAAGCTACTGCAGCCGCAGTCATTCGCGGATTTTCACCGGGGAAATGGGCATCAAAAACAAGGCCCGGCACGTAGAAAACCACAAAAAGCTGAAGCATAAGAGGAGTACCTCTTATCACCCATACAAAGGCTCTGGTGAGCATTCTCAGGGGTGCAAATTTCGTCATTGACCCGAAAGCTACCACTAAGCCTAAAGGTATGGCAAATAAAAGTGTTATGCCGAAAAGCTTTATGTTTTCAAAAAAGCCGAGAAACAAATCGGCATTTACTGCTGCAAAATTCATACTTTACCTCTGCTTAAAACAACCAAAATGCCGTCTTGACGGACGGCATCGGTTTATTTGTAATCTTTGATTATTTTACGAGAATCTGTTCTGAGAGCTTATATTCTTCTGCAATTTCAGCAAGCTTGCCGTTGTCTGCAAGTGCTTTCATTGCATCGTTAACAGCTTTGCATGTGTCTGCACCCTTACGGAATGCGATACCGTATTCTTCATCTGCGAATGCAAGCTCGTCAACTACTACAAGATCTTCATAGTCTGTGCCTTCACCAATCATGCCGATTGAAAGAACATAGTCAACAACGCAACCGTCTGCTACTCCTGAAGCAACCTCCATAAGAGCCTTTGCCTGAGAGTCAACTGCTGTGTAGTTTGATTTAGCGAAGAAAGCGTCTTCCTTTGCTACGGTTTCACCTGCTGATTCGATTTCAGCTACGATGTTTGCACCTTCGAGAGCTTCTGCTGTAGTGTATTTGTCAGCATTTTCTGCCTTAACGAGAAGAACCTGCTTGTTAGCCATGTAGGCAGTGGAAATTTCCATTTCTTCGATTCTCTCGGGTGTGATTGTCATACCGTTCCAAATGCAGTCGATGGTTTTTGATTTAAGCTCTGTTTCTTTTGCACCCCAATCGATAAGCTGGAATACGGGATCAACACCGAGCTCTGCACAAACAGCCTTTGCGAATTCGGTTTCGAAGCCGATAAGCTCACCGTTGTCGTCCTTATAGTTCATGGGAGCAAATTCGGTGTAGCCGATGATCATTTTGCCGTTTGCCTTTATGTAATCAAGGTCGGAAGCTGTTTCTGTGTTTGCTGCTGTGGTGTCGTCTGTGTTTTCACCGCCGCCGTTGCATGCTGCGAAAGTGAAGCACATAACAACTGCTAAGATTGCCAATACGATGGCGAGGGTTTTCTTTTTCATGATAATTACTCCTTTTCTGATGATTTGTTTACCTCATCATATAAATTATATTGTGCGATATTTCTTTATCGCTTTAGCGTGGTAACATAGTAACACATTAATAGTTAAGTGTCAATAGTTTTTTTAAAAAAATTTATATGGATCAGATTTTATTTATCGTGTTCGGACGGTTTATGCTAAAGGGTGCTTTGTTTTTTTGAAGAAAAAGAAAAAACATCGTATTAACCTGTAAATACAATGTTTTAATATCAATCAGGATAATCCAGACCTTTCGGTAAATCAAGAATATAGTCAGCGGACACGCCGTAATAAAGGCAGAGCTTTTTCAGTACCTCTACGGGTATCTGCCTTTTTCCGCTTTCATACTGCTGATATGTATTCTGTTTGCACCACAGTACATCCGCTATGTCCTGCTGCGTTAAGTCTCTGCCCTCACGGAGTTCTCGTAGCTTCATATTATCACCTCACAGATATTATGTAATATCTCACAGAGAGATATTGACTTTTATCTCAACATGTGATGATATTCTGTTGTTCTCATAGTCTCAAAACAAAAACAGCAGTGCCGTTTATAAAATGCGGCGCTGCTGTTTTTTTACTTTATTTCATTTCAAATGTGCCTGTGTAAAGCTGATAATATTTTCCGCCGAGGTCAATAAGTGATTGGTGGTTGCCCTCTTCGATGATTTCGCCTTTTTCCAAAACGATAATCCTTTCGGAATTTCTTACAGTCGAGAGACGGTGGGCGATAACGAATACGGTTCTTTCCTCCATAATGGAGTCCATGCCTACCTCGATGAGTCTTTCTGTTCTGGTATCGACAGAGGAGGTAGCTTCATCGAGGATAAGTACGGGAGCCTTTGCGATGGCGGCACGGGCGATATTTATAAGCTGTGCCTGTCCCATGCTGATATTGTTACCGTCAGAGCGGACTTCTGTTTCATATCCGTCGGGAAGTCTTTCGATGAAGGAATGGGCATTGGCTATCTTTGCCGCTTCAATAACCTCTTCGTCTGTGGCGTCGAGCTTACCGTAGCGGATATTTTCTGCTATAGTGCCGACAAAAAGGCGGGTATCCTGTAAAACCATTGCCATAGATTTACGCAGGTCGGCTTTTTTGATATCCTTTATGTCAATGCCGTCATAGATAATGGTACCGTTGTCTGTTTCATAGAAGCGGTTTATGAGATTTGTAATCGTTGTTTTGCCTGCACCTGTGGAGCCGACAAAGGCTACCTTGGTACCGCTTTCTGCGGTGACGGAAACGTTTTTCAGCACCTCTGTACCCTCCACATAAGAGAAGGTGACGTCCTTTACCTTTATGTCGCCTTTGAGAGGTACATATTTATTGCCGTCCTCTGCAGGTACCTTCCATGCGAAATCGCCTTCATTTTTTGATTCCTCTTCTTCGCCCAAAGCGTTTTTAATCAGGCGGACAAGAGTGACCTTGCCTTCGTCGGTTTCGGAGGGAGTGTCGAGGATTTCGAAAACTCTTTCGGCACCGGCCATAGCTGAAACGAGAGTGCTGTAGCAGGAGGCAATCTGTGCTATGGGTGTTCCGTAGCTTTTGGATTTATCGAGATAAGCGGTGAGAGTACCGATATCCATACCGCCGCCCATAACTATTCTTGCTCCCAAAATAACCACAATTGCGTAATTCACACGGGTAATCATAGACATAAGCGGACTCATGAAGCCGCCTATGATATTTGCTCTTACACCGATTTTACGGTATTTTTCGTTGAGCTCACTGAAACCGTCCTTGGTTCTTTCTTCGTGGCAGAAAAGCTTGACGTTTTTGATGCCGCGGATATATTCCTCTATATAGCCGTTAACCTCACCTATAGCTTTTTGCTGCTCTTTGAAAAGGGGAGAGCATTTCTTTGTGATAAGAATAACGGTCATAAACATCAGCACCACAGCCACGGTGATGGTGAGAGTGAGCTTCCATGAGGCTATTATCATAAAGCCGATGGTAAGCACGGCAGAAATGGTTGACGTGATGAGAGTGGGAAGCGTGTTACTTACAAGATCACTCACTCGGCTTATGTCGTTGGTGAAACGGCTCATAATTTCACCCGTTTTTCTGCTGTCAAAGAAGCTCAGGGGGAGAGTCTGAATGTGATTGAAAAGGTCACGTCTCATATTTGCCAAAGTTTTTGACGAAACATAGAGCATGATACGGGTATAGATAAGATTCAGTGTGGACGAAAAGATGAAGCCCACCGCCATAACTATAAGCCATTTGCTTATGTTGGCCAAGGCAGCTGAAACGTCGGGGTTTTCCGCCACAACTGTTTCTGCTATGGTGTTGATGACGGGCATCATGGCCAAAGAAGCTACAAATCCGGTCACTGTGGTAAGAACGACCGAGATGCATACGATAACAATAAGACCTTTGAAGTCCTTAAGATAATTCAGAAGGCGTTTTGTGGCCTGCTTCATATCCTTGGGCTTCGTTTTCTTTTTGGCATCGGCTTTTTTCTTTTTTTCTTCCTCTGCTTTTTCTCTTTTTTCCTTTTCTTCTGCTGTTTCGTTTTCGGGGATTGTCTTTTTTTCTTCTTTTGCTTTTTTAGAGGAGAAAAGCTTTTTCTTTGTCTTTTCTTTTTTTACAATATCCTTTTCCATTTCGTTTTCTGTAGGAAGTTTGCTCATTGTGCCAACACTCCTTCCTGCTGTGAAACAAAAATTTCACGGTAAACCTCGCTGTTTTTCTTCAGTTCATCGTGAGTGCCGACGGCTTCGATTTTTCCGTCTTCTATAACGATGATTCTGTCAGCGTCCATAATGGAGGTTATACGCTGTGCGATAATAATTTTGGTGATATCCTTATAACTTTCGCTGCGAAGTGCTTTTTTGATGCCTGCATCTGTGGCGGTGTCTACAGCGCTGGTTGAGTCGTCGAGAATAAGGATTTTTGGCTTTTTGAGTAAAGCACGGGCGATGCATATTCTTTGTCTTTGTCCGCCCGAAACTGTGGAACCGCCCTGACCCAGCTCGGTGTCATAGCCTTTTTCAAAATCGATTATGAAATCGTGGGCCTGTGCATCCTTTGCGGCTGCAAAAACCTCTTCGTCGGTGGCATCCGGTCTGCCCCAACGTATGTTTTCCATAATGGTGCCTGAAAACAGCATATTATACTGAAGCACCACTGAAATCTCATTACGAAGATTTTCGAAGGTATAATCCTTTACGTTTCTTCCGCCGACCAAAACCTCACCCTCTGTAACATCATAAAGACGGGGAATAAGCTGAATGAGAGTGGATTTTGCCGAGCCTGTGGAGCCGATAATGCCCACGGTTTCCCCTGCGTTTATTTTAAGGTTAATGTTTTCGAGAATGTTTTTCTCTACGGTTTCGTTATATTTGAAAGTAACGTTTCTGAATTCGATGCTGCCTTTCTCTACCTTAAGGCTTTCGTCTGCATCCTTATCGCTTACGGCAGGCTCCTGGTTGAAAATTTCACCCAATCTTTCTATGGAGGCCTTTGAAACGAACATGCTTACAAAGACCAAAAGAACAGTCATGAGAGAGGAGAGAACCTGTGAAATAAATGCAACAAAGGTGCTCATCTGACCTGTGGTGAGTCCGGATTCACCCTCCAAAATGAGAGAACTGCCTCGCCAGAAGGCAAAGACCATACAGCCGTAAACAACGACCATAATGGCGGGAGTGATGTAAAGAACAAGACTCTGTGCACGGATGTTCATTTTGAGAACCTCGTTGTTTACCTTTTCGAACTTTTCTTTTTCGTGGTCCTCGCGGACAAAGGATTTTACCACACGGATTCCGTTTATATTACCTCTTAAAACACCGTTGAAGCGGTCGGTGGTTTTGAGCATTTTTTTGAAAGCGGGAACTGCCATATACCCCATAATGACGAGTATGATTATAATGGAGGGCAGAGCGACATAAAACATTGAGGAAAGCTCTTTACTTATTTCGATGGCATACATTAGAGCCGTCACCAGCATGATCGGTCCCTTTATAAAGGTAACGATGGTGTTTTTATAAGTGTTCTGAATCATTGACACGTCACTTGTCATACGGGTGATAAGTGTGGAGATTTTAAGCTTATCGATGTTTTCAAAGGAAAGACTTTGAATTTTATAGAAAAGCTCACGGCGTAAATTTGCACCGAAGCCCATGCTTGCAATAGCACTGCAGCGGGAGGCTATATAACCGATAATGAGTGTAGCGGCACACAGCAGAAGCATTTCCAAAAGCTTTTCTGTCAGCTGACGGGTGATGTCATCAGCGACAGCTGAGCCCGATTTTATGCCGATAAGTATATCCGTAACCTGTCCCATAACCTTCGGGATTTTAAGCTCGACCACTACATCGAGATAAATCATTATCGGACAGATAACGGTCAGAATTCTGTAGCCTTTAGTATACTCTAAAAAACGTTTGAGCAAAGAGCATACCTCCTTTGTTTTTCATTTTTCATTCGTTAAAAGATAATTGCATTTGCCAATGCAAAATATATTACCAAAGAAATTGTATCTACCAAAGTGGTAATCAGGGGACCCGCCATAAGTGCGGGGTCTAATTTAAGCAGCTTCGCCACGATGGGCAGGGTACAGCCGATAGTTTTCGATACCACAACCACAGCCATAACTGCCATGGATACCACCAAAATTACACTGTCTGTAACATCGCTGCCTGTGGTCAGGCGCAAAAGCAGCATTCTGCCGTAGTTAGCCACGGCGAGAACAAGACCTACCATAAGAGAAACACGAATTTCTTTCCATAAAATGAGGAAATAGTCCCTGATTTTGATTTCTCCCAAAGCGAGACCGCGGATAACGAGGGTGGAAACCTGATTGCCTGAGTTACCTCCGGTACCCATAAGCATGGGAATGCAGGCAGTAAGTCCCGCCACCACGGAAAGTTTCGTTTCGAAGCCTTCGATAATCTGCCCCGTAAGAGTGGAGGCGAGCATAAGAACTATGAGCCAGGGAATACGGTTTTTGGCCAAAGATAAAACGCCTGTTTTGATGTACTCATCCTCCGAAGGAGTAAGAAGGGCCATCTTTTCGAAGTCCTCCGTAGCCTCTTCATCGATGATGTCGATGATGTCGTCGATGGTGATTATGCCGACCAAACGGCTTTCTTTGTCCACGACAGGGACGGAAAGAAGGTCGTATTTTTTTGCGATGGCAGCCACATATTCTTGGTCGTCCGTCGTGGTAACATAGATGAGCTGTTCATCGTCGGCCATAATTTCCGTGATAAGGGTATCCTCGTCGTTGAGAAGGAGTCTTCTCAGAGGAATGGTACCTACAAGGTGACGTTTGTCATCGATAACGTAGCAGGTGTAGATGGTTTCTTTGTCAACGCCTGTTCTTCTTATGCTTTTTATCGCCTCGGCGACAGTCAGTCTGTCGTGAAGCTCCACCATTTCGATGGTCATGACGCTACCGGCACAGTTGTCGGGGTAGGTGAGGAAGCGGTTGATGATTTCTCTGGTTTCCTTGTCCGTGTTGGCAAGTACACGGCGTACGATGTTTGCGGGAACTTCTTCGAGAAAGTCAACAGCGTCATCCACATAAAGGTCATCCATAAGACGTCCGATTTCACTGTCAGTAATCGATTGTACGATAACTGCCTGTTTTTCAGCGTCGAGATAGGAAAAAACATCGGCTGAAATATCTTTGGGCAATATGCGGAAAATTTTTACGGATATTTTGTCGTCGTCTAAATCCATAATGAATTCCGCAATATCGGGATAAGCCATATCGGAAAGCTCATCCTTCAGATCTTTCAGCAGATTTTTAGCAAGCAGCTTATAAAGTTTGCCGAATTCGTTTTCATTCATTTGTTTCACCGACTTTCATTGTCTTTTCGGGTGCAGACAAAATAAGTCAAACACCCTCAGTGCAGTGCTGTCGGTAATAAGGCAGAACTGCACAAAAGTATTAAATTGCACCCTTTAGGGTTACCGTCACCGCTATCCATGCAGTTCCCACCTCCAAATAAATTCTGAGACTTTAGTCCGTAAATTATATTATACATTATACTGTTAAACAAAGTCAAGCATTTTGACCACATCGGAGCAAAAGACAGCCTTCGTTCCATAATGACTTCCAAAGAAAAATCTCCTGCAATATCCGTAGAAATTGCAGGAGAAGGTGTAATATTTATTTGGTTTTGTTTTATGCGATTTCGCCTTCGGCAGTAGCCTTATTGAATTCGTCCTCTTCCTTTTTGCCGATGTTATAAATAAACTTCATGGCAAGGAAGGCAATGAGTGAACCGAGAGCGAGAACAATGAAGTAAAGGCTCTTTACCTTGTCACCGAAATCAGCTGCGGGAACAAAGCCTGTACCCTCCTGGAAGCCGATGGCTGCAAGACCCCAGGCAACTACGGCCTGACCGATGCCCTGTGAAAGCTTACGGAAGAAGGAGTAAAGAGCATAAAGGGAGCCTTCCTCGCTTTTTCCTGTTTTACGGTAGCTGACTTCGATACAGTCGGCGATGATAGCCCATACGGAAACCTGGAATACTGTGTTACCCAAATTAAGACCCATAAGGCATACAATGTAAACAATCATACCTGTCGAGTCGGGAGTGATGGGAGCAAAGAGTGAAACTATACCGGAAATTGTACCGATAAGCATTGTGATAACGAGAAGGTTTTTCTTGCCGAGCTTTTTGGTAAGCTTGCCGATGAAGGCCATAACGACGATCATGGGAGCATAAGAGCCTATCATAGCAAGACCGATTTTGTCAGTATCTTTGAAGAAATACTGGAAAACCATATTGTTGAGGGACATTGTGGAGTTGAAAAGTGCAACAGAAGCGACGGTTGCGATGGTGGCACCTACCATGGCGCGGTTAGTAAAGAAGGATTTTACCGAGGACATCATGGCACCGAAACCGGTGGTATTTTCTTCAGCGTTGCGGACCACACGCTCTTTGACAAGCTTTGTGGTGCCGTAAAGAACAAAGAAAGCAAAGACAGACATAACGACAGCGACAGGGAGAAGGGTTTCGCCTTTAAGAACCTCTTCGGTAACTCCGGTGGCGGGATTCTCGACCTTATTGTAAACGATGTTGGGGAGAACTATCATGATAATAATTGCGGGAAGAGCTGCACCGATGCTGCGGAAAGTGGAGAGAGAAACTCTTTCCTGGGGCTTATCTGTGATAACGGAGTGGAGTGAGCCATAGGGAACGTTAACCATTGTGTAAGCTATCGACCACAGACAGTAAGCGATAAGACACCATGCATATTTTGCTGCATAGGGGAAGCTTTGTATGGGAGCGAAAATCATAACGTTGAAAATAACGAGAGTTACACCGCCGAGTAAAATCCAGGGCATATACTTACTCTTTTTGCCGATTTTCTTAGTGTCAACGAGGTTACCGATAACGATGTCGTTTACGGCGTCGAAGGCTTTTGAAATGAGGATGATGATTGCATAGTCACTTGCCTTGATGCCGATGTACTGGAGGTAGAAAAGCTGCATAAAGGTGGAAACGAGCTGGAATGAGAAGCCGCAGCCCATATCACCCATAGCATAGCCTAACTTATCCTGCCAGCCGAAGGGTCTGATTGATGATTTGTTTTCCATAATTTTTCTCCTTTTTGTTTATCTTTGAACTCTGCCGGAAGCATCGCCGCCTGCGAGTTTTTCAACCTCTGAAACAGTTACTCTGTTATAATCACCCTCGATGGAGTGTTTGAGGGTCGATGCGGCTACTGCAAATTCAACAGCCTCCTGAGTTGTTTTTCCGTTTAAAAGAGCGTAGATAAGACCGCCGCCGAAGCTGTCTCCGCCGCCCACACGATCCACGATGTGAAGGTGGTATTCCTTTGAGAAGCAGTAATCGGTACCGTCATAAAGCATGCCTGCCCAATCGTTGTCGTTGGCTGAAATTGAGGAGCGGAGAGTGATGGCTACCTTTTCGAAACCGAAGGTGTCCATAAGCTGCTTTGCTACTGATTTGTAGCCTTCTTTGTCGAGCTTGCCGCCGTAAATGTCGGTGTTTTCCGCTTCGATACCGAAAATGTCTTTGGCATCCTCTTCGTTTGAGATACACACATCAACATATTTGCAAAGCTTGGTCATCGCTTCTCTTGCCTGTTGTCTTGTCCAAAGCTTACCTCTGTAGTTAAGGTCGCAGGAAATTTTTACGCCCTTTTCCTTTGCGGCCTTACAGGCATCGAGACAAATTTCTACGAGATTTTCGCCGAGAGCCGGTGTGATGCCGGTAAAGTGGAACCAATCAGCACCGTCGAAAATTTTATCCCAGTCAAAATCTTCTCTTTTTGCCATCTGGATGGCTGAGTATGCTCTGTCATAAATACATACGGAGCCACGCTGTGAAGCACCCTTTTCGAGATAGTAGATACCTACTCTTTCACCGCCTCTTACGATGTCCTTTGTGTCAACACCTAAAGCACGGAGAGAATTTACTGCGCCCTGACCGATGGCGTGGGAGGGGAGCTTGGTTACGAAGGCGGCATCCATACCGTAGTTGGCAAGAGATACAGCCACATTTGCTTCACCGCCGCCGAAGGTAGCCTGCATGGTATCATTCTGGAAGAAACGAAGATAGCCTTCGGGTGCGAGTCTAAGCATGATTTCGCCGAAAGTAACAATTCTTTTTGCCATTTTTATTCACCTCTGAGTTTATTTGGTTTCAATGCATATTTCAAAGCCTGCAATTTTTTCTTTAAGACCGAAGCAGGTGATATTGCCTTTTTTATCGTACCATATATCCGGGTCTATTTCTATGCCTTTTCTGTTAACATAAGCAGCGGCACGGTTACCGTTAAGAGTATTTATGATGATACAGCCCTTTGCATCCCCGTCACCCTTCATAAAGGAGAGAGCACCTGCTGAAACGGAGTTTTCTTCCTCTTTGTATTCGAAGCCGAAGAGAGAGGAGAGAAGCTTTGCTTCCTTTTTGGCACTTTCATCGTCTGTGTAAAGAACGATGCCGCCGAGAGTGAAGCCGAGCATGGTTTCCACTGCTTTTTTGCACTTCTCTGTGATTTCGTCCCATCTGCCCTCTGCTATATCTGCGCTTGTGGCAAGCCATGTGCCGCCGCAGCAGAGGATTCTGTCAAAGGAAAGATAGTCGTTGAGATTTTTTGCGTTTACGCCGCCTGTGGGCATCCATTTTGCTGCCTGATAGGGACCTGCCAAAGCTTTGAGCTTTGCCACACCGCCGTTTGCTTCGGCAGGGAAGAACTTGATGTTTGTAAGTCCCATACTCATAGCCTGCTCCATTTCACCGGGAGTGGCGGCACCGGGCATCATGGGGATACCCGAATCTTTGATATATTTTACCATTTCGGGATTGAAACCGGGAGTTACCACGAACTTTGCACCGGCGGCGATGGCTCTGTCGCACTGTTCGGGCGTGAGCACTGTACCCGCACCCACCAAAACATCGGGACATTCGGCGGTGATTCTTCTGATTGATTCCTCAGCAGCTGCTGTCCTGAAGGTGATTTCAGCTGCAGGAAGACCGCCGTCACGCAGAGCTTTGGCGAGGGGAACCGCCTTGTCGGCATCGTCGATAGCGACAACGGGAATGATACCTAATTCGTATATTGTTTTAAACATATCGTTCATAAAATTTGCCTCCTGAATTATTGTATATAAATAATGCAAAATGCAAAATTGTGGTCGCGGGTTTGTGCTTAATTGTATAATTACGGTTGTTTACCGCAGAAAAAAGTGTGCGGTAAAATATAAAGAACAATTTGTAATGCTTTTTTCCGGGCGGTGAAAAGCTTAAATTTAATGTAATCTTACACGGATATAATCGGAACGGAGTGACCCTTCGTTTTGCATTTTGCACTTTGCATTCAACGAGGGGCACCGAGTTGTTAAACGCCCGAATAAGATGAGAAGCCGCCGTCAACGGGAAGAACCACGCCTGTGATAAAGCCGGCTGCATCGTTGTTTACGAGAAAGAGAAGTGCACCGTCGAGCTCTGACGATTCACCGAATCTTCCCATGGGGGTAGCTGACAGAATTTTGTCGGTTCTCGGTGTGGGTGAGCCGTCGGGATTCCATAAAAGTGCCGCATTCTGCTTTGTCGAGAAGAATCCGGGAGCGATTGCATTTACACGGATGCCTTCCTTTGAGAAATGAACGGCGAGCCATTTTGTGAAGTTTGAAACGGCTGCCTTTGCACATGAATAGGCGGGGATTTTGGTCAGAGGAGTGAAGGCGTTCATTGAAGAAATGTTGATGATGTTACAGCCTTCTCTGCCTACCATCTGACGGGCAAAAGCCTGAGTGGGGATGAGTGTGCCTAAAAGGTTAAGGTCGAATACGAAGCCTACACCCTCGGCCTCAAGGTCGAAGAAGCTTTTGCAGTCAGCATCGATGTCGCCTTCGAAATAATATTCCTTATCAGTGGTTGCTCTGGGGTTGTTACCGCCTGCACCGTTAAGAAGGATATCGCAGTCGCCAAGGTCAGCCTTTACGGCATCGGCTACTGTATAACAGCTTTCCTTTTCGAGTACATTGCATTTGTAAGCCTTTGCTACACCGCCTTCAGCCACGATTTCATCGGCATAAGCTTTGGCAGCCTCCTCGTTAATGTCTAAAAGTGCTACCTTGGCACCTGCACGGGCTAAAGTTTTTGCGAAAGAGGAGCAGAGAACTCCGCCTGCACCTGTTACTACGGCAACTTTGCCTGTAAGGTCTGTGTTAAGAACATTTTTAAGCATAATTTTGTCTCCTGTTATAAATAATATGATGTTTTAAATTATTTATCGAATTTATCAAGACTGTCCCATACACCGAGCATATACATAATGCCCAAGGCACGGTCATAAAGTCCGTAGCCGGGACGTACCGTGCCGGGACCTTCGCCCCAAAGATGTCTGCCGTGGTCGGGACGGATGTATCCGTCAAAGCCTGCATCGTGATATGCTTTGAGAATTTCCAAAATACCCGTATCACCGTCACAGTCACGGTGGCTTGCTTCCGAAAAATCACCGTTTTCGAAATGTTTAACGTTTCTGATATGGGCAAAAGCGATTCTGTCGCAATGCTTACGGACGATTTCTGCCACATTGTTATCGGGGTTTGCGTTAAGACTTCCCGAGCAAAGGGTAAGACAGTTATATTCATCGTCAACCATTTTAAGGAAACGGTCAATGCTTTCTTCGTTGACAAGCAGTCTCGGAAGGCCGAAAATATCCCATGGCGGGTCATCCATATGGATGGCCATTTTTATGTCGCACTCACGGCATGTGGGCATAATTGCTTCGAGAAAATATTTGAGATTTGCCCATAATTTTTCATGGTCAACATCTTTATAGGATTTAAAGAGCTCGTCAAGCTTTGCCATACGCTCAGGCTCCCAGCCGGGAAAGGACATATTGTATTTTTCGGTGAAATCAAGAATATACTTTGCCATGGCATTGTAATCATCCTGAATCATATTTTTTTCATAAAATAAGGCAGTTGAACCGTCGCCGACAGGGTGGAAAAGATTGCTTCTTGTCCAATCAAATACAGGCATGAAGTTATAACAGATAACCTTGACACCGAATTTCGAAAGATTACGGATGGTTGTTTTGTAATTTTCGATGTATGCGTCACGGGTAGGAAGTCCGATTTTGATATCGTCATGGACATTGACTGATTCAACAACATCCATATTAAAGCCGTATTCATCGAGCTGACGCTTTACTTCGGCGATTTCATCCTCTTCCCATATTTCACCGGGCATTTTATGGTGAAGCGCCCATACGATACCGTCAACACCGGGAATCTGTTTTATATCAGATAAGCTGATACGGTCGTTGCCTTCGCCGTACCATCTGAATGTCATTTTCATATTATTTCCTCCAAAGTGAAAAATCTTTTTGCATTACCGTATGATATATCCTCTACCATCCTTCCGAGAGTGGGGATATCAGCGGGGTATTCACCTTTTTCGACCCATTCACCGAAAAGACCGCAGAGTATTCTACGGAAATATTCGTGTCTTGTGTAGCTGAGGAAGCTTCTTGAATCGGTGAGCATACCGATGAAGTTTCCTAAAATACCGAGAGATGCCAAAGATTCCATTTGCTCTCTCATTCCCTTTTTAGTATCATTGAACCACCAAGCGCTGCCGTGCTGCAAAGTGCCGGGATAGCCCTCCTGCTGGAAAGCACCGATGAGTGTGTCGATAAAAGCGTTATCCGTGCTGTCGAGGGAGTAAAGAACAGTGCGGGGAAGAGCATCGGCGGAGTACATTTTATCTAAAAGCTTTGCCAAAGCTTTACTGCAGTCACAGGGACCGATGATGTCGAAACCGGTGTCGGGACCGAGACGACTGAACATTTTGCTGTTTGGATTACGCAGACAGTTATAATGAAGCTGCATAACCCAACCGAGCTCTTTATAGGTCTTTGCACAGAAGCACAGAAGCTCCGTCTGTACCGCCTGAAGCTCGTTTTCGGAAACCTTTTCACCTGAAAGGGCTTTTGTGAGAGCCTTATCTATATTCTCCTCACTCATTTCAAAGAAGGGAACATAGTTAAGACCGTGGTCGCTTGCCTTACAGCCTCTTTCATTAAAATAGATTATTCTCTTATAAAGTGCTTCTTTGAGCGAAGCTATGGAGTAAATTTCTACATCCGAAACATCGGAAAGAGTTTTTATATATTCAGCAAAACCGTCATTATTGAGGTTAAGTGCCTTATCGGGACGGAAGGAGGGGGCTACTACTGTTTTAAGTTTGCCTTCCTTACGGATTAATTCGTGATATTCGAGAGTGTCGGTGGGATCGTCTGTGGTACCGATAAAGGCTACGCCGCTTTTTTCGATAATGCCTCTGGCTCCCATATCTTCTCTTTCGAGGACCTTGTTTGCCAAATTCCATACTTCTTCCGCTGTGTCACCGTTGAGCACGCCGTCATAGCCGAAATATCTTTTCAGCTCCAGATGGCACCAATGATACATGGGATTACCGATAACCTTGGGCAGTGCCTCAGCAAATTTCTGGAACTTTTCACGGGGAGATTTATCACCCGTGATGTATTCTTCGGGTACTCCGTTTGAGCGCATTATTCTCCATTTGTAATGGTCACCGCCAAGCCATATCTCAGTAATGTTACCGAAATGTTTGTCCTCATAAATTTCTTTGGGACTCACGTGGCAGTGATAGTCGATAATGGGCATCTTTTCAGCATAGGAATGGTAAAGCTTTTTCGCTGTGTCTGTGGTGAGGAGGAATTCCTCTGTCATAAAGCCGATCATATCTACACACCTTTCCGCAATATATCCATCATATAATAGCAAACTTCACAGAGTTTTTCAATAGCAAAAATATTAATAGTTGTTCTTTTAGTATTGAAAAATTATTTATTTTTTGTTATATTATAAAAGTAATGTAATACAGAAAGGCGGAAATTATGATGGAAGAAAGAAATTATGAAAAGCTTTTGAGTGAGCTTACCTTGGAGGAAAAGGTTTCACTTTGCTCCGGTCTTACCTACTGGCTTACAAAGCCCATTGACCGTTTGGGTATTCCCTCGGTATGGATGAGTGACGGTCCTAACGGCATGAGAAAAGAAAAGGAATCTGCGGGTACAAACATTATGCAGCCCTCCGAAAAGTCCACCTGCTTTCCCACAGCCGTTACCACTGCCAGCAGCTGGGACATTGAGCTTCTCGAAAAGGTAGGTTCCACACTTGCTGACGAAGCCAGAGCACTCAAGGTTACCACCGTTCTCGGCCCCGGCATCAATATAAAAAGAAGTCCTCTTTGCGGCAGAAACTTTGAATATATGTCTGAGGATCCGTTCCTTACCTCCAGACTCGGTGCAGCGTTTGTTCACGGTGTACAGAAGGAAAAGGTCGGTGTAAGCCTCAAACATTTCTGCGCAAACAATCAGGAATTCAACAGAATGTGTATTGACAGCGTTGTGGACGAAAGAGCACTCAGAGAAATTTATCTTTCAGCCTTTGAATATATCGTTAAAACCGAACAGCCGAAAACCGTTATGTCCTCATATAACACCGTTGACGGTGAATATGTCGGTGAAAACAAGCGTCTCATTGACGACATTCTCCGTAAGGAATGGGGTTTTGAGGGTATCGTTATTTCTGACTGGGGTGCAGTAAATAACCGTGTAAAGGGTATCAAGGCAGGTATGGATTTGGAAATGCCCGGTAACAACGGTATGAATGACAAGCATATTATCGCAGCTATAAAGGACGGTACTCTCGATGAGGCTGATCTTGATAAATGTGTACTGCGTATGATTAAGTTTGCTTTCGAATGTAAGGAAAATGAGGGCAAGGGTTATCCCATCGACTTTAAAACTCACCACGAAATTGCCCGTCAGGCAGCGGAAGAATCTGCGGTTCTTCTCAAAAATAACGACTCACTTCTTCCTTTGGACAGAACAGACAGTGTGGCAGTTATCGGTGCTTTGGCCAAAAAGCTCCGTTATCAGGGCGCAGGCTCCAGCCACATAAATCCGCCCAAAACCGTTTCCTTTGTAGAGGCTATGAAAAAAGCAGGACAGTCCTTTACCTATGCTGAGGGCTACAAAATCAAAGGCGACGGCTACAGCAAAAAGCTTATCGATGAAGCATGTCAGGCAGCCAAGGGCAAAAAGGCAGTTCTCGTATTTGTGGGTCTTACCGATGATTTCGAAAGCGAAGGCTTTGACAGAAAGCACATCCATATGCCCAAAAGCCACGGTATGCTTATCAATGAGCTCGCAAAGGTAAACGAAAACATTATCGTCGTTCTTTCCTGCGGCTCACCCGTAAAAATGGATGAATGGGAATTTAAGGCGAAAGCTATCCTTAATCTTTATCTCGGCGGTCAGGCAGGCGGTGAGGCAGCCTATAATCTTATCTACGGTAAGGTTAATCCCTCAGGTAAGCTTGCTGAAACCTTCCCCTTCAATAACGAAGACAATGTGGTACATAAATACTTCCCCATGGGACCGAGAAACGTTCAGTACAGAGAGAGTATTTATGTGGGCTACCGTTTCTTTGATAAGGCTAAAAAGACAGTTCAGTATCCCTTCGGCCACGGACTTTCTTACACCAAATTCGAATACAGCGGTATTAAGCTTAACAAGAAAAAGATCAAGGGCGGCGAAAAGCTTTCCGTTTCCTTTAAGCTTAAAAATATAGGTGACAGAGCTGGTGCCGAGGTTGCACAGGTTTATGTATGTCCGCCCGAAAGCAAAATCTTTAAGGCTGACAGAGAGCTTAAGGGCTTTACCAAGGTATTCCTTGAAAAGGGAGAAGAAAAGAAGGTTACAGTCGAGCTCGATGAAAGAGCCTTTGCTTACTATAATGTAAACATCAATGACTGGCACACCGAAAGCGGTGAATATAAAATCATCGTAGCCGCTTCCTCCCGTGACAGCAGACTTTATGCCGCTGTCGAGGTTGAAACAGATAAGCCTGAGGCAGTGGTACCCGATTACACAAAGACTGCTCCCATTTATTATAATGTGGACTCTATGTCAAGTATCCCCGATAAGCAGTTTGAGGCAGTGCTCGGCAGATCAGTTCCCTTTAACGGAGAATACAAAAAAGGTGATCTTACCATCAATTGCTCACTCAGCCAGGTTAAATGCTCACCCTTCGGTAAGGTACTTTACGGTGTTCTTTGCGGTGGCGCCAAGGTTGTGGCTCTTACGGCTGAAAACCCCGCTATGATTACCGAATCCATAAAGACTATGCCTCTGCGTTCCTTCAGCGGCTTTACGGGCGGTTTGGTTCCTCAGGAATCCGTTGACGGTATTCTCGATTTGTGTAACGGTCAGAAGGGCGGTTTGAAAAGAATAATCGGCGGCTTTAAAAAATAATAATTGAAACAGGGGGACGGTTGAAAAAAGCGCATCCGTCCCCTTTATCGGAAATGAGGTAGTTTGTATGAAAAAATTATTATGTATTGCTCTGAGCTTTATAATGCTTTTCGTCTTTGCTTCCTGCGGCGGTAAGGGTGAAGATCAAAAGGACGAAACGGCGGGGCTTCTCTCATCCTTTACTGCTGAAACTTTGGACGGAGAACAGGCAGACCAAAGCATCTTTGAGGGTAAAAAGGTAACAATGGTAAATATATGGGCAACCTTCTGCGGACCTTGCATAAATGAGATGCCTGACCTTCAAAAGCTGCATGAGGATTATGCGGATAAAAGCTTTCAGGTGGTGGGCATCGTGTGTGACGTTTATGATGCTGACGACATAAAAACAGCGAAGGATATAGTCAAAGAAACAGGCGTAAAATATGTGAGTCTTCTTCCCTCTGATTCTCTCAATGAGGCGAAGCTGAACAGCGTTTCATCCGTCCCTGAAACCATTTTTGTTGATGAGACAGGAACAGTGATTGCAGGCCCCTATATCGGTTCAAGAAGCTATAACGATTGGGCAGGAATCATTGACGGTGTATTAGCCGAATAAATTATGAAAAAACAAATCACAGGATTTTCCGATTGGGTTAATCCTGTGATTTTGTTTTTTATTCTTCTTTGTTCTTATCCTTATGCAGCTTATATGAATAAACAATAGGTCCTAATGCCATCACGATTACCACGGGGAAGAAAATAAAAGGATTTTCGAAAATAGCCGTGGCACATATTATCGCACCGCCGCCGACCATCAGCCATCCTGCAAGTCGATGAGTCTTGACCCAATTTTCTTCATCATTAAGTGTCCAGGGAATTCTCAGACCGAAGGTGAAATTCTGCTTTGTTTTCGGCATATAGTTTCCGAGAAGTATGAAAAGTATGCCCAAAAGCATTATTACTATGAAACCTATGCGTACCTTGATTCCTAAAGCATAAGCATAGGTGACACTCATCAGAATAAGAGAAGTTAAAGGTATAATCCACAGAACTACGCCGATAGCCTTGCCTGAGATATTTTTATTTTTAGGGTCGGTATTGGTGGCGATGATGCACAGCAGATGAAGGCCGAGCATCACAAAAGGCAGACCGAAAACGGCAAAGGCTTTACTGCTGAAGCCGTCGGGCTGATTGTTCGTGCCAAAATGGGTGGCGATTTCAGCGGGAAGTTTATCCCATAAAATCATACCTGCTATAATAGGCAGAAGAATTATAACGGAAGTGAGAATAATGGTACCTTTGTATTTTTTAAGCATTTTCACCGTCTCCTTTCAAATCGGTTATCCAAAGCATGATTTCTTCCAATACGGAAGCATTGAGTTCATAGTATATGAATTTTCCGTCCCGTTCATCCCTTATCAGGTCGGCATCCTTCAGCACGGAAAGGTGCCTCGAAATTGCCGCACCGGACACGGAAAATTTTTCTACTATGTCACCGGCGGACATTTTTCCTTTTTTCAGCAGATTAAGGATTTCACGCCGTGTTGGGTCTGACAAAGCTTTAAGTGTGTTTTGTATTCCCATAGTGTTTTGACTCCTTTCATTTAACATTTAACTTAATTGTTAAATGTATTATAACACGGAGTTTTTTAAATGTCAATAGGTGAAAAAGAAAAAGGAGCCGAATTTTTTCGACTCCTATAATGCTTTATTTTTTAATTTTTGCACTTTTTACCGTACTGTAAGCACCGTAAAGATTTTTGCCGCCAACTGTTTTATATGCTCTGACTCTGATGTAATATTTCTTACCTTTTTTGAGCTTTTTGACGGTAGTTTTCTTTGAGGTTTGCTTTTTAACGGTTACCTTTTTGGTTGTCTTTGAGGTGAATTTTTTTGATGTGGAACAGAATACCTGATAGCCTGATGCACCCTTTACAGTTTTCCATGTCACGGTAAGCTGTGCAGGCTTAGAGGATTTAACGGAGCTTAAGGTTGTCTTTGCCGGCTTGGTGCCTGCTGAGAGGACGGAGGAGTAGGCGCCGTAGTGGGTAGCTCCGTTCTTTTTGATGTAGGCTCTGACCTTATATTTGTAGGTAGTGCCGCTCTTAAGCTTTGATGCCTTATATTTGGTGGAAGAGGTGGTTTTTATCTTTTCATACTTTTTGGTTGAACTGTTATATCTGTAAAGCTCATAGCCTGTTACATCCGTTGTTTTACTCCATTTAATGGTGTGGGAGGAGGTTGATTCGGAGGATACTTTGATTTTATCCACTTTGGGAACATAGATGTATTCTTTGATGGAGAGTGTATAATTGCCGGTGGAAGGATAATTAATATACCAGGCGTAACCTGTTATTTTAATGTAATAAGTACCTTTTGATAAAGTAATTTTGTGTGTATCAACTCTTTTTCCTGTTGTTTCAACCCATTTGTTTTCTTCTTTTGTCCATATGTTTTTTCCAGCAGCATCATAAATGTATATACAATAATTTTTCATATATGATGTTATATTTATTGCGATATCAGTGTTATAACTTAACGTTATTTTGTAGTAATCTTCTCTGTCGTTTTCAGCTATCTGTCCTTTAATTAACGTATTAAAGTTTATGGGGGAAGAATTTATAATTGAGTTATTATATTCATTATTTGTTTCATAAGCTGAAGAAAATGTGATTTTGAAATTGTAATTGCCTGTAGAGGGGTAATTAATATAC
>JAFQHU010000016.1 GCA_017397845.1 Clostridia bacterium
ACTTCATTCGTTTATGTCCGCTTTTCGGACAATGAAGTTGACAGCAAGCTGTCAAATGAAGTACTCGCTTCGCTCGTAACGAAGTTATGTCCTGCGGACATAAATGAAAAATCCAAGTCCGAAGACTTGGATTTTTGGCAGGGATGGCAGGATTCGAACCTACGAATGCAACAGTCAAAGTGTTGTGTCTTACCGCTTGACGACATCCCTATGTAAACAAAAAATGGGGTGGATAATCGGAGTCGAACCGACGACCTCCAGGGCCACAACCTGGCGCTCTAACCAACTGAGCTATATCCACCACTTACTGGCGCGCTTGAAGGGGCTCGAACCCCTGACCTACTGCTTAGAAGGCAGTTGCTCTATCCAACTGAGCTACAAGCGCATATTAAATTCATCGCAAAAAAGTGGAGCGGGTGATGGGAATCGAACCCACACGACCAGCTTGGAAGGCTGGGATTCTACCATTGAACTACACCCGCAAACCGATGCAACGTTGACTATTATATACAATCAACGCTGCATTGTCAAGCCTTTTTTTAAAATTAAATCATTTTTTTCCTTTATATATGAGAGAGAACTATCTCATCATCCTTAACCTCTATAGCGATGGCACTGACAGGAGAGTCAGCGTTATCGATGATGATGTTTGCTATGCTGTCCTCTACCTCTTTACGGATCAGATTACGCAAATCTCTGGCACCTCTGGAGCCACCCTCAGATTTTTTGGCAAGATAACCGTTTACATCCTGAGTCCATTTGAGATCAATTGATTTTTCTTTGAGAGAACCCTTGAGCTCACTGAGCAGCAGCTCAGAAATTTTCTTGTAATCCTCCACAGAGAGAGAATTGAAAACTGCCACCTCATCAACTCTGCCGATAAATTCGGGACGAAGGAAATCAGAAAGAGCTTTCATAACCTTTTCCTTCGTTGCCTCGCTCTTATCTTTTCCGAAGCCGATGGAGCCACCCTTTCTTTCACTGCCTGCGTTCGAGGTCATAATGATTACCGTGTTTTCAAAATTTACGGTTCGTCCCTGAGCATCGGTGATTCTGCCTTCATCAAGAATCTGCAGGAGGATGTTCATTACATCGGGGTGTGCCTTTTCTATTTCATCAAACAGGATAACACTGTAAGGCTTTCTTCTTACCTTTTCAGTTAACTGACCCGCTTCATCATAGCCCACATAACCCGGAGGTGAACCAATAATACGTGAAACACTGTGCTTTTCCATAAATTCACTCATATCGAGTCTGATAAGTGTTTCAGGAGTAGAGAAAAGCTCAGTAGAAAGCTGCTTTACGAGCTCAGTTTTACCTACACCCGTGGGACCTACAAAGATAAAGGATGCAGGTCTGCGGCGAGGACTTATCTGTACCCTGTTACGTTTTATGGCGGCGGCAACTGCCTTTATTGCATCATCCTGACCGATAACCTTGCTTCTCAGCTTGTCTTCGAGACCTGAAAGCTTTTTAAGATCACTTTCAATTATTTTTGATGAAGGAACACCTGTCCAAAGCTCAATAACCTTGGCGATGTCTGTTTCGGTTACGGCATTGTCGTTTGCTGCCTCGGTAAGCGGAGCAATATCACTTTCACATTTGACTATCTCGGCTTTGATTTTTGCTATTGCCTCATAATCGACGGAATCGGACTCATTCATAAGCTCCTCTTCGTCCTCTTTGAGCTCAGTGAGTCTTTTTTCGCTGATTTCAAGGTCACTTATTGCCTTATTGCGAAGATTTGCACAGGTACATGCTTCGTCCAAAAGGTCAATAGCCTTATCGGGAAGGAAGCGGTCCGTGATATATCTTTCGGAAAGAATTACAGCCTTTTTAACAAGCTCGTCTGAAATTCTGACTCTGTGATAGCTTTCATAATATTTCTTTATACCTAAAAGTATAGCGGTGGCATCATCAATGGATGGCTCTTCAATTTTAACCGGCTGGAAGCGTCTTTCCAAAGCCGCATCCTTTTCGATATTTTTTCTGTATTCGGTAAAGGTTGTGGCACCCACGACCTGAATTTCACCTCTGGAGAGAGCAGGCTTAAGGATGTTTGCCGCGTTCATGGAGCCCTCAGCATCACCTGTACCCACAAGATTGTGAACCTCATCGATAAACAGAATTATATTACCGTTATATTTTACCTCATCAACAAGGTTTTTAATACGGCTTTCAAACTGACCTCTGAATTGTGTACCTGCCACCAATGCGGTAAGATCGAGCAGATGTATTTCTTTGTCAGCAAGCTTCGCAGGAACTCTTCCCTCGGCAATTTTCTGTGCAAGAGCCTCTGCGACAGCGGTTTTACCTACACCCGGCTCACCAATAAGACAGGGGTTGTTTTTCGAACGTCTGCAAAGAATCTGCACCACTCTTTCGAGCTCTTTATCTCTGCCGATGATATTATCTATCTTTCCGCTTTTTGCCTTTTCCGTAAGGTCAGTACAGTAAAGAGAGAGGAACTTACGCTTTTTTTCTTTGTTTCTGTTTCTCTTTTTGCCTGTTGTACCCTTCTGTTCAGCGGGAGCGGATGCAGATTTGGGAAGATTTTCTCCGCCTTCATTTTTTACGGTGAGACTGTTTGCCAAATCACCGAAAAGACTTTGCATAAAAGGCATGGTCGGTGAACCGCCCGCCTCGAAGCCTCCGTCTTCATCCGTATCCGGAAACATACTTGAAAATTGCTCGCTGATGGAATCCACATCTTCTTCGGTAATACCCATACTGTCCATCATCTGCTTGATAGGGCCGATGTTCATTTCCATAGCACAGTTCAGACAGAGACCCTCAGGTACAGTTTTACCGTCGATAATTTTGGAAATAAATATGACTGCAGGACGTTTTTTACATCTGCTGCAAGTAATCTTTTTCATTTATAAATGCCATAAGACTGCCGGAAACAGTCTTTCCTTTCTTGAGTATTTGCCTTTAATTTATGCCTTGTTTTCCTTAGAAAATCTTTCTTTGAACTGTCTGAAGGTTTCGGGCATATAGCTTGCGAAAGCGACAAGTGTCATAACGGCACAGATAACAATTATGGCACCGGTGATAAAATTGGGAAGGATAAAGTACTGACTGAATGCACCTACCTCGGGACCGAAGAGAAGAATCACAACCATGCCTATATAGAAGCAAAGAGTCGCAACCTTACCGTAAATTTCAGCAGCACCGGGTCTGATGCCGAAAAGAAGCATTACGAGACCGCCGATGAGCATTATTGCCTCTTTGGCAAGGAAAACGATAAAAACATAACCGAAAGCTTTCATAAAGGGATCTGTGGCAGTATGGAATTCGATGAGAAGGATAACTGCGATGGTAATTTGCTGAATTTTATCTGCAACAGGATCCAAAATTTTTCCCAAAGCGCTTACCTGGTTAAACTTTCTCGCAATTTGACCGTCAAAGGTATCGGAAAGAGCAGAAACAGCAAGAATGATAACAGCAGCTATCTTCATATCACTTATAAAAAGATAAGCAATTACGGGAGTAAGAATAATTCTGGTAAGTGATAAAAAATTAGGAATCGTTAAACAGCCTTTAAATAAATCTTTCACTTTATTTTACCTCACTTTTTTTAGTTTAATACTGCGCCGCTGAAGGACGACATAAGATTCTGCACTGCAGAAATAATAACAGAATTGTTTACGGCATCAATTATTTCTTCGTTTCCGATAAAGCTTACAACCGTACCGATAAGCATAGAAACGATTATTACCGTAAGTAAGCCTCTTATAACACCGATAACGATGCCGAGTCCTTTGTTGAGGCTTTTCACCACGGGAAGCTTTTTGATAATAAAATCCAAAAGTCTGACAGCTATCTTAAGCACGACCGTAAAAACCACCGCAAGGATTACAAAAAGTACAAACTGAATAATAGCCGTACCCACAGGAGTTACGATGTTTTCCATAATGTTATCAACCAAATTTCCCTGTGCAAGCTCCGAGGCAGAAACCTTTTCCAATATAGCCTGTTTATCGATACCGATAAGATTCATAATTCCGCTGAAGGAATCAGGGATAGAGTTTATGGCACTTTCGACCTGAGCACCGTAATCTGTGGTGCCGGCAGTACCGAGTGTATTTGTGAGTGTGGTCTTTGCGGGCTGTCTGATAAACATATCAAAGCCCTGAGTGGCGAGAGCGGAAGAAACAATCCTCGCCGCAATAATGGATACAAGTGTTCCTATAAGGTCAAAGAGACTTCTGAAAAAGCCTTTTTTATATGAGACGATGACCGTAACGACAAAGACCGCAATAATAATTATATCTGCTATGTATGTCATTTGATGCCTCCTGTAAATAATTTCTGTTATTGTATCACATAAAACTTAAATAAGCAATAAAAATATTAACTGTTTATATCAACATGTCCTGTAGAATAATAATACAGCCTGCTTTTGCAAATCACCAACCCCTCGCCTGATATTTCCTTCGTTCCCACAGCCTCAAAGGTACCGTCGGACGAGGATTCATATATTGCCGTATCGCTGAGAAGGTATACCTTTTTGCCGCGGCAGATAACATCGACGATTTCTTCATCGGTGTGACCTACATAAATAATATCGTTATTTTTATTGTAAACGTAAATTTCATTGGTATTGAAAGAGCCTATCTTTTTGGATGCAACAGCAGTATTGCCGTTTTTATCGGAATAAATCATATCCACGCCGTCCGAGGAATACGGTATATGATCCTCTTTTACACCGCTTGAACGGAAGGTGTAAACACTTCTGCCGTTATTAAAGGTCACAATGGCTCTTTTTCCCGACAGCTTCACATCAATCAAAGCACTGTCCTCTGTCTTATAGCCTACAGCTTCATCCTCAGAATGAATGTCGAGAAGGTATATTTTTGAATAAAGGGTTCCGTTTTCCGAGCCTAAAACTCCGCAAAGAATCTCCTGACCGTCTTCGGACAAATCTACACTTACACCGTACTCTTCGGCACAGGACCATATGTAAATAACCCGGCCTTTTTTGTCTGTCAAAGACACACGGCAGGCAGAATCGTCGCTTTTCGTAACCAAAGCGACATCGCCTTTATTATTTATGTCAGCCGCTATGATATGCTTACCGTTTTCGGATTCGCCCTCATAGATAACACCCTTTGAATTAAAAATAAGATATTTCGGGGATGCTCTGTCATAAACAAGACCGTATTTTTCGCTTACCGTCATTTCCGGGTTTGTAAAGGTAAAAATATGATTATATTTAATTTTACCGCTGTCCGTAATACAGGTAAGTATTTTTTTACCCAAAACAAAAATTTTTGAAGAAAATGACTCAGTTCTTATGATATCATTATTCGAAAATGTAACGGGAAAACCCATTTCATCGGAGCTGACAGTAGACAAAAGCTCGCTGTTTTCCGATGATACCGACTCATCAGAAATCACTTTGTCCGCCGAAAACACGAGGGCACCGAGAATAATTAACACCGCAGTAAGAATAACCACACCGATGAGAACAAATCTTACGCTTTGCTGTTTCTGTTTTGAGGATGCTTTCTTTTTTTTCTTCCGAGGTTTGGTGCTGACATTTTTCTTTGTCTGGTTCATAAACATTCTCCCCCTGTCAATAAAAAACTTTATTAAGATAAAGACCTTCAGGTCTCGCGGTAATGCCCGCCCTTACTCTGTCCTTTGAAAGAATAATATCAGGTATGGTGTCCTTTTCTATTTTTCCGTTATTGATATAAATCAGCGTGCCGACCATGATACGCACCATATTATAGAGAAAACCGTCACCCGTAACAGAAAAGGTAACCAAATCCCCTTCTCTTTTTACGGAAAAATCTTTAACGGTTCTTACGGTATCCTTTACTATGCTTCCCGCGGCACAAAAGGCAGCAAAATCATGGGTACCGATGAAAGCCTTCGACTGCAAATCAAGAAGTACGTCATCCAACTCATAAGGATAAAACAGAGAATATCTGTTCATGAAAGGGTTACCGGTTTTTCCGTTCCACACTTTATAAATATATTCCTTTCCCTTACAATCAAAGCGTGCATGAAAATCCGGCTCAACATATTCACAGCCGAAAACACGGATATCGTCGGGAAGCTGAGAGTTCATGCCGAGAATAATTTTTTCCTCGGATCTTTCTCCGTCAAAGCGAAAATTACAGCAGAACTCATTAGCATGAACACCGCTGTCCGTCCGGCTGCAGCCGTTAACTGAAATTTTCTGTGAAAAAATCTTTTCTGCCGCTTTGGTAACACATTCCTGTACCGTTACGGCGTTTTCCTGCATTTGCCATCCGTGATAATCTGTCCCGTCATAGGACAGGAGCAGCTTTATGTTTTTTTTCATTTTAAATTACCACACCGAAAAATTTATTTATCAAAATTATACCGACAAACCCTGCAGCAAAGACAAACAGAGCCGCAAAATCCGAAATATGCAATTTCATCTGCTTCATTCTTGTTCTGCCTGCTCCGCCGGTATAGCATCGACAATTCATGGCAAAGGCAAGCTCATAAGCTCTTCTGAATGCTGAGACAAAAAGAGGTATAAGCACCGGAACGAGTGCTTTCGCTCTGTCGGTAAGACTGCCGTTTTCAAAATCTGCGCCTCTTGCCTTCTGTGCGTTCATTATCCTTTCGATTTCTTCGATAAGAGTGGGAATGAAACGGAGAGCCAAGGTCATCATCATGGCAAGTGTGTGTACCTGAATATGAAAAATTTTAAGAGGTGAAAGAAGTCTTTCTATGGCATCGGTAAGCATTGTCGGTACGGTGGTATAGGTGAGAATGGAGCTTGACATAATAAGCAAAACTATTCGCACCGCCATAAACACGGCCGTAAACACACCCTTTGAGGTGATGCTGACAAAGCCTAATGATAAAAGCTCCTTACCGCCGCCGATATAAAAAATATTGATTACAGCCGTAAAAATAACTATCGGAACAATAGGCTTCAGGCTTTTAAAAAACATCCTGAAGGGTACCCTTGAAGCAAAGATTGAAGCGACGAGAAAAATACCCGCAAGCAAAAGCGAAAGGAAATTTTTACACATAAAAATCATTACGATAAAAATAACCGTTATAAGTATTTTTATACGCGGGTCCATTTTATGAACAAAGGAATCACCTTTATAATACTGCCCTATCGTAATATCGGAAATCATTCGGACTTGCCCCCCTTCAGCAGTGTAAGAAGCTCGTCACGTGCTTTTTCGAGAGTATAAATATTCGTGTTCACATTATATCCTTTTTCTTTAAGTCTGAGAAAAAGTGAAGTTAAAGCGGGGATGTTCAGCCCCATGCTTTTCAGCTCCTCACTGTGTGAAAAAACAGCATCAACCGTATCATAATAAGCGAGCTTTGACTCATTCATGACGAGAACCCTGGTAGCTATTTTTGAAATATCCTCCATACTGTGCGAAACCACGAGTACAGTACTTCCCGTGCTTTTTCTGTACTGACTGATAAGAGACAGAACTGTATCTCTTCCTTTGGGATCAAGACCGGCACAAGGCTCATCCAGAATAAGCACATCCGGCTCCATGGCCATAACACCGGCAATTGCCACTCTTCTCTTTTCTCCGCCTGAAAGGTCAAAGGGAGATTTTTCGAAATAAGATTCATCCAAGCCCACGAATTTAATTACATTTCTGACTCTGCGGTCGATTTCATCCTTGCTGAGCTTCATATTTGAGGGACCGAAGGCTATGTCCTTATACACGGTCTCCTCAAAAAGCTGATATTCGGGATACTGAAAGCATATACCCACACGGAACCGTACATTACGAATTTTACTTTTGTCCTCCCATATATCTTTTCCGTCGAGGAGAACCGTACCCGATGTACCCTTTAAAAGGCCGTTAAAATGCTGAATAAGAGTGCTTTTGCCTGAGCCTGTGTGACCGATAATGCCCACAAGCTCACCCTTTTCAATTTTAAGATTTACATCTCTGATTGCATCAACCTGAGAAGTGGTACCCTTGGAATAAATGTGGGTAAGATTTTTGGTTTCCAAAATTGAAATGCTCAATTTTTTTCCTCCGTAAGCTTTATTATATAAGAAAATAATTCATCGACATCAAGTATGTCTACGGGCATATTTACGCCCTTTTCGATAAGCATACGCGTAAGCTCTGTGGCTTCGGGAACATCGAGGCCGATTTCCTTCAGAGTGTCAATATTGACAAAAACCTCCTTAGGCTTTCCGTCAAGGACTATTTTACCCTTATCCATTACAATAACACGCTTTGCCTTAACAGCCTCATCCATATAATGAGTAATAAAAATCACGGTTATACCGTATTCTTCATTGAGACGTTTTACGGTATCCATAACCTCACGGCGCCCTCTCGGATCGAGCATAGCCGTAGGCTCATCGAGAACGATGCAGTCGGGCTTCATGGCGATAATACCCGCTATAGCAACTCTCTGCTTCTGACCGCCGGAAAGTTTGTGAGGTTCAAAGGTGCGGAATTCATACATACCCACATTTTTAAGAGCTTCATCCACACGACGTCTTATTTCGGCAGGTTCCACACCCAAATTTTCAGGTCCGAAAGCCACATCATCTTCTACTATGGTAGCTACAATCTGATTGTCGGGATTTTGAAAAACCATACCCACTTTTTGTCTGATATCATAAAGCTTGTCTTCGTCGGCGGTATCTGTTCCGTCGATATAAACCTTGCCCTGCTGAGGCACTAAAATGGCATTACAGAGCTTGGCAAGAGTAGATTTTCCGCAACCGTTATGGCCTAAAACTGCAACAAAATCGCCCTTTTCGATTTTAAGATTCATATTTTCTATGACATTTTCCGCAACGGGATTGTCTTCGCCCTCATCATAAGCGAAGCTGACATCTTCGAATTCAATATAGCTTTTCATATATACCTCTTATTTTTCCCAGATGGCTGAAGCACCGCAGGGAAGAATCATACCTGTCTCCGTCACGGGAAGACCGATTTCCGAAGAAGATATTCTGCCGCCGAATTTCTTTTTAACGACGGCTCCTAAAATATATTCCATAACCGAGGATGAAAGACCCGTGGTGTAGGAATTAATAAGCATCATCAGTGAATTTTCGTATAAAAGCTCACTGCAAAGCTCCACAAAGCCATAAACCTCATCCTCTAATTTCCATACCTCACCGCCGGGGCCTCTGCCGTATGAGGGAGGATCCATAATGATTATATCGTATTTATTGCCTCTGCGGATTTCTCTCTGAACGAACTTTATGCAGTCATCAACTATCCATCTGACGCTGCCGTCAGCCAAACCTGACGAAACAGCATTTTCCTTCGCCCAGGCTACCATTCCCTTCGAAGCGTCCACGTGAACCACCTGCGCATTTTCACTCAAGGGCGCAACAGTAGCACCACCTGTGTAAGCAAAGAGATTCAGCACTTTGACAGGTCTGCCGGCTTTGCGGATAATTTCTCTGGTGTAATCCCAATTAACCGCCTGTTCGGGAAAAAGACCCGTATGCTTGAAGCCCATCGTTTTTATATTAAAGGTTAAATCTTTATAATTGATGCTCCAAAAGGGAGGCATTTTGCTTCTCACATCCCAGGCTCCGCCGCCTGATTTGGAGCGGTGATAGTAGGCATTCGCCTTTTTCCATAAGGGGTTGGTTTTCGGTGTTTTCCATATAACCTGCGGATCAGGTCTTACGAGAATGATATCGCCCCATCTTTCAAGACGTTCGCCGCTTGAGCAGTCGATAAGCTCATAATCCTTCCAATCTTTAGTATATCTCATAGTTATTTAATACTCCTTATATTTATACGGACATATTTTCGTCATGTCAAGGCAATATACGGATATTGTAAAGCCGTTTAACACATAAAGACCGAAAACATACCGTATTAAAACAGTTTTTGCTGTCCGGGCATAGGTATCTGCAAATGCTCATATGCCGCCGCTGTGGCAACTCGGCCCCTCGGTGTTCTGCCGAGGAAGCCAATCTGCATCAGATAAGGCTCATAAACATCCTCGATGGTTACCGCCTCTTCACCGATGGCTGCCGCTATGGTTTCAAGACCTACCGGTCCGCCGCCGTAATTTTTTATCATGGTTTCCAGTAAAAGCCTGTCTATGGAGTCAAGACCGATATGATCTATTTCCATTTTACTCAAAGCCATATCTGCACTTTCTTCGTCGATTATGCCGTTACCGATAACCTGGGCAAAATCCCTCGCTCTTTTTAAAAGCCGGTTAGCAATACGGGGTGTGCCTCTGGAACGGGAAGCAATTTCAAGTGCACCGTATTTTTCTATGTCAATGCCGAGAATACCGGCACTTCGTGTTACAATCTGTGCAAGCTCTTCGGGAGTATACAGTTCAAGTCGGAGTATAACACCGAAACGGTCTCTCAGCGGTGCAGAAAGCTGTCCGGCACGGGTGGTGGCACCTACCAAAGTGAACTTCGGAAGGTCTAATCTTATGGAACGTGCTGAGGGGCCTTTGCCGATGATGATATCGAGAGCGTTATCCTCCATAGCGGGGTAAAGAACCTCTTCAACGCTTCTGTTAAGACGGTGAATTTCATCAATGAAAAGCACGTCACCTTCGTTAAGATTGGTAAGAAGAGCCGCAAGATCACCCTGCTTTTCGATGGCGGGACCCGATGTAACGCGGAAATTTACGTTCATTTCGTTAGCAATAATGCCTGCAAGAGTTGTCTTGCCGAGACCGGGAGGACCGTAAAGGAGCACATGGTCAAGGCTTTCGCCTCTTTCTTTGGCCGCCTTTATATATATTTCCAAATTTTCTTTTGCTTTTTCCTGTCCGATATAATCAGTGAGAATTTTCGGTCTCAGAGAGGTTTCAATATCACTGTCAAAGGAGGTCAGGTCAGGAGCAATTATTCTTTCTTCGTAATCCATTTATTTTCACCCTAATGATAAAAGTTTCAACGCACCCTTTATAAGGTTTTCCACGGAAAGGGAGCTGTCCAGCTTGCTTACGGCTACCGCCGCATCGGACTGAGTATAGCCGAGCATGGTAAGAGCCGCCACAGCTTCGCTCGTATTCGGCATATCAGCAGCGGCAGAAACAGCTGAAATATCCGCCGATGAGTCAGAAACAGGTGTAATACCCTTTACTTTGTCTTTAAGATCGAGGATTATTCTCTGTGCCAATTTAGGGCCAACACCCTGAGCCTTTGTGATAGCTTTGGCGTCGGAGGCGGAAATACAAAGAGCCAATCTGTCGGGAGAAAGCTCCGAAAGAATTGCAAGCGCCGCCTTTGGGCCTACACCGTTGACCGTTATAAGCATTTTAAACCATTCGAGCTCATATTCAGTGGTAAAAGCGAAAAGGTCAAGTGCATCCTCTCTGACATTCAGAAAGGTATATACGGTCATTTTTTCACCGGGTATAATTTCGGAAAGAGTGGCAAAGGAGCTTTGGCAACGGAAAGCAACTCCGCCGCATTCCACGGCAAATTCCGTCAGTCCTTTGTAAACTATATTACCTGTCAAGCTGTAAAACAAGGTCAAATCCCCTTTCTGATTCTCATATTCTGCATAAGTGAGCCGCTGGCGTGGGCGTGGCACACAGCCATAGCCAAAGCATCAGCCGTATCATCAGGCTTCGGTACCTTTTCGAGAGCCAATATACGCCTTATCATTTCCTGTATCTGCTTTTTTTCTGCTCTGCCGTAGCCGACCACACTCTGCTTTACCTGTAAGGGCGTATATTCATAGGCGGCAAGGCCTTTTTTCTGAGCGGCGAGCATTATAACACCTCTCGCCTGACTTACATCTATAACGGTTTTTGCGTTACTGTTATAAAAAACCTTTTCGATAGCCATAGCTTCGGGGGAATATTTTTCTATTATGGCAGTCAGCTCATCATAAATTATTTCTAATCTTTTATTGAAGGGTGTTTTGGCATCGGTGGTAATGGCACCGTAATCAATAACGGAAAAATGATTATTACGGTAGCTGATAACACCGTAACCGACTATTGCATAACCGGGGTCAATTCCCAAAATAACCATAAACAAACACTACCTCATATTAATTATCAAGTTATTATAGCACACAGTGAAAATTAAGGCAAGAGAAAACGGGCAAAAAAAGAGAAAAGCCACAGGGTAAATGTGACTTTTACTTAATTATGTTTTTGCGGACAGGATAAGTTCGAGAAATCGGAGGTTGTTTATTTAAGTTCGTTACCATCTGCATCGAGAAAACAATACTCATTGGGAATAAACGGACAGTAATAAACAAAAGGGATTTCCGTGACAGGCACAATAGTTTCACCAATTACTATGCTTTTACATTTAGGGTTATTTATAACAAACGAGTAACCATTACCAAAGTATTCAAAGAATATGTCTTGGCCTCTTTCGTGACCGCCATTGTACAGTTTTACAAACTTATACTTTCCGCTTTCGACCTCTATCACTTCAAGCGGATAATAACGATGCATTTGGTATTCGTTTCCTGTAACAATCCAAAACAGATGCTTATTGTTCTCTATTGTAGATTTTCCTGCTATAGTCATTTCTATAGTTTCTACTTCAGCAAGGTTAGTGATTTCATTACGAGCTTTTTCAATCAGACCTTCTTCACCGATAATTTTCGATGATTGCAGAGCAAACACAGCGATAAGACAGATTATTGCCGATAGCACGGAAACACAAATCAGTATTCTCTTCTTTATACAATCACATCCTTTGTCAAATTCTTGTTTGTAAAGTTGATTATATCATATGTAACATTAATTTTCAATGCAATGTGCGGCGAAGGCACACTTCATTGGCGTAGCCACTTCATTTACCGTAAGGTAACTTCATTCGTTTATGTCCGATTTCAGGAAAATGAAGTTGACAGCAAGCTGTCAAATGAAGTACTCGCTTCGCTCATAACAAAGTTATATCCTGCGGACATAAATGAAAAATCCAAGTCTCACGACTTGGATTTTTGGTGCCGGTGGCGGGGGTCGAACCCGCACGGTATCGCTACCAACGGATTTTGAGTCCGCCTCGTCTGCCAATTCCAACACACCGGCTTATTATGTGCAAAGCACGGGTTATATTATATAACACCAACACACAGTTGTCAAGATGTAAGGAGGAATAAAATTTATTTTGCATAAAGAAAACCGACTATGTAATTTCTCACGGACGAAGGGAAAATTTTGCACAGAACGGCTAAAAGCTTATATACGGCTCCGATGGCATAGACGGGCTTTACCTTCTTTTTGAGTGCGATCTTTGCAATGTATTCCCCTGCCTTTTCGGGGCTCATTCCCTTTTCCTCGTCTTTTTCCATCCCGGCGACACTTTTTGCTATTCTTCCGCCGTAAACATCGTCACCCACAAAGGATTTCTCACGTGCAGCAGTAAAGGCTGTGGCAATATCTCCCGGCTGAACGGCAGTTACGGTAATACCGAAAGGTCTTACCTCGTTGGCAAGACAGCAGGTATAGCTTTCAATGGCTGCCTTGGAGGCAGAATAATAAGTCTGAAAGGGTATATGCGCCACAGCGGCAACAGAGCTGATGTTTACTATTCTGCCGCATTTATTCTCTCTCATAAAAGGCAGTACCGCTTTTGTTACATTGACCGCACCAAAAAAATTCACGTCAAATTGCTTTCTCGCCTCGGATTCCTCGGTAAATTCAACTGCACCCGAAATACCGAAGCCTGCACAGTTAATGAGAATGTCGATTTTTCCGTTTTCGTCTATTATGGCTTCAACAGCATTTTTTACGGCTGTTTCATCCGTCACATCGGCTGTCAGATGAGTTATTCCGTCACAGGGTATGTCACGGCGGCTGATTTCATAGACCTTACAGCCCGTATTTTTAAGAGATACGGCAGTACATCTGCCGATTCCTGAGCTGCCCCCCGTTACGAGAGCAATTTTTCCGTTCATATTTTTCACCTGTTTTTAAATTATTTCCCGTAAGGGCAAACCCTCATGCATATTCCGCATACAGCTCCTCTGCCGATATGCTTAAAGTGATTTTTCATGTAATTACTGCATTTTTCCGGGTCAAACATCTCTTCACGGGTAGTGTTTTCATCCCAAAGCTTACCGAGAATCGCACCTGACGGACAAGCTTTCACGCACATATCGCAGTCGAGACAGGGAGAAACATAATCTGTTTTTTCCGTCTCAAAGGGACAATCTGTAACCAAAGTGCCGAGTCTTACTCTGGCACCGTATTTTTTATGGAGAAACATTGAGCTTTTTCCTACAGTACCAAGACCTGCCAGACAGGCGGCCTTTTTATGGGAATATCTGCCCTTATAGTTCCATCCGTCTTTGTTTATACTCTGAGATGCGGCTACGGTTATATATCGATAGCCTTTATTCTGAAGAAAAAGACCCGCTTTAAGCAGCAAAGAGTCAATAAAAGAATTGACGCTTCTGTAATGGTTAAAGTAAGTATGGGTAGGCTCTGCACCGATTTCATCGACAACAGCATCGGAAAGACGCACGGCGACACTCACCGCATATTTACATTCGCCGAAATCACCGTCGGGAAGCAGACAGAAGCCTACATCCGAAGCGCCCTGCGAGAGAAGATATTCTTTTAATTCATCCTGTATTTTCATTTTGTTCAGCCTTTATAATAAAACATTTTTTTGCTTATTTCGATTTTGTTCTCATCGCTGTTCTCAAAAGAAATCGAACCCTCTCTGTCGGCAGAATTGAGCAAACCTTTTTCCTCAAGACAAAGCTTACAGTAATTTGCGGCACCTTTGCTGCCCTCAAAAAACTGAACCTTTTCACCTAAAATTCTCTGTATACATTTACGGGCGAAAGGAAAATGGGTACAGCCTAAAACCACGGCATCGACTCTGCCGTCCGTATATGGGGAAAGAATTTTTTCGAGATAGGCAATTTCTTCCTCCGAATCAAGATTGCCGCCCTCAATAAACCTCACAAGCTCAGGTGCAGGCAATTTGATAAACTCTGCTCTGTCAGCAAATTTCGCCATAAGATTATCGAATTTTTCTTCTTTAAGAGTAAGCGGAGTGGCCAGAACGAGCACTTTGGGATTTTCACCCGAAAGTGCCGCGGGCTTGAGTGCAGGCTCCAGACCGATGAAAATAAAATCAGGATACTTTTCACGAAGATAAGCCGCCGCGGCACTGGTAGCGGTATTACAGGCAATAACAACAGCCTTGGCACCGCGTTCCATAAGAGCCTCACAGGCTTTTACGGTGAGATTTCTGATTTCATCTTTTGTTTTAACCCCATAGGGAGCATTAGCCGAATCGCCGAAATAGATATAATCCTCATTCGGCATAAGCTTATAAAGCTTCCGCAGAACGGTTATACCGCCTACACCCGAATCAACCACGGCTATGGGACTTTTTGAATTGTATTTCATATTTGCACCTTCATATATAATAGCGGGACGTCGAGGGCGCCGTCCCCTACGTTTTAATTTGAATTTGCGGACACGGCAAGCCGTTTCCCTACATTTAAAAATTATTGCTTATTACTTCGAATCTGCAGACAGTGCTGATTACAATTATTACTATTGTAACCCAAAGTCGTACATTAAGTAAAGGTTTTATGCTTTTGTTTTTTATCGAATGATATACAGTCATCGACAGTAAGCCTATGACAGCAACTGCCGGCAAAGCAAAATACAAGGTAATAATACTGAAAATCAGAGAAAATTCAGCCATCACTGCTGTAATATCATACAGCTCCGAAATGTCAAGTACAAAATAAATTACACCGTACAATATCTCAACAGAGCAATAAATTAAAATTGGGATTGTAATTAATTTCAATAACTCCTTATATTTATCTTCCTTCATAATTACGCCTCATAAAAACACAAGCAGTATGTAGACACACGCCGCGCCTCTGCATTATTCATCATTCAATATTCATTAAGGGGCTGTATCACAGCCCCTCATATTATGCTCTGTGCCATTTAACGCCCTGAGGTGTATCTTCTAGAACGATGCCCTGTGCCTTCAGCTCGTCTCTGATGCGGTCTGCTTCTGCCCAGTTTTTGTTCTTTCTTGCTTCGTTTCTGGCGGCAATAAGTGCTTCGATTTCATCGTCGAGGCTCTTATCTTCCTTATTTCGGTTATAAAGTAAGCCGAGTACATCCATAAGCTCGTCGAAAATCTTAACTGCATATTCTACGAGAGCTTTTGACTGTACACCCTCGTTTACGTGAGTATTGATGTCGCGGACAAGCTCAAATACTGCACCGAGAGCCTCACCTGTATTGAGGTCATCCTCCATAGCCTCGATGAACTTATCCTTTTTACCGTCGATAAGAGCGATGATTTCCGCATCCTTTTCCCCTGCTGTCTCCACTGCATTTTTGAGTGCGAAATCGAGATTATTGCGGCAGGTATAAAGTCTTTCGAGAGAAGCTTTGCACTGTGCGATAGCATCAAAGCTGTAATTGATGGGGCTTCTGTACTGACAGGAAATCATGAGGTAACGGATAGGCTCATAGCCGTACTGCTCGGCTACGTCACGGACAGTAAAGAAATTACCGAGAGATTTTGACATTTTAACTTTATCTACGGTGATAAAGCCGTTATGCATCCAATATCTTGCGAAAGGCTTACCGTTGCAGCATTCGCTCTGTGCTACTTCGTTTTCGTGGTGAGGGAATACAAGGTCCTGACCGCCGCAGTGAATGTCGATGGTTTCACCGAGATAACGTCTTACCATGGCGGAGCATTCGATATGCCAGCCGGGTCTGCCGTGACCCCAGGGTGACTCCCAGTAAGGCTCACCGGGCTTGGCACTTTTCCAAAGAGCGAAGTCCATAGGCTCTCTCTTTACCTCGCCCACATTGATACGGGCACCCGCCTCAAGATCCTCAAGAGGCTGATGGGAAAGCTTACCGTATTCCGCGAATTTCTTTGTGCTGAAATAAACATCACCGTTTACTTCATAAGCATAGCCTTTTTCGATAAGAGTGGAAACAATGTCAATAATTTCACCGATGTTTTCCGTTGCTTTGGGATGGACGGTGGCTTCACGGACATTCATGCCCTTGGCATCAGTCCAGAATTCTTCGATATATTTTTCGGAAATATCCTTAAAGGTAACTCCTTCTTCGTTTGCACGGCGGATGATCTTATCGTCAATATCGGTAAAATTCTGTACAAAATTAACCTTATTGCCTCTGTATTCGAGATAACGGCGCATTACATCGAAAACACAAAGAGGTCTGGCGTTACCGATGTGGATGAAGTTATAAACCGTAGGACCGCAGGCATAGATTTTGTATTCACCTTCGGTAATGGGGATTAATTCTTCCTTTTCTCTGCTGAGAGTGTTAAAAATTTTCATTGTTTTTCTTCCTCCATTTGCTTTATTTGTTTTTCTAATTTTTCTATTTTCATTTTTAATACACAAATTTCCTGTGAAAGCGGGTCGGGAGTGTGAATATGGTCGAGCCTGTCAACCCTTTTACCGTTTCTCCTTACCACTCTCGCCGGAGTACCGACAGCAGTACAGTTGTCGGGAATTTCCGAAAGCACAACCGAGCCGGCAGCCACATTTGAATTGTCACCGATACGGAAAGGTCCGAGCACCTTGGCTCCTGCGCCTACTAAAACATTATTGCCCAAAGTGGGATGTCTTTTTCCGTGATCTTTACCTGTACCGCCGAGAGTCACGCCCTGATAAATGGTGCAATCATCTCCGATTATGGCAGTTTCACCGATAACAACTCCCGTTCCGTGGTCGATGAAAAATCTTTTACCTATCTGTGCACCGGGATGAATTTCGATGTTTGTTTGCTTAACACAGTGCTGTGATATAGCTCTCGCCAAAAAATACATTTTATGCTTCCAGAACCAATGAGCTCTTCTGTAAGCTCTTACTGCCTTATATCCGGGATAAAGGAGCATTATTTCTACATTGCTTCTCGCCGCCGGGTCGCGGTCTTTGACACACTGAAGATCCTCTTTTAATCTTTTAAACATATTCTATCACCTATTTATAAAAAAATAAACCTCTGTACCGAAAAAAATTCGGACAGAGGCGTAAAAAAACGCGGTTCCACTCTGACTTATTACTCAGCTACATAATAATAGCTTCGCCGTTAACGCCGGCACACGCCCTCAGATACTGTATTTCCCCTTGGGTGCTGACGGGTGCATTTCATCACTTCTTCATCGGAGCACTTTCACCTTACTGCTCCTCTCTGGGATGAAGGGGATGTGATTACTTCTCCCTTTTAACGCATTTGTTTATTTCTTAGTACATTATACACAGTGAAGATAGTTTTGTCAACTGATTTTTAAATATACGGAGAGAGTTTTCCACACAAAAAATGAAATGTGGAAAAACTCCCTTACCCTTTTTATTATCATTAACCTTTTTATTATCATTTTTATTATTATGTTTACCTGCAGATGCATAAATATCTGTGCAAATGCATTACAAATCAGAGGTCATAATTGTTCTTAAGCTCCTCCTTTTTAAACTGCTCCCAGCGTTTTTTAGCCGCTTCAGTTCTTTTCTGTGTTATTTCCTCATACTTTTCTGAATTTCTTCTGAGACACTCGGTCAGACGGAAGTAAGTGGCATTCATCATACGGTCATCAAACTCCGTAACCGTTCCGTCAACATCAAACTCCATGGCAGCCATTATGAGCCGACCAAGCTCCTCATAAGTCAGTAAACGGAATGTGTGTATGAAATCGTGATGAATAAGCATTGATTTTTTCATATTTTTCGTCCTTTCTTAAATTAAAATCTCTCCGAAAAAAGAGAATATAGACAGTACAAACTGCGGCTTATCCGCAGAAAGAATACTGTCTATATATTAAGTTTAGAACGAAAAAATCCACTTGTCAATAGTTATAAAATTTAATTTAAATTTTACATTTATAATAATAAAATTTTGCGTAAAGTGCGCAAAAAAAGGCAGTTTTCGGTGCATATGGGGGTATTTTAAAAAAAGGCGTTTCGGACCGTTATTTATTGTGTGACAGACGAAAAAAAAATGCGGACACGGCAAGCCGTGTCCCTATGCAACCTCTCCGTCAGCCTGTCGGCTGCCACCTCTCCCTCCGGGAGACGGGCACCCTTTTGTCCGTTCCGTTGTCACGGACATTTCCCCTCACAGGGGAATTACCTTTCAGGCGAGGCATTTAAAACGGCGGTGAATCATTTATTATTTCCGAAATATTCCCCGCGATTGCGAATTAATTAATTTTCTCACCCACCAGGTCGCAGTCATCCACAGCGATGATTTTTACCTTAACAAACTGTCCCTGATAAAGCTCGTCCTCGGTGGAAATAATTACATTCGTGTCGATTTCGGGCGAATCCATATAGGTTCTGCCCATATAAAGAAGATTTTCCTCATCAAAGCCGTCAACAATTACGGTCATTTCCGTACCGATTTTACTTTCCTGCTTACGGGAGAAAATCTCATACTGCTGCTGCATTATGATTTCGGCACGGTGGTTTTTCACCTCATCCTCAAGCTGATTTTCCATTTTGGCCGCTATCGTTCCTTCCTCAGGAGAATAGGCAAAGCAGCCGAGACGGTCAAATTCATTTTCCTTTATGAACTCTGCCAATGTTTCAAAATTCTCTTCGCTTTCTCCGGGGAAGCCCGTGATAAAGGTAGTACGAAGAACCACATCGGGAATTTTTGCTCTTATCTTTTTAATAAGCTCGGTGAGCTCCTCTTTTGATCCCCGGCGGTTCATTTTCTTTAAAATTTCACCGTCGGCATGCTGTAAGGGAAGGTCAATATAATTACAGATTTTGTCTTCTGCGGCAATCGTTTCAATAAGCTCGTCGGTCATACATTCGGGATAGCAATAGAGTATTCTTATCCATTCAATGCCGTCGATTTTGCAAAGCTCTCTCAAAAGAGCTGACAGCTTATATTCACCGTAAAGGTCAATTCCGTAGCGTGTCGTATCCTGTGCTACGACAATAATTTCTTTAATACCGCCCTTTGCCAATTCCTGTGCTTCGGAAACAATGCTTTCCATCGCACGACTTCTGAATTTGCCTCTTATGGAGGGAATTGCACAATAGGTACAGCAATTTGAGCAACCCTCTGCAATCTTAAGATAAGCCCAATGAGGAGGAGTGGTAAGCATTCGTCCGCCGGCAAGAGGAAGATCATACTTTGACGGGAAAAGAGCGCATTTGTCCCCTTTCATAACCGCTCTGCACACCTCTGCTATTTTGACGTTGGCACCGATACCGATGCAGGCATCCACCTCAGGAATTTCGTTCATCACTTCCTCTTTATACCTTTCGGCAAGACAGCCTGTGACCACTATACCTTTGATTATGCCGTCATTTTTAAGCTCGGCGGCATAGAGAATATTATCGATAGCCTCTTTTTTTGCGTCATCAATAAAGCCGCAGGTATTAACTATCACCACATCAGCCTCTTCCGCTTCAGGCACAATCTGAAAGCCTTCGTCACAAAGAGTAGAAAGCAGCATTTCAGCATCAACCTGATTTTTCGGACAGCCTAAAGAAATCATTCCTATTTTATTCATCGGACACCTCAAAATAATATTCTTCATCCCCGGCAATTTTTCTCAGAGCGGATTTAATTTCATTAAATGAATAACCCATCCTCATAAGCGCAGCCACGGTTTTTTTTATTCCTTTTTCGTCAGAGAGACAGCGTAAATATTTTCGGGTAATAAGTGAGCAAAGCTCATCTTCATTGAATTCCGTCTCTTCCATTACAAGAGAGATGATCTCTCTGTCAATACCTTTTCGGTAAAGCTCCTGTTCAATTCGCCTTTTACCGTATTTTTTTATATTAATAAGCTCTCTGACATACATACGTGCAAATCGCTCATCATCCGCATAGCCTTCGTTTTTAAGCTTTTCTACGGCATATTCCGCACTTTCCTTATAACCCTTCTGATGCAGCTTTAAAAGAAGCTCTTTCGATGAATGGTCACGCCGGGAAAGATAACCGACAGCACAGTTATATGCTCTGCGGCGCTCAGCCTGCTGTCCCAGAAAAGCAAGCTCATCACCGTCAACCTCTTTACCCTGATAAATATCCATAAGGGCAAAATAATTCCTGTCAACGGTGAAATAATATTCACCGTCAACAAGAACATGAATTTTGTCGCCTTTACCTTCTTTAAAATTGAGTTTCATTATATATACGGATTAATCGTCATCGTCCACAGCGATATCAATTCTCGCCCTTACATTTGAGGGGCTTCTTTTAACGGGTGTGGGCACGAAAATTTCAGGCTCTTTATCCTCCGATTTGAAGCCCGCTTTTTCATCCTTGATTTTTTTCACGCAGTCACGGATTTTGTTTTCGATTTCTTCGCAAAGTGACTTTTCTCTTTGAAGCAAAAGCTTTACGTTATCTCTGCCCTGACCGAGACGGGTTTCACCGTAAGAGAACCAGGCACCGCTCTTTTTTATGATTTCAAATTTTACACCAAGGTCCACAATTTCACCGAATTTCGAAATACCTGTGCCGTACATAATATCAAACTCTGCCTCCTTAAAGGGCGGAGCTACCTTATTTTTTACGACCTTAGCACGGGTTCTGGCACCGATAAATTCGTTACCGGGGGCTTTAATCTGTTCGACCTTTCTGACATCAATTCTTACCGAAGAATAAAATTTGAGTGCACGGCCGCCTGTGGTAACCTCAGGATTTCCGTATATGACGCCGACCTTTTCACGGAGCTGATTAATAAAGATAACGAGTGTGTTTGATTTAGCCACCACGCTGGTAATTTTACGGAGTGCCTGTGACATAAGCCGAGCATGAAGACCAACATGACTGTCGCCCATCTCACCCTCGATTTCAGCTCTCGGAACGAGAGCGGCAACAGAGTCAACAACGATTACATCCAATGCACCGGAACGTGCAAGAGCCTCCGTTATGGAAAGTGCATCCTCACCGTTATCGGGCTGTGAAACCAAAAGAGAGTCAACATCCACTCCGAGACCTTTTGCATAAACAGGATCAAGAGCATGCTCAGCGTCAATAAAAGCTGCTTCACCGCCTGCCTTCTGTGCCTCTGCGATACAATGAAGTGCAAGGGTTGTCTTACCGGATGATTCGGGACCGTATATTTCAACTATTCTGCCTTTCGGAAGACCGCCTATACCGGTAGCAAGGTCGAGACCGACAGAGCCGGTAGAAATCGCTTCAACATTCATTTCGGTGGTATCTCCGAGGCGCATGACCGCACCTTTACCGTACTGTTTTTCAATCTGTGCCAGAGCAGCATTCAAGGCACTGTTTTTATCTGCCATAATTTCATCCTCCGTGTCGTACAAATGTTCGATAGCGTTATTATACATTATTTAAAACAAAAAATCAACTGTTTTTTTAAAATAGATAAAAAAAGAGCTTTTAAAAAATTAATTAAAATATTTTCAAAAAAGACTTGCATTTTCTCATCTTTTCTGATATTATATCTTCTGCTTATGTATGTCTAATTATTTTAAGGAGGTGCGGTACATGGCAAAATGCGAATATTGCGGTAAGGATGTTGCTTTCGGCATCAAAGTTTCCCACTCACACAGACGTTCTAACAGAACATGGAAACCCAACGTAAAGCGTGTAAAGGCTATCGTTAACGGCTCACCCAAGAGAGTTTACGCTTGCACTCGCTGCTTACGTTCAGGTAAGGTTACACGCGCTATCTGATTTCGGTATATGGGTAATCCTTGGACTTTCTCTTTCGAGAGGGTCCTTTTTTCTTTTGCTGAAACACATAAAATATAACAAAAATATTAATAATAATTAAAATTTTACTCCTCTATTGTCTGCGATTAAATATAATGATAACATTAATTGTATACTGCATAAGAAAAAATCAATGGAGGACATAACTTATGAAACACATCAAGAAAATTCTGTGTCTGACTCTGACTTTGATTATGGTTTTCTCCTCAGCCTCCGTAGCTGTCGGTGCCATAACAATCGGTAACGAAGAAATCGACCATCTGCCCCAAGTGTATATCAGCGGCTTTGGCTCAAGAATTCTCCATTATAAGGATGACCCGGAAAAAACATCACTCTTTTTTCCTGTCAATTTTGACCTTATGATGAACAATCTTTCAAGATTTGACAAATATGCGGCAGACTCTCTTAAAAATCTTGACCCGGACATCATCTACAACTATCTTTACAATGCCTTCAAGGACACCTTCGGTGCAGCCGCTTTAAAGGGTGACGGTATCACAAACGCTGACGAAAATGTTGTCTGCGAGCCTACTGTACTCGATTATGACGGTGACGGTGTATATAACTTCAATTACGACAGCCGTCTCAGTCCTATAGATCTTGCGGCAGATCTTAAAGATTACATCGGTTTGGTTCAGGAGCATTCGGGCAGTGAAAAAATCGAGCTTATAGGTGCAAGCTACGGTACAACCATCCTTATGGCTTTCCTTAACGATTATCCCGAAATGCACAAATATATTGATTCCGTGCTTATAAGTGTACCCTCTTACGGCGGATTCTCTGTTGTAGGTGAGATTTTCAGCGGTGATTTCTTTATCAACCACGACACTCTCACCGAATATGCCTATGTCGGCATCAACAATGAAGACCTCGGTCTTTTCCTTTCCGTTCTCAACAAAAGCGGTTTTCTCAAAATTTTTCTCGAATGTATGCTCATTCCCACTCTCAAGGCTGTGGCTTTAGAGGCAGCGATGGATGTTATCCGTGATATTTTCGGCACCATTCCCGCTATGTGGACATTCGTTCAGGAGGAATACTTTTACGATGCTATGGTAAACCTTTACGGCGAAAACTATGCAGACCCCGGACGTGAAAATGCCGGTCTTATTTCAAAGGTGACATATTATCAGGAACAGGTTATGCAAAGGCTCGATGAAATATATCTCGCCACGCAAGCAAACGGAGTTAAAATGAATATTATCTGCAAATACGGCAGACCGCCTATGCCTATCAGTGAAAAAGGCAGCTTTATGAGTGACGGTGCCGTCGATGTAAAGGATGTAACCTTGGGTGCTACTGCCAGCAGATACGGTGAAACGCTCCCCGAAGATTATACACAGGCACGTTATCCCGAATATGACTTTATATCCCCCGACAAATGCATTGATGCTTCAACAGGCATCGACCCGCTTCACACATGGTATGTGAAGGGGCTTGAACACACAATAAAGAACGACGGCTTCAATGAGCTTATCGACTATATACTTTACGAGGATCCCACTGTCTTTTCCGGTGACAGATTCCCCCAATACACACAAGCTACCGAGGACGGCGGTCTTGCTCCCGTAACGGAACCCGAAATCAGAGAAGAAACCTCTTTGTTTACCGATTATATAAAACTCATCATACGCATTTTCGAGCTTATAATCGAGACAATCAAAGGTTTGTTTGCAAAATAAAATAATATAAAAAATAACGGAGACTTCCATTTATCATCGGAAGTCTCCTGTTTTTTTGTCAGCTTTTATCTGTTTTTATTTATAAAATCGAGAATTTCTTCTTTGGTATGAAGACCGACAAGCCTTTCCTTTTCCTGACCGTCAACAAAAAGAACAAGACAGGGAATAGACATAATTCCCATCATTACGGCGTATTCATTCTCTTCGTCACAGTTAAGCTTACACACCTTTACGTCACCGTCAAGTTCATCGGCGAGCTCTTCGACGGTAGGTCCGAGCATAAGACAAGGCTGACACCAGGGTGCCCAGAAATCAACAAGAACGGGCACAGATGTTTCCTTTATAACTTCCTCGGCAAAATTCATTGAATCAAGCTCAATATACGACATAGCTTCATCCTCCTCAGGTTATTTTCTGATATTATATCACAGATATACGCCGAGTGCAAGACAGAGCAAAAATTTAAAAGAGATTGCTTTCTCATGCAATCTTTTTCAAACGGTATAAAAACATAAAAAAAGAGTATTCACAGGACTAATTTGTCTTATGAATACTCAAACTGGTCCGAGTGACAGGACTTGAACCTGCGGCTACCTCTCGCAGTTCCCAAAATCGCTTTTCGGCTTGGAGCGCCGAGCGATTTTGACCGCTGCGCCTCAATCGCACTCCCTTCATCCGCCACCGGCGGCGGTCGTGTTCTGAGCCTGACCCCTTGGGGGTCAATCGACCGTATAAAACAAAAAAGAACCGCTCTTTCAAGCAGTTCTTCTTCAACTGGTGCGGGTGTTCACAAGGGATTATAAATGCTATTAATAATTAAATTCAATTCTTAATATTTTGTGGGCTCTTTAACAAAATTTCCTTTTTTATCTATAGTTGCTATATATACAGTTCTGTTTGGATTGTAAAAAGTAAATGTAAAAGTACCATCTTTATCAAAGCTATACATTCCTCGTTCATTATTTGTTAGATTATATTCACTTAAATCTATCGCCATTTCTCCGGTTTTTATATTATAAAATGCACGGTTACAATAAATTAATCCGCAAGATGGCACAGCTAATTTATCATAGCCAAACTGGTGAGATTTATATCGAGTTGCGATGTATGTTTTTTCACCTTCTCTATCTATCCTTATAACATCTCCACCGGAATCCGTTGCAAAACAATAACCGTTATAATATTTGGTCATAAGGTATTTACCGCTTGTTATTAGTTCTCCGTCATATCTTACTATATAAGATCTACAATGTGATGAGTATGTAGCTTCATATCCGCTGGGTATACCACCTTCTTCAACAAGAGCACAATATACTTTTACTAGGAAAAAACCTTCATTCATATACGAAAAAGAAAGAGTACCATATGATTTATTATATCCGCTTTCCATAGCCACTTCAGCACATATTGCGAAATAATTATAATCTGTAAGAGGACAAACCCAATTACCGTTTTCGTCAATAACACCGTATTTTGTGGTTGCGGAATTATATGTTTCAACATCTTTTTTCACCAAATAATACCCATCACCATAAGCTAATACGGTATCATATTCTTTTTTTTTGAACTACTGTCGGTTTTTTATTCGTAAGATATTTTGTTTTTATATATCCCACCTTACCATTATAAATAACTTTACTCCAACTATTTTTTGTTCCTGTTCTCTTTATGCTTTTGGATTTTTTCAATGTACCCAGAGATTTGCTGTTAGATGAAGCTTTCGCTCTAATCTTTACATTCTTTGTTGTATAAACAGTTTCATTCTTTTTTGTTTTTACTGTAATAACCTTACTGTAAGGGCTTTTTTTAGTTTTCTTACCTTTACTATTATATGCTCTGACTTTAAAATAATATTTCTTATTACCATTAAGACTTTTTACTGTAAATGATGTTTTTTTCGTCTTGGCAACAAGCGTCCATTTTTTCTTGTTAGTACTCCTATAAATGCGGTATGAGGTTGCGTTTTTAGTTTTACTCCACTTTAATTTTACCGATGTCGATTTGATGTTACTTGATTTCACCGTAGGCTTTTGATTGATTGAAATGCTTTTGCTTGAAGCGGCGGTTACGATAAAGTCACTATTGTCAACATAAACAATAGTAGAAAAAAACATCAGTATTACCATTGAAGTCGCAATAAGTTTTTTAAGATTTTCCACTAAATTCATCCTTTCATTTTGTTTTGCAGATTTATTAACACTCGCACCAATAATACTTCACACTTTATTTATCTCCGCAAAATAAAAAAGTGCGCCAACCGAAGTTAACGCACCGAAAAACGCAAACCCCGATTGTCGCTACACAAACTAAATTAGAACTAGGGTATTATTCCCATACTCATTTTAGTGGAGTTTACGGTTTTACCAACTCACAAAAAAGTATGAGAAAATAAGATATAATTATCCCCTAAAAAGATAAAAATACCGCCAATTCTAATTATTCAGTTTGTGTAGCATAATTAGTATATCACAAAAGTTTGCATAATTTCAATACTATAATAAAAAATCCCACTTGACAACTTTGCAGTTTAAACAGAAAGTGTCATAGTGGGTTATATACTTTGAATGTAAGATATAAAAAAATTGAGTATTCACAGGTCAAATCCCTTATGAATATCAATATGGTCCGAGTGACAGGACTCACACTGCGGCTACCTCTTGCGGTTCCCAAAATCGCTTTTCGGCTTGGAGCGCCGAGCGATTTTGACCGCTGCGCCTCAATCGCACTCCCTTCATCCGCCACCGGCGGCGGTCGTGCTCTGAGCCTGACCCCCTGGGGGTCAATCGGCCGTATAAAACAAAAAAGAACCGCTCTTTCAAGCAGTTCTTCTTCAACTGGTCCGAGTGACAGGACTTGAACCTGCGGCCTCTTGACCCCCAGTCAAGCGCGCTACCAAGCTGCGCCACACCCGGATACTGCTGTGTTTCCCACACAGCCTCATTATTATATCTGTTACTTATCTAAATGTCAATAGTTTTTTAAAAATATTTTCGTAAAAATCAAACTTTTTTTACGTTTTTTCTTTTGACAATATAATCGTCTCCGAGAACAAACAGTATTGCCATTACAACCATCAGAACCGAAAGAAAAACCGAACCCGAAGTGTCCCCTTTTTCAGGCCTTACCCCAACAGCAAAGGTTTCTTTTGCCACAGGAAACAATCTGAATAAAAGTCCGCATATTACAGCAGAGATGCCGGAATTAACAATTCTGCTTACCAGAAAATATTTATATTTCAGTCCCGCTCTCCGGATTAAAGACATGAGCTGAAAATGACCGCAAAAGCCGCTGAAGCCTATAACTGCGGCAACGATAGGTACAGGATAATCCTTTGCCGCTCTTATGCTGCCGTTGGTTATTTCCGACACACAAAGGATGAGGCTTTTGATTCCTTCGGAAATATTCATATTTTGTGTCAGTTCGGTAATACATGTAAAGGCTACGACCCACCCACAGATTGCCAGCATCGCTTTTGAGCTTTCAGCTACAGCTTTTTCTAAGGGTATACCTTTTTCATGCACCGGGGCTTCGCACAGCTTTACTTCTGCAGTAAATTCGTTTTCCGAAGAAAAAAAGCGGGTAATTATTCCTATAATAATAGAAGACAGAATCAGACTGATATAAATAAGCAGCCCCGCCTTTACCGAACCTAACACAGTATATCCGACAGCAGAAATAACAAAAGCCGGACCCGGATTTACGCAAAAGCAAATCATTCTCTCACACTGTTCCCGTGTAATTAATCCCCTGTCATAAAGCCTGACTGACATTGTGGCACCTATGGGCAGACCGCCGATAAAGGAAAATAAAATCACCGAAAGACATTTGCCGGGCAAACGGAACAGGAATCCGCTTATTTTATCCGTGAAGGGTATATCAAATTCAGCCAAGCCCGATAAGGCATATATATTGGTAAGAATCATAAAGGGATAAAGCGAGGGTATGAGACTGTTCAGACAAATATCTATACCCCTTTTTACTCCGTCGGCAGAATATACCGGAAATTTCAGCAGCATAAACGCGAAAACAAAAATAACAAAGCTGCTGACTGTATATCTGAAAATAAAGCTGTAAATTTTGCTCATTTTAACCGTAACCGGTACTTTATTTGAAATTTTCATACTAACACCTCATTACATATCTATTCAATAATTATTTTTTTATTATATTCAGCCACATGTTCATCATAAATATTAATCAGACTATATTGAAACGGTGTGATTCTAATGCTGAAAAAGGTGAAGCATCAGTTAGAGGTTATTTCTCCGTTAGAAACCTCGGAGCTGCTGTACCCTCATATTGATCTGTGTTCAAACAAGGAGGTTTATATTGACGGATGTATGGGAATAATTGAATATAATTCCTCTTTGGTCAGGATAAATTGTAAGGGAATGATCGTTAAAATTTCTGGAGATGAGCTCAGTATAAAATCTGATTCCGCTGAACAGATAAGCATAAGCGGTAATATTATTTCTCTTGATTTCACGGGAGCTTAAGTTTATGAAATATGCTGTACTACTGTTAAGATACCTTAGAGGATATGTCCGTGTGCACGCTGTCGGAGGATTTCCCGAAAGGTTTATCAATCTGTGCCACGCCGCAGGAATAGTTCTTTGGGATGTATGTCTCAAAGATAAGGTGCTTACCTTTTGCGTGAGCAGAAAGCATTTTTTAAAGCTGCGCCATATAGCAGCAAAATCAGGGGTCAGAATAAAAATAAAGAATAAAAACGGAATTATTTATAAATACAGAAAGCATCACAAACGAACAGGTTTTCTGACGGGAGTGCTCCTTTTTCTGATTATTCAGGCTTTTTTGAGTATGTTTGTATGGTGCATCGACGTAAAAGGCAACAATGATATAAATAAAAACGACATCCTTTTAAGGGCAGAGTACTACGGATTAAAGGCCGGAACCTTTAAAAAGAGTTTCGACGAAATCGGTGCATCAAGAAAAATTGCTACAGATTATAACGGAAAAGTAACATGGCTTTCAATAAACATAAAAGGAAGCCTTGCGGTAATCGAGCTGAGAGAGGACGACAAAATTTTAAACGGAACCGAAGACAAGCCTCCGTGTAATATCGTAGCTGATTTCGACGGAGTAATACTTTCTTCGGAAACCTACTGCGGTGACTGTACGGTAAAAAAAGGTACCGGCGTAAAAAAAGGAGACCTGCTTATAAGCGGTGCAATAATTAACGAAGACATGTCCACAACCTTTTATCCCGCCAAAGGAAAATTTACTGCTTTACACGAAAAAGAAATCAATATTTCCGAAAGCACAGGAAGCGGTGCAAATCAACTGATTATCGTCGGCAAAAAATATGAAATAGGTTTTTTCGGTATAAAAATCCCCTTTAATACACACGGAAAAGCAGAAAATGCATCGTCTTTTTCCGAAAGAAAATCTTTGGTCATAAACGGATATACACTGCCCTTTTACATCGAAAAAACAGTTATATGCCAAACAGAAAGAACCGAAAACGTAAACAGCACCGTAAAAGCATTGGAAAAAATGCAGCACAGCATTTACAAACAAAACGCAAACTCTACCGTTATCAATAAAAACGAAACTGTATCGGCATCCGAGAACAGCATCAGATACAGCGGGAAGTATACTCTAATAGATTTTTTGGGTGAAGAAAAGCTTATTTTGTCCGAAAGCTCAAAATAATTACACAAAAATTTCCGCAAAACTATTCACTTTTTTGAAAATATGTGATAAAATTTTCAAAGGTATACAGATTTTGATATTAATTGAGGTGCAAAACTTGTTTGAGCAAACATTCAGCATAGAACGAATGGAACATGCGGTTACTCTTTTCGGTTCCTTCGATGAAAACATAAAAATTATCGAAAAGGAGTTCTCTGTCGCTATTCTTTGCCGCGGAAGTGACATAAAAATACAGGGCGACGAAGAAAGGGTTGACAAAGCAAAAAGAGTTATAAATAACCTTCTTTACCTTATTAATAAGGGCGAAGCGATAAATGAACAAAATATCCGTTACGTTATTTCGATGGTAAAGGAAGGAAACGACGATAAGCTGACCGCACTCAGTTCCGACTGTATATGCATAAGCGCAAAAGGTAAGCCAATAAAACCGAAAACTTTGGGGCAGAAAAAATATGTGGATGCCATCAAAAACAATACAATAGTTATCGGTGTGGGTCCCGCCGGCACAGGAAAGACATATCTTGCCGTGGCTTTGGCAGTAAGTGCCTTCAGAGCAAAAGAAGTCAACAGAATAATCCTCACCCGCCCCGCTGTCGAGGCCGGTGAAAAATTAGGATTTTTGCCCGGTGACCTTCAGTCAAAGGTAGATCCTTATTTAAGACCTCTTTACGACGCTCTTTTCGACATGCTCGGCCCCGAAAACTTTCAAAAATATCAGGAAAGAGGAAATATCGAGGTTGCTCCATTGGCTTATATGCGCGGCAGAACCCTCGATGACAGCTTCATAATCTTAGACGAAGCACAGAACACAACCCCGGAACAGATGAAAATGTTTCTTACCCGTTTAGGCTTCGGCTCAAAAATCGTAGTTACAGGTGACATTACACAAATTGACCTTCCCGACGGAAAGAGATCAGGTCTTGTTGATGTGATAAAAATTCTGAAAAATGTGGATGATATTGAGACTGTCCGCTTTTCGGAAAAGGATGTTGTAAGACACAAATTGGTTCAGGATATTATCAAAGCTTACACAAAATATGAGGAGAGTAGAAAGAAATGAAAGACAAAATCAAAGTAATCATTACCAACGGCCAAAATACCGTACGCATCCCCACAGGCGTCCGTATGCTTATCCGCCGCTGCTGTAATGCCGTTTTGGTCGGTGAAAACTTCAAAGGCTCAGCAGAAATAAGCGTTACAATCGTGGACGATGCTTCGATTCACGAGCTTAATCTCAAACACAGAGGAATCGACAGACCCACTGATGTTCTTTCTTTTCCTTTGGGTGTTGACGGCGTTTACGACATAAATAACGATACGGGAGCGAGAATGCTCGGCGATATCGTCATTTCCATCGAACACGCATACAAGCAGGCAGAGCTGTACGGTCACAGTTTGGACAGAGAAATAGCCTTCCTTACCGTTCATTCCATGCTTCATCTTTTAGGCTATGACCATGAGCCCGGCGGTCTTGAGCTTGTACGTATGAGAGAAAAGGAAGAGGCTGTCCTCACCCAGTTGGGATTGGTAAGAAGCGGCAGCTATTACACCACGGAAAACTGACATTATGGAATTCGGAAAATTTTTAAAAAGCTTTACCTATGCTTTCAGCGGAGTGAAGCATTGTTTAAAGACAGAAAGAAATCTAAGATTTCATCTTACTTTTCTGACTTATATGTTCACTATACTCCTTTCGACGGATTGGTTTGTTCTTTCACGGTCGGATTATGCTGTTTTAATTACAGCCTCGGCTCTCGTGGTTACTGCCGAAGTGATAAACACAGCGGTAGAAAATTCAGTTAATTTAGCCTCAGAGGAAAAATCGGAATACGGCCGTATAGCAAAGGATGCCGCCGCAGGTGCAGTTCTTGTTGCCGCCGTTTTTGCGATAATTACCGGCTTTGTCATAATGTTTCAAATCGATGCCTTTAAGGCCATGTTTGCCTACTTTACAGCCAATCCGCTCATGTTTTTACTTCTCCTTTTAAGCCTTATACCGGCTGTAATATTTATTTTTCAGGGTAATCCCTTCAGTAAAGGTAAAAAGAAATGAATGAAATTTTTTCCCGTACAGAAATGTTAATAGGAAAGGATGCTCTTTCCCGACTTAAAGACTGCCGTGTGGCAGTCTTTGGTATTGGCGGAGTCGGAGGCTATGTTGCCGAAGCATTGGCGAGATCGGGTGTCGGCAATTTGGACCTTTTCGACAACGATACCGTATCCCTTTCAAACATAAACCGTCAGCTTTTTGCGCTCCACTCCACGGTAGGAAAGCTAAAAACCGCCGTCGCACACGAAAGGCTCACGGATATAAACCCGGAAATAAAAATAAGAGAGCATAACATTTTTGTTCTGCCCTCAAATATTGATGATATTGATTTTTCGGTTTATGATTATGTTATCGACGCCATTGATACGGTTGCGGGTAAAATAGCCATAATCGAAAAAGCAAAAAATGAAAAAATACCCGTAATTTCCTCCATGGGAACAGGCAATAAAACCGACCCGACCAAATTCGAAATCACAGATATTTTCAAAACCTCTGTCTGCCCTTTGGCGAGGGTTATGAGGTACGAAATGAAAAAAAGAGGCATAAAAAAATTAAAGGTGCTTTTCTCTCCCGAAGAGCCCCATAAGCCCTCCCCTTCCGCTGACAATGAAAGACCGGTTCCTGCATCTATAGCCTTTGTGCCCTCCGTGGCAGGTCTTATAATTGCAGGAGAGGTTATAAAAAGCTTAACTGAAAAGAAGTGATAATTTATGTCAATTAAAAATGTTACTTTGCCCGATTACACAAAAGGCGAAGAAGCTCTCAACAGCATATCTCACGGTATCGGCGTCATTACAGGTTTGATATCGTTGATATATTTCACGCTGAATGTATCTGACAGAAATTCTTTGATAGGAACAGTGATATTTTCTTTAAGCGTAACCGTGCTTTATTTTATTTCCACTGCATACCATTCTGTCACAAATGAAAAGCTCAAAAAGATTTTCAGGCTTATCGACCACTCAACGATTTATGTTCTGATTTCCGGCACAATCATAGCAATATGCTTTATTTGTCTTTTTGATAAAATTCCTGCCGTTACAATAGCTGTTGCTGCAGTGTGTACAATATTAAGTGCGGTGGGAATAATCCTTACCTTTATCGACCATGAAAAATATAAAAACGTACAGTTGATTTTATATCTTCTCATCGGTTGGGGAGCCGCATTACTTGCATTTCCTTTGTTTAAATATTCAGAAAATCCCATGGTTGTCATTACCCCGCTTTTTTTGGGCGGGATATCCTACACGGTAGGTACGGTATTTTATAAATTGGGTAAAAAAAGAAGATACTTTCACAGCATCTTCCATATATTCGTTCTTGCAGGAACAGCTTTGCATTTAATCGCAATAAATGCTGCACTTTGATCAGATAAATTTTTGGCTCTCAGCCACCGCCATTTTATCACAGCGTTCATTTTCGGGATGGCCGTCATGACCCTTAACCCATTCTATGGTAACCTCGTGCTTTGCGATAAGTGTCAAAAGCTCATCCCAAAGTTCGGGATTAAGAGCAGGTTTTTTATCTTTTTTTCTCCAACCATTCGCCTTCCAACTCTGTGCCCAACCGAGATTTATCCCGTTGGCAACATACTGTGAATCGGTAACCACCGTAACCTTACATGACTCCTTGAGTGCCTTAAGACCTTCAATAACTGCAGTCAGCTCCATACGGTTATTGGTGGTTTCGGCGGCACCGCCTGACATTTCTTTTTCTTTGCCCTTATAAACGAGAATGGTACCCCATCCCCCGGCACCCGGATTTCCCGAACAGGCTCCGTCGGTATATATGGTAACTTCTTTCATAAAAAATCTTCTCCTTATTTTATCTCATAGATTTTATCATAAAAAGCTTTTTAAAGCAAGCAAATAAAAAATATCGGTTGAAATAATTTTCGGTTTATGATAAAATAAAAACAAGATAAAAAAAGCAGGTGTAACAATGAAACAAAAAATGTTAAGCAAAAAGAAATATTCAGCTCAATGCTCAAATTGCCTCTACGGCAGAAGTCCCAAAGACAGAAGTGTTGTTCTGTGCAGTAAAAAAGGATTAGTTGAAGGTACCGGCACCTGCAGGCATTATAAATATGACCCGTTAAAGCGTGTACCCAATAAAATCGTGATAAACAGCGATTTTACAAAAGAAGATTTTGAAATATGACAGGAAGCTATGCTTTCTGTTTATTTTTTATATCTGAAATTAATCTGATGTCGGAAAAGAAGATTTTTCATAGCTTCTTTATTAAATGGGATCAAAGGATAAAGATAAGTGTATCCGTTGATTGTTTTGGTAAATGAGATAACGAGGATGACCAAAAGCAGACCGGCTGCAAAGCCCCATATTTTAAACAGCGCAGTCAGAATAAGAATTACCGTACGTGAAATTTTAATAGCGTAGCCCAATTCGTAGCTTGGCTGAGTAAAGTTCGATATTGCCACAAAAGCCATAAAAAGAACCACCTCCGCCACAAACCATCCCGACCTGACCGCAAATTCACCCAAAACCAAAGCACCCACGACACTGAAGGAGCTGCTCAGAGCACTGGGAGTATTCACCGAGGCGAGACGGAGAGTATCAATTACAAACTCAACTATCAACAGCTGCAATATAATCGGCACGGAATTTTTCTCTTCTATAAGCATAAATTTAATAGCATCGGGAAGAAACTCCTCATATTGGATAAGCAAATACCATATCGGTATGAAAACCATGGAAAGACTGAAAACCATAACACGGATAAAACGCAATAAAGAGCCGATTACGGGAGCGAAATAAAAATCGTTTATATCCTGAATAAAATCGAAAATCCCTGTGGGAAAAATCATAGCCGTCGGTGAACCGTCGGTCAAAATTATTACATTACCGTCATATATACAGGCTGCCGCTGCATCAGGCCTTTCGGTATATCTCACCTTCGGAAAAGGATTCCAAAGCTGTGACGGAAGCAAACATTCACGCAAGCTTTCATGGCTCATCGGGAGGCTTTTCACATCAATGGACTCCAGCTTTTCGGTAATAACATCGAGCTGTTTTCTGTCAACCGTATCCTCAAGATAGCACACAGCTATATCTGTTTTGGATTCGTTTCCTATCTGATAAGATTTTACGGTAAGATTGGTGTTTCTTATTTTACGGCGGATAAGAGCGGTATTGAATATAATTGTTTCCACAAAGCCTTCGTGTGAGCCGCGTAGAACCTTATCGGATTCGGGTTCCTCAACCGTCCGAGCAGGATAAGTTCTCGAATCGATAATAACAGCCTCGGTAAAGCCTTCAACTAACATGCCTACTGCACCCGAAAGAACGAAGGTAACGAATTGCTCCAAGCTGTCAACCGCACATGCCTCGACATAGGTAGTGTGACTGTCAACGAATTTTTGGGCTGTGTTTGCCTTTTCCATATCCTCCTTTGTAAGCTTTGTGAAATACTCAAAGTTTCTTTCGAGTATGTCATCTTTCAGAAAGCCGTCGAGACAAAAAAGTGAGGCCTCTCTGTCGGCCAGCTTGATTTTTTTCAGAATTATGTCAAAGCTTTCACCAAAGCGCAGCTTTTTACTGACCATTTTTACATTCTCTTTATAGGATTTTTTAAAATCACTCATATAATCACCGACTATATTTTTCCCGAAAAGGTAAAAATAATTCGCAATTCCCAATACACAATCCGCAATCACATGAGAAATTTTTGGCAGAAACCGGTGATACACCGCCCTACAAACAGTATCCTGAAATATTTTCATAAAATGAAAAGTCCGTCAAATCAACCTGACTTGGCGGACTAATATTTATGCTTTATTATTGTTGATCCGCAATTGAACATTGCGAATTATCTGAATTTCTTTATATTAATATGTATTCTGCCTTTTTTACTTTCACCGATGATTTCCTCCAAAACCACCTTACCTTTACCTCTGAGAACGATTTTGTCTTTTTCTTTGAGAAGATAGTCATTTTTTAATATCTGCTGAGAATTGACATAAACCAAACCGCTTTTTACGGCAAGTGAAGAATTGGTACGTGAAAGATTGAAGGCAGAAGAAACCACACTGTCGAGTCTCAGGGAAGCAACAGAAGCAAAAGCTGTCTCTGTTTCACCTTCATCATATTCAAATTCGCTGAAAGGACATATTTCGCATCTGACTGTTCCCCTGCCCACCTTGGTAAGATTTTCACATATATATCTGCTTATACTTTTAAGCACAAAAATGAAAGCAAAATTCTCTCTTATGATGATATCACCCACGGTTTCTCTTTTTATACCGAGTCCCATAAGCGAACCGAGATAATCTCTGTGGGTCAGAGAAGAAAATCTGTCTTTAGTGACCTTTATCAAACATATGGGACAATCGTCAGGATTTTCGTAAAAAAAACTCCCGACGTTATCTATACCGAAAACCGTCGGCACAAAAACCGCTGCGGTTCTTTCCGCTTCATCGAAGCCACCGAAATAAAAGGTGGAAATGTCAGAATTATATTCTCTTTCTATGCAATATATGACACTTCTTTCATCAACGGAAAGAAAATGTGTTGACGTGATCATAAAGCTGTCCGAAGCTTTCTTTTTGGCATCAAGGCAGCGGGAAAGGAGCAAATCTTTTTCTTCCATAATTTATATCCGCTGTGATGACTGAAGCATCATATCTTTGATTTTCATGAGTCTTGTGGTGTTGCTGCGCTCATTTTCGTCAAGCTTCATGGTGATGTATCGTATGGTATCTTCATAATCGGGAATCATAACATATTCCAAAGCGTTTACACGTCTTCTCGTTTTTTCGATTTCATCAGAAAGAAGCTGACAGGTCTTTTCAACCTCAGCCAGACGAAGCATATCGGGCATAATTTCCGAAAGACCCTTTACGCCTTCATCGAGATCTCCCGATGTGAAGGCAAGTCCGTAAGAATAAACCTCGCCACCGTCGGCAAATTTGTATTCGGGAACAAACACAGGAGTTTTTACACTCATGATATTTTTTTCCTTTACATCAATGCTCATTCTCTGAGAAGGCATCATCAGCGAAACCGCCAAACTTTCCTCACTCATGGAGGCTGTCGCCATGGAAAAGTGCTTGTTTGCCTCTGAAATAGCTGCTTCTACCTTTTCGCGGAGTCTTTTGTTCTCTTTGATAAGCTCAAGGAATTGTCTCATCAGCTCATCACGCTTATCCTTCAGAAGCTTGTGGCCTCTTCTGGCAGTAACAAGCTTTCTTTTCAAATTCGTAAGCTCCATGCGGGTAGGATTGACGTTCATTACTGCCATAAGCTCACCGCCTTAACCATAATATTCATCGAGATATTTATCTGAAATTCTCTTTAGCTCACTTCGGGGAAGAATTTTAAGAAGCTCCCAACCGATATCAAGAGTTTCCTCGACGGAGCGGTTTGTAAGACTTCCCTGTGAAACATAAGTCTTTTCAAATTCATCGGCAAATTTCGCATACATTTTATCGATATCAGTAAGTGCCGCCTCACCTAAAATTACCATAAGCTCTTTACAATCTTTGCCGCGTGCGTAAGCTGAGAAAAGCTGATTCATGGTATCTCTGTGATCCTCTCTCGTTTTACCTTCGCCGATTCCTTTGTCCTTAAGACGTGAAAGGGAAGGAAGAACATCAACAGGAGGGGTTATGCCTTTGCGGTAAAGGGCACGGGAAAGAATAATTTGTCCCTCGGTAATGTAACCCGTAAGGTCAGGGATCGGATGGGTTTTGTCATCCTCAGGCATCGTGAGAATAGGAATAAGAGTAATGGAACCCTCGCTGTCCTTTTTCCTGCCCGCTCTCTCATAAATCGAAGCAAGGTCAGTATACATATAACCCGGATAACCGCGTCTGCCGGGCACTTCCTTACGTGCGGCTGAAACCTCACGGAGAGCATCGGCATAATTGGTAATATCCGTCATAATAACCAGCACATGCATGCCTTTGTCAAAGGCAAGATATTCGGCAGCGGTAAGTGCCATTTTCGGTGTGGCAATTCTTTCAATGGCGGGGTCATTGGCGAGATTTGTAAACATGACCGTTCTGTCCAAAGCTCCCGTTTCTTTGAAGGATTGAATGAAATAATCGGATTCCTCAAAGGTGATACCCATAGCCGCAAAAACAACGGCAAATTTGTCGTCAGAGCCTAAAACCTTAGCCTGTCGTGCAATTTGTGCGGCAAGCTCAGCGTGAGGAAGACCCGAAGCGGAAAAAATGGGAAGCTTTTGTCCTCTGACGAGAGTATTGAGTCCGTCAATAGCCGAAACACCCGTCTGAATAAACTCTTCGGGATATTTTCGTGCGGCGGGATTAATGGGGGTGCCGTTAACATCCATCCTTTTATCGGGGATGATGGAGGGACCGCCGTCAGCAGGTCTTCCGAGACCGTCAAAAACTCTGCCGAGCATATCCTCTGAAACGGCAAGCTCCATCTGTTTGCCCAAAAATTTCACCTTACTGTTTGAAAGGTTAATGCCTACCGAGGACTCAAAGAGCTGCACAAGAATATCGGTACCGTTGATTTCCAAAACACGGCAACGCTTTCTCTCTCCGTTCTGAAGCTCAATTTCACCAAGCTCATTGTATGCGACGCCCGTAACACCCTTTACGAGCATGAGAGGACCCGCTACTTCACTGATGGTTCTGTATTCTTTCGGCATAGCTTAATCCTCCTTTTTTTCTTCTGTTCCGAGCTCTTCGGCCAAAAGACTCAGCACAGCATCAAATTCGTTCTGCATTTCTTCCTCTTTTACATATTTGAATCGGCCGATTTTTTCACGTACCTTGAGGGAAGAAACAAAAAGTATATCTGCACCCTTTTCAAGTGCTTCAAGAGATTTTTCATAATATTCGCATACTAATTTCATCATAAGATACTGCTTATGCGATGAGGTATAGGTATCAACCTCATGGAAAGCCGCCTGATGAAGGAAGTCCTCTCTGACAGAGCGTGCGGCTTCAATTTTAAGTCTGTCCACGGGAGACAGAGCATCTATACCGACCAGCTTCACCATTTCCTCAAGCTCACTTTCCTCAGAAAGAAGGCGCATTACGGTTTCACGCAGGCTGTTCCACTCATCGGAAACATTATTTTCGAACCAATCCGAAAGAGAATTTGTATAAAGAGAATAGCTTGTCAGCCAATTAATGGCGGGGAAATGACGCTTATAGGCAAGCGCAGAATCAAGTCCCCAGAAAACCTTGACTATTCGCAAGGTAGCCTGACTTACAGGCTCCGAAATGTCACCGCCCGCAGGTGAGACAGCACCGATAACCGAAAGAGTACCCTCACGCGGAGTTTTACCGACAGACTCAACTCTGCCCGCTCTTTCATAAAATTGAGCGAGTCTGCTGCCGAGATAAGCCGGATAGCCTTCTTCACCGGGCATTTCCTCAAGTCTGCCCGACATTTCTCTGAGTGCCTCCGCCCACCGTGAGGTAGAATCAGCCATAAGTGCCACATTGTAGCCCATGTCACGGAAATATTCAGCGATAGTTATACCCGTATAAATAGAGGCTTCACGTGCGGCAACGGGCATATCCGAGGTATTGGCGATAAGGACCGTTCTTTCCATAAGAGATTTTCCGGTACGGGGGTCTATAAGCTCAGGAAATTCATTGAGAACATCCGTCATTTCGTTTCCTCTCTCACCGCAGCCGATGTATACAACTATGTCTGCATCTGCCCATTTGGCAATCTGATGCTGTGTGACAGTTTTACCGCTTCCGAAGGGACCCGGAATGGCGGCTACACCGCCCTTTGCGATGGGGAAAAGTGAATCGATTACTCTTTGTCCCGTGATAAGCGGCTCTTTGGGTGAAAGCTTTTTTGAATATGGTCTGCCCTTTCTTACGGGCCATTTCTGCATAATACCGATACCGTGCTCCTGACCCTTTTCGTCGAGTACGATGGCGACGACATCATCAACGGTACAGGTACCGCCGGTAATTTCTTTTACAATACCGCCCTTATCGGGAGGGAGCATGATTTTATGGGAAACAACCTCTGTTTCCTGTACGGTACCGATAACATCACCGCCGAAAACTCTTTCGCCGACAGCTACAGCCGGTTCAAATACCCACTGCTTTTCTCTGTCCAAGGAAGGTACCTCGATACCGCGGGGAAGGTTGGTTCCGCATACCTTTACGATTTCTCTTAAAGGTCTTTGAATACCGTCAAAAATACCGCCGATAAGACCGGGGCCGAGTTCAACGCTGAGCGGTTCACCGGTCGAAACAACTTTTTCACCCTGTCTGAGTCCTGAAGTTTCCTCATAAACCTGAATCGAGGCGTCGTCTCCGTGCATTTCGATAACTTCACCGATAAGGTTAAGCTCGCTTACCTTTACAACGTCAAACATATTTGTATCCTTCATTCCGCTCGCAACCACAAGCGGACCTGAAATTTTAGTAATTGTTCCGTAGTTCATTTTATATTTTCACCAACTTAATCCAATATTAATGAGCCGACCGCTTTTTCCACAGCTCTGCTGATATTTGCCATACCCTTTCCCGTATTACCTTTCACACCGGGAATAAGTATAACAGCAGGTGTTACAGCCTTTTCGAGAAGAGATATTTCATCGCTTAAAAGCTCAGCATAATATTCGGTAATATAAATTATTCCGTAATTTTCATTCACGAGACGGCTGAATTGCTCTTTCGCATCCGCTTCACCGTAAACAACAGCCGTTTCTACACCGAGACAGGAAAAACCGCACACACTGTCTCTGTCACCTAAAACTGCCATTTTATACATAATTAATCCTTACCCTTTCTTTTATGCGTTCAGCAGGCAAGCCGGACTGAAGCGCCGTAAGAATTATGCTGACACATTTAATTTCATTTTGCTTTCCGTAATAAAAAGCACAGACGGGATCAAAACCGAAGGCGGTATATTTTGCTTTACCAATCAATTCAATTATTCTGTCATCGCACCACTTTTCATAAAGAGCTGTGCTTTCCGCATAAAGAGAAGCTCCCTCAGCGTATTGAGTGGATTGAAGATAAGCATAAAGTGACTCTCTCTCTCCCAAAGCAAGCTCAAGAAGAGTTTTTCTGTCAAGCTTAAAGCAGTTTCCGATCGCTTCCTCTGCGAAATCTTTGCCTTTGCCCAAGGCATTTATTCTCAGAGCAATTTTTATATTTGCTGTGTCACACAAAAAGCCGCATACCTCATTACCGAGATTTGACTTTTTCTTTTCGGCGTAGTCACAAAGACAGTCTATGGCACCTCTGTCGATTATGATTTCCGCATTCTGTCCGTTTTCCGTAAGCAAAGCCGTTCTGTACGCTTTTTCGGCGGTGTCGGCACCCCTGAGCCTGAGAGAAGAAAATTCGTGCAGCTTTGCCTTTTCCGTGAGAGAAGCAAGGTCAACAGAAGAAGGATAAAGATAATAATCAAAGGGGTCTGCACCCGAAAACTGACATTTAACGGCTGTTTTGATATTAAAAAAATCATTCAGTACACAAAACATACCCAGCTCGTCCTTATCGGGAACAGATTCATTGAGTAATGTCCACAGCTCTTTATTTTTAAGGCTGATTATATCCTTTACGCTCCCCTTTTCCTTTATCCAACCTTTCTCAGTTAAAAGCGAAAGAGCACCGTCAAGGCTTTCACTTTCGCAAAGCTTCATCATAAAGGCACCGCTGAGCATATAAGCTTCGTTCGCACGGAGTCTTGCCACACAGTAAGCATAATCAAGATTTTTCATATTTCCTCCGTTAAAAAAGCTCTTTTGAAAGCATATCCTTCAATTCGTCCATATTTTCATCGAAAACCGCTCTGAGGGTACAATTCACCGTAATGTCACCGTAATCGAGAATAAATCCGTTTTCGATATCGACCGCCTTTTCACCTATGGTAACTGCCGAGGTTTCAAAAACGGCACTGTTGATTTTTTCCTCAAAGCCGTCCGGGATTCTGGAAAGGTCATAGCCATTCATATGCATGATACATTCGCCCGGCTGTATGTTCTTTTTACAGAGAGAGAAAATCATATCGAAATATTCCTCATCGCTGAATTTTTCAATTTCAAGATAAGCAGCAGAGATTATGTCATTGAGGATGGCATTTCTTATTTCCAGATAACGGTTGCGGGTAATGGATTCGGCGGTGCTTTTGGATACTGCGTTCCTTTTGTCCGCCTCTCTCTGTGCCGCCTCAACTGTTTCCGTCGCACGGCGGTTACCCTCTTCTCTCGCTTCAGCAATCATCTTTTTGATTTTAAGATTAGTCTCTGCAAAAATCTTTTCGCAATTTTCGCGGGACTGTTCTTCTATTTTCTCTTTAATTTTTTCAAGGCCTGTCATAAAACTCTCTTCATCTCCTTGTTTCCAGCTTTTTCATCTGCTGAATCAACCGAGTGTAATATTGTTAACTGCGAGGAAAGAAATAAGAAGAGCAAGAACAGCATAGAACTCAACAAGAGCTGCCATAGTCATACCTTTGATAAGCTCTGTAGGCTTCTTTGCAATGAGTGACACACCTGAAGCGGAAACTCTGCCCTGATAAACAGCTGAGAAATAGCCAACAATTGCAATAGGCAAACAAGCTGCAAGCATAGCCACACCCTGCTGCCATGTCATTGCAACGGGAGCACCTGCAAGTAAGCCTGTCTTAGTGAAAACAATAATTGCAATAAGGAACCCATAAAGGCCCTGAGTACCGGGAAGAATCTGAAGAACAAGAACTTTAGTAAACATACTGCTGTCTTCCGAAAGAAGTCCTGCACCTGCTTCACCTACAAGACCGACACCCTTTGCTGAACCAACACCTGAGAAGCCTGCTGCAAAGGCTGCTCCTAAAATAGCTAAGAAAAGACCAAGATTATCCATATTTATTTTCCTCCGTTATTGTAAAAAATTTAGAATTTATTTTAAATGGGGTAAATGTTTTTCCTGAACCCTCATAGAATTTTGAGAAATACTCAACATACTGAAGTCTGCCCGTATGAACATAGGTACCTATAAGATTTATGGCGATATTAACCGTATGCCCTAAAATGAAAACAATTATAAACAGCACTATATTGCCCATCATTGCACCTAAGAGGTTAATTACATTTGCGATAACACCTGTTACAAGACTAAGGGCAAGAAGTCTTGAATAGGAAAGTATATCACCCAGATATCCGGAAGCCGCATTATAAAGTCCGTAAAGACCTCCGCCAAGCTTACCCAGAATATTTTTCGAGCTTCTGCCTGAGGTAAGTACAATAAGCACTGCACCGACGGCAAGAATTTTTATACCGGTAGACCTGATGTTTTCGGGTATTTCCGTAAAGAAGCCTGCACCGACTATTGCAAAGCCCACAACAAAAACCATAACCGGAAGTGTATCACAGACAGCTCCAAGATAGTTTTTATCCCTGATAAGCATATAGCCTCTTATAAGAAGTCCTGCAAAAAGATGGATTATGCCGAAAAGGAAACAGTAAAGGAGAAGCTCTATGCTGTTAGTCATAGGATCCATCCAAAGTGCAAAGGACGGAACATCTGTCACGCCTAAAAAGTTTTCACAAACCGTGGGGATAAGATTTCCGAAAAAACCACCGAACATTATACCCCAAAAAGCTGTTGAGATACCGCAGTAAAGTATCATGTCTGCCGTCTTTTTGAGATTGCCTCTCACTTTGAATTTCTTTTTGGCGACAAGGGAAAAAATTACCAACAGCAGTCCGTAGCCCGCATCGGAAAGCATAAGACCGAAAAAGGCATAATAGAAAAATGACATTACCGGGTTCGGGTCAATATCCTTATTGGAGGGCGGAGAGTACATATTCGTAATTGATTCCACACCTGCCGCAAAGCTTTTATTTTCTATCAGCACCGGTACATCCTCATTTTCGTAATCCGGCTCTGAAAGCTCCATTTGTGCAGTAAATCTGCGTTCGATTTCAAATTTTATATCTTCGGCCACTCTTTCCGGGATATAGCCTTTGATAAAAAATATATTTTCACTTGCAGCGGCATTTTCCACCGCAGAATATTTTTCCGCCTGAGAAACGAAATAATCGCTTAAAAACCTTATATCATCGTAATCGTCCCTGAATTCTTTAAGCTTTTCAGTGACAGAAGCCTTATTTTCTTTGAGTATTTCCAGCTCCTGTCTGAAATCTTCAATAGCTTTAACGGGAAGTTTGGGAACAATTCTGTCAGGAACGTAAAATCCGTTATTTTTAAGTATATCATAAAGCTTTTCACTGCTGGACTGATGACACATTATTACCGCACAGGTGAGCATTTTACGCTTAGAAATTATCTCCACAGCGACATCCTCAGGATAATCCTCAACCGAGCTTATCATCGAAAGAATTTCCTCTTTCGTCATCTCACGCGGAAAGGAGCCTATAAAAATATTTGTGGTCATGGTTCGCTTCGATGCCATGGGAATATCAAGCTCTGTCCAGTTTCCGTAATAATCAATAAGGGCTTCTTTTTCGGCAATCTTATCTGAAAGATTTTCCGTTTCCTTTTCCAGGGAAATTATACCGTCACATATGCCGAGCAATTCCTCCGAACGGTCAGAAATCAGTCTGTATTCACTGTAATCAATTTCCTTCACATCGTTGAAGGACTCAATAAAGGACTTTTTCATTTCACAGTATTTTTCCAATACGGTGTATGCATGAACTGCTTTTTGATTTTTTTTCAGATACTGATTTACGATGTACTCTGTCTGATATTTGGTAAGATTTTCGTTTTCAACATTTACCAGCTCTGCTGCTCCGCTTTTTTGCAGAAATTCAACAAGCTTTCTGCTTTCATCAAGAAGAGACACGAGCTCAAAGTGAACCAGTTTGATTTTTGCCAAAACAACACCTCCTTTTCGAATATTCGTTTTATTCAGCTGAGCAATTCGTCAAAAATCATTTTTATTGCTTTCTCATATAATTTTTCTGTATCTGCGATAGATTTTCTTTCACGCAGCTCAGCAAGCTTTTCCGCCTGCTTTACTATTCCGACGGAAGAGTATTCCGCATCGCTGAGAATGATATTTGCCTCTCTTTCCGCCTGCTCAACTGCGGTTTTTACGATTATATCCGCCTGTATTTTAGCATCACTGAGCATTTTTTCTGCCGCTTTGAGAGCTTCTTTTTCCATTTCCTTGCCCGCATTTTCAGCGGCAAGAACAGCCTTTATCATGTCAGCAGCCATATAAGAAAACACCTCCGTAATTTTCAGCAAAAACAAGAATATCATTTATCATAACGGCAGTACTTTCCGGGCTGCCATCGCTGATTTTCATAACAAGGGATGCTATAAGAAGTATCAGCAGCACCAATCCTACAGCCGCAATTATCATCATCCTTTTTATCGCATCGATGTCTCCCGTTTTTTTCTTTTTTATTTCCGGAAGCTGAGGATAACGCACAGCTCTCTTTTTTTTCTTCGGGGCTTCGTTTTTATATATAGGCGATATTTCCGGGATAGTGATTTCTTCCTTCAGAGAAAGGACAGGAGTTACCTCCTCTTTGGTTTCCTCCGCTGTCTGCTCTATCTCAGGTATAATAATCTCTTCACCGGAATTTTCCGTGTCTATGTCCGCCACAGAATAAACCTCATCGTAAACAGCCTCCTCAAAGGGCTTGTTTGCAAGTGCGTTTTTAAGATCGGAAAGCATCTGATTCGGAGTGAAATATCTTTCGTTGATGTTGAAAGCACACGCCTTTCTGATAATCTTCCAAAGCTCATCGCTGGCCAATGCAGGACGTGAGATCTCATTTCCGCTCACACGCATCTGAGTAGCCGTATTATAAGAATTTATGGTTACATTCTGCGGATAAGGCTCCATAAAGGGCAAACGGTTACGGTTAGTGAGCATATAAAGAATAAGACCTAAGGAATAAGTATCAACGGTACAGTTAACATTACCCGTACGGATAACCTCAGGTGCCATGAAATACTGAGTTCTTTTGTATGCTATCGAGGTTTTCGAGGGTTCAAGACAGCTGAAGGTGCCGAAATCTCCCAATTTACATCTGCCCGAACGGTCGAAAAGAATATTTTCAGGCTTGAGGTTCGGATAAATATAACCGAAGGATCTGCATTTGATGAGAGAATTGCAAATATTTATGCCGAGCCTCATCGTTTCCTCCAAGGTAAAGGACAGCTCTTTCAGAATATCCGTAAGTGAACGGCATTCCTCAAGCTTTATTAAAATAAGCTTTCCTTTTCCGTCGCTCGCTTTACGAAGCTCCAAATCCTCATATCTGACGAAATATTTTCCGTCATCGGATTTTCGGACAGAACGGATATTTTTTTTGATGCTTCTGATTATCTTTTCATATTCACCGTCGTATTCTTCCTCATAAACATCTTCATTTTCATTAAGATTAAAGGTTTTTCTTTCGTTTCTGTTTTCACCGAGTCTGATTATTTTAAGGATTGATTTTTCCTTTGTTCCGTCATATTTTTCACGGTAAATACTGAAAACCTTACCGTCTGTACCTGTACCTATCTGTTTGTCGGTATACCATTCACCGAAAACCGGATTCAATGAATTTGACATGATAATCCTCCTTTATATATTAAACTTCCCTGTATATTTAAAATAAAGACATAAATAGCCATAATATATCTTTTACATTATACCACATAACATATGCAATTGCCAACAGTTTTTTATTATAATTTAAATAAATTTATAAATAAACAGGAGCGAATATGGTTGACAAGAGAAAAAATTTTTGTTAATATGTTGTAGTTGTGAAAAGAATACAGGGAGAGTTGTCCGAGTGGTCGAAGGTGCAGCACTCGAAATGCTGTGTGGGGAAACTCACCCAGGGTTCGAATCCCTGACTCTCCGCCAAAAATCCCGTTCGTGTCAGCGAATGGGATTTTTACTTTTCGGGATTTTTGGCGATGTAATAAGTAAGAAGTAATAGTGAATAAGTATGGGCAGGACACCCGCACCCGATTGTAATTTTTCATAATGTGTGATAAAATATTTTAAGATAAATTAGAATTTGGAGGTGAGATTTAATGTACGAAAACCTCATTGCGGATTTAACATCGAAAGATGATAAATTAGCTTGTGCTATTACTGATAAAATCATATCCGAGAGTCAAGATACCGATGAATGGTATGGGCACTTTGATACATTTGCCTCGTTGCTTAATCATCCTAAATCATTGGTAAGAAATCGTGCATTGCATATTCTTGCCGCCAATGCTCAGTGGGATGATAACAACCGCTTCGATGCCATTCTATCAGAGTATCTTTCACATGTTACGGACGAAAAACCGATTACTGCCAGACAATGTATCAAGGCTCTTGTACAAGTAGGTATGGCAAAACCACAATACATTCCAAGGATACTATCATGTTTTCATGGCGCTGATTTGTCGAAGTACAAAGACAGTATGCGTCCGCTGATTGCAAAGGACATGGAAGAAACTGAAAGATTACTAACTGAGTAAATTTCAATTTGTCAGGTTGTTGCTATTTCAATCTGTAAACACAAAAAAGCAATACCAATACCTTTGCGGTGTCGGTATTGCTTTTTACACATACTCCCCCGCACCACAGCATAAACTCTACGGGGTGATAATATGTTCGAACTAATAAAAGCTATATTGGAAAATTTCCTGTTTTTCTTTCTGCATCTGAAAAACATCACATCCTTTCCAAAGCCGCTCCCGGCGGAAAAAGAGAGGGAGCTTCTCACAAAAATGAAAAAACACGGCGATACAAAGGCCAGAGAAAAGCTCATAGAGCATAATTTACGTTTGGTATCCCACATAATAAAAAAATACTATTCCGAATATGACGAGCAGGAGGATTTAATTTCAATAGGTACCATCGGTCTTATCAAGGGCATAGATTCCTTTGATGCGGAAAAGGGAATCAAACTCGCAACCTACGCTTCAAAATGCATAGAAAATGAAATTCTGATGTTTTTCAGAAGCAAAAAGAAGGATTCAAATACAGTATCCGTAAATGAGCCCATAGATACCGACAGTGAGGGCAATCCCCTGACGCTGATTGACATAATTTACTGTGAAGATACGATAAGTGACGATATAGACCTAAAGAAAAAAAGCCGTATGCTTTACGGCTTTATAGAAAATATCGAAAATGAACGTGACAAAGAAATCATTATCAGAAGATACGGTTTGTATAATCGCAAAGAGCAGACTCAAAGAGAGATAGCAAAAGATATGAACATATCACGCTCTTACGTTTCGAGGATAGAAAAAAAGGTTATCGAAGAGCTGAGAAAAATGTTCGGCGCAGAATAAAAATACGGACAGTTTTAATTTTTATTCGTAATATTTTTTCGTATCAACAAAAAGCTTTCTGAAAATGCCGGGAGTTTTTACACCGTATGAATAAGATGGCTGTTTGCTTTCATCTGTCATGTCATTTATCCGCAGCTCAGAAAAATCTTCATTTATGTAAACGGCGTATTTCTCATTAACGGTAAATTTGTAAGCGGAGTCTGAAACATCTGCTCTTTCCTCAGAAACAGGCTCAGAAGAAATCTTTACAGCTTTAAGTGAGCGAAGCTTCTTTGCAGGAGCTATGGTGGTAAAGAAATTATCGTCTCCGCGGTAAAACTGAAGCTTTTCCACATTTTCGAAAATATCCTCATAATTTTCTACATCGTCAATCCTCACAGCGGTTACTTCAGAAATGACAAACAAACCGCAGGCGGCTAAAAGAATGCACAAGGCAACAATCAAAGGCTTATTAATCTTTTTGACTTTTTTCATTTTAGACTTCCTTTCATTTTACCGGCGGTCTTTCAAAGGAAATTTTTCCCATTTTTCCGCCTCTGTATTCATCTAAAAGCATAACGGATGCGCGCTCTGTATTTACTTCACCGCCACGCATGAGCATCCCTCTTTCGCGGGCAATTTCTTCTAAAATTTCCCAAGGCATTACCTCATGAATATCATCGATATTTTTAAGCTTAAATCTCGATGTCAGCTTATCCTCATAATCTTCACGGAGAACCTCAATAAGACGTACCGCCATGGTCTCGCTGTCAATAACCTCATCCTTTACCGAACCGATAAAGGCAAGTCTGTCCCCTACCACAGGATCGTCAAATTTCGGCCACAACACACCGGGTGTGTCCAAAAGCTCAATTCCGCCACCAATGGCAAACCACTGATTCTGTCTTGTCACACCGGGTTTGTCAGCCACCTTGGCACGGTTTTTTCCTGCCATCCGGTTAATAAACGAAGATTTTCCCGTATTCGGAATCCCTACCACCATCATACGCAGAGCTTTTCCCGGCATCCCCTTTTCCTCATTAGAACGGATTTTATCGACCAGGACAGTACGTACAAGATCATGATATTTATTGAGACCTTTACCTGTTCTGCAATCTACGGCAAGAGCGTACTGACCCTTTTCCCTGAAATACTCTATCCACTTTTTAGTGATATTATCGTCTGCCATATCACACTTATTCAAAAGCACGATTCTCGGCTTTTTATTTGTAAGCTCATCAAGCTCCGGGTTTCGGCTTGAAACGGGTATTCTCGCATCTAAAAGCTCCGTAACGGCATCAACCATAGAAAGGCTTTCTTTAATAAGTCTGCGTGTTTTTGCCATATGTCCCGGAAACCACTGTACCACCTGCTTCTGACTGTCTGCCATAGATATACCTCCTTAAATTTCTGTATAAAGAAAAGGCTGATACGAAAAAATTATCAGCCTGTTTTTTTATTTTACTTTCCACTCTGAAACAGGATAAACCTTTGTTTCGCGGGAATATTTGTCGATATTAAAAACTTTAAATTTAACCTCACCGAGAATATAATTCTCATTGATAAAGCCGACCAGCTCCGAGCGACTGTCAGAGGAATGCTGTCGGTTGTCGCCCATAACAAAAACATGTCCCTCAGGCACCGTCAGAGGAAAATCAACTCCGTCACTGTCGATGGTCAAATTATTTATATACGGTTCATCGAGAAGATTTCCGTCAACAAAAACATCGCCCGTAGAAAAATCAATATCAACAGTCTGATTTTCCGTGGCAATTATACGCTTTACTATAGGCTCATTAAAAGCGTTAGGCTGAGTGATAATTACGACATCCCTGTATTCGGGTTTGGTGTCAAAAGCACTTACAACGAGCCAATCGCCGTCGTGAAGAGTGGGTATCATCGAACCGCCCACTACACCGACTACACGGAAAACGAGAGTGAAAATGATCATAATGGTAACCAATGCCGAAACGATTACCGATGCAAAATCATAAATATTGATAATTACTTTATCCTTAAAAGTAAGCTCCGATTTCTCTTTTTCTGTAATATCCTTAATCATATTTGTGAGCCGCCTTTCGTAATAGTAAAAATACTGACCAAACAAAAGAGGAAGGGATTTACCCTTCCTTCCGTTTGTGTGTTTATCAGCCAATCTTTTCTTTAACCTTAGCTGACTTACCAACTCTGTCACGAAGGTAATAAAGCTTGCTTCTGCGAACCTTACCGTTTCTGACAACTTCAACCTTGGCAACATTGGGTGAGTGAACGGGGAATACCCTTTCAACACCTACACCGTATGATACACGGCGAACTGTGAAGGTTGATGAGATTCCGCTGCCCTTTTTGGCGATGATGGTACCTTCAAACACCTGAATTCTTTCTCTTTCGCCTTCACGGATTTTAACGTGAACACGAACAGTGCTACCGATGTCAAGTGCGGGTACTTCAGCCTTAAGGCTTGAGTCTGAGATGAGTTTGAGTGCGTCCATTTTTTGTTCCTCCTAAATTCTGCCACGTTCATTCCGATTTTCGGAAGAGGACCGCTTGCTTTTATACTGACTGAATTCAGCCGGCATGAACCACATTGCTACAGCAACGGATACAAATGCTTCAATATATTATCACAAGAGAAGAGAAAAAGCAAGTCTTTTTACGAAAAAATTCTATTTTTTTCATATTCTTGTGTCAAGTAAGTCTACATACTTGTCTTTGAACTCGTCAAAGGTGTCGTTTTCGAGGCTTTCTCTTATCTTTTCCATAAGAGTGTTATAAAAATAAAGATTATGCATAACACAAAGCCTCATCGCAAGCATTTCCTTACATTTGAAAAGGTGTCGGATGTAAGAGCGGCTGAAGTTTCTGCAGGTGGGACAGTCACATTCAGGATCAATCGGGAGAGAATCCTTTTCATATTTGGCGTTGTTGATGTTTATGATACCGTTCCATGTGTTGAGGTGACCGTGGCGTGCATTACGGGAAGGCATAACACAGTCAAAAAGATCAACACCCCTGCTGACACCCTCGATGATATTACCGGGAGTGCCGACCCCCATAAGGTAACGGGGTTTATCTTTAGGCATATAGGGCTCAACGGCAGAAATAATTCTGTACATATCCTCTTTCGGTTCGCCCACGGCAAGACCGCCGATAGCATATCCGTCAAGGTCAAGCTCTGCGATTTCCTTCATATTTTCCACTCTCAGGTCATCGAAGGTGCATCCCTGATTAATACCGAAAAGGAGCTGATTTTTATTAATTGTATCCGGCAAAGAATTGAGTCTGTCCATTTCAGCTTTACATCTTTTGAGCCATCTTACGGTACGTGCACAGGAATCCTTCGCATATTCATATTTGGCCGGATTTTCCACACATTCATCAAATGCCATAGCAATAGTGGAGCCTAAATTTGACTGAATCTGCATACTTTCTTCGGGACCCATAAAAATCTTTTTACCGTCAATATGAGAATTAAAGGTTACGCCCTCTTCTTTGATTTTCCTGAGACCTGCCAAGGAGAAAACCTGAAATCCGCCGCTGTCGGTAAGAATAGGTCCGTCCCAACGTGTAAACTCATGAAGTCCGCCCATTTCACGGACAAGCTTGTCACCGGGTCTTACATGAAGATGGTACGTATTTGAAAGCATAACCTGACATTTGATTTCCTTTAAGTCGATAGCCGAAAGTGCACCCTTGATAGCACCGCAGGTGGCAACATTCATAAATGCGGGAGTTTGCACCGTACCGTGCACAGTTTCGAAGACACTTCTTCGTGCCGTTCCGTTAGTTTTAATTACTTTGAACATATTCAACCTCTGTTATCTCAAAAATACCGCGTCGCCGATGTTTACTGTATATAGAATAATCAGCGACATTTAATACAACAATTTTCAAAAAACAACGCAAGAGATAAAATCCCCTGCGTCACTTTGCAAATTTACTGAGTTATTGAGCTGAGATTATCCCAATCAATATCTGCTTCATCAACAAAGCCGCTGTTCTCAGCTGCTGCAATATGCTTTGCTTCCTCGGAGGTAACCTTTGTGAAGTCAGGGTCCCAGGCAAGAACAAGTTTTTTTATGAACTCATAGGCAAACTGCTTATCGCTTTCCGGCAGCATATCCAGAAGTCTGGCAGCATCCATAGCAATATTAGACATACAAATTCCTCCTTATTTATAAATATCTCCACGGTTTCCTATATCGATTACAAACAGAATTTCCAACTCGTTATCGGTACCGTATTTATATATTATTCTCCACGAACCGACTCTTAATCTCTTTCGTTCGTCGGTATAACCCTGCATAAGCTTAATATCACCGACAGGCGGTGTAAGAGTCAGTCCTTCTATGGCTTTTCTTATTCTTTCTATTGATTTTTTATCAAGCTTCGCCAAAAACTTAAGAGCGTCTTTAGAATATCGTATTATCATATTTCTCTCCGTTTTCAGTATATGGATTACATTTATATTCTACCATATTATATGATATTGTCAATATTATCTCAAAAATACCGCATCACCGAAGGAGAAAAATCTGTATTTTTCCTCGACAGCTTTTTTATAGAAATTCATCGTGTTATTATAACCGCAAAAAGCACTTACGAGCATTATAAGAGTGCTTTCGGGAAGGTGGAAATTGGTAATGAGAGCATCTATACATTTGAATTTATAACCGGGATAAATAAAAATATCTGTCCAGCCTTCACTCTCTTCAATTTTGCCTTTAAAGGTGCCGACAGATTCAAGAGTACGGCAGCTTGTGGTACCGACAGCGATAACTCGCCCGCCCTTATTTTTGGTGTCATTGATAAGCTCCGCCGTTTCCTTCGGTAACCAATAATGCTCCGAGTGCATAATATGCTGTGAGATATCCTCTGCTTTTACGGGACGGAAGGTACCGAGACCCACGTGAAGAGTGACATAACCTATCCTTACACCCTTATCCTCTATCTTTTTCATAAGCTCTTCTGTAAAGTGAAGCCCCGCCGTAGGAGCCGCCGCCGAACCGAGCTCTTTAGAATAAACGGTCTGATATCTTTCCTGATTTTCGAGCTTTTCGGTAATATAAGGAGGCAGAGGCATCTGTCCTATTTCATCAAGTACATTAAAGAAATTGCCTTCATAGAAAAACCTTACAAGTCTGTTGCCGCCCTCAAGCACATCAATAACCTCGGCAGAAAGAATTCCGTCGCCAAAGGTGAAATGTGTACCCGGCTTGGCTCTTTTTCCGGGGCCTGTGATGCATTCCCACAGATCACCGCCTTTATTGGTGAGAAGAAGAAATTCTACCTTTGCCCCCGTACCGTCCTTTATACCGAAAATACGTGCAGGAAGAACACGGGTGTCATTGAGTATAAGACAGTCTCCCTCTTTCAGTTCATCAAGAATATCATAAAAATGCTTATGCTGAATTTCACCGCTTATTTTGTCCACAACCATGAGCCTCGAAGAATCTCTGGGCTCAACGGGATGCTGTGCAATAAGCTCTTCAGGCAAATCATAAAAAAAATCTGATTTGTTCATTTCAATTCCTTTCATAAACTTGCAAAAATTGATTGACACTTTAATTCACAAGTGATATTATATAAAAGTTAATATCTATTATAGTGCATAATGCTGAATTAAGCAACAGTTTTATGCAAAATAATAAGTATAAAATTTGGATAAAAATAGAGGTGTTTTTATGAAAAAGTATAAGGTTGGTATTATCGGTGCCACAGGCATGGTTGGTCAGCGCTTTGCAACCATTCTCGACGGTCATCCCTGGTTTGATGTCGTTTGTCTCGCCGCAAGCGGTCGTTCAGCAGGTAAAACCTATGAAGAGGCTGTCGGTGAAAGATGGAGAATGCCCACGGCCATGCCCGAAAGCATGAAAAACCTTATCATCAAAAATGCAACTGACGACATTAAGGAAATCGCAGCTTCTGTTGATTTCGTGTTCTGCGCAGTTGATATGAAAAAGGATGAAATCAAAGCATTGGAAGAAGCTTATGCTAAGGAAGAGTGTCCCGTCGTTTCCAATAACAGCGCTCACAGAGGTACAGCAGATGTTCCCATGGTAGTACCCGAAATCAACGCAGACCACATTAAAATCATCGAAAGTCAGAGAAAGAGACTCGGTACAAAGAGAGGCTTCGTAGCCGTTAAGTCAAACTGCTCACTTCAGAGCTATGTTCCCGCAATCTATCCTCTCGACAAAGAATTCGGTGTAAAAGAAGTTCTCGTATGCACATATCAGGCTATTTCCGGTGCAGGTAAAACCTTTGAAAGTTGGCCCGAAATGGTGGACAACGTAATCCCCTATATCGGCGGCGAAGAAGAAAAAAGCGAACAGGAGCCCCTTAAAATTTGGGGCAAGATCGAAAACGACGTTATCGTTAATGCCACCTCCCCCGCTTTCACAGCACAGTGCATAAGAGTTCCCGTTTCCGACGGTCACATGGGTGCTGTGTTTATGCGCTTCGAGGACGGCAAAAAGCCTTCAAAAGAAGAAATAATCAAGGTATGGGACAGCTTTGCAGGCAGAGCACAGGAATTGGAGCTTCCTTCTGCACCCAAAAAGTTCCTTCACTATTTCACTGAGGACAATATGCCTCAGACCAAGCTCAACCGTAATCTCGAAAACGGTATGGCTGTTTCCATCGGCAGACTCCGTGAGGACAGCCAGTATGATTACAAATTTGTCTGCCTTTCACACAATACTCTCAGAGGCGCTGCAGGCGGTGCGGTTCTTTTGGCCGAGCTTCTTTGCGCCGAGGGTTATATGGACTAAACATATTTCTAAGGAGGTTTTTCAATGAAGCCTGTCTTTATCGGCAGCGGAGTTGCTCTCATAACTCCCTTTGATAAGGATGGTAAAATCGATTTTAAAGGATTTGAAAAACTAATAGAACATCAGATTGAAAATAAGACGGATGCTATTATTGTCTGCGGAACAACCGGTGAAGGTTCAACACTTACTGTTTATGAAAGACTTAATCTTTTTTCTACGGCAGTTGAGATTGCACGGGGACGTGTACCTGTTATCGGCGGCACGGGCAGTAATAGCACTTCTTTTTCCCTTTCGCTGATAAAAGAGGCAGAAAAGACAGGGATTGACGCTCATCTGTCTGTCACCCCCTACTATAACAAAACCTCACAGGAGGGACTCATAAAGCATTATTATGCTTTGGCTGAAAAAGCAGAAAAACCCATAATCGTTTACAATGTTCCCTCAAGAACAGGAATGAACATAACTCCCGAAACATATAAAGCACTTTCGGAGCATAATAACATATGCGGTGTAAAAGAAGCCGATTCAAATATAGCGAAGCTCATAAAATCCGTTAAGCTTTGCGGTGAAAAGCTCGATTTCTATATCGGTAATGACGACATGATATGCCCCGCCATCGCCTGCGGATGCAAAGGTGTAATTTCAGTTTTAGCCAATATTATGCCCGGCTTCACTCACGAAATGGCAACGGAAGGCATAAACGGTAACACGGAAAAATGCCGTAAAATGCAGGAAGAGGTAATTGAGTTGGTGGGTGCTTTATTCTGCGACGTAAATCCCATTCCCGTAAAATTCGCCATGAAGCATATGGGTATGGATACAGGAGTTTTAAGACTGCCTTTATGTGAGATGAGTGAAGAAAAGCAACAAAGACTCATAAAGTGCATGGAGATAATAAAAAATACAGACACTTTAATAAACTGATTTAAAATATTAAGTATAAAAACCATTGTATCAGCTGAAATTTCCGGCTATTACAATGGTTTTTGTTATGTTACTTTATATTTTTCGGCAAAAAAGTCCCGATGCCGAAGCACCGGGACCGAAAATTATTCCGCTTTACTATTATTTGATGGTTGTGTACATGAAGTATTTGTAACCGAGGGGGTTAGCAAAGAAGCCTTCAACACTGTCATCGATCATATAGATATCTGTGTAATAGTAGATGGGAGTGATACAGCCTGTGGACATAAGAAGGTCTTCAGCTGCATGCATAAGGCCGTAACGCTTTTCAGAGTCTGTGCAAGCCTTGATTTCAGTGATAAGAGCATCATAGGTTTCTGCCCATGTGCCGTTTTCAACCTTAAGGTCAACACCGAGATCTGTTACGTCAACACTGTACATAGCGAGATCTTTGTGCTCACCCTTACCGAACTGAACGTCGTTGTTACCGGAAACAGTGGTCCACATATCAAGGAAGGAGATGGGATCATTGTAGTCAGCAAGCCAACCGTTACGAGCAACGGTGTATTCGCCGTTCTTACGGGTGTTAAGGAATGTGTTCCATTCCTGGTTTTCGAGGTTAACTGTGATACCTACAGCAGCGAAAGCACCCTGGATGTATTCACCGATAGCCTGATGACCGTCGTTTGTGTTGTAAATGTAAGTAAGAGCAGGTACATCTGTGAACTTAGCGGAAGCTTCGTCATAGGTGTAATACTTCTTAAGAACCTCTACAGCAGCTTTGAAGTTATCTTCGAAAGCATCAGCAGATGCATTGAAGTAACCGTCATATTCTTCGCTTGAGCCTGCATTCTTATAGAATTCAGAACCGTCAGCATCAGTCATACCCATAGCAACGAAGGAAGAAGCGGGAACTTCACCGGCCTGAGAAATGTTGTTAACGATGTAGTTACGGTCGAGAACAAGAGCAAGTGCATTTCTGATTTCTGCTTCTGCAGCTTCAGCCTCTACACCTGTAAGAGTAGAAGAAGCGGGAAGGATGTCTTCATTGATGTTCCAGGATACATAGTATGTACCGATCTGACCTGCAACAACGAACTCTTCAGGATATTCTGTCTTGAGAGTAGCGATGTCGTTTGTGGGAACGTCGTCGATAAGAAGCCAGTCGCCGTTCTTATAGTTGGTGAGCATGTTGTTAGCATCATCTGAAAGATAGAACTTGATTTCAGGCATTGTAACCTTTTCAGCATCGAAGTACTTATCGTTCTTTGCGAGAGTGATAACACTGTTGTGCTCCCAGCCTGTCATTGTGTAAGGACCGTTACATACATATGTAGCGGGATCAGTTGCCCAATTTTCGGAAGCAACTACGTCTTCACGTACGGGATAGTAAGTGGGGAATGCAAGAAGCTCATTCCAGTATGCAACTGCATTGTTGATAGTAACAACGAGAGTTCTGTCGTCTGTTGCTTCTACAGCAAGCTTTGCATCGGGGTTAACAAATTCTTCAACAGGGTTGCCTTCTTCGTCAACTTCGCCTGTTTCCTTTGTTTCCCACATTTCAGCATAACCCTTAACTACGTCTAACATATAGTTATAGTCAGCAGCGAGAGCGGGAGATGCTGCACGGTTCCATGCGAACACGAAATCGGAAGCCTTGAGAGGCTGACCGTCGGACCATGTGAGACCTTCTTTAAGTGTGTATGTGTAGGTAACAGTACCGTCTTCGTTTTCAACACCTTCAACGAGCTCTTCAGCAGCGTCAGCCACGATAACAAGCTTACCTGCATCGTCCTGAGCCCACTTTGCAAGACCTGAGAAAAGGTGAGCAACGAGTGTAGCACCGTCAACGGATGAATTAAGAGCGGGGTCGATTGTGTCGGGCTCAGAAGCGAGACAAACAGCAAGTGACTGAGTCTTTGTTTCATCGTTGTTACCACCACATGCGGCCAATGTAAATAACATTACAACAGCCATGAGTAAAGCGAGAATTTTTTTCATTTGTTTTCTTTCCTTTCTGAAAAAATATTTTTTATTTCAAATGCTTCTCCTGCATTTAAAACCTATGTAGCGGTTGCAGATAAAATGCAACCGTAATATATCAGCCGATTTCGTCCACTCTGTGACAGGCAACGAAATGACCCGATGAAACCTCTTTGAATTCAGGCATCGAAAGAGCACATTTTTCAGTAGCATACTGACAGCGTGTTCTGAAGGGACAGCCTGAGGGAGCATTGAGAGGGCTGGGAATATCACCGCTTAAAACGATTCTTTTGTTTGCTCTGGCAATTTTCGGGTCAGGAACCGGAACAGCGGAAAGCAAAGATTTCGAATAAGGATGAAGAGGATGATCATAAATTTCACCCGCATCTGCAAGCTCGACCATTCTGCCGAGGTACATTACTGCGATTCTGTCACTGATGTGACGTACAACCAAAAGGTCGTGAGCGATGAAAAGATAGGTAAGACCGAGCTGCTGCTGAAGCTCACCGAACATATTGATAACCTGTGCCTGAATTGAAACATCCAAGGCAGAAACAGGCTCGTCGCATACGATGAATTCAGGGTTAACGGCAAGAGCACGGGCAATACCGATTCTTTGTCTCTGACCGCCTGAAAATTCGTGAGCATATCTCGAAGCGTGTTCGCTGTTTAAACCAACATGACCCATAAGCTCCAAAATTCTTTCCTCACGTTCCTTTTTGTCACTGCAAAGCTTATGAACATCCAAAGGCTCACCGATAATATCGGAAACAGTCATACGTGGATTTAGAGAAGAATAAGGATCCTGGAAAACCATTGTCGCCTTTTTTCTGAACTCATTGAGATCGGCTTTGGTTTTTATAACCTTACCGTTAAATTTGATTTCACCGGCTGTGGGCTTATAAAGATTAAGGATAGTTCTGCCGACGGTGGTTTTACCGCAGCCTGACTCACCTACAAGACCGAGAGTCTCACCCTTTTTAATCGAAAAAGAAACATCGTCAACAGCTTTGAGAGGCTTCGATTTAAACATCCCGACATTGATGTTGAAATATTTTTTAAGACCGTTAACCTCTAAAAGATTCTGATTATTGTTTTCACTCATTGGGCGTCACCGCCTTTACTATTATTATCCACAATTATGCTACCGTTGTCAATAGCCTTTTTTATACACATCCAACATGTTGCCGCATGGTCCTCATTAACGAGTATTCTTTCGGGCTTTGTGTCGATGCATATTTTCATCGCAGCATCGCATCTGGGAGCAAATGCACAGCCTTTGGGCATATTGAGAAGGTCGATCGGTGTACCCGTGATAGGTTTGAGCTTCTGACCCGCCGTATTAACAGAGGGCAGAGAGCGTATAAGACCTTTCGTATATTCGTGCTGAGGATTATAGAAAATTTCATCGGCTGTGCCCTGTTCACAAATGGAGCCGGCGTACATAACGACAACCTCATCGCACATTTGTGCCACTACGCCAAGGTCATGGGTAATCATAATGATAGCCATTCCCAATTCTTCCTGTAAATCCTTCATAAGCTCCAATATCTGTGCCTGAATGGTAACGTCGAGAGCTGTGGTGGGCTCGTCAGCGATAAGAATATCGGGTTCACAGGCAAGAGCCATGGCAATCATAACTCTTTGTCTCATACCGCCCGAAAGCTCATGAGGATATTGCTTCATTCTCTTTTCCGGCTCATTAACATTAACGAGACGGAGCATTTCCACAGCACGGTCATAGGCCTGCTTTTTATCTCTGTCCGTATGAAGGAGAATAGCCTCCTTAAGCTGTGAGCCGATGGTATATGTGGGATTAAGAGATGTCATGGGGTCTTGGAAAATAATGGAAACTTTGTTACCTCTGACATCCTTCATTACTTTTTCGCCTGCATTTACAAGCTCCTGTCCGTCGAGCTTTATGGAGCCGCCGACAATTTTACCTGTAGATGCAAGAATCTGCATAATTGAGTAGGCTGTAACGGATTTACCTGAGCCTGACTCACCTACTATACCTAAAACCTTTCCTCTTTCGAGATTGAAGCTGACGCCGTTTACTGCTTTGACTTCACCTGCATCGGTAAAAAAGGAGGTCTGTAAATCTTTTACTTCTAATAAAGCCATTATAAATCTCCTTTCTTAGCTGTTGAGTTTGGGATCGAAAGCATCGCGGAGTCCGTCGCCGAAAAGGTTAAGTGAAAGAACCACCAACGAAATAACGATTGCGGGGAATACGAGACGGAAGGGATAGGAGTTAATACCGTTGAGCGCTTCGGAGGCCAAAGAGCCGAGAGAAGGCATGGGAGCATTAACACCGAGTCCGAGGAACGAAAGATAACTTTCGGTGAAAATAGCGTTGGGAATCTGAAGAGCGGTGGAAATGATAATAACACTGATACAGTTCGGGATAAGGTGCTTTCTGATAATCCATTTACCCTTGGCACCTGTAGCTTTGGCCGCTAAAACATATTCCTGTTCACGCAGTGAAAGAATCTGACCTCTGATAAGTCTTGCCATGGATACCCAATAGAGAACGGCGAAAACGATAAAGAGACTTATCATATTCGAGCCGAGCTTTGCAAGTACCGTACCCTCAATAGCAACATCAAGAACGGTACCCAGAACAGATGAAAGAAGAATAACCATAAGGGTATCGGGAAGAGAATAAATAATGTCGATGATTCTCATTATAATAAGGTCAATCTTACCGCCGAAATAACCGGCTATGGAGCCGATGGTAAGACCGATTACGAGAACGATAAGACTGGCAAAGAAGCCGACTGCAAGAGAAATTCGTGTGCCGTAGACAACACGGATAAAATAGTCTCTGCCCTGAGAATCAGTGCCGAAAACGTGAGGGAACACCTTTTCACCCGCATCAATTTTAGCCTGCTCAGTGGCACCGTATTCGAAGGGAGCAAGATTATTATAAGATGAGTCAACAGCCTTACCGGGCCCGATACCGAGCTGCTGTTCATAAGAATAGGGCCAGAACATTGGAAGGAAGATAGACGTAAGAGTGATGAAAATTACAACTATAAGAGAAACAGTTGCTACCTTATTTTTAAGAAATCTTTTGGCGCCGTCTCTGAAAAATGTGGTGGACGGTCTCATTTTTACGATATATTCTTTTTCCTCCTCTGTGGCGGGGATAAGCTTTTCAATGTCAACATGGAGGCTTAAAGGCTTTTTATTCATTTTCTTTTTACCTCCTTATTCCAAATTGATTCTCGGGTCAACAACCTTATAGAGGATGTCCGTTACAAGGTTCATTACAATAATAAGGATTGCAAGAACGATGGTAGTACCCATAATAAGTGTGTAGTCACGGTTTGTGATGGAGTTAACGAAGCTTCTGCCGATGCCGGGAACAGCAAAAATTTGCTCAACAACGAGAGAGCCCGTAACGATATAAGCGAGCATGGGGCCGAAATAGGTCAGAACAGGGATAAGAGAATTTTTAAGAGCGTGCTTAAAGATAATCTTGTTTCCCGAAACGCCCTTTGCCTTTGCCGTACGGATATAGTCCTGACCGAGAACATCAAGCATAGATGAACGGGTAAGACGGGTGATGTAGGCCATAGGGTAAAGAGACAGTGTGATTACAGGCAGTATCATACCGCCGTCCGCATTACCGTTAGCAGGCAAAATGTGGAAGGTAATGGCAAAGAGTATCAGCAGCAGCGAGCCTATAATGAATGAAGGCATGGAAACGAAGGCTGTAGTGACAACCATAATGATTTTATCGATAATTTTGTTTCGTCTCAATGCCGCAACGGAGCCGAGAATAACACCCGAAACAAGAGCAATGAGAGCAGCGGCAACACCTAATTTGGCAGAAGTTTTCATACCGTCGGTAATGATGTCAATAACATCGCGTCCGCGCTGTTTAAGAGAAGGACCGAATTCGAATTCGGTAACAATATCTTTGAGATAAGTGAAATATTGCTCCATAACAGGTTTATCGAGACCGTATTTGGCCTCAAGTGCCGCCTTTGCGGCAGGAGTGATAGCTTTTTCACTGGCGAAGGGACCGCCGGGAACAGCTCTCGTAACAAAGAAAGTGACCGTAATTACAACCCATACCGTAAGAACTGCAAGAGCCACTCTTTTTAACACATAAAGTAATGTTTTTGTGTTCACAGTAATAACCCACCTTATTTTTTATTCCAGATTTGTGTTTTTTGAGAAATTCAATACAATGAAATATTCTCTTTATCTGATTATATTCGTTTTATTTTACTATAAATTTCGTTAAAATACAATACCTAAAATGAATTTTTCGTCATTTTCACTAATTATTAACGGATATATTTGTTTAACGGTTTATTTGCAAATAATTTTATCGGTTTCAATTATATAGTGGAGAAGTATTCTTACAGCGGTGAAAAAGCCTTCAATATCAATTCTTTCGTCACGCTGATGAGGTCCGCCGTGACCTTCGGGCATTTGCAGAATCCGATCTCTCCTGTCAGTTAAAATGACGCTTGTACCGAGGGAGAAAGCGTTTTTCAGCTTTCGCGCATAAGTGCCGCCTGACATAAGAACTGATTTATGATATTCTCCTGTAATTTCAGCAAAGATATTTTCAAGAACTCCGGGGATCTTACTGTCCTTATCGATGGAAAAGCCGGGACTGTTATCCTTGTAAACGACCTCAAAGCCGAGCTTATCGAGTGCTTCGGCAGAATTTTTTTCCAAAACAGAGGCATCCTGAGTGTCTCCGTAGCGGATATCGAAAGAAAGCATGAGCTTTTTATCTTCGATTTTAACCATACCGTTGGTACAGGTTGTTTTACCGAAATTGACATCCTCGTGAAGAATATCAAGACCTTTTCCGTAATAACATGAAAGAGCCTGTACAGCGTTTCTAAGTATATCACGGTCACCGACACAAATATTCTCACATTCGCAAAGAGATTTGAAAAGTGTAAGTGCGGCATTTTCCGAGCCTTCGGGAATACTTGCATGCTTTGAGATGCCCTTGGCAAGAAGCTTTATAATGTCGCCGTCAGCGGTTACGGTAATTTTTTCGTTTCCGTCAAGCTCAGCTTTGAGCTCACTGTAAAGAGCTTCACTGTATTCGATTTCCGCCTCGATTTTATCAAGCACGATATTAAAAGCCTCACCTGCTGTTATTTTTTTTATCTGCTTAAGCGGTGCCTTGCTTTTTGCCCACAAATGGCATATCCCCTTTTCCCCCGTACTGCACGGAAAATCCGCATCGGGAACGAAAGAGACATCGGGAATATTATGCTGTTCAAGATATGCCGACATGTCCTTCATTCCGCATTCCTCATCGGAGCCGACGAAGGCTTCAAGTCTGCTGCCGAGCTTTATTTCATTATCCTTTAAAAATTTCATTATACAAAGGGAAGCGATAATACCCGATTTATTATCCTCCGCACCTCTGCCGATAAGACTGCCGTCCTTTATAACGGGATTAAAGGGCTCAGTAAAAAGCCAACCGTCACCTACGGGAACCACATCACTGTGGCTGAAAAGTCCTATGGTTTTTTCACCGTCACCGTAATGAGCGAGAGCGTAACCGCCTTCGTCATAAACTTTACTCTCTATACCCTCGTCCGAAAAAAGAGATGCGGCATAATTAAGCGCTTTGGCACATTCGACACCAAAAGGTGCCTTTTCTGATTTTTCTGAGGTTACGGAAGGAATTCTGACAAGCTCAATCCATTTTTCTGTCATTTCATCCCTGTTCTTTTCCAACCACTGTGTAAACAGGGTGTCGATGTTTTTATCAATCATTATGAACAGCCTTTCTGTATTAATCTTTTATTAATTTAACTCATTAAAGTTATAAATTATAAAAAATACTCTAAGGTAAATTAGAGTATTTTCTATATCAAAACAAAGAAATTATAGCATATTTTATGATATATTGCAAGTGTAAATTATCGGCTCTGCTTCCGTTTTTTGTCAATTACCTTTACCTTTATCACCATGTAACATAAAAGCTGAACAGACATGGTTAATATCCAGCTTATGGGATAAGAATAATATATCGACTCGATGTTGTGATATTCCGGCTGTGAAAAGATACAGAAAATCCAAAATACACGGAAAACACATATACCGAATACAGACACTATCATCGGCACCACAGAGTAACCAAGACCTCTTATGGCACCGACCACAACATCCATCATACCCGCCAGAAAATAAGCTGTGGCAATAATTGTAAGTCTCTTAACACCCGCAGCGACAACATCTGCACTGTTAGTATAAAGGTCAATAAGACCGTAGGAGAACACATTGTAAATCACGGCAAAAACAAGTCCTGTTATAAAAACATAAATAAGTGAGGTGGTGAGTACCTTACCGAGACGGTCATATTTCCCCGCACCCTTATTCTGACCCGTGAAAGCCACAGCCGCCTGATGAAATGCGTTCATGGCGGTAAAGGCAAAGCCCTCCACATTGGCTGAAGCGGAATTGCCTGCGATTACGATTTTTCCGAAGGAATTAACCGAAGACTGAATAAGCAGATTCGAAATCGAGAAAAGCATGCCCTGCAGACCTGCCGGAAGACCTATCTGAGCAATTCTTGCAAGCTTATGTCTGTCTATTTTCAATTCCTTAAAGGAAAGCCTGATGGCACTTTTTTCTTTCATAAGAGTAATTACCACCAACGCTGCGGAAACCACCTGAGAAATCACCGTGGCAAGACCGACACCGAACACACCCCAATTAAAAACGATGACAAAAATGAGATTAAGAACCACATTGACTATACCCGAAGCAGTCAGGAAATAAAGCGAACGTTGTGTATCTCCGACGGCACGGAGAACAGCACTGCCGAAATTATACACCATAACGGCTATCATACCCGAAAAATATGTACGAAGATAAATAACGGAAAGGTCGATAACATCGTCGGGCACCTTCATCATACGAAGTATCTGCGGAGCAAAAACTATACCCGCGACAGTCAGAAAAATACCGCTTACGACACTTAATGCCATGGCAGTATGCACCGTGGTTTTCACCTCGTCAGCCTTTCCGGCACCGTAGTAATTGGCGGTGAGAACATTTACACCCACGGAAAGACCGATAAACAGATTTGTCATAAGATTTATCAATGTGGTGGTGGCTCCTACGGCGGCGAGAGACTCATCGCCGGCAAAATTACCCACGACAATAATATCAGCCGCATTAAACAAAAGCTGTAATATACCCGAAAGCATAAGCGGCAAGGCAAAACGGAGCATCTTTTTAAAAATTGATCCGCTGCACATATCCATTGAATATTTACCCTTTAAGGCTTCAGACATTTTAATACCCTCTTTCAAAAGGATATTTTATCACGATTAATTATGTAAGTAAAGATTTTTCTTGACATATTTTAAGAAGAAAATTATAATATTTTCATAAATTTACGGAGGTAACATAAATGAAAATAGGTTTTATCGGCTTGGGCATTATGGGTGAATCAATGTGCGAAAATATAGTAAAAAAGCACAATGATACCGTTTATTGCAACGACCACAAGCAAAGTCAGATTGATAAATTAGCTTCTTTCGGCGCAGTAGGCTGTGACACGAATATTCAGGTAGCAGAAAAAGCGGATATCATCATTACGATGATACCCACCTCAAAGCACGTAAAAGAGGCATATACACAAATGCTCCCCTTTCTGTCCGAAGGCAAAATTTGCATTGATATGAGCACTATCGAGCCCGACAAATCCGTAGAGGTGGCAAATATGGTCAAAGCCAACGGTGCACAGTTTGCCGATTGCCCCGTCGTACGCTCAAAAGCTGACGCTATCGCAGGAACCTTAGGTGTTCTTGCCGGATGTGAAAAGGAAGTTTTCGATATCATAGAGCCCATTCTTTCCTATATGGGAAGCAAGGTAATTTATATGGGCGGAAACGGAATGGGTCTTGCCGCCAAAATATGCCATAACACCCTCGTGGCACAGATACAGAACGGTGTAAACGAAACCCTCAATCTGGCTCAGAAGCTCGGTATTTCCATCGATAATTTCGCAGATGCAGTTGCCGCAGGCGGTGCACAGAATTTTTATATGAATGCTCAGAGAGAAAAACTGAAGAACGAAGATTGGACTACCGCCTTTTCCCTGGAAAACATGTGCAAGGATATTACAATCTGCTCACATATAAGTGAGGAAATGGATTTCGATATGCCCGGAATGAGAGCCGCCAAGGCCGCCATAGATAAGGCTATGGAAAGAGGATGGGGCAAGGAAGATTTCCGCCAAACCTACAGAATTGTCAGAGGAGACTGATACCTCTCCGTCAGCCTAACGGCTGCCACCTTTCCCTCCGGGAGACAGGCACCCTTTTGTCCGTTCCGTTGTCACGGACATTTCCCCTCACAGGGGAATTACCTTTCAGGAGAGGCCAGAGTAATGACAAACCCCTTCTTGAAATTAGGGTTCGTCAAAACAACTAAATAAAGAGAAAAACTGCCGTGATTTTACTGAATTTCAAGGCAGTTTCGTGTTATTTTATTAATTTTATTTATGCAATTTGACAAGCCATTATTTTTATGTTGACTTTGTCAGCAGTCTGACCTCTCCTTTCAGGAGAGGCTTTTTCTTTATTTATTCCTCTACTCTCACCCCATCTATATGAATAAATCGGGCTACGTCATAATCATAGGAAGAAAGCGGACGGTCAAAGGCGTCATTTGAATGGGATGCTATGAGAATTTCGGGATAAAGTGCTGTGACTATTACGCTATGATAAAAGTCTCCGTCTGCCTTTCCGAGCTGTACCACATCGCCGATTTCAATTTCTCTCTCCCCTACCTCTTTGCCATAGGGACCGACGCCCTCATTAGAAGTTAGAAAATTATAAAGATATTCCACACCTGTCCAGGAAGCCGTACGGTTCGAAGCAGAAAGATAATACCATCCGTAAACAGGAGTAAAATTCATCACACCGCTTCCTGCATAAAGACATTGAGATACAAAATTAGTGCAGTCACCGCCTATTTCACTGAAATCTAAAAAACGCGGATTTCGTCTGAACGCCCACTCACGGGCATAATCGATTGCCGCCTGACGGTCATAAGGAATTACAGGCATAATATCACCCCTGTATATTATATGCAAATACATAAAAATGTGAGAAAGAGGATGTAGATTTCGCCGACGTCCCCTTTATTTACATATTCACATAAGTAGGATCAAAATACTCCTGACTGAAATCAGTATCCGGATAATTACTGTAATAATCCTTCTTTTCGCTCTTCTTCAGCTTTTTGATTTTATATAAGCTGTACTTGGAAGATATTGTGCCAAGGATTGATGATACTCTTTTTTCACTTAACATTCCTAAGCTTGCAAGCAGCTCCATGGGCACAATAAAAATACCCGTAAAAGGACCTGTAAAAGCTAATATCATAGAGGTAAGAACAATGATATTACGTGTTTTTTCCTTTACTCCCTCACCTTTATCAATAGCCGTTGCAACAAGATTAACATACTCATCAATGCAGGTTGTATACGCAGCCTCTGATATACTTTTATAGTCACCGTCAAGATATTCCTTCATAGCAACAATGCATTTGAATTTAATGCCGCACTCACCCAAATCAACGGGCTCAAGGGTATGTGAACAAATTTCTTCATCTTCAGGAATTTTATCATAAGTAATACTTTTATTATTTTCAAAAAACAACACAGCACGAATACATTTTTCAACAGCGTCTCTTTTGTCAGGCAGTTTGGTTTTATGCTGCTCTGTTATTTCTTCAAGCAACAGTCTGATATCTGTATCTGTGGATAACACAAAGTATAACATGTCATCTTTTTTACTGTGGAAAACTGACCTTCTTTTCATAACATCACCTTTCTTTAAAGCTTACAGCTTTAATCGCACTGCTGAATTTATTCCCCTACAGGCTTGGTTGTAAGAGTAGTGATAATGAGCTTTTTCATATTAACCTTTCCCTGATAGGTCATACTGTCACCGAAGCTCATTACAGTTTTACTGTCCGTACATTTCTCCCATAAAGGAAGTCCTTCACCGTTCGGATTACCGTTTTTTACGAAATTACAGAGATAAGACGTCATTCCATCACTTAAAAAGAAATCCTTTTTCTCCATCGGCCGCCAGCAATTTTTCAGTGTACCGAACCAATACCACAGGTCACTGCTGTGCCAGGCACCCTTATCATCACCGGGAAGCATACGTGAGAAGTGCCACATATATGCTCCGTTTTTCTTTGCCCATCTCTTTGTAAGGGAATAAAGAACGGCAGGAGCCATATCGTGACTGGTGGAGCCGACCATATAGGGAATGCTCTTTATCTCAGGTTTATCTTTAATCAGAATACCGTCTTTCACGGGAACGGCAGACATAGCCGAGCCCTTTGCCTTTTTCCATTCACGGAAAAGTATTTCGGGTGGAACATTTCTGAATTCTTCCAAATTTTTCGCACCCGTATTTTTCATAACCTCTTTCCAGAAGTCATATTTCTTTTCGGGATCAGCCGTCATAAACGAACCCATTCCTACACCGCTTGACATTACGGCTGAACGGAAAAGTCCGTCGGTATAATCGCTCTGACAAAGATGCTGCACGCTCATGGCACCTGCACTCTGCCCCATAATTGTTATTTTATCTCCGTCACCGCCAAAGGCCGGAATGTTGGCTTTGACCCATTTTATGGCGGCAATCTGATCATAAAGACCGTAATTACCCGTGTGCCCCGCTTCTGCTTTCAGTTCGGGAAGGCAAAGGAAGCCCATGGGTCCGAGCCGGTAATTCACAGTTACGGATATAACGCCTTTTTTCGCCCATACGGGGCCGTCAAAGTGCTTTTCGTGACCGCAGCCTCCCGTAAAACCGCCGCCATGGATATAAACTAAAACGGGAAGCTTACTGTCAGGTGTAGCATCTCCGGGGGTGCGGATGTTAAGAAAAAGGCAGTCTTCGTCATAGGTGTAGGTTTCACCTTTTCGAAATTCGTTATAGTAAAATACCTTGCCGGGATTTTCTTCCTCGTTATAAAAGGATCTCGGCTGATAAGAGCAATTGCCGTAGGCGGTGGCATCATAGACACCCTCCCACTCAGTAACTATCTCAGGATAAGCCCATCTTTTACCCGTGGCATAACGTATACCTTTGAAATCGATTATCCCCTCTGAGGCGATACCTTTGATTTCTCCGCATGGAGTAGAAATAATTCTGTACATAGCTTACTGTTCCTTTTGCGCTTTTTTGAAATCGTCGATTTTCTGTCTGGTTTCCGCGTCCATTCTCCACAGGAATCTGAATGCCGCCCAGGAGCCGAGAACAAAAACACCCGGCAGAAGCACCGCTATAATTTTGATACCCGAAACGGTGGCGGCTGACTGAACCGTAAGTTCAGCATTATAGCCTATCCAACCGAGCATAAGAACAGCCGAGGAGTTGCCGATTGTCTGGCCTACACGGCGTGAAAGATTAAAGGTGCCGTAAATGGAGCCCTCAGTTCTTTTGCCCGTAATCATTTCGTTATAGTCGATAGCCTCACTGACCAAGCCCCACTGCATATAAATGGACACACTTGCAAGTCCCATGGCACAGTTGCTGACAATAATATGAATATAGGGATTGACATCCGTAACCATGTGTAATGCAAAAAGTCCGATATACAGTACAGAGCCCGAAATAAGACCGAAGCGGATAAATCTTTCGAGGCCGTACTTTTTGGCGAAGAAGGGACCGCCCAACAAGGTAACCATCATAAAGGGAGCGGAAACAATCATACCCTTTGAAACGAGAGTAAGGTCGCCGTAAACCACAGAGAAAAGATAATTGGTGAGAGTATTGCTCACATACTGCATGGTGCATATGCAAAGACCGTGAATACACAGAGCAAGGAAAGGTCTGTTTACACGGAATACATTAAGAATATCCGTGACCTTTATGCTTTGCTGCGGCTGATTATCATTTACGGGAGCTGTTCGTTCTTCCGTTAAAGCATAATGACTCATACACATAACAAAGCCGATAGCGGCACAGATAGCGGCTCCGAAAGCGTAACCCTTTGAATTGGTTTGACCGTATTTTTCGATAAGCATTGGCATAAGCATCACGGGAACGGCATTACCTACAGCTGAACCGAAGCCGCGTGCCGAGGAAAGAGCGGCTCTGTCCTTATCATTGTCAGCCATGGCCGAAAGAAGCGAGCCCATGGGGATATTGAACATGGTATATGCGCCCTCATAAAGTATTTTCAGCCCGAAAAGAACGCAAACGAGAGAAAGCCCCTCAAAAAGCGAAGGCACCGACCAAAGAGCAATAAAGCTGACACAAATAAGCGGTGCACTTTTCAGCAGCCAAGGACGGAATTTACCCTTAGAATTGTGCTTTTTAGCGAAAGCTTTATCCATAAAGGCACCCATAAGCGGATCATTGATAAAATCCCACACATTCCATATTACGAGCAGAACAGCCAATAAATCCGTATCCACCTTCAGCGCATCGGTGCAGTACATGGCAAAGGTGCTGCCCATAATGGCAAAGGTCATACATCCGCCGGCATCACCGAGACCGTAACCGATTTTATGCTTCAGAGTAAGCCCTGATGCATTTTTTTCTTTAATTTCCGACATTATGTTTCCTCCTTATTTTTATATATACATTATACCATCTTATACTCATTTTTCAAGGTATATAAAAGCTTTTAATATCGGACACACAATATATTTCATAAAAAACGTTTCCGATATTGAAGTTTATTTTTTTATGTGTTATATTTTATTAAAGCCTTTAACTGCAAAAAAAGGAGAAAGCAATAATGATTTACAGCTTTTATCACGTGACGGATGTTCACTATTACAGCAAAAAAAACTTTGCCTGTGATTGGCGCAAATTACCCCAACCCAGCACCCAGATATGCATTATGAAAAGTGAAGAAGCCTTTAAAAAAGCTTTGGAAATTATAGAAAATGACGAAGAAACAAAAACTGTTATTATCACGGGCGATCTCACTAATCACGGCGAGGAATACAGCCACAATGAAGTGAGAGATTTACTGCGGGAATTTACGGAAAAGGGCGGAAACCCTTATGTTTTTACCGACACTCACGATTACCCTTACTTCGACATTTACAGCATAAATGAAAAGGGCGAAAAAATCCCCGCAGAGCATTTGCCCGAAGAAGAAGTAAAGCTTATGTACCGTCCCTTCGGCAGAGATAAAGCCTTTGACACCTTCGACGACGGCACAACATATATCGCTGAAATTTTACCCGGACTTTATTATATTGCTTTAGGCTATGAATTCACCTCCGAAGACAAGCTTCACTCTCCCGCTTTTACTGATGAATTGATGAAATGGATAAAAATGCACACGGAAAAAGCAAAGGAAAAAGGTGCCACCGTTATCTGCGGTACACATTGGCCGATCGTTGCCCCCTCTCCGGCTTATGAGATAATCGGCAAAGGTAACACCTTTTCAAACGGCGAAGCCAGAGCAAAGGAGCTCGCCGATATGGGAATAAGGCTGTTTTTCAGCGGACACACCCACATTCAGTGTATGAAAGAAATCGTAAGCGAAAAGGGCAACAAACTTTACAGTGTTCAGACCTCCTCTCTTTCAGGCTTCCCGCCTAAGATGAGAAAAATCACTGTTGACACCGAAAAAGGCGCCGCCGATATCCGCACCATCGATATGGAGCTTCCCGACCTCGGAATGACCTTTACCCAATATGCAAAAAAAGGCTTTCTCGGAATAATAGAGGAAATCCCACATAATATGGAGCATGACGTGGAAGCTTTTGCAAACACCGAAGGAGGCATAACACTTCCGAAAGAGCTGATTCTTAAGCATCCGAAAACGGTAATGTTCCTCGGCAGAAAGCTGAACGGTCTTACCTACGGAAAGGTTGCAAAATTTTCAAAAAAGCATCACGGAATGGCAGAAAAGGATTACGAAGATATCAAGGATAAAAAATTTGTAAATCTACTCCTTGAGCTGGTGGCAAATCTTTATCGCGGCAACGCTCCCTACTCACCCGACACAGCCGAATACAAAATGACAATGGGAAGCGTTAAAAAAATCGAAAAGCTTCTGTCTGCGCTTCATATTGATATCAGAAAAATTCTCGGAGGCTTCACGCTGTCAGAGTTTGTTGAGCCGCTTCTTTATAACGGCGGACTCGACGATGATAACGCTCAGCTGATATTGTGATTAATAAAAAATAAAAAAGGGTTTCTCTCGGTTATGAACCACCGAAGAAACCCTTTAATGCTGTTTTTATATCATCCGAGCATCGGCTCCGCCTGAATGCTTACACTGTCGGTTTTACAGCTCTCTGTTTCAAAAATGATTATTTCATTTTCCTCTTTTAAAAGAGAGCCGGGAATGTAAAGAGCTTTTTGCGGACCTATGGACCAATATCTGCCAAGGTTAAAGCCGTTAACGAAAACATAACCTTTTGTAAAGCCGCTCATATTTACGAAGCAATCCCCTTTTCCGGCTTTGAAGCTGCCTTTGAGAAAAACAGGACCTGTGGCTGATTTGCTGCTACCGGCAACAAAATTGAGATTTTCAAGATTATCAAGAGGAATGCTGTAAACTGTATAATCCATAATAACCTGGTTTGCCAAAGTAACCTTTGAAATGCCCTTTCGGTCATAAAGGTCAAAGCCGTAATTGACTCTGCCCATGGTATCAACGAGAATACCGAGCTCGCTTTCGCATGAGACACCCTTGACAAAAAGCTGTTTTTTTAGCTTCAGTTTATTAAAGAAGGAGCCCTCCTTCATGCGGTCAATGGTGGCAATTTTCTTTTTATCGAAATACACCTGTGCGTAATCGTGCACATTCTCTATGCCGAGAAAGCCCGCATCGTATTTGCCTTTGATTTTGGTTTTGTAATAAATCAGACCGTAATTTTGACCGTAAGCCTCCATATTTTTCGGCAAAGCGGATTCATGGACGACGGAAATGCGGTCAAGGTTATCAAACAGCTCCGCTTTTTCGGTAAGCTTTACCTGTCCGATATTCTGCATAACCGGTGAAGGCGGAAGCTCGCCCATAGGAATACCCTGCTTCTCACAGAGAAGCTTTCTTATTTTATGATAAGTTTCCGTATAATCGCCCCACTCAGTAAGAGGTGCACAATAATCATAGCTCGTAACTGTAGGCTGATATTTGCCCCGATGATTGGCACCCGCATTAAAGCCGAAGTTTGTACCGCCGTGGAACATATACATATTAAAGGAAGCGTCCTGCCTCAGGAATTCCTCGATTTCCTTAAGAGTGCTGTCGGCACCTCTCGTATGATGCTTTTCGCCCCAATGGTCAAACCATCCGCACCAAAACTCCATACACATTTTCGGAACCTTTCCGAAAGACTCCAGAGCACCAAAAGCCGTGGCGGTGCGTGAACCAAAATTAAGGGTGGGAAGAACACCCTCTATGGTGCCTCCGGAAAGCATATTGCACCAAGTTCCGTCAGAAGTGAATTTAAGCACATCAATACCCAATTCATCATACATTTTTTCCAATGCCCTGAGGTATTTTTTATCGTTTCCGTAGCTTCCGTATTCGTTTTCTATCTGCATGGCGATAATGTTACCGCCGTTAGTAATAAGCATAGGCTTAAGCAGTGAGAAAAGCTTTTCAAAATAATCTCTGACATGGCCGAGATATATTTCGTTATTACAGCGAAGCTCGATGTTTTTGTCAGCTAAAAGCCATGCGGGAAAACCGCCGAATTCCCACTCCGCACAGATATAGGGTCCCGGTCTCACTATGGCATACAGTCCGAGATTATGCGCTGTTTCGAGAAATTTCACAATATCAAGCATACCGCTGAAATCATACTTTCCCTTTTCAGGCTCGTGAAGATTCCAACAAACATAGGTTTCAACAGTATTAAAGCCCGCCATTTTCAGCTTTAGCAATCTGTCCTCCCAATATTCGGGAAGAGTACGGAAATAGTGCATAGCACCCGAATATATATTAAAGGCTTCACCGTTGAGAAAAAAACGGTCACCCTTTACTTCAAAGGTTTTTGACATATTCTGACTCCTTTTAATAATACTGTCTCCTATACCCTCTCAGAGAAGGTATAGGAGAACAATTTTTAACCGTAGATAGGTCCGTATTTTTCACATGCTTTATAGTCTGCACTCTGGCTGTCTTCGGTACCGAAGGCTGCCCAGGAGTGAGGACGGAAAATTCTGTCTTCGGGAACATTATGCATATTTACGGGGATACGGAGCATCGAAGCGAGAGTAATAAGATCATCACCCACATGACCGTAAACGGTTACACCGTGATTAGCGCCCCAATTAGCCATTACGGAATATACATCCTTGAATGCACCCTTTCCGGTAAGGTTGGGAACGAACCAGGTGGTAGGCCAGGTGCGGTCTGTTCTCACGTCGATGGTGGTGTGTGCATTATCGGGAAGGTCAGCGGTATAGCCTTCGGCTATCTGCATAACGGGTCCGATACCCTCAACGATATTTACACGGAGCATGGTAACGGGCATTTCTGCTCTGCAACGGAAATGGCTTGAGAATCCGCCGCCTCTGAAGTATTCATAGTTTGCTCTGCACCAATCTGTTGCCTCAAGACAGGCCTTCATATCCTCTTCCGTCATTTCCCAGAAGGGCTTCATACAGCCTTCGCCCTTGTCATTCTTTGCCGCACCGCTGCCGTCGAGAGCGGTTGCACCTGAATTGATGAGATGGATAAAGCCGTCCTTTGCCTTACCCTCAGGCTTATAGCCTGTAACTCTTTCGCAAGCTTCGGGTGACCAATATGTACGGACGTCATGGAAGCAGGGAGCGCTGCCGGAAACGAGTGTACCGAGCATCATAGCTACGCCGTTAAGAGTGTCATTTTCTGTGGCGAAGGGTGTGGGAGCCTTCGGACCGTTCCAGTCAAAGGTGGAAGCCATGATAGCTTCGGTAAAGTCAGCATTGGGAAGCCAGTCAGTCCAGTTTCTTTGTCCCTGGAAGCCGCCCGCTACTGCATTTTTACCGAGAGCTTCTTCGTGCCAACCGAGCTCGTCAAGCTTTTTGTTGCCGTAAAGAATATCCTTTACGATAATCGAGAATTTGGCGATGAATTCCCAGTCCTTATCAGCGGGAACAACCTTTGATTTTCTGATGATTTCGGGAAGATTTTTGCCTGCATTTACGTCAAAGCCCTCCTTACAGTTAGCCTTGATCCATGCGAGTGCCTTTTCATATTCATCCTTATCATAAATTTCGAGAGTGATTCTTCTGATTATATCACTCATATCCACCCATTCCGCACGGATGCCGAAATATTTTTGGAACATTGAAGCGTCACAATAGCTGCCCGCAATACCCATGGAAATGCCGCCGAGATTTACGTAAGCTTTGTTTTTCATCCAGCCTACTGCCACAGCACCTTTGGCAAAGGCAAGGATTTTCTTTGCCACGTCTTCGGGAATGGTTTTGTCATCCATGTCCTGAACATTTTTACCGTAAATCGAAAAAGCGGGAAGTCCCTTTTGAGCATAAGCGGCCACAACTGCGGCAAGATAAACTGCACCGGGTCTTTCTGTACCGTTAAAGCCCCATACAGCTTTGATGGTATTCGGATTCATATCAAAGGTTTCTGAGCCGTAGCACCAACAGGGAGTAACGGAAAGAGTAGCCACAACATTTTCCGTGGAAAACTGCTCTTCACATTTTGCTGCTTCTGCTCCGCCGCCGATGGTTGTGTCAGAAATAACACACTGAACGGGTGTTCCGTCGGGATATCTGAGAGTTTCGCTGATAAGCTTTGCAGCGGCTTCAGCCATACCCATAGTCTGATTTTCGAGGCTTTCTCTTACTCCGCCCCAACGTCCGTCAATAACAGGTCTTATGCCAATTTTCGGATATAACATAATAAATTTCTCCTTTATGTTTATTTTTTAATAATTTTACAAAATCTTTCGAAAGCCTCATCCCAATCGGATGTGTGCTCCTGCTCATATTTTTTTACCTTTTCAGTCTCAGCAATAATCTCTCTGCCCTTTTCTATGCTTTCGATTTCTCCGAGAGCGATAAGCTGAAGAACTATATTACCCAAAGCAGTAGCCTCAATCGGACCTGCGATTACGGGAATACCGAGACTTTGCGCGGAAAGCTCACAGAGAAAGCCGTCCTTTGTACCGCCGCCCATAAGATGGAGAGCATCAAAGCTTTTTCCGGTACATTCGGTAATCTGAGTGAGTGCAAGTCTGTATTTGAGAGCCAAACTTTCATAAATACATCTCACTAACTGACCGATAGTTTCGGGAACAGGCTGTCCCGTATTTTTACAGTAGGCTTTGATTTTATCGGGAAGATTTCCGTGAGCGGAAAGCTCAGGAGCATCCGGATCAATGAAGGATCTGAATTTTTCGCTTTCACGTGCAAGCATTTCAAGCTCATTGTATGAATATTTGCGGTCAGTAGCTGCAATATTACGTCTCGTTTCCTGTATAAGCCAAAGACCGCTGATATTTTTGAGGAAATTGATTTTTCCGTTGGCACCGACCTCATTTGAAAGCTCCAAAGCATTACTTTGCTCCGTCATAACGGGAGCATCGAGCTCACAGCCGATAAGCGACCAGGTACCGCAGGAAAGAAAAGCAGCATTTTCACTTTTAGCCGGCATTGCAGCGACGGCACATTGTGTATCGTGACCCGCAACGCTTATAACAGGTATGCCCTTATACTCACCGTTAACGGTGGCGCTGGGACATATTTCAGGAAAGAGTTCTTTGCCGATACCGAAGCACTCCGTCACTTTGTCGCTCCATTTTTTGGTTAAAGGATTTAACATCTGAGAAGTGGAAGCGATGGTGGTTTCACACACCTTTTCACCTGTGAGAAGATAAGAAAACAAATCAGGCATAAAAAGAAGCTTATCTGCCTTATCTTTATTTTCATCACAAATGAGCTGAAAGAGTGTATTTATGTTCATTATCTGATTTCCTGTTTCGGAATAAATCTCCTTCGCACTCATTTTTGCAAAAGCTTTAGTGAGAGCGTCCTTTGTTCTTTCATCACGGTAATGGAAAGGCTCGTGCATTATTCTGCCCTCTTTATCCAAGAGAGCATAATCCACACCCCATGTATCAAACGCCATAGAATCGATTTTACCCGCCTTTTCTATGGCGGCCTTTACCTCTCCGATTATCATATCCACATCGTGACAAATATGTCCGTCCACGGTTTTAGGAATATTTTCAAAGCGGTGAATTTCCTCGTATTTTATCTCTTTTCCGTCGTAGGATGCCTTTATGGCTCTGCCTGTGGAGGCACCGAAGTCAAAAGCTAAAACTGTTTTCATTTAACCACACCCTTTTTGAGAAGAATGTTTGCATAGATTGCCTTTTCACCTGTGGCGATGATAAGATAAGCATCTTTGGCCCTTTCGTAAAAGGCAAAGCGCTCAGTATAATCGACGGCATGATGGTCAGGCTCATGCTTCGTAAGTATCTTTTCGTAGGTATCCCATATTTCGGGTGTACCGCAGGTGTCCCCTTTTACTACCTCCATAAGTGCAACAGGCTTTTCGGTATATGTATCGAGAGGAATAAGATTAAGCACTGCGTCCAAAATTTCGGGCACGCCGTGTCCGTCAGCCCGGATAACGACAGCATTTTTTCCCACACTGTGACAAGGAAAATTACCGTCCGCAATTACGAGCTCATCTCCGTGTCCCATTTCGGCAAGAGCTTTAAGAAATTCGGGAGAAATAAGGGGTGATATTCCTTTAAGCATAATCTCACCTCTTAGTCTTTCTTGTGAAGAATTTCATCATCGGGATTGAACACCTTATAACCGGGATGACGGCCGGTTACTCTGTAATAGCCGCGAAGGTCGATAAGCTTTTGAATGTTTTCTCTGCTGATGTCGTGGCTTCCGCCGAGAATAACAGCATTGATGGTAATTTTTGCCCAAAGCTCAAGACTTTCCATTCTGTAAAAAGCAGTAATAACATCGCTGCCCACAGCGAGAGCTCCGTGATTTTCGAGAAGCATTACGTCGTGCTCTTCGAGATAAGGCTCTATGGAATCGGGAACCTCAGCGGTAGAGGGGGTACCGTAGGGAGTGAGCGGAACGGAGCCGATTACGGCAACATCCTCAATCATATTGTACATATCCATAGCCTTATGTGCCACGGCAAAGCCTGTGGCTCCGGGAGGATGAGCATGAATCACACTGAAAACATCCTCTCTTTTGTCATAACAACGAAGATGCATTTTGATTTCGCTCGAAGGACGGTAACCCTCTTCTGCTTCGAGAATATTACCCTCTTTGTCCAAAATTACAAGCTTTTCGGGTGTGATAAAGGATTTGCTGATGCCTGTGGGTGTGGCGACGATTCTGCCGTCGGGAAGCTTTGCACTGACATTACCGTCATTGGCTGCAACCCAACCGAGCTGCCACATTTTATGGCAGACATCACATATTTGTTCTTTGATTTGCTGTAAAGTGTCCATATTATATCTCCTTTTAAAAAAATTTCCTTTATAAGTATAACAAAATACTTATTCAAATTCAATGTAATTTCATCAAAATTAATAAAAAAAGACTGCCGTTTTAAACGACAGCCCTTAAATTATTTGTTTACCATTCTCTGATTACTTCGGGATTTGAGAAAATTTCGTCAAGCTTTTGTATAAAGGGCAGAATATCACCGAAGCCACCGACTCTGTGGTCAAAGGTAAGAGTGATGGGAAGGGTTTTCCTGGTTCCCATTTCGATTTCATCCTTTTCGTTTTTATAAACGTAGTTTTCATCTCTCGCCACGCCCACAGCCATGAGGAATACCTGTGGGAAAAGAAGAGGTGCGTTTGTCACCCGGCCGTTGAGATTTTTGTTTACCGCACCGAGATTTGTCAGACATACCGTGCCTTCATCGAGATCATCGGGCATAAGACAGCCTTCGCCTCTTTCGGCATGTTCAAAGATACCTTTCACCGTAGCGACTCTGCCTTTGCCGATATAGCCGGCCAAAGTTTGCGCCACAGTAGTGACAATTTTACCCTTTAAAATGAAGCCCAATGTTCTTTTCGTAAGAAGGTCAAAGAGAACACGGTCAACATCACTGGTATGAATAAGGCGGGCAAGCTCTGCCGTACGTAAAGAAATTTCCTTGAGGCTTTTTTCCTCACAGTCACGCACCTTTACGGGGAAGGTTTCACCGCTTTCCAGCAGAATGGGAACCGCTATATCAATATGCTTTTTTATGATAAGCTTACCTGTAGTGCACAAACGATTATATTCGATATAAGAATTAAGGCGCGGAGCCACCTTAAGACCCTCTACCATAGCACGCATCATAAGGTCATTGAAGGTAAGATGATAATCACACTCCGCCTGAAGTTTGCGGAATTCTTCCCAAAAGGCGGTAACGTCAGCATCATAGGTATAACCGGGAGTGGGCATATCCTGTGCATTGGTGAGAACATTACCGGAAATTTTTGCTTTAAGATTGAAATATTCTATTTTATCCCCTTCCACGGGACCGTGAGTTACATCCGCTATAAAATCCTTAAATTTACCCATAAGCTTTTACCGTCCGTTTTAATTTCAATAGAAAAAGTTTAACACGAAAAAAAGAGTTTGTCAATCTGTTATGGAGTTTTGAAACATATTGTATAAAAATGTCTAATTCAAATCAATCATACCTTAATAAAGCAAAAAATACCCCTGTCATACTTACATAAAAAGCATAACAGGGTATCTTTCAAAGATTCTCAGACAGAAAAGCGAATACTTAGCTTAAAATTCCGCCATGTGCAGTGCATTAATTAATCTTACTCTCTCATCAAAAGAAGAACCAAAACAGTTTTGCAGAAACACAGGGCGGCAAAAGAGCCAAACCCTGTGCTTAATGCCATTCAGTTGTGTGAAAGGGGTACTGGCAGCAAAGCTGACTGAGGGAGTGATATGCGGGGCGGCGGAGAAAGGCCACCGCCCGTTAATCATTATTCAGCCGAACACACAGAACCGTCCCCTGTCTTCTTGTTCAGAACTTTTGGATAAAAAGGTATATTTTCAACACCTAAACTTAAACGCAATTCGTTTAAAAACCTCTCTTCATAAGGCAAAACAATGGTTTCGTATCTTATTAATTCTGTGTAAGGACTTATTTCATTTTCAGGTTCTTTGGATCCAACTTTCCAAATTACGATAAACTTTTCAGCATTACTACCATACCTATGCATATATAATAAATTCATGACCGAAATGTTATATGCATCATATCGGCTTACTGTCCGAATTTTTTTCCCACAAATTATTGAAACACTATCAGCTTCGAATTGAAATTTGCTGAATCTGTATTTTATGTCTCCCAAGGGTTTTAAGGCGATAAATATAAATAACAACCTAACTATAATAATATCTAATCCATCTTTTAGTTCGCCTTGTTTATTATTTGAATAAACTATAACCAACTCAAAAAAAATGCCCAATATAAAAAGACCCATATATGAAATAATAAAAGCTTTTCGTTCATTGCGAGGAAAAACATAATTCTTATCCATTGTTCATTCTCCTTTCCATAAATGTTAAGTGCTTTTCGTTTCTTGTATTACTGACATTCCTTGCATTAGTAATACTTCTTTTTTTACTAACATTAGAAGAGCTTGAACTAATAACGTTTGATTTAGATGCCTCTGTGTATAAAATACGAGTCTCAATTATATCAACCATTCCATCAGTTACCGCATCTATTGTATTTTTAAAAATTTCTGTTGTAGCATTATTATAGTAATAACCAATAGTTGAAAATGTAGTGTCGAAAAGAATATCAACACCAGTATAAACTAAATCGTCTACTGTAAATTTATCTCCATTTAAACGAGTAGTTACTGCAGAACTTACAAGGGTCGAAACTGCACGTCCAGCTACAGGAATAATAGATGCATTTCCTAGCTTTCCTACAATCAAACCTGCTACTCCCCCAGCTGCACCACCTGCGAATCCAGCCCAAAAAGAATCTCCAGCGTTGTATGAACAAATTCCGCCCACTAAACCTGATATTCCAATTACTGCCGCAGCAGTCCATGACCTACCACTTGGATCAGAATAATTCACAGGATTATTCCCGCAATATGCATACATATTGAATCCGAGAACATTGGATGTATCAACAAGCGAATCCGCATTCACAAACCTACCCGTCACCGGATCATAATACCTTGACTGCAGATAGTAAAGTCCACTTTCGCTATCCCAGTAATATCCACGGTATCTGATGGGATTCTGAACAGAAAGGTAATCCGGATCAGTTACAGTATTTCCGTTTGCATCAAGTATCTTTACAGTATTGCCCCAGGAATCATAAACATAACGGGCGTAAAGGGTACCGTCGGCTTTTCTTATTTCCTCCACATCACCACGGCTGTTGCATATCACGTATGCGGTATAAGATGAACCTGCCGCATTGATTCGGGTTATTGAACCGAGATTGCCGTAGGCATCATAGCGGTAATGGAACTGGAGATTTCCTCGCTTTTCGTATATCAGCTTATCGCCGAGGTATTCGTATTCAGAAACCGTTGAACCGACCTTTTTATAAGTTCTTAAGCCGTCGGCATTGTACTTATAGGTGACAGCAGTTCCGTCAAGGTTGGCAGAAGCCATCTGTCTGCCCTGCCAAGTGAAGGCGCAAGCGGTCCCCCTCTCCTTTCAGGAGAGGCTTATGCGAGGGTGGGCGGTGGAGAGCGACCACCGCCCACTAATCATTCTTTATCAATCAGAGAACCGTCCCCTGATTGATGTCTTTTTTGGTTACAGACCCGTCCCCTGTATTAAGAAAAAAATAAACGCACCAATAATGTTAGATAATACTACCAAATAGAATATCACATCTAAAATTTTCTTTTTTATTCTTCTTTCTAAAAACTTTAATATAATATAAAAATTAACCACAAATGAAATCAATGTAATTAAATAAATTATAATTGATTTCCAAAGTTCAATCTCGTCAAACATTGCATAACATAAAGCTCCAGAAATATCCATAACCAAAGAAGATACTATTAAAATAACTATATTTTTTTTCATGCACTTCTCCTTACATTATCTTTATATAATCGATTACACGACCATAATTATAAGACACCTCAATTTCTCCACCTATAAAAAAATATAAAGATACGCCCAAACTTGCTGTGTCTTTGAATTTAAAATCTGAAGTTTTTCCTTCGCTCACATCCGCACCAGTCCAAAATTCGTATTTATAACTATCCTTTGTAAAAGCTTCCATTAACACAATATCAGCTGAAACATTCCCCTCAAAAGTATAATACAGTCCCCTTTCTTCACTATCAGTTGTCAAAACCAAATGTAGAGGATTTCCTTTTACTGATGCTTCTAGACCAATTGGTCCGGCCTCAGCTGAAACACCAAAACCAAATCCAGCACCTGCTTCAACAGAAAAAGCATCAACCGCAGTTTTCAGCAAACCTTTTAAAGTTCCTTTTTTTTGTTTAGGTGGCGTTTTAGTAATCTTAGAATTCATAACAGCCGCTGACTGTCTTCTTTCATCTGCTGTTTCCTTTGATATAGGTCCAGCACCAACAATAGGTCTGTTACCCTCACTATCACTTAAAACAACAGGATTGTTATAACAATAAACAAACATATTATATCCTGATATGTTATCAGTGTTTAACTGACTATCCCCA
>JAFQHU010000017.1 GCA_017397845.1 Clostridia bacterium
CTTTCAGTAAAGATTAAATCTTACCGTTTGTCTGCACACCTGCCATGGTGTGCCCCTCCTGTAAAACGGTTTGTATGGAGGTACTGAAAGATTAAAAAGTACAGCACAGATAAAGATGGCAATAAAAGTAAACAAAAGCATAAAAATCCACGGCAGTTTTTTATCTCCGCCGAGCAAGCGAAGGCGGTCACCGAGGAAAGTATTTTCCGAGGCAAAAGGGCGTTTTGTTTACTTTTGCGCTCGAATGTGCAAAAGTAAAAGCCCAAGCGGCTTGAGCGTTAAGAACGTCGATAAAAGAAAAAAGTAAATTGTAAAAAATAAAACCTTTTGTATTGATAATTACTTTTGCGCTCGAATGTGCAAAGGTAAAAGTTAATTTAAAAGATAAAACGCCTTATTGCCCATAAAGGAATTAAGTGATATAATAACATCACGGAAGGAGAGATTTTATGGAAATACTTATCGTGCGCCACGGCGACCCGGATTACGAAAGAGACTCCCTCACATATAAAGGAATAGAGGAAGCACGTCTTTTAGCTGAAAGGCTGTCAAAAACGGAGGTAACGGACTTTTATTGCTCTCCTCTCGGCAGAGCACAGAAAACCGCCTCCTATACTCTCAGTAAAACAGGCAGAGCCGCCGAAACTCTTCCCTGGCTCAGAGAATTCGAGGGAAAGTTTCAGAAAAACATATTCAGAAAAGTTCACTGTTGGGACAGATTGCCCTCATATTGGACAGCACAGCCCGATTATTATTCCTATGACCGATGGCACAGGGTAAAGCCCATGAAAAAAGCAGGTGTTTATACACAATACAAAGAGGTATGTGACGGAATAGACGAGCTGCTGAAAAAATACGGCTATGTCCATCAAGGTAAGCTTTTTAAGGTCGAGCGTGAAAGCCACGCCCGTATCGTCCTTTTCTGCCATTTCGGTGTGGAATCCGTTATCCTATCCCATCTTTTCGGTATCTCCCCCATGATTATGTGGCATAATTTCGTGGCATTGCCCACCTCGGTAACCCGTCTCGCCACCCAGGAAAGAGAAAAGGGCACAGCCATTTTCACCTGTATTCAGTACGGCGACCTGAGCCACCTTTATGCAGGTGACCATGAGCCGTCCTTTCAGGCGAGATTTTGCGAATGCTACAGTGACGACACGAGACATTGAGAACTATAATAAAAGGCGGTGCTTATAAAAGATTTAATAAAGAAATAATGCTTTCACAGAGATAAAATCTGCCTTAGCTCAAAGACAAATTAAATGCAGTCCGCCAAAGCTGAAAGATGCCCCGGCGGACTGCATTTTTTACTTTATTTAACTTTTCCGCAATTGCGAATTAAAGTCGGTATATTATTTTCCTGACTGTAAAAGCACGATATCAACAAGCTCACCCGTCATAGCATCTATATCTGTCTGCGAGGGGTTTTGGCTGATTTTTTGCAACTTTTGGTTGTATTCGCTCTGCACCGCTTCGTCGCACATGGAAAGAACGTAATTAAAGGTGGTGGTATTTATGCCCAAAGCATCGGAGAAATTTTTCTTGGCCCAAATGGTTGTGCCGTCCTCACTGTAGCCCGTGAAAACAAGCGTACCCTCTTCGAGCTCGAAATCCCACACAGCCGAGGGATAGATATTATATTTGACCGAGTCGATAACCACCGTGTAATATCCGTCCTCTTTGGCAAGATTTCCTTCGGTATTAAGCTTTCTGTTTTTGGCTATATCCTTTTCGGTGATTACGGCATTTTCGAGGATCGTCACCGTCTGTGAGGTGTTTCTTGCCACAGCCTTATAATCGTCGCTGTCACCTGTGGAGTCAAAGATAACCGTATCCCAATTACCGTAAAGGGAAGCCTGCTTGATTTTTGTCGCAGCCGCCGTACCCGAATAAACCTCAGGCATAGCCATGGGCCATCCGTCAGACGTCCATTTAAGCTCTCTTATCTCAAGCGACGGGAAGGGATAAACGTCGGGAACTGCCTTGCTTACAGCCTGTGCGGCACCGGTGGTAATGACGGAGTCGAGCTTATAATAAAGCTGAGACTGTGAAGCCATAAACCATTTGCCGTTTGCGGTTTTTATGATTGACGGACTGCCGACGGAGGCTCGTCCCGTATCGGAATATGCCACACTGCCGTTACTGCTGGAAACAAAGTTATAGCCGCCGATAAGCATAAGACCTTTGGTGTACTGGTTATTTCTGCCGCTTTTGCCGAAATCGGACATATCATTACCGTAAAAGTCCGTGTACGGACCTTCGGGTGCGGTGGCTTTTGCCACACGGATGTTATAATTGCTTTCCTGTACACCGTAGGTAAGGAAAAGATAATAGCAGCCCGTGCTCTTATTGTAAACGATATCGGCACCGCTTAAAAGACTGCCGTCCTTTTTGCTCAGTGCGGGGATTCTACCGGGGTCGGCTATTAGTGTACCCGACTTAAAGCCTTCGCCACCGTGTAAAAGAGACACTGCTTCTCCCTTTTGATTATAGGGACTGTCCTTTTTCAAAAGTCCTGTTTTACTGCTGAGCTCCGTAAGATAGATTTCACCGCCGATTTTTTCTCTGCCGTAAGAGCCGCCGTAAATCATAAACAGACCCTTATCCGTGCTGATTACTGCGGGGTGAACCGCATTGGCTTCATCATAAAAAGCTTTGGTGCTTTTCTGTGTTTTTTCGCCTGTTTCGCTGTTTTCGACGGTTGTCGTTCCTCCGTGTACTCCGCAGGTGCTGATTACAAGACCGACGTCAGTCCATTCCTTGGTTTCCACAGCCCTTGCAAGGTCGTCGGTTTTTACACAGAAAATGGCACTTTCATTTGCATCGGCAGTTTTGCTCAAAGAGAAATAAAGATAATACACTCCCTTGCGGTAAATTATTTCGGGAGATAGCGGAGTTCTGTCCTGAGTCTCATTTGAAAAGCTTTCGTCTTTGCCGTAACCGTGTGCCTTTGCCCATTTGTTTACGCTCTTAAAGGCTGAAAAGGTCATCACTGCGTTATTTTGTGCTTCTTCGGGAGTGGGGAAATATGTGGTACGTGAGGACCAATTGACCATATCCTTTGACTTTACAACCACATTATCGGAGCCGAAGCAGTAATAATAGCCGCTTTTTTCATCATAAAAGATACAGGGATCCTTTATGTCATAGGCACCGTAGGAGCCGAGGTATTTATTGTCGGCATATTTTTCGATATTCGGTGCTTTGATATCGGCTGTGGCTTCCTCAGCCTTATAGCCTTCGGGTCTTTTTCCCTTTTTGAAAAAAGCCAAAACGTTAATCTTTTTATTTGCCGTTACCTTATATTGGAGCATATTAACCTCGTCGGTAACATTTTCACCGTTTACGATGAGCTTTTTAAGATTATAGTAGGTATTATCCGTTCTTTCGGGGTTTATGTTAAGAGTGAGCACCTGACCGTTATCGCATGCCACACGGTATTTTTCGTCGGTACCCACGGTATTTTTGCTGTCCACGGTAACGACTCCGTGTCCGAAGGACTCGACAAATACCATATAATCGGAGGGTCTGACATATTTCCAATAAATGAGAAACACACCGCCGAAAAGCAGAAGAGTTGCCGTAAAAAAGGCTAAAAACTTTTTCATTATCCTTTATTCATCCTTTCTTTTATTCTGTGGTAAGTGAAGAAATAATATCGGAATAGATGGAAACTGCATTATTGAAAAAGTTCCTTTTTACAGTTTCAATCTGACTTTCGTCGGGAATATAAACGGTTATTTTGAGCATTTCCGTATCCATATCGTTAACGCAGAAATTAACGTGATATCCGTGCTCAAGAGCGACGGTTTCCACCTTGCTTTCTTTTATTATCCTCTCTCTGGAAAGAACTCTGATTGCCGCCGCCACACTTTTTTCTCTCACGGTACGGGGCAAGGTTCTCTCAATATTACTCACATCGAGCTCCGCTTTGGCTGTAAGAGTGATAAGCTCGTCACCTTCGCTTATTTCGCTGATAACCTGTCCGCCGGCAATAAGCTCGCTTACTGCCACATTCGCATCGAAATAGTTGGCAACAGAGCATTCGCTTATGATTTCATTGAGCTGAGTTCTGGTAAGAGATCTTTTTAAAGCTTTAAGAAGATAGCAAAGCAGCAGCTTTATTTCGTTTTTTTCCCTGAGACCGTCGGGCACGATACCTTTGCTGAATGTATCTGATGACATAGTAAATCTGCCTTTCATTATATAATTATACATTGTTAATTGTACCACAAGAAAAATAAAAGTAAAGAGTTATAAGGAAAATTTTATTAATTTGTAACTCTGTGCACAAATATGTTTACTTTTGCATATGCGAGCGCAAAAGTAATTTCAATACAAAGGTTTTTATTTTTATAATTTACTTTTTACTTATATCGACGTTCTTTACGCTCAAGCCGCTTGGGCTTTTACTTTTGCACATTCGAGCGCAAAAGTAAACAAAACGCCCTTTTGCCTCGGAAAATACTTTCCTCGGTGACCGCCTTCGCCGGCTCGGCGGAGATAAGAAACTGCCGTGGCTTTTTGTGTTTTTGTTTAGTGTTTATTGCCTGCTTCAGCGGTGCTTCACTTTTTAATCTTTCGGTACCTCCTTACAATACGTTATACGGAGGGCACACCGTGGCAGGTGTGCAGACAAACGGCAAGATTTTATCTTTACTGAAAGGTTTAATTTTACGGACTTTTACTTTTGCATATGCGAGGTGCTGAGCCTGTACCCTTGTGTACAGGCAATAAAGCAATCAACCGATTATCGACTCCGTGCTGCCTCTCCGTAGCAAGGAGAGGCTTTGTGACTTTCTGAATGCTTAATCTTTCAGGAGGATTGTCACCTACCATTATTCAAAACCTATCCAGCCCATTTTGCATTTTGCATTTATCCACGGTCACCGCCCTACATTTTTATAATTGACATAAAGAAGCTTTTTTAGTAAAATATTTCAGAGGTGATAAAATGGCAAATAAATATACCACCGTGCTTTTCGATGCGGACAACACTTTGCTTGATTTCGACAAAGACGAAAACTGCGCACTGACAAGAACTATGGAGCTTTACGGTGTACCCGTGACGGAAGAAAACATAGCCGCTTATGTAAAAATAAATCAGGGAATGTGGAAAGCCTTAGAAAGAGGCGAAATCACCAAACCTGAATTAAAAAGAACCCGATTCCGTAAATTTTTCGATGCCATCGGCTTCGAAACCGATGCCGACGTTTTTGAAGTAAACGAAAAATATCTTTCCCTTTTGGGCGAGGGTGGAAACACTCTCACGGGTGCAGTTGACCTGTGCCGTGAGCTTAAAGAAAAGGGCTATGATCTTTACATCGTCACCAACGGCATAGAAAAGACACAGAAAAACCGCCTTACAAAAAGCGGTCTGCTCCCCTATTTTACGGAAATTTTCGTTTCGGAAACCATCGGTCACCAAAAGCCGAAAAAGGAGTATTTCGATTATGTGCTCTCACATATAAAAGAAAAGGATATCGGCAAAATTATTCTTGTGGGCGACTCTCTCACTTCAGACATAAAGGGTGCAAATCAGTCCGGCATTACCTGTGCGTGGCTTAATCTCAAGGGTCAGGAATTAACCGAGGAGTATAAGCCGGATTACGTTATAAATGATGTCAGAGAGGTAAGGGAAGTTTTATATGAAAAACAATGATGATAGCCTTATTAAATTCAAAGACCTTGCCGACAAGATAAAAGCTATTACAGAGAGCTCAGCCGATGAGGAAGAATTCGACATCCGTGAATTCAAAGAAAGCGGAATTACGGAAATGTTTATGGAAATGCTTTCCGAAAAGCTGTCCGAGCCCTCAGGACTTCTGACTGATGAAGAGGTATATGAGGAAATAACCGATAATTTTTTCATTCTTATCAATTTGCTCGGCATAGATAAATTCAGTTTTTTCCGCTTCGCAAATTATGACTGCTGCCGTGAAATAATCATCGACGGAAAGGAATACGACTTAGACAGTGAATTCTGCCATGATGATGAGGAGGCTACGGAAGCCTTGTGTGCCATTGACTGTCTGACAGCGGATCTGGATGAGGACGACGGTGCTATTCTGAAAAAGGTAGAGAGTATGGTTAATGTGAGAAACAGGAAAGAAAAATAAAAAGAAGCAAGCACAGAAAGACTTTTGGAGCTTTCTGTGCTTTTTACAATCAAGAGTGATGAAAAAAGCGGACACGGCAAGCCGTGTCCCTACGATGTTAACCGTCAGTGAGTTACGTAAAGCTCTGATTTTTAAATAAAAGCATTGAAAAACAGCTTATGCTGTGTTATACTGATTAAGCCAAACAAATTTCATAAGTAATCGTAGGGATATTTTTTCTTTTTTACAAGAGAAATATACCTTTGTTTTGTTACGCTCAATTAATCGTTAGATTGGAAAAATCGCAAATTCCGACGGTTAGTTGAGTCAGGTTATATCCTTTCGATTAATTGAAATTTGTTTGGCGACAAACGGAGTTTGCGTTTTTCGGTGCGTTGACTCCGGTTGACGCACTTTTTTATTTACAGGAGAAAGAATTATGAAAAAACCTATTGAAGATTTGTATAATGACCTTAAAAGAAATGAGAAATGTTTTACTTCAACGGAATCCGAAATACTGTCGGCTGAAATAAAAATAAAGTTATGTGAGTTAGCAGAAAAGCTTTTGATTGAGGAAAAAAATGAGCTATACAGTTTGTATAAGCTGTCAAAGGAATTTACAGATATATGCTGTGAAAATCATTTTGAAACAGGATTTCAGATAGGCTTCAAAATAGCCTATGATATTTCAGAAAAATTAAATGAGATGTTCGATTAAAAGATTTTCAGCCGATATATGTATCATAGTTTATTGCGGACGCCCAATGGGCGCCCCTACTCAGCATTTAAACCCCTTGGTCCTTATCCCTTGGCCCTCGGCCCTTTTAAAGTGCGGTCTATCACTTCTTATTTCCCAAAGCCTGCCACGCCAATTTTGCATTTTGCATTCTGCATTTTGCATTTAAAAAAAGCCGCCTGAGGCGACTTTTTCTTATACGTTGTCCGTAAAGCTTGCTGCGGCCAAAGCGGCAACGGCACCGTCAGCAACGGCAGTTGCGACCTGTCTGATTCTTTTGCTTCTGCAGTCACCTGCCACGAAAATACCCTGCTGTGCATTTTCGGGAAGACAGCTTTCGTCGGCATTTATGTAACCGTATTCGTTAAGGCTTACGTTATCTTTGAAAGGCTCGTTCATGGGCTTTTGTCCTATGGCAACAAATACTGCATCACAGGTAAGAACGGACTCTTCGCCTGTTTCTGTGTTTGTGATAACTATGCCCTCAAAGGCATCTTCACCCTTGATTTCCTTTACTACTGTGGAGTAGATAAAGGAAACGTTATCCTTTTTGTCGAGCTCTTCCTTGAGCTTAGGCTCACCGGTCACGAAGGCTAAATTCTGCACTACGGTAACCTTTGTGCAGAGCTTGGATAACATTACTGCTTCCTGTAAGGCGCTGTTACCGCCGCCGATAACGGCTACCTCCTTACCCGCATAAAAGGCTCCGTCACATACTGCACAGTAGGAAATACCTTCGCCCGTGAATTTGTCTTCCTTGGGAAGACCGAGTCTTCTGTGCTCACTGCCCACGGCGATGATAACCGCCTTAGCCTTATAGTCCCCTCTTTCACCCTTTACGGTATAGTAGCCGGGGGTGCCTTCGATGGCTACCGCCTTATCAAGCTCGAACTCAGCCCCCTGTGCCATAGCCTGTTCAACCAATCTGTCGCCAAGCTCACTGCCGGTCATGGTGACAAAGCCGGGGTAATTTTCGACCTTGGGAGAATGGGTAATCTGACCGCCGAAGGTCTCTCTTTCGAGGATGAGAACACTTTTGTCTGCTCTGCGCAGATATACGGAAGCCGTAAGTCCGGCGGGACCTGCGCCGATAATTATAACGTCATACATAATTTCTACCTCTTCATAAACGGAAAGCGGACAGATTTTTGCCCGCTTTCTTTATTTTGATTTATCTTTCTGTGTATGCTCTGATGTTTGAAAGGTTAACGATTTTTTCTGCCTTGCCGCCGCTGATAACTACGAGAGTAGGAGCCTGACGGATGTCAAATTCGTTAGCCATGTCAGGATTTTCGTCAGCTAAAACCTTTTCATATTTTACGCCTGCATCGTCGAGGAACTTCGCTGCCATTTTGCAGTTGGGACAGGTCTTTGAAGCGAAAAGGATAACTCTGTCCTCTGCCTCACACTCTGCACATTCTGCCTTTTCGGTGCCGAAGCTTCTGCTGATTTCTCTGTCAAGCTTCAAGGGATTATATTCCACTCTGTGCTCGAATTCTTGGCTCTTACCGTCGTTCCAATTCTGTACGGGACGGTAGTAGCCTGTGATACGGCTGTAAACCTCTGTTGCCTCACCGCATTCGGGGCATTTGTATTCTTCGCCTACGATATAGCCGTGGTTTTTACATACGGAATATGTGGGAGAAATCGAATAGTAGGGAAGACGGTAATTGCTTGCGATTTTCTTTACAAGGTTTGCAGCACTCTTCCAATCGGGAAGCTTTTCACCGAGGTAAGCGTGGAATACGGTACCGGAGGTGTAAAGGGTGTGAAGCTCATCCTGCTTGTCTAATGCTTCAAAGATATCGTCTGTGTAGCCTACGGGAAGGTGTGAGGAGTTCGTATAATAGGGTGTTTCGCCCTTCTTTGTGTCGCCCGCAGTGATGATGTTGGGATAATGCTTGAGGTCGTGCTTTGCGAGTCTGTATGAGGTTGACTCGGCGGGAGTAGCCTCAAGATTATAAAGGTCGCCGTACATTTCCTGATAATCGGAAAGTCTTTCTCTCATGTGGTTGAGAACGTCCTTGGCAAACTGCTGTGCTCTGTCATCGGTAAGGTTGCAGCGCAGCCAGTTGGCGTTGAGAGCAGCTTCGTTCATACCTACAAGACCGATGGTTGAGAAATGGTTTGCGAAGGTGCCGAGATATCTCTTTGTGTAAGGATAAAGACCTGCTTCGAGGAGGTTTGTGATAACCTTTCTCTTTATGGCAAGAGAACGTGCAGAGATGTCCATAAGCTTATCAAGACGGTTATAGAAATCCTTTTCGTCCTTTGCAAGGAAAGCAATTCTGGGCATATTGATGGTTACAACACCGATAGAGCCTGTGCTTTCACCGCTGCCGAAAAAGCCGCCGGACTTTTTACGCAGCTCTCTCAGGTCAAGACGGAGACGGCAGCACATGGAACGTACATCGCTGGGCTCCATGTCGGAGTTGATGTAGTTTGAGAAATAGGGTGTGCCGTATTTTGCGGTCATTTCGAAAAGAAGCTTGTTGTTTTCGGTTTCTGACCAGTCAAAATCTCTGGTGATGGAATAAGTGGGGATGGGATATTGGAAGCCTCTGCCGTTTGCGTCGCCTTCGATCATGGTTTCGATGAAGGCACGGTTTATCATATCCATTTCCTCTTTACAGTCCTTATATTTGAAATCCATTTCCTTGCCGCCAACGATAGCGTTAAGCTCTGCAAGGTCATTGGGAACTGTCCAGTCGAGAGTGATGTTTGAGAAGGGAGCCTGTGTACCCCATCTTGAGGGTGTATTTACACCGTAGATAAAGGATTCGATGCACTTTTTAACCTGGTCATAATTAAGCTTATCAGCCTTTACGAAGGGAGCAAGATAAGTATCGAAGGACGAGAAAGCCTGTGCGCCCGCCCATTCATTCTGCATGATTCCGAGGAAGTTTACCATCTGATTGCAAAGAGTGGCAAGATGGGAAGCGGGTGAAGAGGTAATTTTGCCCGTTACACCGCCGAGACCCTCCTGGATAAGCTGTTTGAGTGACCAACCTGCGCAGTAACCGGTGAGCATTGAAAGGTCATGAAGATGGATGTCTGCATTGCGGTGAGCGTTTGCGATTTCATCGTCATAAACCTCTGAAAGCCAATAGTTAGCAGTGATGGCACCTGAGTTATTGAGGATAAGACCGCCGACAGAGTATGTAACGGTGGAATTTTCCTTAACACGCCAATCGTTTACGTTAACGTAATTATCCACGATCTCTTTATAGTCGAGGAGTGTGGTATTGATATCACGGAGCTTTTCGTGCTGACGGCGGTAAAGGATGTATGCTTTAGCTACATCGGAATAACCTGCCTGAACGAGAACGTGCTCGACACTGTCCTGGATATCTTCGACGGCTACATGTCCGTCTTTGATTTTCGGCTCGAAATCGGCCGTAACTTTGAGAGCAAGGAAGTCGATGATGTCGGGGTTGTAATCTCTGCCCTGTGCTTCAAAGGCAAGAGTGATAGCCTGGGTAATTTTCGCTAAATCGAAGTCGATGATTTTACCTGTTCTTTTTAAAACGGTATACATTATTTTTTCCTCCTTAATTATTACATATTTTAGTATTCGTTCCTTATACGGCAATAAATCCCAAACCACCATATATAGGGTGTTTCTCCCCTCAAGGAACGGGTGCGTGAATTATAATAGCACAAAATATAGCGGATTGCAATAGTTTGAGCACAATTTCTTGTATTTTTCAAAAGAAAAAAATATACAAGATATTGGGGTGCTCTGCTCTCAAATTTTGTACACTTTTCCTTTTCTTTCAAAATTACATTTTTCCGTCAAAAAAACTTGATACTTTCGGAAAAATGTAGTATAATGAAATTTATAAAAATACGAAGGAGAGTAATTATGGTTTGCAAAGAGTGTGAAAAGACAATTGCAAAAAACAGCAATTACTGTAAATATTGCGGTGCCAAGGTCGAAAAAGCCGAGAAGGAAGAAAAAAAGGTTTCCGTTATAAATACGAAGAAAACCGCCAAGGATGATACCTCCCTTTTATTCAAAGAGGTCGAGGTAACGGAAAGCGAAGCCGAAACAGGTGCCGAAAGAATCCTCGATTTCGACGGTGCCGTTGAACCCTTACATATCGTATTCCCGAAGCTTTTCTGCACAGGACAGCTCTTTATGGTAAAGAAGTATAAGTTCCTGAATGAGCAGGGCAAAAAGTATAAGAAAAATATTCTTATCAGAGTTAATATTGCGTAAAGCATTACACAGGGAGCTGTCGCTTTAAGCGCAGACCAAAAAGCATAAAAGAGCCGATACACCGTGTATCAGCTCTTTTTTTACATTATTGAATATCAATCTCATATTCTTCATCAATAAGCACATAATTAACTCCGTGCCCTTCGGCAAGAGCCAGCGTCTCGGCATTATCCTTAAGCATAGCTTCGACGGTGCAGTCGCTGTCGTCGAGTCGCTTTTCTATTATATCTGCATATTTCTTTATATCACCGAAATGCCCTCTGATATACCTTTCGCTCATCACCAGGCAGTAATATCTGATGTCGGCGAGGCAATCCTGTGTAAAGTCCTTCTGCCAGTCAAAGGGAATATAACAACCCTCCACGATGAGATTCTGCCCGTTTTCGACCGCGGTCTTTATCATCTCACGGACTATCGGCCACAGATATGCCGTAAGACTTTCACCGTCGCTTAAGGCTGTCAGCTCTGTCTGTCCGCTTCGGATAAGACCCATTTTCAGATGGTCTATCGACAGGTAAGGGTATCTGTATTTTTCGAGGAGCCTTTGAGCAAGAGCTGTTTTGCCCGTATGGGATGCTCCCGCGATAAGAATAATCATAGCTTTTAAACCTTCTTTACATATACTCTCGACTCATAGCCGTCCATATCCTTCATAAAAGCATAAAACTCATAGCCGAACCCTTCATAAAGACCTGTATGATTAGTCGAAATATAAACTCTGTCAAAGCTCTTTTCTCTCGCTCTTTCTTCAGCGAAGGAAAGAAGCTTTCCGCTGTAGCGGTGGCCTCTGTACTGCGGAAAGGTGTAAACGAAGCCTATCCACGGAGTAAGCTCCGTAGGCTGAATGTCATCCTTTTCAGCCAGTGTACAGAAAGAAATGAGATCATCCCCTTCCGTAAGCATAAGCACCTCCGAGCTTTCACCGACAGCCTCTTTAAATGTGCCTTCCTTAAGACACTTATGGAGAAACTGACCTGCACTCCACTCGCATTCTTTTATTTTACCGAGCCAGTGCTCCTGACTGTCCGAGCTGTAATATCCGATTATTTCCAAATCCGTTTCACCACCATCAAAGGTATCTCATCATCGCCACAGCCTTACCCAAAATGATAAGCTCGTTTACGATGATAGGCTCGAAGGCGTCATTTTCGGGCTGAAGACGGAAATGACCGTTTTCTTTGTAAAAGGTTTTTACGGTGGCTTCGTCCTCGATAAGAGCGACCACTATATCGCCGTTGCGGGCGGTGGGCGTTTTTTCAACGAAGAGAATATCCCCGTCATAAATACCCGCATTAATCATACTTTCACCGCGGACACGAAGGGCAAAAAGCTCTTTATCCTTTGAAAGATGGCCGCCGGTAAAGGGCAGATAGCATTCCACCTGCTCCACGGCTAAAATGGGCAGACCGGCAGTAACGGTACCGAGGAGCGGTACGTGGCGCACGTTTTCAGCCTGTCCCACAATACGGATGGAGCGTTTGAGCATAGGGTCACGGACAATATAACCCTTTTCCTCAAGTGCATCAAGATTTGCCTGTACCGATGAGGTGGAGCGAAGACCCACAGCCTGACAGATTTCTCTGACTGAGGGAGGCACACCGTCACCCATTCTTTCCTTAAGGTATTCTAAAATAAGATGCTGATTTTCACTTAAAGGCTTCATAAAATTAACCTCTTTTCTTTTATTTAATCAAAAAACAAATGTTCGTCAAAATCAGTATAACATATCTTTCCGAAAAATGCAAACATTTGTTCTTATTTTTTCAAAAAATTTTTTCGGGAATAAACCGACCTCCTTTTATCCATAATAAAAACAAAGAAAAGACTTTTTTGAAATGAGGAATTTTTATGAAGGATAAAAGGAAGCTTTTTTCATCTCTTTACACGGGTAAGGGCTTTTATATCACAAGCGCCGTCTGTCTTTCTCTCATAGCAATAGCTATCGGTGTTATCTACAAAGCCTCCACAAATCTTATATCCGAAATCGCCTATGATACTGACACGAGTATTTCCTTTGCCACCGAGCAGGCAAAGGCGGACAAAAGGGATGAAGCAGACCCAAGACTCACGGAAACTACCGCAGAAAAAGAAACGACCGTAAATCAAACAACCACCACCGCCCCCACTACTGCCAAAGCACAAAAGGAAACCACCGCTCCCGTTACGACGACAAAGCCGACGAAAACCGACTACGGAAACACATCCTACATCCTGCCCTGCGAGGACGAAATTTTGAAGGATTATTCTCCCACCCCCTCTTACGATGAAACCATGAACGATTGGAGAGCTCACAAAGCGGTGGACTTTATATGCGAAAAGGGTACACCGGTTTACGCTGTGGGAAACGGAAGGGTAACAAAGGTTTATGCGGACAGCTCCTACGGCTATTGCATCGAAATCGACTTCGGTGACTTTACGGGCAGATACTGCGGTATGGAGCAAGGAACCACCGTAAAATTTGATGCCGTAATAAAGAGGGGCGACACTGTGGGCAAAACAGGAGATTTGCCCTGCGAAAGCTCTCAGGAGCCACATTTTCACTTTGAGATTTTGAAGGACGGAAAGAATGTGGACCCTATCAAGGAAATACGGTAATTAAATGCAAAATGCAAAGTGCAAAATGCAAAATAGGCGGGGAAAACTTCGGGTGAAAATAAAAGATACACCGCCCAGTTGATATAGTGTATCGTAGAGCGGGGTGAGGTCATCTCGCCGAATTTTTCTCGAAAAATGCACTTGCTAAATAAGAATTTGCGGAAATAAAATCCGTAGGGGTCGGCGCCCCGACGACCCGTTATCAGATTGTTTGTCTGTTTGTTTCTTCGGGCTGTCGAGGGCGCCAGCCCCTACAAAATTTGTTTAATAACTTCCAAATTATTAAATAGATAAATGGGCTTACACTCTGTGTATCAGCCCTCTTTTTACCCTCATCCGCCTGCAATACAAAATCGGAATAACTTCACATACAACAAAACAATTTTCTGCCGTAGGGCGGGGTGACTCTACCCCGCCGCAAATCTGACCTGATTGTAAATCGTAGGGGCCCCCATTGGTTATCTGCTGAAATTACAGCAACCTTGCAGAAAATTACCGTAGAGTCACGGTATGCCGAGATCAAAAAAATAAAACCGTTATGTTGGTCGGATTTTTTCGGCCTGAGTAACGGTTTTTTGTTTTTTCGTTTTAAAAGATCAAAGTTTTATATTTTCATATTGACAATATCGTTAAACGATGTTATCATATTTACAGAAAGTATCGTTTAACGATAATATCCTTGAAAGAGGTGATAACCTTGCCGAGAAAATCCCTTCAGACTCTTTCCGAGCCGATGTATTATGTTTTGCTCGCTTTAAACACAGAGCTTTACGGAGCAGAAATAATGAACGAGGTCCGACGGATATCCGGTGAAAGAATAACAATAGGTCCGGGCACCCTTTATACCATGCTCGATAAATTCGTCGCAAACGGTCTTATAAAGCGTACCAATCAGAGTCTTACATCTAAAAGCTATATAATTACTGACAAAGGCAAAAAAATTCTAAAGGATGAGTATATCCGCCTGTGCACCCTCATAGCAGACGGTAAAGATATTATGGAGGTGACGGTATGAAAAAGTATAACAGGCTGATAAAAGCCTTCAACTTTTATTACACCGAGCTTCCCGCCATAGCCGAATACTTAGAAAAAAAGGAAAGTGAGGGCTACCGGCTTAAAGAGTTCGAAGGCGACAATATGATTTTCGAAAGGTGTGAACCAAAAAAATTCCGCTACTGTGCAGAGCTGTTTACAGGCTCTTCCTCCGAAGAATTTCTCGAAGCCTGTGCTTTAGAAGGCTGGGAGCATGTAGGTACATATAACAGAGAGCTGTATATTTTCAGAACACAAAAGCACGATGCCGTAGACATAATGACCGATGAAAAGGAAAAGAATAAAATAATAGGCAAAAGAATATTCCGTCAGAAAAATATGTGGATTCTTTTACTCTTCGCTGTGTTTCGTTTGATACGCACAGCCATGGATATTAACAGCGGACTCGGTATCAGTCTCCCCGAAACCGACCCTTCGGTATTTTTCAGCCTTGCGTTAATTGCCTTCTATGTATTTGATACCTTCATAAGGATTTTTGACTGTCTTTTATGGAGGTCTAAAATCAACACAAATACGACTCTTTTTTCCCTCAGAAACACCGTAAAAAAAAGAGCAGTATACACAGCTGCGATTTTTACAGCAGGTATTATTATCTGGATTTTATGCTTATGGATAGTTCCTGAGCAATTTTCAGCGGCAAGTATTGTGTTCGGTATTATTTTTGCTTGGCCCTCCGCTTCAGATTATCTGACCTCAAAAATATACTCCGAAAAAACCGTGAAGCTGAAAAACTGCTTTGCCTTTTTGCTTCTGATAGCTATGCTTGCTTTCGTTTTTTCTGAGGCAGTTACCTATATGAAAAATGAGTCGGTTGAAATTTCGGGAAACACATATAGTGCACAGCAGGTACCCATAGAGGTTCCCGATTTGGGGATAGACGCTGAATACGAAAATGACATCTACGGAAAAAGCACGAGATTCGGCAAGCTTTACACCTTTATTTCCGATACGGTAGAGCCGGGCGGCTATCTCTCTTATGAAATTTTGGTCACCGACTATCCACGTGTCCGCGAAAAATATGCTGATAAAATTCTGAAAGAATATGGGGAGTACGGATTTGACATAACGAAGATATCAGGCTCTGAAACACAATGGGATTATTACTACCGGATAACCCGTGGCGGAGATTATGAATATGACGGCTTCGCTGTCAGGGATAACACGGTGCTTTATCTGAGGTGGTCCGTATGCTGTGAAAAGGATTTCTTCGAATTAGCTTACGATAAGCTGTTTGATTGATAAAAGATATAAAGAAACTGACCGCATATCAGCGGTCAGTTTCTTTATATAAATATATTCATTACAGACTGTTAATCATGGAAAGGTGCTCGACATAAAAGCCTTTTACCTCGTTAGGCTTCATAAGTCCGCCCTGAAGCGACATATGGTCGCCGTCATAGGTGGGCATAATGTTCCACATTCCCTTTTCTATATTATTGATATCAAAATCCTTTGCGGGTGCACCGAAGGGAGCAGTGGCTGAAAGAGTATTAACGAGGCCGTCATTCTGCTGCCATGATTCATCAATCACATAACCGCCCTTGGTTTCGCCTGTATATGCACCCATAGCCTTTGAGGAGGCAACGAAAAGTGATTCCATTTTCTTTTCCACGGGTGCCCATGTGCCGTCCTCCTTCTGCTCTGTGGCATTACAGGCAAAGGAGAAATAATAGACGTTTTCGAGAGTGAGAATTTCTTTATTGAGCTCAAGAGCATTATCGATATACATATCGTAGGAAGCAAAATCCTTTTCGCTTCTGCCGTCGGTATTGCCTCCGTTGGCGGCTCCCACCAAATTTGACATAGCATACTGTATTTCATTTTTAATACCGTCGAAAGCACTTTCGGTTTCGGGCATATCTTTTTTATCAACCATATAAGCGGTGGTTCCGTTATGGGGTGCGGCCAAAGCAGTTATGCTGTAAATCCAATCACCCTTTCCGCCTTTGAAGAAATCGGAAAGCTCATTTTCGGGTGTAGCCGCGATTTCAGCCTCTGCACCCTTTTCCATTATGCTGGCAAAAAGACGTACTGTGGCACCGCCGAAGGAATGGCCCAAAAGATTAATTTTGTCTTCACTGCTGAAAGAGTCGATAAGTGCTCTGCCGGTGAAATCTTCACCGTATCTTTCGTGGCCGCATTCTTCGCTGTGTGCCTTACCGTAATCAACCACATTACCCGTAAGCTGTGCATAAAGCTCGCAGGCTCTGTCCCAGGCACTTGATGAGGGAGCAACGGAAGCGGCATAGCAATCGAAGCCCTTATCGTTAAGATACTTCATAAGGTCGCCGCCGAACATGCCCCAATAAGGCATAACCTTGTAGGCGGCGTCATAGCTTCCCCAACCGGAAAGGCCATGTACGAAAACATATTTGTAATTTGTGTTCCAATTACTGCTGTCAGCCTTCAGACATTCACCCGAATAGCCGAAAAGCATGGCTACGGAAACGATAAGGCTGATAAGCTTATATACAATATTATTAATAAATACCTGCATATAAATGCCTCCTTGATTATCTTTTTTCTATGATAACACATCTGAGTCATCAGATACAAGCGGTTTTTTTCTTTTTTAAACTATTTAATTTTTCCCCAAAAAACATACCATAGAACAGGTATTTTTCTTTACGAAACAAATGCATCCTTATCGGGTGTCAGCATTTGCATATTTCCCTCTCTATATTCAAAAAATGTGCATAAAAATGTATTTTTCTTCAAAAAAACCCTTGACTTTTGCATAAATGAGTGTATAATCGTATGCATACTTTCAAAAACAGAGGAGACATAACTATGAAACAGATTAAAAAAATTGTACTTGCTTATTCGGGCGGTCTTGATACATCCATCATCATCCCTTGGCTCAAAGAAAACTATGAAGGCTGTGAGGTTATCGCAGTTTCAGGTGACGTCGGTCAGGGTACAGAGCTCGACGGATTGGAAGAAAAGGCCATCAAAACAGGTGCATCAAAGCTTTACATCGAGGACCTCAACAAAGAATTTGTTGAAGATTACATCTACCCCACTCTCAAAGCCGGAGCAGTGTATGAGGGTATGTATCTTTTGGGTACATCCTTTGCACGTCCTCTTATTGCGAAAAGAATCGTAGAAATCGCTATCGCAGAGGGTGCCGATGCCATCTGTCACGGTTGTACCGGTAAGGGTAACGATCAGGTTCGTTTCGAGCTTGCCATCAAAGCCTTCGCTCCCGATGTGAAAATCATCGCTCCCTGGAGAACATGGGAATTCAAAAGCCGTGAGGAAGAAATCGAATACGCTATCAAAAAGAACATTCCTCTCAAAATCACGAGAGAAACCAACTATTCAAAGGATAAAAACCTTTGGCACCTTTCACACGAAGGTCTCGATCTCGAAGATCCCGCAAATGAACCCAAATATGAAGAGATACTCGAAATGGGCGTGACACCCGAAAGCGCTCCCGACGCTCCCACATATATCACCATCGGCTTCGAAAAAGGTGTTCCCACCACCCTTAACGGTGAAAAGCTTGACGGCCCCGCTATGGTCAAAGCTCTTAACAAGGTCGGCGGTGAAAACGGTATCGGTATTGCCGACATGGTTGAAAACCGTCTCGTAGGTATGAAATCGAGAGGCGTTTACGAAACACCGGGCGGAACCATCCTTTATAAAGCACACGAAATGCTCGAACAGCTTTGTCTCGACAAAGAGACCCAGCACCTCAAAAGCCAGCTCGCAGTTAAATTCTCTGAGCTCGTTTATAACGGTCAGTGGTTCACCACCTGCCGTGAAGCTCTTTCCGCTTTCGTAGACAAAACCCAGGAAACGGTTACAGGCGAAGTTAAGCTCAAACTTTACAAGGGCAACATCATCGGTGCAGGTATGAAATCACCCTACTCCCTTTACAGCGAGGAAATGGCCACCTTTGACGAAGATGACTGCTATGACCAGATGGATTCACAGGGCTTCATCAATCTTTTCGGTCTTCCCCTCAAGGTCAAGGCAATGCTTTCCAAGGATTGGGATATCAAATAATCAGTGCATATCAAGGGGCTGTTGAAAAACAGTCCCTGTTTTTTAAGTAGGAAAAGTGAATAGGTATTGACAAAACAGGAAAATACGAGGATAATTGATATTGTATTGTCTATGATTTGATTCAGGATGTGACACTATGATTCAAAAAAGAAAAGGATATCGATTAAAAAACTACGATTATTCATCTCCAAATTCATATTTTATTACCATTTGCACGAGAAATCGTGAACCGATTCTCTGGCAAAGGAATATGAATGGCAAAAATGAAGATGTAGGGGCGACCATTGGTCGTCCGCATAAATACACCCTCTCACCTTACGGAGAAGTTACAGAGACGGCGATAAAAAACATACCTTACATTTACAAAAACGTCACTGTAGACGAATATGTTGTTATGCCTAATCATATCCACATCATTTTAACAATACGGAGCGAAAATCCATCGACAGGAATTGATAATATTATCAATAAAATGAAAGGTTATGTTTCTAAAACAATCGGATTTTCTCCGTGGCAAAAATTATATTACGACAGAATTATCCGAAACGAGGAAGAGTATAATAATAAAATTGAATATATACGAAATAATCCCCGAAAATGGACAGAAGATGACGAATACATAATTATAAACAAATATACAAGGACGCCCAATGGGCGCCCCTACGAATAAACAACACATTACACAAGGAGGAACACACCATGCCCCTTTGGACAGGAAGATTCAAAAAACAGCTTGACTCGCAAACCAACGATTTCAATTCATCCATTCCCTTTGACAGCCGTATGTATACCCAGGACATAAAAGGCTCCGTGGCTCATGCAAAAATGCTCGGCAATCAGGGAATAATAGACAGAGAGGAAAGTGAGCTTATCGCAAAAACTCTCGGTGATATCCTTTATGACATCGACGAGGGCAATTTGGAAATAGACATGACAGCCGAAGATATCCACACCTTCGTCGAGGGTGAGCTTACAAAGAGGATCGGTGACAGCGGTAAAAGATTACATACCGCCAGAAGCCGAAATGATCAGGTCGCTCTCGACCTTAAGCTTTATCTTTTGGATCAGTATAAGGAGCTTGCCGGTCTTTTGGGCGAGCTTGTATGGACACTCACCAAAAAGGCAAACACCTACTACGATGCGGTTATGCCCGGCTACACTCATCTCCAGCGTGCACAGCCCATAACCTTCGGCCATCACCTTTTAGCCTACTGTGAAATGTTTATGCGTGACTTTGACCGTTTCTGCGATTGGCAAAAGCGCACAAAGGTTTCCCCTCTCGGCTCAGGTGCTTTGGCGGGCACCACCTACCCCATCGACAGACATTCCGTTTCCGAACAGTTGGGTATGGACGGTAACGTTACCGCAAACTCTCTCGACGGTGTTTCCGACAGAGATTACGCTTTGGAATTTCTCAGCATACTTTCGATTATAATGGTACACCTTTCCCGCTTCTCCGAGGAAATCATTATGTGGTGCTCATGGGAATTCAAATTCATCGAGCTCGATGATGCCTTCTCCACGGGAAGCAGCATCATGCCCCAGAAAAAAAACCCCGATATAGCAGAGCTTGTCCGCGGCAAATCCGGCAGAGTTTTCGGTGATCTTCAAACTCTTTTAACCGTTATGAAAGGTCTGCCTTTAGCTTACAATAAAGATATGCAAGAGGACAAAGAGGCTGTGTTTGATGCTCTCGACACAGTCATAATGTGTCTCAAAACCTTCACTCCCATGATTGACACCGCAGAGGTTCTCACCGAAAATATGCGAAAGGCCGCCGCCAAAGGCTTCATCAACGCCACCGACGCCGCCGACTATCTCGTTTACAAAGGACTTCCCTTCCGTGATGCATATAAGGCAACGGGGCAGCTGGTTGCTTTGTGCATCGACAAAGATCTTACCCTTGAAACCTTGCCCATAGAAGAATACAAGGCTGTATGCGAGCTTTTCGAAGAGGATGTTTACAAAGCAATAGATCTCGACGAATGCGTCAGAAAGAGAACGGTAAAGGGCGGACCTTCGCCCGAATGTGTTCTCCGGGAAGTAAAAAATATGCGCCAAAGACTCGGCCTGTGATAACAAAACATGCGGCACCGCGAAAGAAAGACAAAGCTTTCTCGGTGTCGCTTTGTGATTTTTTTATGTCGAAAAAGATACGTATCCCTCTTTTCTTTTCAAAAAAAGACATTCCGTTTACCCTTTTCGACAAAGTTTTTACGGCAAAGGATGTAGAATAATAACAAAGGAAAAACCAATAATAAATATTATAGGGTGCCTCAGGTGCCCTAAGAAAAGAGGAAGCTTATGAAAGAAAGAATAATTATTTTATCAAACGCATTTTTACTTGCACTTCTCGGCATCAGAATTGAGCTGTGCAACCGTCTGCTGACCCTTCTTTTCCGCAAACGGAAAATGCTGAATCTATGCAGACGTATAGACAGACACCTTGTTTTACTGCGGAAGGAATTTATCATACTCGAAAGGAGACATCTTTCGGTCATTTGCCTTGACATCTGACCCTTTGTGAATTATAATTTTATCAATAACTCCAAAGGAGAGATACGAATGAAAACAAAGGAAATCTCCGCTGACAAGCTTTTACGTCAGCAAAAAAGAAGAGAAAAGGAAACGGCAAAATGGGAAAAAGAGAAGGCAAAGCCGAAAAGAAACGGCTATTTTGCATATCTTGTGCTGATTATATCAATAATCTATGCAACCGATGAAATCGCGTCCCAGATAAGCACGCTGATGAAAACAGAGATAGCCAATGACCTTTTTTCGAAATTCGGTGAAAGCTCCGTAGGTCTTTTGGATATTCTTTCCGTTCTCGTTGTCCCCTTCCAGGCACTCGGTCTTCTTTACCGACCTTTGGCCGACAAATGGGGCAGAAAAAAATTTCTTATCATCAATACCTTTGGCATGAGCTTTGCCATGTTTGTGGTTTTCCTTTCGGGAAACCTGGTTATGTACTTTATCGGTGCCTGTATGATTCAGTTCTTTATACCCCACGATATGCACGTGGTATATATTATGGAATCTTCACCCTCAAAGCACAGAGCAAGAATATATTCTTCCATAAAATTCTTTGCCAATATGGCAGTTATGCTTGTCCCCGTACTCAGACGTATGCTCATGGCTGATTCATCACAGTGGAGAAATGTATATCTCGTCCCCGCTATAGTGGGCATCGTGACGAGCCTTATCGCACTTATGTCCGCAAGAGAGCCGGACGCCTTTATCGATTCACGTCTCCGTTATCTGAAAATGAGCGACGAGGAAAGAGCAGCTCAGAAAGCACAGAAAAAGGCAGAGGATGCCCAAGGAGGTCTCATCCCCGCACTGAAATTTGCCATGAAGCACCGCCAGCTCAAATGGCTTTATATAACCTCAGCCATCGCAAACTTAGGCTTTATCGGCACCATCAATTATCAGGTAATCATGTCCTACGGCTATGCGGAAAACTTTTTCGGAAAAGGACTTTTCGATTCTCTTGATGCCGCATTGGAGGCTGTGAGCGTAGGCGATGTTACCACCGCTTTATTCATGTTCCCCGTGGGCTGTGCCGTATCTCAGGTAATAATGGGCTTTATTTGTGACTCAAAGGGAAGAAAAGCCGCCGCCGTCACCACCGCCTTTAACGGTCTTCTTTTCTTCATCCTTTTCTCCGTCGGAGCCTCAGCCGCCTTCAATCCTTATGCGGTAGGCTTTTGCTGCGGTGCATTCATCGGAAGCTACTATTCCACAAATGACGTTATTATCATGATGATAGGTGAATCTTCACCCACAAATCTCCGCTCATCAACGATGTCTGCTCAGTTCATTGTAACTGCAGTAGGTGTGGCAATCTCTTACATAATCAGCCTGCCTCTTATCACCGTTCTCGGTAACAGCGTAACGGGTATCGTTTCCTTTGCTTTGCTCGTTCCCGGTTTTATTGCGGCTCTCATCTGTCTTGTCCGCAAAACCAACGACACAAAGGGCATCGATATGGATACGGTAACAGGCTGCGAATGGGACTGATTGTTTTAAAAGGAGAAAAATATGAGTAAAATTTTAGTTGCAGGTGCCGGTCACGGCGGTTTGGTTGCCGCCATCCATTTGGCAAAAAACGGCTATGACATCACCGTAATCGAAAAATGCAACCCCGACACCGTCGGTCACGATTGGCACGATTGGCTGAGCTTGGATGCTTTCGACCGCTCAGGAATAGACCGTCCCGAAAAAAACACCTTTTCCGCCGGTATGCCCCAAGGCTTCCGCAACCCTAAAGCCACCGTAATGCTCCGTGTCCCCGTAGGTGAAGATTCAATCTGTATGGACAGAAAGCTGCTGATAGCCTATCTTATCTCTTTGGCGGAAAAAGCGGGTGTAAAGTTTATCTTTAACACGGAAATACTCTCACCGGTAACAGAGGGTGCGAAGGTAAAGGGACTCAATCTCCGCGACAGCGAAAGAATATATGCTCTTTACGGCGACCTTGTAATCGATGCGGCGGGAATGTATTCCCCCGTCCGCCGGAACCTTCCCTCCCTTTGCGGGATCGAAAAAGAGTTAGAGGGTACGGGAGTTTTCCACGTTTACAGAGCCTATTTTAAAAATCTGACGGGCGAAAAAACCGACCCGCCGTATCTGATTAACCTATTTAACCGCAACATCCCCGGCATCGGTTGGACGGTTACCGATGAAAAATATGTTGACATCCTCATCGGCAAATTCGGCTCGGCAGGCTCCCTAACCGCAGACGAGGTAAACTCCTCTCTCGACGCTTTCAGAAAAGAGTTCCCTTTCATCGGTCAGGAAATTTTACGGGGAGGCACCTTCATCGACCTGCCCATAAAGCGCATGCTTCCCATGCTCGTGTGCGACGGCTATGCGGCTGTCGGTGACAGTGCGGGTATGACCGTACCGCTGAACGGAAGCGGTATCGTGCTGAGCATGAACGCCGGTAAAATTTTGGCTGAAACGGTTATGAAAGCTGTCGGCATATACAACAAAAAGTCCCTTTGGCCCTATCAGTACGAATATTTCCATCACTATGCCAAAGACCTTATAATCATCGATAAGCTGAAGGATTTTTTCAATTATGTCAAAGGAGAGCAGGTGGACTATCTCCTCGAAAAGGAAATCCTTACCCCGGAGCTTATTGCTGTGGCAGGCGGTGCACCGCTGACTTTTACACCTAAACAAATCGGCCACATCTTAGCCGTCTGTCCTCCCCTTCTGAAGCTGATTCCCCCTCTCGTAAAAAATTTCCGCACCCTTCCGTTTATGGACTCGGTGTGCAGAAAGATGCCCGAAATTTACAGTGAAGAAGCGGTAAACGCTTGGGCAGAGAAATATAAGTCTCTTTAAAAGCAACGTTTTTGCCGCCGAAACAAAAAATTCGGCGGCAAAACCAATTATTTTTAAAAATCACTTGATTTTTTTATTATATTATTGTATAATAACCGAGTTGTATGGAGAGTTGTCCGAGCTGGTCGAAGGAGCACGATTGGAAATCGTGTAAGTCGCTAAAACGGCTTCGAGGGTTCGAATCCCTTGCTCTCCGCCAAAAAATGATACCGATGCCCTTGTGGTGTCGGTATTATTTTTTCGTTGAAATCAAAAGGAAGGGATTCGAACAAGGAGGGAGCGAAGCGGAAGAAAATGCTTCGGGGAAGCATTTTCGCCGACGGGGCAACGAAGCCGTCAGGCGAGGCGATAGCACGGCAGTGCGGGACAAAATCCCTTGCTCTCCGCCAAACGAAAATCCGTTCACGATAGTGGGCGGATTTTTTTCAATATTCATTGATACAGAACGTATTTTCAAATGAATAATAAATATTTTTTGACATGACTTTCAGCGTATTCAATAATAACAGGAAAGGATGCAAAATCAATGAAAAAATTTTTTCAATTGATAATATGATATAATAGAAATAAGAACCTTTTTCCACAGACTTTTTTTACTTTATAGAGCCGACAACCGTCACATTACCTATTGAGTTTTTATTTTTTTGTGATATAATCTATTGGAACAGGAGGCATGCATTATGAAAAAATTTTTCTCTTTTATGATAATTCTTGTTGTTTTGCTTACCTCAGCTATGCTTTGTGCTTGTGCGGCAGATGAATTTACCGCTGAACAGGTAACGGAAATGTTGGAGGAAATTGACACTCTTCAGCAAATGCAGGACAAAAGAAGCACTTTTACCGCCAAAAACCATTATGACATAAACACCACAAACGCTTCTACCATCGCCAAGCATAAGGCTGCACGTGAAGGCTATGAAAGCTATGTGTCAGAAATGTTCGCCAAAAGAGAAGCGGCTAAGAACGCTTACGGCACACTGAGCGATGAACAGAAAGCCGGAATTGATCCTTTATTGGTAGCAAAGCTAAACGATGAATTATCCACCGTTTTCCAAACAGGTGAATTTTCTGTCTCTCCCCGTGATGACGAATATTCCTTTGAAGCCGTCAGGGTCGGTACCGGCTTCGGATATGAGGTCAGCAACCATATGGTTTCCGGCAGCATCCCCCAAACATTTATCTTGGTAGACACTTCTGACGGAGCCACAACCTGGACTCCGAGCGGTGAATATATTTACGGTGAAAGCAATTATGAAGTGGTGTATTGCTGTGACAAGGAAACGGGTGTGGCATACGGCACCGACTACAGACGCATAAATTTGGAGGACAGCAACTATTTCGATGCCTCTGAGGCACAGCACATCAGAGCGATTTTGGAAAATTCTTATCCTTTCGTTACAATGGATGAAATGAAAGACAGATTGAAGGCCACAGGATTGGAGGCAGAGTTTGTTGATACGCTGACCCGTGCAGATTTAATTGCCGCCGTTCAGATGGCTGTTTGGTCCTATGCCAATATCAACGATGCAGCAGCTGACGGACTCGAATATTTCGCATCGATAGATGTGCCTAAAAATACGGGCATCTATTTTAATCCTCTCCATGATTACACTAACGAAATATGGGATTGGTTACCGGGAAAAAGACAAAGATCCTTTGATCACAAAGCAGCATACCGTGTCAACACATTGGCAGAGCATTTATACAAATTAAAAGCCGAGGAAGCCGAAAACGACCAGTTGATTATTTCCGATTTGGAGGTCGTTAAAACCGAGCTTATCGATGAAAATAACGGCTTATATCATATCACAATGTACATATCGCTGAACGGCGGCGGAAACGAAAAGGATGAGCTTGAAATTCATACCGAAAGCTACAGCGAAAATGAAGACGGCAGCATAAATCTGACAGAAAAATCCGAATGTAAGGCAGAGCTCAACGGTGATGTTTATACCATTACCACCCACGCTAAAGACGGTGATATTATAGAAATCACCGTAGACGGCAAGCAGATGCTTTCAAAGGGTGCCTATTTTTACGACAGCGGCAACCGTGAAGATTCACAGTCAATGGTAGGTATTTCTGAGGGTATGACATCGGTCAGAGCAAACAAAAAGACTCTTTTTATTGCTGAGCTTGCAAAGGTTCCCGTTCAGGATATAGAGCTTCGGGAAACCGAGCTTTCTCTTCAAGCCGGTGAAACAGTCCAGCTCGCTGTTACCGTTAAACCGGAGAATGCCACAAATAAAGAGCTTATATTCAGTTCAGATGACGAATCCGTTGCAACCGTTGATGAAAAAGGCAATATTGTCGCAGCGGGAGAAGGAACGGCCGTAATAACTGTTATCTCCGCGGACAACCCCTCCGTAAAAAAAGAGATAACCGTTACCGTAAAAGCGGTACCTGCAGAACCTGTTATTCCCGTTAAGCCTGATGTTCCCCGAAAACACCACGTTTGTTTCGGCAAAACCGACGGCATCGGTTGGTACGAGGTTTCCGTAAACGGCGGCGACTTTTTCCCTCAGGGACCCAACTCCACTCTCGAAGTTTACGAAGGATCAATACTTGTTGTCCGTGTTCAGGATTTGTGGATTGACGACGAGTTTGATTTTTATGTAAACGGGAAAAAGGTTCCCTTGGACCCCGCAAATACAATCACGGTTGTGGTTGACGGTTATATGCTCATCGGTGCCCTTTCCATGGATGTGGAGGTGCCCGATGTAGATGAAGCTCTTAATCTGTTCCAGATAATTATGAAGGCACTTAAAGATTTCTGGGATTGGTTTATAGGTTTATTCGAATAATTATCCGAGACAATGCGGCGACACATTAAACATTGTCCCTTTCAACTGTCTTAAAATCAAAAAGTAAAACAAAAAACAGATATGTAAGCTTGAACGGATACATATCTGTTTTTACTTTTTATTATGCTGTTAAAGGTTTAATTTTTCTTTTCTCAGAAAAAAGCTTTCCGGCTATCGGCGTTTCAGTTTACCGTTATTTTACCGGTGCTGTTTCCTGCGGCATCGACTGCCTCGACGGTATATACACTGTTTATATCTCCGTTTTCATCGGTAAAGCAATTTTCCTCTGTGCCGTAATATTTATCGATTCTGGCGAGGAATTCCCCGTCCTTTTCGAGTCGGTAATATGCGATACCCATATTATCTTTTGCTTCATCCCATGAAAGCTCCACACCGTTTTCGGTCTGCGTTTTATTCATATTTGCAGGAATTTGAGGTGCTTCGGTTTCCGTCACATAACCGTTCTCCAAATAATCATAGTATGTATTGATAAAGGCAGGATTCACGTGTGAAGGACTGTAATAATGATTGTACGAGAAGGTAATAATATTTTCTGCGTATTTTGATGCCACATCCATCTGGCGGGCGAAACGGTCAAAGGTAGCAGTAACATTGGATTTATGCTCCGTAATCTTCGGTGAAAGTATTCCGCCCAAGGTTTCAGTTGCGATGGCACCGTCGAAGTTTTCACAGTTTGCCCAAAGCTTTACGTCCGCATCACAGGTGTCAACCGCAGCCTTATAAATTTTCCATGTCATTTCAAGGCTCTTTTCTTTCGTCCATTTGGCTCCTACGGCATCCTGAGGAGCGAAAATGTCTCCGTCTCTGAAATTAACCTTGCTGAAAAATCTCACATAATTACACAGTGTGACAACAGGTCCTGCGGCTATATATTCCGAATAAAAGGGACTCATAAGAAGAGGCATTGATGCATCAACCTCATTGATTCTGTCGATTAAATGGTTTATACCCTTTATTATTCCGCCGAGACTAAGCTGACAAAGCAGACCGTTGCTTATTTCGGGCGTGAAATACCAACCGTAAAGGGTTTCCTTATATTCCTCGCCGTACTTATTATAAATATCCTCTGTCATATCCCCTGCCACACGGCAAACCTCCTGATACAGAGTGCCTAAACCTGCCTCATTCCAAAAATCGTCAAACATAGAAAGGCCCGCAAAAACCTTGATTCCCGCATCCTGACAAGCTTTCAGCGCAGGCTCAAGACAATCGCCCATATACTCCGCATCCTTTAATGCGTCCACATCGGTTTTATAGTAAACACGCCAGGCTCCGCCGTCATTTTTGTAACCTTTGTCGGCCAAAGACTGCAGAACAAGATATTCCACACCTGCTTCTTTCATGTTTTCAGCTTCCTCGGCCCATCTTTCGTCATCCCAGGAAGCGGTCATCCATGACTGAATAAAAGTGCCTGTGAATTCGGGCTTGCATTTTTGCTCTGTCTCTTCGCCGGCAAGGGGAAGCATCATCATAATAAATGCCATAACCGCCGAAATTATTTTCGTGAATGTAAACATAATAATATTCCTCCTTAATTTTTATTAATTGTATCATAAATGTTCTGACATTTCAACAAACAAAGAGAAAAAGCCAAGAATGGAAAAAAAGCACGTAAGCAAAAAAGGTCTCTTTTCGCTTATGCATAACACCCACTTTCTAATCCGGGATCAGGATACAGAAAATTGATAAAGTTAACTTAATATGATCCCCTTATATATTTTAATAATTCCCTTGTCCGAGCATCTGTAAAAAGCTTACTGTCCTGCCGTCCGTTTTACCCGAATAAAACTTATCAAGCACTCTTCCGAACAGCTCATCGCCTGTGGCTATGTAAAACAGCGTCATGCTCGAACATAGCTTGAGATTATCGGGATAGCCCATAATTTCGAGAGCGTTATCCGACCCGCAATCAATAAGAGCCTGACAAATTTCTCTGAACTTTTCGCCAAGATAAGCATCGTTATAATAAATTCTCGCTTCTTCAGCGTTTTCTATTCCGTACAGCTCTGATTTGGCACTGCTGCCCAGAATTTTTAACTGAGGGAAAATGTACCATATCCAATGGGACTGTTTTCTCCCGTTTTTTATTTCCTTAAGTGCTGTTTCGTAATTCAGTCTGTGTTCGCGGTAAAACCGCTCAATGTGATAATCCTTGCTTTGCATTGTCCGTCCTCCTCATTATTTAAATATTCATATTCTTTTTCGTTCTCTTCCTCAAAGCCGTTACCGTCGGCAGCAAAAATCAGCCCAAGCAGAATTCCCATAACAAAATATCCCCAGCTTCCGTCACAGATAAAGGGCATAGTCACATCAAGACCGCAGACAACGCCGGAATTGATAAATATCGAAGCAAAATAGCGCACAGAAAAAACTGCGGCGGCAAGCAGAATAAGAGGCTTCATTTTACTCTTATGCTCAAAAGCTTTCATAAAAATGCTTATGACAAAGACTGTAATAATCAAAAGCATCACCGTACCGATTACATAACCGTAAAATCCGAATATTCTGGCAAGATTATAATCAATGTTTCCGCCGGGAAATTTACTCATTATCTCCGCTTTACCGAAGGGCTTTACCGTTTCGGACAAAGTACGCAACATTTTTATAATGCTGCTGCCCTCAAGAAATCTGATTTCCGCATAAGATACAACATTCGCTGCAGCTAAAGCCAAAAGAGCAAATAAGCTTCCGAAACTTAAGATAATATGTATGATTCTTACAGCTTTCTTTTTTATTTTGCCGAAAACATGAACGAACAGTAACAGTTGCATTGAAAGAGCTATAAAGCCTTCCGGCTCGTCATAAGTTCCCGTAACAAATACAGTGCCGAGGAAAAAATAAAGCAACGATGCGCCGATTGAATCTGTGCTTTTTTCGGTATAATACAGGGAAAGAAATATCAGAGCAAAAAAAGAGAAAAAATAATAAAAGCCGTAATCAACCATAAGCAAATGAAAAGGTCCTGAACGGCATCCGAGCACGGCCGTAAGTGCATATAACACCGTGTTAAAGGTCAGCATTTCCTTACTGAGATATCTGCCGACCTTATATGCCACAAAGATACATGCCGACAATACAGCAATTCTCAAAAGTATACTTACTGCCGAAGATCGTACTGCGTAATAAAACTTAACATCCATTACGGTGCACAGTATCTCACTGCATATCAAAGCAAACAAAAAACTGATAACAATAAATTTATTCTGACTGTAAACCTTTTTAACTGTTTCCATTTTCTTCATACTCCTCTCATAAAAAAACATACCTCTTAAGCCCTATGCGGATGATTTTACTGCATATTCTTTCTGTATACTTCAACCTTTTCCATAAAAGCTTTGACATATTCCTCACATACATCACCATAATCGCGGTGCCACTCTTTAAGCCAGCTGCCTATAATAACACCATCCGCAAACTGTAACTTTTCACAGACATTATCCGCTGTGACTCCCGCCCCCGCAATCAGCGGAAACTCTCCAAGCACACGCCTGAATTCCGACAACTTTCCCGTAGGGCAATCCATACCTGTCCCCTCGCCCGTTGTTACCACTGCATCACATCTCATTTCAGCGAGAGCGGCATCCTCCTCTAATGTTCTGCAGCTTCTGACAGGCTGATATTTGAATCTTAAGCCTCCTAAAACCTGATATTTTCTGTTTTTCATAAGGCTGATGAGCTCTTTGGCATACACGGAGTCTCTCATAGGATCCAAATGTCCGCAGACAGAATCAATCTGCACAAAATCAGCATTATACTTTTCTGCAAGCTCAAAGGCTTTTTTATAGTCTCCGAGTATATTTACTCCGTATAATTTATCAGGCATATTTTCGTTCAGGTATTTTAATGCCTGTTCGCAGTTACCGATGCTGCCGAAATAGTTTTCTACCAAAACAGCATCCACACCGTTTCTGTAATAAATTTCTGTTTCTTTAATCATTCTCGACAGCATATCTTCATCGGAAGAACCTCTCAAATGAAGCATTGCAATAATGGGTTTACTACTGAAATCAAGCATTTTTTCATCTCCATTTTATTATTTTCTCATTTCACTCTTTTGTTTTTTTATTCTTTTTTGTAAGCTTCCGAAGCCAGGCACTCACAGAAACGGCACCCAAAACTGCAACAGACGGTGGAAATAAAGTGGCTCCGGCAACAGTAGCAGCGACAATCATCCACTCTTTAGAGACCTTTTCGCGGGTGGCAGAGCCGACAAGAATGCCCGGAACCATCAGGTTTGCTTTGTCTGCAAGCTCCTTTCTCATCTCTTCGCTATAGTTATCCGGATTGTCAATCAAAACATCCAAAAGTATTTTCAGCATTTCTGTGTCTGTGGGACAGCTTTCAATTTCTGCATCCAATACACTTCTCATTGCAATATATTGAGTTTTATTCAGTTTGTTTCTGCCGTTTTCAATATTACTGATGGTCTGACGCGTAACTCCGATTCTTTCTCCGAATTCAGCCGCCGACCATCCCACTGTCCGACGAATCAAAAGCAAATTTTCCTGCATCCTCTTAATCTCTTCCAAAATATCATCTCCAAAACATTATATTCTTCGCTTGTTAATATTTTAACATATTGCAATTATTTTGTCAATTGTTATTTTTATTACATAACAAAACAGATGTGTTTCGGTTGAAATCACCTTTAACACATCTGTTCTTTGTTTTACTTTTTGATCTGTGCTTTAACGCAGCAGTTCCTTATAAATTACCCTCATTTGAAAAGATTTTTGAAAAACTCGATTATATTTCTGAAAATCTCGATTATTTTTTCAAAAAATCTGATAAATCCGTTGGGTGCAATACCCTCTTCGGTATCAATAATGTCCTCAAAAATTTCATGACCGAATATTTCTGCGAGGAAATTGCCTATCGTGGCTTCATCAGGATTATCCGATTTACCGAGCTTTTTAAGCACCTTTCTCCATTTAGCATTAATATCCTTTACTCCGTCAGCCGTTTCGTCTGCGGCGATATCGACACCGTAGAACAGATAATAAGTGGTAGCCAAAGCCTTATCCATACCGATATGAGTTCCTGTCACACAGTCCGCATAGACGTCGAATATACCTCTGACATATTTCTCAGCTGAAGCATCCATAGAGAAATATTTTTTAAGAAGAGAAATCGCAACCTCACGGTTATCCTCTGTCATAAGGAAGGTAATGAGAAGGCGCAGAGCTATTGTAACCATTTCGCCCTTTGCCGTGTCGGACTGATAAACCATCTTATAAGCTTTGTTTCCGTTTGCGGATTCATAGCTTACAAGCTTACCGACAGTCAGTTCGAGGAAGGCATCTCCATCGACAGCTGTGAATTCAAAGCCTGTTTCGGCCTTGATAGCCTCAATCGCATACTCAAATAAGCTTTCAAAGGTAATTTCGTCAAGCTTCACATCAATAAGCTCATCAAGGTTTACCCCGATAAGAGGCTCTATCGCATCGAAAAGAGTATAAACTGCATTAAGTGCATTTTTAAAGCAGGTGTCAAGACCCTTAGAATTTATGAAATAAATCACACCGGGAAGAATCTCAAGAATTTCGTCGGCAGGAGCCGCCATAATTTCATCGAGTCTGTCAAACAAAGGATCGAGAATGGCGGTGACGATAGCGTTGCTGTCGTTCTCTGCTGCTGTGCGGTAAGCATCGGGGGTAAGCATACCGTCACATTCGAGCACCTCCATAATGGGAACGATACCGTAAGCATAACCCTCCGCTCCGAGAATCGTAACAACATCATCGCCGTCACGGTCGATAAAGAAGGTAAAGTCTTTATCGCAGAGTGCCCATTCAAGTATGGGATAAGCAGGTGCCAAAATTTCACATACGGTTTGTGTAAACATTGCTCTGTCGTCCTCAAATTCGGGAACAGTGTATCCGTCCCAGGCATCAAGGTCAACGTCAATAGACGTTCTGAGGAGATCTTTGATAAGATTACTGTTTTCGATTTTTTCGATCTCGGCCACAGCATTCCTTACCGCATCAAGTATTGCCTGAGCGTTTTTGCTGTTATAAAGCGAACCGCCCACATAGGAATTGAGAATATCCTCGATGCTGTCAATTCTCTTTCCTTCGATTTCGAGACCTGTGAGATAAATAATGTTATCAATGAATCTCTGAATGTTCTTTGCGATATGAGCAGCCATTTCACGGGTGTAAAGAGGTCCGTATTTATGTCCCGAATAAAGCACGGAGGTTTCGAGTGCAGAGAAGGTTTTATCTGTGTCTGCATATTCAGTCCAAAGGTAATCGATTTCCTTCATATCGCTCTCTTTGAGCTTGATGATGTCGAGAATAACCGAATAGGTTTCTTCACCTAAAGCCTCTTTCAAAATTTCTGCATTTTCGTCCACACCAAGCACCTTTACCAAAGCAGTAAGGATAAGCGTAATCATATCCTTTCTGTCGGCTTCGTTTGTATATGACATTCTGTAAGCATATTCTCCGCTCAGTGAAGCATATGAGGTGATGGTTCCGACGCAAAGATATTCAAAAATTTCCTTAAAGGCTGTAAGGTCAAGACCTGTTTCATCCTCGATAATATCTATCACATCCGTTAAGCTGAGTTTGGAAAGATCAAAGCCGAAAAGACTTTGCACGCTGATTTCCACTCCGAGCTCTGCCAATGAATCCGAAAGAGCGTTAAGTGCTGCAAATGCATTTACGGCACAGGCAGAAAGTCCGTTTGCATTGAGGAAATAAATGATATTGGGCATAATTTCGAGAATTTTATCCGTCGGGTCGGAAAGTATGTCGTCCACTCTGTCAAACAAAGCGGTAAGCATAAGCTCAACGGCATTTTCTTCGTTACCTGTGGGTATATTCTGACAGCCAATAGCCTCAAGAATGGGAGCAATTCCCTTTTTGTAGCCCTGTGCACCGCGGATTGTAACGAGGTCGTTATAAACATATCCGCCGTTTTCGTCGAGCTTTGTACCGGTAAAGAATCTGTAATCCTCACCGAAAAGCAACCAATCCGTGAGATTTGCAACAGTACCGAGCAATCCGGTAAGTGCAGCGGTAAATTCCTCGGCCGTGTCGATTCCTTCGGGAGCTGTGTAATTATTCAGCGCCTCGATATCAACATCAAGCACCACCTCAGCCATTTCGAAAAGCCTTGAATCAAGGGTTGAAAGAGCTTTTTTGAGAGTATCGGCAACCGCCTGAACATTTTCAGTGGAATAAATTTTCACTTTATCGGAAAGAAGATCAGAAAGGTCATCATAATCCCCGTCAAGAGAGCCGACAATAAGGCTGACAACCGTATCAAGATTTTCATCGATATAAGCAGCGGTCTGCTCTGTCCAATTGTTTGTATAAGAGAGTGATTTGACAGTAGGCTCGATATTAATACCCGTGTCAAAATCATAATCCGTGAAATCGTGATTTTCGCCGAAATAATACATCCAATCGGGTGTTTCAAATTCCGGCTCGGCTCCGTTAAAGAAATTAATAAGAGCCGCCGCAATATTTTCTGTGCCCAAAAGAGCATCCACAGCTGCACCGTTTCCTTCGACTTCGAGCAGCTCAATGAAAAGACTGAGACAAACGGTTACCATATCCGCTCTGTCAAAGACGCCCTCTTTGTAAGCACCGATTTTTCCTTCGCCCACGAACTCACTTTGTGAGGTGTAATCCGTGCCTATAACCTTACATATGTCATTTATCACCGTCTCTGCCTTCGCAAGGTCAAGACCCGTAAGTTTGCCGACGGTATTTAAAAGAAACTCAAGTCCGAGATGTTCTATATCCATTTCGAAAGCACTGAGGTCAATCATGGATGTAAGGTCAATATTGTAAAGAGGTCTTATCGTATCAAGAATTACATAAAGAGGATGGAGAAGATTTCTCACCGCTGCGGTAAGGCCGTCACTTGCAGCGAAATAAATCACACCGGGAAGAATATCCAATATTTCATTTACGGGATCTTTTTCAATATCATCGAGCTTATCGGTAATGGATTTGATAATCGCTCTGAAGCCTTCTTCACCTGTGGCTGCGCTGTAATTTCCGGTCAACAGCTCACATCCGAGTGCCTCAAGCACGGGAACTATCGCACTGTCATATCCGTTGTTTCCGAAGAAGGTTACCAAATCCTTATTGTTTACATCGTTAAAGAAGGTAAGGTTTTCTTCGAAAAGAATCACTCCGTACAAAGGCTCAAGAGGTGAAACAACATCGAGAAGTGCTTCGATAAAGCCGTCTCTGTCTCCGTCCTCAAAGCCCCAGCTGTGTGTATCTTCGAGTGAAGCATACTGAGCGAAAACGGTAAGATCCATACCAAGCTCTTTTTCGATTATTTCGAAAGCCTTTTCGGGAAGAACGGTAATACCTGAAAGTGCCTTTGCGAGATCGGTAAGGGTTTTGTTTGTAAAGACGGAATTAATGACTCCCATGAGAGTTTTGCCGATATCGAGATCACTGTTTGCAGCATCGAGAACAGCATCAATAATTTCGTTTATGTTCTTTTCGGCATACTCTGCCGTTTCCTTTGTCCAATTGTTGCTGTGGCTGAGATATACCATGGCGGCAGGTGTTATACCCTCAACAGTACCGCCCACGGAGCCGTCATACCAAAGATAATCTTCGAGAGCGTATTCTCTCTGATTGAGCATTTCTACGGTGGCGGCAATAGCCATATCCGGGTCTGCATAAATATTTGCCACTATTTCCTTAAGTTCGGGTGTGAGTGCATTTGAGCCGTCAGCTGTGGGCATAAATGCATTTACAATCTCTTCCACAAAGGCTTCATCGCCGAGACAGGAAGCGAGATAATAAAGGAATTCGACAAATACATCGGCTTTATCCGCCTCAAAATTAATACGTTTTCCGGTATGTCTGAGAGTGGAAGCATTTTGGTTGAGCTTCGCATGTCTTATGAATTTACCGGAATTGAGTATGGGCAGTTTGCTGAAATCAATGCCCGGAAGAATCGATGAAAGAACAAATTTGAGAGTATCACTGAAGGACGAAATATCGAACTCAAGAGGAAGTGAATTTTTGGTAAGGAAGGTATTGAATCTGACGTCAATAGGAGCCTTATCGATAACCTTGATGCCGAGAATCGAGTCATCAACGGTATAGTAAATCCTGATATTAAGAAGATCAACCAGATCCCACAGCTTATCGAAAGGAATTGCATAAGCGAGATTCGGAAGAATCGATGCGACGGTTTCGGCGGGAGCGTTTGCCAACTTGTTTTCAATAAGATCTATGATGGGATTGAAAATAGCGTTTACGAACTGTCTTGTGGTTGTGTAATTTTTCACCGTTGAGTAGCTTTGGATACCCGAACAGCCGAAAGCTTCGAGAATGGGTACAACCACATCGGAGTAGCCTGCACAGCCGTCAGCGTTGAGTACAAGGTCACCTTCAAGTGAGAAGGTGATGCCGATATATGTTTTACTTGCCGAGCCTACCTTTGTGGCAGTGAGAGACATATCGTCTCTGTCGGCGAGGATAACTCTCACCAAAGGAAGAATCGCATCAAATGCCTCAGACATGGCACCGAGGAACTTATTCTTTTTGGCGGAAAGATATGCCGAGGTAGAAGCATAATTTTCGGGTTTGATATCGTCAATACCCCAATTAAGAGTAAGATTTCCGTCCTTATCTCTGAGTGCCGCCCATGTGGAGGCTTTTGAGAGCTGTGTTTTGGCGGTACCGTAGCCGGAGGCAATAAAATCATCAACCTGATTGGGATAAATACCTATGCCGCCCTTATTGATAATTTGGGTAAGAGGATTGTAGCTGATATTAACCTCACCGATACCCCATATACCTGTATCATAGGTTTTAGGAAGACCTCTGAAAACATCTTCGAGAGTTTGTGCCAATGCGGGATAGATTATATTGACAAGCATGTTTACAAGCTTATCCGTATAGAACATCTGTGACATAGACTCCTTTATAAAGTCACTCAGAAGAATGTCTCTGTCGGGGTCCTGATCAATATCCACCAACTCAGTAAAATCGTTACTGACGAGAAAAGCGTCAAGCTTTTTCATCGTGTCGAGGATTCTTTTTTCGGTAACCTCGTAATTTTCACCGTCTTTTCTCGCTCTGTCATCATCGACAGGCTCACGGGTGATGAATACACCCTTTGAATCGTGAAGATGCTCCTGGGTGAAGCCCGAAAGACCGTTACCGGCCACAAAGCTGTTATATTTGCTGAGAAGAGTGCTGAGTCTGTTATAATTCGTTCTGAGAGAAGAGGAAATAATCGAAGGATTATTTTTATTGATAAAATCCCATATGTTTCTTTCCACTCTTTCGACAGCATCCTTGACTGCAACGAAGTTATCAAGAGTTATTTTACCGAAAGCATCATAATATCCGACAGCGGCATCCACCTCGGATGTAAGTCTTGCCAAAATAACGGCATAAAGTCTCTCGATATAATCATCGATAATGTAACCTAAGGCATTTTCGCCGTCGCCGAAAACGAGCTTCATCGTATCGGCACCGATAAGACCGGTATAGGTGTTATACATATTGCTGTATGCTGTTCTCTTTGAGTTTGCGTTGGGAATATTCGGAACATTGGCAGCCACACCCGTATTTATAATCTGCTCGGTGGTGTATGCAGTAAGATCTTTATAAATAAGAGGCAGGAACCATGCATAATAGGATTCATACTGCTGCTGAGCGCCTCTGTAATCCCATTCATATTTCAGCTCAGCCTTAAAGCTGTAAGCATAATCGGTTCCGTCGGTAAATACTGCGGCGACGTTTTCACTCTCAAAGCCTTCGATAGCAGCGGTATAGCCCGTCATTATGTCATAGGTGCTCCATAAAGTAAGATTGTCGTTTATGTAATTACCGTTTTCATCGGTGTCAATTCCGCTTATAGCTTCACTGTCGGGATACTGAGCTCTCAAAGCATCGATGGCATTTTTAATTTCTCTGATTTTATAAAGCTCGATATCATCCATAAGCTTATCCAGAAATGCAGTCGCATTTTCGAGCGAGAAGGACGAATAACCGTCATAATTTTCCGCGACATAAGCGATTATATCCGTTTTGTCTGAAAGGAAGTCCAAATTAGGCTTCTGAGCAGTGTATATACTCTCCATTCCGGCGAGATCATTGACGTCGTAGCCCTCAGCCATAGCGGAATTAAGAGCAGTAATGGCCGGCTTTGCATTGATAACCTTCTGTGCATATACACAATTTTCTCTGAATGAAGCGAGCTTTGCCTCATCAAAGAAATGATTTGTTATGCCTGCGCCGTATGCATTGTCAATAGCCGCCGATTTCTGATCGACCGCATCAATGAACGCCTGAAGCTGAGCGACAGTATAATCGTCACACAGTGTCTTTAAGGATGTATCGACCAAACCGTTTGTAAAGAAATAATCGTTAAAGGCATGGAGATCCTTATAAGCCTGGGTATTTGCGGAATTAACCGTGCGGGCAGGCTTGGATGAAAAATAGTGCCATGAATAGGTTCTCCATAACCATTTTCTTGATACTACCGCACCGAAAACCTTAGTATCCTCATTCTTTGTGCGGTAACCGTCCTTTCTTGCGTGAGTATAGGTATAGGTTGCTTTGAGAAGGATGGAAGCGGGCACTTTCTCCAATGAGTCGTAGGTTTTGAGCACCTTTGTGAGATTTGCCGCTACGGTAACAGTAAATTTGGGAGAGCTTGAAACATTGTATGAAAGCTTACCGGTATCGAAGCCCGGTCCTCCCAATACCGAATAATTTCCGCTTTTATGTGTTGAACGGTAATTTGCATCGTCATATACACCCGATGTGGGCAAAAGCTTATCGATGAGGGCATTGTATGCACTTCCCACTGCGCTTTTGGCTCCGCTGTTAAGATTGACGGTGGAGTTATTGTTTTTAGCGCTCAGTGTCGGATTGTCATAGCTGCCTCCGATAGAGTTCGCTCCCGTTTGGGAATTACCGTACGCCCAATTATAGAGCATTTCTGCCGCATTGAGCAATGTACCGTCGCCGTTTGTCATATCTGTTGTATTTGTTACAGCCTGAAAAGCGGCTTTGAGCTGTGTACCTGAGGGAGTTGCCGCATGTACCTGAATAGGACTGAAGCAAACACTTACACAGCTGATAAGGATAAGTGCAGATAAAAATACACTTAAAACTTTTTTACATGTTTTCATAAGCTTTTTCCTCCTTAAAAACATTAATTATGCAACATGTATAATACACTGATATAAATATAAACCCAAACTATCTAAACATCTTTTAAACATTGTAAACGATTTGTTAACACAACTTCCCCTGTCAGCTTTGATAAAGGCTCGCTCTCAACAGAGTAATATTTCAGTGATAAAATTGCATCATAAACACAAAAAATGCTTCACGGTTTTACGAAAGAATTATCAGCAGCACTCACGATCACTCCTCTTGCCGGCGGCACACGTCCGGTTTCCGCACATCTCGTTATTACTCAGATCGGATAACTTGTTTCAGGATATTTTAATCAAAGGTGAAGGCACATATCACTTTTTGACATGTGCCTTTGCTGTTTTTTAATTAAATTATTTTCGGGGAGGTGTTTTTTGTGACAAAAGGAATCGATGTATCGGTACACCAGGGAGAAATCGATTGGAAAAAGGTCAAAGAGATACAAGTCGAAATTCCACTTTAGCATTGACTTCGAGCAGTTCATGCCGGGGATTGATAGTTTTGTATAGTTTTTGCATTAAACAATGCTGAAAACCGGTCACTCTATGAATCATAGGGTGACTTTTCAAGTGTGCTATGCTATAATTTCAGCAGAAAATATTTAGTGAGGTGAATATTTATGAACACACAGAAAACCGGTGACTTTATCAAAACATTAAGAAAAGAAAATAATATGACTCAGCTTGAATTAGCAAAAAAACTAAATTGCACCGACAAAGCAATTTCAAGATGGGAAACAGGGAAAGGTTTACCTGATGCAGATATGCTGCTTTCCTTATCCACCATATTTGACATTTCAATAAATGAAATACTTTTAGGTGAAAAATTCTGCTTTTCTGTCACAGACAATAAAGTTCCATCTTCAATCGACGATAACCCAAAAATCGAAGAAATCATATCATCAACAAATGAAACCATTGTGGACATTCTCAAGGAAAAAGAAAAGGAAATTAAGAAAGTAAACAATTCTGTTGTGCAGTTGGTATTTGCATGTTGCATTCAGGTTTTAATTTTCTTTGTTATTCCTGAGATTATCATGGCGATAAAACCGACTGCCGAGCCTGTGCTGTTTTTAATATATGCCTCCCTTTTGAATTTCACTTTCGCAGGATTAATTAAAGATAAAAGCAAATGGTTATTTCCGATTTTTACCGCTGTTTGTCTGTTGGCTCCCCTGATCACCGAAAATAGTGAGGGCTTTTTGAATTTATGGTTTGCCGCTATATTCGGAGCAGCAAGTACAGTTATTATGGCAATTATTACAGGTGTGAGCTTTATGATAAAGCAAGCTTTGAAAAGAAGAAAGTGATTGTGAATTGTCTGATTAAGCGGGTTGAGGTCAGCCGAGGGTATAAGCTGAAAGTTGAGTTTAATATTGACTTTGAGCAGTTCATGCCGGGGATTGATAAGGTGGGGTAAAAAAATACCGAGCAAAGTTTTTAGGCTCTGCTCGTTTTTTTAAGTCATGTAAATGCTGTTATTGTATATTCGTTTTTTTACTTAAGAAGTTTTATCGTATATCCGCCAAATGTGTAGGTGTGGTCCTTTTCTCTTACAGAACGGGGAGGATAATCCGTCGTGATGATGTGCGAGCCGCAGTTATTTGCATAATTATACCTTTCATCACTGAAATCAGGATAATCGTCTGCTCTGGTTCTTACCATAAGATTTTTTTCGTCAACTGTCTTTTTATTGTTTTCCTTTGCACTTGCAGGATCGTTATCAAGAATAAATGATGCACAGGCTTTATCAATATCCCCGAATCTGAGCATCGGAAACATTGCCTGAGTTTTGATTGATATGTCGGTGTCTATATATTCCTGTGTAACACCGCAGGAATGCAGCAAAACAATAATTTTACCCGCAGCCTGCTTTAAAGCGGGCCAACCGTCAGCTTTTCGCATTTCTTCAAAGCTTTCATATTCTCCCATTACCTGCTCCGGTGTGAGCAATCTGTCTCCAAGCACCTTTCTTAATACCTTGTCAAACTCCAGGGCGTATTCAAGAGAGAAATTCTTCATGTTATTTAATGAAGGGACATCATCTTTTGGCTCAATAAGCAAATATACCGGCAAATGCCCCGGATTATGATCTGACCACATCGCAATTTCTTCAAGTCCCTTAGCAAAGTTATAAGCACTTGAAACATTGTCGATTATGGCGCTGTGGGTAACAATAAAACTGATATCACCCTCATCATCTACAGTTTCAATATCAATTTCAAGGTTTCTTATCCCCTGCTCCAACTGCTCGGTAAATGTATCCATTTCAAAAACAGCCTTATTTTCCACCGCACCGAAAGAAATGATCTGAAGTGTCTTCATCAGTCCTCGCTTGGGGAGTGTTCCAAGCAACTGATAGCTGTTGTGAGTTCCCATAACTGCGATTTCGTTGAGCTTCACGCCTTCTGAAAAAGCTTTTTCAATATCAAAATCTGCAAGCTTTTGTTCGTCACAAGGAACATAAGAGTCGGTATAGTATTCAGTTTTCAGATATTCGAGATGTCTGTCCTGATATTCGGTATTTTTTTCTATCTGCACGAATCCTGCTATAACAGAAGACACAAACAACACAAGCAGCAACGCTGCAAGACTTAACAAAGCAGTAAGAAATACCTTAAGAACCGTTTTAAAGATTTGGCTTTTCATATACACTCCACCTTGATGTTTTTTGAATTTAATTAATTATATCACAACGGCACTGAAGAATTCAAGCGGCAACTGACTTCGAGCAGTTTATGGTGGGTATTGATAAGGTGGCGTAATGCATAACACCTCCGAATAGCAAATGCTACTCGGAGGTGTTTGTTCTTTTCCTTTTAGATATCAAAAAACATTTTTTCTCATTGTTCTTTTTACAAACGGATATAATAAATATACTAATGCACAAGCTGTGGGTGAAAGAATAAAAAACATCTGTGTGAAATCACTGACTCCAAAAGGATAAACAATAACAATCAAAGGATAGAAGAGAGTAACTAATCCCTCACACAAATTATAGAGTGCCTTGAAAATAGCACTGTTACTTGTTAGTA
>JAFQHU010000002.1 GCA_017397845.1 Clostridia bacterium
GCCCGTATTTTCATCGGTAACAGTTGTGGAAACCTCATCCGAAGCATCAAGGATAGTTTGCAGTGCGGCTGCACTCATATAAATCTGATTAGCAGGGTCTTGGCTTTTGCCGAACATCGACATAGAAAAATCATTGTTAGCGGTGCTTGTATATAAACCAACGACCTTTACTTCATAGGTTTCGGTTTCAAGAGAAGGATTAGTGAGGATGATAGTATCTCCTACAGTCAAATCATTAAAGATAGCAAGTTCTTCGGAGATGACACATTCCTTTTCAGTTGAACCTTCGCTGAACATAGTGCCACCGTCTAAAACAGAAGCCGTTCCGTCAACAAATGCCGTCATTGAATTATCACTGCTATATCCAATAACAGAAAAATCTGACGAAGACGCCATACCTTTGCCGCCGCGACCGCCTGTTGAGCCACTGCCTTTACCTTGTGAACTTCCACCTATGCTTTCAAAGGTAGATTCAGTTTCCTCTTCCGTTTCATCAGTTACAGGCAATAATTTATCCGAGCCGTTAAAGGAAGCGGTAAGGGTATAATAAAAATCCTCAACGGATTCTGCGGAAGCATATGTTTGATATTGTTCTAAGGTAAGCGCAGAGGCACTACCCATCATATTTTTAAACTGGTCACGGTCGAATTTTTTGCCGCCTTGACCGTTTTCTCCGTCTGACATATTGTTCATCATAGAGCTTCTGTCATACGATATGGTAGCGGTTATATTCAACTCCTCTAAGGCACTCTGTTTTGCACTGTCAGCCGCCTGTCGTATTGATAAACCAAGACAAGCAGAAACAGCAATTACAAGTGCAATAACACCAATCAGAACATTTCTCCCTTTGGAGCGGCCTATGCATCTGAATGCGTTTTTAATAATGTACATAACTTTTGTTCCTTTCTCGGAATTTTATCCTACGATACATAATTATTCATAGCAACATTGAAGAAAGATTGAAGGAAGTTTTCGCTTTTTGTTTTTTTATAAAAAGATTCAGGAAAAATTCCTCCTGTAACTAACACCATACATATATTAACTCTCTGCGCGTAATCTTATGTGCTTTTGCTCCAATGCTTTGCATACGGCATATCCATTTAATCTTATTTTTCTCTTTCAGTTGCTCGGTGACACCTTCATTTTCTTTCATCTGTTCCACAAGACTATCAAAGATCTGCTGTGCTTGATTTTCTATCTCTGCACAGTGCTGATACAGTTTACCCTTGGCGAGCAGAGTTGCAAACAGCACCTTCTTGTGTTTCAGAAGATAATCTTTATGTAACATACCCCATGATGTGTGTTCATAAGGGATTTGAACACGCATCCTTTTTGTTATAAAACAGATTGATATATTTTTTGTAGTTTGTCGCAGTTTTTCTGCGGCTTTTTTCTTTATGCCGTTTCTGGTAAAGCACCTGAGATGTAATTCACCGCTACTCCCTGTCGGGTACCGTCTAAAATGATATCATTATCATCCGGACATAAGGCTTTTTATTCCTTTTAAAAGAAAAAACTCCGAATCGGTTTGTTGGTTTAAAAAGGTATTTTCATTGACAAGTAATAAAACAGCTGATAGAATAAAACCATATAATAACGTAAAAGGTGATATAGATGAAGAAAACTATTGCTCTTATTGTTTCTTTGATTATGATTTTAAACGGTTTTCCCTTTAGTGTGTCCGCACAATCAGATTTTTCAGTAACCGGACTTAAGGTGAATTATGATGATAATCCTGTGCTTGCAGACTGTGAAAACATCAGCTTTTCTTGGCAGATGATATGTGATAAAACAGGTGCACGGCAAACTGCCTACCGGCTCAGAGTTTATAGCTTTGATAGAATAAACAATAAAACAGGAGAGCTTTTGTCAGACACCGGCAAAGTGCAAAATGATAAATCGGTATGTATCAGATGTGAAAGCGAACTCTATCCCGACGAAAAATATGCATGGTGTGTTACGGTGTGGAACGAAAACGGTGTGGCTGTAACCTCTGATACAGCCTATTTTGAAACAGCACCAAATGATGATTTCTTTGAAGAAGTAAAATGGATAAGCGGTAACGACAATACTTCCGTTTTAAGAGGTAAGTTTACCGCTGAAAAAGAAATTGCCTACGCTAAGGTTTATGCTTCTTCTATAGGTGTTTTCGATCTTTTTATAAACGGTGAACGTGTAGGCGAAGCTACCGCCGAGGGTACACTTTTCGATGAAATGAAGCCCGGCTGGAGCGATTATACAAAGAGAATACTATATTATGCTTATGACATTACCCCTTACCTTAACAGCTGTGACATAAACGGTTTTTCTGCAATGCTCAGTAACGGTTGGGCTCTCGGCAGAATTTCAAAAGGACATTATGGATTTGAAAAAACCGCCTTTATTATGAAAGCACATATTATCTATACTGACAGCACAGATACATGGTTTACAACATCTTCAGATTGGAAATACAGTGATGACAGTGCTGTAACGGAAAGTGATATTTATGACGGTGAGACTTATAATGCCAATCTTTATGACGGGTTCGAGGTATCAAGGAGTGATTTTGATGATTCGGATTGGGAACACGCCGACGACAGTATATCCTATCCGGGAGAAATAACTCCTCATACAGGCGTAAGCGCAAGAGTGCGTAATGATCTCGAAAGGAGCGCAGAAAAGATTACAATTTACGAGGGCATTAAAGATAACGGCAGCGATTTCGGAGAAATTGATATTATAAGCGAATGTAAAAATTTCAGTGAATTCACTCTAAAAAAAGGTCAGACAGCGATTTTTGATTTAGGACAAAATATTACCGGTTGGCAGAAAATCAGTTTTATAGCCGACAAAAATACTGAGATAATTTTTGATTATGCAGAAATGCTCAATGACAGCGGGCTTCTCTCAAGAAAAAACGACGGTCCCGAAGGAACACTCTATACGGAAAATTATCGCAGTGCCAAAGCTGACAGTAAATATATTGCCCGCGGTGACGGCACAGAAACCTGCTTCGGAAGATCCACCTTTTACGGTTTCAGATATGTATCGGTTACTGCCGACAGAGATATAACAATCACCGACTTCAAAGGTCAGGTTGTCACCTCTATCGAAAAAGAATCAGGCAGCATTGAAACCTCAGACGAAAGTATTAACAAGCTTTTTTCAAATATATTATGGAGCCAGAGAGGAAATTATCTGAGTATCCCCACAGACTGCCCGCAAAGGGATGAAAAGCTCGGTTGGACAGGTGATGCACAGATTTTCATAGGTGCCGCTTCTTATAACGCAGACGTTAAAACATTTATGGATAAATGGCTGAGAGATTTACGCGACAGCCAAGGTACAGACGGACGGTATACGGATATAGTGCCGTATATTCCCATTGTGGGTAAAGGCAATGCCGCATGGGGTGATGCAGGTATAATAATACCCTATAATCTGTACCTTATGTACGGAGATTCCCGTATCATAGAAAAAATGTATGACTCAATGGAAAAATATATGGCTCATCTCGCCACAAGAGGCTACAAGGGTGCAAATGTCACGTACGGTGACTGGCTCTCTTATGAAGATAACAGCACCCCCGTAAGAGAGCTCATAGCTGCGGCTTATTATGCTTACGATGCAATACTTATGGCTGAAATGAGTGAAGTGACGGGAAGAAGAGAAAAAGCTGAACATTACAGAGATCTATACAAGCAAATCAGAAAATATTTCAGGGATACTTTTATCGAAAAATGCGATTTGAAGTCTTCACTTCTCACTCAGACTTGTTACCTTATGGCTCTTAAAACAGGAATGTATGAGGGCGAAAAAGAAAAGCTGAATATGCTTTATTCTCTTTGCAGTAACATCACAGCAAACGGCAATAAGCTTGCAACCGGCTTTGTGGGTACTGCAGATATTAACGAAATACTCACCGATTACGGCAAAAGTAACTTGGCCTATACCCTTATTTTACAGCGGGAAAACCCCTCTTGGCTTTGCAGCGTAGAACAGGGTGCCACCACGGTATGGGAAAGATGGAATTCATACACTGAAGAAAACGGATTCTATGAGCCATCCATGAACTCATATAATCATTATTCATACGGTGCGGTTGCCGAATGGATGTACAGTGACATGCTCGGCATCAATGCCGATAAAAACTCTCCCGGCTTTAAAAATATTATTTTCAGATTTAATCCCGATATGAGACAAGAAAGTGAAATACCATCCAATGAAAGGCTTATGACTTATTCTTCGGGAGAGTATGCCGGTGCCTACGGCAACATAAAATCCAAATGGGAAAACACGGGAAACGGCTTCAAATACGATATTACGGTCCCGGCAAACAGTACCGCCACAGTTTATATCCCCGTAAGTCACAGCGATCTATATTTCGGCTCGGTAAAGGTTACAGACATAGGAATGACTTCAAACGGAGTTACATATCTCGGTATTGAAAACGGCTTCGCTGAATTTGAAACTGTATCGGGCTCTTTTACCTTTGAAACTAAAAAACGGTCCGATTTTTCACACAGTTTCAATGAAACAGTATTCCCGGCTTCTTGTACAGAAGAAGGGTTTACGTTTTACGAGTGTGAATGCTCATATAGTTATTACGGTCAGAAGCTTGATATAACAAACCATATTGATTCAAACAGTGACGGCAAATGTGATATATGCTCTGTTGTCACTGATACAACCGTATTATGCGATCATTTATGCCATAAAAGCGGATTTTCAGGCTTATTGTGGAAAATAATACGTTTTTTCTGGAAGTTTTTCAAGATAAATCCTCAGTGTGAATGCGGTGCAAACCACTATTGAATTTATCGTTTAAAAATACTCGTATTTAATTGTATGCCGTGATATAATTAGCAAAAATTAAAAATGATACAAAAGAATTAAGAGGTGTTGAAAGCGAAAAAGTTTATTTCTCTCCTGCCTGTTATGACAGAATTTCAGAGGACTACGGTATCGAGGTTGGCGTTCTTTCGAAGTACGGATATCTTTCAATGCCGATTATTGTGGACTATGATGAGCTCAGTGACTCTTTGATTGATCTTAAGGATGCAAGCTTCGGTGCAACCTGTTCAACAGCAACAACCACTCTTTCTGACAAATATATCGACAGCCGTATCGCTGAAAATCCCGAAAATGCAAAATATATTTCTCCCGACAGAATGGTTGACTTGTCAACCGGTTATTTTCCGGAAACCAACTGGATTGTAAAAAATTCCGTCCACAGCACTTCGAGCATTTTCGACAAGCTTTGCGTTCACTTCCTTTCACACAAAAACCTTACCGTACATAACGATTCCAGAGTGGCACAATTTTCAATGTTCGATAAAAAAGGAACAGCCGCAAACTGTTATGTTGTGCCCATGACAAAAGAAAACTGCGGCTGCTTTGAATGGTTGAACACCGGAGAAAAAAAATCCTACTCTCGAAACAAAGCTTGCATCATTGATGAGATGGCTTACAACTATCCTCATTTTATTAACAAAGCTTATTAACGGTGAGATAAATTCAGTGCAATAATCCGATTACATTAAGCTTTTGATTCATTAAATAAAAGCAGATATTTTCAGGTGATTTTCCTGAAAATATCTGCTTTTTTTTGAAATGATATTTGAATTTATCAGCCGCCTGCGGCAGGTGAAAGCAACCAGACCTCATCACCGTCAGTGAGCTTTCTGCCCTTACGCATACATCTTTCACCGTTCACGTAAACCACCGCATCTTTAAACTGCAATTTTTCGTGATATTCGAGAGCGGGATTTTTCGGTTTTATATATTTTACATTAGGGTCATTTTTCATTCGTTCAAGCTCTTCCTTATCTTCTTTATATCCCTGAGCCATTCTCCATGAAATAACCTCAAAAATCCCGTTTACTGTTTTCGCATCGGTTTCAAGATAGCTGAAGCCTGTGGTTGTACGTATAACACCGAATATTTTAACCTTTACCATAAGGATAGACCTCCTTTGCACAGTCGGGGAGCTTTATTCCGAGCCTTTTAATCATTCTCATTGTGGGTGCTCCGTCTTTCCAGCCGCGGATAATATAATAACTCCTTTTCATTTTATCGAGAGGCACCTTTGTCTTTTTGTTTCCGGGCACCTGTTCTTCGTCGGTAAGGCGTTTCGGAAGTGTGTCCGTATCCTTGCCCACGGGAAGTCCCAGAATAATATTACATACTCTTTCAACATTGTAGCCGTAAGAACCTGCTTTGATAAAGGTACCCATGGTATATTTCGAGCCTGTGGCCGCATTAATTGCTCTCGGATACTGAATAAGCGGAATGTTAAGAGCAAGTATATCGGGATACTGCATACCTATGTACAGTATCGGGGTTATGAACTTAAATACCTGCTGAACGATTCTGGTGAGCATACTTGTGGGCTTTGCAACGATGAACCAGGGAAGAACCGCATAAGAGGTAAACACACAGCACCCCGCCGCAGAAGCAGCCTCCATAGTGTTTTGGAACATAATTGACAAGCTCGCTTTTCCTTTGGCTGTGTACGAATTCATATTCAGTCCGAGACCCTCCAAAACAACCATGTAGCCCGCATTGAGATGACATCCGCCGCGGTTTGAGGTGGCGTAACCGAGTCCCTGACCAACCGCTCCTCTCGGCTCATAGGCTGCAAGCTCCATGCCCTTTGCGTGAATTGCAAATTCCTTTCCGCCGAATTTTTCACTCATTCGCTTCGTGCCGTCCGCAAGGATATCACCGATACCCTCTCTGTAAGCAATAAGCTTAAATACATCACTGATATTATCGGTTTTTCCGAATTCGAGACCGCTGTCCCACATACCCTTTTCCTGCAATTCCATAGCAAAAGCTATAGAACCTGCACAGGAGATAGTATCCATACCAAGCTCATCAAGCTCATAATTCCAACGAAGAATTTTTTCGATATCATCGTTAAGAATATTCGGGCCGAAAAGACCGAGGGTTTCAAGCTCAGGTCCTTTTACATTTTTGCCGTCAACCTTTACACGCCTTTCACAGCGCATAGGACAGGAATAGCAATTACCGTTACCTACAAGATATTTTTCCGTAAGCTCTTCTCCCGATACCTTTTCAAAGGCATCAAATCTGCCGTCACTGAAATTTTTGGTTGCAAGAATTCTGTGAGCCTGCATAGGTGCCACAAGTCCGGCCGTGCCAAGCTTTGAAAGCTGAGCACCGGTAATGGGATGGCGGAGAAGCTGCATTTTCCATTCCTCGGTAATTTTATCAAGCTTTTCTTTATCATATATTTCGGGGTCCTTGGTTCCCTGTGCGGTTATTAATTTAAGGTTTTTGTCACCGAAAACCGCACCTACACCGCCTCTGCCGGCGGTTCTTTCACCGCTGAACACGCCTGCATAAAGAACCTTGTTCTCACCTGCGGGACCGATTGTCAGCGGGCTTACACCGCCCTTGAACTGTTTATTGATTTCGCCTGTAAGCATACCCTTCATTTCAGGGACATCATGAAATGTAACTGAATCGTCAACTATTTCAATCCAGGTGAGCTCACTCGCTTTACCCGTAATAACCATAGCATCCCATCCGCATTTTTTAAGTCTTCTGCCGAAGGGACCGCCACAGTTCGAAGAAGTAAGAATACCCGTAAGAGGTGAAACGGTAGAAATATTGAACCGTGTAGATGAAGGTGTTTTGCAACGAGTGAGAGGACCGGTCGTAATAACAAGCCAATTATCCTCATCGAAAGCCTTCATGCCCGGTTTGATATGCTGCAGAAGTATATCGGCCGCCATAATTTTACCGCCGATGGTTCTCTTTCTGTCTTCATCCGTCCACGGGAATTCACTGTGTGTTTTTTTGGTAAGATCAACAAAAAGCACCTTACCCATATAACCTTTCAGGTTTGTCATATTTTCACCTCTGAATTACATATTTTACATTCTGAGTTGGGTTTTATTATGAGAGTATCCCATAAATTACCGTCAAAAACAAAGATTCGCCCCGCTGAAGCTTCATCCTTTGAAAGGAGATATCTGAGAGCAAGATTAACCTCCATAGAGCCGATTATTCCCGCCGAAGAGGAAACAGAGCTTCTTACGGAAATATCGTTTATTATTCCCGCACAGTCAGGGCAGGGAGATTTATCGGGCAGATAAAGATACGCCGTTCCGTAAAAGCCGTCAACCCCGCCGAAAACAGCCGGGATCTTTTCTTTTTCGCAGAAATCCGCAACAGCTCTTCTGCCCACTGCGTTATCAACACAGCAGAGAATGACGTCACATTCCTTTGCAAAAGAGAGATCATCCGCAGACATGATTTTTTTAACCGTGGGGATATACTCAGTATCTTTCGAATAATAAGAAAGTCTTTCTTTTAAAAGCTTACATTTGAAAAAGCCTCCGTCAGTTTTCGTAAAAAGAAACTGACGGTTAAGATTTGAAAGACTTACCGTGTCAAAATCACAAAGATAAAGTCTTTTCACCCCTGCACCCGCCATATGCACCGCTGCATTCGTGCCAAGTGCACCGCAGCCTATAATGCAAACGGTTTTGTCATCTATAGAGAAAAGCTGAGTTACATTTTTCAGACTCAATCAATCACCGCCTTTTCCGTAATCGCCGCCGCAATTAAGAGTATTTCCGCTTAAAACCTCCACAGCGTGTGGAAGCACGGGAAGGACAAAATCGAGAGACTCCTTTACCGCTTTCGGACTGCCGGGAAGATTGATAATAACGGAACCTTTTCTTATCCCTGAAACAGCCCTCGAAAGCATAGCCTTCGGAGTGATTGTCATACTTTTCATCCTTATTCCCTCGGCAATTCCCGGTGCTTCTTTTTCAATTACGGCTTTTGTGGCTTCGGGAGTGACATCTCTCGGAGCAAAGCCTGTACCGCCTGTAGTAAAAACTACATCGGCACATACCTCGTCGCACAGATAAATAAGAGCCTTTTCAATTTTTTCTTTTTCATCGGGAACAATCATATATTCTTTTGTCTTTCCGTAACCGGCGGTAAGCTCCTTTATCAAAGGTCCGCTTTTATCCTCGCAGATACCTTCAGAGCATCTGTCGCTGACACATAAAACTGCGAAATCCAATTTTTTATCACTTCCCTATTGAAATATTTCTTGTACTGATATATAATATATCATAAAGATACAAATTTTACAACATTTATGTAATATTTTTATTAAATTTCATCAAATCAATATATTTAATATCGGAAGTAAGCGGATAAACCGCACTAATTCATATTCCGACACAGCATTTTCTAAGGGTATTTGCCTACGAAAGGCTGTGCGTGACCGAAAAAACACTGCCTGATAGGAGAAAAAATTCAGGTACCGGTCAAGGGTACACGGGGAAACCACTGTACCTTCCGTGATTGAAAAGGAGAATGAATTATGAAAAAACTTCTCGCTGTATTACTCGCAGCACTCATGCTCTTCGCTCTGGCAGCCTGCGGCGGCACAGAGGGAACAACCGATCCCGACACCTCGGTACAAACTCCCGCAAATCCCGTAATCCGTATGTCCACCACCACATCCGTAAATGATTCAGGACTTCTTCCTTATCTTCTTCCTGTTTTCGAAAAAGCAACAGGATATACCGTTGAGGTTCAGTCCGCAGGTACGGGTGCAGCTATCCAGAAAGCTAAAGACGGAAATGCAGACCTTATTCTCGTTCATGCAAAGGCTTCGGAGGAAGCTTTCATCGAAGAAGGCTACGGTGTAGAAAGAAAACCATTTATGTATAACTTCTTTGTAATCGTCGGTCCTGCTGATGACCCTGCCGGCATCAAAAACGGTGCTGAAAATGCTGCTGAAGCCTTCCGTAAGATTGCCGACACCGAATCAACCTTTATTTCACGCGGTGACGAAAGCGGCACACATAAGGCAGAGCTTAAAATTTGGGGCGAAAATGTTCCCGATGCGGAAAAAGAGGCTTGGTACATTAACGCAGGTCAGGGTATGGGCGCATGCCTTACCATGGCAAGTGAAAAGGGAGCCTACTGTCTCACTGATAAGGCCACCTTCCTTTCAAACAAAGATTCTCTCAATCTCGAAATCATCCTCGAAGAAAGTGAAGACATGCAAAACGTGTACTCTCTCATCGAATGCAACCCCGAAAAGCTCGACGGTGTAAATACCGAAGGTGCCAAGGCTCTTATAGATTGGATGATGAGTCCCGAAGCCTCCGCTCTTATCGCCGAATACGGTAAAGAGCAATACGGTCAGGCTCTCTTCTATCTCGAACAGTAATCTGAAAATTTGGAAAAGATTTTTGAAGCCTTTGAAATGCTTATCAGCGCAGACAGAGAAATTTTACAGATAATCGGCGTCACACTGAGAATGTCATTTTTCTCTACGACTGTTTCCTGTCTGGCAGGTATGCCTCTCGGCATACTTATAACAAGCATCGATTTCAAAGGAAAACGGACAATCAGAAAAATAATAAATACCTTAATGGGCTTGCCACCTGTGGTGGCAGGCCTGATTGTCTATATGCTTTTTACCAAATACGGTATTTTCGGCTCATTGGGTCTGCTTTTTACTGTCGAAGTTATGGTAATCGCCCAATGCCTGCTGATAATCCCTGTTGTGATAAGTCTTACATCAAGTGTATGCTCGGTAAACGGGAAAAATCTCCTCGAAACCTCAAAAGGTCTTTCCTTCGGCAAGCTGAAAACCATGCGGCTTTTCCTTTCACAGAACAAGACTGCTCTTATGTCCGTTATGCTTACTGCCTTCGGCAGATCAATTGCCGAGGTCGGTGCCGTAAGCATCGTCGGCGGTAATATCCAATGGAAAACCAGAGTTATGACAACAGCGATTATGCTCGAAACCAACAAGGGTAATTTTGAATTTGCTCTTGCTCTCGGAATGGTGCTTCTTTTAATCTCCTTTGCGGTAAACATTATCGCATCACTTTTTGCAAAGGAGGAAGGACAATGATAAAAATAAATAATCTGAAAAAGCTTTACGGAGAAAGAACAGTGCTCGATATTCCTCTGCTTGAAATCAAAAGCGGTGAATGTGTCGTCCTGACAGGTCACAACGGAAGCGGCAAAAGCACACTTTTAAAAATACTTGCCGGAACAGTGAAAGAAAACGAAGGGAAAGCAATTTCAGAGGGAAAGATTTATTATCTTCCGCAGCAAAGTATACCCTTTAATAAAAGTGTAAAAGCAAATATACTTTTCTGTCTTGACGGTAAAAGGAAAATAAAGAGAGAGCTTTGTGACGATGTGCTCAACGCTTTCGAGCTGAAGCAATTTGAAAATAAAAGTGCAAAAACTCTTTCCGGAGGCGAATGTCAGCGGCTCGCATTAGCGAGAGTTCTTTGCAGAAAGGGCGACATTATTTTGCTTGATGAGCCCTCAAGTGCCGCAGACAATAAAGGCAGAGCACTCATAAATGAGCTTATAAAGCAATATTGCGAAAAAACCGGCTGTACTCTCATTATGACTACTCATACGGGAGAATTTCCAAAAATAAGCAATCTTCGCATTATTGAGCTATGCGACGGTAAAATAAAAAAAGATTCAATGACAGGAGAAATAAACGATGCTTAACGTTGTTTCCTTTGATGAAGCAATCAGAATAACAAAGAATGAATTTTCATTTTTTGATCCCGGAACTGAAATTCTCAGTATTACCGAATGTACAGGCAGAGTTACGGCAAAGGATATCGTGTCCCGGGAAAATATTCCTCCCTTTGACAGAAGCACCGTAGACGGCTATGCTGTTTTGTCCTCCGACACATTCGGTGCGAGCGAGGGAATCCCGTCTATGCTTTCAGTCAAAGGCGAAATACTTATGGGTGAGGAAGCAAAAGGTTTTATCAGAAGCGGTGAATGTATAAAGATTTCAACCGGAGGCATGCTGCCTGCAGGTGCCGACAGTGTGGTAATGGTGGAATATACAGAAAAAATGATCGATGAAACCTGTCTTATTTTTAAAGCTGTCAGTCCGTTTCAGAATGTCACCAAAGCGGGTGACGACGTAAAGACAGGTCAGAAAATCATAAGCAAAGGTACGCTTCTCACCTCGAAGCATGTCGGTATTCTTTGCGCTTTGGGAATAAATGAAGTGGAGTGTGTCAGAAAAATAAAGGTCGGAATTATCTCAAGCGGCGATGAAATCGTACCCGTACAAAAAGATATTCCTTTCGGAAAAATCCGTGATATAAACAGTCACTTTCTGTCGGCCCTGATGAAAGAAAAAGGCTGTGATGCTTTGGAATACGGAATAGTAAAGGATAACATCGATGAGCTTTATGATACTTTACAAAAAGCAGCTGACGAATGTGATGTGATTATGATTTCCGGCGGTTCATCTGCGGGTAACAAGGATATGACCTGCGATGTCATAGAAAAAAACGGAAAAGTTTACTATCACGGAATCGCCGTAAAGCCCGGTAAACCGACCATTTTCGGAAAACTGAATAATAAGGCAGTTTTCGGTCTGCCAGGACACCCGGCAGCAGCTTATCTTATTGCAAAAACCGTAGTTACGGAGCTTATTCGCTTTTTCAGCGGAGAAACAGGAAAGGATTTTACTCTTACAGCCGAAATAACCGAAAGTATTTCATCAAATCACGGCAGAGAAGAGCTTGTCCCTGTAATTTTCGAAAACGGAAAGGCTCAGCCTCTTTTTTTCAAAAGCGGTCTCGTCTCTCTGCTCTCCACCGCTGACGGCTACATTATCGTCCCGCGTAACAAGGAAGGCCTATTAAAAAACGAAACAGTTACGGTACATTTATTTTAAGGTGAAAAACTATGAAGCATAACTATCTCGACAACATACCCTTAGAAGAAGCAAAAGAAAAATTCTTTTCTCTCATAAAAAACAACTTTAAACATTCATCGGAAATAATTCCGACAGCCGAAGCCGCAGGCAGAGTGATCACCGAAGCGGCATACGCACAAATCTGTTCTCCCCATTATAATGCCTCAGCAATGGACGGTATCGCCGTCAGTGCAAAGGATACTTACGGAGCAAGCGAAAGCACTCCGACGATACTTTCCCCCGACAGATATACGGTTGTTGACACAGGAGACAGCATACCCGATGATAAGGATGCCGTAATAATGGTTGAGGACATTTCCTTTGAACCGGAAGGCAGAGTTAAAATAATATCCTCGGTGCATCCCTTTCAGAACGTCCGTCAGATCGGCGAAGATATATGTATGGGTGATATGATTGCTCCCTCTTTTACCGTGATCACTCCCCCGCTTTGCGGTGCGATGCTTGCAGGCGGTATTACAAAGGTTCCCGTAATAAAAAGACCGAGTGTGGCTATTATTCCTACAGGTGACGAAATCGTACCTCCCACAGAAAATCCGGAAAAAGGACAAATTATCGAATTCAACTCCTCGATTTTTTCGGGTATGCTCAAGGAATGGGGTGCCGAGCCGAAAATTTATCCCATAATTCCCGACAAAAAAGAGCTGCTTAAAGAAAAGATCAAGGATGCATCGGAAAAGCATGATGCTGTTCTGATTCTTGCCGGCTCTTCTGCGGGCAGAGATGATTACACCTGCGAAATCATAAAAGAGCTCGGAAGCGTATGTGTCCACGGTATTGCCATAAAGCCCGGTAAACCCGCCGTTTTAGGAAAAATCGGCAAAGCTCCCGTGGTCGGACTCCCCGGATATCCCGTTTCTGCAATAGTAGTGATGAGGGAAATTGTCAAGGATATGATTGTTTTCCTCTCACAAGGAAAAATAAAAGAAGAGGAAAAGATAACCGCGCTTTTGGGTAAACGTATCGTTTCTTCTCTCAAATACCGCGAATACGTCAGAGTTACAGTCGGTAAAATCGGGGAAAATTACGTCGCCGTTCCTTTACCCAGAGGTGCAGGCATAGTAACCAGCTTCACCAAAGCGGACGGCATAATTACCGTGCCTCAGAACTGCGAAGGTATTGAACAGGGCGAAGATGTCGAAGTAACGCTCATAAGCTCACATAAGGATATCACATCTTCGATAATCGTAACAGGCAGCCATGACCCGATCATAGACGAAATAAATGACATTTTGAAAATCAAAGGTTATCCTTATTCGGTTTCTTCATCACATGTGGGAAGCATGGGCGCTCTGAATGCGGTGAAAATGAAGCAGGCACATTTGGGCGGTACGCATATGCTTGACACTCAAACGGGTGAATATAACAAAAGCTATATAGAAAAATACCTTGACAGCAAGGATGCAACTCTCATAAAGGGTATAGGCAGAATACAGGGTCTTATGGTACAGAAGGGCAACCCGAAAAAAATACATACCTTTAATGATATTGTCGGTCACAGATATGCAAACCGACAGCTTGGTTCGGGTACACGCATACTTTTTGATTACCTTCTGAAAAAACATTGCATCGATAAAGCCGATATCGACGGATACGGAAACGAAGAATTTACTCACACTGCTGTCGCCGCACAGATTGCGGGCGGAAATGCTGATTGCGGTCTCGGAATTTATTCAGCGGCGCAGATGTACGGTCTCGATTTTATTGAAATAACCGTGGAAGAATATGACTTTATAGTAAATAACGATTTTATCGGCACGCCGATGTATAATGCATTTACGGAAATATTCCGAAGTGATGAGCTGAAAAAGCGTATGAAAAAGATGGGAGGCTACTGCTTTGAGTGATTTTACACATCTCAACAAAAAAGGTGAAGCGGTTATGGTTGATGTCGGAGAAAAAAGCATTACCGAAAGAACAGCTGTAGCTTTCGCTAAAATAAGAATGAAAGAAGATACCTTGTCAGCTTTGCTTACAAGTCAGCTAAAAAAAGGTGACGGCCTTGCCACCGCCAGAATAGCAGGTATAATGGGCGGAAAAAACACATCTTCACTTATACCTCTTTGCCATAATATTCCCATCGACAAAATCGAAATAACCTTTGATAACAACGGCAAGGATGAGCTTCACATTTACGCGAATGCCAAATGTAACTATAAAACCGGCATCGAAATGGAGGCTCTCACTGCGGTGAGCATAAGCGCACTTACAGTTTACGATATGTGCAAGGCGATAGATAAATCAATGGTTATAGAAGAAATCAGATTGCTCGAAAAAAAGGGCGGAAAGAGCGATTATATATATGAAGGATAAAACAGGCAGAGATATTGATTATCTTCGTATTTCCCTTACAGACAAATGTAACCTGAGCTGTATTTACTGCAAGGGAAGCGAAAAGCACAAAAAAGAGCTTTCCGTATCGGAGATAGAAAAAATCGTTAAAGGCTTTGCTTCCTGCGGGATTAAAAAGGTCCGTCTTACAGGCGGTGAGCCTCTTTTGAGAAGCGATATTGCAGAAATAATAAGGTCTTTGAAAAAAATTGACGGAATAGAAAAAATTGTTCTTACCACTAACGGCATACTTTTGAAAGCTTATGCAAAGGAGCTGAAAAATGCCGGGTTGAGCGCTGTCAATATAAGTTTGGATACAACAGATCAAAAACAGTACGCTGAGCTGACCGGTGCGGACAAGCTTAAAGATGTTTTTGAAGGAATAAAAGCCGCTCAGGAAGTAGGCCTGTCTCCCGTAAGAATAAATTCGGTTCTTATAAAGGGTAAAAATGACGATTCCGCCAAAGAGCTTATAAGCCTTGCAAAGCACAACGAAATAGATGTGCGTTTTATCGAGCTTATGCCCTTTACAAAAGAAGGTCGGGACGAAGATAAAATAGTAACAGGTGACGAGATTTTAAATCTGTTCCCTGAACTCACACTCATAGAAAATAAAGACGAAAAAAGTGTCGCAAGGTATTTTACTGCCGAAGGGTTTAAGGGAAGAATAGGACTTATAACTCCGGTCAGTAACAAGTTTTGTTCGAAATGCAACCGAATCAGACTTTTATCCGACGGCAAGGTGCGTCCGTGTCTCGGTGACGAAAAGGAAATCGACCTGATGCCCTTTATCGACAACGAAGCGAAGCTGCTCGAAGCAATTAAATATGCAATTATGAATAAGCCGACAAATCACAGCTTTAACTGCGAATACGGAAATTTTCATTCCATGAATCAGATCGGAGGTTAAATATGGCAAAGGTATTATCAATCAATATAAGCGAAAAAAAAGGCACCCCAAAAACAAAAATCAACCCCGGTATTCTTATCGAGGATTTCGGATTTGAAGGCGATGCACACGCAGGAAAATGGCACAGACAGGTAAGTCTTTTGGCAAAAGAAAGTATAGAAAAAAGCAAAGGTCTTCCCACAGACGGTCTTTGTCACGGTGTTTTTGCCGAAAATATCACTACGGAGGGTATCGAGCTTTTCACGATCCCCGTCGGCACACAGCTGAAAATCGGCGAATGTATTATTGAAATAAGTCAGATCGGCAAAGAATGTCACGACGGCTGTGCCATCAAAAAGCTTGTCGGACAATGTGTAATGCCCCGTGAAGGAGTTTTCGCCAAAGTTATCAAGGGCGGAAAGGTATTTGAAGGCGATAACATTGAAATTTTATATGTAAACAACAAATACAGCAATTTTGTATAATTGCTGTATTTGTTGTTGATAAAAAAAAATATATGTGTTATATTGTAATGTGAGTTAAAGTACAAAATGCTGTATTATTCAGAAAAATCACTGCACTCTTTGTTCAAAAGCATTAAGGAGCTGTATTTTATATGACAGATAAAGAACTCAGAAAGCTCAGCCGGCTCGAACTGCTTGAATTACTTCTCGAAGCTACCGAAGAAAATGAAAAGCTCAAAGAAATAAACGGGAAGCTGAAGGAAGAAAACGAAACCGCAGGAAACATCAAAAATCTTTCTGCGGCTACCTGTCGGGTGGAAAATGCACTCAAATATGCAAATGAGCTTATCAGCACTCTGAAAAACACCTCAGATGAGCTTGAGCCGACAAGCAGCAAGGCATCCGTCGAAAAAGAAAAAAATGCCCCAAAATATATCTCTCACACGGACAGGGATATATACTGCCGAATGCTTTGCTTTTTCGCTAAAAACGAAGATAAGCTAAAAATCTTTCCTGATGATATCGAATATGACATCAAAACAAGAATAAGAAACATTTTAGAAAGAGGAAGACAAAATAACACCTAACTTTACAGGAGCGTTACAGCTGATGGCACGGAAAAGAAAAAACAATAATATGACGCTTCCTACTGCAAATCAGATTGAAGCTGAAATCCTCAGAGAAAAATACAACAGAAAATACAAACAGGTACTCAGAAGCACCGTGTATTCACTTATTGTTGTCGCTGCCGTTGCGGTACTCACGGCAACTCTCGCTTTTCCTGTTCTGCAAATTTCGGGAAGCAGTATGGAGCCTACTCTTAACGACGAAGAAATAGTCGTGCTTTTAAAAACAACAAACATGAGAAAAGGTGATCTTTGCTGCTTTTCTTATCAGAATAAGTTGCTTATAAAGCGTGTTATCGGTCTGCCGGGAGACAAAATAAATATAGACGGAAGCGGAAATGTTTATATAAACAATGAACTCATAAACGAACCCTATGTCACTGACAAAGCTTTGGGTGAATGTGATATTACCTTTCCGTGCTATGTAACAGACAATCATTATTTCGTTTTAGGTGATCACCGCTCGACATCAATCGACAGCCGCAGCAGCGTAATCGGACTCGTAAGCGAGGAGTTTATTGTCGGAAAAATATTTTTCAGAATATGGCCATTTGACAGTATCAGCCTGGTTGACTGATATTTATAAAGCGTAAAAGGAGGTAGCAGGTTTGGAAGGTGTCAACAAGGATTATCTTGGTAAGCATAAAAAATTCAGAATTGACAGCAAAAAACTTGCCACGATATTTTTGGTAACGGCACTCATAGTTGCAATTATAGTTTTTTGGTGGTTGAAGCTTGTGGGTATCACTGTTACCGGTGAAGCCTTCTGCGGTATGGACGAGCACACTCACGGTGACAGCTGTTATGAAAACAAAATTGTTTGTGTATACGGTGAAAGCGAATCAGTTTCCGTTGCCGACGAAGCGACAGCAGAGAGTGAGGACGAACAGCCGGAAAAAAATGCAGAAAAAATATCTGACTCCGAAATTTCAACTGAAGCATCGGATGACGGCAAAGCCGAAGAAACAACAGTTGAAACAACAGATAAAACGCACTCCCACACCAATGAGTGCTACAGTAAAACTCTCATATGCACAAAAGCAGAGCATTTACATACACAAGAATGCTTTCCCGATAAAACAGCCGACACCGAAACCGTCAGCGATTGGCTCAGCACAATTGATGATGTTAAAATAACAAACGATATCCCTCAGAATCTGATAGGCATTGCTATGTCGCAGATGGGTTATGAAGAAAGCGAAAACAACTTTGAATATGACGGTGAAGGCAACAAAAACGGCTACACACGCTACGGTGAATGGTACGGCAACCCTTACGGTAAGTGGAATGCCATGTTCGTGTCTTTCTGTTTGCACTATGCAAATATCAATAATGCAGACGAGCTTAAGGCTTCCGGTGCAGAAGCTTTAAAATTTGCCTGGCAGAACAGAGGCGTATATTCACCAAAGAGTGAACACTCACCCGAAAGGGGAGATATCGTTTTTATTGATAACGACGGAGATAAAACCGCAGACTCTGTGGGAATAGTTTTGTCTACAGACGGTAAAAGTTTTGTTGTCGTAATGGGTGACAGCAACAATAAGGTTGAAACTGTAAGTATTGATAATTCCGGCAGTGTTATCGGATACGGACTTACCTCCGAACTCAGCTTTGCAAAGGATACCGAGTATAAGCAAGAGGATAAAGAGTCAACAACCGTTACAGAAGAAGAAACCGAGCCTGTTGCTCCGTCTCTTATGCTGTTTAACTCAGCGCCCGCAAATACACAAGAGCCGAATATCACATATATAAATGACCTTACAACGGTAGTTAAAGCGGTCCAGTTCAAAACGATGGAAGGCGAAGTTATTGACAACAACTCAACCGTTTATATCGGACAGACCTATGTTGTTTCAATGGAATTTGCCGAAAAAAATACCGGCAGTGAATGGATACAGTTCCGGCACGACGATGATCACCACCTTCATTATCAGATCCCCTCAAATATCCATTGTGAACCCTTTACAGAATGGCACCCCATTACTGCGAAAACGGAAAACGGCACTATTGAAGATGTCGGTGAATATTTCATAAACGAAGACGGGCAGCTTATTGTTGTCTTTAAAGATGACCCGGTAACCGGTGAATGCTTCGGTGCAAAGTATTCTAATGTAGACTTCACTATAGATTTTAACGCTACGGTTGGTTCAACACAGTCAGGTACATCGGAAGAGATTGTTTTCAACGATAAAATCAGCGTGAATCTCAATATTGACGGCAGCGCAGATATGACTGTCACCAAAACCCACGGCAACTATGACAGCGACAACAATACTATGGAATATACCATCAGAGTTGAAGCTACAAAGGGTGTTGTAAAGGATCTTGTAATAGATGACCAGATCTGGGAAAATCATTATACTCTGAGAGACACAATAGTTGTAACTGACCTTGACGGTAATGTTCTGAATCCTCAGCCTACTGTCAGCAATCACCCGTCTCACAACAACGGTGCAGAGGAAGGCTTCCGCATTTCGGATTTTCCTGATTTTTCAGCAGGAAACGGCTTCCTTATTACGTATAAAACAAAAATATATGACTACCTGCTTACAAATGATACCGTTGATATGTGGAACGGTCTTGACTCGACAGGTAAGGACTCAAACGGCAACGATGTTTATGTCTGGTCTGACGACTGGCTGAGAGTTGAGCTTGAAAAAATGGAAAAAGACGGCAAGCAGTCTGTTCTTGAAGACGGTAACGGTAATCCTGTTCCCGTAATTGAATGGGAGGTTGAAATAAAGAAGGACAATCATAATCTTCAGGGCACCGTTATTATCGACACGCTCGGTACAGGATTGGAATATTACACCGACAAGGACATACGCGTCAAGCGTTATGATGAATGGGGAAACAGACTTTCAGATGTGTATATCAGCTGGAATGATGTTACAGTCAACGGAAACACAATGTCCTTTGCTCTGCCTGACGGTTATGCCTTTGACATAATCTACTATACAGAATACGAAGAGCTTCAGGAAGGTGAAAAGAAGCATTACACCAACAGTGTATCAGCCACAATTAACGGTAAAGAAGAAACCGCAGGCGGTGCAGCAGATGTTGTCGGCTTTATACCCAATGTAAGAAAAAGTGCAAGCGGAAACGACGGTGAATATGTATATTTCACCATTGAAGCTGATGTGCCTGCCGTAATCAAGGATTGGGGGAACTTCTTCCTTACTGACCTTTCGGCATTCTGGAGCTACAACAACGCCGAGGGGTATCTTTATGTAGAAAATATTCCCGAAGATATGGTGATTACTGCTGTTACAAAAAGCGGCCTCACGGTTAACTTTACACCTTATGTGGCCGAAGGCCCCACAGAGAATACGTATATTCTTATAGCTCCCGCCGAAGGTGACCAGCATCACAGCTTCAATGTCTTATTCAACACATCGGATACAGAATTCGCTTCGTCAAAGTGGATACTGAATGAAGACTCTACACTTACGATTACATATAAGCTTCCCTTCAGCTCAAAGACAGGTACTGAATGGGAGGGCGAGCTCAGCGGAGACAAAACCCTTGAGGATGTGCTTCTGGAAGGGAAAAAGATGGCGAACGAAGCTTATCTTAACTATACCGATGTCATCCGAGGTACAGGTACAACTACTTATGAGTACTCGCCAAAAATTACAAAGGAATCGGTAGTTAATGAAAACGGTACAATTGATTATACAGTTGTGTTCCACAATACAATTCCCGGTTCCCACGGTGACGGAGGTTATCTTAACGCGGCAACAACCAATGTTTATTTCAATGATACCTTTGATGAAAAGCTCGAATATGTTGTCGGCTCACTGAAGGTTACCTGCTACGACCCCTGGAGAGACGGGCTTTGGATGAACAAATATCAATATAACGGTACAGTGTCAGGTAACAGTATGAGTATACCTGCAAACCTGTTCGAATATGTTGAATCAAACCCCGATGCTACGGCAGCAGGCTGGAGCAACTTATATAAAAGAACTGACCTTGAAAAGTTTTACAAATGGGTCAATGCCGGCGGTGATTACATTTTCACCTACACCCTTAAGCTTAAGGACGAACACCTCAACACAACCGAATATAATAAATTCGAGCTTGACAATACGGCTGAGCTCACATGGGACACTGACGGTTCATCAGGTCCGGTTACAGAAAACTCAGAATACAAAACCGGTCTTATTGACAAGCACGCCGTACAGGAAAACAATCAGCTGAAATTCGATATTCACATTAACCGTAATTCATTGGATATTCTCAAGGGAACCGATACTCTTACAATCGAAGACACAATGACAGCTAATCTTTCGGTTTATTGGGATTCAATCAAGCTTTATTATGAGGATGCAGACGGTAACTGGATAGACTTCGACGAAGCCGATGACGATTACTCCTACACCGTTACCTATGACCAGGCAAGCAACAAGCTGACCTTTGTTATCCCCGATGAGCTTCATATAAGAATTGATTATACAACTCTTATCACCGAAAGCGGTCTTATTTCCGTAAATAACGCTGTAAAGGTTGACGGTAAGGCTCAGGTATCTGACCTTATTGATGCGATATTCAAAGTTGATGACCATAGCGGCGGCGCTTCAGGTTCAATGCACAGCATAACCCTTCTTAAGCAGGACGGCGATACAGATATCCGCCTGTCCGATGTAGGCTTCCTGCTTTACGGCCCTATGGGTGACCCCGGTGCAGTTCTTCCCGACGGAGTTAACAGAAGTATTACTACAGAAAGCGGCACTAATCTTTATTATATCGGCTCATACACTACGGGCTCTGACGGTACGTTTGAAATTAAAACTCAGTACCTTACTCTCGGCGGACCTTATGCGTTGGTCGAGAAAACAGCCCCCGAAGGGTATAATAAGCTTGAAAAGCCCGTATATTTCTATTTCTACGAGCCTGACCCAAACGGTATTATACAGACGGTTACCACTATTATAGCAATAGAAAACTACACCTATGGCTTTGTACTTCCCGAAACGGGTGGTATGGGCACATTACCTTTGGCAATAATCGGTTTCGCTTTAACGGCATTTCCGATTTTGTATAGCACAATTCGTCGTAAACGGGAAAGGAGGTTTTCATAAAATCTCCAAATCGCAAAAAACAATCCGATTGCGACGGAGAATGCACATTAATTCACAAAAAATTGCAAATTAAAAAAAGAAAGGAAGTATTATTTATGAAGAAATTATTTGCAGTTTTATTGGCACTTACCCTCGTTCTCTCAATGGGAACAATTGCTCTCGCAGCAGACACAGGCACAATCACAATCGACAATGCACTCTCAGGTGCAAAATACAATATCTACAAGATATTAGATTTTGCTCCCGTTGAAGGCAGCACAACTCAGGGACGTTACACCGTAGTTGCAGAATGGGATGATTTCCTTGCAGGTGAAGGCGCAGCATACCTTAAGACAAACGCTGAAACAGGTACAATCGAATGGAACGGCGAAGAAACAGACGCAAGAAAAGCTGAGCTCGCAAAGGCAGCTGTTGCTTACGCTAAGGAAAAAGGCATTGCTGCAACAGCAACAAAAACCGCAGCTAATGACGGTGATGTAACATTTACTGATGTTCCTCTCGGTTACTATGCAATCGACACATCACTTGGTACAATCTGTGCTCTTACAAATGTTGACAACACATTTAATGCACATGAAAAGAACGAAAAGCCCGACATCGATAAGTTCGTTCAGGAAGACAGTGAAATGACAAATGCTGACGAAGGCTGGGGCAAGGTTAATGACGCTGACATCGATCAGGTAGTTAACTACAAATCAACAATCACAGTTGGTGTAGGTGCAACAAACTATGTAATGCACGATACAATGGAAGCAGGTCTTACCTTCAATAACGACGTAGTTGTTAAGCTTGCTGACGGCACAGCTGTTGACGCTAAAAACTATACAGTAGTATATCCCGCAACTGACGGACACACATTTGATGTTACTTTCAAAAATGACTTCATCGCAAGCCTTGTTAAGGGCACACAGTTCACAGTTTACTACTCGGCAACTCTTAATGAAAACGCTAACATCGTAACAGACGGTAACGACAACACAGTTTACCTTTCATACGGTGAAGACAGCACATGGGAAACAGCTGAACACAAGACAACAACCTATACCTGGAAGATGGATGTACTCAAGTACACAATGGACGGTGAAAACAAGGTAAGCCTTGCAGGTGCTAAGTTCCAGCTTCTCGGTGCAGACAACAAGGCTATCAAGTTCTCAGAAGTAACAGGTGCAGCACTTCCTACATACAAGGTTGATGCAGACGGCGCAATCGATACAATCACAACTGATGCTAACGGTAAGTTTGAACTCGTTGGTCTTGACGAAGGTTCATACAAGCTTCACGAAACAGAAGCTCCCGCAGGCTATAACAAGCTCGCAGCTGACATCGATGTTATCATCACAAGCACTTATGATGAAGCAGCTCTCACAGCTACATATGAGATCAACGATGAAGCTCCCGCAACTATTGAAGTAGAAAACAAAACCGGTTCACTTCTTCCCGAAACAGGTGGTATCGGTACAACAATTTTCTATGTTGTAGGTATCGTAATGATGCTCGGCGCAGGTATCGTTCTCATCTCCAAGAAGAGAATGGCTTCCTTCGCTTGAAGGGATAAAGAATCAGACGGTTCCGAGTCTGAAGATAACTAAAAGCAATTGACTCTGAGCCAAAAGATTCAGCAGTTAAAAGCTGACGGACGGTAACATGAATCCCTGCCGACTTAATGTCGGCAGGGTGATACCTGGCCCTTTAAAAATCTGACCGTTGTTTCTGAAATTTTTCAGTGATGACGTTGAGAATTTTAAATTAAGTGAGATTTAATATGAAAGAAAATAAAACTGCTCCAAAAAAGAAAAAAAGCGGTAGTGCTTCAACTATTATTCTTGTGGCAATATTTTTTGTCGGATTGAGCGTTATGCTCTACCCTACCATAAGTGATTTTTGGAATGAAAAAAGGCAGTCTCAGGCAATCATTAACTATGATGACCTTATTGTTGACCTTACCCCCGAGGATTACACTGAGCTTTTTTCAAAGGCCGATATTTATAACCAAAAGATCAGAAATATGTCCTTCCCTTTCCTCAATCACAAGAATATTGCTGATGAATATAACAGCACCCTTGATGTGAACGGTGACGGAATGATGGGTTATATCACCATTGAAAAAATCAAGGTCCAGCTGCCCATATACCACGGCACAAGCGATAAAGTGCTTAATTCAGCCGTCGGTCACGTTGAAGGCTCAAGTATCCCCGTCGGCGGTGAAAGCACCCACGCTGTTCTGTCTGCCCACAGAGGTCTGCCCTCAGCAAAGCTTTTCACTAATCTTGATAAGGTTGAAGTCGGAGACATATTCACAATCAGAATTCTCGACAGAACAATAACATATCAGGTTGATCAGATTCTTATTGTTCTTCCTCATGAAACAGATGCACTTAACCTTGTACAGAATGAGGATTATTGCACTCTTGTCACCTGCACCCCCTATGGTATAAACACACACAGAATGTTAGTAAGGGGAACGCGTATCGAAAATATTGAGCCTGACAGAGTGATTAATGTCATTACCGAAGCTTATCAGATAGATCCGCTGATTGTTACTCCTGCTATTGCGGCTCCTATGCTCGGATTATTGCTCATATACCTCATGGTAAAATCCTCAAAGGATAAGAAAAAAAGAAAAAACATCAAATAAGAAAGGCGGTACAGACGATGAAAAAGAAAATATTAGTTGCCATTGTGACAGTTTTCGCCTTATGTATTTTTGCTTTTTCTTCCGCTGTGTCTGCTATTGTAAGTAAAAACGGCAGCATTACTCTTCATGTGGCTGACTCAACTACAGGAGAAGCAATAGAAAGCGCTTCTTTCCGTCTGTATTTCTTTGCTGCTGCCTATGAAAAAAGTAACGGTATAGGTTACGATTATGTAGTACCCTATGATGATTGCAATATGGATATAAATAATCTGCAGGATGCATATCTGCCCATACACCTGACCCATTTTGCATTCACACACGATTTACCCTTCACGATAAAATCATCAGATAAAAACGGCAGTATAGTTTTTGATAATCTTGTCCCCGGCGTTTATCTTATCGTGCCCGCAGGAAATATTCCCGACTATTTTATGCCGTCACCTTTCGTTATAAATATTCCCGTTTACAGTAAAGAAAGCAAAAATTGGATTTATGACATAAACGCCACGCCGAAAATGCAGATTTATGAATCAGAAGGTGCGGAGCGCACAACCTATATCAGCGTTAAAAAGCTGTGGGAAACAGATGAAAGGCATCCGGAAGCTGTAACTGTAAGTCTTCTTTGCGATTACAGAGAGGTCGAAAAAGTCGTTCTCAGCGAAAACAACGGGTGGCATTACCGTTGGGATAATCTTTCCTCAAAGCACTCCTGGAGCGTGGTTGAAAGTGAAGTTGCTGACGGATACACTGTTTTTTATGAAGCCTCTGCAAATACTGTGACCATTATAAACAAAAGCAAAAATCCCTCCGGAACATCCTCTCCTTCAGAAAGCAGACCATCCGATGAACCTACGACAAAGCCCGAAGAGCTTGTCGATACCGGACAGTTGAATTGGCCCATACCTGTGCTTTCCATAACCGGTCTTATTCTTTTCAGCATTGGTTGGGCAATATTGAATCTCGGTAAAAAAGACGAGGAAGCAGCATGAAAAGAAAAATAGCCTTTACCTTTATGACTCTCGGAATTCTTTTCATCAGTTTTGCGGCCGGGCTTCTGATTTACAACAGCTATGAAAGCAGACAGGCTCAGATAAGCTCCGATACTCTCATCGGAAAAATCCGACTCGATATAGCAGAAAACGAAAAAGTACAGGACCCGGTTGATCCTTTCGATGAAGAAATGAAAACAAAAGAAATTGACGGCTATGAATATATAGGCTATTTGTCCATACCTGCTCTCAAGCTTGATTTACCGGTTATGTCAGAATGGGATTACAGCAGGCTGAAAATTTCACCTTGCCGTTACTACGGCAGCACAAAAACAGACAATCTTGTTATCGCTGCCCACAATTACAGATACCATTTCGGTTATCTTGGCCGTCTTAAGCCCGAAGATATTATTGTCTTTACCGATATGGAATCAGATGTCCGACACTATAAAGTCAATTCTGTGGAGCTGCTTAACCCCACAGATGTCGATAAAGTCAAAGACAGCGGAGACGATCTAATATTGTATACATGTACCTATGGCGGTGCCAAAAGAGTGACCGTGAGATGCAGTTACGCTGAATAATTTCTAATACAGTTTAATATTTTGATACATGTGCATTAAAAATTTGAACACGTATTTACCGACACCCGATAAAGAAAGTTTTCCTTATCGAGTGTCGAATTTTCATATTTCCTTGATTTTTTTGATTTTCATATATGAAAATATCGGGATTATTGAATTTAAAATAATGTTATGATAAAATGAAAATCAGAAGAAAACAGAAATACAGTTTAAATCACGGAGGAAAAAAATGACAATTCTTGACAACAGCGATAAGCATTTGTTATCGGTATTACCTGATATAATTTACAAAAAGCTTAACAAAAAAGCAGAACAAATAAAACTCATCGGCGGAGGAAACTACGGCAAAGTTTATAAGGTTTTGCTTTCTGACAGTGAAGCTATAGCCGTAAAAGGGTACAAAATTCAGGGCATGCAGCACGAAGAAGCATACCAACTCAGTTTTTTAGCCAAAAATACAAGCGTTAAAATGCCTGAGGTTATTTTTACTTACGAAGACACCGATACAGCGATATTGGCTATGAGCTTCATAAAAGGTCAGAATGTATTGAATCCTGCCTTTATATTAAAAAGCAAAGCTAAAAAACAGCTTTTTGCCGAGGAAGTAATTTCAGGCATGCTCCAATGGCACAATATTACCAACGATAAATTCGGAGATTTGGATAATCCTCTTTATGACAGTTGGTATGAATATTATAAAAAAGAAAAGCAGGAACCATGGCTGACAGATTTAAAGGAATTATCCGACCGAGGAAAATTCAGCAAGAAAAAAATAAACATGCTCTTTGAAGCAACAAAAATTTTCGATAAATTACCTCAAGAAAACACGAAGCCCGTACTTATACATGCGGATCTTAATATAATGAACATTATGGCTGACCCGAAAACTTTTAAGCTTATTGCTTTCATCGATCCCTGCGGCAGCATATGGGCAGACCGCGAATATGATCTGTTTCAATTCCGCAATATGTGGGGCGATGCATACGGACTTTATGAAACATATAAAAGAAAGTGCGGAGCATGTGAATTCACCGATTTCAGAGTCGCTTATTACGGTGCGATGCTCGAAGCCTCAATGAGACTCAAAGGCGGTCATGTAATACCGCTTTGGGAAGACCTGAATTTTTCCCGACTGAAAAAAGAGATGAATAAGATAAAAGAAAAGATGTGAATCGATGAACATAAGCGAACTCGTAACCGTTAAAACAGTTGAGGACAGAGATGACCTTGACGAAAAACACACTCCCTACAGTGCTGAAATACGGCTGCTTTCCTGTGTCCAGCAGGGTGACATCGACTCACTGATAACACAGCTTAAAAGTTTGGATTCCATCATCATTATGGGTAAAATGTCCGACGATGAGCTGATGCAGTACAAATATATGGCGGTCAGTACAATAACACTTGCAACCCGATATGCCATTCAGGGCGGACTGAGCGAAAACAGAGCCTATGATTTTTCAGACAGAGTAATTAAAACAATCGATAAGCTTACGGACAAAGAAGCAATTATAAAATGTGCAGGTGCGGAAATCGTAAGGCTTACTCAGGATGTAAAAAAGAATAAACGGCAGCCCGAATTTTCTCCATACATAAGAAAATGCATTAAATACATTAATGAAAATGTTTCCGAAAAAATTACAGTTTCTTCTGCCGCCGATTATTGCGGAATATCATCAGATTATCTGTCACAGATATTCAAAAAAGAAATAGGCGAAAAGCTTAGTTCTTATATTCTGAGACAAAAGCTGGAAAAAGCAAAAATATTGCTTCTCGAAGGAATGAATGCAAAAGAAATTTGTGCCGAGGTCGGTTTTTCCTCGCAAGCATATTTTGTAACGGTGTTTAAAAGATTTTATAAAATGACCCCGTCTGAATACACAAAAATTACCGGAATAAATACTTAAAGCATTTAAATTTTCAGGAGACATGCCATGCTCAGACATATTAAAATATTCATAAAAAACGAGCCAGTCCTTTTGATTTCGGCTCTGTGTGCAGCGGTAACTGTATTTTTCGTTCCCCCCGACAGAGAATATCTCAGTTATATAGACTTCCGAGTATTATCACTTCTGTTCTGTCTTATGGCTGTGGTGGAGGGTTTCAAAAGGGAAGGTGTTTTCGGTGAGCTTACATACCGTATTCTTAAAAGTATAAATAACGGTAAGCTCCTCAGCTTTACTTTGGTAATGCTCCCGTTCTTTTCTTCGATGCTCGTTACCAACGACGTAGCCCTTATCGTATTTGTCCCCTTTACCGTCGGTCTTCTATCAAAGCTTGGATGTAAAAAAGAAACTGTTCCGCTTATCGTTCTGCAAACAGTAGCGGCAAATCTGGGCAGTATGGCCACTCCTGTGGGAAATCCGCAAAACCTTTTTCTTTACTCTGCCTTTAATCTCAGTGCAGCAGAATTTTTCCGTGCAATACTTCCTTTGACCTTTATAAGCTTTGCCGGACTTTCGGCAGCCTCTTTGGCGGTGCTTCCGAAGCAATTGAACATATGCGCCCTGAACCGGGAAAGCATAAACGACAAAAAGCATCTTACAGCTTATTTTCTTCTTTTTATATTGGCTCTGCTGACTGTATTCAGAGTTATCCCCTACCCCGTTACTGCGGCTTTAACCTTTATTGTTTTCTTTTTTTCAGACAGAAAAATATTAAAAAATATCGACTATATGCTTTTGCTGACATTTGTTTGCTTTTTCATTATTTCTGAAAATATGGGCAGAATTGATGCCTTAAGCACCCTGCTTCAGAAGCTTATGGAGAAAAGTGCTTTGCTGACCGGAGCGGGTGCAAGTCAGATTATAAGCAACGTACCCGCAGCTATGCTTCTGTCCGGTTTTACCGACAATTGGGAGGAGCTTTTGCAGGGAGTAAATATTGGAGGGCTCGGTACTCCCATAGCCTCATTGGCAAGCCTTATTACCCTGAAGCTTTATTTGAAAACACCCGATGCAAAGATAATGAGATTCCTCGGTATTTTTACCGTAGCAAATGTGTCAGGACTTATTGTTCTTCTTGCTTTCGCTTGTGTTCTGTAACAAAAAAGCACTCACAGCTTTTTTGTACTGTGAGTGCTTATTTTTATAAATATATAATTACATAAGCTTAAGATAAAACGATATAAAGAAACACATTGACATAATAAAGGTTCATGTGATAAAATAAATTCGAATAAAGCAAAAAATAAAGGAGGCATAAACATGAAGAAAATCTTTATTCCCGTAGCAATAGTTGTGCTCATTCTCGCAATTATTGCCGTAATTCTCAGCAAAACATCCCCCACGCAAAATCCGGGATACCATGTACACGATGACGGTGTTACTCACTACGATGAGGTTCAACCTACTTATCATGTACACGATGATGGTGTTACTCATTACGAAGAGCATTAATTTTTACGGACTGCAGAACATAAAGCTCTGCAGTCCTGATTTTTATCTTGACTTTTTTAATAATTTTATGTAAAATATCTATTCGTGAGTGAGTTGGGCAGTCGCGGGTATCGTTATGATACGTGAGGAAAGTCCGAGCTTCACACGGCAGGGTAACGGTTAACGACCGCCGAGGGCGACCTTAGGGACAGTGCAACAGAAATAAACCGCCGTATTTTTACGGTAAGGATGGAAAGGCGAGGTAAGAGCTCACCGGCACACAGGAGACTGTGTGGCCATGTAAACCCTACCCGGAGCAACACCGACAGGATATGATACGTCAGCCGGACGCAAACCGAAAGGTGGCTTGAACCTGTGAGCAATTGCAGGTCTAGATAGATGATTGCCTTAAATGACAGAACTCGGCTTACAGGCTCACTCATTTTCTCCGATAATTTCACCCGACTTTTTCGGGTGATTTTTCTGTTTATATTGAAATATCAAACGAATTTATAGTATAATGTAATTTAACAAACAAATAAGGAGGGCAGCAAATGGATATTGAAGAAATTATCATTGACGGTATAATTGAAGATATAGTTTACTCAAATCCCGAAAACGGCTACACCGTTATTGATATAAACCATAACAATCAGCTGGTTACAGCTGTAGGAATAATGCCCTCATGCTGTCCCGGTGAAAAAATCAAGCTAAAGGGCTATTGGACAAAGCACCCTACCTTTGGCACACAGTTTAAAGCTACAGCCGCCGAAAGAAGTCTTCCGAAAAGCTCAGGTGATATGCTGCGTTACCTTTCGAGCGGTGCAGTCAAAGGAATCGGCCCGGCTACCGCCATGAAAATAATAGAGCGTTTCGGTGAAGATACTTTCGAGGTTTTGGAAAACTCACCCGAAAAGCTGTCAGAAATCAAAGGTATAAGCTTCGATAAAGCGAAGGACATGTGCAGACATTTCAAAGAGCAATTTGCCGTAAGAGAGATAATGATTTCTTTGGAAAAATTCGGCATGAGTCCCTCAGAATGTCTTAACGCATACAAAGCATTCGGCGCAGCCGCAGTGGAAAGAATAACAGAAAACCCCTATATTCTGTGCAAAGAGGGGCTCGGTATACGTTTCGAAAGAGCCGACGAAATCGCACACAGCTCCCCCATGGGTATCACACCCGTTTTTCGTCACAGAGCGGGAATTTTACATATTTTAAGACACAATCTCAGGAACGGTCACACCTGTCTTCCCAGAGAAAAACTTATTATCCCCTCCAAAGAGCTTTTGGGAATCGAGAGAGAAGAAACGCAGGAAATCATAAGTGATCTTATCGAAGATAAAGAGATTATAGAAGATTTCTTTGACGAAAAAAGTTATATTTTTCTTCCGGAAGAATATATGGATGAAAAAAGTATTGCAGACCGAATCAAGGTTATGCTGAAATTCCCCCCTGCACAGGGAAGAACCGTTGACGAAGATATAAACAAAATCGAGGAAAAGCGGGGCATTAAATTTGAAAGCAAACAAAGAGACGCAATAAAAACAGCTGTCACGCGTGGTCTTCTTGTTCTCACGGGCGGACCGGGTACGGGTAAAACCACCACACTTAACGGTATATTGGAGCTTTACGAAAAAAAGAAGCTCCGTGTTTTACTCGCTGCACCCACCGGAAGAGCCGCAATGAGGATGAGTGAGGTTACGGGCAAAGAAGCGAAAACCGTTCACCGACTTCTGGAGGTAGAATGGACCGACGGAAGTAACAGACCTAAATTTGTACGAAATATGGAAAATCCGCTTGAGGCTGATGCTGTTATTGTCGATGAGCTTTCAATGGTGGACACCCATCTTTTTGCCGCACTTTTGGATGCGTTACCCCTCGGATGCAGACTTATAATGGTCGGTGACTCGGATCAGCTTCCCCCGGTAGGTGCAGGCAACGTTTTGCAGGATATTATTTTTTCGGGACTTTTACCGGTGGTTGCACTTACAGAGGTTTTCAGACAAAGTCTGGAAAGCCTCATCGTCACAAACGCCCATAAAATAGTCAAAGGAGAATACCCTGATCTTTCACATACGGACAAAGATTTCTTTTTCCTTCAGAGAGGCAGTATTTTTCAATCTGCCTCTACGGTGGTTGACCTTTATGTAAACCGCCTTCCAAAGGCCTACGGCTATAATCCTATTGAAGATATACAGATTATCACTCCATCAAAAAAAGGAGAGCTCGGCACCGTGAGTCTGAATGCTGCATTGCAGGGAATTCTTAATCCTGCCTCTGAAAGCAAGGAAGAGTTTGCCGGAGGCGGAAAAATTTTCCGTGAAGGCGACAAGGTTATGCAGATAAAAAACAATTATGATATTATGTGGACGAGAGGCAAGGAAGCCTCAAGCGGCATTTTCAATGGTGATATCGGCATCATAACCGCCATTAACCATAATGCATCTTTTATGAAAATTGATTTTGACGGCAGAATTGCCGTTTATCCTTTTGAAAATGCGGGTGAGCTTGATCTTGCCTACGCCATTACGGTGCATAAAAGTCAAGGTTGTGAATTTGAGGCTGTCATTATGCCTGTTTGCGCTGTCGTTCCTCAGCTTTCTTACAGGAATCTTCTTTATACGGCGGTAACCAGAGCCAAAACAAGACTCATTTTAGTCGGAACTCAGGCGCAGATTTATACTATGGTGGATAACGACAAAAAGACCCGGCGTTATTCCGCCCTAAAGCATTTTTTGGAGAGAAAATAAAATGACAAAGGCTGAAATAATATCTCGTGTTTTCTTTCCCGCAAAATGTCCGCAGTGCGGTAAAACACTAAAAATAAACGAGAACTTCTGTCTCTGCTGCGGAAGTGACGAAGTAAAGCTTTCCGCCGATTGCTGTGAGCATTGCGGAAAGGAAAGAGAGCTTTGCTCCTGTGGCGATAAATTCTCCTCTGAATTACCCCATATTACGGGTGTTTTCACCTATGACGGAATGATAAAGAATATGCTTCTTTCTTTTAAATTCAGCGGAAGAAAAAATCTTTACCGCTATTTCGGTGACTGTTTGGCGGAAAAAGTTGCCATCTCATACGCAAATACCGATTTTGATTATGTCACCTTTGTTCCTTCGTCAAACGAAAGTATCAAAGAAAGAGGCTATAATCCCGCACAGCTTATTGCGGAAAGAACCGCAAAAAAGCTCTTTCTCCCCTGCGAAGAGCTTCTCATAAAAACCAAAGAAACACAAAAACAACACCATCTTAAAGCACAGGAAAGGATGTCAAACATCAAAGGTTCAGTCAGAATTGCAAAAAGCTCAGATATTCAGGGTAAAACGATTCTTCTGTGTGATGACATCAAAACCACAGGTGCTACTCTCAGAGAGTGTTCAGATATTCTTTTTAAAAACGGAGCAAAGGATGTTTACTGTGTCACAGTGGCCGTTACATCAAATCTTAATCCTTTTGACCTTGACAAAGACATTAAAAACAAATAAAATCATATAAAAGGACGGTGAAAAGTGTGTTCGGACAAAATATAGGAATAGACCTGGGAACAGAAAAAATTACTGCTTTTGTCGAAGGACGCGGTATTGTTTTATCTGAGGCAAACGCAATCGCCTATGACAATTATAATAATGAAACCTATGCCATCGGAAACGCAGCAGGTGAAATGGCGGAAAAAACACCCGACGCGCTTACCGTAAAGAAGCCTATTACAGGCGGAGTAATATCCGATTTCTCCGTTATGTCAGAAATACTTGCCCATTATATAACCAAACTATGCGGCAAAAAAATTTTCCGTCCCAATGTGATTATAAGTGCACCAAGCTCCATTACAAAATTAGAAAGAAAAACCGTTATAGAAGCTGCCTGTGCTGCCGGTGCAGGTAAAGTAAGTGTAATCGATGAACCGGTCATTTCCGCTTTAGGTGCAGGATTATCCATCGATCACCCCCACGGAACAATGGTTATTGATTTGGGTGCAGGTACCACAGATATTGCAATAATTACCATGGGCACTGTCGCATATGCCGCCTCGCTTAAAATTGCAGGCGACACAATGGACGAAGCTATTCAGCAATACATTAAAAGAGAAAAGAATATAAATATCGGTACGGTAACAGCAAAAAAACTCAAGCACACAGTTGGCTGTGCTTATAAACGAAGCGAAGAAATCGAAATAGAGGCCACAGGAAAGAATTATGTAACCGGTATGCCGGAAATTTTCAATATTTCTTCAACAGAAATTTATGAAGCTCTTAAAGATCAGATAAATATAATTTTTGAAGCAGTCGTAGATGTTATGGAACAGGCTCCGCCTGAGCTTTATTCGGACATATGTCATGAAGGAATCCTTCTGACCGGCGGTGTAGCCAAGCTTCCCGGTCTGGATAAGGAATTTTCATCGAGACTCGGAATTAAGATAAAGCGTGCCGCTGATCCTGAACATTGTGCTGCAAAGGGTGCAGGATATATTCTCAGAAATATGAAGGCGATGGAAGACCACGGCTACAGTTTCAGAATGAAGGAGAGTATCAACGGTATATGAATAAAACCGATAAATATGATATACTTTTTAGCAGAAAGACGGTGACAAAATGTATCAATGTGAAGAATATACGAACCTTCAGTTATATAACTTTTTTAATGATTTTTCCGTTATAATGGCCTTTGTCCTTATTTGTTTTCTTTTTATTTTTAAGAGCAATACACTCGGCCGGGGTTCTGAATACTTTTTAAAAAACATGTCAAAAAACAAAAATAAAAGTTATCAATTTGTCCGGTTTATTTTCGCAGTTGCTGAAGCATGGCTTCTTTGGTTTGCGCAGATAAAATTAGGTGAATTTAACCGTGTTTTTGGAGATCTTATAGGTACCGGTGCTAATTATTTCGGAACACTTTTTATTTCTCCGATCATGGTTTCTCTTTTTGCTCTCCTATTTGGCAGGGATGTTTTCAGGCTGATGGATCTTGTTACCATAGTTTATCCCTTTAAGCTTATTTTTGTTAAGCTCGCCTGCTTCTGCGGAGGTTGCTGCCGCGGCTTCGCCTGTTCTTTCGGATTATACAACTATTCATCCGAGCAAACAGAGTTTCCTGTCCAATTGGTAGAAATGGCTTTAGCTGCTGTGATTTTTGTTTTTCTTCTTTTCTACAGAAAGAAAGCCAAAGAAGGTACAATGTTTCCCATATATATAATAATTTACAGTGCTACCAGATTTTTCAGTGAATTTCTGAGGTGTGAAGAAAATGTTTTCTTTATTTTGAAAAAATATCACATTTTATGTCTTATAGGTATAGCAGTGGGTTTCTTTTTATTGTTTGCTGTCGAAAAATACAAAGAAAAAATACGCCGATTTTACTATGATTACTTCGATGCTGTCGAGGATACATTCGACGATATAGCCGTAAGAATGGGAATAAAAAGGAAGAGAGAAATCGTTCACAGCAAAAAAAAGAAAAACACAAAGCATGTACCTGTTCAGTCTGCCGCCAAAAAACAACGCATTTCCGATATGAAAAAGTGGATTATAATTTGGACACTCGGACTTATCGGACAGATCGGCTGGAACGTTGAAAGCTCTTGGTTCAATACCTTTGTTTATGAAAAAATAGACAAAAACCCTTCAATTATTACTCCTATGCTCATTATGAGTGCATTTGCCACCACCGTATCAATGATTTTTTTCGGTACACTTACTGACCGCACGGGTAAACGCCGCACTTTGGTAAGTACAGGCTTTTTTATCTGGGGTATACTTATTGTATGTTTCGGTCTGGCTCAGTATATTGTAAAAAGCAACTTTATTTTAGCTATTGTATATATGGTTATAATGGATATGCTGCTCAGCTTTTTCGGCTCCATGAGTACCGACATCGGCTACAGCACCTGGCTTACAGATATAATGAACGACAGGAACCGCGGACAAATAGGCGGTGCAATTGCAATTCAGGCTGTACTCGGCTCCATGTTGGGCAATATTATCGGCGGATATATAATAGGTACTGAAAACAATTATATGAGGCTGTTTATCGTTATCGGCTCCTTCTTATCCTTTTTCGGAATGATTTCAATATTTCTCTTTGATAAAAAGGACGATGTCAAACCATTCATCGAAGGAAGCTTTTTACGGCAATTGCTGAGTGTATTTGATTTCAAAACGCTTAAGAAAAGCAAAGAATTTTTATGGATTCATGTTGCTGTGGCATTGTTCTTCACCGGTTATAACACCTATTTCCCTCATTTAGGTAATATGCTTATCGATTATCTTGACTATTCTGCCACTCAGATGGGTATAATAATGGCAGTGCCTTTGTTGTTTGCCATGCTGGTAACTGTTCCGGTATCAAAGTTCATCAATAATAACAAATATATCGAAGTTTCATTAGTTTCGATTATAACGGGTCTGATAGGAAATTCCTTTATGTTCAATATCCTTCCGGAGCATATTGATACAGAAAAAACCTTTAATCTCAGAATCTATTCTGCTATATTTCTTGTAGGTGTAAGCTTTATTATCATGCTGCAGGCTACCAAAACTTGGACAAAGAACCTCTTTCCCAAGAATGCAAAGGGAAAATATGAGGGATTATGGGCGATTGCATTTGCATTTATACCCATGCACTCTGGTTCTCTCATAGGTGAATGGGTTATAAAAAATAACGGTGTAAGCTTTATAAACACCGTTACGGAACGATATGAATATATACCGGACGGAAAGATATTTTTGGTCGGTGCGATAATATCAACATTAAGTATTATACCTATTATAATAACAAAAAAATACATCAACAAAAATGAAAGCTCTTTAAAAACAGAAAGCATAAAATAAAATTAATCTCTGTTGCGACACCGCAACAGAGATTAATTTTTATTTTTCTTTCAGAAGCATAGCAGCAAGTGTTTCGCTGTTTTCTTTTTGGAAATAATGACTAAGGGAGTCAATAAAATAAATTCCTTCGACTGTCTCAGCATGCTTTTCCCAAAGTCTTTCTGCTTGAGCATAATTCTTTGTAAACATATCTGATTTGCTTATGATTACACTGACCGGAGCTTTAATTTTTTGGGGCAGTGTAAAATAAGCATTATTCGCATAATCTGTATCCTTTCGGAACTTTTCAAAAATCAAACGCAGTTTTTCCGAAGATAGCGTTCTGAAATCTGCTCCCGTCTTTAACAGAATGTTTTTCATCACGAAATCAGGAACATAATTCCAAATATTGATATGCGACGGTTTTGCCGGAGGTATACTTGCACCCGCAAAGTAATGACTTACAGATACATTTTTCTTTTCAAGACATGAAATAATCTGCAACGCAACAGCAGAGCCGACACAGTGAGAATATAACATAATCTCCATATTAATAAGAGCAGAAGCAATTTCCTCTGATGCTTTTTCACACTCTTCCGCTGAATGAAGATATCGCATAAAATAAACTGAAAAATCATCTGATTTACTTGTTACAGCTTTCACAAGATGAGTGTAAGCCTCCGCCCCGCCACCTGCAAAGGGCAAAAGAATGATTGCTCTGACAGCATTTTCAGAAATATGCAAAGGTTCAAGATATTCATATTTCTCATTTTTATTGCTTGATATAATGCGTGCCAAACGTGAAGGCGTTGAGTTTCTCATAAACTCTGCAGCTGTAACATTTTCAAGACCGTCTTCACTAAGAAGAGAAATCATTGAATAGCTTGTTCCGCCCATTTCAAAGAAATCACTGTCTCTGCCGATATTTTTTTCGCCCAATATTTTTTCAAACAAATCACAGAGATATCTTTCCGTATCGTTGACCGGCTTTTTTGCTTCGGTCACATAAGCATTCAGCTCTATGGATGAAAGAATATTCCTGTCAAGCTTTCCGTTACGATTAAGCGGCATGGAATCAAGGCGGACAACAAATGACGGTATCATATATCTCGGCAGTTTTTCACGGCAGGTATCCTTGATTAGAGTTTCCATACCTTTTCTTCCGCTGTAAAACGCCACGAGAACATCTCTGTTGTTCTTTTTTCTGACTGTAACAGCAACAGACTCCGCACCCTGTATATCGGATATAACAGACTCTATCTCACCCGTTTCTATCCTCTGACCGTTCAGCTTTATCTGACTGTCACATCTTCCGCTAAAAATGATATAGCCGTCCTCTCTCAGATATGCGTTGTCCCCTGTTCTGTAAAGCTTTCCCTCACCGAAAGGATTATCTATAAATTTTTCCGCCGTCAGGTCAGGATTATTAAGATATCCCTGACCTACATTCATACCGCCGATACAAAGCTCTCCCGTTACACCCACGGGGACAGGTTTAAGGTATTTGTCTGTGATATATATCTGTGTATTATAAATCGGACTGCCGATGGGTATTGGGTCTGCATCTGCAGGCGTGCAGTCATAATAAGTCACATCAACTGCACATTCTGTGGGGCCGTAAAAATTATGCAAAGTTACTCTTTCATAATCAAAAAGCCTGTAGAATCGCTGCACAAGATTTGCCGTTAAAGTTTCACCTGACAGAAACACATATTTTACGGAACTGAATTTTTCTGCTTCCTCTCTATGCTCCTCCATATAATTAAGAAACAGTTCAAATACCGAAGGAACAAAATGGATATGTGTTACCTTGTTTTTTTCTGCTTCCTCCAAAATTTTTCCGGGCAGGAAATGCTCACCCGGCTTTGAAGCAGCAAGACAACCGCCGCACATACCCCACCAAAAAATCTCCCAAACCGATACGTCAAAGGTATAAGGTGTTTTCTGTAATATTACATCTTCTGCACCAAGGGGATATTTGTCGTGCATCCATAATATTCTGTTAACTGCAGATTTATGGCTTACTTTTGCACCCTTTGGGGTTCCTGTTGAGCCTGAGGTATAAATGACATAGGCTGTATCATCCGGCTCAGCACTGCATGGCAACGCCCCGTTTTCTTTGTAACCGCTCATCAGCTCTGTCATATTGATGCATGAAATGTTTTTCACCTTGCCGGTATATTTACCTTGTGCGGCAACAGCTGCGGCTCCGCTGTTTTTCAGAATGTAATCTATTCTGTCCTGAGGATAATCGGGATCTATGGGCAGATATGCATTACCGCCTCGGATTATACCGTAAACAGCTGCATACATTTCTGCAGACCGCTCCGCTATTACAGCTATTACCGACTTTTTACCCTTAGTTATTTCACGTATTCCGGTGTCCACAGCCTTTGAAATACCAAGCAGCTCACCGAAGGTCAGATTTCTCTCTGCCGTTTTGATACATACCTTATCCTTATTTTTCTCTGCTGTATTTTCAAACAGGCTGTAAAGTGTAGAAGTTTCGGGTATGGCGTATGTATGTGATGTGGTATTTATTTTTTCGATAAGCTTTGTGTCCGTTACAGAAATATCTTTTATAAAGCTACTGTCAGCCAAAGAGCTGAGTATACGGATATAGCCGTTAATAAAATCAGAAATCTCCCTTTCTGTATACATTCCGTTAACGTATGATATTCTGACTTTATATCCGCTGTCATCCATCATAATTGCAACTGTAAGGTTAAATTCCGTCTGTTCTTCAAATGAAATCAATCCGGGCGAAAGAGGACCCTTTTCTATATCTGAAGCATCACCGATGAAATAGTTTTCAAATACAAATAAAGCATCGATTTCTCTGCTGTCAATACCGCTTGATTTATAAACCTCCGTAAGAGGTAAAACACCGTACTTATTTGCATTGACAGTTTGCAGCTGTATCTCTTTGAGCATGTCTGACAGAGCTGTATTTTCACTGTTTCTTATTCTGACCGGAACAGTATTTATAAACGTTCCCACTGTACTGCCGATATTTTTAAGCGGGATATTTCTGCCCGAAATTATCTTATCAAAAACTACATCATCACTGCCGGAATATTTCTGTATGGCAATACCGAAGGCACATTCAAAAACAGTGTTATGTGAAACACGGTTTTCTTTTGCGAGCCGATCAATACAATTGGTTAATTCTTCACCTAAGGAGCTGTTTATTGTAACAACATCGTCATTTTTCAAACCCAATTTATTTTCTTTTCCGAAAATATGTGCAGGCATACATTCTGCGAGCAGCCCATGCCAATATTCCGAGGCTTCCGTTTTATCCTGCTTTCTGATCCAATTCACATATTGAGAATATGAGGTTTCCTTTGAAACTTCTTTTTGTATTTCATCAGAGATTATTTCCTTACTTACTCCCGCTGAAAGCTCTTCATAATATTTCTGTAAATCGTTAATTATTACAGGGAAACACCATCCGTCCAGAATAATGTGATGTGAATGAACACACATGAAACGCTTATCCGTAAAATCGATAACAGAAACTCTGAAAAGCGAATCACTTTGCAAATCAAGAAAGTTTTTGATATTTTCTCTTAATATATTATCCAGAAGTAAAGGTGAAAAAGGCTCTTCTTTGCGAATTGTTTCAAAACACGGTTTTCTGTTTTCGAGAATAACCTGCTTGATTGCCCCTGTGGATTTTAAAACCGTAAAAGCTGTTTTAAGTGTACGATGACGAAAAGAGAGCAATTCTACACTCTGTTCAAACACAGACAAATCAACCTTTTTGCTTATCTCATACAAACTTTTAAGCTGATATGTTTTTGTATCTGTGTTTTGGAAATATTGAGTATATATACCTTCCTGAGAAGGTGTTAAGCCATATATATCCTTAATATTACTGTTCATCATCATCTGTCCAATCAAATAATTCTTTCAATTCGTCCAATTCCTGTTCAGTAAGTTCTTCATCAGAAAAATCAGACAAGTTTTGCTCAACATTATCGTCAACTGCGCACAAATCCGCAATTTTTACGATTTGCTTCACAAATTCAGTTCCTATATCTTCACAAATATACTTTTTATGTATACACTCAGGTACGGAAATATTTACCGTTATGATGCCATCGTTAATAATACAGTTAACATCGATTTTTTTTGAAAATGCGGAAGACCCGCCATCAAAAGCAATTAATTTATTTCCGTTTCTTTCATTCGTAATACTGTTTCTGTAGAAATTAAATATAATACCGGCATTTTCGGGCAATCCCTGTGACAAAAGCAGATAATCAATACCGTTTTCGGGTACTTTTCTCAAATCCACTTTAGTTCTGATTAACGCACGGACTATATCTTTTTCACCGTCAAATACTACCGGATAACACGATGTAAACCATCCGACGGTTCGTTCAACTGCCACCGCTTTATCAAAGTCTGTTCGTCCGTGACTTTCGACAACTATACCGACAGAACCCTGCGCAAAATTACAGGCAGCAAGTCCCAATGCTGTCAGAAGCACTTCGTTTGCTCTGACACCGTATATCCTGTCAATTTCATTGATAATCTTATCAGAAACATCTTTATCAAATACGTAGCTGTATGCTTCTGCTTCGCATACCGTTCCCGCATCGGAACAAAGAGATTTTACATTTCCAAGCTTTTCGTTGACCCTTTTCCAATACTCACTGCTTTCTTCCGATATTTTGTCAGAATACTTATGAAGCTCCTCATTCCACAGAATAAAGGGTGCAGTTTTGGGCGGTAAAGATATTTCTTCTTTATTTTTCAACTGTTCAACCGCTGTCTGAAAATCTTTTATGAGAATCTCCCATGATACCAAATCAACTAAAAAATGATGAATTGTTATACTGATAAGATTTGCTTTGGCAGTAATGCAGAACACGGCACTCACGAGCTTATCTTCACTGAGCTTTACATCCTTCAGATACTCTTTTGCTTCATTCTCATCATCCATACGGACTGACCTGAACGAATATACCCTTCTTTCCTCTGACGGATGAATTTCAATGCCTCCGTCACAGAAGGTACCCCTCAGTATATCGTGATGAGAAACAAGTGCATCGAGCGCTTTTTGTGCCGCAACCTCATCGCAGTCGGCAGAAATAACGCAGGTGTGAACAAAGTCTTTTGAAACAGTGCCGTTTTCTTTTATATATGCATCCATAATCGGAGTAAACGGTATAAATCCGTTTACCTCTCTTTGCTCATACACTGTTCTGTCAGATAAAGGCTTCATAACCTTTGCAATATCCGAAAGTGTATCGCTCTGCATAATATCTGCTACACGAAGCTCATATCCCTTTGCTTCCAAATCCGAAGCGATATAGATGGCTTTGATAGAGTCGCCACCCATATTGAAAAAATTATCAAGCATATTCGCTTTGTTTATTTTAAGTACAGAGCATACAGTCTCCGCCAACGCCTTTTCTTCACAGGAATACGGAGCAAGAAACTCTGTCTCCGAAGATATGTTTATCAGTTCTGTTTCGGGCAAAGCATTTCTGTTTATCTTTCCGCTCGTCGTCATCGGCATTTCATCAAGATGGATAAATATATGCGGTACCATATATTGAGGCAATTTATCAGAAACAACCGACCGTAACTCTTTAGCACTAAAATCTTTTCCGGTATAGAAGGCACAAATGAACTGTTGCTTCTCCTGCTCTCTGACAATTACGGCACACTGAACCACACCGTCCACATTACGGACAGTGTTTTCGATTTCACCAAGCTCTATCCTCTGACCGTTCAGCTTTATCTGACTGTCACGTCTTCCGCAGAAAATAATGCTTCCGTCCTCGCGCCAATATGCGTTGTCACCTGTTCTGTAAAGCTTTCCTTCACCGAAGGGGTTGTCCGGGAATTTTTCTGCTGTCAGCTCAGGATTATTAAGATATCCCTGACCTACATTCATACCGCCTATACAAAGCTCGCCTGTTACTCCGACAGGTACAGGATTCATATATTTATCCGTTATATACAGCTTCGTGTTATATATCGGCTTGCCGATGGGAACAGGGTCTGTTTCTGTCGGTAAGCAGGCATAACAGCTTACATCAACTGCACACTCTGTAGGTCCGTAAAGATTATGCAGTTGAACTTTACTGTAATCATAAATACGATAAAACCTATTGACATGCTTTGCAGTCAATACTTCACCCGACAAAAATACATACTTGACAGTGCTGAATTTGCTTTGCTCTTCTTTGTTATTTTCAAGATATGTCAAAAACATATCGAATACTGACGGAACAAAATGTAAATGCGTAACTTTGTTTTTTGCGGTTTCCTCAAGTATTTTCGCAGGAAGGAAATGTTCGTCGGGCTTTGATACACAAAGTGTTCCGCCTGTAATACCCCACCAAAAAATCTCCCACACCGAAACGTCAAATGTATACGGTGTCTTTTGAAGTATAACATCATTTTCTTCCAACGGATAAAAATCATGCATCCACAGTATTCTGTTAACTGCAGATTTATGGCTTATCTTTGCGCCCTTAGGATTACCTGTGCTGCCTGATGTATAAATTACATATGCAGTATCATCCTCTTTGGCGAGACAGAGTGTTTTTTTCGGTTTTTCCGCCGAATCAAAAGCTTCCGTAGCATCAATACACGGTATATCACCTGATAGATGACAGAAATTGCTCTGTGCTACTACTGCCGCCGCTCCGGAACTTCGCAGAATATAATCTATTCTGTCCTGCGGGTAATCGGGAGCTATCGGCAAATATGCATTACCGCCGCGGATAATACCGTAAATTGCACCGTACATTTCAAACGAACGCTCCGCTATTACTGCTATTACGGACTTTTCTTCGTTTGTAATCGCTCTTACTCTGCTGTCTATTCTTTCTGCATATGCCTTAAATCTTTCAAATGTGATTTCTTTGTCATTTGCTTTAATACATACCTTCCCTTTGTTATTTTCACTTGCCGTATCAAATAACGAATAAAGGGTTGATTTTTCAGGTATGTCATATACATGTGCCGTATCATTGAAATCATGAAGAATCGAATTTTTATCTTTGTCGTTTAAAGCTGAAATATCTCTGATAAGCGTTTCTTCGTCGAGTGCTCTCGTGAGTATCAGGCTGTACGCTTCAATAAAGCGTCTGACCGTAGCCTCACTGTACAAATCGCTGCAGTATTCCACAGCAAGCACTACATCCTCTTTTCTCGGTAATATATTAAAGGTTAAATCACATTTTGATGCATCTGTTGTCAGCGGTATAACCTCCGCCTTTTTGTCTGCAAAGGTGATATCCGTCATCTCATAGCTCTGATATGCCAACATTACATCAAACAGCGGATTTCTGCCGGCTGTATTGATGCCGAGCTTTTTGACCAGCTCGCCGAAGGGATAACTCTGATTGTCTATCGCCTCTATCGAGCTGTCTCTGATTTCTCCGAGAAGCTCCGCAACCGTTTTTTCGCCTTTTGGGGTACTCCTTAAAGCTATCGTGTTTACGAACATTCCCACAGTATCAAGATATCTGCTCTGTCTTCCGCTTATGGGAGTTCCCACCGCTATATCCTCATTACCCGTCAGCTTCGAAAGAAGTATGCTGAAGCACGCCATGTAATATACATATGGCGTTATTCCTCTTTCCTTACTCTTTTCTTCTATTCTCCTGTGCAGATGTATATCTATCAGCTCATACAGGTTATTTCCTCTGAAGCTTTGCATTACTCCCCGCGGATAATCTGTCGGCAGATTGAGTTCGGGTACCTTTTCCGCAAACTCTCTCAGCCAATATTTCTCGTTTTCTTCGGTATATCCCTGCGTTACGGCGAACTCTCCGTACTGTACCGTGTCTGATAATTTCCTGCCCATATACAGATCATTCAGCTCTTTGAAAAATACAGGCATGCTTTCTCCGTCAACAGTAATATGATGAAGCGATATTACTACCTCATTCTCTGTACATCCCACACGTATCAGCGGTGCTCTGTTCAGCTCAAAGGGCTTTGCAAAGCTGTTGATATCGGATATATCCTCTACGGTTATCTCTGCCTTTTCTTCAATAATCTGCATTATCTCTCCGTTTATGTTCTCAAAACGGGTTCTGAGGCTTTCGTGTCTTTCAATCAGTCCGTTTACGGCTTTTTCCAGCTGTTTCTTATCCGGGTTTTCCGTTCTGAAGGCAAAGGTCACATTATACATCATTGAATCAGGCTTCATCATCTGTGCCGTATATACTCTCAGCTGAGCCGCTGTGGCCGGAATGACGTTACCGTATTCTTTTTTCTCGTCTTCCTTCTCTTTCACTTCCAGCTTTTCTGCCAGCTCACGTATATCCTTACAGGAGAATATCGTTCTTACGGATACCGTATATTCCTTTTCCTCCAACCTTGCCGTCAGCTCTATTGCCTTTAAGCTGTCTCCTCCGATATCAAAGAAATTATCCGCTACGCTTACTCTTTCTCTGTTCAGTACCTTTGATATACATTCTGTCAGCAGTATCTCTTTTTCTGTTTCGGGAGCTTCGTATTCTGTTTCCGTGCTGATGCTTTCAAGGTCAATTTCAGGCAGGCCATTCCTGTTTATCTTTCCGCTCGTCGTCATCGGCATTTCATCAAGATGGGTAAATATATGGGGTATCATATATTTGGGCAAGCTGACGCCGAGCTCCTCTCTGAGCTCTTTGGCACCTTTTTCTTTTCCCGTACAGAAGGCGCAGATAAGCTGTCTGTCTTCCTTATCCTTTCTTACAACGACTGCCGCTCTGTCTATTCCCTCCACGGACTGAAGGGCACTTTCTATTTCTCCCAGCTCTATTCTCAGTCCTCTTATCTTTACCTGGAAGTCGCTTCTGCCCACATAGACTATATTTCCGTCTTCACGCCAATATGCATTATCTCCTGTTCTGTAAAGCTTTCCTTCACCGAAGGGGTTGTCCGGAAATTTTTCTGCTGTCAGCTCAGGGTTATTAAGATATCCTGCAGATACAGAAGCTCCGGCTATGCAAAGTTCTCCCATTACTCCTATGGGTACGGGATTAAGATATTTATCCACTATATATATCTGTGTGTTCGCTATGGGCTTACCGATGGTTATTTCTGCTTCCGCTTCTGCGTATGCTGACCATACGGTCGTTTCCGTAGGTCCGTAGATATTATATATTTTTGCATCTGTATACCCTTTAAGCTCTTTTACCAATGTGCTGTCAAGGGCTTCACCGCCGAGGATAATTACCTTAAATGATTTCAGATAATCAAGAGATGCTTTATCGGTTATGAAGGCTTTCATTTTGGTCGGTGTGGTCTGCAACACATCGACCGGATGTTCAATAATCAGCTCTGAAAGCTTACTCTGTATCTTTGACTGCTCTTCATCGGCAAGGATAATTTCCATTCCGTTTACAAGAGGCAGTATTGACTCTGTTACAAATATATCAAAGCCCACTGTTGTTACGGAAAGTATACTATTACTGTCCTTACCTGTTATTCCGTAAAATACATTTCTTTCATTAGCGGACACATAGTTTGACACATTTCTGTGTGTAATCAATGTTCCCTTTGGCTTTCCTGTGGAGCCCGATGTATATATGCAGTAGCAGATATCTTCGCTTTCCGATGTATTTACGGGATTTACTGTTTTTGTATTACTGAGAAGCTCATCTACGTTATCTTTTGTTATACACAGCTTTGCTCCGCTGTCAGATAGCATATATTTTATTCTGTCCTCAGGATGGTCAGGGTCTATGGGCAGATATGCCGCGCCTGTTTTGAGTATACCGAACAAAGCCGACAAAAGATAACTCTTTCTCGGCAGCATAAGGCCTACTATATCCCCTCTGCCTATTCCCTTTTCTATGAGAGAATGAGCTATTCTGTTGGCTTGTTCATTAAGCTCTCTGTAGCTAAGGCTTTTATCTGCTGCAACCACTGCCACCTTGTCAGGTGTTTTTTCTGCCTGTGTCTCAAACAGCTCGTGGATGCATTGGTCTTTCGGATAAGGCACTGCCGTATCATTGAAATCGCAAAGCACCCTTTGCTTTTCTTCTGCAGACAGCATTTCAAGGTCTATGATTTTTTTATGGGGATGTTCTATAGCATCTTCAACTATGGCAATTATGGAATTTATCATAGTCTCAATCTCTTGTTCAGTAAACATACATGTTCTGTAACGTATTTTCAGATTATGATTTTCTTTGCCAAAAGACTGCATATGGATTTCAAGAGGAAAAGAAAGGGAATTGCTGTAAGGTATCTTAAGTTCATAAGAATTATTTAAATCAAATTCCTGATAATCTGCAACAACATCGAAAAGTCTTGATACAGCAATACCTTTTTCTTCCAAAGCTTTTTTTATTTCAATTTGTGTAATTTTTTGGTGTCTGAAAATATTCAGCTGAGAATTTTCAATAGATTGTATCAGTTCAAAAAAAGATATTCCCTCACTGCACTTCACAACCAGCGGAACAATGTGCATGTAGAGGCCTATGGTATTCAATTCAGAAGAAAGTGTTCTGTTAAGAACCGGTACTCCCAATGTAAAATGATTTAATCCTGTAGCTTTATAAAAATAAACAGCATAAACCGAATTAAAAAAGCTCTGAACTGACACATCTGATTTCTCGCAAAAGTTTTTAATTTTTTTTAGAAACGCTGTTTCGACACGCAAATTTACTTCAGATGAATCATAATCGAATGTATTATTAGCATATGAAAAAAGCGAATATTTCGTATGCGGATCGAACTCATTTTTCCAAAATTCATAATCACGAAAATATCTTTTTCCCGCCCTGTGTTTTTCCTCGTTATAGATATATTCTGCATACGGTTGTGTTACTGCACGGTACTCAGGATTTTTAAGATATCTATTAATATCTTCAGCTAAAATATAGGAACTGTATCCATCAACTATAATGTGATGTGCATAAATAATAATGCCGGATTTTGTCGGAGTATGAAAAATTACGGGATTAACCAATATACCATAAAAATCCATAGGCAAATTCACAAATTTTCTTGCTTCCTCAAGCAATTCTTCATCGGAACCGACCTTGATAAAGGGGAATTTCATATGCTTATAATCTTCTACGTAAGACACAAGACCGACAGGTTTTTCTTTAAACTTAACACGAAGTCCCTCGTGATCTCTCCTGAGTTTGTTGTATGCATCGTTCAATTGGTCGTATGTATATATTTTAGGAAACACCTGAATAAGGCTCTGGTTCCATATGCTGCTATCAAGAACAGAGCTTTTAGTGTAGAAAATCAATTGTGAAGATGTGGGTTTAAATTCCATCTTTGAATCGCTCCTATAGTTTTTTTGACCTTAAAACGCATATATACATTACAGTTTATCCATAATATATTATAACTCAATAACGGCATTAATGTCAAGAAAACGATAGAGGCAATTACTGTTTCATTTTTTAGAGGCATTTACTGTTTCATTAAAATAAAGGGTTGAAAAAAATTTTTTTTCAAGGTATAATAGACAATAATTTTTAGTTTTTGAGGTGAAAATAATGAAAAGAACTCCTAATATTTGGAGTAAACATCACGGAAAAGACAATTTCATCACGGAATATCCTGACTATTCTATGTTCACATGTGTACAGAAAACAGCCGAAAAATATCCTGAATACGTGGCTTTAGAATTTCAAAATAAAAAGACTACATATTCAGAAATGATTTCACAGATAGAGTTGATAGCTCAGTCTCTTTTGGCAAGCGGAGTAAAAAAAGGTGACTATGTATCTGTAGTTGCCCCCAATACACCGCAAGCTCTTAACATGGTTTACGCTATTAATCGGATCGGTGCAATAGCCAATATGATTCACCCTTTACTTTCTGTTAATGAAATCAAACAGTTCGCAGAAAGTGTTGAAAGTGTAGCTATACTCACCTTTGATTTATTGTACAAAAAAATTGCAGAAATAGAATGGGAAATACCCCACAAGCCTCTTATGATTATTGCAAGAATTGCAGATGCTCTTCCCTTTTATTCAAAATCGTTTTATTTAATGAAAAACAGATTAAAATTAAACTTTAACCCAAACCATGAAATCATTTATTGGAATGATTTTCTCAGAAAAGGGAAAGCAAGAAAAGCAGACCTTGCCCCCGATGAAGGTAAAGGTGAAGACATTGCTGTCATCCTTTACAGCGGCGGCACAACCGGTATTCCAAAGGGTGTTATGCTTCAAAACAAGGCCTTTAATGCTATTGCAGTTCAATCTTCGGAAATTAAGCCTTTTGATGTAAAAGAACGCGTTGGAAAAAAAGTGCTCGGTCTTATGCCTGCATTTCACGGCTTCGGGCTTGCCATATGCATGCATATGACACTTGCTGAGGGTGGTCATCTTTGCCTTGTACCAAAATTTGATTACAAGGCTTGTACAAGGTTGATTTTTAAGAAAAAAATCAATCACATATATGCTGTTCCCGCCTTGTTTGAAACATTGTGCAGAAGTGAAGAAATTGAAAAATCAGACCTTTCATTTATAGATATGGTTGCCATTTCCGGTGATAAGTGCGATAAAAAGCTCATTAACCGTATGAATAAATATCTGGAAAAAGGCAATTCAAAAGCCAGAATCTTGGAAGCATACGGACAGACAGAAAGCGTATCGGGCGTTGCAATCAACCCCTTCTTTGCTCCGAAAGAAGACAGTACCGGTATACCTTTCCCTGACAACGAAATTAAAATAGTGAAAATCGGTACCCATGAAGCATTACCTGCATGGGAAGACGGAGAAATATGCGTTTTAAGTCCGACTCAAATGAAAGGGTATTATAAAAACGATAAAGAAACCGCCCGCGCTCTTCAAAAGCACGCAGACGGGAAAAATTGGCTGCACACCGGCGATATCGGCTGTATGGACGAAGATGGATACATTTATTTCCGTCAAAGGTATTCAAGAATGATTATTGTTGCCGGCTATAATGTGTATCCCACACAGATCGAAAACATAATTAACACATGTGAAAATGTCAATACCTCCTGCGTTATAGGTGTAACAGGCAAAGCCGGTATTCCAAAAATTGTTGCTGTCGTTCAGCCGACAAGTATGGATATAGATTTTGATTTGCTTCGCAAAGAAATTCTTGAGGTTTGCGAAAAAAATGTAGCCGACTATGCCATACCCCAAGAAATTGTTTTCAGGGAAGAAATGCCGAAAACCGCTATGGGAAAGGTAAGCTTCAAAAAGTTAACTGAAGAAATGGAAAATAAGAAAGGATGAACAAATCATGATAGAGCGTATCGAAAAGGTTTTCTCAGAAGTTACGGGGAACCAAAACATTGAATTAACACCAAAAACCAAGTTAAATAAGCTTCCCGGTTTATCGTCGTTAGGAATTATCCAACTTATCTGCGGTCTTGAGGATGAATTTGACATCGAGATACCAAATTCGGCAGTAAAAAAATTTAAAACTGTCAAAGACGTAATTAGTTTTATCGAGAAAAATAAATAAATTAATCCGAAAAAATGATGATGTAAAAGCGTGCTTTACATCATCATTTTTTTATAAGCATTTATAAAAAATTATGGTTCTATGATATTCAAAGGTATACTTTCCACCCTGTACCTTCCCGAAACTCTGTCCTTTTCTTTATAGTCGCACCATATTATTTTTCCCTCTGTGTAAAGAATTGCCACTGTGCGGTTTATGCCCTTTTCGAGCGGATAAAGAGCGTTCACCCTCTCTGAAGCATTTTTCAATTCAGGGTCGATAACCTTAAGCCGTGCAGGAATCACTCCCGAATTATTGGTCTCTATCCGGTCGTAAAGCATAATATCACGGAGCTTTTTTTCCTCGACGCCGTCAAGAGAAGAGAGGAAATCATAAAGGAGACAGGTGTATTTATCGAGAGGTATACTCCCCTTTTCACCTTTTCCTTCAAGAAAAAGGGCAAGAGAATAAAAAAGCTCAAAGGGCGTAATCTCCGCTCTATCAAATACATAGTCAAGAGTGCGTTTGAATCTTCCGCTGTTTGAAAGCCGTTCAAGCTCATTTTCTGTCTTACGAAGAATATCCAATTCCTTTTCGCTTATCCACGGTGTGGATATAACCTCATAAGGAGGCTCCGCACTGTAAACGCAGGGGTATTTTTCCCTTTCTTCTCCCATAGGTGAGCCGTGTAAGATTTTAAGAAATCCAAGCTGAAGCATATCGGCACCGAGAGAGTATGCACGGTTAAAGCCATCGACAAAGGAAGAAAAATCCTCCTGCGGAAGTCCCGCAATAAGATCAACATGTATATGGCAATTTCCGAAAGAAACAAGTTTTTTAATGTTTTCGCAAATTTTTTCTGTATTATCGTTTCTGCCTATAGCTTTAAGCGTTTCGGGGTTAAAGCTTTGTATGCCCGCCTCAAACTGTACACTGCCCGACGGCATAGATGCAACAAGAGAAAGAAATTTTTCGTCAGCTATGTGTGCGGCAATCTCAAAATGGAAGCATACATCATCGGGAATTCTTTTGCCGTAATTCTCTTTTATAAAAGATAAAAATTCACTCGCTCTTTCAAGATTACAATTAAAGGTACGATCGACGAATTTCACGGTTTTAGCTCCGCAGGAAGCCAAAGAAAGGATCTCTTTTTTCACCCTTTCCACCGGAAAAAACCTTACCTTGCCGCATCTGCCGGAAAGACAGAAGGCGCAGGAAAAGGGGCAACCACGGCTGCTTTCAATATATGCTATCCTTCCCTTAAGCGAATCAAAATACTCACCGCAGTACGGAGAGGGATAATCGGCTTTTTCGTTTTCCTTTCTGTAAGAAACGTGCACCTTTCCGCCTTTTATGTAGGATACACCCTCTGTTGTTTCACTTTTTCCGTTCAAAAACTCAGGCAGTATCGCTTCACCTTCACCGGAAAAAATATAATCAATAAAGGCGTTTTCTTTGAGCACGGACGCTTGATTGTACGCTACCTCCGGGCCTCCCAAAATTACGGTTATGCTTTCGTCGGTTTCTTTTATTTTCCGGCACAGAGAAAGTGTTTGCTTTATGTTCCATATATAACAGGTAAAGGTAACAAACGACGGCTTTTCAGCCATAATCCTTTCAAAAACAATGTCGGGATTTTCGTTGATTGTACCCTCGACAACGGAAAAAGAATATCCGTTACCGCAGCTTTCCTTTGCGGCCGTATAAAGGCACCAGGGTGCGAGAGATGAATGAATATATTTGGAGTTCAGTACACATAAAGCCACTCTTTTCATATTCTTTTTTCCTCCTTTCTCAGCCGATACTTTAATTTAAGCCTGCCCGGATAACGGACAGGCTTTTTAATTAATATGTTACTGTATAGTCCTTTTCGAAGGTGAGTCCTATTTCTGCGTCAAATTTTACAAAACCCGCATCGAGACCAACCTTTATCACCACAGGGGAAGTATAGTTCGACCATACAACTCTGCCTGTAGCCTTCTCCACATGACAGCGGATAACACAGTCATAATATTCGGCGGAAAACATCGTCACAAAAGGCGGTGCAGTATTCCTTACGGTGGGGACATCCAGACAGTCCATAGCCTTTGATGTACCTTTTCCCGGCTCAGGATCCACACAATCCTTAAGTGTCAGTGTTATTTCATATTTATCTCCCTTTTCCACACAAACAGCTTCTTCAACATCGTCAGCCGTAAGTGTGCTTGACCATTCCTGACCCGGTGCGGGATATCTGGCGACAATCGCTTCGGAATCGGGATATTCCACAGGCTCAGTTATATTGGTGATTTTGCTTTCAAGGACACTTTTAGCGACACCCTTGATAGCAGAGGGAAGCTTAAGTTTATCCTCGTTATGAATACGGTTTTCGAAATTTTTTACTACCTTTTTTGCTTCGGTTTTTACGCGGTTACTGCTCTCATTAAAGTATTCAACCACTTTTTTCTTAGCTTCAGCGCTGTTTTTTTCATTTATCGCTGAATGAGCCGATGGTTTCTGTTCCTTCTGTGAGGTGCTGTTTTCTTCGGCGAATGATGTTGTTTCCTTTTCCGATTCAGCAGAGGCAGTGCTTCCGACATCAGGATAAACAGGTAATACGGTTGTCGGAAATTCCGTTACATTCCCCGAAACATCAGCAATTATATTCTGTGTAATATCTGACGGTTCATAATCCCGTTTGATTTTTTTGACAATATCAACAGCCATCAGAACAACTACAATCGCAATAAAAACGACCGTACCTATCTGTAACCACATGGGCCATTCTTTTTTTGGGGTTTCCCCATTATCCTCATCGGTAGCCTGATGTGTCTGTTTTTCGGATTTATTCAGCTGAACAGAAACATTGCCTTCCTCACCCGGAGCGGGCCACGGTGTTTGGGAAACAACTATATTTTGTGTCCATTCGGGTGGCTGAGGATACTTTCCCTGCGAAAAAGAATGTACATCATGCACTTTTTCACTTTCCGCGGCAGGCAAGGTAAAGCCACCGTCTGTTTTTTCTGAATTGTTATTCATATTTTCCATCTCAATTACATCATTTCTGCAAGTTTTTCTTTTACTGCTCCGATGAACTGTGCCGTGGTAAGCTCTTCAGCTTTTTCACCCTGCCATAAGGCAACAAGGTCTTTGGTCATTTTGCCGTCCTCGATGGTACCGAGAGTAGCCTTTTCAAGCTTGTCGGCAAAAGCCATAAGCTCAGAATTGCCGTCAAGCTCACCTCTTTTTCTGAGAGCACCTGTCCAGGCAAAAATGGTTGCAACAGGATTTGTAGAGGTTTCTTCGCCTTTAAGATGACGGTAATAATGTCTGGTTACGGTACCGTGAGCAGCTTCATATTCAAAATTTCCGTCGGGTGAAACAAGTACGCTGGTCATCATAGCAAGAGAACCGAAGGCTGTGGAAACCATATCGCTCATTACATCGCCGTCATAATTTTTACATGCCCATATATAACCGCCCTTGCTGCGTATAACTCTTGCCACTGCATCATCAATAAGGGTATAAAAATACTCTATTCCTGCCTTTTCAAATGCTTCCTTATATTCATTGTCATAAATTTCCTGGAAGATAAGTTTGAAGGTCTGGTCATATTTTTTACTGATGGTATCCTTGGTAGAGAACCAAAGATCCTGCTTTGTGTCGAGGGCAAACTTAAAACAGGAGTGTGCAAAGGAGCGAATCGATGTGTCCTTATTATACATTCCCTGCAAAACACCGCCGCATTCAAAATCATAAACTGTGGCTTTTTCGGTTTTGCCGTCCTCAGAAGTGAAAACGAGCTCCGCTTTACCGGGACCCTCTATACGGAATTCTGACGCTTTGTAAATATCACCGTAAGCATGACGGGCAATTGTAATGGGCTTTTCCCAAGTTCTTACGGCAGGCTTTACACCGCTGAGAAGAATGGGAGTTCTGAAAACTGTTCCGTCCAAAATTGCACGGATGGTGGCGTTGGGACTTTTCCACATCTCTTTGAGATTGTACTCCTCTACTCTCTGAGCGTTGGGAGTGATGGTGGCACATTTAACACCTACACGGTACTTTTTAATGGCTTCACCCGCTTTTACGCTTACCTCATCGTTTGTTTCATCACGGTAGGGAAGACCCAAATCATAATACTCTGTATTAAGCTCGACATAAGGCGTGAGAAGCTCATCCTTTATCATCTGCCAGATAATTCTGGTCATTTCGTCGCCGTCCATTTCGACGATTTTACCCATTTTGATTTTTTCCATGTGTTTACTCTCCTTGAATTTATTTGCTTAAATGTTTAATTAATTTAATAAGCATTTCCGGTTGCTTAGTGGTGATATTATCCGGAGCAAAGGAAATGCATTTAAGCATGGTAAAAAGCTCCTTTGCTGTCCATACGGAAACACCCAAGCCTTCTTCACGGAACATTTCAGTCATTTTTTTACTGCATCCGGTAAACTTTACATTAAGACCCACAGCCCCTTTTTCTTTAACAAGAGAAATGAGAGAATTAATATATTCGCTGTCGTTTTTCTTTGATGCGTCAACATCGTAATTAAGATAATAAGGAATCTGCGGTGTCTGCGCTTTCACAGCTTCCACATCTTTTTCTTCGATCCCAGTATAAAAAATCCTGTCAGTTAATCCGTATTTTTCACTAAGGCGATAAACCTCTTTGAGATTATCGGTGGTTTTACAGTCCACATTTACTTTTAAATCCGGAAAAAATGCAACGGTACTGAAAGCTTCCTCTAAAGTAACAGGATTTTCTTTTCCCTCATCGTGAGCAAGAATACCCATGCCTGAGGAATCAAAACGAAGGTCAAATTCGGCAATCTCCGCTCCTGTGTTATTTGCCGCAACGATAGACTCAATAGAGTTATCTGCTGTACCGTCACAGCCTGTGTGAGCCGTTACGGTAAAATTCAAGGGGAGCTTTACAATGCTTTTTTTTGCCGCAAAATACATACAGCCTGCCGTCACAGACGTACTCAGAATAACCGCAGCAGAAATACCGGCAATTATTTTTACGGTCTTTTTCATATTATCACCTCGAACCGAATATGTTGCCTATTACAGCAAGTTCATACCTTTTGTTCAATATTTTATTTGTATTCATCAGCGATTTCGACAGTGGTTAATTCCTGCATTACAACCTCTTCTTTGTCGTAAACGCTCGAATATTTTTCCTGATAATAGCTTTCAGCTTTACAGTCAAAGGATCCGTCGGGAGAGAAGGTAATAACGGTACAGCCTCTCTGTGAGCCTTCCTTATAAATACCGGGATATGCAAGATAATCCACGCTCATACCGTAGGTTAGTCTGATACCCTTATACTCCAAAGAGAAATTATTATAATGGTCGTGGCCGCAGAAAACAGCCTGTGTTGAGCCAAGCTCAAGCATCTTTTCAAAAAGACCGTCTTCACCGATACCGCTGTAAACTACCTTTTTACCTTCACCTGCGATACCGTAATGATATTTTACATTTTCGGTATCTGAGAATCCGTTGTCCGCATATTCATACCATGCATCCTTCTGTTCTGTGAGAGGAATATGGAAAAAGGCGGCTGATTTGACTGTTTCGGGAATTCGGAGATTTTTCTCTTTCGCAATTTCTGCATTCTTTGCATTGATTTTATTTAATGATTCTTCGTACCACTGAACCTGATTTTCGTGAATATTGTCGTATTTCCACATAATACCCAAAACATCACCGTCAACATAAGAATGGCTGTCGAAAACGAAAAGTGACTGTGTAACGATACCGTCACTGTTTTTTACATTGATTATCTGGTTACCGTAGCCGTCCACATCCTCAGGACCCGACTCAAAAAGACAGTATGTATTATCCCGTGCATCAGCACCGTAGAAATTTGAAATATCCTCTCTGGAATAATAGGAGTAAGCCTCTGTATCATGATTACCGAAGCCTAATGTCCAATAAACACCCATCTGCTCCATGAGAGCAGCAAAAACCTCAGCAGAAGAAAGATTATTGAAGGTACCTGCCTGGAAGGGAACGGGATAAGAAACGTCACCCGTCACGATAACCAAATCAGGCTCCTCTGCTTTTATCATGGCAGCAACGGCATTTATTGCCATAGCGTCCTTTTTAAGCGACATAAAACCGCCGCCGATATGTACGTCTGTAAGCTGCATTACTTTAAAATCTCTGTCCGTCGTAAATGTCCAATTACCGTCCTCATCCTTTTCGGGAACAAGTCTGTCGTCCTTTTCCACCGGTTCAAAGGCAGAGATTTTTTCGATATTCGCCTTATTGCCCGTGGAGCTGAGCACGGCACAAACACCTGCACCGGCGACGATAACAGCAAGAATAATGCACAGAATCTTTAAAGCCTTTTTACCTTTTGACTTTTTCTTTACAACGGTATTTTTTTCTTTGGTTTCTGTTTTCATAATTTTTACTCCTCTGTTTTTTATTCTTCGCAGACAACAAAGTATGCTTTGATACCCGTGTCCGCTTCAATTTTTTCGGCAAGAGAGGCTGCATCCTCAATGCCGACGGTTTTTATATATACCTCATCCTCCGACTCAGAGAGATTGAAGCTTATATCCTTTATATTTTTATCCGCTAAAATTTCTGCCAGCCTGTCCCTTTTATCTTTTCCCGGAGATTCCGTAAGACGTGAAAGAGCGGACAAAAGATTTTTAACAGCGGTAAAAAGAATTACACAGCTTATTCCTATACCGCAGAAAGCATCGATTGCGTACTTTCCGTCAACAGAAAGTATAAGAGTAAGTGCCGTAACAGATGTGATAAAAAAGTCCAAAAGACTGTCAAGAGAAATAAGTCTTACCACCGCCGAAGCCTTCTTTTGCGAATACAGATGCAAAAGAACGAACATAAGAAGCTTCACCGCCGCCGTCATAAGAATTATAACGAGATATTTAACCGTAAAGCTGACAGGGGTGGGATATGTAAGTCTTTCCAGCGAATTATATGCGAAATAAAAGGCGCTGAACGCTACCGTAACGGAAATTACAAAGGACAGCAGCTGTTCGGTCTTTTTTGTTTTATAAAGCGCAACAGGATTTTTCTGTTTGCTCAGAGAAACGAGCAAAACAAAGCTCAGAATTCCCGTAAGCGAATCAAAAAAATTATTCATCCCGTCGGAATAAATACTGATGCTGTTTGAGGATAGTCCCACATAAAGCTTGGTTACGAAAAGAAGGAAATTCACTCCGAAGACACCGAGATAAATGTAAGGTGATTTTCTGATAATAATACCACTCCTCCTTTTAATTTTATCCGTTACAGTATACCACGGTATTCTGACTTTTTCAAGCCTTGACAAAGAAATATAAAACAGTTAAAATTAATTGATATCAAATTGTAAGGAGAAGCATCATGGCAATTTTCAAATCATTCAGAGCAATCAGACCAAAAGCGGAATACTCACATAAGGTGGCCGCTTTGCCCTACGATGTTATGAACAGTGCGGAGGCGAGAGAGGCGGTAAAAAATAACCCTTATTCCTTTCTGCATGTAGATAAGGCCGAGGTTGATTTAGACGAAGGTATAGACATTTACGATGAAAGAGTTTATCTTAAGGCAAAGGAAAATCTCGACTCATTGGTAGCTGACGGTATCTGTGCAGAGGATGAAAAGCCTTGCTTTTACATTTACCGCCAAATTATGAACGGCAGAAGTCAGACAGGAATAGTAGGCTGTGCTTCCATTGACGATTATATTAACAACATCATAAAAAAGCACGAGTTCACCCGTGCCGACAAAGAAGCAGACCGCATCCGCCATGTGGATTATTGCGATGCAAACACCGGCCCCATTTTTCTTACCTACCGTAAAAACGAAAAAATAAGTGCATTGGTAAATGAAATCAAAGAAAACACCGCTCCCGTTTACGATTTCATTACCGAAGACGGAATCGCAAACACAGTTTGGGTTATAGATGACGAAAAAATAACAGAAACCATCTGTGCGCAATTCGGTAAAATCGATTATCTTTACATCGCAGACGGCCATCACCGCTGTGCTTCCGCAGTAAAGGTAGGACAGAAACGCCGTGAAGCAAATCCCGACTACACGGGTAATGAAGAATTCAACTTCTTCCTCGCCGTCGCCTTCCCTGAGGATGAGCTTGAAATTATGGATTACAACAGAGTTATGACGGATCTGAACGGATATAGCGAAGATGAATTCATAGATAAGCTTTCAGAAAAATTCACTGTGGAAGCCTATGAAGGCGAAGGACAGTACAAGCCCTCAGAAAAGCATACCTTCGGAATGTATTTGGGTAAAAAATGGTACAAGGTTACAGCTAAAGAGGGTACCTTCAATAAAAACGACCCTGTAGAAGGATTGGATGTTTCCGTTCTGCAAAACAACTGTATCACTCCCATTTTCGGTATTGAGGATCCAAGGACAGACAAAAGAATTGATTTCGTCGGCGGGATAAGAGGTCTTAAAGAGTTGGAAAGAAGATGTGAAAAAGATATGGTAATTGCTTTTTCAATGTATCCGACTTCACTGACTGACCTTATGGCTATAGCCGATGCAGGAAAAGTCATGCCGCCCAAATCCACATGGTTTGAGCCTAAGCTTTTGAGCGGACTTTTCATCCATAAATTATCATAAAAAACCGAGGTTTTTAAGAAATGACAGAGAAATTATTTGACATAGACAGTTATATAAAGGAGTTTACATGTAAAGTAATCAGCCTTTACACCAAGGATGATAAATTATATATTGAAACCGACCGCACTGCCTTCTTTCCCGAAGGAGGAGGTCAGACCTCCGATATCGGTAAACTCGGATGTGCCAATGTGGAAAACGTACAAAATATTGACGGTAAAATATATCATTTTGTGGAAAACTCAGAGGAAAACGTTAAGTTTTTCACAATCGGCAAAGAAATAAAAGGTGAAATATGTTGGAAAAAGCGTTTTTCCGACATGCAGCAGCATTCAGGTGAGCATATTTTTTCCGGAATCGTTCATTCTCTTTTCGGCTACGATAATGTGGGATTTCATCTCGGAAGTGAAACAGTTACCCTCGATTTTAACGGTGTGCTGACAAAAGAGGACATGTGTAAAGTAGAATTACTTGTCAACAAAGCTGTGTGGGCCAACTCAGAAGTAAAGGTGTTTTTCCCCTCGGATGAAGAGCTTGCCCTCATCGACTACCGCAGTAAAAAAGAAATCGACGGTCAGGTAAGATTGGTTGAGTTCCCCGGTGTGGATATCTGTGCATGCTGTGCACCTCACGTCAAAAATACGGGTGAAATAGGCATCATTCAGGTGGTCTCTTTCGAAAAATACAAGGGCGGAACGAGAGTCAGCATCCTTTGCGGTGAAAGAGCACTCGCCGATATCCGTCACAAGTTGGACGAAAACCATTCTGTCAGCGTACTGATGTCAGCAAAGGAAAAAGAGACTGCACAGGCTGTGGAAAGAATAAAAAAAGAAAAAGAGTCCCTCGACTATGAAATCGTGGGACTGAAAAAAGAGATTCTTTCACTTAAGCTTGCTTCAATTAAAGCAGATAAAAGAATCATAATCTTTGACTCATCTCTTGAAGGAAAAATGCTTCAGGATTACGCACTCTCACTTATGGAAAGAGCTGAGGAATTTGTATGCTGTTTCTGCGGCGAAAAGGGTCAATACCGCTACTGTATGGTCAGCGATAAGCTTGACCCCCTCCCCTATGCAAAGGCTCTCAATGAGGCTTTTACGGGCAAAGGCGGAGGAAGAAACGGTATCGTGCAGGGAACAGTCAGCGGCGAGGAAGATGAGATAAGAGAGTTTTTGACCTCTCCGTCAGTCTGACGGCTGCCGCCTTTCCCTCCGGGAGACCGGTACTCTTTTGTCACTTCGTGACATTTCTCCTAACAGTGGAATTACCTTTCAGGAGAGGCTCTCTATTTAAACATATTCAAAAGGACAGGTTATCCTAGAGGAAAACCTGTCCTTATTATTTAACTGTTCATGAATTCACAAAAATGAATATTTTTATTTTATAGACGGATCCGCAGTTGTAAATGTGCCGAATACTGCTCTGTAAGCACTGTGTCCCTCATAATCATCGGCAGGAACAACACAAATCTGTCCGTCAATTGTTTTGATTGAAGATGCATCCACAGTTCTGCCGTCATCCTCTGCAATAAACTTACAATGAGCAATACTGTTGGGTGCAATATTTGCTTCAATCTCCAACTTATCCATCATTTCAGTAAGAAAATCATCACCAAGCATGCTCACATAGGATTCATATCTCTCACCTGCAATGACCAGATAGTCCGGTCCATATTCGCCAACACTGTTGGGGTTATCTCTGACGATAAAGGTTGCTTTGGTTTTATTTTTTACAATCAGATTACCCTCAAAGGAGCCTGCACCTATACCGTCAACCCTCTTTATACCGCCGAAATAAATATCTATATTTGCATCGGAATAAAGTAATTTCTTTCCGCTTACTGCGGGACAGGCAGGTTTTGCATTTTTATCTGTCTTAACATTAAAAAACTCTATCGTATGATAGTTAAGAATATACTGACCTTGGAAAAACATTCCTGCACTGATGAAGTTAATATCCTTAAGATTTATGGGGGTTTTGTCATAGTTATCAACAGAGAATACAACAGTTTTTGTACTTTTTGCAGAGATACCCGGAATAATTCCGTTACCGTTAAATGTATATCCGTTCAAAGCGATATAGTCACATGTGCCGTACGAAATATCCTCCGAGCTTTTATTAGTAGCATCAAAGTATACATCAATCTGCTTGTCTTTCTTGTCTTCTACTGCCTTGAGAAATACAAGCTTCACCGTGGAATCTTCATATACCTTAACGGAAGCAACAGGCTCACCTACCTGAATATTAATATATACACAGCTTGCAGGATGGTCGATATCGAAAATTTTGATTTTGGCTGTTCCGTTTACCTTGGATGATTTTGGTGTAACATTAAAGCCTATGGTACGTCCGTTCCAATCATCGTCCCAGTAGCGATAAACCAAATCTTCACCGCTTATCATTTCGTATCTTAAGTTGTTATTACCGTTATATGTTACTTTTATTTTTTTTGTAGAGGTATCACCATCAGCAAAGGTAAGCTTTGTTTTGTTTACCGTAACTGTGGATTTAACTGTTACGGTTGCAGTATACTTAACATTTTTATAGGTAGCGGTAATTTTTACCTTGCCTTCTTTTTTAGCAGTTACAACACCTTTTTTACTTACTGTAGCTATCTTTTTGTCGGCAGAAGCCCATTTAATCTTATCGGTTGAAATAGTTTTGCCTTTTTTATCTACAAGCTTTAAGGTGTACTTTTCACCGATATAAACAGAGGGCTTTGATTTTTTGAATTTTATATAATCCTTAACAGTAACGGTTGCAACATACTTTTTCTTTTTGTATGTAGCGGTGATTTTTACCTTGCCGGCTTTTATACCCTTGACAACGCCTTTTTTATCAACAGTTGCAATCTTTTTGTTTGCCGTAGTCCATTTGATTTTTTTAGCAGAAATTGTTTTGCCTTTTTTGTCTAAAAGCTTTAAGGTGTATTTTTCGCCGGTATAAACCGAAGGCTTAGACTTTTTAAACTTTATAGTCTTTTTTGCCGCTTCCGCAGTTATTGCAAAGGGTGAGCTGAAATCGATATCAGCAATATTGGTTACGGGTACTGACGATAAAGCCATAATGACAACCAATAAAACCATTAAGGCTTTGTTTAAAAATTTTTTCATATTGAATCCTCCGTTTTCACTATTTTAGCTCTCGCCTTTCGTTATTATATCATATTGAATTACAAATCGCAAGACAAATGTAATGCATAAAGTAAAAATATTTGTATGTATAATTGCATTACGAGGTGATTCTATATGAGAAAATTCAAAATCCCGTCAATACCGCCCACAACGAGTAAAAGCATACGCTTTCCCAATGACCTTATCGACGAGGTGGAAAGCACCATAAAAGGAACCAATTGTACCTTCTCCGCTTTCGTGGTGGAGGCTGTCCGTGTTGCACTCGAAAATTTAAAAGAAGACTGTGAAGAATAACAAAACAGACACCTATTCGGGGTACCCTTCATAAGGAAGTTGGTACCCCAAGGTGGCTTCTGTAGTAAAAATATTAATTTTTCACGGTGTAGCTTATGCTATGCCGTTTTTTCTTTTGATCGTTTGCTGTTAATGTGCTTCTGATAAAGAGTTTCCATTTCTTCTGCTGAAAAGAATTTGATGATACCGACACCTTTGTAATAAATATCAATACTTTGGTGCCTTGCTCCGTCAATATAGGTAGGTTTTGATACAACAATCTTTTCAATAAACTCATGCACAATTTCAGGTGTCAATTCTTCAAGTCTCGTTACACGCTTTGCTTTATCAATGAATTGTTGTAAGTTTTCTTTCTTGACAGATGCGGTACTGATATACTCTTCCATTTTAGGGATGGATTCCTTTAAAGTTTTCTGCTCGCTTTCTAAAGACAATGACAAGGTTGCAAATCTTTCATCAGATACTTTGCCGATAATGTTATCTTCATAGAGCTTCTGAATTATGTTGTCAATTTCACTAACACGCCTGATTGCTTTTTCAAGCTCTCTGCGTTTGGTAAGTAACTCTTTCTGCTGCCTTATGTCAAGAATATTCATCTGCTCTTTTGCAAACTGTGTCTCGTAACATTGCACATACCACAAAACTCTTTTCATACTTTCAAGCACAAGCTCATTGATAACCTTTTCTCTGATGTAGTGTGATGAACACATACCTGTATCTTTGCGGAATGATGAACAAACGAAATACGCTTGAACTTTTTTGTTATTAGTCGTACAGTAATAAAGTTTTTTGCCACAATCTTCGCAGAACAACATCCCTGAAAACATACTGACCACTCCTGTTCGGTTCGGTCTTCGCCTGTGTTCTCTTAACTCTTGAACCAAAGCATAATCCTCTCTGCTGATTATTGCAGGGTGCGTATCTGTAAAAATTATCCACTCATCTTCGGGCCTTTCAATACGCTTCTTGTTCTTAAAAGATTTTCTCATATAACGAAAGTTAACTGTGTCACCACAGTACTCTTGTTTAGAAAGAATACCGGCAACAGTATCAGGACTCCAATTAAATTGTCTTGCAGGCGGTTTAGAACAACAACGACCAATGCTGTTCCAATACTCTGTCGGTGTCATTATCTCTTCAGCCTTTAACCTCTTTGCAATCTGTGACGGACCTAATCCTTCAATACAGAGATTGAAAATTTTTCTGACGATTTTAGCAGCAGGCTCGTCAACAATCCACTCTTTTGTATTCTCGGGATTTTTCATATAACCGAAGGGCGGATTAGTTGTGAGAGGTACACCTGACATTCCTTTACTCTTGAAAACATTTCTTACCTTCTGACTTGTGTTCTTTGCGTGCCACTCGTTAAACAAATCTTGCATAGGTACAATGTCACTTATGCCCTTTGCCGTATCAATGTTATCCATTATGGCAATGTACCTGATACCCATTCGGTCAAACTCTTCTTCAAGCAACTGACCGACAACAAGTCTGTTTCTTCCGAGGCGGGAATGGTCTTTGACTATGAGCGTAGAAATTTTTCCTTGTTCACCGAGCTCCATTATTTCTGTGAAGGCAGGTCTTGTGAAAGTTACACCTGACCATCCGTCATCAATGAACACTCTTGTATTTTTAAAACCGTTTTCTTTGGCATACTTTTCAAGTATAGCCTGTTGATTTTTTATACTGCCCGATAAGCCTTCCTGTTCATCATCTCTTGACAGTCGGCAATAAAGGGCGGTAATTTTTTCTGACTGTTTACGCATTATACTCCTTTCCACAGCCGTTATGATTTGAATTGTAGGACATCTATAGTATAGCATAACTTTTCTTAAACTTCAACACTTTAAAGTGTGATATTTTAGTTTTTTACTGTTCTTCTTTTAAAATTATTCTTTCAATTTTTCTGACCAAAGGTTCATTGGATTTCTGATTGAAGTGACTGTTAACCGAATAAACTGTTCCGTCAATTTTCTTTTGAAAATTTATCGGACGAGGATATTGAAACTTTTCATACCAAGCTAACCGTTCCTCTTGTGTCATCGCAGAAATTTTTGAAATCAAA
>JAFQHU010000018.1 GCA_017397845.1 Clostridia bacterium
GAAACTTGTCAAGATTAGTGAACAGATAGAAGAGTGAAAAACTGATTTGGTATAGAATAATTAATGCCGGAATGTAATCTTTCCGAGTTGTAATATAGTTCAATGTAGTTAACAATTGTTAAAGAAGCTTCTTCGAAGGTGAGATGGCTGATATCAGCCATCTCACCTTCGAGCGTTTTCCAAAAGCTCTCTATGGGCTGATTATCACTTGGTGTTCCTGGTCTTGACATGCTTTTTCTGAATCCATTTTCCTCAATGAGTTGCTTTGTTTTCTTTGCGGTATACTGACAACCCCTGTCACTATGATATACAGCTTCTGCAGGTCTTTCGGGATTTCGACCTATCGCCATTTTGAATGCATCCTGAACTAATTTCTGTGTCTGATTCTTTGCTATGCTCCAACCTACTATTCGTCTGGTTGCAACATCTATTATTCCACAGACATAAACCTTACTTCTGTTACATTTAAGTTCGGTTATATCTGAACACCACAGATAATTAGCTTCTGTTACATCAAACTTATTCTTAATTAAATTCTCTTCTATATACTGCTGTTCTGTCGTTTTTGGATGTCTTGGCTTGCGTTTTCTTCCACCCTTTGATATCAAGCCATTTTTCTTGAGTATTTTGGCTATTTTATATTCGCTTATGTTTACATTTTTTGCCTGTAATTCCTTGCGAATTCGTATTCTTCCATAATTCCCTTTATGTTTTTCAAAACAGTTAATGACCTCTTTTTCAAGTTCTTTTTCTTCATTATCCTGTTCTTTGGAAATACGGTAATACTCGCTTCTTGACACACCCAACAGCTTGCATACTTCGCTAGTTTTGTAGTTACTTAATTCCTTTTTTGCGAATTTTACTCGTCTGCCGGGTGTTTCGCAAAGTATGCCGCTGCTTTTTTTAATATTTCGTTCTCTGTTTTTAATCGTTCGTTTTCTTTACGAAGTTTTTTTAGTTCAGCATCTTCTGAACGCAAATATCCCTTTCCTACAAATGCTTCTTCACCGTAGGTCTGGTAATCATCTATCCATTTGTATAGCATTATATGGTTTATTCCCATTTTCTCTGCCACTACTTTGTGTTTTATCCCTTCTTTAAGGACTAATTCACATGCTTTAATTTTAAATTCTTTGCTGTAAGTTCTTTTCATTATGAACACCTCTTTTTTATTTTATCATTCATTCTTCGATGTGTCCACTTTTACTATACAACTTTCAGGGTTTTGTATTTTCATCATTCATCGTCAATTTCGTATATCCCTCTTTCTTTCACAAATACTACTAAAAAACAACGAGGTGCATATATGTCTTCTCTATGGCACGAAACAGCCGCTTTACCCTCTTTTCCGACTCTGCACGAAAATATAAAGGCCGATATACTTATCATCGGCGGCGGTTTGGCGGGATTGCTTACGGCATATCTTCTGAAGGAAAAGGGACTTTCTCCCGTTATATTGGAAAGCGGCAAAATCTGCGGCGGTACCACAGGTAACACCACAGCCAAAATAACTTTTCAGCACGGACTCATTTATTCCGACCTTATTAAAAAAGGCGCAGAAACAGCAAAAGCCTATTACGAAGCGAACCGTCAGGCTTTGGAAAAATACAGGGAGCTTTCGAAAAATATAAAGTGCGACTTTGAAACAAAGGATAATTACATTTACTCCACAGACAGCCGCCAGAAAATCGAAGCTGAGCTGAATGCTTTACGTATAATCGGGGCAAAGGGCACCTTTGCGGAAAATCTGTCTTTACCCTTTGACACCGTGGGTGCAGTAAAGACCGAAAGTCAGGCACAGTTTCACCCTCTTCTTTTCGCCTCACATATAGCAAAAGCTCTCCGTATTTACGAAAACAGCCGTGTCATCGAAATGAAAGGCAACACCGCCGTCACCGAAACAGGCTCCGTAAAGGCGGAAAATGTCATCGTTACCACCCACTTCCCCTTCATTAACAAGCACGGACTTTATTCCTTAAAGCTTTATCAGCATCGCTCATATGTTATCGCATTGGAAAACGGAGCTGAGCTTGACGGAATGTATCTTGACGAAAAAGAAAACGGCCTTTCCTTCCGCAATTACAGAAACCTGCTCCTTTTGGGCGGAGGTGACCACCGTACAGGTAAAAAAGGCGGCAATTACACCGAACTCAGACAAAAAGCCAAAGACTTTTATCCGAAAGCGCAGGAGAAATTTCATTGGGCAGCACAGGACTGCATGAGTCTCGACTCCATGCCCTACATCGGCTCTTACTCGAAAAGCACCCACAATCTGTACACTCTGACGGGCTTCAACAAATGGGGCATGACCGGTGCCATGTCCGGTGCTCTCATTCTTTCCGATCTTCTTTTGGGCAAAACAAACCCTTATGCGGAGTTTTTTTCACCCTCACGCAGTATGCTCACCGGGCAAATTTTTCTCAACGGTGCGGAAAGCCTTTTAGGCTATCTTTACCCCACGGTAAAGAGGTGTCCTCACCTTGGCTGTGCCTTAAGATACAATAAGGCGGAGCACAGCTGGGACTGTCCCTGTCACGGGTCAAGATTTACAAAAAGCGGCAGAGTGATTAACGGACCGGCAAACGGAAATTTAAAGTGATTTCCGCATTAAAAAACGGTGGCAGCAGCCACCGTTTTATTATTCTTCGTCATAGCCCTTTGCCGTGGCTGTTTCAAAGATTTTAATAACCTCTTCACCGGGAGCCTTATCAAGTAAGCTGACAATAACGCAGGCTAAAAGACCAACGATAAAGCCGGGAAGAATTTCATAAATACCTGTGGACTTGGTAAGGAAAATGAGCCACAGTACATCCGTAACCGCACCGCATACAACACCTGCGATAGCACCCTTATAGGTAATTCTCTTCCAGAAAAGAGAAAGAATAATAACGGGACCGAAGGCCGCACCGAAGCCGCCCCATGCATTTTCAACCATACTCATAATGGCCTGTGCACCGCTGCCCTTACTGGAAGCGATGAAGTAAGCAACCACGGAAACAAGAATAACAACCAATCTGCCCACCCAGAGAGTTTCCTTATCGGAAGCATTCTTTCTGAAAACAGGTTTGTATATATCACTTGTAAAGGATGATGAAGCAACCAGAAGCTGTGAATCGGCAGTACTCATAGCGGCGGCAACGATAGCCGACAGAAGAAGACCTGCGATAAAGCCGGGGAAAAGATCGCCCACCAATTCAATGAATATGTTTGCCTGTTTACCCTGTGCCACAAGCTCTGCGCCCATAAGCATTCTGCCCATAATGGCTATGGCTATGGCGGCACCGAGAGAGAGGATAACCCAGATGATAGCCACGGTGGATGAGGTCTTAATCATAGAAGCCTTTTTAATAGACATAAATCTTACTAAAATGTGAGGCATACCGAAATAACCGAGACCCCAGGCAAGACCCGAAATAATATCCTGGGGAGCCGCATCAAAGGGATTTGTGCCGAAGGTGTTCATCACACCGTCTGTACCCATAAAGTTAAGTGCTTCCGCATTAAGCTCCTTTGTGGCAAGAATAACGAAGGGAACCGCTAAAAGTGCCACGAGCATCATAAGACCCTGGAAAAAGTCTGTCCAGCAAACAGCCTTGAAGCCGCCTGAGAAGGTATAAGCGATGATAATAAGTGCAAAAACCAAAAGTGCCATGCTTTCCTTGCCCTCAAACTGGGGAACAACACTTGTCAGAACCGTAGCACCCGCAACAAAGCTTGATGCCACATAAACGGTGAAAAACACCAAGAAAACCACAGCACAGATTATCTGAAGTGCGGGACTTGTGGCGGCGAAACGGTTAGTGAGATATTGGGGAAGGGTTATGGAATCGTTGGCGGCTTTAGAAAAATTACGCAGTCTCTTTGCCACAAAAATCCAGTTTGCTATGGTGCCGAGGGCAAGACCTATGCCTATCCACACCTGACCCATACCGAAAGCCAGAATACTGCCGGGGAAGCCCATAAGAAGCCAGCCGCTCATATCCGACGCCTGCGCGCTCATAGCCGTTACCCACGGCCCCATGGAACGGCCTCCGAGGAAATATTCTTCTTCACCTGCGCCCTTGCTGCGTAACATAAAAAACACACCAATGCCCAGGACAACAACAAAATAAAGAATAAATGCTGCTAATTGTGATGTCATTTTTTCATCTCCCTTTCTTTATCGTAGTAAAGCGATAAAGAGATAATATCATAAGTTATTCGATATGTCAACCTAAAACGGAAGATTATTTGCGTGATTTTTACGAAAAAACAGATAATCTGTGTTCACAAACATGATTTGGCGTTCACTGCACGCCGTGACCCTATGGGATAGCCGACTGCAAAATATAAGGACTCAGCGTGTATCAAAACCTCCATCAACCGTAAAACACGGCTGAATAGGTACATCTCACACTACGGTTTATATTTTTTGCAATAAAAAAAGGCGAGGCGGATAATATCCGCCCCTACCGAAAATTATTTAACCTTTACACTCTTTACCGAGCTGTATGCGCCGTAGATTTTCTTACCGCTTACTGTCTTATATGCTCTGACCTTTACATAATACTTTTTGCCCTTTTTGAGTTTTTTGATGGTAGTTTTTGTAGTCTTGGCATTTTTTATTGTAACGGTTTTGGTGGTCTTTTTGGTAAATTTATTTGAGGTTGAATATACTACCTCGTAGCCTGTGGCACCGCTGACCTTTTTCCATACAGGAGTAAGAATTTTTGACTTTTTTGATCTTAAATCACTCACTGTTACCTTTTCGGGTGCAGTTGATGTAGACAGAACTGAGCTGTATGAACCTTTATTCGTACCTGCTATAGCTCTTACTTTAATCTTATAATTAGTAGCTTTCTTAAGTTTTTTTATAGTAATATTGTTTTTCGAGCTTGTAGTCTTTGACCATTTTTTACCGTTGGTGCTATAATATATTTCATATTTTTCTGCACCCTCCACCTTTGACCAAGAGACTTTAATTGATGTAGCAGACGGTGTAGACTTAATTCCGCTAACCTTAGAAAGAGAAAGTCTTTTAATGGTTTCTGTTTTCAAAACAGTCTTACAATAAATACATTTGTAGGTTTTTGTGCCGGATGCCTTATAATTGGCTGCCTTGGTCACTGTGCCTTTATCTAATGAATGTGATTTCTTTGAAATTGCGGTCTGTTTTTTGATTACAGTGTTACATACAGAACAGTGTGAACCTTCCGTAAGACCTGTTTTTGCGCAGGTAGCAGACACAGCCTTATCCTTTACCTCTTTATGTCCCTTTGCTTTTATTGTTTCAGTATACCTTTCTCCGCAGGAGCAGATAAATACTTTTGTACCCGTTGATGTGCAGGTAGGCTGTTTTGTGATTTCAGATTCATATGAATGTTCATGGTTGCTGTCTATATCACCGTCTGTACAGTGAATAACAGCATTATATAAAGCATCGTTATAAACTTCTATTTCTATTTCCTTCCATTGAGCTTTTGTTGCTCCGTAATAAACATCGCTAAGACTATCACAATCGGAGAAGGCATGGTCTTCTATAACGGTTACCGTAGAAGGAATAGTTACACTTTTCAGGTTATCACAGTGAGCAAATGTATATTCTTTGATAGTGTTAACACCCTCGGGAATAACTATGCTTTGAAGATTATCACAGGAATAAAAAGCATTTGCGCCTATGCTTTCCACACTGTCAGGTATTACTACACTTTTAATGCTTTTGCAACCATCAAAAGCAAATCTGCCTATACTTGTAATTCCGTCAGGTATGATAAGTTCAGTGACTATGATTCCATCAAGATACAAATCAGCTTTTTCGTTCATCGGGTTTGACCAATATCCATCGAAAACAATGTTACACCATGATGTCAAATCATTTATATATACACTTTTCAGGTTATCACAACAATCAAAAGCGCCATGTCCTATACTCTCAACAGATTTTGGGATAACCACGCTTGTTATATTTCCACACTCATAAAAGGCTTCCTCTCCTATATTCTCTATTCCTTCATTAAACGCTACCGTTGTAACCTTATCACAGCAGTAAAAAGCCTGTCTGCCAATACTTTTTAAGCTTTCTGGAAATACTACACTTGTAATAGCAGAACACTCATAAAAAGTAGTTTCGGCTATTTCTGTTACACCCTCAGGAATAATAAGCTCCGTAACAAGCTGTCCGTTTAAATATAAGTCACCGCCATTACAAAGAGGATTACAGTTAAATCCCTCGAAATCCATCTTACACCATGAGGCAATATCTTCCACGGAAATACATACAAGTTGCGTACACCCTTTAAATGCATCCTCACCTATCGATTCCACCTTTTCAGGAATTGTAATTTCGGTAAGAACGATACAGTTCTTAAAAGCATTTTTACCTATAGTTTTTACATTTTTTCCTATCGTTACAGACTTTAAATTTGAGTTTTCATAAAATGCTCTGGAGCCTATATCTATTATACCTTTACCTATAGTAACGCTATGCAGTGTTCTGCAGTAACAGAATGCTTCACCGATATTAATAACACTGTCCGGAATGACAATGTCTAACGGATTTTCACAGTCCTTAAAAGCCCAGTCAGCAATAACTCTTGTATCTTCCTTTATTTCACATTCCGTTACATCCTCTTTAACTTTGATAAGGCAATTATCAATATACAATACACCGTCTTCCCAATTATCCTCGTTTGCCATATAATTCGTACCGGAAAAGGCATCAGAGCCTATCTGCATGACACTGTCAGGAATAACAATATTGGAAAGGCAATTGCCGTAAAAAGCCATGTCGCCTATCGTTACCACGCCGTCGGGAATTATTACACTCGTTATATTACACATATCAAAGGTGCTTCCGGGTATTTCTGTAACACCTTTTCCTATTATCACAGCTTCAAGACTTCTACAATAATCAAACACTGCATTTCCGAGATATGTTACACTGTCAGGTATTTTTATTCCTTGCAGACTGCGACAGGATTCGAATGCATAAGAGCCTATGGTTTTTAATCCGTCCGGAAGCTCCAATTCTCTTAAATTACTATTGCTCATAAAAGCCATAGCCGAAATTACCTTTGTTCCGCTTTTGATTTCATAGGTTTCTTTACTGCCTCTCGTCTGAAGAAGGCAATAATCTAAATATAAAACATCATTTTTCCAGTTATCTTCATTTTTCAAATATGCTGTTCCCTCAAAAGCAAAACCACCAACATAATTTATGCCGTCAGCAATTTCTACACTTTCAAGGCTTTCACAACTTAAAAATGCATTCTCACCTATAGATGTCACACTTTCAGGGATTGTTATACGCTTAAGACTGCGACACCCTTCAAACATCATTACAGGTATCTTAGTAACTCCGTTAGAAATTTCTACATTTACCAGACTGCTACAGTCCGACAAAACCTCATCTTCTATGGTTTTCACACTACCCGGAATGTTAATTTCCGTAAGCTTACTGCACTCCTGAAATGCTGCAGCGCCTATTTCTGTAACACTGTCAGGAATATTAATTTTTTTCAGTTCCGAACAACAGGCGAAGGCCTCATTATCTATACACTTAACCCCGTACGGTATCACAACCTCCGTAACAGTATGGTTATATCTGAACGCACCGTGATATATAGATGTTACAGGATAACCCTCATATTCTGCAGGTATAACAACCTTTCCGCCTTCACCGTTATATTCTCGGAGTCTTGCTTCATCATTGATAACCTCATAGATAAACTCTTCTTCCTCCTCTTCTGTTGCCATTGCCGTAATCACCGGCAAAGACGAATCATTAAAACCTAATGCTGACATTATAGAAAATAATGCTACAATCATAGTATATACAAGCACCAGTTTTTTTAAAGTTTTTTTCATTCAAAATCATCTCCTTAACATTTTCTATCAGAAAAAATTATATTTTTCTCACTGACAAAATCATTTTAGCGGATTTTCCGCTAAAAGTCAATAGCGAATTATCCGCTAAAATATAATTTTAAGCACAATAATAAATTATGGGGTGGTTATGTGCTTTATAAAAGAATAAGAGATTTAAGAGAAGATAAAGACCTTACTCAAAGTCAGATGGGCGAAATTCTTTCCTGTAGCCAGAGAGTATACAGCAACTATGAAAGAGGCGAGCTCGACATTCCCACAGAAATCCTCATAAAATTAGCTTCATTCCATAACACAAGTGTAGACTACATTCTAAACCGCACAGATAAAACCGAGCCTTACGATTAATCTTGCCTAAACACAAAACTCCCGACTTTTACATCGGGAGTTGATTGTTTATATATACCTTATTTCATTTTCGCTATCAGCTCATCCGTATCCTTGAGATTGATTCTCTTTGAGCAGATGGATGTTCTGTACTCTTTGCCGTTTGCGGTCTTTTCCTCGGCTCTGTATTTACCGTAGCTGCAGGTCACTACCGTGCCGTCAGCAAGAACCACATTACCGCAGTAGCCTGTATCGGCGTTGGCATAATATTCGGGAGCGGTCTGTCTTTCGTCATAAATGTGAGCTATTTTGATTCTGTACTGACCCTCACTGCCGTTTTTAAGATCCTCATAAGTACCTACCCAAGCAACAAGACCTTCACTTATCCAACCTCTTTTTCCGTCGGTGGCATCCTTAGCATTACATCTTGCCTTGTCCCCTCTTTCGATAGAGCGGAAGGTGATGAAAAGTCTGCCGTCAGGGGTATAATCCGCCTTATGTCTCTCACCGTTGAGAGCGGCAGGCGCTTCCACAGGAGTACTCCAGGTTTTACCCTCATCGTTGGAGAAGGAAATAAGAGAATTCATCTTTTTCGTCTGGCTTCGTGTGATAAGACACAATTCATCGCCCTGACCCATATCGGAGCGTATAACCTCAACCTCGCACATGTTGGAGCTTTTTTCAATTTCACGGTAAGCAGAGAAATACTTTTCGGGCACACTCCACTGCATATTACCCTTTTCGTCAAAGGAAAGGATAGTTTTATAATTATAAAAGTCAGAATCGTGGAAAAGACCCATCCATTTATCGACGAATTCACCGTTTTCCTTGAGTCTTGTAAGGCTGGACATTGCCACAATGGGGGTTACACCGTTTTCACCGTCGTGACCGTAAAAACGCCGGAACTCTGTCCATGTTTCGCCCTCATCATCGGAAAGTGAGCATTCGAAGCCGCCGGGAGTTTCCATGTTCGGCCATTTGGAATTGGCTGAGATAAGAATAAGCTTATCGGGTGTGCCGTCACTGAACTCCAGCCTGTAAACAGTGGGAGTTTCGAGAGAATTCACCCAACTTGCGGGAGTATTTTTTACTTCGCTGTCCCAACTTGCACCGCCGTTGGTGCTTATTTTGTTTAAAACAGCGCCTTTACCGTGTCCTGCGGGGTAAACAGTAAGAATATTACCGTTTTTGAGCAGCACACTGTCAGGATGTGCCATATAATCAAGGGAATTATCTACCGTAGAAAGAGTGTAAAGATATTCGTATTTACTTCCCTTAAGCTCTTCGGGGAGAGTGCTTAAATCGAGCTCAGGAACAGTATAATCACCGCCGGTGAAATTATTACCTAAAAACAGAACCGCTATTTTGTCAAAAAATTGCTTGATTTTTTTTATGATGCCTTCAAAAAACACCTTTATGCTTTCGCCTTTTTTTAAAAAAACACCCTCAAAATTGCATTCTGTTTCCTTTGCCTCTGCCGCCGCTGCAGTAATACCGCAGGTTAAAATCAGTACAGAAGCCAGAATAATGCACAGCATTTTTTTTATTGTTTTCATTGTGTTTCCTCCTTACATTTCATTGTTTTCAATTATTGCATAAAATCATAAAAATGTCAAACACTTTGCCCGTAAGAAAATCTTAATAATTCTTTCCCTTTAAAGTAATTGACTACAATTTTTTCTTATGCTAAAATCTTTTATACAAGCAAAAAATTTCCGCTCAAGAGGTACATATAATGAAAAAAACTATCATTCTTTTAACTTTTCTCTTTTCCTTTACTCTGTGTGGCTCTCTTTTTTCTTCGGCTATGGCACCGCCCGATACTTCGGTGACGGCAAACGTTCCTGACCTTACCGTTACACAGCCGTCAACCACCGAACCGACTACAGCTGAATCCACTACGGTGCCCGCTACGACTGCGCCGTCTACTACCAAGCCCGCTGCCAAACCCAAGGTTAAGCTCAGCACCCCCACAGGTCTCACTTTTTCCTCTGCAACCACCACAAGCATAACAATCAAATGGAAGGCTGTGCCGGGTGCAGAAAGCTACAGCATTTACTGCGGCGTTTCGGGCAAAGACGGTTATACTCTCGTCGGCAAATCAAAAAGCACCTCTTTCACCGTTACCGGTCTAAACGGTAAATACCGCTATAAAATCAAAATCAAAGCTACTGCCAAAGGTAAAACAACCTCTGACTACAGCAAGCTAATCAAACTGTACACCGTTCCGCCGAGAGCCGCAAAACCCGAATTCGTTTCCCGCGACGGCGCAAGCGTTACCCTGAAATGGGCCAAAACGGGCAGAGAAAATTTCTATGAGGTTTATGTCGCTTCATCCAAAAACGGCAAATACAGAAAGGTAACAACCACCAAAAAAACTACCTTTACCTATGAAAAAAAGACACCCGAAAAGGCATATTATTTTAAAATAGTCCCGGTCATAGATACCAAAGACCAATACTTAAAAGGCAAAGCCTCAAAAATCAAAAAAACATATATCGGCAAAATTTCCGTTGAGCTGCCCGATATTATTAGAAAGGGCGAATACCCCGAAATCACCGTACCCTATTATAATTCAAAGGTGAAATGGAAATCTTCCGACAAATCCGTAATAAAAATAAAGGACGGCAGACTTTACGCCGTCGGTCAGGGCAAAGCAAAGCTCACAGCCATATACAAAAAGAAGTACAAAAGAACGGTAACGGTAAAGGTTTCCGCTCCCACTCTGAGCTACATGTCCGCCGTTTACGATGTGACAAACAAAGAATATATTTATCATAACCGACTCAATGAACGCTGTTATCCGGCAAGCATCACCAAACTCGTTACCGCTCTCGTGGCACTCAAATATATGGACGAAGACGACACCATAACTGTGGGCAGTGAGCTTAACATGGTAGAAGCATATTCCAGCCGCTGCGACATAAAATGGGGCGAAAAATTCAGACTCAGGGATATTCTTTACGGTCTGCTCCTGCCCTCAGGCGGAGATGCGGCATACACCGTGGCCGTAAACTGTGCACGTAAGGTTTCCGGAAACAAAAATATGGGCTATGTGGCGGCGAAGAATTATTTCGTAAAGCTTATGAACGAATATATGGATGACATCGGTGCCACAGGCTCACATTTCGTAAATCCCCACGGCTATCCCGTAAAGGGTCATTACTCTACGGTACATGATCTGGTTTTGGTAGCTAACAAGGTGCTTAAAAATAAAACCCTGAAAAGCATCACCTCAACCTCATACAAATACGTAAGAGCTCTCACCGGTGAGGGGCACTCCTGGGGCACCACCAACTCCCTTATCGCTTCTTATGCCTACTACTATTCGCCCTACGCCATCGGCATGAAAACAGGAACGGTGGAAGACGATTACACAGGCATCATCGGTGCCTTTAAAAAGAACAATAAAACATATATAACAGTGGTTATCGGCTGTGAAAGCTATAATGCGAGATATGATGCTACTCATAAGCTGATACGGACCTATCTGTAACAAACACAAAACTCCCGACTTTAACATCGGGAGTTTAATTTTACGGGAAATTCTTTTAATATGTATATCTAAGGCCCTCAAGCCATTCGTTTTCTACGAAGTTTCTGCCTCTTACCACTACTTCATTTTCATAAACTTCAACTACAACGCCGTTACCCTCGGCAGTCGCACGGGGAACATTTACCGTGTCTACTCCGCCCTGAGTCTGGAAGCTGTATTCGTCGATTTCTTTATGAGTATGACCGTAAAGATACAAAACATCTTCATAATCATTGAGAATCTCAGCAAGAGCATCCTGTTCGACACCTGTCAGCTGATAAAGAGGATGATGATTGAAAACGAAAATGGGCTTACCGGTAGCTGATGCCTCATCGAGAACACCCTTCAGCCAAGTAAACTGTGCTTCGGTCATAAAGCATTCGTTTACTGAAAGCTCTTCACTAGCGAGAAAAATCATATAACAGCCGTTTACCACCTTGTAATAATATGGTCTGTTTATGTTATTGCTGAAGTAAAGTCTGTTGTTGAGAATATATTCGCTTCTGAATTTTTCGTAATCTCCCTCACCGTTACCGATGTCATGATTACCCAAAGCCACGAAAATATTTTCTGCCGGATTAACAGCTCTCACGCCTGTATAGAAAAAGAAATTTTCGATAGTTTGTCCGTTCATGGTGTTATCGCCGAGAAATACCACAGCATCATTATCTCCGCCTGATTTCAGTCCCTTGAGCACATCATAGAACACACTGTAGGGTTTGGGATTATTTGACTCTACGTGGATATCAGAAACAGCAGAGAAGCTCATTATAACCTCTTCGGGCTTTTCTGCGGTGTAAGTAACCTCAGCAGAGCCAAAGGCAGGTGACATCATCATAAGAAGAGTCATAATAGTTGCCAATAAATCTTTGATGTAAATAATTACTGTTGAAAAATCCATATTTTATCCTTCTTTCTTTGAATTTTAAAGAATTATACCATATTATTCCGGTTTTGTAAATGTTTCGTTATACTTATTTCAAACTTTTCGCCAATGCCGCGCAACCCTCATAAATATCCCTGTATGCCACATCAAATCTTCCCGAATACCAAGGGTCTGCCACATCGCCTTTTCTGTCTGTATAATCCATCAGCTTATGAACCTTCCCATCCGGGTCTTTGCCGAAAATTTTACCGATATTTCGGATATTCATGCTGTCCATGGCAATAAAAAGGTCATACTTTTCGTAATCGCTTTTCTTCAACTGCACTGCCCTCTTACCTTCACATGAGATACCGTGTTTTTTCAGCTCCTCTTTTGCAGGGGGATAAACGGGATTGCCTGTATTCCCCCATATTTCTTCTGTACTCGTAGCAGCGGAGCGGACAATAAAATCGTCCTCCCTGCCTTGCTGTTTTATCAAATCCCTGAATATAAATTCTGCCATAGGTGAACGGCATATATTCCCGTGGCAGATAAACATAATTTTAGTCATAAAACCTTCCTTTATTTTACTGTTATTTCCCACTCACTCAAATCTCCTTTAAGACATGTGATATTACATTCTCCGTCGCTGAATACAACCTCCGCCAATATTTCAGGAAGCACAAGCGGGAAAGCAATATTTTTATTTACAGGAGAAAAACTGAGCTTTTTATTTTCATAATCAACTCTCAGTCCGGAAACTGCAATAAGCGTGGACCAACTTGACATAGGTCTTGTGTAATGGTGTCCGCACTCCCAATGATCCCAAAAATGACCCAACCTCAACTGATTATTATGTATTGACTCGACGATAATATCAGATATTTCATTAAGTCCCACATTAAGTGAAAGAGCCGAAAAAACATATCCTATCCCTGTCCAGACAGCTCCTGCCTGACAATTTTTATATGTATGTACGGTAGTATTCCTGTTTTCCGGCACAGTAGCATTAACCAACCCCTGTTCACTGTCGAAATTACTTCGGAAAATATAATCAGCTACCGCCCGCACTCTTTCATCAGAAAGATTTCCGTCAAGTCCCGTCATTCTCAGAAACCATTCTCCGTCAAGCTGATCACTCATAAGAGATTCATCGGTTTCATTTTCACTTTTCCAAAGGTTATAATATTTACCGTTCCAAAGCTTTTCTTCAAGAGATTTTTTCCCTCGCTCTAAAATATTATTCCATCTGTCGGAGCAGTATTTGTCACCCGCTCTGTCGGCAATTATTGCTGCCGCTTTCAACGCAGCAAGCCAAAGAACGGAAAGATATGCGGGAGTTCCCGAAAAATTCCATGCATCATAAGTATTGCGTTTTGTATCGTAATCAGGCAACCCGTCACCGTCAGTATCGAGCTTTTCCATGGAATCCATGGCACGTTTTACGTTATCCCACAGAGAAGCAAGATACTCTCTGTCACCTGTAAAAAGATAATCGCGAAGCACCATCAGCACAAACTGCATATTCATATCAACCCGATCGAAGCTTTTATCGGTACCTTTCATATCGGGATTAAACAAATGATGAACCCTGCCGTCTTTTCTTTGATACTTTGCCCCCATTTTCATCTGCTTTTTCTGCAGATCAGGGAAAAGACTGATAAGTGAAAAAGATGCGTGATAAGTAATATCAGTAGTATGAAGTCCGCAAAAGCCAAGACCCTCCCACAAACCAAAATTACCGTTTTTAAGATAAACCGAGCTTTTTATGAGGGGTGAAAGATTTGATGACCAGGAGTCGGGATAAAACGAAGGTAAATTTGTCGAATAAAGAAGATCGGCAAAATTTATCGCAGCGTTACAAACCTCTTTATAATTATCACTTAAAAATCTGTTGGCATCAAGAGCGTTTTTATAAAGGTTTTCATAATAATGACCGAGCCTTTCACCCTTTTCACCAAAATGATTGGGGAAATACCATGTCAGAATAAATCGGATGTTTTTCTTTTCACCCGGCCCGAGCATTACCTCAGAACAAAGTGCGCATGAGCCGAAATCTTTGCCCATTCTGAACATTTGTCTCAAACAGCAGCTCAGAAAATCAATTTTATCTTTCCTCGAAGAAAGAAAGTCGGCATTACAGTACCTGATACGGCTGAGTAAGGAAGCCGCAAACGGATATTCTGAATACTCACGGCACAGGCAGTCAAGCCTGTCATCACTGAGCAGTCCGAAATTGACCGGTACGGCAGGCGGCTTTGAGCCTTTTTCACTGTTCGGTAGCTTCCCCTTTTCTCTGAATCCGAAAAGAAAAGACTCCTGCGTTACGCCAAAGACCGAATTGCCCACATATTCTTTCATAAAACGGTAAAAGTCCGCCGTAATATACGTTTTTTCTCCGTCACCGTTTATACTGAAGCACAAATTCCCGCACGACGGTGATTTTGTCTTTTTTTTCGGCTCTATATGAACACCTACACCGTCGCCAACTCTGTGAATAGAGTTTTTGTTTCCCTCTTTCCTGTTGGCAAAATTGGGTTCAAGGGCACCAAGAAGGCTTACGGTCACATTGCCGTCAGTGGGATTTTCAACTGTAAAATCCATATAAAACCCCGGCGTTGATGAAACATCACTGTTATGAGGGACAAAGGGCGAAACCGCCGCCAAATTAAGTTTACAGGATAATGAGCTGTCAACATAATTCAGATCACAGACAGGAAATCTGCCGTCAAACTCAATCCTTTCAATTGGTTTATTCCATGCGAACATACGGTAAGTGAAATCGTCAGCGTTGGTTTTCATTCCAAGCTTACGTATAATCGGCTTACCGCTGTCTTTCGTTTCACGCACCCAGAATGATAAGGCACCCGTACTGCCTTCACCGTCATCCACCTTTTTTTCGAAACATTTTTCAGTTAATCTCGGCTGATTCGCAATAAGCCAATAATGAAACTCTCCGTCAGGCAAAAGCTCTACGCTTCCGCTGCCGATACCGCCTAAAGCAATGCCGCTTGTATGAGTTTTAGCAGTTGTAATCTTTGCCATAATTCACCTCGTTATTAGTGACTTATAATACTTATTTCTGAAATAATATTATCATATAAATAAAAGTGTTGCAACAATTAATTTTAATCTGAAAACGCAAAAAAATCACCCTTCCGCCTGAACGGAAGTGTGATGTAAAAGTCTTGAAGGTAACTTGTTTACTTGCCTCTTCAATAGGGCTGTTCAAGGGCTGTCATACCAACCATGGGTGAATATACAAAAAAAGGGAACGGTTTGAGCCGTTCCCTTTTTTTGTGTTTAATAGTGAGCTACACCACAACCGCAGGTTTTATTCATGCCGAACAACTTATAGAAGAATCTAAGAATCTTCCAGATAAAGCCCATAAAACCTGACTTGTGGCAGTTGCAGGAACAGTTGTCAACCTTGCTTTCCCCACAGTTCTTACAGTCATCACCGTTATAATCGTGACCCGTTGCAGCTTTTTTATCGCCGTTATAGCTGTGACCGCACTCACACATATAAGTGGTATAACCTTCGGATTCACAAGTAGGTTCAACAACAGTAAGAACAAAATATGAATGTTCTTCAGTTTGAGCTATTGTTTCCTGATATGCATCGCCGCAAACAGAACATGTATAAGTTCTGATACCTTTAATAAGGTGTGTTGCAGGTCTTGTTACAGTTGAAGTGTAACTGTGTGCTTTTGTTCCCACATAATTGCTTTTATAAGTGTGGCCACATTCACAGGTATAGGTTGTATAGCCTTGTGTTGTGCAGGTGGGAGCTGTTACTTTCTCACTGTAAGAGTGAGGAATTACTGCTACAGGTTCGATATAGCTATAGCCACATTCGCAAGTGTGGGTTATTTCACCTTCTTCTTTGTGGGTTGCTTGCTTTGTTACTTCTGAAGTGTAGGTGTGACCATCGAGCTTTGCAATAGCTTCGGTATAGGTATCACCGCATTCACAAGTAAAGGTTTTAACACCCACAGTAAGATGTGTTGCAAATGTTGTGATTTCTGATGTGTACTCGTGTTCGAGTTTATCCGTGTAATCATCAACATAGCTGTCACCGCATTCGCAAGTGTAGGTTGTATAACCCTGCGATGTACATGAAGGTGCAGTTACAGCTGTTTTGTAAGAATGAGGAATTTTTTCAACATCTTCAGAATAAATATGACCGCACTCACAGGTATAAACCTTAGTACCTGTTTCATTGTGGGTAGGTTCTTTGACGATTTCTGTTACATAATTATGCTTTTCAAGCTTTGATATAGGCTGAGTATAGTCATAGCCGCAAAGGCAATAAATCTTTTCAAGTCCTTCTGTTAAATGGGTTGCCGGAACAAGGGTTTCTGATATGTAATCGTGCTGATTATCGGCACTTATCATACAGTACAAATAATGGATTGTTGCTTTACTCGTCAGTGCGATGTTGTTTTTTCTTATGCTTTTCCACTGCTCCTGCGTGCCGCTGTAATACACATCCGTAAGAAGCGAACAGTCGTTGAAAGCATATTTGTCAATACTTGTCACACTGTCAGGTATGGTTATATATGAAAGGTTTTCACACCTATTAAATGCACTTTTTCTGATTTCCGTTACACCGTCAGGTATAATTACACTTCTGAGATTTACACAGTCTTCAAAAAGTCTGTATCCGATAGTTGTTACACCTTTCTTTATTACCACACTTGTAAGATATTCATTCAATGCAAAGGCCGCTTCGCCGAAATCTGTCACACCTGCCCCTATTACTGCACTTGAAAGATTGTCACAAGAGCTAAAAGCCCGCCCTCCAACAGATTTAACACTGTCCGGTATAGTTATACTTACGAGACTGTCACAATCTGAAAAAGCCGAGGAACCGATAGTTTCAACACTATCCGGTATAGTTATTTCTCGCAGGTTTGTACAATTTAGGAACGCATAGGTTTCTATACCGGTCAAGCTATCAGGCAGAACTACATTCACAAGGTTATCGCAGCAATTAAAAGCACCTTTACCAATAACCTTTACATTTTCGGGCACAGTATAGGAAGTGGCAGGGTTACCCGAAGGATATCTTAAAAGAACAGTTTTATCCTTGCTGTAAAGAAAACCGTTGCCGTCGCTGAAGTAAGCTGTGTTGCTTTCATCTGCCGATATACTTGTAATGGGGCAACCAAAAAAAACATATTTGCCTATATCGGCAGTACAGTTTCCTAAATCTATGCTTTCAAGTGATCTGCTATAGTAAAAAGCACCGAAACCGATGGAAGTTACACTATCAGGTATAGTTACACTTATCAATGAATCACACTGTGAAAAAGCACGTTCACCGATAGTTGTTACACTGTCAGGTATGGTTAAACTTGTAATTTCACAACAACTGAAAGCTCTGACACCAATTTCTGTTATACTGTTTCCTAATGAAAGATTTGTAATATTATAGCACTCATTAAAAGCATCCTCAGGGATAACTGTCACTCCGTTACCTATTACAACGTCAGTGAGCTTTGAGCACCCACTAAAAGCATTCTCACCAATAGCTGTTACGCTGTCCGGTATTGTTATGCTTTTAAGACTTTTACAGTAGGCAAAAGTAAACATACCTATTTCTTCCACACGGTTTCCTATGGTAACATTTTTGAGAGCATCACAATTAGTAAACGCAGAGCCTCCGAGCGTTGTTACACTATCCGGTATGGTTATACTTTCCAGATTGTCACAACCATAAAATGCGCTGTGGCCTATCGTTATCACACTTTCGGGTATAGTTACATCTTCAAGCAATTTGCAGAAAAAAAAGGCATATTCGTTGATATCAGTCACACCGTCAAGCATAATTATATTTGTAAGATTGCTGTATGCAAAAGCCCCAACTCCGATAGCAGTTACGTCTGACGGAACAGTATATGTACCGCTTTTGCCGGCAGGATACTTAACAAGAACAGTTTTATCTTTATTAAACAAAACACCTTCACTGTCGCTTGAATAAGCGGTGTTGGTTTCACTTGCTGTTATGCTTACAAGACTTGTGCAGTCGCAAAAAGCACTATCTCCGATGGACGCTGTGCAATTTCCAAAGTCAACAGCTGTAAGTGCAGAACAATAACCAAATGCATTTGTGCCGATATCAGTTACACTGTCAGGTATAGATACACTTGTTATATTTTCGCAATAAATAAAAGCATTGTAGCGTATAGCAGTTACAGGATACCCACCTAAATTATCGGGAATTATTACATCACCACTGATTGTTGTGTCCGCTTTGGTGATTATTGCCCCGCCATTTTCTACACTGTAGGTATAATACCCCTCGGTCAACGCACTAACCTTCATTCCGAAGTTAAGCCAGCTCCAATCTAAGCCAACAAAACCCTGCAGTGGTGCGGCAGTAAAGCATATTACTACGATAAGAAGTGTACACAGGATTTTTTTGAATGTATTTTTCATTTTTCTCAGTTTCCTTTCTTTTTTCTGTGATTTTTTATCTTTGGGAATTCATCATAGTTTTTCCTGAGCATCTTGTTCAGCATCTGAAAATTTATCTCTGAACAGTTTAGTTATATACATCTGCGATAATTTTCTTTTTTTCAGAAGCCTCTTTTGTACCAATATATCCTTCGATTTTATCACCTCGCTTTTGTTTTTAAGTCAGTAGGAACTATTCTTCCTAAATTATACACCTATAAAACCTATTTGTCAACAATAATAGGAAGTATAATTCCTATATGAACACAATTAGGAGGAAGAATAATGCTTGTTTTTGATTTTAAGGTGATTGGTAATAAACTATATGAAATCAGAGCAAAAAAGCTTATGAGCAGAGCTGAAGTTGCGGAAAAAGCAAATTTATCCGAACGTACTTATGCTGATATTGAAAGAGGTTCTGTTAATATGAGGGTGGAAACCATTCTGAAAATATGCAGTGCTCTGAGCATTACTCCAAATGATATTTTTGTGTTGAAAGAGGACAGGATTGTAACCGAAAAAGATATAATAAATATAATCGAAAAATGCTCCCCGAAAGAAAAAGAAACAGCATTAAATCTTCTTGAAGTATATCTCCAATCCTTGATATGATAATAAGATTAACGCTATATATAAAAAAATAGACACATCACCCTTGAAAACTCAAAAATGATGTGTCTAAGTTTTTATTAATTTAATTTCACATGACGAGATTTTTCAAGAACTTATAAAGTCTTAAAAAGTCTCACAAAGCCTTGCAAATAAAGGAATTACTTACTAGCCTCTTCAATAGCAACTGCACATGCAACAGTCATACCAACCATGGGGTTGTTACCTGCGCCGATAAGGCCCATCATTTCAACGTGAGCGGGAACTGATGAGGAACCTGCAAACTGAGCGTCGGAGTGCATTCTGCCCATTGTGTCTGTCATACCGTAGGAAGCAGGGCCTGCTGCCATATTATCGGGATGAAGTGTACGGCCTGTACCGCCGCCGGAAGCAACTGAGAAGTAGCTTACGCCGTTTTCAACGCACCACTTTTTGTAGGTACCTGCAACGGGATGCTGGAAGCGTGTGGGGTTGGTGGAGTTACCGGTGATGGAAACACCAACGTTTTCTTTTCTCATGATAGCAACGCCTTCGGGAACATTGTCAGCGCCGTAGCAGCGAACCTTTGCTCTGTCACCGTCGGAATATGCAGTTTCATTTACAACCTTAACAGTTTCTGTGTAGGGGTCAAATTCAGTCTGAACATAGGTGAAGCCGTTGATTCTGGAAATGATCATAGCTGCATCCTTGCCGAGACCGTTGAGGATAACGCGGAGAGGCTGAACTCTTACCTTGTTAGCGTTAAGAGCGATTTTGATAGCACCCTCTGCAGCTGCAAAGGATTCGTGACCGGCGAGGAAGCAGAAGCATTCTGTTTCTTCGGAAAGGAGCATTTTGCCGAGATTACCGTGGCCAAGACCAACCTGACGGTTGTCAGCAACTGAACCGGGGATACAGAAAGCCTGAAGACCTTCACCGATAGCGGCAGCAGCGTCAGCAGCCTTTGTGCAGCCCTTTTTGATTGCGATAGCGCAGCCAACTGTGTAAGCCCACTTAGCATTTTCAAATGCGATGGGCTGAGTTTCTTCTACGATTTTGTAGGGGTTGATGCCCTTTGCATCGCAGATTTCTTTACATTCTTCGATGGAAGAAATGCCGTATTCTTTTAAAACAGCGAGAATTTTAGCTTCTCTTCTTGCATAACTTTCAAATAATGCCATATCCGTTTACCTCCTTATTCTTCACGGGGATCGATATACTTAGCGGCATCAGCGAATCTGCCGTAAGTGCCCATAGCCTTTTTATAAGCCTCGTTGGGTTCCATACCCTTTTTGATGAAATCTGTCATCTTTCCGAGGGAAACGAATTCGTAACCGATAACCTGGTCATCAGCGTCAAGAGCCATTCTTGTAACATAGCCTTCTGCCATTTCGAGATAACGTACGCCCTTAACCTTTGTACCGTACATGGTACCAATCTGTGAACGAAGGCCTTTACCGAGGTCTTCGAGACCTGCGCCTACTGAAAGACCGTCTTCGGAGAAAGCGGACTGGCTTCTGCCGTATACGATCTGAAGGAAGAGTTCACGCATAGCGGTGTTGATAGCATCACAAACAAGGTCTGTATTGAGTGCTTCGAGGATTGTTTTGCCGGGAAGAATTTCACTTGCCATAGCGGCGGAGTGAGTCATGCCTGAGCAACCGATGGTTTCAACAAGTGCTTCCTCGATGATGCCCTCTTTGATATTGAGAGAGAGCTTACATGTGCCCTGCTGAGGAGCACACCAACCGATACCGTGTGTGAAACCTGAAATGTCTTTGATTTCGTAAGCCTTTACCCATTTGCCTTCTTCGGGAATGGGAGCAGGTCCGTGGTGAGGTCCTTTTGCGACCTTACACATTTTTTCAACTTCATGTGTGTAATTCATGATGAACAAATCTCCTTCCGGAATTTTATTGGTTTTAGTTTACCAAAGATAATAATAACAAAATTTTTCTTATCTTTCAATAGTCAAAAGCAAAAATATTTCAAGTTATTTCGCAAAAAACTGTTATTTTTTCACTACATCAAAACCGAAGGGTGCCAGAGCGAGCTTTGCCATCTTGAAATACTGTTTGCCGAAGGGTATACCGATAATGGTTGCGCAAAAGATAAGACCTATGCAAAGGTTTTCAAATGCCATTACCGCACCTGTGGAAACGATCCAGATAATATTCGCAATTGTACTGAACACACCGCCGTCATTATCTCTGACTTCCTTATCAAAGGGCATAAAGGAAAGTCTTGCGAATTTGAAGCACTGCTTGCCGAGGGGGATACCGATAATCGTACAGCACCAAAGTACACCGTAAAGGCACCATATTGCCGCAGTAATTGCTCCGCCGAAAATAACCCAGATAAGATTTCCTATTGCTTTCATATTTTTTCATCTCCTTTATATTGTTGTACATCTATCATACATCATAATCATAAAAAAACAAATAACAGAAAGTGAAAAAAAGGACATCTGATTTTCTCACTTTCTGCAGATTCGTTAATTATAGAGCTCTGTGAAATTTAATCCGTCACCTTAGACACAGCGAAAGATCTTTTAATATGTCAATCAGTATCAATCACGTCCCCTGATTGACTTGAGCACTTGTAAAAATTTTTTATTTTGAAACACTCTATTTCTTCTTGGGTAATTTCTTCCATTTTTCTTCCTTTTTTCATTTCCGATAACATATATCTACCTAAAGGAAGAAGCACATACTCCTCTTTATAAGGTGTATCCCCTCGACAATATAAGCCATTAGCAATATCATCTAATTTATTAAATTCTTTGTTATTCATATTCATACAATCATGCGGTGTTCTTTGATTGGCATGTCCTTACCGTCCCCCAGCTTGGGTTTTATTTTATTTAACTGCGGGGAACATATCCTCGCCGTAGCCGAATATTCTGGCTATCTGAACGGGAATCTGACGGTTTTCCACTTCACTGCCTGTAGTAAAGCCTGCATCCTCCGCCGAAACGAACACAGGAACATTGTCAAGATCATGACTGCCGCTTGTGAAGTAATATTCGTCCTTTTCGGCATTATACTTCATACCGCCTGTACCGTGGTCAGCAGTTACAACAACAAGTGTTTCACCGTCTTTTTCGGCAAATGCGAGAGCGGCGGCTACAGCCTTGTCAAACTCTGCTGCAGAAAGAGTCATGTTTTCCATATCGTTATCGTGGGCATGTTTGTCGATGCATGCACCCTCAACCATAAGGAAGAATCCGTCTTCATCAGCGGAAAGAAGGTCGATAGCCTTTTCGGTCATTTCTGCAATAGTAGGAGTGTCGTGTTCATTTTTTACATACTTAAGGTCGTCGAAATCGAACTGTGCGAAGGAACGGCTGCCCTCCTCCAAAGCCATCATATCTGTTTCAGAGTCGATATATGTCCAGCCGTTTTCTGCTGTGTTTTCCTCATTGATGCTTTCGCTTGCACCGCCCCAGATAAGATCAAAGCCTGTTTTGAGCTGATCTTTGCTGATATCCTTTTCCAAAGTTCTGGAAAGAGCGTGGGCAGAGAAGGCAGAGGGAGTGGCACCGCTTGTTTCGTCTGTGGTAACGATACCTGCTGCTTTGCCGTTTGCCTTGGCAAGCTCGGCAATGGTTACGGGAACATTATCAGACAGAGATGTGATAACAGGGTTAACGGGGAATACAGCCAATGAATTCACCCATACTCTGATACCGCTGGAAAGAGCTGTACCGCCCGCGGCAGAATCTGTGTAGGGAAGAATAAAGGAATTGATGTCGCTGTTAGTTTTAACGGGCATCGTTTCCATGGCAAGCTTGACACCTCTGACAGCCTTGGTTGCTTCAAGGTTATTGAAGCTCATACCGTCACCAATCATAAGAATAACATTTTTATACTTACCCTCGGTATAGTCATCACTCACATTACTGCTCAAGCCTACAAAGCCGTAAAGCATAAGCACAAAAGCAGTCATAATTGAAATTAATTTTTTAATAATAATCATATTTTTACTCCTTTCAGGTTTAAAGATAGATATATTTTACCTTAATTCCTCTCTTTTTTCAATATTTATTGTACAGATATTAAATATTTTTTGTCCTTTCATTGAAAAGTAAAATTTAATATGTTATCATAGCTTTTGAATTTTCGGAAATGGAGTAAGAAAAGCATGAGCATACGCAAAGATTATAAATACACCTTTTACGCCTCCTATGCCGGCTATTTTGTACAGGCAATTATCAATAATTTTCTTCCTCTTCTTTTTTTGACCTTTCAAAAGGATTTCGGTCTTAGCTACGATAAAATATCTCTGCTTATCATCATAAATTTCGGTGTACAGCTGATTGTGGATATGCTTTCTGCCTCTTTTATTGATAAAATCGGCTACCGTGCCTCTGCGCTTCTGGCGCATGCCTTTGCTTTTACGGGACTTTTTTCGCTCGGCATTTTTCCCTATATTATGCCCACCTATACAGGTATAATATTTTCAATAATAATCTATGCCACGGGAAGCGGTCTCATTGAGGTTATCATCAGTCCTTTGGTAGAAGCCTGTCCCAGCCGGAGTAAAAGCGGTTCAATGAGTCTTTTGCACTCCTTTTACTGTTGGGGGCAAATGTCAGTAGTTCTTCTGTCCACCGTATTTTTTACCCTTTTCGGTGTGAGCAATTGGCGTTATCTGGCTGTAATTTGGAGTCTCGTCCCCCTTGTCAACGGTATTTTCTTTTCTTTGGTTCCCATTCCCGATGCTCTTTCGGGCGGTGAAGGCATGAAGGCCAAAGAGCTTTTCAGCACAAAGCTTTTCTATGTTTTTGCCCTCATTATGCTCTGTTCGGGAGCGAGCGAAATCGCCATGAGTCAGTGGGCATCCGCCTTTGCCGAATCGGGACTTAAGGTATCCAAAACGGTGGGTGACCTTTTGGGACCCTGCCTTTTTGCGGTGCTGATGGGCTCAGCAAGAGTGTTCTATTCCAAAGTCAGTGAAAAAATCCCTCTCGATAAAATGATGACGGCAAGTGCTCTGCTGTGCATTGTCAGCTACCTTACGGCAAGCCTGTCTCCTCTGCCTCTCGTTTCCCTTTTCGGCTGTGCCCTCTGCGGTCTTTCTGTGGGAATCATGTGGCCGGGCACCTTTTCTCTGGCGGCGGAGAAAATTCCGACGGGCGGTACGGCTATGTTCGCATTTTTGGCACTTTTCGGTGATATGGGCTGTTCGGTCGGCCCCGGCACCGTCGGAAAAGCTATCACCCTTTTTGGCGGTGACATGAATAAAGGTATGCTTTTGGGAACGGTCTTTCCCTTGCTGCTTATTTTAGGGCTTAGATTAATGCGGAATTCGGAATACAATAAACGGAGTTAAACTATGAACAAAAAAGTAAAATCAACCCTTCTCGCTCTTTTAAGAGTAGCAGTAGCGATGGCTATATTCGTTATAGCTGTGGTAAATTACGAAAAGCTGAAAAATATAGATGTCCGCGCCTTGGTGGAGGCCAGTGCAAATATAGCTGCCGCGGTGCTTACAATATGGGGTGTATATCTCGTAAAGTCCGTGCTTTTCATACTGCCTGCCTCGCTCATTTACATTTCCATCGGTATGGCATTTCCTACTCCGACTGCCTGCATCATAAGCCTTGTGGGTATCATCCTCGAAGTTACCGTTACTTATTTCCTCGGCGTATTCCTCGGCGGAGATTACGTAGAAAAACTGCTCATGAAAAGCAAAGGCGGACAAAAAATATTGGAAAAGAAATTTAACGATAATTTCCCCGCACTTTTGGTCATCCGTGCCCTACCCGTTTTTCCCATCGACTTCGTGAGTCTTTTTTGGGGTGCATCTAAGTGCAAATTCCCCCGTTACTTCGCCGCTTCAATTATCGGCATTATGCCCCGTGTGGTGCTTTTCACGATTTTGGGTGACGGCATTTACGATTATATTCCCATTCACCTTATAATCAAAATAGTCATTTTCTGCATCCCTGTGGGAGCCGTGATTTATCTGATAAGACATTTTATAAAAATGCGTAAAGAAACAGACACTTGATTTTTTCATCAGGTGTCTGTTTTACTTTATATTCTTTATGTCTTTTTCTATATCATCGAGAACAAGTCTTATACGGTCTATCTTTTTAATTATATCGTCGGCACTGATTTTGTTTTCGTTAGTTCTGCCGATAAGATAATCTGCTGAAACGCCAAAAAAATCCGCGAGCTTTATTATGGCGAAGGAATCAGGATTGGTTTTACCTGTTTCGTAATTGGAAAGAGTTCTCTGGTCTATGCCGATAGCTTCGGAAACATCTACCTGCCTTAAATCTCTGTCCTCACGAAGGTCGCGAATTCTGTTCATTATCACTCAACTCCCATAGAAAATTATGGGATTATTATACTAAAATATTTCTAAAAGTAGTTGACATACCAATAATTTTCTATTATAATTCATCTGTACAAGTTTTCTTGGTACAAATAAATTAGTAAAGGAGTTAATTTTCTATGAAAAAACAAACAAAAAAACTGCTTATCGGTATAGCTGTGGTTATGCTGATGATGACTGTGCTGTGCTTTAGTGCTAGCGCGGCCAAAGAATTTACATCGGGTTATTATACCTGCCTGGTCAATGACGGCAAAGTGACAATTACTGCTGTTGACAATACAATCAGTGGTGATGTAATAATCCCCTCTAAATTAGGCGGATACAATGTAACAGCAATAGGATCTTTTGCTTTTCTCGAATGCGAAGATATTACAAGCATAGTAATTCCGAACAGTGTAACTGAATTAGGAACCGGTGTATTCACTATGTGTTATGGCCTTAAAAGTGTAACGATCCCTGACAGCATAACGAATTTACCGTATGGTACATTCTATTATTGCGAAAGCTTGCAAAGCATAGTGATTCCGAATAGTGTCAAAGCATTAGGTGACGCGGTTTTTGATGGTTGTACTTCTCTTTCGTCCGTAACATTACCTGCCGGCATCACACAAATAAGCCATAGATCTTTTGCTGACTGTTACAGCCTCAAGGAGATAGTAATACCTGACGGTGTTGAATGCATAGCTTTTGGTGCTTTTATGCATTGTAACAGCCTTGAAAAAATAACGATTCCTGCTAGTGTAATTGAAATAGATACATCATCTTCATTCAGTGGTTGCGACAACTTAAAGGATGTATATTTTACCGGTACACAGGAAGAATGGACAAGTATAGTTGCCGATTCAAGTGACTTTTTATTAAATGCAAACATACATTTTGAATATGCTGATATCGAAATTCCTGAAGCTCCATCTACAGAACCTGAACAGCCCGACACCCCCGAAGATCCCTCTGCAGACTGCTCACATCTCTGCCACAAATCAGGTTTTATGGGCTTCATCTGGAAGATAATCAACTTCTTCTCAAAGCTCTTTAAAACTAATCCCGTTTGCGCCTGCGGTGCAGCTCATTATTGATTAAAAAATGAAAAACGCTCCGTCTTTGCGGAGCAAAGCCACCTCCCCTTAAATCAAGGGGAGGATTTTTTATAACAAAGACAGCCACCCAAGGGCGACACTTCATAAGGATATTAGTCCTTACTAAGTGTCGCCCGACTGTCTCCTTAATTTTTAGTCACCTAAGCTGATATTTATACCCTTACCGTTTGCACCTGCACTTATATTAATATAAGGCATAAGTGCCTGTGCGGTATGATATATGGGCATGGACTGCAAATAAACTGTTCCCGGCCCTGTAATTACGGTATTAAAAAAGCCTTCACCGCCGAAAAGCATATTTTTGGCACCCTTTACCGTACGTACATCTATGGAGCAATTACCCGTCATGGCGGCGAGATAACCTGTGTCCACAACTATGCTCTCACCGGGAGCAAGTGTATATTCTTTGCAATGTCCGTCAATTTCGATAAACACCATACCGTCACCGCTGATTTTCTGCATTATGAAGCCTTCACCGCCGAAAAAGCCTGCACCGACTTTTCTTTGAAAATATACGGAAAGGTCGAGACCCTTTTCCATAGCGAGAAAGCCTCTTTTCTGCACTATAATGGAATTTCCGGGTGTGACACGGTAAGGAATGACGGAGCCGGGGAAGGATGAAGCGAAAGCTATCATGCCCGTACCGCCCTGAGGCGTATATTCATTCATAAAAATAGACTCACCCGCAAATATTCTGCCGAAGGCCTTCTTAAGTCCTCCGCCCGAATTGGTGCTCATTTGCATATTGGGGCTCATCCAGCTCATGGAGCCGCTTTCCGTACAAAGAACCTCACCGGGTTCGGGATAGCATATGAGAACGGGGAGATTGCCGCCCTCGATTTCGTATTTAATCATTCTTTTTCCTCCTTATTTATAATCCTTAATACAACAGGCTTATGACATTACGACATAAGCCTGTGTGCAAAATTTTATTACTTATTGATGACCGAAGCAATATATTCACGAAGACCCGCCAATCTTTCGGTAGCCTTTTCTTTGTTTTCCTCATTTACTGAATAATAAATTTTTATCTTTGGCTCAGTACCTGAGGGCCTTACGGCAAGCCATGAGCCGTCCTTCCATGTGTATTTAAGCACATTTTCTTTCGGAAGGTCTGCAATACCCTTGTTGAAATCAAGAACCTCATCAATGCCCTCATAAACGTCCTTACCAAGCGAGCGGAAATAAGCCATCAGATTTACTATCTTTTCCGCACCGTCCTTGCCCTTGAGGGTAAAGGAATCAAGATGGTCAAGATAATAACCGTACTCAGCGTAAATATCATTAAGGGCATCTACGAGTGTTTTACCCTGATTGTAATAATATGCCGCCATCTGACAAATGAGCATTGATGAAACTACTGCATCCTTGTCTCTTGCATGAGTACCGACCAAATAGCCGTAGCTTTCCTCATAACCGATAACGAATTCTTTTTCGCCTGTGGCTTCGTATTTGCACATCTTATCGCCGATGTATTTGAAGCCTGTTAGGGTTTCTTCGATGTTAAGGCCGTAGCTTCTGCCGATGTTGGCACCAAGCTCAGAGGTAACTATTGTTTTGATAAGAGTGGATTTTTCGTTAAGGGTTGCCTTTTTCATTTCAAGTACAAACTTAACCAAAAGCGCACCCGTCTGATTACCCGTAAAGAGAACATAATCGTCACCGCTTTTTACGGCGATGCCTACTCTGTCACAGTCGGGATCAGTACCCAAAACGAGATCCGCACCGATTTCCCTTGCCTTTTCGATAGCGATGGTAAGTGCGTCCTTTTCTTCGGGATTCGGACTTCTCACGGTAGAGAAATTACCGTCGGGCATTTCCTGTTCCTTTACCACGGTAACATTCATACCCTCGAGCATTTTTCTTACGGGTACATTACCTGTACCGTGGAGAGGTGTGTAGACAATCTTTATATCCGACTTCTCTTCGTAAAGGCTCTCGCCCTTGACTTTTTTGCAAAATTCACCGAATACATCGTCACCGATAAGAGTAATATTTTCACTTTCATCGAGAAAGGGAATGGATTTATAGTCTGTGATGGCATTGATATATCCGATAGCCTCGGTGGCATCCTCCGTACAAAGCTGACATCCTTTGCTGTCATACACCTTATAGCCGTTATATTCCTTAGGATTATGTGAAGCAGTAATCATAACGCCTGCATTACAGCCCAAAAATGCTGTGGTAAAGGAAAGAACAGGAACAGGCAAGGCTTTGTCATAAAGAAAAACCTTAAAGCCGCAGGAAGCAAAAATACCCGCCGCAGTTTTCGCAAAATATGCGGAGTTATTTCTGGTATCATAGCCCAAAGCTACCTTGATTTCACCGTCATATTTATTTTTTAAATACTGTGCCAAACCAAAGGTTGCTTTACCTACGGTATATTTGTTCATACGGTTGGAGCCTGCGCCCATAATACCTCTGAGACCGCCTGTACCGAATGCCAGATCCTTATAAAATCGGTCTTCCTTTTCTTTTTCATCGGTTACTTTAAGTAACTCTTCTCTGGTTTCCTCATCAAAGGTTAACCACTGCTCGTATTTTTCGGAATATGTCATAATTTGTCTCCTTTCAGGGATTTACGTATTAATTTAATGACAAAGTCTTTTCAGAAATGCCATCTCTTCGTCGGTAATTTTGCCGTCTACGGCAAATATACCCACAAGAATAGAAGCAAAATCGTTGAGCTCGTCTTCATTCATACACTCAACAATGTCAGTAAGCTCCTTTATAATTTTATCATCCTTTTTAACCTGTTCGACGAAGCCGTGAAACTCCTTTTCTTTTACACCCAAAACATCACCGATAAGCTTCACCTCAGTGGGTGAAAGATCATTATCCACGGCGGCTGTATAAGCGGTAAGTCCGACTAACGTATAGTCGGCCCCCTCAGGGTCGGAATACTTCCCTATGGTATCAAGAACTCTTTCTACGGTTTCCTTTCCTTCCGAAACCAACTCATCATAGCTGAGCTTGAGTGCTTTTCCGATTAATCTTGTCCAGTCTCTCATATTAATTCTCCTGACTTTTAGATTGTTTTTTATATCTTTATATCTCAATGATATAAATTATCGTTTTCATATTCGGGCTCTACCGTAAGATGTATGCCGAGCTTATGATAAATCATCTTATCCACATCAGAGGGGATGACGGAAATGTGTGCCTGACAATTTTTCAGCAAAGGCAAACATTCCAACACCTTTGCGGCATTTTTATCCGTCGCCGCCGAAACAGAAAGTGCAACCAGCACCTCATCGGCGTGGAGACGGGGGTTTTTGCTGCCGAGATAGCTCACCTTAAGATTCTGTACCGGCTCGATAAGAGTTGACGGCAAAAGCAAAAGCTCATCATCAAGACCGGCAAGGCTTTTGAGCGCATTAAGAAGCGCAGCCGATGCGGCACCCAAAAGATCCTTTGTCTTTCCTATGATGATTCTGCCGTCATCAAGCTCTATGGCAGCAGCGGGAGCTCCCGTTTTTCCGGCCACCTCGTTTGCTTTTACTGCCACGGCTCTGCTTTCGGGACTTATACCCGCTTTATTCATAAGAATGGAAATTTTTTCCCTTTCCTTGAGAGTATCGGCACCGTGTCTGGCATCATAAAGTGCGGAATAATATCTGCGGATAATTTCCTGCTTGGCGGCATCCTCCACGATCTTTTTGTCAAAAATGCAATGTCCAACCATATTCACACCCATATCGGTCGGTGATTTGTAAGGACAAGAGCCGTAAATTTTGGTGAAAATTGCCTCAAGCACGGGGAAGATTTCCACATCCCGGTTATAGTTTACCGTGGGAATACCGTAAGCCTCCAAATGGAACGGGTCAATCATATTGAGATCGTTAAGGTCGGCCGTTGCCGCCTCATAAGCCAAATTTACGGGATGATTAAGGGGAAGGTTCCATACGGGGAAGGTTTCGAATTTCGCATATCCCGACTCGATTCCTCTCAGGTGGTCATGATAAATTTGCGACAAACACACAGCCATTTTTCCGCTGCCGGGGCCCGGAGCAGTAACCACAACAATTTTTCTTTCAGTTTCCACATATTCGTTTTTGCCGTAGCCGTCCTCCGAAACTATAACGGGTACATTTGAGGGATAACCCTCAATTTTATAATGAGTGAAAACCGAAACGCCCAACTCCCGGAGCTTGTTTCTGAAATTATCGGCGGATTTTTGTCCGTCATATTGGGCAATTACCACACTTCCCACATAAAGACCTACGCTTCTGAAAAGGTCGATAAGACGGAGCACTTCTTTATCATAGGAGATATTAAGATCGCGGCGGAGCTTTTTTTCTTCGATCGCCTTCGCACTTACGGTGATAACAACCTCAGCCTCATCTTTGAGCTGTAAAAGCATTTTAAGCTTACTGTCAGGCTCAAAGCCCGGCAGTACTCTGGCGGCGTGATGGTCGTCGAAAAGTTTGCCCCCGAATTCAAGATAGAGCTTGCCCCCGAACTGAGACAGCCTTTCTCTGATGTGCTCCGACTGAGTTTTGATGTATTTTTCGTTATCGTATCCTATTTTCACGTTTACATCTCCTAAAAAACTACATATATTCTCATTATAAAAATTACACTCATTAATATACCACAAATCTTATCTTATTTCAATAAAAAAACTTACGAATAAAAAGATTTTTTACTGTACAAACAATACAAAAGGTTGTATAATGACTTTGTAAAACGAAAAAATGAGGTGAAAAAGTGAAAAAGGATATTATCACTCAGGCTAAAGCCGTTCTTTTCCCTTATACTCCGCTCATTGCCGACTGCGGTCTTGTTTGCGGAAAAGCCTGCTGCAAGGGTGACAGCGAAACAGGAATGCTCCTTTTTCCCGGCGAAGATACCTCTTTGACCGTAAAAGAAAAAAACGGAGTGCGTCTGTGCGTTTGTAACGGAATATGCAACAGAAACGAACGACCCCTTTCCTGTATGATTTTTCCCTTTTTCCCTTATATGGACGAAAACGGAAAAATACAGGCAAAAGCAGACATCCGGGGTATAAATGTATGCCCTCTTATTTCGCATAAAAACGAAGTGCTTTTCAGTAAAATCTTTCTGCGGCGTGTTGCCCGTGCCGGACGGATTCTCATAAAGGACGAGGAATGCCGTGAATTTATCCGGGAAACGAGCAGGGAGATGGACACATTGGAAAAATTTTACGGACAAAGGAAAGGACTGTAATATTATGATTACCGGATTTGTAGAAAAGTTATACCGCAATATGGTTTACAGCCGTGCAGACGATAACGGCTGTGTGTTTTATTTCACAGCAAAGGACTTTGAAGGTCTTCACTGCGAAAAATATCCCTTTGCTTCATCCCTGGGCCATATGCTCGCAGGAGCCTTTTATTACTATGACGGCTATGATAAAAACAGGCTTATCATCTTTGAGCACGGTATGGGCTCAGGACACACGGGATATATGACGGAGATCGAAAAGCTGTGCAGAGAGGGCTACCGTGTTTTTGCCTATGACCACACGGGCTGTATGGAATCCGGAGGCGAAAGCACCAACGGCTTTGCTCAGTCTCTCCGCGACCTCGATGATGCGGTGAAAGCGCTCAAAGCCGACGAAAAATACTCTGCTCTTACCATAAGCGTCATAGGTCACAGTTGGGGCGGTTTTTCCACTCTCAACATTTCCGCAATTCATCCGGATATCGAAAAATGTGTGGCTATGTCAGGCTTTATTTCCGTGGAACAGATTTTGAAAGGCTTTTTCAAATGTATTCTCTCTCCCTTTTGCAAAAAAATTCTCGCTTTGGAGAAAAAATCGAATCCCGACTATACACGCTACAACGCCGCCGACACTCTCAGAAGCACAAAAACAAAAATGCTTATCATCCACTCCGATGACGATAAAACCGTTTCCGTTAAAAATAGTTTTGATATTCTCCAAAAAGAGCTTTCTGACAAAACAAACATTAAATTTATGCGTCTGAACGGAAAAAATCACAACCCGAATTACACCGTGGATGCGGTAAAATACAAGGATGCTTTCTTTGCAGAATATCAGAAAGCATTAAAAAAGAAGGCTCTTTCGACCGATGAGGAGAAAAAAGCCTTTAAAGAAAAATACGACTGGAAACGCATGACAGCCCAGGACGAGGAAATTTGGGAGGAAATCTTCGCTTTTTTTGAAACGGAATAAACGGGGCGCTTCACTCCGATTATATCCGCATTAATTTGCCGTGTACCTTTTCACGCCAAATAATAATTTATTCTTTACCCTCTTTAGCACGGTTTTCCATGCAAACAGAGGGTTTATTTTTCTGTTACCCTGTACCCCCGCAGCCACCTTTCAAAATTTACAGAGCGGTTTATCACCTTTTTATTTCTGAAGCTTTGCCCGCGATTTCGCATTCCGATTTTCGCATTCCGAATTTTTTTCTCGTCGCCTCTCCGCCTCTTATATGTCTTTCCTCTTTGTTTATGTCCAAAACTATACGCACTTTGTCGTAAAGGTCAGGCTCACTTTTCATAAGCCTTGCCGTTATGTCCGTATGTACGGTGCTTTTGCTTATACCGAAACGCTTTGCCGTCTGTCTCACGGTAGCACCTGTTTCTATTATGTAAAGAGCCAAATCTTTAGCTCTGTCTTCGGGTAAATACTTCATATCAATCCCCCCGAAGAAATATATGCATTCAGAAAAAAGAATATGCAAAATACCAAACAAAGGCTGCCGCAAAACTGCAACAACCTTTGTTTTATGCTTTTAATTTTTAGGCGTTAAGGACATTTTTTGCTCTGTACGTCTCTGATTTTCAACAACAGTTTAATTTGATATGTCACAAAAATAATAAACAATACAAATCCGATTACACCAAGAACTGCGTGAAACCAACAGTCAAAATCTTTTTGATTTATTTCAGGAAAAAGTAAAACAGACATAAGGTGAGAAATAATCATTAAGACGAGCAGGAAAGCACTTTTCATTGTAGAAAAATTTATTTTTTCCAGACAACACAGAAAAATTGCCAAAACAACCGAAATTGACCAAATGCCAAATGCAATAAATGCCGTTTCACCGTTTGACAGATTTTCAATAAGCGTCAGAGGAATGCTGATTCCATGTTTTGAAAGTCTGAAAACCACACCGATTAAACCGGAGCTTAAGCTCCATAAAGACATATATATACCAACAGGCATATATGCAATAAAAAAGGCGTTAAAAACATACCGAAGCTTATTATTCGGTTTTTTTACAGTTTTCATTTTAATTGCCTCCTTTAAAGCGATTCATTATAACAATCCGTTGAGCATCAACCTAAAAGATTTGAAAAATCAAGCTCACCCTTGAAAAGCTTAGTAATGAAGTTGAGTATCATTGTAAAGAACTTCATAAAGGAAGCGAGTATTGTCTGAGTTGTGGGCTTTTCCACGGGACGGGTAATAAAGTCATAGTCAGCACAGTTTTCCTCTGTCATTTCGGTCATGGTTGCTGTTGCGTAATCATACACCTGGAACGCAGAATAACCGGAGGTTTCAACAGTGACATTTGTTCCGTTGAGGAAAGCATAGATGATGGGGTGCAGACAATCAATAATGTCATGGTGTGCATTTTTCAGAATCCATGTTCTGTCAGGAGCGATGCAGGTTGAAAGGTCAACCTGTTTGTCGGGTGAAATGTATTTACCCTTGCCTTCAGCCACACGGGCGGCTATATAATCCTCAGAGAGAGTTTTACCTATAGGGGCAGTGGTAGCACCCGCAGCAGCATGTGTAAGACTGGCAAGTGAGTCACTGAGAAGATCGGCATCAGCGGTAAAAGGAGCATTCATAAAGCCGTATTTCCCGATAAAGCCGTAATGGATTCCTTTTTCATCAAGGCTTTCATAGAAACGGCCAAGATCTGATGAAATATGCTCTCTGTAGTACCGGATTTTATCAATGAGTACAGCATACTTAGTGCGAAGCTCGGAGCCCTCCTTACCGTAAACAAGATTAAGAGCGGCGTCCATATCCTCTTCGGCAATCTCTGTCCAGTAGTTAACCTGAGTTGCCATACCTGTAGCGTGCAAAAGAGCGGGAATAAGAGCCTTATACAGCTTTTCATACAACTTCTCAACTCCGTCCAGAGCCTTATCGGTAACATTTATCTGATTGAAGAAGTCCATAGTTTTGAACACTATTTCATAAAGAACTTCCGTGAAAGCGAAGCCCACACCGTCACCTGTCTGTCCGCAGAAATCCAGCTGTCCGGCATATCTTTCTACCATCTTGGCATCGAATTCAATCTGACCGCTGAAGGCCTTGGAAATAACAGTGGCTTCGTTTGAAAGCACATCGCAGAATAATACATTTTTGATGTGGCCCAGGTGTCCGTATCTTTCAAGATAAGCGGAAAGCAGACTGCCGCCCATGCATCTGGCATACATTGAAACCTGATCCTGACCGGTTGTTGCCAGAACCTGAAGAACATATTCATGAAGTCTGTCAACATGGTCATAGGGAGAAAGACGCCAGTCATAAGCGAAGCAATATGCTGAATTCACATTGTAATACCATGTGGATTTTGCCGCTGCTACCGAGTCAGCCATGGTCGAAGCGAGAACACCTACACCCTTTTTAGGATTTCCGTTTTCGTCAAGATCCGAATCGGGGAACAAGGGCTTGATTTCTTCATAAATTGCTCTGCCGTAATTATCCCATTCATCAAAAAGCATACCCTCTAAAACGAAGGGCTTAAGAATATTAACGGCAGTTTCTACTATGGTATCCTTATCGATGCCTGCACCGTCGAAATCAAGATCCTCAAACTGTGCGACACAGAGGGTGCCGTCGGGATAATAAATACCGTCGCCGTTACCGCGTATGTAAACTACGGGAGTTCTTTCGTTTGCGGCTGATGCCATAGGTGCCATAACTGCGAAAAGCATTACGGTAACCAAAAGAAGTGAAATAAGCTTTTTCATTAATTTATACCGCCTTTCATATTTTTCTTTTCTGTAATATTTTAACATCTGATGTATTAGTTGTCAAGGATACATTAAACCCTTGCAATATTTTTTAACTTGTGTTAAAATAAAATGATTATACTTATAATCAGAAAATTAAGAGGTGATTATAATGGGCTTATTAAAAAAGCTTTTCGGTGACTATTCATCGAAGGAAATAAAAAGAATAAGACCTTTGGTTGATAAGGTTCTCTCTTATGAAGAGGAATACGGTAAGCTTACCGACAGTCAGTTAAAGGCAAAAACCCCCGAATTCAAAGAAAGACTTGCAGCAGGTGAAACCTTGGACGGTATTCTTCCCGAAGCCTTTGCTGCCTGCCGTGAAGCCGCATGGCGTGTATTGGGCATGAAGCATTTCCCCGTTCAGATTATGGGCGGTATCGTTCTCCATCAGGGCAGAATCGCAGAAATGAAAACCGGTGAAGGTAAAACCCTTGTTGCCACTCTCCCCGCCTACCTTAACGGTCTGACGGGTGACGGCGTTCACATCGTTACGGTCAATGACTATCTTGCCCGCCGAGACAGTGAATGGATGGGTAAGGTTTACCGATTTATGGGACTTTCTGTAGGTCTTATCGTAAACGGACTCGAAACCGACGAAAGAAGAGCCGCCTACGCCGCCGACATTACCTACGGCACAAATAACGAAATGGGCTTTGACTATCTGCGTGACAATATGGCACAGTACAAAGAAGAAAAGGTACAGCGCGGTCACTGCTTCGTTATCGTGGACGAGGTTGACTCCATCCTTATCGACGAAGCAAGAACCCCTCTCATCATTTCGGGTATGGGCGGCAAATCAAGTGAGCTTTACTCCGTGGTAAACACCTTCGTAAGAACTCTCAAATGCTACAAGGTTGCCGAAGCCGACTCAAAGGCCGACATCGAAGACATCGCCAAAGAAGCCGGTGCAGATTATATAGTTGACGAAAAGAGTAAGCACGTTTCACTTACCAAATCAGGTATCAAAAAGGCTGAAAAGTTCTTTAATATAGACAATCTCAGCGATCCCGACCACCTTACTCTGTCGCACCATCTGAACATCGCCATCAGAGCACACGGCATTATGACCAAAGACATCGATTATGTAGTCAAAGACGGTCAGGTGCTTATCGTTGACGAATTTACGGGCCGTATCATGCTCGGCAGACGTTACAGCGACGGTCTTCATCAAGCTATCGAAGCCAAAGAAAACGTAAAAATAGCCAGAGAAAATAAAACACTCGCAACCATTACCTTCCAGAACTATTTCCGTCTTTACAAAAAGCTTTCGGGTATGACAGGTACCGCCATGACCGAAGTGGAGGAATTCAGAGAAATATATTCTCTCGATGCCGTAGAAATTCCCACAAACAAACCTTTGCTCAGAAAAGACAATACCGACGTTATATATCAGACTGAGCAATTCAAATTCAACGCCATAATAGAACAAATTTTACAGTGTCACGAAAAAGGTCAGCCCGTACTCGTGGGTACCGTTTCCATCGAAAAGAGTGAAAAGCTCTCCGCTGCCCTCAAAAAAAGAGGCATCAAGCACAATGTGCTCAACGCAAAGCACCACGACAAAGAAGCCGAAATCGTGGCACAGGCAGGTAAATTGGGCGCAGTTACCATCGCCACAAACATGGCAGGACGAGGCACCGATATTATGCTCGGCGGTAATGCAGAATATTTGGCAAAAAGCGAAATGAGAAAGCTCGAATATCCCGAAGAGCTCATTTCCGAAGCTACAGGCTTCGGCGACACAGACAACGAGGACATTATCGAAGCGAGAGAAAAATTCAAAGAGCTTGAAGCAAAATACAAAGCAGAAATCGCAGACGAAGCAGAACAGGTAAGACAGGCAGGAGGTCTTTACATCATCGGCACCGAAAGACACGAATCCCGCCGTATCGACAATCAGCTCCGCGGCCGAAGCGGTCGTCAGGGCGACCCCGGTGAAAGCCGTTTTTATCTCTCGATGCAGGATGATCTTCTCCGTCTGTTCGGCGGCGACAGAATGATGGCTATTATGAACTCCATGCCCGTAGACAACGACCTCCCCATAGAGGCCGGCATGCTTTCAAAGCAGGTCGAATCCGCCCAGAGAAAGGTGGAGGGCAACAACTTCGCTACCCGCCGTCACGTTCTCTCCTTTGACGACGTTATGAACAAACAGCGAGAAATTATCTACACCCAAAGAGACAAAGTGCTCAACGGCGAGGACATGAAGCCCGTTATCACAAAAATGATAGACGACTCCATCGGTGACACAGTAGAATTCTGCTGTCCGGCAAACATCCCCTCAAGCGAATGGAACTTCGCCACATTACGTGACAAATACATGGGATGGCTTACCACCGAAAACGATTTCAGAGAAGACAAAAAATACAAATCCGATGAAATTTTTGATATGCTTACCGAAAGAGCTCATCAGCTTCATAAAAGCAGAGAGGTTATCTACGGCGAGGAAATGATGCGTGAAATCGAAAGAAGTGAGCTTTTGCACAATGTTGACCTTCAGTGGATGGACTACATCGATGCTATGGATGAGCTCAAAAGAAGTGTCGGTCTTTTGGCTTACGGTCAAAAGGACCCCGTCATCGCTTTCAGAGAATACAGCTATGATATGTTCGAAGAAATGACAAGCGCCATCCGTGACAACACCGTAAAATGTGTTCTCGTAAAACGCTTTGCCGCAGAAGAAGAGGTTACCAGAGAAAAGGTGGCCAAAGTTACAGGCGCTAAAGGCGCAGGCGACGGCAGCGAAAAGGGCAGAACAGTCAGAAATGACGGTAAAAAGGTCGGCGTTAACGACCCCTGTCCCTGCGGAAGCGGTAAAAAGTATAAAAAATGCTGCGGCAGACCCGGAGCAGAAAAGAAATTTTAATCTTTTAAGTTAAATATAAGCGGTTGCAGACCGGGTTCTGCAGCCGCTTTTTCTTTCCAAATCCATTGACGGCGAAAGTTATAAATGCTATACTATATTATATTTGAGAAAATTCATGGGTGGGGTGAAAAAATGAAGCTTCATAGCAGTATGAAAATATCCGAAATTAACCTTTTCGGAACACATGATTCACTTACAGCCTTTGTGGATATGGAAAAAATGTGCCGCTGTCAGTCTCTCACTCTCAAAGAGCAATTTTCTTTCGGAGTAAGGCTTATCGATGTTCGCCTTAACAGAAAAAAGGATGATTTTTATCTCGTCCACTCTTTGGCTGACTGCTATGAGGACAAAGAGAAAAAAGTTCCTCTTTCCTTTTCTGAGGTGCTTAAGGACTGCCTTGATTTTCTGAAAAATAACCCCGATGAATTTATGGTTATGAGCGTCAAGCAGGACAGAGGTATACAGAGCCGCTTTTTCTTCCCCGCCTTTTTCTCCCGATACATAAAAGGTAACGAAAATAAATGGTATCTCGGCTCAGAAATACCCACGGTGAAAGAGTGTAAAGGAAAAATAGTACTGATGAGGCGGTGCAAGGTGTTGCCGAAATACAGGAAAGAACACTCCTGCGGTCTCGATTTCTCTCATTGGAGAGATCAGGGCAAAAAATGGAGCGAAAGGATTTATCCCGTAAAGCTCAGCAAAAATCAGAAAGCTACCGTACAGGACAGATACGGACTCGACCCCCGGAGAAAATGGTTTAAATGCGCAAAACCCTTTCTTGACCGCTGCAAATGTGACGGAGATAATATCTGTGTCCATTTCATCAGCACAGCCTACAGATATAAAAACGAAAGCTTAGTCAGAACGGCAAAGGAAATGAACGGATATTTTAAAGAATATGACCTCGGAGAAAGCAAGGGGTGGTTTTTCTTTGACTTCCCCGATGAAGATATAGCAAAAATGTTTACTGAAGGAGAATAACTATGGCAAAGGATGACAAAAGATTCGTTGTTACGGAAAAAGAAGGCGGTGCCCTGACAAGCTACAAGCAGGTTATCGTTGATAAAAAAACCGGTGTAAATTATCTGTTTATACAGTCAGGAAATGCAGGCGGTCTCACTCCCCTTCTGGACAGAGAAGGTAAGCCTGTAATAACATCCGTGGCAAGCTTTGAAGAATAAAAAGGACAGGAGTAAAATATGAAGTTAGCAGTTTTAGGCGGCGGCGGTGTCCGCTCGCCCTTTTTAGCCAAATCTATCGCTCTCGGTGCCAAGGATACAGGAATCACCGAGGTAGTATTTATGGATATAGATAAAGAGAAGCTTTTCACCTACGGAGTCATAGCCAAAAAGATTTCTTCTCTTCTCGCACCCGAACTCAGCTTTTCTCTCACTCTCGATGCAGACGAAGCACTCAGGGATGCAGATTTCATCATCACCACCATCCGAGCAGAGGGTGACGAGGGCAGAGTTTTCGACGAAAGAACAGCATTGAATCTCGGTGTGCTCGGCCAGGAGACCACAGGTGCAGGCGGCTTTGCTATGGCACTTCGCTCCATTCACACCCTTATGGACTACTGTGAAAAAATAAACAGGCTTTCAAAAAAGAATGCACCCGTATTCAACTTCACTAATCCAAGCGGTTTGGTTACACAGGCTCTGCGCACCATGGGCTATAACAATGTTTACGGTGTTTGCGATGCACCGAGCGGATTTTTACGTCAGCTTAAGAATATGACAGGCAGAGAAAATCTCACCTGCGAATGCTTCGGTCTTAATCACCTCTCATGGTTCTGTGACTTCAGAGACGGTGACGAGGATTGCACAAATGAGATTTTAAATCATTCCCGGCTTTACGAGGATACGGAAATGGTGCACTTTGACAAAGAGCTGGTCTCTCTTTCCGACAACTATCTTCCCAACGAATATCTTTATTTTTATCACTACCGTGACAAGGCCGTTTCCTCTGTTCTATCAGGTGCCAGAACAAGAGGCGAAACGATACTCGAAATCAATAATATGATGATGGAAGAAATGCGCACCATAGATGTGGAAAAAGATTTCGAAAAAGCCTTCCATTGCTTTATGAAGCACTACGCTATGCGTGAGGACAGCTATTTTTCGATCGAAACGGGTCACCTGAGAAAAGAAAAATTCCCCGTTCCCACCGTCGAAGAATACCTTGCTCAGCCCGAAAAAGGCGGTTATGCCGCAGTAGCATTGGAATTCATCAAAGCCTTTAATACCGGAAAGCCCGTTCAGATGGTTCTTTCCGTACCCAACGAGGGCGCACTCGATTTTCTCGATGACGAAGATGTATGTGAGCTCACCTGCACAGTGGATAAAGAAGGCGTTCACCCCCACAAAATAAAAAATGTTCCCACCATGCAAAAAAACCTTATCCGTGCCGTAAAGGATTATGAAAATCTTACTGTAGAGGCAATTATGAAAAAGGACAGAAACAAAGCTGTCAAAGCCCTCACCGTCCATCCTTTGGTATGCTCTTATCCCGTAGCAGAAAAATTAGTTGATGCCTATGCAGAAAAATACATAAAATATATAGGTAATTGGCATGCTTAAAACATTACTTGATGAAACAGAAATCCGTCTGAAGCCGTCAGACAGCAAAAATAACCGATATATTTATTTCAATGTTCCCGAAGGAACGGAAAAGCTTTTCATCACTTATTCCTACTCGCCTAAAATACTTGAGGATAAAGAGAAAAGCTATACGCTTATCAGAGAAAATATCCTGCGTGATGCTCCTGAGGATATTGACCGTTACACGGATTATGATGAGTTTATGCCTCTGAAAAATCTGGTCACCCTTTCTCTTGATTCACCGTTCGGCTTCCGCGGTGCGGCTCACCGCCACGACGAAAAACAGTACCACGAAATATGTAAAGATTTCGCATCTCCCGGTTTTCTTAAGGGTGAAATATTCAAAGGCCAATGGAGACTTTCTCTTAATATTCACGCCGTCGTTACGGATATATGCACCTGCAGAATAAAAATTGAAGGTGAGGCGGAAAAATGAAAAAATGGTATCCCTGTGAGCTTCATTGTCACACTCTCCATTCCGACGGAAGCTTCACCGTAAAGGAGCTTTTGGAAACAGCCGGAGCAAGACATCTGAGCGGTATTTGCCTTACGGACCATAACACGGTTTCAGGTTGGGATGAGGCGGATTTGTACCCCGATATCCCCGTTCTCAAAGGGACAGAATACACCACCTATCACGGACATATTCTTTCTCTGGATGCCGGAAAAACGATTGATTGCTTCAATATAACCGACATCGACAAAGAGCTTTTTACCATCCGCGAAAGCGGCGGTCTCGTCGGTATGGCACATCCCTATCAGTTAGGTACACCCATCTGTACGGGCGGCCGTTGGAATTACGACGTAAAAGATTTTTCTTTGGTCAACTATATGGAAATTTGGTCAGAGGGCGAAATGCTTATGACTCCCGCCAACCAAAGAGCGAAAAAATGGTGGCTCTCTCTTTTGGATAAAGGTTACCGCATTACTCCCACCTTCGGAAGAGATTGGCACAGAACCAAAGGCAACAAATTAACAGGTGCCTGCACCCTTCTTCACATCGACGGAGAAATCACTCCCGAAAAAATGAAAGAAGCCGTCAAAGCTGGCAGAACACAGCTTTCATTGGGCATCATTCTCGATGTCAGCACGGGGGGAAAATCCGTCGGGGACACGGTGCAAAACGGGAAATCCGTCTTTGATATATCCTTAGATCACACGAGAGCAGACCTTTTCAAAGATGAATATACCCTCACAGCAGAAGTGATAAAGGTAATCACCAAAGAAAATAAAACTGTTTACGAAGGTCCTTTCAAAAAGGGAAAAATAACCCTGTTGCTCGAAAAAGACAGCTACTATATATTTGAGCTTTGGGGAAAATTAAACGGCGAAGGCAATCACCTTATTTCCCTTTTGGCACCAATATATACCAAAAAATGAATTACAGGAGAGAGATTATGGAAAAAACAAAAGAAAAACGCTATGTCGGCGTAAAAGAAACTGTCATTTACGGCATAGCAAACGGTGGTCAGTGCATCGGATATAATATGATGACAGCGCAAAGAGCATTCTTCCTCGTCAGTGTTTTCGGTGTGCCCGAAATCGTGGTTTCAACCATGCTCGCCGTTATGGCCTTTTGGGATGCTTTCAATGACCCTATTATGGGAGCAGTTGTCGATAAAACCCGAACCCGCTACGGCAAGCTGAGACCTTATCTCATATTCGTACCTATTTTCCTCGGCATAACCACAGTGCTGTTTTTCGGCGGTCCCATCTTTCTGACGGATGCCGCCTCAAAACCGATGAGAATAGTATATATGTGCATTACATATTTCATATGGGAATTTTTCTATACCATAGGTGATATTCCCTTTTGGGGACTTTCCTCTGCCATTTCCCCCAATCCTCTCGACCGTTCGAGAGTTATCAAATCCGCCCGTCTCATTTCAGGCATAATCGGCGGTATCCCCGGTATTATTATCACTGTATGCATCGACCTTTCCCGAAACGGTACCATTCCCCTTTCACTTTCTCAGGTTTTCTTTGTTCTGAGTATCGTTGCAGGTACATTCGGTATGTATCTTTTCTCACTCGCAGGTACAAAAACCAAAGAAAGAGTTGTCTATGTAAACGAAGAACCGAAGCTCAGCGAATGCTTTGCTTTCCTTTTCAAAAACAAGCCCTTGGTTCTCATAATGCTTTCTAACCTTATTTCCACTCTCGGCGGTATCGGCGGTACGTTCAGCGTTTATTATTACTATAACGCTCTCGGCGTAAACAGTCTTTCCCTTTTAGCGGGTCTTCCCGGTACCATCATCGGTTGGGTAACATATCCTCTTATGGCTATTCTCGAAAAACGTTGGTCCTCAAGACAGATTGTGGTCCGAGTGGCTATTATTAACGCAGGTGTAAACGCATTGGTTTTTCTGCTGGGCAGCAAATATTATACGAATATGAGCGTTATCGTTCCCCTGCTTATGCTCCAGGGCATGTCAGGTGCCGTTAATGCCTCCATCGGTGCAGTTATCCCCACCAAAATGATAAGTGAAACCGTTGACTATATGGAATACGAAACAGGCAAAAGAAACGAAGGCATGGCTTTCTCTGTACTCACCTTTATGGGCAAGCTTACGGGCACCTTATCCACCGCTCTCGGTACCGCTCTCATCCCCCTCGTAGGTCTCGTAAGAGACGAAGCAACTCAGATGATGGTTGTTTCCGAAAGCTCACCCATAAACACGAAATTCTGGCTTTGGGCACTCATTACGGTTATTCCCGCCGTTCTCGGTCTCTTCGCTCTTATTCCCTATAAATTTTATGACCTCGAAGGCGAAAAGCTGAAAAGCATACAGAATGAGGTTCAAAAAAGAAGAGAAGAAGCCTCTGCAAAAATTGTAAAGGAGGAAGTATAATGGATAAATGTCCGAAATGCGGTAAAAAACTCAGCTTATTTTATGTAAAGCAGACCTGCAGTGAATGCGGGTGCAACATCCTTTATTACGATATGGAAAAGCGTTTGGAAGAAGATGCCGTGCAGGCAGAAAAAGAATTTGAGGCTCTCGGAAAATTCCTTGACAGGGTTACTCCCTCTTTTATAAAAAACAGAAAGGAAAACAAAAATGAAAATAACGGTATTGAGTGACAATATCGCTCCCGGCAAAACACCTCTAAAGGGAGAATGGGGACTTTCCTTTCATATAGAGTACGAAGGCAAACGCTTTCTTTTGGACACGGGTGCATCTTCACTGTTTTCAAAAAATGCCGAAAAGCTCGGTATAGACCTGTCCGAAGTGGACATGGGCATACTTTCCCACAGTCATTACGACCATTCAGACGGTATGGATGAATTTTTCAAGCTCAACAATGCTGCACCCTTTTACATCAGAGCCGAATGTGAGGATAACTGCTACGGCAAAAGATTTATCTTCTCTAAGTACATCGGCATAAAAAAAGGACTTACAAAAAAGTACCGAAACAGAATTGTCCGTGTAAAGGGCAGCATAAAGCTCTGCGACGGGGTGCACCTTATCTGTCATACCGGTGATGATTTACAGGAAACAGGTAAAAAAGCAGGTCTTTATAAAAAAATAAACGGAAAACTTATCCCCGACGATTTCGACCATGAGCAAAGCTTGGTTTTTGAGACGGAAAAGGGTCTCGTTATTTTCAACAGCTGCAGTCACGCAGGCCCCGATAATATTCTCCGTGAAATAAAGGACGCCTTTCCGCAAAAAAATGCCTACGCTTATTTCGGCGGTCTTCACCTTTATAAAAGCAACGAGGAAGAAATACGCCGTATGGGTGAAGTGCTGAAAAGCAGCACTTTGCACCTTATTGTAACAGGTCACTGTACCGGAGACAAAGCTTATAAAATCCTTAAAGAAGATTTGGGAGACCGTCTCTCTCAACTTTTTGTAGGCAAGGTAACTGAGATATGACGAAGGAAGAAATAAGAGAAATGCTTTTTTCTCTGCGCGACGAAAAATATGCCGACTTTACGTCCGGTCTCATCCCCACTGTGCCGAAAGAAAGCTTCATCGGTGTTCGCTCTCCCGCTTTGCGTTCCGTGGCAAAGGAGATATACCGAAGCGGTGATTACAAAGCTTTTCTTTCGGAGCTTCCCCATAAATATTACGAAGAAAACAATCTTCACGGCTTCATTATATGTCAGATAAAGGATATTGACGAATGTATAGCCGAGCTTCGCCGTTTCATCCCCTTTACGGACAATTGGGCAACAAACGACTGCACCCGTCCCCCTGTACTTAAAAAGTACCCGGAAAAGACTCTGAAGCTTGCTTCGGAATATCTGAACTCTGAGGATACCTACACCCTGAGATACGGCATCGGGTTGCTTCTTTCTTATTTTCTCGACGAAAATTTCGACGAAGAACATCTGAAAGCCGTCTCAGAAATAATAAGTGACGAATATTATGTGAATATGATGATAGCATGGTATTTTGCCACAGCATTGGCAAAGCAGTTCGAAGCCGCTGTGCCCTATATCGAAAAGAGAATTCTTTCTCCGTGGGTACATAATAAAACCATACAAAAAGCTTCGGAAAGCTACAGAGTGAGCGAAGATAAAAAAGCTTACCTTAAAAGCCTTAAAATAAAAATCAGATAATTGACTTTTTTTCGGTTATCAAATATTATATTCAGTAAATTATTCTTTGCAAAAAGAAGGAGGATAAATATGACACAAAAACTTTATGCCTTTTACAAAAGAATACTCGCTTTCATCATGTCAGCGCTTCTCTCTTTGGGCATCACCTTCGGTGACAGCGGCGAAAAGAACTTTGACCGTCCCGATGCAAACACTGTTTCCGCATACAGCCTCGAATACAGTGACTATGCCCTGTCGGTCGATGCCGGAGATAAGGTGCACGATATCAGCGACATGCTTTTCGGCATATTCTTTGAGGATATCAACTTTGCCGCTGACGGCGGTCTTTATGCCGAAAAGGTGGTTAACCGTTCCTTTGAATACGGAGAATTAGCCGCTGATGACGAGCTTCACGGCTGGAGCGGTGTAGGTAACGCCAAATATTATATCGAATCAGCCGATGCTCTCAACAAAAACAACCCCCACTATGCAGTGATTGAAAACAGCACAGCTGACCTCGCAGGTATCGCAAACAAAGGCTTTCTCGAAGGTATGGCTATCGAAAAGGAAAAATATAACCTCTCACTGTATGCCAAAGGTGATGCTGACATCACCGTAAGGCTCACCGCCGACGGTAAAACCGCAGGCGAAGCTGTTATCAAAGGGATCACCGACGAATGGGTAAAATATGAGGTTTCTTTTGACTCATCTGTTTCTGCTCACGAGAAAGTTTTCCTTCAGGTGCTTATCGGCAAAGGTAAAACAGCAGTCGATATGATTTCTCTTTTCCCTGCCGAAACCTATAAAGGTCACGGTATGAGAAAAGACCTCGGTGAAAAATTAGAAGCTCTCAATCCTGCTTTTCTCCGTTTCCCCGGCGGCTGTGTAATCGAAGGTTGGGACAAAGAATCCATGTACGATTGGAAAGCATCCCTCGGTGTCGATAAGGATACTGACCTTCCCCTCGTGTTCGACGGAAAATACGGTGATGTTGCCGCGCGCTCCTACGGCACAAACCTTTGGACAAATTTAAGCCTTACAGAGGATACTCTCCCCTGTTATATGAGCTATGGTCTCGGATTTTTTGAATATTTTCAGCTCGCAGAGGATCTCGGTGCTGTCGGTGTTCCCGTTATCAATTGCGGTATTTACTGCCAGATGAGAGGTAAAGGCCCCGTGGAAATGTATGAGCCGGGAACTGAAATTTATACAGCAGAGTTTGCTCAATATTTAGATGATATGCATGACCTTGTCGAATTCTGCCGCGGAGACGTAAATTCCGATTGGGGTAAAGTGAGAGCTTCGTTGGGACATGCGGAGCCCTTTGAACTGAAATACATTTGCATCGGCAACGAGCAGGAGGGTCAGGTTTACTTTGACCGCTATGCTGCTTTCCTCGACTATTTCAATGAAAAGAAAGCCGAATATCCCGACCTTTATGAAGGTTTGGAGCTTATTTACTCCTCAGGTGCTGACGATGCCACAAGCGGTGCAAATTACCTTGCTTCCTATGAATTTGCAAAGGATTATGCGGCAGAAAAGGGTATCACAGACATAAAGGATTTTGCCGGTGCCACGGACCATCATTACTATAACCCGCCCTCATGGTTCCTCGGAAACACCGACCATTATGATCCCGAAAATTATTCAAGAGATATCGCAGGTATGACAGATACTCACTATGGCGGTGCTTTAAAGGTATTCATCGGTGAATATGCAGCTCAATCGAACCGACTCGAAGCAGCACTCAGCGAAGCGGCATATATGACGGGAATCGAAAGAAACGGTGACATTATCGAAATGGCTGCCTATGCTCCCCTTTTCGGTAACCTTACCGCCACTCATTGGGCACCCGACCTTATTTGGTTCAACAATCACCTTTCCACGGGCTCCATCAACTACTATGTTCAAAAGCTTTTCGGAAACAATGCAGGTGACGCACTCCTCGCTTCAGAGCTTAAAGGCGCAGAAGCAGAAAATACAAACCTTAAAGGTAAAGTCGGTCTCGGCACTTGGTGGACAGCGGCTGAGTTTGACAATGTAAAAGTAACAAGCAATAAAACAGGTTTGCCTCTCGCCACTGACTGCTTCACTCTTCCCACAAACTTCTGGTGGGATTGGAAGCAGGTAACGGACGGCAATTGGAAAATCAAAGGCGGTAAGCTTACACAGACAAACACCTGGCACGCTTATAATGAACTCGGTGCATCAGCATTTTTCGGTAAAGAGGATTGGTCAGATTACACCTACACCTTTGAAGCCACCAAAACAGACGGCGGAGAAGGCTTCTACATCCCCTTCCTTATCGAAGACGAAAGCAATATGTTCTTCTGGAATATCGGTGGTTGGGGTAACACCAAATCCTCTCTTCAAAGAATGGAGAACGGAGTGAAAACAGGCGAAATTTTTGAAACTACAACCGACTTCACTGTCGAAACAGGCAAAACCTATGAAATCAAAATCGTAGTAGACGGCATCAACATCAAAGGCTACATCGACGGCGAGCTTCAGTTTGATTACACCGCTGACAACGGCACAAAGGCGAATGCTTACCATGTGGTTTCCGAGGACAAGGAAACAGGCGACCTCATCATTAAGCTCGTCAACGTAACAGGAAAAGACAGAGTGTTCGCTATAGATATCGCAAATCTCGGTGCAGTAAGCGCCGCGGCTACGGTTAATCAGGTGGCAGGCGACAGTCTCGACAATGATAACATTCTCGGTGCTGAGGAGGACTGTGTGATGGAAGAGTTTACTCTCGAAGGTATCAGCGATAAATTCAACTACACAGCACCCATGTATTCCGTAACAGCTATCAGAATTCACAGATAAGTTTTTTGTAAAAAAATTAAGAGCAACCTTTTCACGGGTTGCTCTTTTTGTTATAAATTAATCAGAATATTTACACCGTAAATCGCCGCAAGGTGCAAGGGATAAAAGAGATAGAAGAAATATTTCAGATTCCTTTTTCCGCCCTCTCCGTTATAAAAGCACAACAGTAAGACAGGTATCATAGCGAAAAAGAAAAAGGGTGTAAAGAGACCGTAAAGCCTTGCAGCCACAAAAGCAAGTCCCGCAGTAAAGCAAAGCAGTTTTTTTATTTTATCTTTACTCATTACTGCAAAAAGCGGCAGAATTATGCCCTCTATACCGTAATCAAGGCTGATTTTCACTCCAGTTTCGGCTGAAACACAGCCGAAAAGATAATCCACGGCCCAAAAAACACCGACAGTCATAATAAATATGATTCTGTTTTTGAAGCTGTTATCCTCGTTAAGGCGAAGAAACACACCGCAAAGAATTATCGAACAGGAAAAAGTAAAAAGTATATTGAGATAAAAGCCCATACCGCTTCCCGTTATTAAGCTTTCGACAATATATACAACCTGACATATAAGTGCAAGTATAAACAAACGCAGAAAATATTTCTTTCTGTCCCGTGTATGAAGACAGCCTTCACCGATAAAAAAGGCAAAAATGGGCATGGCGATTCTGCCGATAATACGTAAAAGCTGAACATCCGGAAAAAGAACATAGCCTATATGGTCAATCAGCATAGACAAACAGGCTATAATTTTAAGGTGGTTACGGTTCATCTGATATTATTTTACCACAGCTACAGCCTCAACCTCTACGAGACCGCCCTTGGGAAGAGTTTTTACAGCCACACAGCTTCTTGCGGGAGCATTTTTGATATACTTTGAGTATACTGCATTGAATGCGGCAAAATCGGCCATATCGGCAAGGAAACAGGTGGTCTTTACGATGTTGTCAAAGGAGGTGCCTGCCTCAGCTAAAATAGCGCCTAAATTCTGCAGTGCCTGTTCAGCCTGTGCGGTGATATCCTTACCCTCGATTTCACCGTTTGCGGGATTCATACCGAGCTGACCCGATGTATAAAGCATATCACCGCAAAGAATAGCCTGTGAATAAGGGCCGATAGCGGCAGGTGCCTTGTCTGTTGAAATTTTCTTAATCATAATTATATCTCCTTTTTAAAAGTATTATCTTAAATTCTTTATAAACTGCTCTGCCACTCTCGGCGAACGGCTTCCTTTAGCAAGTGCGAAAGCTTCTGCCTTGATGTCGAGCTCCTTTTCGTCCATCTTTACGCCCTTTCTCTGTGCCAGAGCGTGAACGATATCGAGATAAAGTATCTTGTTAGGCTTTTGGAAATATACCGTAAGACCGAAGCGGTCGGAAAGAGAAAGGAGCTCCTGTACCGTGTCATTCCGGTGAATATCGTCTCCGCCTCTTTCTGAAAAGCTTTCCTTGACGATGTGTCTGCGGTTGCTTGTAGCATAAATGAGGGCATTTTTAGCCTTGGCTGAAGCGGAGCCCTCCAATGCCGCCTTAAGCATAGAGAAACAGTCGTCGTTTTTATTAAAGGAAAGGTCGTCGATAAAAATAATGAACTTCAGCGGATTGTCGGCAATTTTACCCATTATATGCGAAAGGGAAAAAAGCTGATCTTTCCTTAATTCGATAAGCCTTAAGCCATAAGAATAATAATGGTTTACCAAAGCCTTTACCGTAGAAGATTTACCCGTACCTGCATCACCGCAAAGAAGCACATTAACAGCGTCTCTGCCCTCTAAGAGAGCCACGGTATTTTCCTCGACGGTCTCCCTTTCCTTTTCGTAGCCTACGAAAGAATCAAGAGAAATTTCATCGGCCGAATCCACGGGAACTATCTGTCCGTCTTCGACCTTAAACATAGCCTTAGAGGCAAAAATTCCGTAGCCTAAGGTGTCAACCTTTTCGGCTCTTTCCTTATATAAAGCGGTGAAATCCGTCTTTTCATTTTCAAAAAACGGAATATATCCTTCATAACCCTCACCCTCAAAAAGCATTTCAGGAGTAATCTCACTTAAAAGGGTAAAAAGGGAAAGCTCCTCATTAAGATTCTTTTCCACGGAAGAAGGGACATCTTTTTTCTTCGCTTTAGAAACTATAAAGATATTTTCATCCTCACAAACAACCTTTTTCAGAAAGCCGGAAAAGGAATTACCGTAAGGAGAGAGCGAATATACGAATTCACCGTAAAGGTTGAGCTTTTCCCGTAAATTCCCCTCACATGAAAGAAAGCGAAGAAAGGCCGACATTTCCTTTGTACTGAGAATATTTCTGAAAACAGTGAGAGATGAAAGTCTCAAATTCACAGAGTTTAACTTGGTATTCATATAAGCCCTCTTTTAAAATTCATTGATGATTGCGCCCTTGTCGGCTGATTTAGCCATTTTCGCATAACGTCTGAGATAACCTCTGATTTCTGTTTTTTCCTTAAGCACAGTGGTTTCTTTTCTCTTTGCGATTTCTTCATCGGAAACGAGAAGCTCGATTTTATATTCGGGAATATTGATTGAGATAATATCTCCGTCCTGTACATAAGCAATAAGACCGCCTCTCACCGCCTCAGGTGAAATATGACCGATGGAGGCACCTCTTGTGGCACCGGAAAATCTGCCGTCGGTGATAAGAGCAACCTCTTTATCCAAACCCATACCGGCAATAGCGGAAGTGGGTGAAAGCATCTCTCTCATACCGGGTCCGCCTGCGGGGCCTTCATAACGGATGACAACCACGTCGCCGCTGACGATTTTACCACCGTAAATGGCGGCAATGCACTCTTCTTCACTGTCAAAAACCTTGGCGGGGCCTTTGTGCACGAGCATTTCGGGAGCCACAGCACTTCTTTTTACCACACATCCGTCGGGGGCAAGATTACCTCTGAGCACGGCAATACCGCCTGTTTTCGAAAAGGCCGTTTCGGCTGTACGTACCACAGCTTCGTCTCTGTTTACTACCCCCTCAAGGTTTTCCTTGAGAGTTTTACCCGTGCAGGTCATAACGGATGTATCGATAAGTCCGAGCTTTTCAAGCTCCTTAAGCACCGCATAAACACCGCCTGCTTCGTTCAGGTCCTCCATATAGGTGTTACCTGCGGGAGCAAGATGACAAAGATTAGGTGTCTTTTCGCTTACCTCGTTTGCCATATCGAGATTGAATTCTATCCCCAACTCATTTGCAATAGCGGGGAGATGAAGCATACTGTTTGTACTGCAACCGATAGCCATATCGGCGACAATTGCATTTCTGATAGCCGCGGGAGTCATAATATCACGGGGCTTTATGTCACGTTTTACGAGCTCCATAATCTGCATACCCGCATGCTTTGCAAGCTCGGTTCTCTGTGAATAAACAGCAGGAATGGTGCCGTTACCTCTGAGTCCCATACCCAACACCTCTGTAAGGCAGTTCATGGAATTAGCCGTATACATGCCCGAACACGAACCGCAGGTGGGACAGGCATTCTCTTCCCATTTGGTAAGCTCTTCATCGTCTATTTTACCCGCAGTGTAAGCACCTACTGCCTCAAACATACTTGAAAGACTTGTCTTTTTGCCGTGCATTCTGCCCGCAAGCATAGGGCCGCCGGAAACGAATACCGTGGGAATGTTGAGTCTTGCCGCAGCCATAAGAAGACCGGGTACGTTTTTATCGCAGTTGGGTATCATAACAAGACCGTCAAAGCCGTGTGCGAGAACCATAGCCTCGGTGGAGTCGGCAATAAGGTCACGGGTAACCAGAGAGTACTTCATACCTCTGTGACCCATAGCAATACCGTCACATACAGTGATAGCGGGGAAAACGATAGGTGTACCGCCCGCCATAGCTACTCCAAGCTTTACAGCCTGTGCAATTTTATCGAGATGAATGTGACCGGGTACTATTTCATTAAAGGAAGAAACTATGCCGATAAGCGGTCTGTCCATTTCCTCCTTAGTCATACCGAGAGCATGGTAAAGCGAACGGTGAGGTGCATTCTGAAAGCCGTCTACGATTGTATCTTTAATCATAATAGCAATCCTTTCCGAAAAAGGGCTCTGCACATCTGCATAGCCCTTTTAAAGTTACTGATAAATATAATACGTACTGAATAAAGGTTGGATTTTGCGTGCAGTTCGTTTTTTTCACAGCGACGGCATACACCCGTATTCCGAGCAAGAAAGAAGCGAAATGTGCGTGAAAGCCGACCTTTAGTTGTTTATGAGTTTGTCTTCGTCACTCCATGAGTAAAGCTTACGGATTTCTTTGCCTACTACCTCAGAGGGATGCTCTGCAGCGAGCTTTCTCATAGCACCGAAATGTACCTGAGAGCCTGCATCGGACATATCGAGAAGGAAATCTTTGGCAAAGGTACCGTCCTGAATGTCAGAGAGAACCTTTTTCATTGCCTTCTTTGTTTCATCGGTAATGATTTTGGGTCCGGTGATGTAATCGCCGTACTCAGCGGTATTTGAAATAGAATATCTCATACCCTCGAAGCCGCTCTGATAAATAAGATCAACGATGAGCTTCATTTCATGGATACATTCGAAGTAAGCATTTCTTTCGTCATATCCTGCTTCTACAAGTGTTTCAAAGCCTGCCTGCATAAGAGCACACACACCGCCGCAAAGAACGGCCTGTTCACCGAAAAGGTCAGTTTCTGTTTCTGTTCTGAAGGTGGTTTCGAGAACACCGGCTCTGGCACCGCCGATGCCGAGAGCGTAAGCGAGTGCGATTTCAAGAGCATCGCCTGTAGCATCCTGTTCAACAGCTACGAGGCAGGGCACACCTTTGCCTGCCTGATATTCGCTTCTTACTGTGTGACCGGGACCTTTGGGAGCGATCATCACAACATTTACATCCTTCGGGGGCTTGATACAACCGAAATGGATATTGAAGCCGTGGGCAAATGCGAGAGTTTTGCCTTCTGTAAGATGGGGTTCAATGCTTTCTTTGTAAAGCTTTGCCTGCTTTTCGTCGTTGATGAGAATCATAATCATATCTGCATTCTTTGCAGCCTCGGCTGAGGTCATAACCTTGAGTCCCTGACTTTCAGCCTTTGCCCAACTTTTGCTGCCTTCATAAAGACCTACGATAACATCCACTCCGCTTTCTTTGAGATTGAGAGCGTGTGCATGACCCTGTGAGCCGTAACCAATGATTGCAACGGTTTTACCGCTGAGCTTTGCAAGATTACAATCCTGCTGATAATAAATATTCTGCATAATAAAAACTCCTTTGTTTTGCATTTGATTTTATTTAATTTAAAATTATTCCACTGTAAGTAATGTGCCTTTGCCTCTTTCGATGGCAACGATGCCCGTACGGCACATTTCGAGAATGCCCATAGGCTTCATGAGCTCAATGAATGAGTCAATCTTAACAGGCTCACCCGTTATCTCCACACTCATAACATCCGCCGCATAGTCGATAATCTTTCCGCGGTAAACCTCTGCCGCCGCCATAATTTCAGGCCGTATTTCCGGCGAATTTCTGACTTTGATTAAAAGAAGCTCCCTACTTATGGTGTTTCCCGCCTCAAGCACCTGAACCTTTTTTACGTTAAAAAGCTTACGCAGCTGACTTACGAACTGATCTCTGGTGTTTTCGTCACCGGTTATGGTGATGGTGATTCGGGAATAGTTGCTGTCTTCGATTTCACCGACGGTAAGAGCATCAATATTGAAGCCTCTGCGCGTGAACATCGATGAAACACGGGTGAGTACACCGGGTTTGTTTTCTACGAGAGCCGCTATAACATATTTGTTCATCTTTTTTCCTCCACATTGACTATGATGTCATCTATTGAGCCTCCGGGTGGAAGCATCGGAAGAACGAACTCGTCCATATTTATCTTTGTATCGATAACTGTAACACCGCTATTTTTCATAGCCTCGGAAAAATGCTTTTCAAATTCTTCTTTGGTCTGTGCGCTTCTGCCCTTTGCACCGAAAGCTTCAGCTAACTTTACAAAGTCCGTTTTTCTGCCAAGAAGAGTATGAGAATATCGTTTACCGAAAAATAATGTCTGCCATTGACGGACCATACCCAAAACACCGTTATTTAAAAGAACTATAACAACCGGAAGATTATAGGTAACGGCAGTGGCAAGCTCATTGAGATTCATACCGAAGGAGCCGTCACCCGTAACTAAAACGGTGGCTTCCTTTTTTGCCACAGCGGCTCCGATTGCGGCTCCGAGACCGTAACCCATGGTACCGAGCCCGCCGCTGGAAACAAAGGTGCGGTTGCTTGTAAAATCAGCATACTGTGCGGTCCACATCTGATGCTGTCCTACATCAGTGGCAATAACCGTTGTCTTATTCTTATATCTGTTTATAACATCAAAAATCTTCTTCGGAGTGAGATCACCTGCAGATGTCTTTTCTGTATTCTCATCGTTGATTTTTTCCTGTTTTTTGAGGAAATCTATTTTTTCTTTCCATAAGGGAAGCTTTTTCTTTTCGCAAAGCTCCGTGATTCGCTTAAGACTGTCCTTTATATCGCCGTGGACACCGACATCAGCATTAACGTTTTTATTGATTTCAGATCTGTCGGCTTCGATGTGAATAATCTTTGTGTTCTTTGCGAACTTTTGCGTATTACCTGTAGCTCTGTCACTGAAACGGACACCTATACCGATAATCAGATCGGCCTCCTTCTGCCCCATAGAGGACGCATAATGACCGTGCATACCCTGCATGCCTAAAAATCTTTCATGAGAAGACGGAATGAGAGAAAGGCCCATAAAGGTCGCACCGATATATCCGTCAATTTTTTCGGCAAAGTCAAGTATCTCCTTTGCCATATTCTGTCCCATGGCACCGCCGCCGATATATATATAAGGTCTTTCGCTTTCGGCGATAAGCTCCGCAGCCAGCTCTATATATTTATCCTTGGCTTTTTTCATTTCAAAGGGAGAAACAGCCTCCTCCCTTTCATAATCAGCCAAAGCCAACTGGACATCCTTCGGAATATCAACAAGCACCGGACCCGGTCTGCCTGATTTGGCAATTTTAAAGGCTTCACGGATAGTGTCTGCCAACTCATTTACATCGCTTACAAAATAATTATGTTTGGTTATGGGAAGGGTTACGCCTGTAATGTCGATTTCCTGAAAGCTGTCTCTGCCGATAAGCGAAGTGGGAACGTTTCCCGTAATGGCAACCATAGGCACCGAATCAAGCATAGCTGTGGCAATACCCGTTACAAGATTCGTGGCACCGGGACCGGAAGTAGCAATAACCACACCGACCTTACCCGTAGCTCTCGAATATCCGTCTGCTGCATGTGCAGCCCCCTGTTCATGAGCGGTAAGAATATGGTTGATTCTGTCTCCCGATCGATAAAGAGCATCATATATATTCAAAACCTGACCGCCCGGATAACCGAAAACATCGGTTACGCCTTGCTCTATAAGGGTTTCTATTACAATTTGTGAGCCTGTCAGTTTCATTTTTTATAACTCCTATTGCTTTAAACTACTAAATTATATTATAACACAATGAAAACTTTCTTGTCAATGTAAATACACCATAATTATAAAGGTTTTATTTACTGTTTCCCGTCATTTTTTCCTGCTTTACTTTGTGGTCGATAATGTGGCGGGAGGCAAGCTGTCTGTGAATATCCTCAACGGTGATACCCATTTCAGCCATAAGCACCATCACATGGTAGGCAAGGTCAGCAATTTCGTAAACTGTTTCAGCCTTATCACCTGCTTTGGCGGCGATGATAACCTCAGTGCTTTCTTCTCCAACCTTTTTCAAAATTTTATCAAGTCCGGACTCAAAAAGATAAGTGGTATAAGATTTTTCGGGAAGAGTTTCCTTTCTTTCCTCAAGAAGGTCATAAAGAACCTGCAGAGAGTATTCCCGGAGCTTTTCGCTCTGATAAACCTTATTGGTAAAGCAGGAATCCGTACCCTTATGGCAAGCAGGGCCGTCCTTTTCCACTACTACCGTCAGGGCATCATAATCGCAGTCGGCTGTAATCGAGACGATATGCTGATAATTACCGCTTGTTTCCCCTTTAAGCCAAAGCTGCTGACGCGAACGGGAGAAAAAACAGGTCAGTCCTTTTTTCAGAGATATTTCCAAACTTTCTCTGTTCATATAAGCCACGGTAAGAACCTTTTTTGTAATACTGTCCACTACCACGGCAGGGATAAGTCCCTTTTCATCAAATTTAAGTTTATTTATATCAAATTCAATCATAATTTACCTCACATTAATGTCATTTTCTTTCATCAGCTTTTTAAGGTCAGGTATAAGCACCTCTGAAAAATGAAAAATTGATGCTGCAAGACCGGCATCCATATCGGGGATTTCTTTGAAAAGGGTCACGAAATCCTCTGCCGAGCCTGCACCGCCCGAAGCGATTACAGGAACATTTACGGCCTTTCTTACCGCCTTAAGCATTTCGATATCGAAGCCTTTTTTCACGCCGTCGGTGTCTATGGAATTCACCACTACTTCGCCTGCGCCCATTTCTACACATTTTTTTATCCAGCCTATAGCCTCTATACCTGTGTCCTCTCTGCCGCCTTTGGCAAAAAGACGGAACTGACCGTCCACTCTTTTGATATCAGCGGAAAGAACGACACATTGATTTCCGTAAAGTCTTGCGGCCTGAGAAATAAGATCGGGATTTTTTATGGCTCCCGAATTTACGCTTACCTTGTCCGCACCGCATTTAAGCACACGGTCGAAATCCTCGACAGTATTGATGCCTCCGCCCACAGTAAGAGGAATAAATATCTGCGAGGCTACCTCTTTGAGAATATCCGTAAAAAGCTGTCTGCCCTCATAGGAGGCGGTGATGTCATAAAACACCAGCTCATCGGCACCGCATTCGCTGTAATATTTAGCCAACTCCACGGGAGAAGAAACGTCATTCAAATTTTTAAAATTAGTACCCTTTACGACTCTGCCGTTTTTAACGTCGAGACAGGGGATGATTCTTTTTGTTATCATTTCGCCACCTCAATCGCTTTTTCGAGATCAACGGCTCCTATATAATATGCCTTACCTAAAATGGCACCGTAAAGGTTCATTTCCCTCAAAGCCTCAATATCCTCCAAGGACGAAACACCGCCCGAAGCCACGATATCCATGCTGTATTTTTCGGAAAGCTCTTTATAAAGGGCACGGTTTGTGCCTTCCATGGCTCCGTCTTTGGAAATATCGGTGCAGATAACGGTTTTCACACCGATGGAAGAAAGATAAGAGAAAAACTCATCGGCTGTTTTTTGTGATTTTTCCGTCCAACCTTTGATAGCCACATATCCGTCTTTAAGGTCAACTCCTACGGCAATTGAGCTTTTATACTTTGCGGTGACTCTCTCTAAAAATTCGCTGTCCGTTACTGCGGCTGTGCCCAGAATAACTCTCGCAACACCCAAATCAAGATATTTTCTGACGGTTTCTTCGTCTCTGATGCCTCCGCCGATTTCTATATCAAGAGAGGTATAGTCGGCGATTTTTCTTACGATATCAATATTAGGAGTAGTTCCGTTTTTAGCGCCCTCCAAATCAACCAGATGAACAAAGGTCGCCCCCTTTTTTTCAAAATCCCTCGCTATTTCGAGAGGATTATTGCTGTAAACGGTCATCTGTTCATAATCGCCCTTATAAAGTCTTACAGCTTTTTTATCATAAAGGTCAATTGCGGGTAATATAAGCATTTTTTAACCTCCGAGTTCACAGAATCCTTTTAATATATTCAGTCCCGTATGTCCGCTTTTTTCGGGATGGAACTGACAGCCGTAAATATTATCCTTACCTACGGCGGCGGTAAAAACGGTTCCGTATTCGCATTTGGCTATGGTTTCGTCGGTAACCGCAGCAAAATAAGAATGAACGAAATATACATGATCACCGCTTTTTATGTATTTGAATATAGGTAATTCCTCTTTAATCTCCAACGCATTCCAGCCGATATGGGGTATTTTCAGAGACGGATCAATTTCACCCTCAAAGGGTATAATATCACCCTTTATAAGACCCAAGCCCTCATGGCAGCCGTACTCAAAGCTTCTTTCAAAAAGCATCTGCATACCGAGACATATGCCCATAACAGGCTTTCCCTTTGAGGCCTCCTCTTTAAGAACGAGGTCAAGACCGGTGCTTTTCAGCTTTTTCACCGCATCCTCAAAGGCTCCGACACCGGGGAGGATTATTTTATCGGCTTTTCTTATTTCGTCGGCGCTATCGGTAACTTTTACCTGCTGTCCGATGGCACGGAAGGAGGACTCAAGAGAAAAAAGATTACCCACACCGTAATCAATTATCGCAATCATTAAAGCACACCCTTTGTGGAAGGAATCATATCCCTGTTATTTTCGTCAATTTTTACTGCTTGCTTCATTGTTCGTGCGAAAGCTTTGAAGGCGCCCTCAATTATATGGTGAGAATTTTCACCGTCAAGCTTTTTTATGTGAAGAGTAATGTCCGCATTTCTCACGAAAGCGAGAAAAAATTCCTTTACAAGCTCTGTATCAAAGTCGCCAACCCTTTCCGTCGTAATATCCAAAGAATAAGAAAGATGTGCTCTGCCCGATATGTCGGCGGCAACCAAAATAAGACTTTCATCCATAGGCAGAATCATACTGCCGTAACGGGTGATACCTCTCATATCGCCCAATGCTTCTCTGAAAGCTTTGCCCAAAACGATACCGATATCCTCGGCTGTGTGATGATAGTCCACCTCGGTGTCACCTTGGCAATCCACCTTAAGGTCAAAATCCCCGTGTCTCGCAAAAAGGGTAAGCATATGATCCAAAAATCCGCAGCCTGTTTTTATTTCGCTTTCACCTTTTCCGTCGAGACAAAGGGTGAGCTTTATTTTTGTTTCTGTTGTTTCTCTGTTAAGGATAGCCTCTCTCATTTTTCTTCTCCTTTCAGAATATGTGTGACACATTCAATGAATTTTTCCATCTGCTCTTTTGAGCCGATTGTCACACGGTTATAATCTCTGATTCTTTCCTTTGTGAAATGACGTACCAAAACACCTCTGTCTTTGAGAGCCTTATAAAGCTCTTCGCCGCCGATTCTGCTGCTTTTCACAAAGATAAAATTAGCCTTTGAGTCGAGTACCGTAAAGCCAAGCTTTTCAAGCTCTCTGCGTGTGTACTCTCTGTTTTCAATAATCTTTTTGCAGTTGTTTACATAATAGTCGTTTTCCTCCACAGCATATTCCCCCGCCTTTTGTGTAAGACGGTTTACATTATAGGGATTAGTGGAGTATTTGATAAGATCCAAATCCTCGATAAGAGTCTTGTTGCCTATGGCAAAACCGAGTCTCGCACCCGCCAGAGAACGGGATTTTGAAAAAGTCTGACATACGAGAACATTATCGTATTTTTTCGTCAAAGGCAAAGCACTTTCACCGCCGAAATCCACATAGGCTTCGTCTATAAGCACAACTCTTTCGGGATTTGATGCCGCTATTTTTTCTATGTCACCCATTTCCATTGTCATTCCCGTGGGAGCGTTGGGGTTGGCGATTACTGCAAATTCCTTCTTTCCGATGTAGTCTGAGGCATCAACGGAAAAATCCTCCCTAAGCGGATACTGTGTATACTTCACGCCGTGAAGGTCACAGAAAACCGTATAAAAGCCATAGGTTATATCCGGGAAAATTGCACCGTCCTTACCCCAAACCATAAAAGCAAAGTTAAGTATGTCATCTGAGCCGTTGGAGAGAAAAACATTCTCACTTTTGACTCCGTAAAGGTCGGCGAGCGCCTTTTTCAAAGCCTTACATTCAGGATCGCAATAAAGGCAAAGCTTTTCCTTTTCCCCTCTGTCAAGCCCCTCGATTACCTTCGGTGAAGGAGGAAAGGGCGACTCATTGGTGTTCAGCTTTATATATTTTTTGTCCTGAGGCTGTTCACCGGGAACATACCTTTCCAAAGACGAAAATCTGTCGTTCAAAAACTTACTCATTTATCTCATCCAATCTGATTGTTGCACTTTTTGCGTGGGCGGTAAGGCCCTCTTTTTCCGCGAAGAAGCCAACATCCTCCGCTACAGCGAAGAGAGCTTCCTTTGTATAATAGGTGAACTGTGATTTTTTCACGAAATCGTCCACAGAAAGCGGACTGGAAAATCTGGCTGTACCGCCTGTGGGCAGAGTGTGATTCGGACCTGCGTAATAGTCACCCAAAGCTTCGGGACAGTATCTTCCCATAAAGATGCTGCCTGCGTTCTTCACGCTGTCCAAAAGATCAAAGGGATTATCCACGCAAAGCTCTAAATGCTCGGGAGCAAGCTCATTGGCAATTTCGATGCCCTGTGAAAGCGTTTCTGCCACGATGATTTTACCGTTATTATCGATGGATGCACGAGCAATTTCCTGTCTTTCTAACATCGGTATCTGCCTTTCAAGCTCTGCACTTACTTTTTCGGCTAACTCAAGCGACTCGGTAACGAGTACGGCACTTGCATTTTTGTCATGCTCAGCCTGAGAAAGAAGGTCGGCTGCAACATAAGCGGGATTGCTCTTTCCGTCGGCTAAAACCAATATTTCGCTGGGACCTGCAATCATATCTATGGAAACGAGACCGTAAACCTGTTTTTTTGCTTCCGCCACGAAAGCGTTACCGGGGCCTACTATCTTGTCCACCTTCGGAATACTTTCAGTACCGTAAGCCAATGCGGCAATAGCCTGAGCACCGCCCACTTTGAAAATTCTGTCCACACCCGCAATTGAAGCGGCGGCAAGAATAACGGGATTGATTTTTCCTTCGCTGTTAGGCGGTGTGACGATGCACATCTCCTTTACCCCTGCGATTTTGGCGGGAATGGAGTCCATGAGCACTGTGGAGGGATAAGCGGCTGTACCGCCGGGCACATAAAGGCCTGCTTTTTCCACGGGGGTGATTTTCTGCCCCGTCACGATACCCTTATCCTCACTGATTATAAAGGAATTTCTTACCTGCTTTGAGTGAAATTTTCTTATATTTTCCGCAGCGGTTTTAAGTATTCTGAGAAATTCCGGCTCTACCGACGCCACCGCCTCTTCTATCTCTTCCTTCGTTACCTCCAAAGCGGTAAGCTCCGCTTTATCAAACTTGGCTGTATATTCCAAAACAGCCTTATCGCCTTCGGCTCTTACCTTTTCGATTATGGCTGAAACAATATCGGAAACATCGGGTGTTTCCGCCATACGTGAAAAGATCTCATTCTTATTAATGCTTTTATATTCCAATATCTTAATCATCTGAATTCCTCACAATTTCCGCAAGAGAAAGACGGATTTTTTCGATTTCCTCCTGCTTGAATTTGTATGATGCTTTGTTTGAAATCAGTCTTGCACTTATGGGTACGATGGTTTCAAAGGGAGCAAGATTATTTTCATAAAGAGTTTTTCCGGTTTCGACTATATCCACAATAACATCAGAAAGACCCAAAATAGGTGCGATTTCTATGGAGCCGTTAAGATGGATAATATCTATATCGCGGCATTTTTCGCCGTAATATTTGCGGGCAATATTTGAAAATTTGGTGGCAACCTTCAGCGTCTGCTCCGTATTGTCACGGAAATCCTTTTTCGCTGCCACTGCCATAACACATTTACCGATATCGAGGTCTAAGAGCTCATAAACATCAGGCTCATATTCCAGCAGTATATCCTTGCCCGCCACACCGATATCCGCGGCACCTCTCTCTACATAAATAGCCACATCGGAGGGCTTTACCCAAAAATAACGCACACCCTTTTCTTCGTTTTCGAATATAAGCTTTCTGCCCTTTTCTTTTATGGACGGACATTCATAGCCTGACTGTTCAAACATGGCATAAACCTTTTCACCGAGTCTGCCCTTCGGAAGAGCCACATTAATCATTGCCTTCACCCTCCCATATTCTGACTATATTTTTATATCTGACCGTATCCGAAACACTTTTTAGTGCGATAACCCTTTCGCCCTTTGAGGAAAGGTCACTTACGGTTTTTATTACCTTTTCGGGCGGAGTTTTTTCACTCACGATGACCACCGTGTCATAATCATATTCCTTTTCCTCACCGCCGAAGCGTTCGAGCATATCCAAATACACGGCAAAGCCGACGGCACCTGAGCTTTTGCCCATTTTTTTCATCAGACCGTCATACTGACCGCCCGAAAGGACACCGGCAGGAATACCCTCTACATATCCTTTGAAAAGGGTACCGCTGTAATAGCTGATATCGCTTACGATAGAAAAATCTATATTTATTTTTTCCTTCATTCCTAATTTACAGAGACAGGAATAAATCTCTTCAAATTCATCAAAGCTCTTTTTAACCTCCGGATTTTCAAAATACGGCTTAGCCGCCTCTTTGATTACATCCAAATCTTTGCGTGAGGTCATAAGAGCCTTTGCCAAAGCAGAGACCTTCTCTCCGAAAAGCTTTACACCGTCGTAATTTTTTTCGTTGATGAGAGACACTACCCTGCTTTTATCCTTTTTGCTCAGACCTACGGAATCGAAAAGAGCCGTCATAAGTCCTGCGTGAGAAAGGTCGAGAATATAACTTTCGCTTATACTGTTCAAGCTCATAAGAGAAAGATAAATAACCTCGCAAATATCCGTAACACCGATGTCTCCTATACACTCTAAACCGGTCTGCGCGATTTCTCTGAAGGAATGGGAATCCTTTGAAATGCGGTAAACATGCTCGTCATAATACAGCTTCTGAACATACCCTTTTACGTCCTTGGTGTTTTTTATAATGGAAAGAGTAACGTCGGGCTTAAGAGCCAAAAGCTTACCGTTTGTGTCGGTAAAAGTAATTACGCCGTCAGAAATAAGAAAATCTTTATTCCTGACATAAAGGTCATATTCCTCGAATTTATTCATTTTATATCTGCCGTAGCCGAAACGGCTGTAAAGTGAGCGAAGAGCAAAAGAGAACCTTTCTTCGCTTTTAAGAATAGAATTGTTAATCATTATTCAACCTCACCGAGTCTTTCTAATACCATTTTATATCCGCCGGCACCGTAATTTATGCATTTACCCACACGGCTGATGGTCGCCGTGGATGCTCCGGTAATTTTATTTACCTCTTGATAGCTTTTTCCTTTGCCGAGATTTTCCGCTACCTCAAGTCTTTGAGCAAAGGTCTCAAGCTCCTGAATGGTACATATATCCTCAAAAAAGAGAGCACATTCCTCGCTGTTTTTTAAAGTAAGTATAGCTTTATAAAGTTTTTCAACCGCCTGCATATTCCTTTTATACATAGTATTTTACACCTCTTCGTTTTAACGTGTTAGCATTTTACCACAATGAAGCGGTAAAGTCAAGGTAAAAAGACTACTTTTTCATATTTATTTGAGTATCAATAATTATAAAAATTAAAAACACCCGGGGAGAAACCGAGTGCTTTTAAAAGGAGAAAATATGAAGAAAACATTATAGTGGAGTAAGCATTATAATCGGGAACTTCCGTTCCTTTCTCTGTACCTGTCTCTCAAGTACGTGCATATAATACACCACAAAAAACAAAAAATCAATACTTTTTTGCAAAAAAATCTTTCAAAAATACGCTTTCTACCCTTTAGTCAAAACGCAAGAACATGTAGTAAAATTTTTGTTGATTTTGACGAATGATTTCTTCTTGAAATTTTTGGCGGCACTTGATTTTAAGTGCCGCCTTTTAAATCATCGGATATAATTATTGATAAGCTGTGTAAAAATTTCAACAAGACGGGTGAGAAGTCTTATCAGATCCTGTATAAGGTCCGTTACAGGTTCCGCCTCTCGGAATGTCAGCGGTTCCAGCTTTTCACCGTCTGTGGGACATTTCTGCATAAACTGAGGATATTTTTCCGTGGAGTTTACATCGATGTTATCATATACTATAACATCAAGCATTTCCCAATATTCTGTCGGCTTTTCTTCGTGCTTGAGGTCTTTTATAATCCAGGTATTAAAAGGAAGAAGACAGGTTGAAGCATCAACACAACCGTCAGCGGAAAGCATATTATATTCGGGATAAAGCTTCTGTTTATAGCCCTCAGGCAGAGTGCTGTCACGCATGGAGCAGGTGGCACCGTATGATGCATCCTCAAGGTCAACAAGACTGTCACTGATAACGTTACCCGAATTGCTTAAAGGCATGGGAGGATAGCCGTACTTTGCAATAATATTCATATGAACACCCTTTTCCTGTGCGGCAAGGAAGATATCGGGCGCGCCCACCATAACCTTTTCATGATAGTAGGTGATTTTTTCTATAAGCTTTGCATGGCTGTGATCGGGTGAAGCATAATCTTCACCGTAAACTCTTTCCAGAGCGGCATAGAAATACTCATCCTGCACAAAAGTCCACATAGACGGGAAGGTGCCGAAAATATCGTGAACAATGGCATTAACAGCCTTCATCAAGGCAACCTGTGCTACGGGCTCAAGAAAATATTCAAGTATTTTTTCCAGAGCACCTGTTTTATTGAGAATACCTATAAGAAGGTCAACATCCTCATTGCCGAGCATATATTTGACAAAATCGGTAAGAACATCGGAATCAAAGTTAAAGGTACCGCTGAAAAGCTCACCCACAAAATCAACACCCGGAAGAGATGGAACACAGAGAAGAACGGAGTCCATATTGTCCCATTCACTTTCATATTCGTACATATATGCGGCAATAACCGATGTACCGTAGCTTGAGCCGATAAGCTCATAGCGGTCCTGACCGGAATGCTCCTTTACCCAGCCCACATATTCATAAAGCTGATGAGCAAGATCAACAGGATCAAGACGGCTGTCATAATTAAAGGTATACTTTCCGTTGCCCTCATAATCCAGAGGACAGGGATCAATGGTTACGTTGAACTTATTTGTGATGCCGTCTGTATCAAGAGCGGCCTTACCCATGGTATCCCACATCCAGGAATAAAGACAGTTATAAAGTATATCCGGCTCGTTTTTTTCAATTGCCTCTTCAGCATATCTGCCGAAATTACTCAGATTTTCCACCATAGCTTCACCGTTAATGGGATAAAAGAGAGAGGTTTTGTCAGGGTCACCGACCTCATAAACCGCTCTCGATCCGATACCGCTTACATAAATCTGCGGCAGATGATCTTCCGTTTCTGCGGCAAAAGCAGTACCTATACACGGAAAAATCATCACAAGCGTTAACATTATACATAAAAATTTTTTCATTGTCTTTACCTCCGTGAAATTTCTTATATCTCAAATATACCATATAATTTTAATAAATTCAACTATATATTTATCTTTAATAATTTTCATATTTTTATGTTAATTTTTTTCAAATAATTCTCCTTACGGTTGACAAGGAAAGGATAAAGTTGTATCATATACAATGTATAATAATGGATTAGTATATCTCTATTTATATAAAAAGACATTTAATGACAGGAGCGAATGAAAATGAAAAAAGCAGTTTCGGTTTTTCTTGCGGTTTTAATGTTTATTTTTGCCGCTATGCCTCTGAGTGCCTGTGCAGTGGTAGTTTCCTTTGAAAACGGTTTGGTATTCAACCCCGGCAACACACGAAATCCGAATCCTGAATATAACTTTGCCTGGCTTGACCAACTTTTCGTCAGAGACGATGCTATGGCAGTTGTCCCCTCCACCCTTATCCCCACTCCTGAGGACAACCCCTACAGTCATACATACGAAGAATTCATCGAGGAATGTGAACACTATATAACTCTCGGCTCTTTGGACGAAAAATCAATAGACGGCGTTTATTCCCTGCTCACGGAAATGGTTTACTATACCGTAGTATCTGCCGGTATGACCGAAAACTTTGACGGAATGTGTGCCGTTCTTACGGAAAACGGAATTCTTCTTCCCGACGAGGCCACCAAAGAAGACAAAATGAAAATCGCAATAGTGTTCGCCGCTATGCAATACAACGCTATATATGTCCTATACGAAAAGGAAACCGTTTTTCCCACCGGCATCACTCTCGATGCTGCCCTCACCATAGTTCTGGGCTCTCTCACAGGAATTGATGTTCCCTACGGTGTGGATACCGTGTCCGGTCTCGGTGTTTTGGCAGTCAAGCAGTATGTTGACGATTTTGATTATATCCCTCTTTCCGACAATCCGTCTACAGCAGAACTGTTTTACTTCCTCAAAGTGGCAGTCATAACGGAAAACAATGATTCCGTCCCCTTAACGAAATACAGCAAGGTAACAGCCGAAGATAAAGAATATGTGGATTATAAATATTTCGCAAATGTGCTCGGCTCAGCCTACGATATCGAGATTGATCCCGAACCGCTCTATTATGCTCATAAAAGCGGGAAAAGTTTGGCTGTACAGCGTGTCGTTTTAGAGGCAATGCTCAATGAAAAAGGTGTGGCACACTCGGAAGCATACTCGGTAGAAAAGCTTTTCAATCTTGCCTGTAAAAACGGTTATTTCCCTCTCGAACAGGAATTTTTCAGCGATATTCTCAGCTATAAATTAGAGGTTGCTCCTTCCTGCGAAAAAATATGGTTCACACCCATCACCATCGGTGATCAGCTGAACGGCGGAAACAAAGAACCTATTTCCATATATATTCAAGGTCAGTCCGTTGCTCCCGGCTCTACCACAGCCGCCGCTCTCGATACCTCAAAAGCTGAAGAAACTCTCTTCCTCGAAGTAAACTACACCGAAGGCGATAAAAAGGATGTCGCTCTCTATGAATTCAGGATTATAAAAAATCCTGCTCTCGAATCCGAAGGCGGAGCAACCGGAGTCGTGGGACAGGTACAGGATATGGTAAACGGTCTTATTCCCACAGACAACGAAAAAGCTTCTCAGATTGTCGAAAGTGTATTTAACGGCATCAGCGAGGGTGCAACCCAAAGCGATGTTCAGGGTTATGTGGAAGGAATTCTTTCTACCTATGCTGGCGACGATTCTCCCGCTACAGGCTCCTCAACCACAAACATTTACAATGCCGACTATCTTGGCGAGCTTTTGGAGGGTATGTATGAAACCGATGCAGACGGCAACATTATCACCACCAAAACCTACACAGTAACCACCGAAGAAGCCGCAACCGAAAACAGCAGCTTTCTCCGACAGGTAACACAAACGGTGGCTGAAAACCCCGAAATCGTTGCCGCCCCCACAGGTCTTATTGCTCTCGGCGGTCTTATCGGCTTTATGATGAATAAAAAGCACAAAGACAGCTTAATATTTGATGACGAAGCCGAAGAAGAAACAGAATCGGAATAATAAAAACCAAAAAAAGCATCGCTTTAATTTCATGTTAAAGCGGTGTTTTTTCATACCCAAAATTACCCCGTCACAGGTTATATGTTCGGTAGCTTTAACCGAACGCAGACAAAGCGGTTAAAAATTTATGTGAAAAGAAAGCCTTATGCTGAATACCCAAAAACTCCTCGGACAGTACAAAAAAACAGCCGCCTCTGAAACAGAAACGGCTGTATAATATGATTGGTTATCAGTCAAACTTAATTACTCTGATTACATTTTCACCCTGTGAAATCTTTTCAACTATTTCATCGTCGAGATGTGACAGTGTATCAACGAGAGTGCATGCATAATCGCCCTTTGAGCGGTTTGCCATATGCTCAATATTGATACCCTGATCAGAAATGCGGCCTGTAATAGATGTAAGAATATTTGGCAAATTTTTATGGAGAACAAGAAGTCTTCCGCCTTCACTTCTTGCCATTTCAACATCAGGATAATTAACGCTGTTTTTGATGTTACCGTTGAGAAGGAAATCCTCAATCTGATGAGCCGCCATAACAGCACAGTTATCCTCTGATTCAGCAGTGGAGGCACCGAGATGGGGTGTGGTAATTATGCCGGGCACATTGATGGTTTCCTCTGTGGGGAAGTCGGTAACATAACAGCTTACCTTGCCGCTTTCGAGTGCTTCCTTGATGTCATCGTTATTAACGAGGTCCGCACGGGAAAGATTGATAATCTTGACGCCGTCCTTCATCTTTGCGATAGACTCTTTGTTAATCATACCTCTTGTCTTTTCGTTAGAGGGGATATGGAGAGTGATGTAATCGGCGTTGGCGTAGATTTCATCATAGCTTGATGCTTTATTAATGGAGCGTGAAAGATGCCATGCAGCTTCAACTGTAAGGAAGTTATCACAGCCTAAAACCTTCATTCCGAGGCTTTTTGCCGCATTTGCTACGAGACCGCCGATGGCACCGAGACCGATAACACCGAGAGTTTTACCGGCGATTTCGTTACCTGCGAAAGTACTTTTTCCCTTTTCGACCTGCTTTGCCACATTCTCTGTCAGACCGTTTGCCCAAGCAATACCGTCCACTATCTTTCTGGAAGCCAGGAGGAGAGAAGCGATCGTAAGCTCCTTAACACCGTTTGCATTTGCACCGGGTGTATTGAAAACGATAATGCCCTTTTCTGCACACTTGTCGAGAGGGATATTGTTTACACCTGCACCGCAGCGCACAATAGCTTTAAGATTATCGCCGAACTCCATGTCGTGCAAAGAAGCGGAGCGAACCATAATACCGTCGGGATTTTCGATGCTGTCACCGATTTCAAAAACCTCTTTATTGAGCTCGTCGAGACCGATTGCAGCGATTTTATTCATGGTTTTGATTGTTTTCATATTTTTCTGTCCCCCTTTGAATTATGCTTTGGGATTTTCAGCGGCAAATTTTTTCATAAACTCAACCAGAGCCTCTACACCCTCATAAGGCATAGCATTATAAATGGACGCTCTCATACCGCCTACGCTTCTGTGACCTTTGAGATTTTTAAGTCCTGCCTTATCAGCTTCGGAAGCGAATTTTTTGTCGAGGTCTGTATCACCCGTAACGAAAGTAACATTCATCATCGAACGGCTGCCCTTTTCTGTGGGGGCGACATAATAATCCTGAGAGTCAAGATAATCATAAAGGAGTGCGGCTTTCTTTTCGTTAAGCTTTTTCATTTCTGTGAGACCGCCGATTGATTTGATCCATTCGTAAACAAGCTTTGCCACATAAATGCAGTAGCAGGGAGGAGTGTTGTACATTGAATCATTGTCAGCCATAAGCTTATAGTCGAGCATGGCAGGGGTTTCGGGTCTTGCGTTACCGATAAGATCCTCACGGACGATAACGATGGTAAGACCGGCGGGAGCCATGTTTTTCTGTGCACCGGCATAAATCATGCCGAATTTGCTTACATCCACAGGCTCGGAGATAATGCACGAGGACATATCGGCCACGAGGGGAATGTCACCGGTATCGGGAATATAGCTGTACTTTGTGCCGTAAATTGTATTGTTAAAGCAGATATGTACATAGTCTGCATCGGCTCTGAATGACTCTCTTGTCGTTTCGGGGATGCGTGAGAAGTTATCCTCCTTTGAGGATGCGGCGGCCACCACGTCACCGTATTTCTGTGCTTCCTTGAAAGCTTTGGTGGAGAACTGACCGGAAAGAATGTAGTCAGCCTTTTTGTTTTTGTTCATAAGGTTAAGGGGTACAGCGGCGAACTGTGTCGAAGCACCGCCCTGTAAAAAGAGAACCTTATAATTGTCGGGAATTTCCATAATTTCGCGGAGAAGAGCTTCTGCGTCCTTGATAATTTTGTCATAAACGGGACTGCGGTGGCTCATTTCCATAACGGACATGCCCGAATCCTCATAGCAAAGCATTTCGGATGCTGCCTTTTCAAGAACTGAAACGGGAAGCATTGAAGGGCCTGCTGAAAAATTGAATACACGATTCATAAAAAACACCTCTTAAATTAATTCCATATATCCATTATATTTATGAATATTAAGACTCATTATATAACTTTAACGTGCTAAAGTCAAGAAAATTTCGCACAAATTTTGTCGTTTTTTACACATAATTAAATTAAAAAGCAAACAAGAGGGCTGTTTTGCCCTCTTGAAGTTGTTTTTATCGGGAATTAATAGTGTGCTACACCGCAGGCGCAGTACTTATTAATTCCGAAAAGTTTATAAAAAAATCTGAGAATCATCCATATAAATCCTGAGAAGCCGCCCTTGTGGCAATTACAGGTGCAGTTTGCTACTTCTATGCTTTCACCGCAGCTGTCACAGTAACCGTCAGTATTATTATCGCTGTGAGATGCTTTGGCAATAGCACTCGTTTTTTCATATCCGCACTCTGTGCAGTAGGTTACCTTTTCGCCCTTTCTCGTACAGGTAGGCTCTGTTCTCACATATTCACCCTCCATCTTATGGCCGAGAGCAGTTACGGAGCGTGTTTCGTAATGTGAGCAGTAAACACAGCTTCTTCTGTCGTTACCTGCGTTTGTACAGGTGGGATTATTCTCTCTGTACCAATCACCGTAGCGGTGACCTAATGCTTCGATGTAATCGCCAACATAACAGTCGTTACATACACAAATATAAGTTGTATAGCCCTTTTCCTTGCATGTCGGTGCCGTTACTACAGCTGAATAACTATGTCCAAGGGCATTAATTACCTGCTGTTCTTTTGTAACAAGATTACAGACTGAACATTTTTCCTCTCCGGTTAAACCTGTTTCGGTGCAGGTAGGCTCCACTGCTCCGGAAATTATCAGATCTTGCATATGTACTTTATTACCAACATAATAATATCCGGATACTTTATACCACTGTTCCCGGGTACCGGAATAATGAATTGTTGCAAGTTTGGGGCATTCCTCGAAATTTTCATAACCTATACTTGTTACGCTGGCAGGAATAATTACATATTCAAGGCTCGTGCAATTATAAAACGCCTGACTTCCGATTCCTCTTACTCCCTCGGAAATTGTTACTTTTTTAAGACTTGTACAACTGTAAAATGCATAATAGGGTATATTTGTTACACTGGCAGGAATTGTTATTTCTGTGAGATTTGTACATCCGTTGAAAGCATTTTCACCTATCGTTGTTACACCGTCAGGGATTGTTATTTCTGTAAGGCTTGTACAACCGAAGAATACACCTGAACCTATTGATGTTACGCTATCGGGAATTGTTATTTCTGTAAGGCTTGTACATCCGTTGAAAGCATTTCCACCTATCGTTGTTACACTGTCCGGAATTGTTATACTTATAAGATTTGTACAACCATCAAAGGCATAATTACTTATCTTTGTCATACTGTCCGGAAGAGTTACACTTTTAATACTTGTACATCCTCTGAATGCGGTGCCTATACTTGTCACACTGTCAGGAATTATCAGTTCTGTAACAAGGGTATTATTTAAATAAAGATCCGCTCCGTTTGACAGCGGGTTATCTATATAGTAAGTATACTCAATTTCACACCATTTTTCTATATCGGCTATGTATACACTGTCGATGCTTGTGCAATCGTCAAATGCATTTTCACCTATGCTTGTTACTCCCGCGCCGATTGTTACGCTTTTGAGACCTGTACATCCGTCAAACACCGAAGCGCCTATACTTGTCACTCCATCACCAATTGTTGCCTTTTCGAGGCTTGTGCATCCGGAAAATGCATTTTCACGGATTTTAGTTACACTGTCCGGTATAATTATGCTTTCAAGGCTCGTGCAATCAAAAAAAGCATACCTGCCTATTGAAGTTACACTATCCGGTATAGTTACAGTTTTAAGGCTTGCACAACCGTGAAATACATAATAAGGTACACTTGTTACACCGTCAGGAATAATCAGATCTGTAACAAGGGTATCATTCAAATAAAGGTCTGCACCATTTTTAAGAGGGTTAGATCGGTAATTTCCAAAATAAATATTAATCCAACTCTTTATATCAGTTATGTATACGCTATCAATGCTTGTACAGCTTAAAAATGCACCGGAACCTATCCTTGTTACTCCCGCACCGATTTTTATGCTTTCAAGACTTGTACAGCCATAAAACGCACTATCACCTATTGATGTTATGCTGTCAGGGATTATCATACTTTTAAGGCTTGTACATCCGGAAAAGGCATAATATGGTATACTTGTTATACTGTCAGGAATTGTTACACTCGTAAGGCTTGTGCAATCATCAAACGGCGAATATCCCAAACTTGTCACACTGTCGGGTATTGTTATTTCTTTAAGATTTACGCAACACCCAAAAGCGCCATCCCCAAAACTTGTTACACTGTCCGGGATAGTATATGATGTTTTTTCATTTCCACCCGGATATTTGATTAATACTGTTTTATCTTTATTAAACAAAACTCCGTCATCACTGTCCGTGTAATTCATATTATCAGCATCAACTGTTATACTTTTAAGATTAGGACATTCTTTGAACGCAAAATCTCCTATGTTTGTTACACCGGCAGGAATTGTTATTTCCGTAAGGCTTTTGCAACCGCCGAAAGCACTGCCGCCTATTGTTGTTACACCGGCAGGGATTGTTATTTCTGTAAGACTTGTACAATCAAGGAACGCACACGCATCTATCGATGTTACACTGTCGGGAATTGTTATTTCTGTAAGATTTGTGCAGCCGTAAAACATGGCATCAATACTCGTTATACCGTCCGGAAGATTTATCCGTGTAATGCTTTCGCAATACTGAAAAGCAGCCTCATCTATGCTTGTTACACTGTCGGGGATTGTTACATCTGCAAGATTTGTGCAGCCGCAAAAAGCCCGTTCACCAATGTGCGTTATGCTGTCGGGAATCGTTATATCTGTAAGGCTTGTACAATAAATGAATACACGATTGCCTATGCTTGTTATCCCGTATTCAATTGTAACTCTTCTGATATCACTTTCATAAAAAGGTGAAATGGTCGTATAATCATAATCATACATATCACCCTCACCGCTGATAATAACCTCACCCGTTTCACTGTTATAGGTATAGGTTACATTTTCACCCAAAGAACCGCTTTCTTCGAGGGCACTTGCCCCAAAAACTAAGCACATGCTCAGAGCCACCACGGCTATAATGAGCATCAGTCCCTTCTTTAACCCTTTTTTCATTTGATTTATCCTCCTTGAATAATTCTGAATTGCATAAAAGCTTACACAACGGACATGTTTATTATATAACAACCTTAAGTTGTTGTCAACAACTAATTTTATTGCTTTTACTTAACCACCGTAAGTTGTTATAATAATACAGAGGTGATTTGATATGGTTCAAAGGCTTAAGGAATTACGAAAAAAGAAAAATATCAGCCAACAGCAGTTAGCTGATATAATAGGCGTAAGTCAGCAGTCCGTAAATAAATATGAAAATCATAATGTAGAGCCCGACATTTCATTACTTATAGAATTGGCGGATTTTTTCGGCACTTCCGTAGATTACCTTATCGGTCACAGCGATATTAACCGCAAAATTGAGCCTGTCTCACCCTATGACCTTAACACCGACGAAGCCGCCCTCATTGACACCTACCGTAACCTATCAGCAGAAGAAAAAGAGAGCATACATCTCATAATAAAAAACTACACAGCAAAAAAATAACTCCCTTACACCGTTTTATCAGTGTAAGGGAGCTTCTTGTTTATCTTGATTTTAAAGTATTTTATGCCTTTTTCTTGCCGAGAATAATGTTAGTAATCACACCGAGAATAAGTGCACAGGCGATGGACGTAATTGTAACATTACCGAAAGAGAGCGTAAGACCGCCGATACCTGCGATAAGGATAACGGAAACGGTGAAAAGATTTCTGTTATCTTCGAGCTCCACGTTCTTTATCATCTTAAGACCCGAAACAGCAATAAATCCGTAAAGGGCCATGCATACGCCTCCCATTACACAGGAGGGAATCGAGTCAACGAAAGCAACGAAGGGCTCAAGGAAAGAAATAAGGATCGCACCGATGGCTGCGGTAATAATCGTATAAACGGAAGCATTTCTGGTGATTGCCACACAGGCAACGGATTCACCGTAGGTTGTATTGGGACAACCGCCGAAGAAGGCACCCACCATAGAACCAACACCGTCACCGAGTAATGTTCTGTGGAGACCGGGCTCCTTAAGAAGGTCCTTTTCGATGATGGAAGAAATGTTTTTATGGTCAGCGATATGCTCAGCGAAAACAACGAAAGCTACAGGAAGATATGCAGCTGCCAAAGTACCGATATATGAGCCGTCGATTTCCTTGATACCCTTTAATGCAGTAAGGAAGGTAAATTCGGGAATGGTGAAAAGGCTGATACCGGAGAATACGCTGAAATCAATAAGCTTGATGGCGTCATTTCCTGTTTTGATACCTATCAAGGTAAGAACAGCGGCAAAGGCATAGCCAGAGAGAATACCGATAATGAAGGGAATAAGCTTTATGGATTTTTTACCGTAGGTAGCACAAAGCATCGTTACGAGAAGTGTAAACAGACCGCAGGCAACAGCTACTAAAGGATTTGCTGATGAAACCTTGTTTGTAATTTCAACAATCTGTCCGTCCTGAATAACCTGTGAAACGGCATCAATCATAAATTTACCCTTTTGAAGGTCACCGACAGCGTTACCTGCCAAAGAAAGACCGATGATGGCAACTGTGGGTCCGATAACCTGTTTGGGCATAAGACGGTCAATCCAATCAACACCCACCAATTTAACAATGAGAGCAAGTGCTACATAAACGAGGCCTGCGAAAACGGCGCCGATGATAATGCCTGCATAGCCTGCCTGAGCGGAAACGGCACCTGCGAAAGCCGCAGCCATAGAACCGAGGAAAGCAAAGGATGAGCCGAGAAAAACGGGAGAGGATGCCTTGGTAAAAAGAACATAGGTAAGTGTACCAACACCTGCACCGAAAAGAGCTGCCGAAGGCTGCATACCGTTACCGACAATAATGGGAACCACGAGCGTTGCCGCCATAATGGCCAAAAGCTGCTGAACGGCATAAACTATCAGGTTCGGAAATTTTGGTTTGTCTTTGATGTCATAATAAAGTTTCATGTTTTTTCCTCCTTTTTTTCATTACATTTATAGTATCATTTTGTCGAAATTTTGTAAATGGTAAAGGTGCATAAAATAGGCATAAAAAAACTTACCCTTTGACCAAAATCACTTTCAGGCCAAAGGGTAAAATTCTTTAATCAATATATAAATCTCTGATACCGTCCAATGCTCTTATGGCTGAAACGGTCATGTTCAATCCTTCCTCATCCTTTGGAAAGATAACAGCCTTCATAACTATGGAATCGCTTTTTCGTTTGGTGGATACACTGTCGGCGTAAAGCACCTCCAAAGTGTGCAGAGAGCCGCCGTAGCGTTTGATTATCTCGCCGATATCCGATGCCTGTCTCGACAGGTTTTCCGCCTCGATGTAAAGGTTTTTTGATGGATTCCCTTTGGCAATAAACCTTTTGAGAGTGTTAAGGGTGGCATAAATAAACAGAGTGGTTATGAATGCACCGAGATAATAGCCCGCTCCCACTGCCAAACCTATACATGAAACCGCCCATAAAGAAGCAGCCGTGGTAAGACCTTTTACGCTGAAGCCTTCGCGCAAAATGGTACCTGCACCGAGAAAGCCGATACCGCTGATTACCTGTGCTCCGAGTCTGGTCGGGTCGAAATTGGCAAGACCCTCATACTCGTTAAAAACAAAGCCCGATGTCATCATTACCAAAGTAGAACCAACTGCCACCAATATATGCGTTCTGAAGCCGGCGGGACGATGGGAATGTTCTCTTTCATAACCGATCAGTCCGCTGAAAAATACTGTCAGTACCATTTTAATTATGGCATCTACGGCATAATGCACACTGTCAACAGCATAAAGCTCCGTAAAAAATTCTGCTATCTTATCCATGTGCACCACCTCACTGAAAAAAATTAAAAAGCGAGAGAGTATGTTATCTCGCTTGCTATTACTGATTTATTATACCACCTTATGCACAAAAAAGCAAATATTTTTTAGAATAAAATTACCTTGATTATCTAACCCTTTTAATGTATAATAGAAAGTGAATAAACATTTTCAGTTATGGAAAGGATGAACAATATGGCAGTAAACAAAGTTAAACTCACCATCGGCGGTGCCTCCTATTCTATTTTAGCCGAGGATGATGTAAAGTATGTGCAGGAGTTGGGAAAAGAGCTCGATATCTCCTTCAATAAAATCATGAAAGCCAACGCAAATATCTCCACCACTCAGGCTGCAGTACTTCTTGCACTTGATTATGCCGACGAATGCAAAAAAGCAGTGGCAACTGCCGACAGACTCCGTGAACAGATAAAGGATTATCTCGACGATGCTTCCGACGCTAAAAGCAAAGCTGATTGGGCAAGACACGAGGCAGAAACAGCAAAAAAGGAAGCCGAAAAGCTCCGCATTGAAAACGGCAGGCTCAAAGCAGAGCTTGACGCTGTTTTGAACAATGCAGGTAAATAACAGATGAAAAAGCCTGAAATTCTGGCTCCCGTCGGCTCCCCCGATTCCCTTTACGCCGCAGTGCGCTCAGGGGCGGATGCCGTTTATATGGGATGCAAAAGCTTCAATGCGAGAATAAAAGCCGATAATTTCGGCGATGAAGAAATCAAAAACGCCGTCGCTTATTGTCACAGCCGCGGCGTTAAAGTACATATTACAATGAACACCCTCATTTCGGACGAGGAAATTCCCGAAGCTTTGGAAACGGTAAAGCGAATCTGCTCATGGGGTGCCGATGCCGTAATAGTCCAGGATTTAGGTTTGGCCTCTCTTATGAGTAAGGCTGTGCCGGAAATGGAAAAGCACGCCTCTACCCAAATGTCTGTACAGACTGCTCAGGGCGTGCAGTTGCTGAAAGAAATGGGCTTTTCCCGTGCAGTGCTTCCCCGCGAGCTTACTAAAGAGGAAATAAAAAATATAAAAGACCGCACCGATATTGAGATAGAAATTTTCATACACGGTGCACTTTGCATGTCCGTTTCCGGTCAATGCTATATGAGCAGCATGTTCGGCGGAAGAAGCGGCAACCGGGGACTTTGCGCTCAACCCTGCCGTCTCCCATTCTGCGCCGAAAACGGAACGGGAAACGATCTTAGTCTGAAAGATTTATCACTTATCGAAAGAGCTGAAGAGTTAACGGAAATCGGTGTTGATTCTCTGAAAATCGAAGGCAGAATGAAACGTCCCGAATATGTCGCGGCGGCTGTCACAGCCATCAGAAGCACCCTTGACGGAAAGCCGGATAAGGAAATACTTTCAAATCTCCGTGCCGTATTCTCACGCTCAGGCTTTACCGACGGTTATTTTTCCGGTACTCGATGCAGAGATATGTTCGGTATAAGACAAAAAGAGGATGTCACCTCTGCAACAAATCAGGTTCTCAAAAGCCTTTCAAAGCTTTACGAAAAAGAAAGCGGCAATATTCCCGTAAGCTTTTTCCTGACAGTTGTCGAGAATGAAAATATTTCTCTTTCGGCCTCGGCTATGGGTAAAACCGTTTACATTGAAGAGAACTGCGTTCCCGAAAAGGCTCTTAATAAGCCTCTGACAAAGGACGGCCTTGCCGAAAGAATTTCCAAATGCGGCGGCACACAGTTTTATGCCCAAAAAACCGAAATTGACCTTGACGAAGGACTCATAGTTCCCGCAAGTGCCATAAATAATCTGCGCAGAAGTGCACTTTCAGAGCTTGAAAATGCCATCTCATCTGTAAAGCTTAACATCTTTACAGATGTAGATATAAAAACACCCGTATATAAAACTGAACAACCGCTGAAATACAATATAAGAATAGCAAAGGCAAGCCAGCTTCCCGATAACTTGGATAATGTGGAAAACTTATATATTCCGCTGAATTTTGAGGAAAACTTCGTGGAAAACGTAAAAAAGCTGCCCTTAAATGTGGGAATCGAGGTTCCCAGAGGCATTTTCGGTAATGAAATACTTGTGGAAAAATATCTTGACAGAGCAAAAAGTTGTGGAATAAATATCGCATACTGCTCCACCTTGGACGCTCTTGCCTTAGCAAAAAAGCACGGCTTTATCATCCACACAGGATTTTCGATGAATGTTTTCAACAGTCATTCTGTGGCCTTTTTAGACTCTTTAGGTGTAAAGGAAATTACCTTGTCACCCGAACTGACTCTTAAAAGATTGGCAAAAGTGGGCGGAAAAACCAAACGAGGTATTATCGGCTACGGCAGATTGCCTCTCATGCTTACGAGAAACTGTCCGATAAAAAACGGAACAGATTGCGGTGAGTGCAAAAGTAATAAATTTCTTACTGACAGAAAAAATATGAAATTCCCCGTTGTCTGCCATTTCGGAGCAAGTGAGGTGCTCAATTCACAACCCATTTATCTCGGTGACAGACTCAGCGAAATCGAAAACCTTGACTTCATAACCTTCTATTTTACGAAAGAAAAAAAGGAAGTGTGTGAAGCTATTATCGACGCTTACCGCAAAGGTAAATCCGTCAAAGGCGAATATACCCGCGGACTTTATTACCGCGGACTCGAAGGATAAAAATGAAGAAATAAAGAAAAGAGGATTTTAATTATGCCTAAAAGAACAGACTACTTATCCTGGGACGAATATTTTATGGGAATAGCGATGCTTTCCTCTTACAGAAGTAAGGACCCCAACACACAGGTGGGTGCCTGTATCGTAAACGACAAAAACCGCATTATGTCCGTAGGCTATAACGGTTTCCCCAGCGGCTGCAGCGATGACTACTTCCCATGGGAAAGAACGGGCGATGCCTATGACACCAAATACCCTTATGTATGCCACGCCGAGCTAAACGCTATTTTAAACTGCCGCGGCATCAATTTGGAGGGGTGCCGTATTTATGTTGCTCTTTTCCCCTGCAACGAATGTGCCAAGGCTATCATCCAGAGCGGTATAAAAGAGGTGGTTTACCTTTCCGACAAATATGCGGAAACGATGTCCACCAGAGCCTCAAAGAGGATGTTTGAAGCGGCGGGGGTAAAGCTCAGTAAGCTCACTCCGACAAAAGAAAACATCATTATTGATTTCGATGAAAATAAGGTATAAAAAACGGCACTGCTGATTTCGCATCAACAGTGCCGTATTTATTATTTCTTTTCTGACGTACCGAATTCTTTTCTGCCTTCTTCAGTATCTCTGTAATACTGTGTCTTATGATTCGGATGCTTGGTACTGTTCCAAAGTGCATCGGCTTTCGGTGCCCATTCTTCAGCAAATTTATCGCACTTACTGCAAAGCATTTCTGCAGTTTCTTCACCGAGGAAGTTAGTGGACTTCGCTCCCGTTCTTTTTATAATGTCACGCAGACATTGCGGATTTTCCAACATAGGACAGGGACGGAGATGATTATCATTAAAGGGTTGGTCATGTCTGAACGCCATAAAGAGAGGATTCTGCAAACCTTCCAGAATAGTATGGGTTCTTATGTTCGAATCGGAAAAGTGAATAAAAACGCAGGGCTCCATATCACCGGCCGAATTGATGTGGAAATAGTTTCTTCCGCCTGCGATACAGCCGCCTACATATTCACCGTCACTTTGGAAATCCATAAAGAACATAGGCTTACCTGTCTTTGAATTTCTGACTCTGCGCAGCCATTTATACATATATTCTCTCTGATCGGGAGTAGGAATAAGATCGGGCGACGCACCGTGTCCTACGGGCATAAAATTAAAATAAAGTCCGAACTTTACGCCGAGGTCAACCATCTTGTCAAGGAATTCGTCACTTGTAACCTGGTCGATATTATTTCTTGTATAGCAAACGCTCATACCGAAAAGACAGCCCTTTTCCCTGAGAAGCTTCATGGCATTGATAACCTTCTGATAGTTACCCTCGCCTCTTCTGGCGTCGGTGGTCTCTTCTGTTCCCTCGATGGAAAGAGCAAGAGCAAGATTGCCTACTCTTTTCATTTCATCGCAGAACTTTTCGTCAACAAGATGTCCGTTGGTATAGGAAAGGAAGCCGCAGTCGGGATTAGCCTCACAAAGCTTTATAAGGTCATCCTTTCTGATAAGAGGCTCGCCGCCGGTAAACATATAAAAATGTGTACCGAGAGCCTTTGCCTGACTTACGATGGAAGCCATTTCCTCGTAGGTAAGATTATGTTTGTGGCCGTATTCCGCCGCCCAACAACCCTCACATTTACAGTTACATGCACTGGTCGGGTCGATAAGGATTTGGAAAGGGATGTTACATTTATACTTTTCGCGATTCTTTCTTACAGCCTTGGTGCCCTTGACACCTGCACCCAAACCCATGGCCAAAAGCATCTTTTTGATAACGTCTCTGTCCACATCACGGAGAATATTCATAGCCAAATCATAATAAACATTGTCACCGTCAGTTATTCCCTTACGGAAAGCATCGATATAATGCTTGGGGAAGGTTCCGCCCAGAAGCTTTTCACCTACATCGACAAGCTTAAGAAGGTTTCCTTGAGGGTCCTTGTCAACATATTTTAAAAGCTTATCAAGAACTGCACCTGCGGCGGCTCTTTCTATTTTATCTGCCATATTCATAATAAATATACCTCGCAAAAATTCCTCTGTTAAAAAACATATCTTAAAAATTATAACACAAGGAAAAATAAAAGTCTATAGTAAAATTAATAATAATTAATTATAGGAGTAAACCCTTTCTCATATTCATACATAAAAGACGAAAGATAAAAGAAAGAAATTCTTAAAAAAAACACTTGATTTTCCTAACACTTTATATTATAATATTTAGGCTATCAATCGAAGGGGTATTCCCCCGGATAAAACAAAGATACTTTATTTTGGTCATGCAGCAGTGGGTTCTGTGCGACAGTACACTGTGAACCATGTCAGGCGGGGAACCGAGCAGCATTAAGCAATTCGTCTGTGCGACACAGGTCAGCCTGCTGCTGTATGACCAAGGCAAAGTATCTTTTTTTAAACTAAGGCGCCGGAAAGACATTTAAGACTTATTGTCTTCGATTACCGTCGCCTTAAATAGGAGGCGAAAATATGTACCAGGTTTTATACAGGAAATACAGACCTAAGGTTTTTTCCGATGTGGTGGGACAGGAGCACATCACCACCACCTTAGCCAAGGAAATCGAAACAGGTAAGCTTTCTCACGCCTATCTTTTCACAGGCTCCAGAGGTACAGGTAAAACCACCTGTGCCAAAATCCTCTCCAAGGCAGTCAACTGTCTTCATCCCGTAAACGGAAACCCCTGTAACGAATGTGAGGTCTGTCAGGGTATCGAATCGGGTGCTATTCTCGACATCGCAGAAATCGACGCCGCAAGCAACAACGGTGTAGACAATATCCGTGACATCCGTGAAGAAATAAACTTCACTCCCGCTTCCTGTAAATACCGTGTCTACATCATCGACGAGGTACACATGCTTTCCATCGGTGCCTTTAATGCACTTCTCAAAACTCTCGAAGAGCCTCCGGCGCACGTTAAATTCATTCTCGCTACCACAGAGGTGCACAAGCTTCCCGTAACCATTCTTTCCCGCTGTCAGCGCTTCGACTTCCGCAGAGTTACTCCCGAAGCTATGGCACAGCGGATGAACTACATCGCATCACAGGAAGGCTTCACCGTAACCGAGGAAGCTCTCTCTCTTATCTCAAGAATAGCAGACGGCGGTATGCGTGATGCTCTTTCTCTCTTAGACCAATGTACAGGTCACGGAGATACTATTGATGCCGAACTTGTCTGCTCCGTGGCAGGTATGACGGGAAAGGATCATCTTTTCTCTTTAGCCTCAGCCGTAAATGAAAAAAATTCGGCAATAGCTTTGGAGCTTATCAGCGACCTTCACGGTAAAAGCTGTGATATGGAGAGACTGTGCTCAGATATGATAAACCATTTCCGTAACCTTATGATAGTAAAAACTGTCAGAAGTGCGGAAAGCCTGCTGGTGTGCACCGCCGACGAATTACAGCAGTACAAGGATCAAAGCAGCAAATTTACTTTGGAAAACATCCTCTGCTGCATTTCTCTTCTGCAGGAAACTATGTCAAACATAAAAAGAGGCGTGAACAGAAGAACAGAAATGGAAATGACCTTTATAAAGCTTTCCACTCCTTCTCTCACTGCCGACAACGAAAGTCTTCTCAGACGTATTGCAGATTTGGAAAACAAAATGAAGGGCGGAGCCTTCGTCTCTGCACCGGCGGTATCACAAACCCCGGCTGAAGCCGAAGAAAAAAGAAAAGAAGTTTCACAGACGATACAACCTGTGCCGTCTGCATCCGAACCCACAGCGGCGAAAGCCGCTCACGCTCCCCAAAGCCCTCAGGAAGACATCCCCTTCCCCGAAGAAGAAACACAAGTTTCCGAAGCTGAGCTTCCATGGGCAGAGATTTTACAGGAGCTTACGAAGCTCAATATGCCCCTGTGGGGCGTGCTCAACGGCTCTTCAGCAGTCATTCAGGGCGACTTCGTCCTCATTAAAAGTGACAATCCCACTCTGAGCGCCTTCATAAAAACAGGCACAAATGCAAGAGACATAAAATCTGCCATCAAAAACATTATGGGCAGAGCATACCGTCTCGGTCTTTACAATGCTTCGGCACAACAAAGTGCCCCTACTCCCGCTCAGCCGAAAAAGGACCCTTTGGAAAACCTTATAGACAAAGCCAGAGATATGGGCATAAATGTTGACGTAAACAAATGATTATTGTATAATTAAAAAGATAAAACTTATTAAAGGAGACTAAAATAATGAAAGCAAGAATTCCCGGCGGTATGAACGGCGGTCAGGCAAACATGATGAAAAAAATCCAGGAAATGCAGGCTCAGTTAGAGCAAAAACAGGCAGAAGTCGAAAACAGCGAATTTACCGCTTCCGCAGGCGGCGGAGCAGTTGAAGTAACTGTTTCGGGTGCTCATGAGGTAAAGGACATCAAGCTTCAGCCCGATGTTGTAGACCCCGAAGACATCGAAATGCTCTCCGACCTTATTATTGCCGCAACAAACGAGGCGATGAGAAAAGCTGACGATGCTATGGAGCAGGCTATGAACGCCGCTAAGGGCGGTCTTAATCTCCCCTTCTGATGGCCGGCTATAATGTGGCCTCTCTTTCGAGGCTTATCGAACAATTTGAGCGCATGCCCGGTATCGGACATAAAACAGCACAAAGAATGGCTTTCTATGTTCTCGGCTTAAAAAAAGAGGAAGCTCAGGCCTTTTCTGATGCTATCCTTAACGCTCACGAAAAAATAAAAAAGTGTACCCGTTGCTGTAATCTTGCCGAAGAGGAGCTATGTCCCATCTGCAAAAGCAGAAACAGAGACGAAACCGTCGTTTGTGTGGTCGAAGATCCCAGAGATGTTATGGCTTTCGAGCGCACACACGAATACGAGGGTACATATCATGTTCTTCACGGTGTAATTTCTCCCATGAACGGTGTCGGTCCCGAAGATATTACCGTCAAAGAGCTTATCGCAAGGTTTTCCGACAGTAATATCAAAGAAGTAATTATGGCAACCAACCCCACCGTCGAAGGTGAAGCGACTGCGATGTATATTTCCCGTCTGCTGAAGCCTCTCGGTGTTACTGTGTCAAGACTTGCTTACGGCGTTCCCGTAGGTGCAGACCTTGAGTATGCTGATGAGGTTACGCTGACGAGGGCGCTCGAAGGTAGAAGAAGCTTGTGATAATGCGGAATGCGAAATTCGGAATTGCGAGGAAGCTTCAATAAAAATTGATCTCGCTGTCCGCAAATTTTGGTGGAATAAGTTTGAGTTCTACGAGGTAATTATATGTGGGAAAAACTATATAACTCAGCAATCAAAGTTCAAAACAGCAGAACAATATCGCCTTTTGTTGATGCTGGCGGAGTTGCTGCGGCGATCCTTACAAAAAAAGGAAATATTTATGTCGGTGTATGTATCGATACCGCTTCAACACTCGGAATGTGTGCTGAAAGAAATGCTATTGCAAATATGATTACAAACGGCGAAAGTCAGATTGATAAAGTTGTCGCCGTAATGTCTGACGGCAGAGTCGGCTCTCCCTGTGGTGCTTGTCGTGAATATATGATGCAACTTGACAAAGACAGCGGAGAGATTGAAATTCTGATGGATCTTGAAACTAAAAAAACAGTAAAACTTAAAGAATTGATTCCCAATTGGTGGGGAACGGATAAGTTTGAGAACTAGTTTTATAACTTCAATTTTATCCATTAAGTAAACTTTACTTGGCGGGAGTAATCTCACCGCCGGAAACACGGTCGGGTGCGAATGCGAATTTCGCATTTCGCATTCCGAATTGATTAAGAAAGGTGGTGCCTTGTATGGCAGTATCACAGCCTGATGAAAGACAAATAGTTGCCCAGAATAAAAAAGCAAGGCACGACTATTTTGTATTAGAAACCTATGAAGCAGGTATCGAGCTTTTCGGCACAGAAGTAAAATCTATCCGTAAAGGTAAAATCAATCTCAAGGATTCCTGGTGCAGTATCGATGCAGGGGAAATCTTTGTAAACGGTATGCACATCAGTCACTATGAGCAGGGCAATATTTTTAACCGTGACCCCATGCGTGTTAAACGCCTTCTGATGCACAAAAAGGAAATCAACCGTCTTTTAGGTATAACCAAACAGCAAGGTCTTACTCTTGTTCCCCTTTCCGTATATTTTCTCAAAGGCAAAGCAAAGCTGGAAATAGGTTTGTGCAAAGGTAAAAAGAACTACGACAAGCGTGAAACCTTGGCCAAACGCGATGCTCAGCGAGATATGGAAAGAGCAGCAAAAAACAGGTAAAAAATACATTTGATTTCACAGAAACACTGTGTTATAATAACACAGTAAAAAGCTTTAAAATCTATACGGGGATGAAAGGATTTCGACGGGGGTTTTGAAGCACGATAAGCGGGTAGCGCTGTGGCAATCGCTTTAAAAGGTCACAAACTTAAAAATAACTGACAACAATACAGTTTTAAAGGCTGCGTAACGCGGCCCGTCTCGGCTTTGAGTGCTGCGGCTTAGCCAGAGGCGTCGATCAGCAGTGAACGTGAACGGCAAAGCATCCTCGTATGCCGTCACGCATCAGAGGATACTGAGTTTTCAAGCCTGTCATTCGGCGTGAAAATAAGGGAATGTTAAAAGACTGACTGCACCCGGAGAAAGTTGTGTGAATGGATTTTCGGACGCGGTTTCGATTACCGCCATCTCCACCAAAAGCAAAAAATCCGAAACTATTGCCAATCGGCGACGGTTTCGGATTTTTTACTTTTTATTTTATTTGACAATCGGTTTCAGCTTATATATTATTTTTTATTCTTCCAACCGTTTTCATAAAAATTAAAATATGCCTTTGCGGATTTGTTCCAACTTTTGTAAAGCTCTTCACCTCTGTGGTCGGGAGTATAATATCCTTTTTCCTTAAGGAATTCGCAAACATATTTTGTACTCTTGATACCGCCTCTTGAATTAAGGTGTCCTTTATTTACAAAATCCTTTTTAAGGTCTATTCCCGCCTCATTGAGAACTGTTTCATCAGCAAAATCTATGGTATCATAACCCTGCTCATTGCAGAATTTAATCAGATTTGAAAGCTCTCTCTGTTCATCCTTGGTTCTGAAAGAGGGCAAAGAAATAAAGATAAGCTCTATATTTTTTTCTTTACCGTATTCAAAAAGCATTTCCAGCTGCTGTCTCTGAAAACCGTCTATCTCTCCCGTGATTTCATAATCCCACAAATTAAGATATCCGCTGCAATCCATCACACCGAAAGCATTCTTTCGGTCATTTGCGCCCATATACTTGTTTTCTACAGTAACAAAGTCAGACTTTTTCAGACCATCTACCCAACGTGAGTGAAATATATAAAGAGGCAAATAATAGGATTTATCATTAAGATTTACATATTTGCCGTCTTTCGGCTTACCGTAAAATTCAAAGGCCATTTCAGCGTAATCGAAAATTGCGTGAAGCACCTTAAAACGTGAGAATTCACCGGGGAAGTTAAGATATGCAGACCTTACCTTCGTTGCCTTAAGACTGGAAATAACCGTCTTTGAGCGCAGACCGTGAACATCAATAACTGCATACTTTATATCGTGCTTTTTGAGGGCATAATCCATAAAGGGTCTGATAACCGCAAAAGGCTGTTCGCTGGTTCCCATATGGTAAATGGCCATGCCGTAGTCCTGCCACGCCGCAGGTGTATTCCATGAATAACCGATAACACTTGTACCGAAAACAAGTCCGTCTATTGTGCCTTCCTTTTCATCATCAAAGGCTGCAAGATTTCGGGTATCATAGGAATTCGGAATACCGTAGCATTGGGATACTCCGACAAAAGCTACCGCTAAAAGGAGAATAAAAGCAACGGAACGTAACCATTTTTTGTTTTTCATTTCATTCATCCTCCCTTATCAGAATTGCTGATATACAAAATCAGCAGCATTGAATTGATCGCCGTAAGCACCGTAGATAGCCACGAATATAATGGCGCCGATTATGACAAGCCATTGGAAAAGCATATTCTGTTTTTCCAAACTTTCTCTTATCTTCATACCCTTTTCCTGCATAAGGCTTACCACGAAAAGAACGATAATCACCAAAAATACAAGGAACATTTGTCTCGGCTGAAGACCAAAGGTGTAAAGAGTTCCGTTCGTAAGCACCCAAGGATTAAATTCAGAAAACATGTTTTTTATCATGTTAAAAGAAATCATAAGAGAATCCGCACGGGAGAAAATCCTGCCCACACTCACCAAAAGGAAAGTGCGGAGTATCTGGAAAAGTTGCCAGGAAAAGCACTCCGTATTTATTTTCAGCTTTTCTATAATCTTTTTATAAACCGGCTCAAGAAGGATGCTTCCCGAAATAATCACGCTGTTCCACAAACCGTAAACCACATATTTATAGCTCGAACCGTGCCAAACGCCTACAAGGAAAAATGCAATAAAGGAAGCAAGGAAGGTGGGAAGCATTTTTCCGATATATGTACCGAAGACCTTCCTCGTCTTTTTACCCATATTTGCAAAAGCTTTTGAAAGTGAAAGCGGATAGAAAACATAATCTCTCATCCATGCACCGAGAGTAATGTGCCATCTCCTCCAAAATTCCGAAACGGAGCGGGCAAAGTAGGGTCTTTCGAAGTTCACCGCCATTTTGATGCCGAAAACTTGTGCCACACCGCTTATCATATCCATACCGCCCGAAAAATCAGCATAAACCTGCACGCCGTAAACCATGGCTCCGAAAAGAATAATCAGACCCTTATACTGTGTATAGTTGCCGAAAATCTCATCGGCTATTATACCCATATATTCTGCAAGAGTCAGCTTTTTAATAAGACCCCACAGAAAAAGCTGTGTACCGAATTTTGCCTCTCTGAAATCGAAACGATGTCCCTCAAAAAGCTGCGGCGCCATATGACCGAAGCGTCCGATTGGTCCCTGAATAATTTGAGGGAAAAATGAAACGAAAAGAGTCATTTTGGCAAAATTCTTTTCTGCTGCAAGCTTACCGCGGTAAACATCAACAATATAGCTTGTTGCCTGTAAAGTATAAAAAGAAATACCTAAAGGCAAAGCAAGATCAATTTTCGGTGCTGTTCCTTTAACACCGAAAAGAGAGAGAACACTGAAGGCCTGACCCGAAAGGAAATTAAAATATTTGAGAAAAACGAGAAAAGCAAAGGATACCACAAGACCTGCGGAAAGAATACATCTTTTCTTTTTCTGCATTTTCTGCTTGAGAGCCTTCTTTTCATCTCTTGTCATATCAGGGTGGCTTTTCAGATAATCCTTATGTTCATTGTTATATTTATCCAAAAGCAATCCCGTCACATAAACCGCCGCCACGGTAAAGAGCATAAAATATCCCGTGCCCAATCCGTTCCAGAAATAAAACAGCAAGCTGGAGCCTAACAGAACTGTCCAGCGGTATTTAAGAGGAAAGACAAAATAAAGCAGTGCCGTCACAAGCCAGAACAGAGCAAATTCAACAGATATTAACGTCATAACTATTCTGCCGACAAAAAATCGGCTTTACCTCCATTATTTTTGGCATAATAAGGCACCGCCTACCGTAACAGACGGTGCCCTCAATGTAAATGAACTCAGTCTGCAAGCTCCTCGATGAGCTGAGCCATAGCATCAACTGTGTCAAAATTTTCAGGCTCCAAATCATCAACACCGATAGTGATGTCGAATTCGGCATTGAGCTCTGCAACGAGAGACACGATGTCAAAGGAGTCAAGTATTCCGTCGGTTACGAGTGCTGTTTCGTTTTCGAAATCAACATCTGCACGGAGCTCACGGAGAATGGTTAAAAGTTTTTCTTTCATAATTAAAATCCTTTCATATATAATTGTTCGCATAACATACCGTCTTTTTGAAAATCGAAACGGTCATACAATGCGACAGCTGACAAGTTTTCACGGTCTACCCACAGTCTCAGAGCTACAAGCTCCTCTTCCTTTGCCGAGAGGAAGCAGCGGTTCATAAGTGCGGCGGCAAGACCTTTTCTTCTGTGTTTCTGAGAAACAGCAAGATGCTGTATAAGAGCCTGCCTTCCGCTGACAGAAAGCACAATTACAGCGGCAAGATCACCTGCACCGTCAAAAACGGTAAAGAGATGTCCTTCTGCGGAAAGCTTTTTCAATTCTTCTTCCTTTGGAAGAGGCGTGCTTTTTTCATCCAATGCCTCTTTCCACAAAGCACTGATTTTTTCACAATCACAGCAATCAGTACTCATTATGTAGCCTTTCGGGAAATTTACCTTTACGGCAGAAAAATCTATATCTTTGACATTTAACTGCATACGCTGATAGGTTTTGTATTTCTCCGCTACACCGTCGGATATAAGCCGGGACGGAGTGAGAGTATCTCCCCTGCCCTGACGGAAAACCACATCCGAAAAAACTTCCTTATCTTTTATGTTTTTAAGAAAAGCTTTTACGTCAGCAGTATCAGTATTCTCTGAAGTATAATAATAAAAGCAGTAATAATCTTCTCTGTCGCAAAGAAGCAGAAGCCAATCTTCGCTTTCCTCAGAAAAAAGTTTGCCCTCATTTATAACTGCCGCCAACTCATCGGGCATCAGAAAGCAGTTTGTCAAAGGCTTGCCTTTTCGGGCACGGAAAGCTTTTACAAGAGCATTGTATTCTTCGGGGCTTTTAATTTTAATCATCGCCCAAATACTCCCCTTTCAGCTTCACACGGTCTATCTTTGCATTTTTGGTCATCGGAAGAGAGGTAAAATGAATCATACGGTTGGGCATCATATATTTTGGCAAAAGCTTACAGCCGTCGAGCATAATTTCTCTTTCGCATTCCTTTTCAGACTGATAAAAAAGAACAATCTGTTCGTTATTTTTGTCATAAATACAGCATCCCGCCTCAATATAAGGAAGAGAATTTACAGCGATTTCAACCTCACTGAGCTCTATTCTGTGACCCATATGCTTTATCTGATAATCCTTGCGTGAGACGAAATAAATGAGCCCGTCCTCACCGTATTTTGCAAGGTCACCTGTGCGGTAAATAAGCTCAGGATAAACCTTGTTCAAAGGATTCTGACAAAATGCCTCAGCTGTTTTTTCGGGATTATTGTAATAACCGTGTGCAAGAGATGTTCCTCTTACACATATTTCACCCTTCACACCGGGCTCGGTAACAAGAGTATCCCCGTCCAGAAGAAGAATATCCGTATTTTTAAAGGGAACACCGATGGGGAGTGCATCCTCATCGTTAAAAGGTTTGTCTACCTTATAATAAAGACAGTTACAGGTGATTTCCGTAGGACCGTAAAGGTTTACGTAATTTACATCCGGGAGCTTATTTCTCCAATAATTGAGTACCTTGTTCGGCATTACCTCGCCTGAGAACATAACCGTCCTCAGTGTTTCGGGTAAAGTTTTTTCAAAGGCATTAAGATTTTCAATAATACGTAAAGCAGATGTGGCCCATATTACCGTATTTATTTTCCTTTCATTTATGCAGGCTATAAGCTTTGCCGGGAAGGAGAAAAACAGCTTCGGAATCACATGCATGGTGGCACCGTTTCTGATGCAGGAATAAATATCCTTTACTGATACGTCAAAATCAAAAGGAGCCTGATTACCGAAAACTCTTGTATCATCGAAATCAAAAGCAACCTTAAAATTTTCGATAAGGTCAATAACACTTCGGTGGCACACCAAAACACCCTTTGGAACACCGGTGGAGCCTGAGGTAAAAATGGCATAAAGAGGATCCGTATCGATGGCCTTTTCTCTTATGAGAGCAAGCTTTTCTTTGTCAGCAGTATATTCAACAGCCTCATTATAAACAATTCTTTCTCCGCTGAAGCCGATTTCATCCAAAATTTTATTGTCTCTTTCCCATATTACAGCCGCCACGGGATTAAGTGTTTTCACAATAAGCTCCACTCTTTTTACGGGAAGCTGACGGTCAACCGGAACATAGAAATTGCCGCTTTTTACTATACCCATAAAAGAAATAACGCTTTCGATATTACGGTCAATAAAAACCACTACGGGAGCATTTTTACTTTTACACTTTTCCGCCACAGCTGTACCTATAGAGTCAGACATTTCACCGAGCTGAGTGTAGGTTACCTGATTTTTACTGTCAGACAATGCGGTTTTTTCAGCGTAACCGTCTACGCTCATATCAAGATAATCGAGCACATTTGTAAACATTTCAAATCACCTAATATTTATATTAATCAATAATTAAAAATAACCGACTTTAGTATAACAATTATAAAAGTGCGTGTCAATAATAATCCGTTCTTTTTAGAGCAAATTAAGAAAAACTTAAGAATATATATCCGCTGCTCAGCTATACTGTTGACCTGTTATTTCCTTTATGGTATAATCGAAAAAAGCACAGAAAGGAACGAAAGAATTATGAACACATTTATATCCTTTTTTATGTCAATCTGGTTCGCAGCTATGAGTCTTTTAGGTATACCCTTTAACGCTCCCGATCTGGAAAAAACAGAGCTTAATCCCGCTGTTGCCACAGAAGAAAACATCGCCCTTTTCAAAAAAATTTATGAAACGGAAACGGAATGGATCGCCTCACTGCAGTTAGAAAACGGAGCTATACCGATGACAAAGGCAGAAAACGGCGAGCTTCGTATGAATCCTTATTTCGCAGATTTTGCTGCTCTCGCACTGCTGGACAACGCAGAAAAATATGCTGATAATACTGTGAAATATATGGATTGGCACTTTGAACACCTGAATACTGCCGAAGAGGATTTCAACGGTCTCGACGGCACCATATACGACTATGTTATCACGGTAAAGAACGGCAAAATAGAAAAAGAGGTTATCTCTGACCCGGACAATGCTGATTCTTATGACACAACAGATTCCTATGCGGCAACCTTCCTTACGGTGGTATATAAATATTTCCGTCAAACCGGCGACAGCGATTATCTCGTCGCCCACGCAAAAGACCTTAAGAGAATTACCGATGTCATCTTTTCAAATCTGCAGGACGGTCTCACCTATGCAAAGCCGAACCACAGAGTAAAGTACCTCATGGATAATTGTGAAGTATATGAGGGTGCAGTTGCGGCCGCAGGAATTTTTGAAGAGATAGTCCTTTGCGGCAAAAGCGAATACGCCTCTTTACGCGATGACTGTAACGAGCTGATTTCCACCGTAAAGGAAAACATAAATACTAAGCTGTGGAGCTTCGTGGGCGGATATTACAGACCCGGTATAGCCGCTTATGTCAGTGTACCGACAAAGATTTTTTCATGGAATTTATATTATCCTCAGGCAACATCTCAGCTTTTTCCCATAATCTGCGGTGTTATTGAACCTGAAACGAAGCGTGCTCAGCAGCTTTACGGTAAATTCTGTGACAGCTTTGAATGGGAAAGATTCAATTATCCCGACGATTTCTACTGGGGTGCAAATGTTTATGCCGCCGCAGTTATGAACGATCTCGACAGAGTGGTTACATATATGACCGAATACAGTACACTTATGGAAAATCACAGTTGGCCTCTTTATAATATGGACAGTGCCAGAACATCCATGGCGGCATATATAATGCTCCAAAGAGCAGAAGCAATCTGACCGTCATATTCAAAGTTTTCATACAGTTTTCCGATGCAAACAATCCCCACAAAGATTTTGCAATCTTTATGGGGATTGTTTGTTTTTTTATTATTAAAGCAAATCGTCAAAAAGCTTAAAGTTTATTTTATCCGCCTTCATTTCTCCCGCCTGGATTTTCTTTATGATTTCCACTATGCGGTCGTTTACCGGGGTTTTCACTCCGTATTTTCTGCCGAATTCACATACCACACCGTTTATGGCATCTATTTCACAGGGCTTGCCTTTTTTAAGATCCTGAAGCATAGAAGGCTCGATGAGTCTGTGCTTTTTCATGGCTATGGGTAAAAGAAGCGTGCCGAAGGCTCTCTTTAATGCGCTCTTATAATAAAACAGACCTACGATGTTTTTTCCCTGAACAGGTGCAAAGGTAACACCTGCCGCATGGCCTACGTCTATACATTCCTTCATGCAACGGATTGCCACCTGTTTGCCCTGCTTATCCTCGGAAACGTCACCGAACACACCGCCCACAACTGTGCCGAGACCCGAAAAAGTGGCGTTGATGAGAAGCTTTGACCAACGTGCGCCCATAAGATTAGTCTCTTCATGAACGGGACACATAAGCTCCAAAAGATCCTTTACTTCTTTGAACTGTTCATCGGTAATGCCGTTCATTTTACCCATATGGAATGAAAGGCTGTCGGGTTCACTTGTAAGCTCGCATACACCGGGCTCGATAAGTGCGGCGCCCCATTCAACTGCACATCCCATAGTGTGGTTTTCACCGATAATTTCAGCTATACCGGGTTCGGGAATACCGTTTTGCAGCGTTACGATAACACCTTTTTCGGAAAGATAGTCCTTAAGAAAGGTAACAACATCCTTGTTGAAAAGCTGTTTTGTAAGGAGAACGATAACGTCGTATTTACCCTCCATCTGATCGGGAGTGATAGCCTTTACGGGAACTGTCATTTCCACTGTACCCGTAATCTTCGCACCCTTTTCGTTAAGGATAGCCACATGCTGTTTGTTTCTGTTGATAAGGTCAACCTCTCCGCCGTTTTTGGTTATGTAAGCGCCCAAAACCGTACCGAGAGAGCCTGCGCCGTAAATCGCATACTTTGCCATAATATTTCCTCCTTTAATTCATTTGAATTTATTTTATCACTGTTTGTCCGCTTTTTCAATATCTTCAGTCTCTGTAAAATTCCATAATTTCATCGAAATACCACTTTAGAGTATCATCACCGCTCATAAAGATTTCGTGTCGTGCATTATGCACCTTTTTAACCTTTACTCTCGCCATGGAGGCAAATTTATCCGTATACTCACCCAAAAGCTGTTTATCCTCTTCCGGCTTAAAAATTAACAGCTTTGTTTTAAGCATTTTTATACTCTGCGGAGAAAGAATTTTATCTTTTGCTTCCAAAGAAGCCTTTACCCAACCAAAGGAAGGACCGCTCGTTTGATAAAGGGGCTCTCTTTTTCTTTTTTCGTGGTAATAGTCAAATCTTGCTTTGCTCGATGCATCACTGTTTTCTGCCGTCTGTGCTTCATCAAATACGCATCTGCCCGGTGCGGATATATTTTTTCCGCCGAAAAGGCAGATAAGCTTCGCAACCGTCCCCGCCACAGCCACAGGCATACCCATATTTCCGCATATCATCGGCGATGAAAGAACAGCTTTATGCACGGCATAAGGATTTTTCATCATGTAAAGAAGTGCCACGGTACTGCCGAGAGAATGAGCATAAAAATAAATTCTCTTGTCCCCTGAGGAGGGTCTTACAATCTTATCCATAAAGATTTCAACATCCTCTCTGTAAAGGTCAAAATCATCTGTTTCCACCCTTTCGCACTTGCTGCTGCGGTGCTCACTTTTTCCGTGACCTCTGAGATCAAGAGAATATACGCTGTATCCCGCCTTATAAAAATAAAAGGCCGCCTCACGGAATTTTTCTGCGGATTCGGTAAAACCGTGAAGAATAACCACTATTCCCCGTGAAAGCTTTCTATCGTAATGCTCATAATGAAGCATGAGACCGTCGGCGGAAGAATATGCTCCGTCTTTTCTTTTTCCGGCAAGATAAGGCTCCACCTTTTCTGTCATAAGATTAAAATAGTTGCTTTCATCAATTATCTGTACACCGTCAAATTTATCTAAAAAATCAAGCATAGTAAGCCTCCTTTTATGTGTTCTGTGTTTATTTTAGCATATAATTGATGTAAACACAAGGGTAAAAAAGCCCGTAAAAACAGGAAAGTTGCGTCACCGTATCTGATACAGGAGCTGACGTGTAAAGCTCGCCGCTACGATTTGCCGTCAAGGTTGCGAAAAATCACGGTATGTCGGGGACGCCATACCCTACAATATGTACCGTAAGGCCAGCGGTATTTCTTTGGTGGTGCAGTGTCATTCCACATACTGATTTTGCTGATACCTCTACTGTAAAGGCACACAAAAAATTCGGGGCTGTTTTTCACAGCCCCGTGATTATTAATCTGTATATCCGGCGGAATACCGTCTCCGGCTTACCGAAGCCTCACCCGCCATTTTGCATTCTGCATTCTGCATTTTGCATTTAAATTCAGCCAACCTCAACGATGCCGTCTTCTTTAACTGTAACGGTCATACCATCCTTGACGTAATTGAGAAATTCTTCGCCGAGGGAATCAATAACGGGCATGGTAACACCGTCAACCCAAACATCAGCTAAAACAGCACCTGCGGCTGCAAGAGAGTCGATAGGCTGCGAAAAGAGCATACAGGCGGGATTTTTCTTCAGTGCGCAGGCGCAGTAAAGAACGAGACCGCCCGTGGTGGAGCCGATGGTTTGAGGAAGGCAAAGAGCCTTGTTAAGAAGGGATTTGCCGTATAAATCCGTATTATTCTGATCGCCGCATTTTACTTCCTTGTCACCGAACTGGAGTGCGTTCTGAAAGGATGCGAGAGTATTGAAGCCGCTTTTGGTAACAACTGCTTCCGCCGTTACAGTGCCGGGAGTTACTACTCTGCCTTTAAACTGTTTCATTATTTTTTACCTCCGTCAGTGATAATTGATAAAATCTCTGCTTCCTTGTAGAACTTTGCCGTAGTGTAGGTACGAAGCTTATTTGAGCAGGTAATTACGGGCATTTTTTTACAGAGAGGATTGTTCATATACATGAGAGGACAAATGTAAGAAATGATAACACCTGTCGCTCTGAGCCGTGCATAATATGAGGTTTTTTCGAAAGCCTCAAGCACCTTGGGAGCGGCGGTGAGAACGGTGGGAACGCTTACCTTTACGTTGCCCTTTCTCTTAAGCTCTGATTCAATATTGTCTGTCCAATCCTTAAGCTGTTGAAGTGAAAGGTGAGGACAGCCGATAAAGCAAAGCTTCGGAGCCGCATCAGGCTTTTTCCAGATAACAGGATAATTTTTCTGTACTCTTTCGAGCTCTGCATCGTCGATTATATATTCTTTTGCGCCCTCAGCGATAAGCTTTTCGCCGAGCTCCACTGCTTCAGGAGTAAGGTTTTCGATATGGTAAAGGCCGACTGCGCCGTTTGATGCTGTAGCAGCACCGAAATCTTTGAGGTATGCGCAGGCACTGTCATTCAGCTCTGTGCCTATCCATTTGTCGAGACCCACTACATAAGGAACATCCTCCATAACCTTCATGCCGATGGCGGAGCCTAAAAGCTGAGCCTCAGGCTTCTTTTCGGTCTGAACCTTTACTATCCATGTGGCCTTTCTGCCCTCATCGGTAAGCAGACCGAAATAAGGAACGAAGCCTACGATGGAGCCCATGATATCGATGATACCTGAATTACGGTTACATTTGGCACCTAAAACAGAGTTAGCATAAACAACAGCGCTGGACTCAGCCCAAGAAAGAACGTCACCCTTTTTGGGCTTGTTGCCCACCTCATCCATATAACAGGTACAAGTGAAAGCATCCTTATTCATGAGACCTAATTTTTTAAGCTGGTCCTCATAAAAATCCTGTTTAGTGTACATAAATTTATTAAATATAAGGTTCTGAAGGAAGTTTGCGGGAACCTTTTTGTCCAACGGGCGGGGGTCAACAGAAAATTTTTGACCGGAAACAACGCCTGCATCGAGAATGGTTTGCATAAGATCATAAACCGGTGACATTACCTTAAGACCGAAGGAGGTAACAAGGTGGTTATAATCAGAGGTGATCGGAACTAATTTTTCGGCACCGAAAGCTTCTCCGTACATAACCAGAGTTTTCATAACCTTAGCCATTACTTCGCCCTTTGAGCCGTCAAGTATTGCCTGCTGTTCCTGTGTAAGAATCATGATGTTTTTCTCCTTTCAGATTTAAATTTTCATGGCGATATCCCATGCGCCCCAGATAACGGTACGAAGATTTCCTACCTTGGCAGCATCACCGATAAGGTGTACATGCTTTGATTTGGGAGCCACAGGAGTGGGAACATAGCCCACAGACATAATTACGCTGTCTGATTCGATATCAAAAGTCTTTCCGTTCTTGTCCTTAACGGTAACCTTGCCCTCACCGATTTCGGAAAGAGCAGTTTCAAGATAAACGGGAACACTGTTTGTTTTAAAGAAATCACGAAGATAAGATGTGTTGGCAAGACAAACACCGGGAGTGGTGACAAGGTCGTCCTGCATTTCCACGATGGTCGGCTTTTTACCCTGAAGATAAAGATCGTAAGCGATTTCACAGCCTGTAAGACCGCCGCCGATAACGGTAACCTTTTCGCCGACTTCCTTTTCACCGAGGAGATATTCGACGGCTTCCACCGCTGTGTCGGCGCCCTTTACGGGAATCTTTCTCGCTTTGGAGCCCGTAGCGACGATAACCTCATCAGCACCGAGAGAAGCGATATCCTTTATCTCTGTGTTCATTTTTACTTCGATATCATGACAGGAAAGCTCACGGATATACCATTTGATAAGATCTCTATCCTTTTCCTTGAAAGAGGGAGCAGCCGCAGCGATGAATACACCGCCTAATTTATCTGTCTTTTCATAAAGAGTGACCTTGTGACCTCTCTTTGCGCATACGATAGCGGCTTCCATACCGCCTATACCGCCGCCGATAACGGCAACCTTCTTTGATTTCTTTGCGGGAACGATTTTATATTTCTTTGACTGCATCGTTTCGGGATTAAGTGCACAGCGTGCCAGACCCATGGTGTCTAAGAGATCCTGAGTATTTGCGTGGCCCTTTGAGGAAGAGAAGTTAAAGCAACCGCTGTGACAGCAGATACAGGGCTTGATTTCCTCTAATCTGCCCTCAATGAGCTTTGTTACCCATGCGGGGTCTGTAAGGAACTGACGGGCAACACCTACAGCGTCGATTCTGCCGTCTTCGACAGCCTTTGCAGCCACATCCGGCTCCATACGTCCTGCGCATACCACGGGAATATCAACGAATTCTTTGATATGTGCCACATCGTCAAGATTACAGTTCTGAGGCATATACATGGGAGGATGTGCCCAATACCATGAGTCATAGGTACCGTTATCGGCGTTGAGCATATCGTAGCCTGCATCCTGAAGATATTTTGCAGCTTTTTCGGATTCAGCCATAGCTCTGCCCACTTCTGTGTACTTTTCACCGGGCATAGCTCCCTCGCAGAAGCCTTTCATCTTTGATTCTACGGAGTAACGCAAAGAAACGGGATAATCCTCACCGCAGGCTTCCTTGATAGCCTTTACTACTTCAACTGCGAAACGGTATCTGTTTTCAAAGGAGCCGCCGTATTCGTCTGTTCTCTTGTTGAAAAATTCGATAGCAAATTGGTCAAGAAGATAACCCTCATGAACGGCGTGTACCTCGACACCGTCTACACCTGCATCACGGCAAAGCTTTGCTGTTTTCGCAAAAGCTTCGATAATCTCATGAATCTGTTCTTTGGTCATTTCGGGGCAGATAATGTCGTGCGCCCAACGTGAACGTTGAGGAGAGGGAGAGGCAAGCTCGTGAGATGTGTCAAGAATAGGCTTCACGAGAGCACGTGTGAACTTATTCTTATGAAGAGGAGCTACAAGCTCGGTGATTGCCCAGCTTCTGCCCATACCGGCTGTAAGCTGAACGAAAAGCTTGGCGCCTGTTTTATGTATTTCGTCCATAAATTCTTTGAGCTCTTCGAACATTTTGGGATTCTGCCACAGCCATTTGCCCCAGAAGGTATCACGCAACGGTGCGATGCCGGGGATAATGAGACCCACATTATTGTTTGCTCTTTCGAGGAAAAGCTTTGCCGCCTCCTTATCGAAGTGACAGCCACCCAGCTCAAACCATCCGAAAAGTGAAGTGCCGCCCATGGGACACATTACAATACGGTTTTTTATTTCCACATTACCGATTTTCCAGGGAGTGAACAGAGCTTCGTAATTTTTGTCGATTGTGTTCATATTTTCTTTCCTTTCACAGTAATTTTTCTTTTTGCTGAAAGCTTTTTCACTGATCTCAGCATACAAATTAATTATATAACAGCAAAATATAAATGTCAATGATATTTATACACCGCAAACGAAAAGAAAAAGCAAGAAATCCGAAGCATCGGCGCCCGGATTTCTTAATCAATTTTTTAGTTTACCGTTCGAAAATGTGTTCCGTGTTACCCTTTTTAAACTGCACATCCTGTAAGCAAATCCGCAAAGGGATTGTAGGACATTTTCCCCGGTTGCTCATAACTGTAATAGGGTGTAAGTCTGAGGTTTTCTTCCTTTTTCATTTTAGTGAAAAGCATAGCCGTATTACGTGCATCAACCAAAGCGTCATGTATATCCTCGTCATATTCAATGCCTGTAATAATAAGTGCTTCTTTCAGGTTATAAACCTTTTTTGTTTCCATTCTGTTGCTGAAATCCGCCTGACAGTCAATGCAACAGTCCAAAAAATCACAAAGTCCGCATATACCCTTGCGCCCGGTTTCGTTTCTTATCTGCCTTTCGTCGGAATCACTCCATGTAATAACTATGGCATCCTCCGGAATCCACGAAGAGAACATCTCCAAAGCGGTTTTAAGATCGGGAGCACCCTCCAAATCCTCCTGACTGATACCCGTGAGCTCGTGAATATACGAATCAATCACTCCCTCTTCAGGTGAAACAAAAGTTTTGAATTCATCAACGGAATTATAATCTTCATCCAGCAAAACTGCACCGATCTCAATTATTTCGTTGATGTTTCTTGCCTTTTTGTGACTTTTGGGAACCTTGCACATTTCAAGGTCAAGTACAGCATATCTTACCATTAATTTTTCTCCTTCTAATATATAATTTTAAACGACAGTTTATATTATAAGGTATAAGTTCACTTTTGCAAATTGCACAAGATGCAGTTTTTTCCATCATTTTTTGTCAAAAAGTGATGTTTTTCAAATCTTATTAAACACCTTCTGTGTTGTATTATTTGTCGAATAATGTATAATGAAATAAAAAACATGTGAAAGGCGGTCAACCTTTTGTCTACCCGTAATTATTCTAAGCTCTCACACACAGAAAAGAAAATATACAACGAATTCTGCTCCGGTTTGGAAAATTTCAGACAACCCTTTAATTTCGGCAGTACACCTTCTGCCACTGTCAGTAAGGTTTATAACATGGTATTAGAAGACCACCCGCGCTTTTTCTGGCTTTCGGGCGGCGGTAAATTCCATTGGATCAAAGCCGGAAGCACCATAAAAGATATGACCTTTGAGGTGAAGCTGACAGACGGTATAAGCCCCGCCGCAATCAGAGCCATGTCCTTAAAACTCAACGCTGCCGTAAAAGCCATAGCAGACCGTGCCAGACAATACAGAAACCACTTTGACAGGATTCTTTTTGTACACGACTATATAGTGGATACCACGAACTATGTATTACACGCACCTATGCGCTACAACGCTTACGGATGTCTGATAAATCATAAAGCAGTTTGCGCCGGCTATGCCAAAGCCTTTCAGATGATTATGAACGAGCTCGGCTATGAATGCGGATATGTCAAAGGCTCAGACAAAAACAAAAGCTCCATACATTCCAGTCACGCATGGAATTACATAAAAATAGAAAGAGATTATTATTTTGTGGATGTCACCCGGGATGACCCTGTGGCGGAAACAGGCAGACCGGGATACAACAATAAAACCCATAACTACTTCTGCATTTCCGAAAGCGAGCTTTCTCTCACACATTCGATTGACAAAGAATGTAACTGTCCGCCCTGCAAAGGCACCAAATACAATTATTATGTTTATAACAATTTTTATCTAAAAAAATATTCATTCTCAGATGTTAAAGAAATCGCCATGAGACAGCTGCGCTGCAGCGGAAAATTCACGGTAAAATTTGACACCAAAAGAGTGGCTGACCGGGCGCTTAAGGAACTTGTAACCGACGGTAAGGTTTACAGCATTCCCGGAGTTGCCGGACGCATAACTTATTCAAAAAGCAGTTCAGGTCTTATAATCACAGTAAAAAACGCTTAAATGAAAGGTTACAGTTTGGAAAACCCACCGATTTTATTGATTTTTTGTTAATCAAATGCTATAATGTAACCACTTTTATAACATAGGAGGTAAACAATGAAAACACTCAAAAAATCATTAAGCATTGTACTGTCACTTTTTATGATTCTTTCCTGTGCATCAGCAGCTTTGGCAGCAAAGGATTATGACCACCTTCCCCAAATTTACATCGAAGGTTTCGAATCAAAGCAAATTTACCGTGAAGAAGACACAGAGCACACGGACCCTCTCTTCTTCCCCATTAACGGGCAAAAGATGATCGATAACCTTATGAAGTATGAACAGTACATAAAGCAGGCTGTTTCCGAAGGAAATCCGGACCTTCTTTACAGGTATATCTGTCTTTGGATGGAAGACTGCTTCGGGCTCGCCGCTTTGGAAAAGGACGGCTGTACAAACAAAGAGGGTGTCGTTACGGAAAAAACCACCCTCAATTACAAAGGCAACGGTAAATATGTTTTCAGACATGACTGTCGTCTCTCTCCCGCAGATATTGCAAAAGAATTCAAAGAATACGTCAAATGGGTTCAGGCTGATTCGGGAAGTCAGAAATATGAGCTTGCCGCATCCAGCTTCGGAGCTTCCGTGGCATTGGCCTTCATCAATGAATATCCCGAAGAACGCAAAAATATCGATTCCCTCGTTTTCTGTGTGCCGTCAATCAAGGGCGTTAATTTCGCAGGCGAGCTTTTCAGCGGCAGCTTCGATATCGACCCTGATGCCCTCCTTGCGTTTATTTCAGATATGAACTTAGGCGAAGAACTCACGCTCTTCCTCACAGTCCTTAACAAAACAGGTACACTCGATGCAATTCTCAGCTCCTTCCTTGAGCCCGCTCTCAAGGTCGCTCTTCTCAAAGCCCTCAGAACAGTAGTTCACGATATATTCGGCACCATGCCCTCTATGTGGAGCTTCGTTGACGAAAGATATTTCTATGATGCATTGGAATACATCTACGGCAAAAATTACACCGATCCCTCTCACGAATATGCCGGTCTTATCAGCAAGATTATCTATTACCATGAAAATATTATGATAAAAGCCGAGGATATTATCCTTAACGCAAAAAATGAAGGCATCAAGGTAAGCATCCTTTCCAAATACGGAGATCCTCCCTTCCCTCTCAGCAAAGAAGGCAACTTCACAGGTGACGGATTCGTTGCTTTGGAAATGTCCTCCTTCGGTGCCGTATGTGCCATGAACGGCGAACAGCTTCCTGCCGATTATGTTCAGGCGAAGGATTGCGGCAGAAATATGATCTCACCCGACAGAACATTGGATGCCTCCACCTGTCTTCTCCCCGATAACACATGGTTCATCAAAGGACTTTGGCACGGTGAAAAAACGGACAGCTATTACGATCTTATCAATACTGTTCTTTATGATGACATCAATGTTCTTGAGGATACAAAATATCCTCAATTCCTTGAGAATGACGGAAACGGAAATCTCGTCCCCATGAAAGAAGCCCCCGCTCAGGAAAAAGAAACAAGCTGGCTTCATGATTTCCTTAATCTCATTACGAAGGTAATTAAAATTATCATCGAAAAGCTCCGGGATTTTTTCGGAAAATAAGCTTAATTAAATAACAGAAAAGCAACTGCAAATCACTGGAAATGCAGTTGCTTTAATTTTATTCTGTTAAAATCTTATGCCTTTTTTGCTGTTACCTTTTTGATAACAAAGAGTGTGGCAATCATTAATACAGCACCGACGGGAAGAGCCACATACCACTGAGGAACGAAGCCTGCGATGATGTAAGTCACGAAGGACACGCCTGCAACGGTAAGAGCATAGGGGAGCTGTGTGGAAACATGGTTGAGATGGTCGCACTGACCGCCGGCAGAAGCCATGATGGTGGTATCGGAAATAGGTGAGCAATGGTCACCGCAAACGGCGCCTGCCATACATGCAGAGATGGAAACGATCATAAGAGGATTGCCCGCCTCGAATACGCTCAGTACGATGGGAATAAGAATACCGAAGGTACCCCATGATGTACCTGTAGCAAAGGAAAGACCTACAGCGATGAGGAAGATAATGGCGGGAAGAAGAGCCTGAAGTGCACCTGCACTGCCTTCGACGAGCTGTGAAATGTAAATCTTTGCGCCGAGGCTGTCTGTCATAGCCTTAAGAGTCCATGCGCAGGTGAGAATAAGGATGGCAGGAACCATAGCCTTGAAGCCTTCGGGAAGAGATGCCATAGCGTCTTTGAAAGAAATAACTCTTCTGATGAGAAGGTAAGCGATTGCAAAAACGATTGCCACGGCAGAGCCGAGAACAAGGCCGACGGAAGCATCTGAATTTGAGAATGCTTCAATGAAACCTGCTTTATCCTCGCCTGTTGCGAAAAAGCCGCCGGAATAAATCATGCCGATAACACAGCAGATAATAAGTACAACAACAGGAAGAATGAGATCGATAACCTTGCCCTTGGGGTTAATAACTGTTTCGTCAGTTTCAACCTTTGTGCCGCTCGTGAAAAGATCACCCTTTTCGATAGCGTTTCTTTCGTGGAGCTTCATGGGGCCGAAATCGAACTTTGCAACTGCGATAACTACCATCATAATAATGGTAAAGATTGCATAGAAGTTATAGGGAATAGCCTGAACGAATAAACTCATACCGCTGTCAGCTCCTGCGCCTCTGGCGAAGCCCGCAACTGCGGCTGCCCAGGAAGAAATGGGAGCGATAATACAAATAGGAGCAGCGGTGGCATCGATAACATAAGCGAGCTTTGCACGTGAAATTTTCTGCTCATCGGCAACAGGTCTCATAACTGAACCGACTGTAAGGCAATTGAAATAGTCATCGATAAAAATAAGACAGCCTAAAAGAATGGTAGCAAGCTGTGCGCCTACTCTCGATTTGATATGCTTTGATGCCCAACGGCCGAAGGCTGCAGAACCGCCCGCTTTGTTCATCATGGAAACAAGTGCACCGAGAAGCACAAGGAAAATGATAATGCCCATATTGTAGCTGTCCGAAAGAGAGGCAACAAATCCGTCAAAAAGGACGTGATTGATTGCGGTTTCGAAATTACCGCCGGCATAAATAAAGCCGCCTACCACAATACCGATGATAAGTGAGGAATAAACCTCCTTTGTGATAAGAGCAAGTACGATAGCGATAATGGGAGCTGCGAGAGCGGCAACGGTGGCGTAAGAGCCGATGCTTTCTCTGACCTTGCTGAGAGCGGTTTCAATATGAGCTTTGAAGCCGGGGTCATTTGTAAGGTTATCAGCGTAAGAGTCAACATAAGCTGCCGCAGATTCCCCGTCTGTAAGGTCATATTCTGTTATTTCTCCGTCAACATCAACGGAAAAAGCTGTTTCGGCATCCGCGCCGATGGTAAGCACTGCTGCTTCATCTGCTGCAGGAACGTCTTCTGTAGCGAAAGCAGTGCAGGTCATGGGGACAGCAAGAGCAAGAACAACCATAATTGCCAATAGAATTCTTGCCATGCTTTTCTTTGATTTTTGCATTTTTTTATCTCCTTTGTTTTAATTTTATCGGATACCATTATACTTATCTTTTTTGGAAAAATCAATACTTTAGCACAAAAAAGTGGTAATATGCTGAACACCGACTGCTGTAAGTAAAAACTCTTTTTCATATATAAAAGCAACAAGGATGTCCCGTCGGACATCCTCGCTCTTCAATCATATATTTTCTCATTTTAAAAGCAACCAATGTGCTGTAAATTCTCTTAATCAACGTGTTATATTCTACCACCGCCCGTCTCACTTTTCAATATCCAAACTCAACAAAGAAAAACTCCGTTTTTTGTACTCTTTAACTTCTGTATAGTATATTTTCAACATAATTAAAAACGTCTTTTATGCAAATGACACAATATGTCCGTTTTCGAATTAAATAAGAGATGCAATTTTCTTCAAATAATGATAAATAAAACTGCTCAAATAGTGGAAAAATAAAAAACAATGTGTTATAATGTAAAAGTTAGACAATATCTGCCAAAGATAAAAGTATATTATTTTAAAGAGGTGCAAAACATGAGTTTTAAAGAGTTAATCATCAATGCAGGTTCTTCTTCATTAAAGTATCAGGTTTTCGAAATGCCTGAGGCAAAGGTTTTGGCAAAGGGTATTTTCCAGCAGATCGGTTCAGACTGTACCTTTACCCACAAAATCGACAAAGACGGTAAAGAAGTAAAGGTTCTCGATGAAAAGCCCGTAGAGGCAAAAGATCATCACGATGCCATCACCATTCTTTTGGAAACACTTACCGACAGCAAAAACGGCGTTCTCACTTCAATGAACGACATCTCTGCCGTAGGTCACCGTGTCCTTCACGGCGGTGAAGAATTCAGCGGCAGCGTGGTTGTTACGGAAGACGTTAAAGTTGCCATCAGAAAATGTATCCCCCTCGGCCCCCTTCACAACCCTGCAAACCTTATGGGTATCGAAGTTTGTGAAGAAATCATGAAGGGTATCCCCCAGGTAGCAGTTTTTGATACCGCTTTCCATCAAACTATCCCCGACTATGCATATATGTATGCTCTCCCCTATAAATACTATCTCAAGCACGGCATCAGACGCTACGGCTTCCACGGCACCAGCCACAGATATGTTTCTGCCCGTACCACTGATTTCCTTATGAAAAAATATCCCGGCAAATATAATGCTGACGAGCTTAAGGTTGTTACCTGCCATCTCGGTAACGGCTCCTCTATTTCAGCCATCAAGGGCGGCAAATGCTTTGACACCACCATGGGTCTCACTCCCCTCGAAGGCATTATGATGGGTACACGTTCAGGCTCCATCGACCCAGCCATCATCGCCGTTCTTTGCGAAAGAGAAAATCTCACTGCTAAAGAGGTTGACAATATCCTTAACAAAAAGTCGGGTATGCTCGGTCTCACAGCTGAATACGATGAAAACTTTAATGAAATTCCCGACACAGCCACAAGCGACAACAGAACAATCGAAGGCCGTTCAAAGAGCGGTGACAAAAGAGCTCAGCTCGTTGAATCCATGCTCTGCCATCAGCTCGTTAAATATATCGGCGGCTTCGCCGCTGCCATGGGCGGTGTGGATGCAGTAGTATTCACAGGCGGTATCGGCGAAAACAATCCCCATTACCGTACAAGAGTAGCAGAAAAGTTAGGCTTTATGGGCACAACCATCGACGAAGAAGCGAACAGCGTGAGAGGACAGGAAATCGAAATTTCCACAGAAGACTCCGCTCTTAAGCTTCTTGTTATCCCCACCGACGAAGAGCTTCTCATCGCACAGGATACTTACGAATTAACAAAATAATTTTTATGTACAGAAAATTATCTCCTCCGTTTTGCGGAGGAGATTTTCTTTATATTACCTTTGTTTTTGCTGCCGAGCAGCTTTTAAATGTGTTTTTTGAAAGCTTTGCCTTGGCTTTTTTATATCTTATACCGTAACGGGCTTTTTTCACCGTATTCTTTGACACGGTGGCTTTGGTTTTTGCCTTTGCGATATAAATTCCTGTGTTATCGCACTGATTTATGCTGTTGCCCGTTATCTTTTTGATTTTACAGGAAGCGCTGTTTATACGTATACCGTATCTGCATTTAACCTTCAGCTTTTTGCTGTCCTTCTTTGCCTTTCCGTTTATTTTATTGTTTGTGATGTTCGTTACGGAAGCCTTATCGTTTATGCCTATGCCGTCTGCACTCTTTGAGGTTATATCGACGGTGTTCTTTGTAACGGTGGTAACGGAGGCTGTTTTGTTAAGATAAATACCCGTATTCTTGCCGCCGCAGATATAGTTTGAAGAAATCGTGTTTGCCTTACCCTTTCCCGTCAGATAAATGCTGTACTTTTTGCAGGAGTAAATGCTGTTGGAGGAAATAGTGCTTGCCTGACCGTCGTTCACCGCTATTCCGTAGCCTGAACAGCTTTTTATTTTATTTGATTTTACTTCCACATTACCGCAGCCCTTAAGAATATAAACACCGTTGCTTTTTGTATTGTTTACAGTATTTGATATAAGCTTTGCTTTTTTTATGTTCTGCAGTTTGACACCGAAGGATTTGGCGCCGCTGAAGCTGTTTTTTTCGAAATAAAGCTCAGAGCTTTTATCTGCGGTAACGAGGGAATGTATAACCGCCTTTTTATCGGTTACGGTATTGCCGTAAAAATAAATCTTTTCGCTGTTTTCTGCCTTGATGCCGTAAACCGTATTGCTTATTTTTCCTTTATAATTAAAGGTTACCTTATTGTTTTTTACGGATACATTACTGTTTTTACCGTAGGCAGAGCCTTTTGCACCGTTTATATGGATAGCATTAAAGCTTTTCTGACTGACAGCGCCCGAAACAGTATTATTTTCGACTCTTACCCCTGAAATACGGCAGTCTGCACTGAAAGTCTTTCCGTTTTTATCTTTGAAATTTTTAACCTGTGCACCGATAAGCCTTATACCGAAAGCGGAGGTATCTGCGCCGTTGCTTTTAAGTGAGATTTTATTTCCGCTGATTGTAACATTCACATCGTTTATAACCTTTGTTCCGCTCAGAGGTGCATAGAAATTCGAAAGAGAGGTGTTTGTCACCGTGCCGCAGCTGATACCGCTTCCGCAGTCGGTTATGATATTATCGGAAATGATACTGTTAATGTAATTAACCACTCTTATTGCATAGCTTTCTATATTTTTAAAGGTATTATTTTTAAAAATCATATTATCAAAATAATAACCGGCTATGGCCGAGTGAGTACCGAGACCGCGGGGAACATTTTCAAAGGTACAGCCCGTTACGCTTACATTTTTCGTGGGTGTACCGTCATAGGCAGGATAAGTGAAATATCCTTCCTTGAGAATATCTATCTGAACCGCCTCACAGTTGAAGCCGTCAAGACCTTCCGTGGTTTTCATGTTACGGAACTCGCAGCCGTGGATTTTTACATTTTCACAGGCGGCAAAGGTAAGCAGATGCTGAACATCGGTGGTATTCATAAAAGTAACACCGTTTATTTCCACATTCGACGCATGGGCAAACCTCACAAGTGAGCTTCCGCCGATGTTACGGGCATCAAAGGTGCCGTTTTTGATTGTAATGTTTTTATATCCCTCATAGCCGTAGACTACTTCCTTTGATGTGCCGAAGCGTATCATAGAGCCGCAGCCCTCCGCCCTCATTATCACAGAGCCGGAAAGGTCCAATACCGTGTTGCTGTAAAGATTAAGAGATTGATAAAGACAGTATTCGCCCTTCGGAAGCTTCACTGTGTGAATATCTGTGGGTGAAGCGTTATCTCTCACATAACGCAATGCTTTCTGGATGGTGTCTCTGGCATCAAGAGAAATATTGTTTGTGACAATTTCATAAGTTGCCACGGTTTTCCCCGATGAATCCGTAACGGCGATGCTTCCCACTGTGTCCTCTGCCGAAGCAAAGACAGCAAAAGACATAAGCATCACAATCGTCAGTATTAAAGCTGATAATGTTTTCTTCATTTTTATCACTCCTTTGCTGATGTTTCAATTTTACCATACTATATATTTTTCTGTCAACGGAGAAAAAAAGAAGAATTTTTTAAAAATATCCCCCGTGACACTTGGAGTACATACCCCGTGTGTATTATAATGACGAAAGGAGATGATAAAGATGCTTAAAATACTCGTTTGTGACGATGAAGTAAAAATTCGCACCACCCTTTATGACTATTTTACCGCCAAGGGCTTTTCCGTTACCATGGCGCAAAATGGCAGAGAGGCTGTGGAGAAAGCAGAGGAAAACGACTTCGACCTGATTATTCTCGATGTGCTCATGCCCATATTGGACGGTCTTACTGCCTGTAAGGAAATACGTAAATTTTCCGACACACCCGTAATATTTCTTTCCGCTTTAGGTGAAGAGGAAGATTTACTCAAAGGCTACAAATTAGGCGGTGACGATTACATTATAAAGCCCTTCCCTCTGTCCGTGCTGACGGAAAAGATAATCACCACCGTAAACAGACGCAAGGGCATAAACCCGCAGAAGCGTCTCACCCTCAGAGGTATCACCCTCGATTACGGCACACGGAAGGTTCTTTGCGGTGAAAGGGAAATTATTTTTGCCGCTAAGGATTTCGATTTGCTGGCACTTTTAATGGAAAACAAAGGCAACGTTCTGTCCCGTGAGGTAATTCTCAGAAAAATATGGGGTTATGACTTTGACGGTGACGAAAGAGTGATTGATACCCACATAAAGAGAATAAGAAAGGCCTTACGAGAACACGCCGACTGCATAAAAACCGTAATCGGCACAGGATATGCCTTTAAAAAGGAGGAGGAACAATGAGTAAAAAGAAAATGAATGCACTTATCTGTCTTTGTCTTGTAATCAGCTTTGCCTTTTCGATGATTCTTAATTACAAAAGCGCCATACAAAATGAAGCATCTGACTTTAACCGTAATGCAGATTATATGTTAAACACATTAAGTGAAAAGCTCCCCTATGATAAAAGTGATTTTTCCGCAGAAAAAAACTGTCCCGCCATAAAAAGCGGTCAATGTACCTATCCCGAACTTTTTGCAGCACAGCTTCAGATGACTCTCTCTGTCAACCATATACCGTATGTATTCGGTTTTATAAACACAGCACAGGAAATAGCGGCACAAAGCAAAATAACCTGTATCGAAGAAAGCCATGACGGTAATTATATTTATAAGCCGTATAATTATATTGATCTGAGCAGTTATATCAATGCCGAACAGAAAGAAAGCATACGTAAAATTATTAAAGATTATCCGTCGATAAACAGTGTCGGAATAAAAACCGATACCAACGGCAGAAACATCCCGACAGAAATACTCCTTGGCGATTATATAACGGCGAATACCTTCACCGAGGGCTTTTCTTTGGAAAACGGTGTGACAGAAAAAACCATATCTCCTTTTTCTTCTCCCGGAAACATTTTGCATTTAAATTCTTATGATCTGCAGGCACGTTCGTATGAAATAAAAATTTATGATGAATTGGAGCATAAGCTTCGTGACTTTGCGGCAAACAACCATATGTTTCATTCCGGAGGGGGCTTTTCCGATGCCGACGAAAACGAACGCTACGGGCCCGTAAATATAGACGGCGAAGATTACATGTTCTATTTTTACGCAAAAATCAATCTGCCGATGAGAGCTCTTTCCTCTGACTTTTTTTCTTATCTGACGGAACAGCTTATGATAATGTATGCAGTTTTAGCCGCTCTGATTTTTCTTACGGCAAACCGTCTTTACACCAAAACAGAAAAGCTTAACAAATCAAAACGCACCTTTATTTCTGCCGCCGCCCATGAGCTTAAAACTCCCCTCGCCGTTATACAGAATCAATGCGAATGTATTTTAGAGGGTGCCGTGGACGATAAAAAGGACGAATACATAAAATCCGTCTATGACGAGGCACTCCGAATGAATGATATAGTCACCTCTCTGCTGACCTTTAACCGTCTTTCCTCTACAGATAAAATAGAAAAGGAAAACTGCAATCTCACGGCATTGGTTAAAGAAGAAGCCGAAAAATATCTTCCCTTTGCCCGCTCGGAAGGTGCAGAATTGACACTCAATGCCGAAAAGGATATTTATGTAAGCTGTAATCCGAAGCTGATGGCTTTGGCTGTGGATAACTATCTTTCAAATGCCGTCAAATACACCACGGGAGCAAAGCGTATCAACGTCACTCTGAAAACAGAAAAAGACAGCTTTATTCTCGAAGTTTTCAACACCTGCGAGCCTTTAAACAAGGAAACTGCGGAAAACATATGGAACCTTTTCGAAAGGCAGGATGTTTCCAGAACGAGAGACGGCTCGTCAACAGGTATGGGGCTCCCCATCTGTAAGAGAATTTTCGAATGTCACGACTATGGCTATGGCTGTCAGAATACTGATACGGGTGTGATTTTCTCAGTCAAAGGAAAGCTGTAAAACATTTATGAGGCTGATATAAACCTTTTCTTTTATACTATAATTGACACCGTCAAATAAATATAGTATATTATTCTTATCAACAAAAAGGAGAATTAATATGAAGCTTTCAAAAAAAATCTTTAGTCTATGCCTCGCTGCGCTTATGCTCTTTTCTCTTTCAGCCACGGCTTTCGCAGCAGATGGTGTTACACAGACCTGCCCTGTAATTTATGTGCCCGGCATAAACACCAGCACCGTTTACACAGATGTTAATGACCTCTCCACCGCCGCTCGGCTTCCCGATGAGGATACCTTCCTTGCAGTAATGAAGAATGACATCATCCCCGCCATCATCGCCTACACGCAGAATTCGGATTCCGATGCTCTGGCAGTGGTGATCAGTTCCAGATTCACGCCCCTTTTTGAAGACTGGTTTATGGAAAATACAGGCGACCCAAAAGAAGGTTCAGGAGTCCACAATCCCCTGCCCTCACGTGTTACTGCCAAATCAACCCTTACCTTCCAATACGACTGGCGCTGTGACCCTGTGGCTGTGGCAGAAAAGCTCAATGATTACATAAACCATATTACAGATAAAAGCGGCTGCGATAAGGTAGCTCTCAGCTGTCACTCCCTGGGAAGCATAATAATTATTTCTTATCTGGCAAAGTATGGAAATGATAAGGTTTCCGCTCTGGTTCTGGATACTCCCGCCTGTGAGGGTGCAACCTATACCGGCTGTCTTCTTTCAGGTGACAGCACACTCAATGCCTCTGCCATTACTTATTTCCTGGAAAACACTTTGGGAAAATCAGAAACCAACGACCTTATGGCAAGCATACTTGAACTTTTCAATGTGGCAGGCGTACCTGAGCTTTTTACTCTCTTTTTTGACAAAATAATCGGTGACATTGCCCCCGTTATTTACAAAGAATTCCTTATCCCTCTGCTCGGCTGTTGGCCGTCAATATGGGCTCTGACTCCCGATGCCTACATAGACGGTGCCATGACTTATATTTTTGATGACCTTATGAAGGATGAAGATTATTCCGCCCTCAGAGAAAAAATTGAAAACTACAACAAAACGGTCAGAGCACGCAGAGACCAACTTCTCAAAGATTTTGACAGTGAAAAAAATCTGGCCGTAATATCAAGATACGGTTTCCCCTCTGTCCCCATCTCTGATATGGGTGACCTTATCGGTGACTATACCATAGAAACCCGCTCCAGCTCCTTGGGTGCCACCACCGCCCCTGTCGGCACGTATTTTGATGACAGATATCTTGTGGGTAAGAATATGAAGTATATCTCCCCTGACAGAACAGTAGATGCTTCCACCTGTCTTTTCCCCGAAAAAACATGGTTTATAAAAAATGCTACTCATTCAATGGAGGTGGCAGACCCCTATTATAATTACTTCCTCTTTGCTGAAGAAGAGCTTACCTGCGACACCGCAATAATAGGCAGATTCACTCTATATGACAGTGAAAGCCAGACTCTTACAGAGGATACCACCGAGCCTGTAAAGGCAGAAAAGGAATCCCCTATAGACAGTCTGGTCGCCTTTATCAAAAACCTTATTGAGCGTATCGGTAATTTCTTTAAGGCACTTTTCAGAAAATAAGATAACAAAAAAAGTTGATGTCAGCTGACATCAACTTTTTTATGTTGTTTTCTTCTTTATACTGAAAGCTAAATACACGCCGTACGCACCGCTGACTGCTACAAGGAAAACACAGGATACAATCCTGTCCGTTACTGTCAGCACAGTCTCATCGGCAAAGACACTGAGAGCATTGAAAACCCCGTGAAGCAAAATACAGGGAATAAGACTTCCGCTTTTAAGGAAAATCATCACAAACATAAAGCCTGCCGCTACGGCATATACCACCTGGAAAAGATTAGGGATAAGCTCTGCACCCGAACCGTTAAAAAGATTTATTATATGACCTATGCCGAAAGTAACACTCGAAACAATGACAGCCGATTTAAGACCGTTTTCAGCCATAGCCTTAAACAGCATACCGCGGAATATAATCTCCTCTAAAAAGCCTACACAAAGCATCGTGAGCATATAAAGAACTGTTTCGCCAACGGACAAATTAACCTTCACACCGAACATCACATTTGCCAAAAGTATAATAATCAGAGGAATATAATAAAGCATTTCTTTCGCCGACACCTTCGGCTTACACAGACCGTATTTTTCACCAAGACCGTTCATTCTCATAAAGCTGAGAAGAACAGCCGACATTATAAGTGCCACAGGCAGACTTATGATGCTGTTTATACCGACCTTAGCGGAAATATTATCCCCTACGCTCATAAGAACACAGTAGGCAGCTATCCACATCAAGGAAAAGGCAAGCTCACTTTTATTATAAAGTTTTTTCATTTCTTTCCCCCCGTAAAGATTATCTGTTTTCATTATAGCATTAATTTTCACGGGTTTCAATAAAAATTATCTGCAGTAAAAAGCCACAGCATCGCTTATGAACTGTGCCGTTCCGTCACCGTGTCTGTCGATATTATTTTTAAATCTTTCATCAAGCACATACATCTGACCGAGACCCGCAAGGATTTCTTTGGTACAGGTGTAAAAATTATCGGTGATATACTTCTGTAAATTTCTTACAAGGCTCTGTGCTTCTTCGCTTTCGGGTGCAAAACTTTTTTTCATACAGAGTGAAAACTCACCCATAATGCGCTCCATGCCCTCTCCGAGAGCATCGAAATCATTCTTTGAGTAGCCTTTCGTCTTTTCCTGATTCTCTTTATAGGCATCCGTATTGCCCCATCTTTCCTTTGCCTCATTTTTATACTTTTCAAATTCGCTGTTATCAAACGCTTTCATAATAATTTTTCCTTTCTCTGCACTGTCGATGGAAGAAATAAGCCTCTCGAGCCGCTCTTTTTTCATAATCAAAAGCTTTTTCTGCTCCGTCAGTGCTTGTTTTTTATTGTAATCGGGAGACGACAAAATCTCTTTTATGCTCTTAAGAGGAAAATCCAGTTCACGGTAAAACATAATCTCCTGCATACGGAGAAGGGATTTCTCATCGTAATACCGATACCCCGTATACCTGTCTGCAAAAGAAGGCTCCAATAAACCGATTTCATCATAGTAATGAAGTGTGCGCACACTTACCGAGCACAGCTCAGCGAAATCTTTAATGAGCATTTTCATTTTTATCACCTCACAGTAAGTATTATATACTATGACGTAAGGTGAGAGTCAAGAGGTAATTAAAAAAATTTACCCTATGACTTATTCAAAGCCATAGGGTGTCTTTTTGCGCCGTATACTAATTAATCTCAATAACATCCATCCGTAACTGATGGGTTTTATTCTCGCCGTCAGCACCTACAGTAGTTATCTCGAAATAAAGATTATTAATAAGATTCTCTGTTTTATTTTCTGCGATTACATCCGCACCGCTTAGTTTACCGAGATCATCTCCGTCAAGTTTAACCTTACCGCCTGTATGATCTACAAGACTGTTTGACATAACTGTTTTCTTTTTACCGTCTTCTAATATATAAAATGTAGTATTATAGGAAGTTACGCCCTCAAAAAAATCCTCGGAATTAATCTGCAAGGTTCCTCCGCTGAGGGTTTCTTCGTCTTCACCGAGAACGACAGTACCGTTCATAACGGTCAGAATATCGTCAGAGCCGCTGAAGGAATACACCTTAGTTTCTGTGTTCTTTTCCGAATGAACCGCAGTTGCCGGAGGGCTGTTATCACCCTGTCTTACCTTGTTAAAAGTGAAACAGAAAAAAATCAGAACAAAAATCAAAACTGCCACAAAAACCTTTTTCATATTATTCCTCCTTGGTTTTCTTTATGCCTTAATTATACAGTAACTCCTACGTAAAGTAAAGGGAAACGGACTATCTGTTTTCGGGATATGCTCTCTGGTTCTTTCTGATTTAAGAGGATACGAAAGAAAATCTGTTTAGTAAATGTAATTTACGAAATACTATGTTTATTCTTCTATTAATGATTCTATTTCTCTTCCTTTTTTATCAGTTATATAGATGAAACAATCCTCGAATTTGTTAGAGTATATGTCCTCTGTTTTCATATTATCAGGAAAATAATTATACTTTATTACAACAGAAAACTGTTCCGGCAGTTTATTTGAGACAAACGGTACAAACTCATATTTTTTATTTGTTTCCTTTGGCGTGACTCCGTCTTTTGCGGAATCATATATTATAATAGATTTTTCACAGGAACAACAAACTGCTTTTAAGATTAACTGCCCGTCTCTTTTTATAATACGCGGTGAAAAAATCCCTTTGGTTTGCTTGCCTGTATGAAAAAATGAAAATTCATTTTTTCCGCAAGTGCATTTTAATTTTGCAGAAAAAGAAACACCGTTAAATTCTTCAATATCGGATAAAAAGTCTATGATTCTTAACTTCATAATTTTTATCTCCCTTTTGAAAACTATAGTTTCCTCAACCACCAACATTCTACCATAAACTCCCACAAAAGTAAACACAACAAAAAAGTACACCTCCGAAAATCGGAAGTGTACCATAATTGATAAACTGATTATCTCTTTGAGAACTGAGGTGCACGACGAGCGCCTTTGAGACCGTATTTCTTTCTTTCCTTCATTCTCGGGTCACGAGTGAGGAAGCCTGCCTTCTTAAGTGCGGGACGAAGTTCTTCGTCATACTGAAGGAGAGCTCTGGAAAGACCGTGACGGATAGCACCTGCCTGGCCTGTAACGCCACCACCTGTTACGCGGCAAACGATGTCAAACTTCTCAGTGGTTTCTGTAAGATTGAGAGGCTGGCGAACGATGAGCTTAAGTGTTTCAAGACCGAAATAATCGTCGATATCTCTGTCATTGATGATGATTTTACCTGTACCTGCATAAACACGTACTCTTGCGATTGACTTCTTTCTGCGGCCTGTGCCGTAGAAGAACGGAGTTGTTTCGTACATTCTGTTTTTCCTCCCTTTCTATTAAAGTTCAATAACTTCGGGCTTCTGTGCTGCGTGTGCGTGTTCTGCACCTGCATAAACGCGAAGTCTGGTGAGAGCCTGACGGCCGATTACTGTGTCGGGAATCATACCCTTAACAGCCTTTGTCATAGCGAATTCGGGCTTAGTTTTCATAAGAGTTGAGTACTTAACCTTTTTCATGTTACCGATGTAACCTGTGTGATGGTAGTACATTTTCTGATCGAGCTTCTTACCTGTAAGAACAACCTTATCAGCATTGATGATGATAACGTGGTCACCGCAGTCAGCGTGGGGTGCGAAGGTGGGCTTGTGCTTACCTCTGAGAAGATCAGCAGCTTTAGCAGCTACATGGCCGAGGTGCTTACCTTCAGCGTCAATAACATACCACTGACGGGTGATGTCGCCTGCTTTGGGCATATAAGTTGACATAACTTTTTCCTCCAATAGATTATTTTTAATGCTCCGATATATTACCACAAGCCTTTCTTTTTGTCAACACCTTTTTTGTATTTTTTTAATTTACATTTTGATTACTCTGTTTTTCTTTGATTTTCTTCGTTTTTCATAGTATTTGCTCACAAACGATTTTTATAAATTTTCGGTTTTTTCTTTGTGAACTTTGCTGAAAAGAGCAAGAAAACAGCCCTCTGAAAAAGCAGAGAGCTGTCATTTTATTATTTTGTACTATCAAACAAGTTCAATAATGCACATTTCTGCAGCATCACCGCGACGGGGACCTGTCTTAATAATACGGCAATAACCGCCGTTTACATCCTTATACTTGGGGCTGATTTCGTCGAAAAGCTTTTTAACAACATCTTCCTTTGTGATGTATGCGAGAGCCTGACGCTTATTGTGGAGTGTTGCTTCCTTACCGAGAGTAATCATTTTCTCAGTCATGGAACGAACTTCCTTTGCCCTTGTAACGGTGGTTTCGATGCTACCTTTTTCCAAAAGATATGTTACCATACCTCTGAGCATAGCGTTTCTGTGATCAGTAGGTCTACCGAGTTTTCTGGTACCTGCCATTGTAAATCACTCCTTTACCGTTGTGTAGAATAATTGTTTCTTAGTCGTCTTCACTGCGAAGGTCAAGACCGAAGGAATGAAGCTTTTTGATAACTTCGTCGAGAGATTTTTTACCGAGGTTACGAACCTTCATCATATCTTCTTCTGTCTTGTTTGTTAAATCTTCCACTGTGTTGATGCCTGCACGCTTCAAGCAGTTGAATGAGCGTACGGACAAGTCAAGTTCCTCAATAGTCATCTCAAGAATTTTCTGGTTAGCATCTTCATCTTTGTCAACCATAATCTCAGTATCATAAGCTTCGCCTGAGAGATCGCCGAACAAAGCGAGATGTTCGTTGAGAAACTTGGCACCGAGTGAAACAGCCTCAACAGCTGAAATTGTACCGTTGGTCCAAACTTCAAGTGTGAGCTTGTCAAAGCCGATTTCCTGACCGACACGGATGTCTTCGATGGTATAGTTGGCTTTGAGAATCGGTGTATAGATTGAGTCAATAGCGATTACGCCGATAACGGGCTGTAAAAGCTTTTTGTTCTGCTCAGCAGATACATATCCACGTCCCTTGTTTACAGTAAGTTCCATATTGAGGTGAGCGTCTTTGTCAAGTGTGCAGATATGATACTCAGGATTGATGATTTCTACCTCTGAGTCGCACTTGATGTCGCCGGCTAAAACTTCGCCTTCGCCGCTTGCATCAATATAAACTGTTTTGGGTCCGTCACCGTGAATTTTGAGGATAACGTTCTTAAGGTTGAGAATGATTTCCGTAACATCTTCCCTGACACCGGGAACTGTTGAGAATTCGTGAAGAACGCCGTCAATTTTAACACTGGTGATTGCGTAGCCGGGAAGTGATGAAAGAAGAATTCTTCTTAAACTGTTACCGAGAGTAACACCGTAGCCACGCTCCAACGGTTCAACTACGATTTTACCGTAGGTACCGTCAGCTGCTAATTCTGCAGTTTCGATTCTGGGCTTTTCAATGCCTATCATGCAAAACCCTCCTAACTTTTTTGTGGATGTGTTTTACGCTAATAACCGTCTATTACTTAGAATAGAATTCGACGATAAGATGCTCTTCAACGGGTGTGCTGATCTGCTCACGTTCGGGAAGATTTACGATCTTAGCTTCGCAATTTTCACGGTTAAGGTCGAGCCATGTGGGAACGGGTCTTGATGCATTTGCTTCAAGTACAGCCTTAATCTTAACGCTTTCACGGCTCTTTGCTTTGATAGCAACTACGTCACCTGCTTTGAGAAGGTATGAAGGAATGTCAACCTTCTTGCCGTTTACGGTGAAGTGTGCATGTGTAACGAGCTGTCTTGCTTCAGCACGTGAAGAAGCCCAGCCGAGTGTGTAAACTACGTTATCAAGACGGCTTTCACAGATTCTGAGAAGGTTGTCACCGGTAACGCCGGTTTTCTTTTCAGCCATAATGAAGTACTTATGGAACTGACCTTCCTGAATGCCGTAGTAACGTCTGGCCTGCTGCTTAGCACGAAGCTGGAGACCATATTCAGAATTCTTTTTACGGTTCTGACCGTGCTGACCGGGAGCATAAGAACGACGCTCAAAAGCACATTTGCCTGTGTAGCATCTGTCACCCTTTAAAAAGAGCTTCTTACCCTCGCGGCGGCACATTTTACATACCGCACCTGTATATCTTGCCATACGTTTGTACCTCCGTTATACGCGTCTTCTTTTCGGGGGACGGCAGCCGTTGTGAGGAATCGGTGTAACGTCTTTGATCATTGTTACATCGAGACCTGCTGTCTGTAAAGCTCTGATTGCAGCTTCACGACCTGCACCGGGTCCCTTAACATATACTTCAACGGTCTTCATGCCGTGTTCGATTGCAGCCTTTGCAGCAGTTTCAGCTGCTGTCTGTGCAGCAAACGGTGTGGATTTTCTTGAGCCTCTGAAGCCCATTTCACCGGCACTTGCCCATGACACTGCGTTACCCTGTAAATCAGTGATGGTAACGATTGTGTTGTTGAAGGTGGATTGAATATGGGCCGCACCGCGGTCAATGTTCTTTTTGTCACGGCGACGGCGAACGTTGGTAGCTTTCTTTGCAACCTTTGCCATAAATATATCCTCCTAAGATTACTTTTTCTTATTTGCGATGGTCTTCTTGGGACCTTTACGGGTACGAGCGTTAGTTTTTGAACGCTGACCTCTTACGGGAAGGCCCTTTCTGTGGCGGATGCCACGATAGCAACCAATTTCAATAAGTCTTTTAATATCAAATGCTGTTTCTCTTCTGAGGTCACCTTCAACCTTTACGTTGTGGTCAATGTACTCACGAAGTTTTGAAACGTCGTCTTCGGTAAGATCCTTAACTCTTGTGTCGGGATTAATACCTGTTGCTGCGATGATGTCGCAAGCAGTTTTACGACCAATACCGTAGATATAAGTAAGAGCGATTTCCACTCTCTTATCTCTGGGCAGGTCAACACCTGAAATACGAGCCATGTTTCAGTTGCACCTCCTAAATTATTACGTCAATTAGCCTTGACGCTGTTTGTGTTTGGGATTTTCGCAGATAACCATAATTTTGCCGTTACGCTTGATTACCTTGCACTTTTCACATATTTTCTTTACAGAAGGTCTGACTTTCATAGGATTGCCTCCTTTAAATTCAAAAATGTCAGGTTTATTTGCTTCTCCATGTTATACGTCCGCGGGTTAAGTCGTATGGAGACATTTCGACTGTAACCTTATCACCGGGAAGAATACGAATGTAGTTCATTCTGAGCTTGCCGGAGATATGTGCTAAAATTTTATGACCGTTTTCGAGTTCAACCTGGAATGTTGCATTGGGAAGAGCCTCAACAACAGTTCCTTCGATTTCAATCATATCCTGTTTTGACATAACCTTACCCCCTTGGGTTCGCTATTTTGTTTAAAGTTTTTCTAAGCTTACGATTTGTTGCCATCGAGTCTTTATCGAGTGTGACATCCGTCAGTGCAACGTGTCTGACATTTTTTGCCTTGGGCTTTTCCAGCTTACGACTTTTACCGTCACAGATAAGAACTTTTCTGTTTGCAATTTCCTTCACTGCAAAAAGCTCACCTTTATCGTGGCCTTTGAGCGAAAGAACTACCTGTCCTTCTTTAAAATCCATATTGACCTCTTATTCTTTGGTAAGAATTACGGGACCGTCTTTCGTGATAGCCACCGTATGTTCAAAATGGGCGGACAGCTTTGAGTCAAGGGTTTTCACAGTCCAACCGTCGGGAAGGACTTTGACTCTTACAGTTCCCTGGTTAATCATCGGCTCAATAGCGATTGTCATGCCCGGTAACAGGCGTACGCCTCGGCCGGCTGTGCCGTAATTCGGCACACTGGGATCTTCATGTAATGCCTTGCCGATACCGTGCCCCGTGTATTCACGGACCACACCGTATCCCCGTTCCTCGCAATAAGCCTGAACGGCGTGGCATATATCGCCGAGTCTGCCGCCGGGTACAGCGAATTTAATCGCCTCATAGAGACTTTCTCTCGTCGTATCCATCAGCCGCTTTGCCTCGTCACTGATGTTTCCGCAGGCAAAAGTAGCAGCATTGTCGCCGTTATAGCCGTTTTTCTTCGCACCCAAGTCTATGGAAACTATGTCTCCGTCCTTTAGGATGCGTTTTTCGTTTGGTATTCCATGAATGACCTCATCATTTATGGAAATGCACGCGGTAGCCGGAAAGCCGTAGAGATGCAGAAAGTTAGGTTCCGCACCCTGACTTAAGATGTAGTCGTAGGCTATTTTGTCAATCTCCTTGGTACTGATACCCGGTCTGACTGCCTCACCGGCCACTCTGAGTGCTCCTGCCGAAATTCTGCAAGCCTCTTTCATAAGAGCAAGCTCACGGCTGGTTTTGAGCACTATCATGCTTATTCCTCCAAAGCTTTGAGAACAAGTGCGGAAGTGTCAGCCACTTCTTCCTGTCCTTCAACTATGAAAAGTTTGTTTTTCTTTCCATAGAAATCCTTCAGCGGTTCAGTCTGACTGTGATATACATCAAGTCTTTCCTTAACCGTATCGGGGTGGTCGTCTTTTCTCAAAACAAGTTCTTCACCGCAGGCATCGCAAATGTTTTCCTTGGCGGGCTGTTTGTAAATGAGGTGATATGAGTTACCGCATTTGGGACAAACACGTCTGCCGGACATTCTTGCGACAATCTTTTCGTCGGGCACTTCAATATCGATAACCTTATCGATTTCGATACCCATTTCGTCAAGAGCCTCTGCCTGAGGAATTGTTCTGGGGAAGCCGTCAAGGATAAAACCGTTTTTGCAGTCATCCTCGCTCAGGCGTTCCTTGATGATGCCGATTACAACATCATCGGGAACAAGCTGACCATTATCTATGAATTCCTTGGCTTTAAGTCCCATTTCAGTACCTGCTTTGAGAGCGGCACGGATAATGTTACCTGTTGAGATTGTGGGAATGGAAAGCTTACCGCAGATGAATTCTGCCTGTGTTCCCTTTCCTGCACCCGGAGCACCTAAAAGAATTAACTTCATGATGTTATCTCTCCTTTATTAATTAGTCAAGGAAGCCTTTGTAATGTCTCATCATCATCTGACTTTCGAGCTGCTTAACTGTTTCGAGAGCAACACCGACAACGATGATAAGTGATGTACCGCCAAGAGCGATAGTCATGGGAGAACCGATAAGATTTGTGAACAGAGTTACAACGTTCGGGAAAAGAGCAACTACTGAAAGGAGTAATGCACCGAGAAGAGTAATTCTGTTGAGAATCTTCTTGATGTAATCAGAAGTGGGCTTACCGGGACGGAGACCGGGGATCATACCGCTGTTCTTTCTGATATTGTTTGCCATTTCAACCGGATTGTACTGAATGCTTGCATAGAAGTAAGCAAAGAAGAGAATCAGGAAGAAGTAAACAATTGAATAGAACCAATGGCTTGAGGAGAACATACCGAAGAATGTTTTCCATCCGTCTGTGATCTTATCGGGATCGAGGAACATCTCCACTGTGGGAGGAAGTGAAAGAATTGATGAAGCGAAGATAACGGGAAGAACACCGGACATATTAACCTTCATGGGAATATGAGTGCTCTGACCGCCGTACATCTTACGGCCTACAACTCTTTTTGCATACTGTACGGGAATTCTTCTTTCAGCATTATCCATCCATACGATAAATGCAATCATGGCAAGAAGGCAGATTACAACGATGGGAACGAGTGCATAATATGCGCCGCCCTTAAGAATATCGTAGTAAAGCATGGTGATGAGTGAAGGAATTCTGGATACGATACCTGCGAAGAGGATGATGGAAATACCGTTGCCGATACCCTTTTCGTTAACCTGTTCGCCGAGCCACATTACAAATGCAGAACCTGCTGTAAGGCAGAGGATAATAACCAATGCCTGAAGAACAGCGGAAATGCCTGTGAACTGAAGACCTTCGGCATCAGTTACGATGTAATCCTTTGCTCTGAGGTAAATGAAGTATGCTGTACTCTGTAAAAGAGCAAGTGCAATAGTCACATATCTTGTGATAGTTGCAATCTTCTTTCTGCCTTCCTCGCCTTCCTTTGAGAGTTTCTCAAGAGCGGGAATTGCAACTGAAAGAAGCTGAATGATAATTGAGCTGTTGATGTAGGGTGTGATTGACAGTGCAAAAATTGTACCGTATGTGAAAGCATCACCGGTCATCATGCTCAGATAGTTCATAAATGTTTCACCGTTAGGATCAACAATACCGCTGTCTGCGATGTTTGTGAAGGGAACCGGAATAGCGGCACCGATTCTGAAAATCAATACTATAAGTGCTGTGAAAAGCATCTTCTTACGAAGCTCTGCTACCTTCCAAGCATTTATGAAAGTACTAATCATATCAGATCACCTCGGTCTTTCCGCCCGCTGCCTCAATCTTCTGCTTTGCAGATTCGCTGAAAGCGTTAGCCTGAACTGTAAGTGCCTTTGAAAGGTCACCGTGACCAAGCACCTTAACACCGTCAAGCACCTTCTTAACAAGGCCCTTTTCGATGAGTGAGTCAATTGTTACTGTTTCACCGGCATTATAAGCCTTTTCAAGTGAAGCAAGATTTACAATTGCCATCTCTGTACCGAAGATGTTTACGAAACCTCTCTTAGGCACACGTCTCTGAAGGGGCATCTGACCGCCTTCAAAACCGGGGCGCATGCCTCTGCCGGCACGAGCCTTCTGACCTTTGTGACCTTTACCGGCGGTTTTACCCTGACCGGAAGCAGGACCACGGCCGATACGTTTACGTTCTTTGGTTGAACCTGCAGCAGGTGAAAGTTCATGTAATTTCATATTAGCGCACCTCCTCTATTAAGCTTCGGTGGTCTCGATAAGGTGAGCGATTTTCTTCACCTTACCCTGAGTCTGAGGATTGTTGGGCTGAACCGTTACATCCCCGATTTTCTTGAGGCCAAGAGACTTAACTGTCGCAATCTGATCCTTTTTGCAACCGATGAGGCTTCTTTTGAGAGTAATCTTAATGTCTGCCATTTTAAAAGTCCTCCTTAACCTAAGATTTCTTTTGCAGTCTTGCCGCGTACTTCAGCAACTTCTTCTACGTTGCGAAGCTTTGAAAGACCGTCGATGGTAGCTCTTACTACGTTACAGGGGTTGTTTGAACGAAGAGCCTTTGTACGAATATCCTTGATACCGACTGTTTCAACAACGGCACGAACGGGGCCGCCTGCGATAACACCGGTACCGGGAGCAGCAGGCTTAAGAAGAACTACGCCTGCACCGAACTTACCGATAATCTCATGAGGGATTGTGGTACCCTTAAGAGAAACCTTGATAAGATTCTTCTTAGCATCGTCGATACCCTTACGGATAGCGTCAGGAACTTCACCCGATTTGCCAAGACCGAATCCGATGATGCCATTACCGTCACCAACAACTACGAGAGCTGCGAATTTGAAAATTCTACCACCCTTAACAGTTTTTGATACACGATTGATGGCTACAACACGTTCTGTAAGTTCATAAGCTGATGCATCAATTTTAGTCATAATTAATTTCCTCCTTGCTTAGAACTTCAGGCCGCCGGCACGAGCGCCTTCTGCGAGCGCCTGTACACGACCGTGATAGATGTAACCGCCTCTGTCGAATACGCATTCTTCAATGCCTTTTTCGATAGCGCGCTTTGCCAATGCTTCGCCCACTTTGTGAGCTGCTTCTTTGTTACCGCCGTACTCTGTAAATTCCTTCTCTACAGTTGATGCTGATGCAAGTGTAACACCGCTTACATCGTCGATTAACTGAGCGTAGATGTGGCTGAGTGAACGGTAAACATTAAGACGGGGACATGCAGCAGTACCGCTGATTTTAGCACGTACTCTCTTCTGTCTCTTCTGTCTTGCTTTATTACTGTCTTGTCTTCTGACCATTGAAATGTCACTCCTTTACCAATCTTATTTACCCTTACCGGCTTTACCTTCTTTGCGGCGGATGTATTCGTCAACATACTTGATACCCTTGCCCTTGTAAGGTTCGGGAAGTCTCTTTTCACGAATTTCTGCTGCGAACTGACCAACGGCTGCTTTGTCAGCACCTGTAACAATTACCTTGTTGGGAGCGGGAACTTCTACTGTAACGCCTTCGGGCTCAGTCATGATAACATCATGTGAGTAACCGATTTTCATTACGAGATCTTTGCCCTTCTTCTCAGCACGGTAACCGATACCGTTGATTTCGAGTTCCTTTTTGTAACCGTTTGCTACACCCTCTACCATATTAGCGATAAGTGTACGGGTAAGACCATGAAGTGATCTGTTTTCTTTGTTGTCATTGGGACGGGTAACAGTGATTACGTTACCTTCCATAGCGATTGACATGTTGCTGTGCATAGTTTTGGTAAGTGTGCCCTTGGGGCCCTTAGCTGTAACTGTGCTGCCGTCAACTTTTACTTCTACTCCTGCGGGAACCGTGATGGGAGCTCTACCTATTCTTGACATATCAGCACCTCCTTACCAAACGAATGCAAGAACTTCGCCGCCTACATTGGCTTTACGAGCGTCCTTGTCTGTCATAACACCCTTAGGTGTGGAAAGGATAGCGATACCGAGACCCTTCATAACCTTAGGCATGTCTTCGCAGTTTGTGTAAATTCTCAAGCCGGGTTTAGATACTCTTCTGAGACCTGTGATAACCTGTGACTTGTTGGGACCGTACTTTAACTGTACTTCCATAATACCCTGCTTACCGTCTTCTTCAACGGTGAAGCCTTTGATATAACCTTCATCAACAAGAATCTGAGCAATTGCCTTCTTCATGTTGGATGCAGGAATTTTTACTGAATCGTGTTTAGCTGAGTTAGCATTACGAATTCTTGTAAGCATATCAGCGATAGCGTCTGTTACTTGCATTATTCCTTTACCTCCTTAAAATTTGCAATTGCTTACCAGCTTGCTTTCTTAACGCCGGGGATCTGACCTGCGTGTGCTAATTCTCTGAAGCAGATACGGCATACACCGTATTTGCGGAGATAAGCGTGAGGTCTGCCGCAGATTTTGCATCTGTTGTATGCTCTTGTAGAGTACTTTGCTTTTCTCTGCTGTTTAACTTTCATAGAAGTCTTTGCCATTTTAACTTACCTCCTTAATTATTTCTCGAAGGGAGCGCCCATAAGTGTGAGGAGCTCTCTTGCTTCTTCGTCGTTTGTGGCTGTGGTTACGAAGCAGATGTCCATACCACGAACCTTGTCGATCTTATCGTAGTCGATTTCAGGGAAAATAAGCTGTTCCTTGATACCTACTGAGTAGTTACCTCTGCCGTCGAAGGCGTTGGGGTTGATACCTCTGAAGTCACGAACTCTGGGGAGAGCGAGATTGAAAAATCTGTCGATGAATTCATACATCTTTTCGCCTCTGAGTGTAACCTTGGCACCGATAACCATGCCTTCACGGAGTTTGAAGTTAGCTACTGATTTCTTTGCCTTGCAAAGAACGGGCTGCTGACCTGTGATCTGTCTGAGATCGGAAACTACAGCGTCAAGAACCTTTGAGTTTGCAATTGCTTCACCGCAAGCTACGTTGATAACAACTTTGTCAAGCTTAGGGATTTGCATAACGCTTTTGTAACCGAACTTTTTCATCATCTGAGGTGCAACCTCATTGACATAGAGCTCTTTTAATCTTGCCATTGTCATGTTCCTCCCTTATTATTCAAACTTTGCAAGACAGTCGCTGTGCTTGCAAGCACGCATTTTCTTGCCTTTTTCGTCGATTACGTGGCCTACTCTGGTAGGTCTGCCGCATTTGGGGCAAACGAGCTGAACCTTACATGCGTAAAGAGCTGCTTCTGCCTCGATAATGCCGCCTGCTTCGCCCATCTTACGGGGTTTAACGTGCTTTTTAACTACGTTAACCTTTTCGACAATAACTTTGCCTTCTGCGGGGCTTACAGCCATTACTTTACCTCTTGCGCCACGATCTTTACCGTTGATAACAACGACTGTGTCGCCTGTTTTAACATGAACTTTACTCATCGTGACACCTCCTTAAAGTACTTCGGGAGCAAGTGAGAGAATTTTGAGATAATCCTTATCACGAAGTTCTCTTGCTACCGGTCCAAAGATACGGGTACCCTTGGGGTTTTTATCTTCTTTGATGATAACTGCTGCATTTTCGTCGAAACGAATGTATGTGCCGTCATCACGGCGAACGCCTGTTGCAGTACGTACAACTACTGCCTTAACAACGTCGCCCTTCTTTACGATGCCGCCGGGTGCTGCTTTCTTAACAGAAGCAACAATGACGTCACCGATATTAGCATATCTTCTACCTGTGCCGCCGAGAACACGAATGCACATAATTTCTTTAGCACCTGTGTTGTCAGCAACTTTAAGATAAGTCTGCTGCTGAATCATTGTGTTTGGCCTCCTTTAGCTGCACCAATTATTTGGCTTTTTCGATAATTTCTACTACACGCCATCTCTTATCCTTTGAAAGAGGGCGGGTTTCCATAATGAGAACACGGTCACCGATGCCGCACTCATTCTTTTCGTCGTGTGCCTTTACTTTAACGGTACGGTTAACGATCTTCTTGTAAAGAGGATGTCTAACCTTATCCTTAATTGTAACAACTACTGTCTTGTCCATCTTATCGCTTGATACGATGCCGACCTGAGTCTTTCTGAGATTTCTTTCCATTATTCAGTCCTCCCTTTCTTAAGAATTTGCGCCGTGAAGCTCGATATCACGCTGAACAGTTTTGATTCTTGCGATATCCTTCTTAACAGCGTTGATTCTCATGGGGTTGTCAAGCTGATTAACTGCCTGCTGGAAACGAAGATTGAAAAGTTCCTTCTTGAGTTCTGCAAGCTTAGCGTCCATCTCAGCGGCGGACAGTTTTCTGATTTCACTTGCTTTCATTACTGTTCACCGTCCTTTTCCTGTTCTGCTTTAGTAACGAATTTGCACTTGATGGGAAGCTTCATAGCTGCGAGACGCATAGCCTCACGAGCAACTTCCTCGTCAACGCCCTTAATTTCGAACATAACTCTGCCCGGCTTAACAACTGCTACCCAATATTCGGGTGAACCTTTACCGGAACCCATTCGGGTTTCTGCGGGTTTTGCAGTGATAGGCTTATCGGGGAAAATTTTAATCCAAACCTGACCGCCACGCTTGATGTAACGGGTCATGGCAATACGGGCTGCTTCAATCTGTCTTGAAGTGATCCAAGAAGGTTCAAGAGCCACAAGACCGAAATCACCGTAGGTTACTTTGTTGCCCTTATGAGCTGTGCCCTTAAGACGGCCACGCTGAACCTTACGTCTTTTTACACGCTTAGGTAATAACATTATTTAGCTCCTCCTTCTCTGTTTTCTCTTCTGGGTCTGCGGCGAGCAGGTCTTTCACGTCTTTCGTTGTTGGAAACCTGGAGAACTTCGCCGGTGTAGATCCAAACCTTTACGCCGATACGGCCGTAGGTTGTTTTTGCTTCTGCGAAACCGTAGTCGATGTCAGCACGGATGGTCTGAAGAGGAATTGTACCCTCTTTGTAAGTTTCGCTTCTGGCGATTTCAGCACCGCCGAGACGGCCTGATACCTGACATTTGATACCCTTTGCACCGAGCTTCATTGCACGGCCGATAGCCTGCTTGAGTGCACGGCGGAAGCCGATTCTTCTTTCAAGCTGAGCAGCGATGCTTTCAGCAACGAGCTGTGAGTTAACGTCGGGGTTTTTAACTTCGATAATGTTGAGAGAAACTTCTTTACCGAGTTTCTTTTCGATTGTAGCCTTAAGCTTTTCGATTTCTGCGCCGCCGCGGCCGATTACCATACCGGGCTTTGCAACGTGAATATTTACGCGAACGCGCTTTGCTGTACGTTCGATTTCAACCTTGGGTACTCCTGCGGGAGCAAGTGTTTCAAGGAGATATTCACGAAGTTCGTAGTCTTCTACGAGGGTATCGCCGAAGTCGCTCTTCTTGGCATACCAACGGGATTCCCAATCTTTAATTACGCCGATTCTTAAACCGGTGGGATTAATTTTCTGGCCCATGTTTTACCTCCTCCTGACTTATTCCATTTCCTTGAGTACAAGGGTGATGTGAGATGTCTTTTTATTGATGCGGAATGCTCTGCCCTGTGCTCTGGGTCTGATTCTTTTGAGTGTGGGGCCCTGACATACATAGCACTCTGCTACGTAGAGTCTGGAAACATCCATATCTTTGTTTTCTGCATTAGCCATTGCTGATTTAAGAAGTTTTGCTACAACCTCACACGCTGCCTTAGGCGTGTATCTGAGGATTGCCATTGCTTTTTCAGCGGGCTGATTTCTGATAAGGTCGAGAACGATCTGAACCTTACGAGGTGCAATACGCACAAAAGTAACTTTTGCTGTTGCTTCCACTTTAATACACTCCTTTCGACTTATTTACCGTTATTTGAGGTTTTTGAGCCTGCATGACCTCTGTAGGTTCTGGTGGGCGCAAATTCGCCGAGCTTGTGACCAACCATATCTTCTGTTACATAAACGGGAACGTGTTTGCGACCGTCATGAACAGCGAAGGTGTGACCAACAAAAGCGGGGAAGATTGTGCTGCTGCGGCTCCATGTTTTAAGAACGATTTTTTCGCCCTTTTCATTCATCTTAACGACTCTTTCGTAAAGCTTCTCTTGCACGAAAGGTCCTTTTTTAGTGCTTCTGCTCATTATTCTTAGCTCCTTTCATCGACCTTATTTGTCGTTACGACGCTTAACAATAAGCTTGTCTGAACGATTCTTCTTAGCACGAGTCTTGTAGCCAAGAGCAGGCTTGCCCCAAGGTGTAACAGGGCCGGGACGGCCGATGGGTGATTTACCTTCACCACCACCGTGAGGATGGTCGCAGGGGTTCATAACAGAACCGCGGACTGTAGGTCTGATACCCATGTGACGTGTACGACCAGCTTTACCGATCTTAACGTTTTCGTGGTCTTCGTTGCCTACAACGCCTACTGTAGCCATACATGCTTCGGGAACTTTACGAAGTTCGCCTGAGGGAAGTCTGAGAAGTGCGTAGCCGCCTTCTTTAGCCATAAGCTGTGCAGAGTTACCTGCAGCTCTTGCTAACTGACCGCCTCTGCCGGGATAAAGCTCTACGTTGTGAACCACAGTACCTGTGGGGATGTTTACGAGAGGAAGAGCGTTACCGGCTTTGATGTCTGCTGAAGGACCTGCTTCAACAACATCGCCAACCTTAAGTCCCTGGGGAGCAATGATGTATCTCTTTTCGCCGTCTTCGTACTGGAGAAGAGCGATATGAGCTGATCTGTTGGGATCGTATTCAAGAGTAGCAACAGTTGCCTTTACGTCGAACTTGTCTCTCTTGAAGTCAATGATACGATACTTTCTTCTGTTTCCGCCACCGCGGTGACGAACAGTGATGCGACCGTAGCTGTTACGGCCACTCTTTTTGTTGAGAGGAGCGAGAAGGCTTCTCTCAGGACCGCACTTTGAAAGTGCTGAATAGTCTGTAACTGACATATTACGTGTGCCGTTTGTTACAGGCTTTAATACACGAATTGACATTTTGTTCACACTCCTAATTGGTTTAGCGGAGGATTGTCATAACCTCCATACATTGCCATTGGATTTGAATGGTTATTATTGTTTACGGTTATCTATTAAAGAAGACCGTCAAAGAAATCGATGGTGTCGGAATCCTCTGTGAGAGTTACGATAGCCTTTTTCCAGGAAGGTGTGTAGCCTTCATAGCGGCCGTATCTTCTGAGGTGACCTTTGCAGTTCATTGTGTTAACCTTCTGAACCTTTACGCCGAAGGCTTCTTCAACTGCTGCTGCGATTTCAGCCTTGTTAGCATCCTTAGCAACCTTGAAGGTGTACTTTTTGAATGCTGTGCCCATCATGCTTTCTTCTGTGATAACGGGCTTGAGGATGATGTCATGTGCTGATTTCATTATGCATATACCTCCTCGATTTTTGCAACTGCGTCCTTGAGAACAACGATGCTGTTGCAGTTAAGAATATCATATACATTAAGTGTATTTACGAGAGCAACCTTGCAGCCTGCAATGTTTCTTGCACTTCTGTAGATGACGTCATTCTTTTCAGGAAGAACAAGAAGAACCTTCTTGCCGGTTTCGAGGTTTGAGAAAACCTTGACAACTTCCTTGGTTTTGATTGCTTCAAGTGAAAGAGAATCGAGAACGATCATTTCGTTTGCTGCAACCTTTGAAGAGAGAGCAGACTTCATAGCGAGTCTTCTTACCTTCTTGTTTACTGCGAAGCCGTATTCACGGGGCTTGGGACCGTGGGCAATACCGCCGTGGTACCACTGAGGAGCTCTGGTTGAACCCTGTCTTGCACGACCTGTACCCTTCTGTCTCCAAGGCTTCTTGCCGCCGCCGCTGACTTCTGAACGTGTCAGGGTTGACTGTGTGCCCTGACGCTGATTTGCGAGATAATTGACAACTACGAGGTGCATAGCGGATGTGTTCGGTTCGATACCGAAGATGCCGTCTGCAAGGTCAATATCTGAAACTTTCTTACCGTTTACGTCGAATACTGATACGTTAGGCATAATTCAGGTCTCCTTTCTTACGCTTTCTTAACGCTGTTGACTACCATTACGATGCCCTTTTTGGGACCGGGGATTGCGCCCTTGATAGCGATGAGGTTGTTTTCTGCATCAACCTTAACAACGTCTAAATTCTGGATTGTAACTCTTTCAGCACCAAGGTGACCTGCGAGCTTTTTGCCTTTGAAAACTCTGGAGGGGTCTGAACAAGCGCCGAGTGAACCTGCGTGTCTTGCAACAGGACCTGTACCGTGTGTTTCCTTGAGTCTGGAGAAGTTCCATCTTTTGATGGCACCGGCTGTACCCTTACCTTTGCTTGTGCCGACTACGTCTACCTTTTCGCCTGCAGCAAAGATGTCTGCCTTGATGATGTCGCCTACGTTGAGAGCACTGTCGTCCTCAAGTCTGAATTCCTTAAGAACCTTCTTGGGAGCAACGTTTGCTTTGTCGAAATGACCCTTCATAGGCTTGTTTGTTCTTGTTACCTTTTTGTCCTCGAAGCCAAGCTGAACAGCGTTGTAGCCGTCATTCTCAACTGTCTTCTTCTGAACAACTGCGCAAGGACCAAGCTCAACTACTGTAACGGGGATTACGTTACCTTTTTCGTCGAAAACCTGTGTCATGCCGATCTTTCTGCCGATAAGACCTTTTTTCATTTTGTTTATCCTCCTTTGGTTATTGGTTGCCTTTGGCAACTTGACCTGTGTCCGTAAGATGTTTACTGTCGGGTATAGAAATCAGCTTTACTTATCTTTTGATTTCGATTTCAACACTTGCGGGAATTTCAAGATTTGTCAGAGCCTCTACTGTTTTGGGAGTAGGTCTGATGATGTCGATGAGTCTCTTGTGAGTTCTCTGTTCAAACTGCTCACGGCTGTCCTTATACTTATGAACAGCACGAAGGATTGTAACTACTTCCTTTTCTGTGGGGAGAGGGATGGGACCTGAAACAGTAGCGTTTGTTCTCTTTGCTGCTTCAACGATCATCTCTGCTGCCTTGTCAACAAGGTTGTGGTCGTAACCCTTGAGTCTGATACGGATCTTTTCCTTTACTGCCATTTTGTTTGCCTCCTAATAAGAATTAGTAGGGCGTTGCTTTTTCGTATGCTTTTCCGGGTGTTTGCACGCCCTTCTTTAAAAAACCGGAAACGCAATATTTCCGGTCGCCGCTTCGAAAAAAGCACAGTTCACCCCTATACGCTGTTTAAGTCCGAACCGAGGCATAGCACCCCCGCCGACACTTAACGCAAGATAACAGCGTTAAAGATGAAATATAGATCGCCCGGTTTTAAATCGGACATACTCCGCGGAAATTTCCTGCCTCAGGGGCAGCCACCTCCCGCATCATCGCATATCTTGAGGTTGTGTGAAGACATAGTTATACCCAAACCTATTTTCACACGCTTGTACAGTCTACCACATTATTTGTTGAATGTCAACCAATTTAAGCAAAATTCTTTGTGAAAAATGCAGATTTTTAATTTGTTCACAAATTGCGCCTAAATGTAGTGTTTATGGGTGTTTTCGGCACGAAATATGGGCAGGTGTTGTTGGCGTTTCAATCGTTTAAAGTGACAGAAAACACGAGGAAAGGTGTAAATTAATTCAAAAACCTCTTCGTCAGCCTATCGGCTGCCACCTCTCCTTTCAGGCGAGGCAATAACAACTTTAGATAAAACGAAAAAATGCCTCCCCTAAAAGGAGAGGTTCCAACGCAAAAGGACAGGCCAACCTGACCTGTCCTGTGTTATGTTTGATTATGCGATTGTCCCTGTATTATAACCAACAAGGTTAATTGCAGATAAGCCTGTATAACTGCAACTGATTACCTGACCACTATTTTCTCCTGCAATAGTTCCTTGGCTTTCATTGTTCCATTTGCTTCCATTACATGTTCCGCTAACATCACCGGATGATTCACAACCGTTTATCAATCCGTTGTATACTGCGGCTATACCACCTGCTCTCGGATAAAAATTTTTTTGCTTGGCAGTAACATCGGTATAAGATGTACATGAAACTATTTTACCGTTTGCTTCGTTCACACAGACAATTCCGCCGGCAGAACACGCTAGCGCAGCACTATTATAGACAGCACTACCAGTAACCGTTCCGCCAAAACTAGAATTGTAAACCGTGCCGTAATTATCATAAATAGCCAATCCTATGTTAGCACTACCGTTACTACTTGCAGAAACTATTCCTTCGATGTTGCAATTCTGTATTTTTCCATAATTGCTCTTTGCAAGAATTGCAGTTTTATCTCCCACCACACTGCAATTTCTCATCTTTACATTCTTTATAGTTCCCTTTGTTCCCACCGTATTAAACAAAGAGGCTGTACCTGAAATATTTTTGATGGTTTTCCAATTACCGTCATAAGTACCGCTGAAGGGTTGGTCGGCAGAGAAAAGTGACGGAATAGATGTATAATTGAAGTCAATATCATTTGCCTGCTTGAAATATGCTGTGGGATATTTTACTAACTTTTTGAGGTGAGTGATATTCTGAACGATAAAGGGATTTTTGCTTGAACCGTTGCCGTCTGCGAAATCATTTACTCCGTAGAAGGTAAGGTATGAAGAATAGGAAACCTTTGTGCCTATTTTTACCTTTACTCTGTAGCTTCCTGTTGAAACGTATTTGCCTTTAGTGTTTTTACCGTTCCAAGTAAAGGTATATTTCTTATTCTTTGTAAGCTTTGAAAGAGTCTTTTTATATACTGTGTCACCTGCGGCGTTTTCGATGTACACGGTAGCTTTGTATGCATTATACTTTTTAGGTTTAACCGTTACTGTGGCTGTGCTTTCGCCTTTTACGAAATAACCGCCGCCGTTCACCTTAAAGCTCGTTGCCGCTGTTACATTTCTGTCCTTTACGGTTACGGTGCATTTATATTTTTTCTTTCCTACCGTCGCAGTAACGGTGCACTTACCGGGAGCCACACCTGTAACCACACCCTTTGAATTAACCTTTGCTATCTTTTTATTGCTTGTACTCCATTTGACCTTACCCTTATAATTTTTCATTTTAAGAGTTGCGGTTGATTTGTAATATACTGTCTTTTTCTTGGCCGAAATGGCGGGAGCTTTCTTTTTAGCCGCCTGTGCCGTAACGGTAAAGGGTGTGTCATAATTTCCGCCGATGACGGGTGCCGTGAGAAGTGCCAAGCTAACCATCAATAAAGCGAAAATGCGTGTAAGTTTGTTTGTCATACTGATTCCTCCTGTTTTGGCTTCGAATTTATAATATGTTTTTATATTATAAATTCATAGTTATGATTATAATATATTAAATGTTCTTTTGTCAAGATAAAATAATAATATAACCTATTGTTTTGCAGTAAAATAATTTTAAGGAAGAAAGCATTATGACAAACGAATTTATAGAGATCAAAAAAAAGACTCACAAAAAAGGCGATGACGGATATAAAATTGTCTCCGTCAGAATGAAGGATGAAACTATCGAAAAATTAGAAATCATAGCCGAGCAAAGCAACCGTTCAAGAAACGAGGTAATTAATATGCTTTTGGAAAAGGCTGTGGAAATCGTAAAAATAAGCGACTGACAAAACATTCGATAAGCTCTCCGTCAAACCGTAACGGAGAGCTTATTTATATTTTGCCTCAAAAACCCCTTTCCGCCGATGCATGCCGATATTTCGCAAAAGACAGGATATACTTTTTATATAACTCTTTTTTGATAACTTTTTTCTGCCAAAACATTTGACATATTTGTCCGTTTGTATTATTATATAGTATAATTTACATATAAAGAAAGGTAGTGTATATATATGAGTTCATGCTCAGGTAACTGTTCATCCTGTTCCTCTTCTGACTGCAAGGACAGAGATTTACACCTCAAACAAAATGAATACAGCAATATTAAAAAGATTTATGCCGTCGTCAGCGGTAAGGGCGGTGTAGGTAAATCCTCCGTCACTTCTCTTCTTGCCTGCGCCATGCAGAGCAGAGGCATGCAAACTGCAATCCTCGATGCCGACATCACCGGTCCCTCAATTCCAAAGGTTTTCGGTATAAGCGGACAGGCTGAGGCAGACGCCAGCGGTATCATCCCCAAAGAAACAAAAACAGGCATCCGTATTATGTCCATAAACCTTCTTCTCCCCCAACAGGATGCTCCTGTAGTATGGAGAGGTCCCGTAATCAGCGGTGCTATCCAACAGTTCTTTACCGAGGTTGCCTGGGGCGATGTCGATTACATGTTTGTGGATATGCCTCCCGGAACAGGTGACGTTCCTCTCACCGTTTTCCAAAGCCTCAAAGTTGACGGCATTATCGTGGTAACCACTCCTCAGGATCTCGTAGGTCTCATCGTTTCAAAGGCAATAAATATGGCTTCCATGATGAATGTTCCCGTGGTAGGCCTTATCGAAAACATGAGTTATTTCACCTGTCCGAACTGCAACGAAAAGCATCACATTTTCGGCAAAGGCTCCACAGATGAGGTTTCGGAAAAATTCGGAATTCCCGTTCTTGCCAAACTTCCCATCGATATGCGTACTCCCTCTCTTGAGGATAAGGGCGCCATCGAGCTCGCCGATACAGACCCGATTATGCCCGTTATTGATACTCTTTTGAGTGAATAATTCAAATATAGTTTAAAATATCACAAAATTAAGTTTCTTCTTGATTTGATACTTTAACATAACTTTTACAGTTAACCTCTTGCCGTAAGCGAAATTTTAATGTATTATTAAAATATAAAAATATACCCCAAGGAGTTACCTTATGAAAAAAATCTTAACCAGAATATTTGTGGTGCTTCTCGTTATTGTCGCTGTTGTCGGCGGAACGGCGTATTTTATGCTTTTCCGCAACCCCGATGACACCCCCGATATCAATGTCACCACTCAGCCGACTATGGTGGATTCATCAGGAAAAAGCCATCTTGTTGTTGTGGACGGAAACGGCACGAGCTATGCTGTCGTAACCGACGCAGAAGGCAACAGATATGCAGCCGAATATAACGGAAACGAAATCGGTTCCACCGTAGGTCAGGTAAACGAACAGGTTGCACTCAGCGACCTTCCCACTACCACAGACCCTGCACAGCAGATAGTGGTCACAAATAATCCCAACGATTACACAGGAAATGTGGGCACCACAGCGCCTACCACAGCTCCCTCGACACAGCCGACCACTGTCCCCGCTCCCGATGTTCCTTCTACTGAAAACAAACCATCAGAGCCCGGACCCTACGATCTTGTCCCTTACCGAATCGAAAAATATGAAAAGATTTTCGCAAGCGGTACATATCTTATGGAAATCACCACAAACGATCCCGACCTCGGTGATACGCCGATTACCATGGCAATCAAAAACGGCAATATGTTTGTCAATACAACCATCGAAGGTATGAAATGCGATATGATTTTCGACAGCAGAAGCGAAACCATGTACCTTATCTTCTCCGATTGGAAAAAGTACTGTAAGCTTCCCGAAGACCTTATGGGCGAAGATTTTGACATGAGCTCGATGATGGCCGATTTCGGCATGGACGACATCGGTGATGTAACCGTTTCCACAGTCGAAATCAACGGACAGGAGCTTATACTTGAAAGCTATATAAGCTCCGTAGACGGCTCAACTGTAAATTATTACTTCAACGGTGACCAATTGGTCAGAAGAGACAATATTTCAAAAAACGGTGTGGCTGATTCCATCTTCGTTTCGAAATTCATGAGCGAAGTTCCCGACTCTTACTTCCAGGTTCCCGACGGCTACGGTTATCTGAACCTCAGCTGGATAGGTGCTTTAATGTAACAGTAACAAAAAACAAATCCTGCGATTCCTTAAAGGTTTCGCAGGATTATTTTTTTGTATGATTTCACCGTCATTTTCTGCCCGTAGAGCCGAATCCGCCATCTCCCCTGTCCGTATCATCCAAAGATTCGGAAAGGATGAAATTCGCCGTAATATACGGTGCAATTACCATCTGTGCTATTCTCTCGCAGGGTTCGACAGTCTGAGGTGTTTTTCCGTGATTATGCAAAGCTGTCATAACCTCTCCTCTGTAGTCGCTGTCTATTACACCCACCTTATTTGCGGGAGCAAGGTTTCTTTTCGATGCGAGACCGCTACGTGCATAAACGAAGCCTGCATAGCCCTCAGGAATCTCAAAAGCAAAACCTGTAGGTATAAATTTCGTCTCTCCTGCTTCAATGATAACAGGCTCATCGACAGCAGCATAAAGGTCAGCTCCCGCAGCAAAGTCACTTCCGTAGGTGGGCACAACAGCATTTTCACGGAGCTTTTTTATTTTTATGTCAGCTTTCATTTATCTTCCTCCGTACATTTTTTCGTAATATTTCATATATTCACCGTTTATGATGTTTTCCCACCAATATCTGTTTTCGAGATACCATTTAACGGTGAGCTGTATACCCTCCTCAAATGTCGTTTCAGGCTCCCATCCAAGCTCATTTTTTATCTTTGTCGGGTCAATAGCATATCTCAAATCGTGTCCGGGTCTGTCCTTGACATATTTAATGAGGCTTTCATCTCTGCCTAAAATTTTAATAATAGTCTTTACAACATCGATGTTTGTCCTTTCATTATGGCCTCCGATGTTATAAACCTCTCCGATTCTGCCGTTTTCGACAATCATATCGATCGCTTTACAGTGATCCTTAACATAAAGCCAATCTCTAACATTAAGTCCCTCGCCGTATACGGGAAGCTCCTTTTTATTAAGAGCATTGATAATCATAAGAGGGATAAGCTTTTCGGGGAAATGGTAAGGCCCGTAATTATTGCTGCATCGGCTGACTGTTACGGGCAAACCGTAGGTGCGGTAATATGCCATAACGATAAGATCTGCCGAAGCCTTGCTTGCGGAATAAGGCGAAGAGGTGTGAATAGGTGTATTTTCGGTAAAAAACAAATCCGGTCTGTCCAACGGTAAATCACCGTAAACCTCATCGGTAGAAACCTGATGATATCTTATATTTCCAAATTTTCTGCAAGCATCCAAAAGCACCTGTGTTCCTAAAATATTTGTTTTAAGAAACACCTCCGGTTCCTCTATGGAGCGGTCCACATGACTCTCCGCAGCAAAATTCACCACAGCCGTGAAGCCTTCGGCCTTGAAAATGCTGTTAACAGCCTTTCTGTCGGTAATATCTCCTCTGACAAATCGGAAGTTTTTATTTTCCATAGCTTTTTTAAGAGTTTCAAGATTACCCGCATAGGTAAGATTGTCAATACAGACTATTCTGTAATCGGGATGCTTTTCAAGCATATAGTAAATATAGTTGGAGCCGATAAAGCCGGCACCGCCTGTAACAAGTATATTTTTCATATTACTGCCTCCAATCGGCATAAAATCAGTTTATTCCCTTTATACATTCAAATGCACTTCGTGTGGCATCGGCAATTCTGCCCGCTTTCTCACCGTCTCCGATAAGATAAATATTTCCGGCTTCTTCCTTAAGCTCCTCATAAAGAGCTTTGTCACTCTTAACGCCCAAAGAAAGAACCACACAGTCACAGTCAAGCTCCTGCTTTCGTCCCTCTTTGTTTTCGAGAAGGATACTTCCGTCATTTATCTTTGTGAGTTTGAGCGAGGTATAAAATTTGGTGCCGCCCTCATAAAGACGGGGCAAAATATCATCTCTGTGCTGCATCCATACCCCCGGAGCTATACTGTCAGCCATTTCCGCCACGATAACCTTATTTCCTCCGGATATAAGATATTCGGCTGTTTCGAGACCCGTCATACCGCTGCCTACCACGGCAACCTTTTTGCTCTCAAGCTTGATTTTACCTGTGAGAATATCTGTGGTAGTATATACATTTTCCTTGTCATATCCGTCAATAAACGAAGGTTTTACCGCATAACCGCCTGTAGCGCAGATAACCGCATAAGGTTTAAGCTCTTTATAAAGCTCTTTTGTAAAGGCTGTACCTGTTCTGAACTCTACTGCATTTTTTTTGCAGGCGGTAACAAGATCTTCTATGCACCAATACAGCTTATCCTTATGGGGAGGCTTAACTGCAAGATCAATCTGACCGCCTAAAACATTCTCTTTCTCAAAAACGGTAACCTTAAATTTTCTCTTTGCCAAAAGCTCCGCCGCCGTCAAACCTGCAGGTCCTGAGCCTACGACAATTATTTCTTTGCCGTTGCCGTTTTCGGGTAATTTATAATCCTCACTGCCTACAAAGGGGTTTACGGCACAATATCCGTGGTCACCTGTATAAGCATTGTTCTGCATGCTTTCGATACAGTACAGACAGCAAATACATCTTTTTACGTCCTCTTCTCTTCCCTCATATACTTTATTTGCCCAATGGGGATCTGCAATATGCGGTCTGCCGAGGGAGATCATATCCTGTGTGCCTTCCTGAAGCTGTGCCTCAGCCTGACCGGGACTGCGGATAAGATTGGCAGCAATAACGGGAATTGACACCGCCTTTTTTACCGCCGCAGCCATATATTTTCTCCATCCGCATTCAAAAGATGTGGGTTCAAGCCAATAATTGAAAGCATCATAGGATGCGCTCGAAACATCGATTGCCGCAACACCGGCTTTTTCCAAACGCTTAGCCATTTCTACGCCCTCTTCGAGAGTATAGCCTTTACCGCTCTGACCTACCTTGTCATAACACTCATCCACAGTGAGACGTACGATAATCGGGAATTGTTCACCGCATTCCTTTTTTATGCCCTCGATTATTTCAAGGATAAATCTCATCCTGTTTTCGAGGCTGCCGCCGTATTCATCTGTGCGCTTATTTGTATTCGGTGAAAGGAACTGCTGTAAAAGATAGCCATGGGATGCGTGAAGCTGAACACCGTCACAGCCCGCCTTCTGCACTCTTACGGCTGCGGCAATGAAATCATTTATAAGCTCCTTTATCTCCTTTTTCCGTAGTTCTCTGTTGTTACCGTCAGAAAAATAACTGTTTTCACATTTCGACGGGGATACCACACGGGGAACAATGTGATTATTCATTAAAAACTTTCCTGCGGGGACAACCTTGTAAAGCATATCTTTAAAAAACGGCATAGCCCTGTCGCAGGCAATACTCAGGGGCAGAGTATCAATAAGCAGACCCATATTCTGTCTGCCGGGGTGATGAAGCTGAACGAAAAGTTTGGCACCGTGACGGTGAATCCTGTCGGCAAGCTCACTCATGCCCTCTATCTGATAATCGTGGCTCATACCCAGCTGTGCAAAGGCCGCACCGCCCGTTCTGTCGTTTACACGGGTTATTTCAGTTATAATAAGACCCGTTCCGCCCTTGGCTCTTTCTTCATAATAATTCATCAGCATCTCTGTGGTTCTTCCGTCAAATTGTCCGAAATCCATCAGCATAGGTGCCATCGCAATACGATTTTTAATCTCGACATTACCGATTTTAATCGGTGTAAAAAGCTTTTCGTATTTCATTCATTTCTTCCTTTCATATTCTCTTTTTCTCCTTTTTATATAGTAACATCTTTGAATTGAAAAGTAAACCCATTGTTGACTTTTTTAGCTCCTTGCTATATCATAGAATTATAAAAATTTATTATTTATAAAGGAGAAAAACATGATAAGCTCAAAAAATATCGTCCTTACAGGCGCAGACAGCGGTATAGGTTATGAAGTTCTCAAGCTTTTAGCCGCCGACCAATCAAACAAAATTTTGGCCGTCGATATCAATGAAAACAGAATGCATCTTTTCTGCGATAACGTTATCCCTTTTAAATGTGATGTTTCCTCAAAAGAGGCTGTAGACTCCATCTTTGAAAAGGCAGAGGAGCTTTTCGGAAAAATAGACATTTTCTATGCCAATGCAGGCTACCCCTACTATGAGGTTTTCGATTATGTTGATTGGGACAGAACAAAGAGAATGTTTGAAACCAATGTATTCTCTCCTATTTATACATATCAGAAATACCGTGAGCATCTGAACGGCAGAGAAGGCCACTACGCAATGACTGTTTCCGCTATAGGAAAAATGGCCATGCCGGGCTTTGCCACCTATTCCGCATCAAAGTTTGCTCTTGAGGGTTGGCAACAGGGCATACGCTTCGAAAATCCGAAAAATATCAAGCTTACCTGCCTATACCCCATCGCCACAGATACCGGCTTTTTCAAAGCGGCAAACGAAGTGGAATTTGAAAAGCCCTTCCCCGTACAAAGCCCCCGTGTGGTAGCGAAGAAAATGGTTGCCGCTCTCGAAAAGGGTAAAAAGAGCGTTAACCCGAGCTTCCTTTTCTCTCTTTCAGGTGTGCTCTTCACCGTATGTCCGCCTATTAAATCTACTTACCTTGCTCTCGAAAAGCAAAAATTCAATCGCTTCGCAAAAAAGATAGGAAAAGAAATTGAATGGTAAAAAATGAGACCTCTCACGACTTTTGAGAGGTCTCATTTTTTATTCAAAAAGATACTTAAACATTCTTTCGGGATTTTCCAGAAACTGCTTAGTCAGGGTGAAATGCTCCGTTTCATCATATCTTACCTTTTCTATTCCCTTTTCGGAAAGTTCGAAAACATCCGCATCGGGAAAAGCCATAAGAATAGGTGAATGAGTAGAAATAATGAACTGTGAGCCATCCTTTACCAGCTCATTCATAACCGCCATAAGTTCCAGTATTCTCATGGGAGAGAGAGCTGCCTCAGGCTCGTCGAGAATATACAATCCCTTACCGCTGAATCGTTTGGTTATGATGGACATAAAGCTTTCTCCGTGACTTTGTTTGTGCAAAGAAACCGAACCGTAAGGAGTTTCTGCCCCGTGAGCAAATTCACTTCTGTAAAGGCTTTCCAGATTACTCGCCACATTGTATATGCTTTCTGCTCTTAAGAAAAAACCGTCTTTCGGATAAATCTTTTTTCCTATACGCAGGTTTTTATAAAGAGACGAATGGGTATCGTTTGTAGAAAAATTAAAGTTGACCGTTCCGCCCTCGGCATTAAAGCCGTATGCTACAGCAATAGCCTCTAAGAGAGTGGATTTTCCCGTTCCGTTTTCACCCACGAAAATCGAAACATTTTTTGAAAATTCCAATTTCCCTTTTTTCATCAAAAACTTTACTGCAGGAATTTCTTTGAGATAAAAATCTTTCTCTATTTCCCCCTCGAAGCGAACAACAGAAACATATCCGTTAAACATTTCACACCTTAAAAATCGTCAGGCTGCTGAACTTTTCACCCTTTTTAAATGTACACTGAGGGAAAGAAGGCTGATTCGGTGTGTCAGGATAGTACTGTGTTTCGAGACAGAAGCCGTAATGCTTACCGAGAGCGATACCGCTTTTGCCCATTTCTGTTCCGTCAAGGAAATTGCCCGTATAAAGCTGTACACCGGGAAGATCGCTCATAACCTCCAATTTTCTTCCGCTCTTTGCGTCGGTAACCTTGGCTACGGGTCTTACCTTTCCGATGGGTCCGTTAACGCAGAAGTTGTGGTCATAGCCACGGCACATAATAAGCTGTTCATCATCGTTCCCGATATCTTTACCGATTTTTTTCGGCTCTCTGAAATCAAAAGCCGTGCCTGCTACATTTCTGATTTCACCTGTAGGTATGCTGTCCGCATCGGTAGGCGTAAAAGCATCGCAAAACAGCTGAAGCTCATGGTCGAGCACATCGCCGTTTGCCGTTGTTCCGAGATTAAAATATGCATGGTTTGTCATATTAATTATCGTTTCGCGGTCCGGTACTGCATTGTAATGGATTTCAAGCTCATTTCTGTCTGTCAGACGGTATACAACGGTAACTTCCACTCTGCCCGGAAAGCCTTCGTTACCGTCTTCGCTTACATAAGAAAACTCAACTGCATCATCATCAATTATGATTGCCTTCCAAACAGCACTGTTATATTCTCCGGCACCGTGAAGACATTTATCGTTTTCATTTTGAGTTGCCTGATATTCTTTGCCCGCTACAGTGAATTTACCGCCGCTGAGACGGTTGGCATATTGGCCGATAATATTTCCGGTGTATGTGCCCGACGCCATATGAGCGGCAATATTGTCAAAACCCATTATAATATCGCCCATATTTCCCTCTTTGTCCGGACATACAAAGGATTGGAGAGTAGCACCGCGAGTAATAATGCCCGCGCTTATCTCATTGTTATTTGTGATGGTAAAAAGATGAACCTCTGTGCCGTCAGGCATAAAGTCAAAATGTGTTTTTGTTACGCTCATAGTAAATTCCTTTCTGTTTATTATTTACTTTCTGATTCTAACATATTTTTTTTCTTTTGTAAATCGTGTGATGATTTTTTTGCGAAGTATTATTTTTCCTTAATGAAAGAGTTTCAAAAAAACAACCCCACCTCCGGAGAGGTGGGGTATTGTTTTAGGTTAAGCGTAAAGCTTTAACTGAGGCTTATTTGAAGATGCTGAAGATCTTAGCGAAGAATTCTTTAATCTTCTTAATGAGTCTCTGGAACCAGTTGAGAGTTTCTTCTGCTTCCTGCTCTGCTTCTTCTTTTTCTTCTTCCTTACCTACAGTTTCTTCCCATACGCCTGTAAGATCTTCCATAACCTTAGCAAGTCCTGAGTATGCGCCTGAACCGCTACCGAGGGCACCGAAGAGATCCTTATAGATCTGCTGGAGAGTTGCGATGTCGCCCATAATAGCATTTTCGAGAGTAATGCCAACACCGAGAGCTGAAACAAGAGCACTGACGATCATATCAGATGCATTATAGGATGCAGCCTGGTTGAAGAGTTCGTTGATAGCATATCTTACAGTTTCTTCTGCACCGCTCTGGAGTTCGAAGAACTCAACGAGGAACTGTACAAGAGCTTCTCTGTTATGAGGATCTGCGAACATATCAAGAGCCCATGTGAGTACGTAGGTAAGAGTATCACCCTTATCAGCTACATAACTTGTCTGAGTATTCTTGAAGAGGCTTGCATCAGAAATATCCTTGTCAGCGATATATGCTGCATAATCACTTGCAGGCATGTTTGCTTTGAAGGAGTTAGCCCATGTTCCGGCAGTGGGTGCATTACCCGGATTGGTTCTTGAGGTAGCAACCTCAAGCTTCTTAGATGTAGTATTTTCTACAAATTCTTTCCAATCAATTACAGGGATTCTGAAGTCATACTTAACGCCGCCAATCTGGATAAGGTTGCCGAGATCGATGGTGTGAAGAAGTTCTTCAAGTCTGAGATAGCCTTCAATGTCTACACCGAGTACAGGTAAGAGAAGAGTTACGATACCGTATACAGGTGCAAGGAGGTTCTTCACTGTGAGTAAGAGACCGTCATTTGCGAAGAAGTATGCAAGGTTGGGAAGTATGCCGAGGAGACCGTCTACGGGTTTAGCGAGTAAGTCTTCTGCGAATACTGCAATCTTGTCAAGGATGTAACCGAGAACTGCTGTGCCGGTTGTATCCTCTGCAACATACTGCTTATACTGAACTTCAGTCATTACCTCAGAAGCTTTGAGACCAAATGCTTCGAGAAGCGGGATGATAGCGTAGTCATAGCCGTCGCCACCCTGGATGGTGATGAGACCGAGAACGCTGAGATATTTGCTTTCACCGGCAAGAAGGAGTTCAAGAAGATCGCCGAGAGGAGCAAGCACGCCTGCGATAGCCTGTACGAAGCCACGGATATCGCCGTCTGCGAAGTTCCACTTAGCATCTGCGAATGAGCCAACCTCTGCCCATGTTGCATCTGCGCCATTTGCACTTACTGCGGGTTCGAGCTTAGCTGCGAAGCCTGACATGTAGGAAATGTCCTTAGTTGCATCATAGAATGCCTTGGGTGAAAGGTCAAGAACGAGAGGTGTTCCTGTTTCAGGATCCTGATCCTTGCTGTCGAGGATGTAGAAGCTGAGACCCTTGATTGTGTTAAGGATACCTGCTACAGAGTCGCCTGCAAGGAGTCCGAAGATTGTGTCAAGGAGACTGTTAAGAGTTGAGCCTGAGATGTAACCCTTAAGAAGATCCTTAAGTGAATTACCGAGACCTGCTGTCTTAAGAATGTCTACGATGAGATCATCGATTTGAGTTGCAATTACATCAGCGTTTGCTTCAGTAAGAGTCAGGTAGCTGCTGTAATCAAGCATTCCTGCTTCGATAGATCTGTTCTGTACGGGCTGGTATGTTGTTTCGCCGAAGATATTCTGGATTGCATCGATGATACCTGAAGGATCTTCGAGAAGACCATCTACAAGATCTTCAAATGCTTCGGGAATTTCAACACCAAGATCGTCAAGAAGCTGCTTAACATCGATTGTGTTCAGAACGATTGCAAGGATGGTGATGAAGGTGTCTTCTGCATTGCCCTTAAGGGTCTTGTATGCAGTACCGTCATATTTGTCAAGAGTTGTTACGAAGGCAGTGTCTTCGAAGATACCCTTGCCGTTAGCTGCATCAGCTGCCATCTGAGCTGCAATGCCCCAATCGAATTCCTGAGTTGTATTACCGTTTTCATCTGTATATTCGGGAAGCTTGAGCTTGCCGTCAGGAATAAGCTTAGCACCGTTGATTTCGATACCTGCGAGGATACCGGTAAGAAGTGCTGTCAAATCGTCGCCGTTTACATTTACGTGAACGCCGGCCTTGACGTCGGGATGTGCCTTACCGATGTAAAGGTCAACAACCTTGTTATTCTCGGTTTCGTTGCCGATGTCACCGATATTGATGTCAATAGCGATGGGAATAATCTTATCAACCTTTTCAAGGAGCACATTTACGGGAGCGATAAGGTTATCAACGATTGTTGTGATATGACCGTTATCGAGTGCGTAGCAAAGATTTGCCAGGATACTTGCAAGCCATGAAATCGGGCTGTCAAGGATACCGTCGTCACCGCTTACTTTGTTGATAAGCTGAGTGAGAATCGGGTAGAGTGTGCTGCCGTTATTGTCAGCAACAGTCTGTTCGTAGAGATCCTGACTGTCTGCATCAATGCCGAGGAGCTCAAGAAGCGGGATAATAGCGTAGTTGTAACCGCTGCCGCCTACAACATTTACTTCGTCAAGAACGGAGAGTGTACCGCCTTCATGTGTACCGCCCATAAGGAGGAGACCGAGAATCTGATCGAGAGGAGCAGTAAGATCACATACGAAGTCAACGAGAGCATTAAGATCTGTGATACCGAAGTCATATGCGTTGATGGTGTATGTTGTTACATCATCAGCGGTGTCTTCTGTACCCTTATCATCAACTGTCTTTGTGAAGCGTGCATCGCGAACCTCTGCCCATGTTCCGTAAACGTTTCCTTCACTGTCGGAAAGGAATGCCTTAAGAGATGAGCCGAAGAAGTTCTGTGCGAAGTTTGCAGGACTGAGGTCAACATTGAGATTTGAAAGGTCATTTACATAACCGAGGATATCATCGATGTTGAGATTTGCAAGGAGAGGAACAAGGAGATTCATGAGAATCTTGCCAAGGTCTGCACCTGCAAGAAGCTCTGTTACGAGAGTTTCAAGATCTGCATACTTCTTACCGTTGATTTCGATAAGGCCGAGAATTGTGGGAATGAGAGCATCGATGTTATTTACAACACTTGCGAATTCGCTGTTGGATTCATCAGATACTTCAATCTTATCAACGCCGGGAAGGTTGTAAGATGTGTACTTAACTACTTCCTTAACAAGGAGACTGAGTAAGAGGTCAAGTACTTCTTCATCCTTACCTGCAAGGCTTGTGATGATACCGTGAACCATATTATCGTTTCCGTTTTCATCTGTAGCCTTGATGTTGAGAAGGTTGCAAAGGATGTTCAGGAAGTCATCGTCAAGAACAGTCTTGAGGATGAATACAAGTGCATCACCTGTATTTACTGTCCATCTGTTTGCTATTGTTTCATTTTCAACAAGACCTGTTGCGGGATCAGTTACTTCGATAGCTGCCTTAGCGAGGTCTACGAAGAATGTGTCATCAAGTGCCTTGATTACGTGTACAACACCGTTTTCACCTTCGATTTCAATGCCCTTAAGGAGATTGTTAAGAAGGTCTACGAGAATCTTACCGTTATCGCCGGCAATTGTGAGAATGTTTGTGATGTTCAGAGGCTTACCGAGGAGATCAACCTTAACGAGTGATTCGATAAGTGCATCAAGCTCTTCTCTGGAGATTGTTCCTTCGAGTGCATCAAGAAGTGAAAGCACCGGTGAAAGGAGGTTAGTAAGGATAACTTCAACTCCGTCATTTGCGATCAGGTAGCTGAGGTTAGATACAAGTGAAAGGATTGTATCGAAGGGCTTGTTACCGAGAGCATCAACGAGACCGAAGATGCTGTCAACGGTATATCTGAGAGCATCAACAGCGTTGTCACCGTCCGTGAGACTTGTGTAAGTAAGACCAAGTCCCTTAAGGAGATACTGAACAGCGTTTTCATAACCATTGTTGCCGAGAAGCTTGATATTTTCAACATCGTAGCCCTGAGCAAGGTTGAGATTTTCGCCTGTGAGTAAGAATGCGAGTACGGGTTCTACAACTTCAAGGATGTCAAAGATGTTACCGAGGAATTCGTCCTTAGTATCAACACCGGTGAAGATTGCATCGTATTTGCCGTCACCGTCAGGATCGTGTGCTGCCTGTACCTCTGCCCAGGTGTTGGCGTCGCCGATGTATGCAGCAAATGTGTTGTTGCCGCTTGCAGCTGCGAATGCCTTGGGTGAAAGGTCAATGCCGAGAAGATCCTTAAGTGTTCCGCAAAGTGATTCACTGAGGAATCCGCCGATTGTTCCGACAACGAGGTCAGTAACAGTCTTCATCATATCATCAGTAAATACCATATTGTTAAGGAGAGTATTGATAATATGTTTGATTACAGGTGTTCCTTCGGGAACTGATGCTGCTGCATCGGTAATATCCTTGAGGATACCTGTCGGATTCTCACCTGCGATGAGAGGAAGAACCACGGGAACAGCCTTACCGATAAGTCTGTCAAGAGCTGCAATCGCTGCGTCAGCATCCTCTGCATCGTAGTCAACGTCACCGAGGAATTTGAATACGAAAGGAAGAGTATTGATCGGGTAGTCACCTGTGAGAACGAGGATAACTGTACCGATGAGATTTACGAGACCCTTTTCATTACCAAGTACGTCTTCAATGAGACCTGCAAGGGTGGGATCAAGCTCTGTATCACCAAGAAGACCGAGAACGATTTCTTCAATTGCTTCAGTATTCTTCTTGGTAAGGATTGTGTTGAGAAGTGTTACAAGTGTATCAGCGGCATCACCGGAGATATTCTTGTAAGGATCGTTTCCTTCACCTGTTACGGTTGTGGTTAAGCCGTTAGGTACGCTGTAGCCGTAAACCATAGCAGATTCGGTGTAAACGATACCGTTTGCATCTCTTTCAGCCATAGCTGCTGCAAGTTCGAGCCAATTAAGTTCAAGTGTAAGTCCGAGTTCGTCGGCTACACCGTCCTTATCAAGGTCAATCTTGATACCTGCTACGAGATTTTCAAGCAGGTCAGCAAGAGCTTCAGAGCTGATATCGAATACGAAGCCGGGTGCAAGACCCTTCTTGTTTTCGATGTCGAAGTCGAACTTGAATGCACCGTTTTCGATGCCTACATAAATGCTGATGGGATATACCTCGCAAACCTTGTTGAGAAGTTCAACTACAGGAGCTACAAGGTTAGCAACTACAGTATTGATACCTTCGGAGCCGATGAAGTAGAAGAGGTTAGCGAAGAGACCGAATGCTTCGTTTACGGGAGCAGCAAGGATAGCTTCTACTCTTTCTACGATTACATCGAGAACAGGTTTGAGTGATGAGCCTTCAGCCTTAACCTTTGCATCATATTCTGCCTGACTCATAGGTGTAGCACCGAGAGCTTCGAGAAGCGGGATAAGTGCATAGTTGTAGCCGTAGCCACCGTTGATTCTGATGTCTGCACGACGGATCGGATCTTCGGTATCTTCGAGAGCGATAATCTGACTACCGCCGAGGAGAACTCTGAATACGATGTCGAGAGGCATGAGAAGGTCGGATGCGAATGCTACTACATCTTCAAGATCTTCGATGCCGAAGTCAAATGCAGCTTCGCCTGTCTTGAGTACCCACTTGTCGCCGTCCTGTGTGAAGTGTGCGTCACGGACTTCAGCCCATGTCTTTGCATCACCGATGAAGGCAGCAAGCTTAGAACCGAACGCAGCAGATGTTGCGAAGGTCTGAGGATCAATCTGAACATTGAGGTTTGTAAGATCGTTTACATAACCGAGAATTGCATCAAGATCAAGATTCGGGTTAGTATCAAGATCAGCAAGTACGGGAACAAGGAGACCCATGAGGAGTCCGCCGAGATCTGCGCCTGCAAGAAGACCGTTTACAAGCTCATCGAGTGAACCGTAATTCTGGCCGTTAATCTTGATAAGACTGAGGATGGTAGGAACAAATCCGTCGATAGCTGTGATAGCACCGGGAAGATTTGTCTTGACCTCGTCTGCGTTATCAGCGAATGCACTGTAGTCAGCTGCATTGCCTGTAAGGTCAGTCTGAGGAATCTTATTATAAGTTATTGTGTATTTGTCAAGGAGCATTGTGATGAGAGAAACAACAGACATTTCCTTATCAGCCAAACCGGTGATAATGGTTGTGATGGTGTTCTCTTCACCCTTGCCTATCATGTTAGCAAGAACCTTAAGGAAGTTGTCGCTGAATACTGTATCAAGGATATACATGAGAGTTTCAGCTGCATCGTAAGTCCATACTGTTACAGTGTCGCCAACTGCCGGATCAGCGGGAGTTGTTACGTCAACTGCATACTTGGAAAGAGTTACGAAGAAGTCTGCGGGAAGAAGGTTGATTGTATCAACTACATTACCTTCTTCGTCCGTAATCTTAATGCCGCCGATGAGACCATTGAGAAGCTCTACAAGGTTTGCACCGCCGTTGCCGCCGATTGCAAGGAGCTCTGTGAGACCGTACTCCTTACCGCCAATCTTAATGAATGACTTGAGGATAGTATCGATCTGCTCTCTTGAAATTACGGGTTCAAGGAGTGTAAGGATTGAGAATACGGGAGCAAGGAGATTCTTAACGATAGGTTCAAGGTTGTCGTTAGCAAGGAGATAGGAAAGTCCTGCAACGAGTTCAAGGATAGTTTTGAGAGGAGCTGCGCCAAGCTTAGCAACGAGACCGTTCTGTCCGATAAGACCCTTAACAAGGTTATCAAGACCTTCGGATGTTGAGCCGGCTTCAGCGAGATCCACGCCAAGAGCCTTGAAGAGAGGCACAAGTGCCTTATTGTAAGCGTTACCGCCGGGAAGAGTTACAGCTGCTGTGTCACCTTCGGGAAGGAGCTTGATAGAACCGTTTGCGAAGATGAAGTCGAGGATACCGTTGAGAGGTCTGAGAAGTGAGAGAACGTTCTTTACAAAGTTATCAGATGTGATACCCCATGTGAAGTCGTCATCTTCTGCACCGCGTACAGCCCATACGTCTGCCCATGTTGCTGCACCGTCTACATAATCAACAACCTTCTGATTTTCAGTTGCTGCTGCAAATGCTGCGGGAGCAAGGTCAAGACCGAGGATTTCCTTGAGTGTGCCGCAAAGCTCAGGAGTAAGGAATCCGGCAATAGCCTTAACGATGATATCGATAAGAGCTACGAAATTATCTTCTGTGAAGAGAAGCTCATTGAGGAGATTGTCGATCATACCGGTGAGATCGGTTACGCCGTCACAAGCGTCACGGAGTGTTTTGAGGATGCCTGTTGCATCTTCAGCGATAAACATCGGAATAAGCTCTACTGCTTCACGTGTGATAATTGCATCAAGTCTGTTGATTGCAGCGTTAAGTGTTTCACCCTTAGCGGCGTCTGCACCTGCAAATGCTGTAAGTACACCGAGGAACTTATAAGCTACAGGATTGTCTACGATCGTATACTGACCGCTGAGAAGGAGAACAACTGCACCAAGAAGCTGCTTAATGCCATCCTTTTCGTAGATGATGTCATTTACGAGACCCTTAATATCAAGTCCTTCAACATCAAGGTTTACACCTTCAAGAAGACCGGATACAAGATCTGCGATAGCAAGTGTATTTGCTTCTGTGAGAATTGTATTGATAAGAGTTGTGAAAGTATCTTCAGCATCACCGATGATATTGTACCATGTAGCGGGTGTACCGTCTGCATTTACCTGAGCTGTAGGAATCTTGACAATTCCGTTTTCGTCAGCTGCTGCCATCTGAGCTGCAACTTCAAGCCAGTTGAGATCAAGTCTGATACCGAGAGGCTTGTCGTTAATCTTGATACCTTCAAGCAGACCGTTAACAAGGTTAACAAGATCTGTAGGATTAACATTAATATTTACGCCTGCAGGAACATCCTTACCTTCTTCATCGCCGAGCTCGAATTCGAAGATTGTATCTGCACCAAGATCAACCTTAACACCGATATGGAATACGGGATCAATCTTGAGAAGGAGATAGTTAGCGAATGCGAGAAGGTTTTCAGCGATGTTATTAACACCGTCTGTACCGATGAAGTATACAAGGTTAGCAAGCATGGGAAGAAGTGTAGCAATGGGAGCGTCAAGGAGAGTGTCTACCTTATCGATGATAGCATCAAGGATCGGGTAGAGGTGACCCTTGCCGTCTACTGCTGCTGTACCCTTAGCGAGAGCTACATAATCAGCCTTGCTGAGTGCTTCTGCACCGAGAGCTTCGAGAAGCGGGATGATTGCGTAGTTATAGCCTTCGCCGCCAACGATTTCGATGTGATCGTATTCGCCGGCAACTACATCGCCCTTCGTGCTGTCAGGAATTGCGATAAGCTTTTCACCGACAAGAAGAAGCTCAAGTACCTTATCAAGAGGCATTGCGAGGTCGCAGATGAACTTAACGAGACCGTCGAAGCCCTTATTCATTTCAAGGTTCCAATTGAATTCATTGATTGTGTACTTACCGTCCTCGCCCTTTGTGAAGCGATTGTCACGTACTTCTGCCCATGTGGTAGCAGTACCGATGAATTCGCTGAGCTTGGAGCCGAAGCGTCCGTTTGCAAAGGCTGCGGGGCTAAGATCAAGACCCTTAAGGTTTGTAAGATCTTCCACATAACCTACGATGGTATTGAGATCGATACCGGCAAGTGCGGGAACGAGAGCGCCCATAATGAGATTTGCAATATCGAGATCACCGAGGAGACCTGTAAGAAGTCCCTTGAGTGATGTTACGTTATTGCCGTTCTTATCCTTAATGAACATCGGAACAACTGCTGCAATGATAGCATCGAGAGCAGTGAGAGCCTTGTTGAGGCTTTCTTCAGTCATAGGAGCGATATGAGTTACAGGCTCCTTAGTGATTTCCTGACGATCATAAGGTACATAAGTGATAGTGTAATCTGTAAGAAGAGTTACGAGAATATCAACGATGCTGTCCTGCTTACCAGCGAGACCAAGGATAATCTTACCAACAAGATCAGGTGATTCTGTGTTGATGTTGAGCTTGGTTGCAAGTGCTCTCAGGAAGTCATCGGAGCATACTGTTGAAAGTACATACATGAGACCGTCTGCACCGTCAACTGCGAATTCCTTAACGTGCTTCTTACCGGGCTGATAATCATAGCCTACTTCACCTTCTGTGAGAGTTACAACGTCAGATTCAGAGTATGTGATAGCATACTGTGCAATCTTCACGAAGAAGTCTGCGGGAAGGAGGTTGAGAGTTGTCACATCTCCGGTAGCTTCATCCATGAAGCCGAGACCGTTGATGAGGTTGTTTACGCCCTGAACAAGCTTTTCGCCCTTAGTGCCTGCGATACCTGCAATATCATCAAGGTCCATATTGATGAGACCCTTGAGAAGAGCATTGATATCGTCCATATCAATAACTGCGCTGAGGAGTGAAAGGAAGCCTGTGATGGGAGCGAGGATACCGTTGACTGCTTCTTCAACACCGTTTGAGGAGATGAAGTATGAGAGACCTGCTACGATGTCAACGATTGTATTGATGGGTTGTTCACCGATTCTGTCTACGAGAGCGAGTACTTCTCTGAGAAGTGATTCTACGCAGCCTACTGCTGTATCAGCTACTGCAAGATCCATTCCGAGAGCTTTACCGAGAGGAACGATTACGTTAGCCCAACCGTTGCCGCCCTTAAGCTGGAGACCGTCGATGAGAATTGTTACGTTTTCACCTCTGAAGAGGAAGTCAAGAACCTTGCTCAAAGGAGCAACTACTTCAAGGATGATATCGATGAAGAGGTCTGCCTTCTTGTCGTCGTCAGTGTATGTGAAGCCCCACTTGTGAGATGAGTAATCTGCCTTTTCTGCACCTTCTGAGGTGTAGTTTGCAACTACCTCTGCCCATGTTTCAGCTTCGCCGAAGAACTTGGCAAGATGTTCACCCTGAGCGAAGGTTGCAAGATCAATCTTCACGCCGAGGATGTCATCAAGGAGACCGTTAACGGTATTGAATGTATTGGCATCCATACCGCCCAAGATACCTACGATAGCACCAATGATAGTGTTCATGAGGCTGTCAGTGAATGCATACTTACCGAGTACCCATTCAACAAGCTCTGTGATATTGCCTGTTGCACCGCTGTTTGCAATTTCAGTTACAAGAGCGGGCATATTGTCAAGGTCCTGAAGAATTACGAATACATCGTCTATAGCGTTGTTAAGAACTGCATCAAGCTTATTGAGAGCAAGCTCAACCTTTGCCTTGGGCATTTCTGTGCTGTAGGTGTATTCAAGCTGAGCTGCGAGAGTATCATAGAGAACTGCAAGGTTTTCTACTTCGTAATCTGTAGCAGCGAGAACTTTGATTACTGTATCAACGAGAAGTGAAGGATTGTTGATAGCTTCGTTAGCTACGTCCTTAAGAACACCGAGCTTACCGTCCATGATACCGTCGATGGTTTCATCGAGAGTTTTATCCTTAAGCACGAGACCGAGAACAGCATTGATGTTTTCAGTTGTGAGAACCATATCAAGGAGAGTGATGATGGTATCTGCAGCATCGCCTTCGATGTTCTTGCCCCATGTGCCGTGGAGGATATCCCAAACAGCGGGAGCTGTGAGGTCTCCGTTAACCTTAGAATCTGTGAACTTGATGCTGCCGTCTGCATTTATTACAGCAGAACCAGCTGCGATGTCACGGAAGCTGAGGTCGATTACAAGACCGAGGTCAGAAGCATACTTAGCGATAACTGTATCAACGAGATCTTCGAGTGTTGCGCCGTTAAGGTCAAGAGTAAGACCTACATTGTAGCCGTTAGCTGCAACCTCGTCACCCATCTTGAAGTTGAGGATTTCCTTGGTTTCGTCAAAGATACCGTTAAGGTCAATAACGATAGCTACAGGAAGAACACCTTCGATGGATTTGAGAAGTGCGCTTACGGGAGCGATAAGGTTGCCAACGATTGTTGTAAGGCCGTCCTTGCTGATTGTATAAGCAAGGTTGCCGAGAAGGCTGAGAACGAAGTCAACGGGCTTGTCAAGACCGCCTGCAACATACTTGAGAACTGTTTCAAGGATGTAGCCGAGTGTGCCCTGAGTTGCGAAGGTTGCTTCATATTCAGACTGAGTCTTAATCATGTCAGCGGGTACGCCGAGAGCTTCCATAAGAGGAATGATAGCGTAGTTATATCCGCTGCCGCCCATGATGTTGATTTCCTTGAATGCGCTGATGGCGTCTGCATTTTCTGCATTACCATCAGATGTACCGCCTGCAAGGAGAACTTCGAGAACGAAGTCAACGGGAGCGAGGAAGGATGTGAGGATAGCTACGAATCTTTCGATCTTAAGGTCGATAAGTGACTTGTCATCATCAGTGTCAGCATCAACCATAGTGTCAAGACCCCAAGCATAGTTGTATTCAGTCTTTGTAGTAGCTTCTGTGGTTTCAGTAGCGGGTACATCAACTGTGTACATTTCGATTACTTCTGCCCATGTGGTAGCGTCACCAAAGAAGCCTGCGATGTCAGCATCCTTCTTATATGTTTCAACGGTAACGTCAACATCTTCGCCGAGAGCATCACCAACGATGTTGATGATATTCATGACGTCAGCATTGAGACCGCCGAATATACCGGCAAGAAGACCAACGATGGTGTTAGCCATCTTGTCATTGAGAAGGAGACCTGCTACGAAATCAGTGAGAGTTTCGTTTTCTTCGAGGAGACCAACCATGGGAAGAATCTTACCAACGAGTGCATCGAGGTTTTCGAGTGCCTTGTCAGCTTCAGCCTTGGTTACAAGACGTTCACCGGCTTCGTTAGCCTCTGTAGCATACTTAACAGCCATCTTCTTAAGTGCTGCTTCGGGCTCTTCGATAGCGAAGAATTCAACAACATACTTAGTGGTAAGAGTGTTAAGGAAGTTGATTACACCTGCTACAGCACCGTCAGCGCTGAGGTATGTGATAACCTGATTAATGATATCCTTTTCATTTTCTGTAGCGAAGATGGGAAGGATTTCATCGATAGCGAAGGTGAGCAGACCGTTTACGAAGTATGTCTCAGAACCTGTTACAGGAGTCTTGGAGATACCGATAACTGTCTTTTCTTCACCGATTTCAGCGATAAGCTCCTTAAGAAGGTCAACTGTGATTACGAGATCAATTTTGCCTTCGAGGAGACCGTTGATGAGGTCAAGGAGACCGTCGATTGTTGTGTAATTGTCAAGGTTCACTTTAAGAAGTGATTCGATAAATGCATCTGTTTCACCTGTGATAGGTTCAACAACTTCGAGGAGACCCCAAACAAGTGCGATGATGTTATCAAGAAGCACTGAAATGTTGTCTGCTGTTACGAAGTAGAGGAGACCTGCAAGGTGTTCAGCGATGAAGCTGATGGGACCTGCTGCGATGCCGTCTACGAGAGCGAGAACGACCTTAAGAATGTCACCGAGAACAACTTCGATGTCATTGGATGCATTGTACTCAGCTACAGACTTGATGTCTGCAACATCGAGGTCAAGTGCATCAACGAGAGCGAGGATGCCCTGTTCGTAACCCTTTGAGCCGCGGATTTCGATAAAGCCGTCGCCGAGAATTACGCCGGATTCGATTTCTTCTTCTCTGTCGTCGTCAGGTGTGCCTTCGCCTGTTGTTGTGCTATAAACAGTTTCGAAGTCGCCTGCATATACGCCGTTAGAGGAGAGGAGAGTAAGAGTCTTGCCCTGGAAGAGAACCTGAAGAACAGGTGTGAGAGGCTGAACAAGAACCATGATAGCATCAAGGAGAGTATCAAGATTTGTTACGCCCCATTCTGCTTCGATAGCACACTTGCCGTCAGCATTCTTAGCAGCGTTAGCTTTAACCTCTGCCCATGTCTTTGCATCACCGATGATGCCGTTTATTGCTGCAACTGCTGTTGCATACTTATCTTTGCCTGCGAAGTGAGCATTGATAGATGCTTTGAAGTCAGCTGCTGTGAGTTTGTAGTTGCCGATCTTGATCATGCCGAGAACGGTATCGATAATTTCTGTGCCGCCGAGAAGGTCAACAACAGTATTTACGATAAGGTTCATCACATCAAGGTCGCCTTCGATTACGAAGCCGTTAATGATGTCATCGACAAGAAGTTCGATTCTTGTGGATGTTTCAACATTGTTTTCATCAACGGGGATATCCTTAACAACGGATTTCTTGATGATGTCAAGGATTGAGCCTTCTTCTGCTTCACCCTTAACGAGGAGAGTAAGAACGAGAGGCAATGCTTCATTGATGATTGTGTCAAGCTTACCGGGAAGCTCGCCGGCAGCGATATCACCGGTATGGTCGATTTCAAAGTCAGCAATTGTCTTATACTCTGAGTACTTGATTTCGTAGCCTTCGAAGAGAGATACGATTACATCAAGAAGAGTAAGACCGGCAACATCACCGTTAATGAGTGTGATGATGTTTGTGATAAGTGTGCCTACAAGAGTCTTCTTATCCTTGTTGAGAGTTCCGTCTTCGTTCTTCTCATACATACTTGTCTCATCAATAAGTGCATTGAGGAGATTTTCTGAGAGAACATTTTCGAGAAGGAATACAAGTGAGTCAGCGATGTCAACAGTGAATGTGTTAACAACGTTGCGTACCTTACCTGTAAGCTTGTAGTGGTTCTTATGAACGGAATCGTCATACTTGGTGGAGTCGATAGCGATCTTATCGCCAACGAGACCGCCGAATGCGCCGCCGTTTGCCATAACCTCAGCTTCGAAGTAAGTCTTGTTCTTATCTTCTGTGCCGATTTCTACTGCATAAGCAACATACTTTTCGAAGAAGTCAGCAGGAAGAAGATCTATGGGATTACCTTCAGCGTCTGTCTTATCTTTGAAGAGGAGACCGCCGACAAGGTCATTTATGATATTTACAAGGTTCTTTGATGTGCCGATGTTAGCAACGATTTCGTCGAGAGTAAATGTCTTGACTGTGATCTTTGTCTTATCAGCGTTGATGTTTTTGTTATCAGCTGCAACAACTACTTCCTTACCGTCAGCATCAGTATACTTGTAAGCATCCTTGCCGTCTTCTGTAGTGGTAGCAGTGAGGTCATATTCGGTAGCTACGCCTACACCGTTAGGCATGAAGTCACCGAGGATACCGCCGAGGAGACCGCCGAGAAGTTCATCAAGGAGAGCACCTACTGCGGGTTCTGCAACATCAAGGAGTGCAAATACGGGTGAAAGGAGATTTGTAACAAGCTTTTCAACACCGTTGGACTCGATGAAGTATGCGAGTGAAGGAACGAGAGTGAGGATGTATTCAACGGGTGAGTTGCAAAGTGCATTTACTACATTGAGTACACCGTCAGTAATAGCTGTGAGTGTTACAACACTGCCCTTAGCTGCCATATATTCGTCAGCTGTTTTGAGAGTGCCGAACTGATCAGCTGCGAGACCCTTAAGGAGAGGAAGAAGAGCATATTCGTAGCCTTCGCCACCCTTGATTTCGAGAGCTGTGGGAGCATCTGCTGCCTTGCCCTTGATTTCGATGGATTCGCCTCTGAAGAGGAAGTTGAGCACGGGTTCGAGTTCTGATGCAAGACCCCAGATAACATCAATGAATGCATTGATCTTACCGTCGATGCCGTCAGCTGCATCAATACCCCATTCAACGCCGGAAATTACAACCTTGCCTGTTTCGGCATCTGTGTAGTAAGCGGCAACGTCTGCCCATGTAGCTGCAACGCCTTCCTCAAGGTCAGCAGCTACGATAGCTGTATTGATAACGCCTGCAAGAGCTGTGTCTGCTGCATTTGCTGCAACCTCAGCGGGTGTGAAGTTGATGCCAAGGAGATCATTGAGGATGGGAAGAACAGTATTCAGAGTATTTGCGAGACTGCCTGTACCGAGAGCACCGATGAGAGCGCCTGCGATAGTATCCATCATTTCATCCTTGATTGCAAGGTCAGCAAGGATAGACTCAAGGACCTTAGCAAGAGTTACACCTGTATAGCCGTTGGTTTCATCCTTAACGGAGCTGAGAGCACCCTTAAGGAATTCAACACTTTCAAGGAGCGGAAGAAGATCGGGAATAAGAGCAAGGAGAGCCTTATCGAGCTTCTTGATTGCACGTCTTACTTTACGTGCTGTAAGGTTGGAATCAACTGAATATGCTTCATAATCGTAAGTAAGCTCTTCGAATGAAAGATATTCGAGAAGATCGTTTTCAACATCATAGTGGTTGAAGTAGTTAAGAAGTACCTGAAGTACACAGTATCTGTTGTCGCCTGTGATACCTTCGATAACTGTCTTGATGGTTGCGTTCTTTTCATCTTCAAGGTCAACATTTGCAACTTCGAGGATGTCGAAGATGAGACCGTTTTCAGCGAGAACGAGTTCAGAGATAATCTGAAGAACAGTGTTTGCTCTGGTAGCAGCTACACCCTTGACATAACGTGTGTCGCCGCTGGTCTGAGCACCGAAGTAACGCATGGTTTCTACGTTGCCTACTGCAACTGTCTTTTCAACGATCTTTGTAAAGATACCGTCGATGAAGGAAAGGTCAACACCCTTAACAAGACCCTTGATGAGTGCTATAAGACCGTCCTCAGTGAGAAGGTTATCAACGATACTCTTAACGTCTGTTACGTTCTCAAGTCCGGGAATACCGAGACCACCGAGAAGGTTGCCGAGGAATGCATATACATCAAGAGCTACGAGAGGTTCATCTCTGCCTTCGATAGCCATTTCCTTGGCTGAAACAGCGTTAACCATATCAACGAGAGTGATTACGGGAGCGAGAAGCTGTTCAACAGCCTGTGCAAGACCTTCGGATGTGATGAAGAATGCAAGTTCGGGAAGAAGGTCGATGATGAACTGTACGGGAGCATTGAGAACCTTTTCAAGAAGCTTCTGAATACCGCCGATTACCCATGATGCAAATTCAGCATCGGTTGCGATTGCTGCAACTGCATTCTTATCCTTTTCGATTTCGATACCGAGAGCTTCAGCTACGGGGATTACGAAACGGTCGTAACCGTCACCGGCGGAAACTGTGATACCGTCGAGAAGTACGAGATCGCCTTCTTCGAGCATGAGAAGCTTAAGCACGGGAACGAAGGGAACAACGATATCTTCGAGGAGTGCAAGCACACCGGCGAAGTCTGTGATACCGAAGCTGTTTGTACCTGTAATCTGGAGAGCGTACTGGTAAACATTTACTGTTTCACCGTCGATTTCTTCAGTTACAACATTGCCGTTTTCGTCTACAGCATAGAGGAATTCGCCGTCATTGGGAGCAACGATGGGATTCTTCTTTTCTGTGTCGGTTTCAGCATAGGTTGTGTGCTTTTCAGCATCAAATGCAACCTTGGTGTAGTACTTGTCATAAGCATCAGCCCAAGTGTCGCATCCGGCAAATACGGAAGCAACAGTTGTGTTCTGCTCTTTGAAGTATTTGAGTGTAAGGTTGATACCGCCGTCAACGCCGCCTGTAAGCTCATAAACGAGAGTGAGGATGCTGTCGAGACCGTCGCCCTTACCGAAGAGGTTAACAAGTGCGGTGAAGATAGTAGTAGCAAGACCTGCTTTGTCTTCTGTGTCTACGAAGAGAGAAGTAAGAAGGTTTTCTACAACTTCCTTAACAGATGCACCTGTAAGGTTAATGTTAAGGTTTACACCGAGTGCGGGAAGAAGCTCACCAACGAGAGGAAGAAGAGCTGTAATGAGATTGTCAAGCTGAGCGGGAAGTGCTTCGAGTTCAGCTTCGTCAATACCGGTTGATTCCCAATCAACTGCGGGAAGCTCTGAATCGGTTGCATTTACACGTGCATCTTCATATACGACATTGTACCATGAAAGCAGGTTGATGAGGAGAGCCTCGATAGCCTGAGGATCATTGAATACGCCGTATACAAGTGCGCTGAGAAGTGCATTGGTGTCAAGTGAACCATCTGCCTTGATTACTTCAACGTCTGCGAGATATTCATCGGAGAAGTTGAACATATCTACGAATGTAGCAAGGAGATCACGAACACCGGGCTGGAATACGATAGATTCGAGAACTGTAAGAAGAACAGTTTCACGGTCTACGTAATATTCTGTGTTAGCCAGCTCTTTATTTTCGATATAGCTGTTGTCAAGGTTCGCAGTATCAAATACGGGATTTTTGATCATTACGTCGCCGTCGCCTTCTGTGTCATACCATGCACAGGATGCGAGAGTTGCGAAGAGCTGATCGTTGATGATGTCTGAAAGCTCAATGGGATCTTTGCCTGCGATTTCGATCTTGATACCAAGAATGAGATCCCAGAGAATATCCATAAATGTGAGCTTATCGAAGTCGATACCTGAATTGGTTTCACCGAATGCAGGTGTATCACCTTCTGCAGCAACCATTGCTACACCTGCTGCTGCATTAGCAGCCTGCGCTTCGTCGATCTTCTGGTCAACATATTCTGCTGCTGTTTCTGCTGCTTCAGGAGCATCTGCCTTGTTTGCGATATTGTAAAGGAGACCCTTAACCATACCCATAAGGTCAAGATCATAAATGTTCTTGATAAGGTCGGTGATAGCAGTTACGGGAGCAAGAAGGTTACCGAATACGATGTCGATACCGTTGCTTTCGAGGAAGCGTGCAAGGTAGGGAAGGATAGTTGCGATGGTTGAAACGGGACGTTCGCACAGTGAGTTAACGAGAGCGAGGAGTGCGTTTACGATTGATTTGAGAAGGATTGACTTGTCAGCGTCGGGATACATTACATCGATACCGTCATTGTCAATACCTGTGCCGCCGTAAACAGCTGCTTCGAATACGCTCTGGTTCTCATAGAAGCTGTTAAGGTAAGCTGTACCGTCAGCCTTTTTGAGTACGGGAACGCCGAGTGCTTCGATGATGGGAAGGATTACGCCTTCATAGCCGTCAAAGCCGCGGATTGTGATTTCATTGTAGAGGGTAAGGTTTTCACCTGTAAGGAATACTTCAAGGATGAGTGAGAGGGGTGAAAGGATATCCCAAACAACATCGATAAAGTCGTTCATATCCTGAACATTCCACTGCTCGTTGAACTTAACAGCAGTCTTCTGTGATTCTTCATTGTCAATCATCTTTGCAGAGATTGCCTGTTCCTTACCGTCGGCAAGTGTAATCTTGGTTTCGTTAGCTTTATCAAGCTTAACGATATTTTCTACTGTTTCGTCACCTTCAACGGTGTTGTAGTAGTAGTAATAGATTGTCTTTGCTTCGTCTGCTTCTGTTGCAGGATCGTCTTCAACCTTTTCAGTTTTCTGAATCTGGTTGTAAACGGGAATAAGTGCTACAACATCATCTTCGTCACCGTCATTATCAGCATCAACTGTTGCAGTTGTAGCTGTAGCGGACAGATCGAAGTAAGAAGCATAGATGGTTTCGCCCTTATCGTTTGTAGCTGTTACAAGTTCGTTTGTTTCTTCGTCAAGAACGAGAGTAGCATACTTGTATTCATAGTGCTTATGAGCTTCGCCCACTTCGCTCCATGTCTTAGCATCGCCGATAAGTCTTGTAAGAATTTCGTTATTCTTGAATGCTTCGGGTCTGATGTCGATACCTGCGGCATTCTTAAGAAGATCGGAAATCATGTTGAGGATATCGCCAACCTGACCGCCTGAGAGTAAGCCTACGAGCATACCGAGAAGGTCGTTGATCATATCGTCAGTGAAGAGTTTATCTTCAAGGAGAGTGTTTACAAGGTTTGTAAGGGTAAGGTCATCTGCAGGGTCAACAAGACCGTGGAGAAGAGCGCCTTCCTTGGTAAGGTCAGCCTTGAAGAGGTTAAGAACTGTACCAACAAGCTTATCGAGATTATCGATAGCATAGGCAGTCTTTGTACGTGCGATGATGGAACCGTTCCATCCGTCAGCAGTAACATCTTCATATGTGGTCTTTCCGTCATCATCATAGAAGTTGTAATGGTACTCTTCGATTGCCTTGAGCACAACCTTTGAGGATGCAGCTACGGTATATTCATTGAAGAGTGTGGTAATAAGGTCTACGATTTCGTCGGGATTACGGAATACGCCTGTAAGAATATTGTCAAGGAGCGCAGCATCTGAACCGTTTTCGTCGGTGATGTCATAGCCGAGAACTGCACCGAGAACTTCCTTGAGTGTGGTATTAGCGAATACGAAATCAAGGATGAACATAAGTACGTCAGCCTTTGAAACTGTGAGCTGACCGTTTGCGGCGTCAACCTTTACATAGTTCTGATACTTGGAAGGAATGTTATGTGTTACGCCTGCGGAGTCTTTATAGCTTGCGCCGTAAGGATCACCGAGAGCTGCAAGAGATTCGATCCATTCGTTGAGAGCTGCTGAACGGAGCTGTCTTGCCTCTTCGAGTTTTTCTTCATCTGTTACGCCTTCACTGTTTGTGTTAGCGTTGATGATATCCCAAGCCTGGTTTTCAACATCAGCATCAATAAAGGCAGTTACTGTTCTGAAATAGGGTTCGCTCTTCTTATAGAGACCTGCCATATCAAACTTGATGTTTGCAACGAAGGAGATAGCAGATTCAGTAAGAGTAATACCGAGTTCTGTAGCGGGCTTGGTTGTAACAACCTTAGTACCGTCTTCTTCGTAAGTGATTTCGTCATAATACTTAACGCCGTCTACTTCATAGAATCTGAAGTTCTCCTGGAAGGTGTACCATGTCTTTGTACCGAGGTAGTCCATAAGACCGGCACCGATACCGTTAACGTCTACAGCGAGAACGGGAGCAAGTCTGTCGGTAAATACAGTTACGAATGTAAGAAGGTTAGCAACAACGTCGCTGAGACCGTCGCCTACGATGAAGTAAGCAAGAGTGGGAAGGAGCTGAGTAAGAGTTGCAATGGGATATTCAGCGAGAATTTCAACAAAGAAGAATACATAGTTAACGATAACTACGAGGAACTGTTCCATGTCGAAGGTGCCGTCCCAAATGATGTTACCTGCAGCTTCCTGTTCGAACCAATAGTTAGCACCATAAGTGAAATCTTTGTATGCAGCGGGAACTGCGTTACCTGCTTTATCAACCCAACCGCCGAAGGAACGTTTGGCGCCTGCGTTACCCTTAACAAGGTTAGCAGGAATCTGAGCTGCACCGGGGAACTTTTCGCCGCGCTTAGCATTGAGAGAATCACGTAAGGTTGTACCGTCTACGACAGTAGTGTCAAGATAGGTAAGAAGAGCATCCAAACCGAAACCTCTGAGGAGAGGAAGGATAGTGTCTTCATAACCGTCCATACCTTCGATATTAAGAGTGTCAAAGAGCTTAATTGCTGCGTTGGGGCTGCCTACCTTTTCGAGCTCAGCACCGAAGAAGATCGCTTCAAGGATGGGTTCGAGAGGAGCGATGATGCCCCAAAGAGCTCTTACGAGAACTTTAATGTTTGCATAGAAGTCTTTTTCGTCAGCGCTGAAGCCGAAGGACCACTTAGCGGTGGTTTCATCGTATTCAGCGGTGAGGGCATACTTCTTATAAATTGCTTTGCCTGTTTCCTCATCCTTTTCGTCTGTTTTGACTGCGAAGGATTTGAGGTTTGCGATTGCTGAAATGTAGGTAGCTTCTTCACCGTCATCATTCTTATATGTGTAGGTGTAAGTACCTTCAGCATTCTTTTTCTGTGTATAGAGACCAACCATTTCAGTTGCGGCTGACTCTGTATCATCGATCATCTTTGCTTCGATTTCTACTTCAGCACCGTCGATGATTGTCTTTGTAAGACCTGCCTTGTCAAGCTCAACTGTCTTTGTTGCGTCGTCTTTATAAGTATAAACATATACTGTCTTATTTTCGCCGCTCTCAGCATCAGTAACTTCCTTGGTTTCCTGAATCTGAGCGTAAGCGATGGCAGGAGCATCACCGTTCATAACGATGTTGCCGTTTTCGTCATACTTATAAGAGTTAACAGAGTGAGCTTCCTTGATCATTTCCCAAGTAAGATCTTCGCCGTCAACCTTTGCATCGTCTGTCACGGTAAGACCGTAAGACATGTATGCGATAGCGCCTGCGTTACCTGCCTTATCCTTAACAAGTTCTTTGTAAAGGTTAGCTGCAGTAATGTCGATGCCTGCTTCCTTAACGAGGGGCAGCCACTGACCGATGCCGCCGCCGAAAATACCGACGAGTGCATTATAAATTGTGGTTACAAGGCTGTCATTGTATACGAAGCCGCTTACGATGGTGGAAAGAACATCAAAAAGACTTTCTGTTTCACCAAGCTCAACACCGAGTGATGAAAGGTCGAGAGTACCTGTGGAAGCAAGAACTTTGAATACATCGGGAAGAGCTTGCTGGAGAACATGGTCAAGACTGTCAAGAGTTTCGTTAACTTCAGCTTCATTGAAGAGAACGTTACCGTTTTCGTCTGTGGTTACGCTGTTCCAATCGTAGCCCTTATGCTCGATACCGTAAAGTTCCATTGTAGCATCGAGAGTAGCTTCAGCATTATCCAAAGCCTTACCCATGCTTACATAGAACATATCCTTACCCTCACCGGGTGTGTAGTCTGTGAAAAGGTCAACGAGGATACCTACAATAATATCTACTGCTGTACCGTCATATTTACCGTCCTTCATGGCGGGAGTCTTACAACGGTTGATGAGTTCCTGGATAATGCCTGCCACACGTGCAGAATCTTCAGTTGTTGCATCACCGCTCTGATACCATTTCTTTACAAGATCACCGAAGAGCTTGAGGAAATCTTCAGTAAGAATTGAACGAACGAGAGTCACAAATACCTGACCTGCAACACCGTCGAAGCGTGTCATTGCGCCATAACCGCCTGTGGTGGTAAGAGGAGTTACATTTGATGTGTAAGTTGTGCTGTTACCGCCGAGAACTGCGATAGAGCCGAAGTCGATGAAGGAATTGATTGCGATCTGGTTGTCAGCGAGACCTTCCTCAGCAAGAGCCTTGGAAAGAGCTGTATTGATCATTGTTTCGAAATCGAGAACTTCGTCAAGAAGAGCTTCTATATCAAGCTCAAGAAGCTTTGCAAGGATAGGATCAACAATATTGAGAATTTTGAGAACTGCACCTGCAAGGTTTTTGATGGACTGTGCAAGGTTAGATGTTCTTGCGATTATATCATTACCTGCTTCGTCCTTTTCTCTTGTATTATAGGAGTATGTGTACATGAAGTATGCAAGGTTCGGAAGCTTTTCGAGGAGCACTGTAAGAGGACTGTCAAGAAGACCTGTGAGACCTGTAGCCTGGTCACCTACAAGTAATGCTCGGATAGCTGTGAACAGCGGAGTAAGAGGTGAGTTTACTGCCTGCCAGTTTCTGTTGTTACCCTTGTTTACCTCAGGTGTAGTTGTGCCAAATACATATTCCATAAAGTTTGCATTTGACATTGAAGCTGTGTAATAGCTACTGTTAGCATCCGGCATCTTAACGCCGCCTACACCGAGAGCTTCAATAATCATAACCATACCTGACTGGTAACCGTTGGCACCTTCAAGTGTAAGTTTGTCAAAGAACGTGAGATCTTCACCGCAAAGAATGAGTGAAAGAATGGGATTGAGGGGTGAAAGAAGGTCTGTGATGAATTTGAAGAATGCATCTACCTTCTGTTCGGTTGTATTGAGTGTCTGACCCTGGAACCAATCATAGCCTGCTTCAGGAGCCTTAACGTCGAGCCAGCTGAGGTCTTCGGGTGAAGTTGCCTTACCTGCTGCTACTGCTGCATTATACTGACCTTCAAGCCATTTTGCGATACCGGGGTTATTGAAGTTGGAGCTGTTTGTCTTTGTATAGAAGCCTGCAGGGCTTACATCGAAGCCGAACTTAGCGAGTGTGGGAAGAAGCTTGGCAACGGTTGCTCCGCCGAGAATTCCGGGAAGAAGACCGGGCTTTTCTTCCATTGCGCCTGTTTCCTCATTCTTAACCTGAGTGGGATTGAAGAGAAGCTCAACAACCAACTGGAGAACTCTCTTGTCGGAAACAACTGCACCAACGATAGCTGAAAGGCCCTTATCCTTATTGTCTTCAATAATATCTTTGACGAAGCTGATGTCGAGCTCCTGTCCGAGAAGAGCTATAGGCTTACCGAGTACGCCGTCAAGCATGGGAAGAACAATATCAAGCACTGTGGGAAGAATTTTCGGAATAAGGTTATCAACATTTTTGATTGCTGTGTTTACCTTATCGATGCTGCCTGCTGATTCGGTGAGATATCTGCCGAGAACGAAGTAATCGGTTCCGGCTTTACCTGCGGTGTTGCCTTCCTTGTTTGCCCAAGGAAGATAATTTCCGTCAGCATCTTCTTCTGTGAATGTATTGAGATAATTGTAAAGGTCAATCTGGTATTCGTTGATAAGTGAAACGAGAATACCTACGATAGGCTGAGCCATACCGTCGAGAGCACCGAGGATATTGGCGGCACCGTCACCGAAGAGAGGTGCAAGAGTGGTCAGAAGACCGTCATCCAAAATCCAGCGGAGAAGTACCATAAGTACGTCTGAACGGTCAGCTGTAAGATGATAAATATGGTGTGTTTCACGGATACCGGCAACTGCCTTATATGTTGCGGAGCACATGGACATAAGACGGTTAACGGGAATAGTAACATTCAGTGAAAGACCCTTGCCGTCCTTTGTGAACAGGTCGAAGATCTTATCTCCGCCGAGACCGAAGAGTACGGGTGCCAACTTACCGGGAGCAAGCCAATAATTACCGTCCTTATCCTGGTAGGCAACATTCATTGTTGTTCTGTCGCTGTCTGCAGCAGGAACCTCTGTTGACGGATTCTTGAAGCGACCGTTAACAAGATCGTAGTAAACGGGTTTACCGCTACCGTCGGCAAGATGATTGCCGTTTTCGTCCACAGTATCGATTACCGTCAGATATCCTGTCAGATTTTTGACACCGGGATCTCCGTCGGCGGCGATGGGTGTTTTATCGTTACCGTTTTCATCCTTCGACCACGCCGGTCCGTCCGTAGTTGACTGAATCTTCGTCAGCGATTTAAGAAGTCCTGAGAAGCCGTTTGTAAGATCAACGCCTAAGTTATCGATAAGAGGAAGAATTGTGGGCTTGGAAAGGTCAATTCTGCCCTGGCCCTTAACCTTGGTAAGGACAACGTCAACTTCATAGTAATAGAAGAGGTTGATGTAGCTGAGCTTTTCGCGGAGCTGATTATATTCGATAGCAGCTGCAAGGTTGGGAAGAAGGTCAAGAATTGTACCGATGGGATTATTAAGAAGAGTATTTTCGAGCCAATATACAAGAGGATCAAGAAGATGATAGAATACGTTATAACCGTAGTTCTGGATATAGTTTGTTTCATCTGAAAGCTTACCCTGAACCTTACAGTCGGCTACGATGGTTGATGCGGGATGGTAACCGTGTTTTTCAGCTGCGGTACCGTCGGCGTTGTATGCGGGGATACCGAGAAGTTCATAAAGAGGAATAAGAACTGCGTCATAAACGGTATCATCACCGTCGGGTGCATAGAACTGGATGGTACCGGAGGGAGTGATACCGAGAACCTTTGCCTTCAGTGACCATGTTGAACGGTCACCGGCGATAAGACCGCCGAGAAGAGCGTGGTAACCTGCTGTGGAAGAAGCAAGTGCCTTGTAAAGGCTATCCCAGTCAGTAACCTGCCATGTGCCGTTACTGTCGAGCTGATCCCAAGCTGACTGAGGAACACCGTTGAAGGTACCTTTGTGTTCACTAACGTTTACGATAGTGGTCTTTTCAGCCCAATAAGCTCTCTTAAGGGAGTTATCGTTTTTGGGATTGTAAATAGGAGCCTGATCAGCAACCCAAAGGATACTTCTTGTGGAGTCAGATGTATTTGAATAGTTGGGCCAACCGTCCTTAGCAGGAGCACCTTCAGGAGCGTTAGCAGCTTTGAAGTCGTCACTGAATGAACCGTCGAACCATTGACGGAACTGAACACCGTTATGGTCATCGGCGCCGTAGGATGAGTTTTCAGTGTACATCCAGGGCATACATGCGAGTGTACAACGAAGGAATGCGGGGAAGAACCAACCGTTGGTGCCCTTTTCAACTACGAGGTCCATGTTACCTGACATATCGTAAAGCATGGGACCTACCATGTCGTTAAGAGCTTTGAAGAGGGTGGTTGCAAGCTCACCGCTATAGAGATAGTTGATGATCATAGCAGCAAGGAATTCTTTAAGGTCCTTACATTCCTGACCAACCTTTTTGGTTTCGCCCTGGAAGGTATATGCCTTTTCCCAATAGCCGAGGGGGTTGGTCATAGCCTTGATTTTCTGGTATACTTTGCCGTTTACTGTCTTAGCAGTATCGGAAGCAAGGTTAGCGTCAGCGTTATAGAAAACAACAGCACTGTCGTCTGACTGAGTGGTGTAACCGAAATAACCGTAGGTTACGGCACCTGTTGTTTTGTTTGTTTTGGTCTTATGCTTTTCACCGAAAAGAAGACCGCCAAGAAGTGAACCCATATCCTCTGAAATAAGGATTGAGTCAAGCTTTGTGATAAGGTCATCAACAAGAGCTTCAGCCTTAGCTGTGCCTACAAGACCAACCTCATCGATGAGCTCCTGGATTTTGGCATAGCTCATTGCTGAGTCGGGAGCCTTTTTCCATACGCGGTTGGTGTCAACCGTTCCGCTGTCACCCTGACCGGGAGCACCCTGAATGTTACCCTTTGAGAAAAGCCACTTACGGATACTTACATCGTTACCGCCGGTCTTTCTGAGAGTTTCAAGAGCAATTTTGAATTCGTTAGCCTGTGTAACGACGGACGTCGATTCACCGGGAAGAGGTTCAGCGATGCTGTTATATCTTTCGGTTACTTCTTCGAGTGTACGTGCTGTGAGACCCTCTTCTGCATAATCGTCGGGATTATATGCGGGCTCGGCTCTGAGGAACTGACCGAGCTGAGCGGGGGTAGCTTCAGCAACGATAGCGTTATAAGCAAGGATAATGATTTCGAAGTTCCAATAAGAAACTGAGCTTCCGCCTTCTATGTAATAATCGTAAACACGCTGTGAAAGATCATAGATACGGTTAGCGGCACGTCTCTTTAAATCTTTGATGAAATCATCATAAGGCTGCATACCCTCTTCACCGAAAATACCCTTGAAGAGGTCTGCGGTTGCTGCATCGTTGGCAACCTCTGAGCACTTCTTATAACCTGCATCGAGCATAGAGTTATAAAGATCCTGGATGATATTGTAGGTAGCGCCGCCGAGGATAGCCTGGTTAACGCCGTTGATAACAGCATCCATAGCAACCTTGGCATCAATGTATTCTTTACCGCCTACATTAAGACTGTATACATTGTACTGAGAAACGAATTTGTTCCAGTTACCTTCGTCGTCAAGAGAGATACCTTCGCCCTGCTGTAAAGCACCTGATGCTACAGCATTGTCGTCAAGGTTTTTAAGGTATGACCATACGATGGCTCCTGTAGAGTCAGTGATATAGGGGAATACATAGGTATTGAAAATTGCGATTGTCTCGGTTGCTTCCAATACAAATGCTTCAGCCTGATTATAGTCATGATGAACGCAGTGTGCAGCTGTCTCTGTACAAATATATGTCACTTCATTTCCGTTAGCATCTGTGCCGAGGAATTCGTGACCCTTTACTGTACCGTCTGCATCAACTGTAACCTTGCCGCTGCCGGGGCATGTTTTGCCGCAGTTACCGTCACATTTTTCCCAAACGTGACCGCAAGCCTCTGACTCTTCGGGAGTACGAAGAGAATGCTTTGTTTTGGCAGTGTCAAGAATCATTTTGAACTGATTTACAAAATCAACATAATTTTCCTGAGCATAGGTTTCTGCAAGCTTATTACCGAGCTTTGAGAGACGGTTGAGAACATTATTGTAGTATGCTTCGCCGGCATAGCCTTCTTTGTTTTCGAAAGCGGCTACGATGTTATTGAAATATTCGATGTTCTGTTTACCGTTGTAAACCTGTGTCTTTTTGAGATTTTCGATCTCGAAGCTGATTTCGTTATATGTCTGAAGGAGAGCAACGCCTGTGTCTTCACCGTTTGCTCTGGCAAAAAGCTCTTCAAACTTATCCTGATATACTTTGGCATATGCAGGAGCAACATAGCTGAGAACTTCAACTGAGTACCAGTTCTGAACGTCTTTCCATGTCTTTTTAACGTTTAATTCGGGCATAACGAAGTTATCCCAGATTTCTTCAGCACTGGAAATACCTGCAGTTGTGATGGATTTTTCGAATGACTGAATATTTTCAGCGATATCGAAAACCTTAGCGGTAAGCTCTTCTGTATTCATAGCGGAGAAGTTGAGTCCGAACCATTCATCAGCAAGGCTGATAAATGCTGCGATGGTGGATTTAACTTCGATAAGAGCACCTGCAATAGACTCGGCATCCTGAGTGATGGAGTCGAATGCAATACTGTCAGCGGTGATACCGTATGTAGTACCGTTTGACACCTTCTGCACTTTAAGTACACCTTTGTAAAGCTCAAGATCCTTAGTATCTTCGGGAATGGTGGTGTAACCGCCGTCCTTATACTGAAGAATATTGAAGCCCGCTTTGATATCAACGGATACTTCACCGCCTGAAAGATAGACGGTATCTGCAGCATTTGCATCAGTATCTTCACCGAAAGCAAATACCTTCAGAATTTCATCGTAACGTGCAAGAGGCATACGGCCTGTGGTACTTGCATCAAGTTCGGCCTCGATTTTGCCCTTGATAGCATTGTAGATATCAGCAAATGTATCTACATTACCGCCTACGACGCCCTTAGCGGCCTCTGCGTAGGCATAGGTTACCCAGTGCCACGATGATGTCGCCGTGTCACGTTCAACCGCCCATTCGTTTGTACCTGCTGAAGAGATGACTTTTTTGGCAGCCTCAGCGGCTTCCTCTTCCGTAAGGTCATCTTTTGCTGCTTCCTCGATGAGGTCAATCAAACTTGCATGATGAAGTTCGATTTGGCTCATCAGCGATTCAATTGACGCTTCGGCACCGAGAACGCTGAAGCACACTGAAACGCTGGACACTATCATAATGATAGCGAGCAGAGTACTTAGTACTTTTTTACCAACTTTCATAATTTTTTCCTCCTTAAAAATGAAAGAATGAATATATTACAAATAGGATTCCCTATAATAATACCGACGTTTTCACCCGCAAAAAGGGTGCAAAATGCCCATAGAGACACCTATAACTATAGGTAGTATAACATCTAAACTCAAGTTTTTCAATATTTTTTTTAATATTTTTTTTATTCTACTATTTGCATATATAAGAAAAGTTTATTTTGTTCAGTTTTACATATAGATAAAACCTGCTGTTTTTCTGTAATTTTTATGTATAAAAAAGCCAAAAACAGCATCTTGTTACTGACACTGTTTTTGTTACTATATATTGTAAATATTTACATTTCAGAATAAAAGCTTCCTTTTTTCAACAATTCATCTTTGAAGGTTTTCAAAATTAAATGCGGCGACCCGAAGGTCGCCGCAAAATTATGCTTTCAGTTCCGGATTAATATCTGGGGTCAGGATTGCTGCAGCAATTTATTCTGCCTGTGAACCAGGAGATAAATGTGTGGAAGAATCTGAAGAGAATTCCCCAGAAGCCGTTTCTGTGACATGAGCATGAGCAAGGAGCAGACTGTGAGCCGCTGTCGCCGCCGCCGGAAGCTTCGTCTTTGAGGTTAACTGTTACGGCTGCATCAGCATTGACTGCCACATTTTCACTCTTGCCGCCGTCAAGCTGTACAACGTAATTACCGTCTTCGAGGTTTTCAAATACTACAACGCCGTCTTTGTTTGTGGCATTGGCATCTACGATTGAACCGTCCTTATAAAGCTTAACAGCGATACCGTATACTAACTTGTCGCCGTCCTTAACGGTTACTGTAAGCTTGTTATAGGTGAGTGCGGGAATTACATCTGTCTTGTACTTGCCGTCTTCTTCTGTACACCAAGAATTCTGACATACATACTTGTCGTAACCGTCTACACCGTATCCGGCATCCTTATGGTCAACAAGCTTGTAGTTATGACCTGTGGGCTTGCTTGTTGTAGCGCTGGGAACTTCCTTACCGCAAACGGTACACTTTTTGTTTGATGTACCGGGAGCGATACATGTGGGAGGTGTGCTTGTTTCACCGTCTGCGCCCCATGTATGTGTCATGGGATCGAATTTAGGTGTGATATCAAGCTGACCCTTAACTACTGTACCTGCAGCCACACTCCAACCAACGAATTCATAATGGTCGTTATCTGTGGGAGCCTTTACGGGATCTTCACCTGTAAATGCGGGAAGAACTGTACCGTAGGCAACCTTGGTTGACTGAATTACATTGTAATCTGCATCGAGATAAGATACGTAATATTCACGTACAACTGCAGTGTAATTAGCGGTATATGTTGCATCCTCTTCGCCGGCTGTAACTGTGAGCTTAGCTTCGGTGCTTACAACATTTCCTTCTGCATCAGTCCAGTTGACGAATTCATAATCGTACTGTGCAGTGTCAGCTTTTTCGAGAGCTGTGTATTCTACTGTTTTGCCTTCTGCAACTTCGTATTTTTTAAGCTCTTTGACTGCAGTACCAACCTTTTCAGCGAAGGTAACGGTTACTTTGGCAACCTCTGCTGCGATGATATCACCGCAAACCTTACACTTCTGGCTGCCGTCCTCAAGAGTTTCATAATCGTGAGCTGCCTTTGCAAGAACATCAGTCGATGTATGCTGACATACTGTACATTCCTTAACGCCTTCGCCTTCCTTTGTACAGGTTGCAGGTGTTTCGGATTTATAGATGATATTGCCTTCTGCATCAGTATTATAAACGTGATCTGCTGCATTGAACTTAGCGTATACTCTGGTTGTGCCGGTAATCTTTGTAGTGAAGCTGAATGCGTTTTCGAAAGCTTCGTCTGCGTACCAACCTGCGAAGGTGTAATGTACGCTGTCATCAGAATCCTTTGTGGGAACTGCGGGTTCGCTTACGGTGTCGCCGCCTTTAACCTTTACATTTTTGTAAAGGTCGTTACCGACATAGAAGTTTACGTTATAGGTTTTGGCTATTGGTGTGAATTCTGCAACGAAGGTTGCGTCACCCTTCATCGTATAATCGTCTACCTTCTTACCTGCTACTGTTGTCCATCCGGCAAACTCATAGGTATTATTTGCATCCTCTGCCTTTACGGGTTCACGGGTAGGCTTCTTATCAGCTGCACCGTATGTACCGATAATGGTAGCAAATACAGCTTCGTCGTCCTTATTGACTTTGAAGGTATGAGTATAGATTCTCTTTACAGCTGTGAATTCAGCAGTATAGGTTTCGTTTTTGCTTACTGTGATGGGAAGTTTGACAACCTTACCGTCTGAACCCTTCCAGCCGGCAAATTCGTATTCATATTCGTCATCCATTCCCTTTGTCTGATCAGCTACTGCAGTAGCTGCGATGGTTTCGCCTTCAGTTTTGGTGATAACCAAATCAGCACCGTCTACGCCGGCACCCTTGAAGGTTACGGAGTATTGTGCCTTAGCGGCAATAGCTGTTTTACCCTCTGTATGTCCACAGCCTTCAACCATACATTCATACTGCATATAACCGTTGGGATAATCATCAGACTTGTCTGTATCCTTGTCGTATCTTACGAGTACGAGTGTATGTGCGATTTTGGCAACGGGAGCTGTGCTCATAGCCACGTCACAAGCCTTACAGTATGTGGTTTCGACACCTTCTGAGTAACAGGTTGCTTCGGTGGTAATTTTGGTATATCTGCCTGTATCAACATGGTTGAGCTTGGGAAGGACATTTACTGTCTTCTTTTCATAGCAATACTTACATGTCTGATACTCTTCACCGTCAGCATCACAGGTAGCTTTGAGAACTTTGACAGCGCCGTAGCTGTGACCGTTTACGGTATCTACAGGGATAGTCACTGTTATTGTATCCTTGCCGCAGACTGTACAGTTAGAAATTTTCTTACCTGTTGTGCTGCATGTAGCGGGAGTTACAACCTCATAAATGATGTTGCCTTCGGCATCCTTTGCGTGCTGATGTCCGGCAGCTGTTGCACCGGGAGTTACAACCTCATCTCCGCAGACGGAGCAGGTCTTTACGCTATAGCCGTCTTCGTCACAAGTGGGTTCAACTACTACCTCTGCGCCGTATTTGTGGCCTTCGGATTTAATTGTTTCGTTTTTGATAACCTTGCCGCAAACTGCGCAGATTATCTTTTTGTAACCGTCTTCGTCACAAGTTGCAGCCTTTTCGGTGGTTACTTCATCGTGACCGTCGGTAACAACGATTTTCTTGGAGAATGTGTTACCTGCAAAATCGGTAGCTGTGATAAGATAGTTGCCGGCTTCGTCGATAACGTAAGTACCGGTGCCTGCAGCTGAGGTTGTGGTAAGTGCCACTTCTTCGCCGTTTACGGTAAGCTTTGCGCCTACTTCGACACCTGTAACTGTAGCCTTACCGCAGTAAGTGATGGTGCTGATTGTTGCTGTTTCAGCGTTGCTTTCACCCTCAACAGTAAATGCAGGAGCGGTGTTATCGTAAACAAACTTTGCAGTTCTTACGTTTGTATTGAGAACATTGTTTGCTTTATCGATTGCGTAATAGTAGATGATATATTCTTCACCGTCTACGAGAGTTACGCCTTCGAATGCGTTTACCTTAACTGTATAGTTAGCTGTGTTGTTAAGCTCCTGTGTATCGTCAGTGAAAATTGTAACTGCAAGCTTTGAAGCTTCTTCAGCCTGTTCAGCTGTGAAGGTATCGCTCGAAACGAATGCACGGATCATCTTGATACCCTTACCGGTACCGGCGGGATTATAAGTGCAATCCACACAGGTATGACCTTCTGTTCCTGCATCGGGACAGCCTGCTGTATCGTTGATTGTAAGGATAAGGTCTGTATCTGCATTTGCATAATATTTGTTTGTATCATCCTTTGCAAATACAGCGTCGGTTGAGCTCCATTTGCCCTGAGTACCGAGGTAGATGGTACCTGTGGGAGCTACTGTATCTGTGAGCATGGGGATTTCAGCTGTTTCAGCTGTAGAAGCACTACATGCGCACCATACCTTTTCGCTACCCTTTGTATAATATGTGGGAGCGGTAACGAGCTCTCTCTGATCCTTTTTATGGGGTGTTACGGTGAATTTTGCATAGATTGTTTTATCGCCTGTAACGACTGCGCTGAGATCGAACTCTGTGCCTGCTGCAAAATCGGCACTTGTGAACCAACCTTCAAACTTGTTGTGGTTGTTTTCATCAACATAACCGTCGAGAGGTCTGCCGACTACTTCGGCATTACCGCCTTCGGCAATTTCATATTCGGTTGATTTGCCGTCGATAATTGCTGTAATCGTGTAAGCAACGGGAGCATCCTTATACTTTGCATAGAAGGACATATCAGCAGTGATGTTCATACCTCTCTGATATGCTTTTTCGGTTTCGCCGTCCATATAATACCAACCGTCAAACATTTTACCCTCAGGAATTTCAAGGTCAACGGAGGGAGCGTAAACCACACCGTTATAGGTATAGCTTGTGGTGGCGAGAGGAGCAGTCATTTCTGCGGCACTGTTATACCAGAAAGCCTTATAATATCTGTATGCGGGTCTGTAAAGTGCTGTAAAGGTTACATCTTTGCCTTCGCAGACAAGATTATCTTCGTTATAGGGCTGATCCCAACCGATGAAGGTATATGTATAGGTTTCATCAGCGGGTCTGGACTGTGCAGCTCTCTGTGCCCAATAGAATGCATCAGCAAAGCTCTGTCCTGCTTCAACCTCTGCGGCAGCAAGCTGAACTGTGCCGTCGAAGTTCATAAATTTGATCTGATATTTGAAGGGAGAGAATTTGAACTGAGGATAAAGAACAAGGTCACTGTTAACTTCGCTTGCAACTGTGTACTTTGTACCGTTTGTTGCTTCGAAGCTTTCATCGGTCTGCATTTCGTCAAACCAACCTTCGAATTTATATTCACCTGTTTCAGAGTCAGCTTTGGCAGGTGTATATTCCTTCATAACGGGTTCGCCGTTTTCGTCGGTACCGTCCTGAACCATCCATGCGGGAAGAGTTGAACCGGCGAGAATTCTTTCGCTGTAATTCTTTTCACCGTCGGTGTATGTTACGGTATAGAAGGGTACGCCTTCACCGTAAACGGCTTCGAAGGTGATGTGTGATTTGGGAGCGAAGGATGTGAATTCGTCCTTTGTATATTCAGCTTTGTCAGCTGTACCCTCGGTAACGATCCATTTGTTGGAGAAGGTGTAAAGTGCAGTGCCGTCATCGTACTGTGCGGGAACTGCATCGAGACTGCTGACTGTCTGAGAAGTAATCTTTGAGCCGTGGTAAACCTGTGCGGTGATGCTCTTATCTGCACCGTCGGCAGCCTTATATTTAAAGGTTACGGTGTAGGGAGTGGGCTTACCGGCGTCATAGTTAGCCGTAAATGCAACGGGGTTTTCGGGCTCTTTACCCTTAAGGTTGTCGTCTGACAGAGCTACGTTTTCATTATTGAATACGAGAGTATCGTCTGCACCGAGCATTACGGTCGCATAGGTACCTGCCTGCAGATAATCCCAACCTTCGAGAGTGTAACCGTAACCGCCCTGAGCGTATGTTCTGTTTACATTTTCGGGGGTTTCGATAGCTGAACCGTAGGGTACATATTTGATTTCTGTTACCTGTGTACCTGTGGTATCGATATAAGTGAAGCTGACAGCATATTCTTTAACCGTGCTTCTGAAAACAGCATAGTATGTTACGTCTTCTCTTACAACCCAGTCAGTATTTTCAGCGAAGGTTTCGTCACCCTTTGCGAAAACATGATAATTACCTGTTGCGGGCTTGAGTGAAGTCCAACCCGAGAATTCATATGAATAACCGGGATCGTATGCGATGAGAGCGGGAACGGAAACGGTGGGAATGTTTGCACCGGAAAGAATATGTCTGTATGCATAACTGCCGGAGGCGATACCGTTATCCTGATTATTACCGTCGATGTTTATGCCGATTGAGGGGTCAACGAAGTTTACGGTGTACTTATCCGAATATGTCTTTGTTTCATAAATGGGAGTAAGTGAAAGAGAGGGGAGGGGGCCGAATGTGTATTCACCTTCGGGAATCTCTGCACCTGTGATATCGCGCCACTTCTTTGCGAAGCCTTTATATTCGTATGCACCGGAGGTGTATCCGTCCTTGGGATTGGGATACCAACCCTCAGCTTCTTTTTTGCCGTATTTGGTTGTCTGTGTGCCGAGATATGTACCGTCGATATCATAGAACTTGGCACTTACATCCTTTGCGTTCCACCAACCGTAGAAGGAAACATCTTCGAGAACTTCCCTGTTTTTGGTGGGATCCCACTGGATACCTGCATCGTAATAGGTCTTTCCGTCTTTTTCCACATAAGGAGTATAGCCGTCTTCGTCAGCCTTTTTACCGCCGTAAACGTTAACGAAATCTGCGGAGCTTACGGGAACGACGAAATCGGCCTCATATGAGTTGTAGCCGGCTCCGCCTGTGGTGGGCTGCTCTTTGGTCCAAAAGCCTTTGAAGCTATAGCCTTCCTTTTCGGCTGCACCGGTGGGATATGCGGGTGCCACCGACTGATAAATACCGGTATATGCCCATGTGTCGGTCTGTGCCGTACCGTCGTTCATGCTCATGCTCGCACCGATATTGGGAACGGAGCCGTGCTGATTAACGCTTACGGTATAGGTCGGGTATTTGAGAGTGATGGTCGAAAGAAGCTGTTTTTTCTCACCATATCTGCTGCTGTTGAAATGAGCATAAAGGAAATATTCTGTGTCTGTTTTACCGGGCATCATTTCCTGAGCAGACTTATTGTACCAAACATTACCATTCTCGTACCAAAAACCTTTTTCATCTTTGGTGAAAGATGCATCTAAATCAAGAGCATCATTCTGGATTGTTTTGATACCGTACTCAAGACTTTCCGTGAGTTCAGTACCGTCTACAATTCTTACACCGTACTGGTCGTAGCACTTTACTGAGAAATTGTTTGTGAACACCTTTTTATCTTCTGCAGCAGTGTTGATCTTTGGAATTGTTACTGTTGCCGTTGCTGCGGGACCGTTATTGATGGTAGTGATTTGGGGATATTTTTCAGCTAACGCATTAATAGTGAAGGTGCCGCTATTCGTACCCTGACCGATAGCATCTCGCTGCCATTTAAAGCTATCGGCACCGCCGTCTTTATCTCTTGAGGTTATACTTTGAGTACAGCTTGCTGCATCTGCACCAACAAGCATGTAAGCACCTCTTACATTCAGATAAACCGAATTAAAGGCTTTGGAACCCATTTCCATATACCAGCCGGCACTTGTTGGGAAGCCATCAACATAACCTTCCCAAATAACTTTATTGGTACCAGTTGATGTATATTTACTCTTATCAAGGTTTATGGTCTTGGAGTCAGGGTTACCATCAGCTTTAATATAGTTAATAGTCATAGTGTTACCTGACCATTTATCATTGTTGCCTGCTTCAGAAATGTTGGAGACAACATACTTAAGGTAATACTGACCGTCTTCGGGACCGGCAGCAGCTGCCTTTTCGGGTGCTACCCACACCCAACAGGACAGTAACATCATTACTGCCATAAATAAAGATAATGATTTTTTAATTTTCTTTTTCATTAAGATTTTCCTCCTTAATAAAAATTAACTTATGTATTTCATAAAATGGCTTATTAACCATAAAAACGAAATTCACCGTGTACCCCTTTTTCCTTTGAAAATTCACCGCCACAGCCCCTGACCTGACCGTTTTTCGGCGCACAAAATCCCCAAAAGGGTATAAAGAGTCACTTTTAGTTAGTATCAGTATAGCATTAAAAAATCAACAAAGTCAATAACGGAAAAGGAAAACTTTTATAATTATTAAAAATTTGGCTTTTGTGACGAAAAAATTAACGGGTTATTGTGGATTTTGACAGCGGAATTGTGGTGCGGAAAAATCCAACCACAACCGCAGTGACCTCCTGAGGGGCCGGGTTCATCTGTGCGCAGTACAGTGAACCTGTACCCTCAGAGCCGGTATCTAAATACTGCTCCGCACCAAGCCGAAGCTCACACCGGTAAGCCTGCATATCTGACGGACGGATAACCCGCCGTTTCTCATATTTATTATACATTCCTTCTGAACATCCACGGGCATCTTCTGTAAATCAGCCGGATTTTCAAGCTTTGTTATATTTTTAATAATCTCCAACGCTTTGCCGTCACTCAGCTTAGCCGCATTGGCTTCAAGACAAACGTCTTTATTTTCGGCTATATTATATTCATAAAGGCAGTCTTTATCTATCATTTTAAAAACTGACTTTACCGCACACAAGGGTACAGGCTCACTGTACTTCGCACAGGTGAACCCGGCCCCTTGTGTCTGTTCTTCTTTAATATCAGAAAAAAATTCGTTAAAGCTGCTGTAAATATATTCTCCTGCCGCAGCACAGAGCCCTGCTTTCACAGGATTCTGATGTATATACCTTATTACCGTGAAAAAATAATTCTCATTTTCAACACATTCACTTTTATAGTTGCCCTGAAACAGGTGACCTTCTCTGTCATATTTGCGGTTATACCAATGCACATATCTGTTGGTTATTCTCTTCATTATCATGCCGACCGGTTCACCTTTTTCTTTCAAAAGGAGATGTATGTGGTTCCCCATTAAACAATATGCATACAGAATATATCCGCTGACTTTTCTGCACTCTGCCAATACAGACAGAAATTTTTCATAATCTTCATCATCAAAAAATATCTGCTGATGATTATTTCCTACTAACATAATGTGATAAACTGAGCTCTCACTTTTTCTCCGTGCGATTCTGGGCATTTTTACACCACCTGTTTACAAATTGTGATCCGATTATAACATCTGATTCTGAAAAATACAATAATCAAAAGTCCTGAGGGGCCGGGTTCATCTGTGCGCAGTACAGCGAACCTGTACCCTCAGAACAAAAAAACAGGTTAACTGCGTAAAACACTTAACCTGTCCTTATTAATTATATAACTGTTATTCCGCGCCGAGTGCATCGAGGCTTTGCTTTTTAAGATAAGCGTTTATGAAGCCGTCTATTTCACCGTCCATAACCGCATTTATGTTGCCCATTTCAAAGCCTGTTCTGTGATCCTTTGCCAACGTGTAGGGCATAAACACATAAGAACGTATCTGACTGCCCCAACCGATTTCCTTCTGTTCGCCCTTGATATCCTCGATTTTTTCGAGATGCTCTCTTTCTTTGATTTCGATAAGCTTCGATTTGAGCATTCTCATACATACTTCTCTGTTCTGATGCTGACTGCGCTCCACCTGGCAGCATACAACGATACCTGTGGGATTATGAATAAGACGGACGGCAGAGGAGGTTTTGTTAACCTTTTGTCCGCCGGCACCGGATGCACGGTAAACCTCCATAGTGATGTCGTCGGGGCTGATGTCAACCTCGATGGTGTCGTCGATTTCGGGCATAACCTCAAGCGAAGCGAAGGAGGTGTGTCTTCTGCCCGAAGAGTCAAAGGGAGAAACACGCACCAAACGGTGAACACCCATTTCGCTTTTCAGATAACCGTAAGCGTTCTCACCCTCGATAACGACGGTGGCGGATTTGAGACCTGCTTCGTCACCGTCAAGGAAGTCAACGGTGGTGAATTTAAAGCCGTGCTTGGTTGCCCATTGGCCGTACATTCTGAAAAGCATCTGACACCAATCCTGTGCTTCGGTACCGCCGGCACCCGCATGGAAGGTAAGAATGGCATTTTTGCTGTCATATTCACCGGAAAGGAGAGTGGCCAAGGTCTGCTTTTCGAGCTCAGCCTCGACAGCCTCCACACTTGCCTGACATTCGGGAAGCAAATCAAGGTCGCCCTCTTCATCGGAAAGCTCAATCATAACAAGTGCATCCTCATAAGCCGTCTTAAGGTCCTCATAGCCTTTGATTTTTCCCTTAAGAGAAGCAACCCTCTGAAGCACCTTTTGTGAATTGGCAAGATCGTTCCAAAAATCTTCGGCAGCCGACTGTTCTTCGAGTACAGCAACCTCCTTTGCCATTTCCTCCAAACCCAATGCGGAAGCAAGCTCACTCAAAGGCTTTTCGCTTTCCATTAATCTTAATCTTAATTCTTCAAACTGAATCATAACATTTTTCCTTTCAATTATATATAGAGAATAAATGCAGCATTTTTAATTAAATCTTAAGTTTCACCTTTATTCTACCTCTTGAAATATAGTTTAAACAAATTTATCCTTTTACATTATACACATTTATTTTTAAAGAGCAATATTAAAATAAAATATTTTTCCCTCCAAAGGATAAAATAATGAAAAATAGTTGCTTTTAAATAAAAATAAGATTAAAATGTAAGGTAATTAATATGTTCGAGGAATAACCTGCCATGGATTTGCCTAAAAGAAAGTCAATCCGACTGAAAGATTACGACTACAGCAGTAACGGTGCCTATTTTATAACCGTGTGCACGAAAAACAGAGAAAAAATATTATGCAATATTTCCGTAGGGGACGGCGCCCACGACGTCCCGATGGCAGGCGATATATCTTTACAACTCACAAATATAGGTAAAATAGTTGAAAAATACATTTTGTCTGCAAAAAATATGAAAGGTGTAAATATAGACAATTATATAATTATGCCTGACCATATACATTTGTTATTAAGAATAAACAACCCTGATTATTGCGGGACGTCGAGGGCGCCGTCCCCTACCAATTTCCTTGTTCCCCGTGCCGTTTCAGTAATGAAAAGATTGATCAACAAAGAGGTCGGGGAAAATATTTTTCAGCGTTCCTACCACGACCACATCATACGAACTGAAAATGATTATCTTGATGCTTGGAGTTATATTGATTCGAATCCCCGCTTATGGCTTGAAGGCAAGGATAATCATTGATATAAAAAATAAAAGGAGACACACTATGCGCTACACAAATCAGATATGCGACGGCTGCGGAAAAATTTTCGGCGAAAACGAAGACATCGTCGTATGCCCCGAATGTGCCACCCCTCAGCACAGAGAATGTTATAAAAATCACGGTGGTTGCGTAAATGCCCGCAAACACGCAGAAGGTTTTACATGGACGGGTGCGGATATAATCGGCTCTCCGGCTCCTGTACCGGAAAAAACGAAAACCATTCCCTGTCCCAATTGCGGCTACGGGAACCCCGAAGGCAGCGACCGATGCAAACAATGCTCCATGAAATTCACCCTTTTCGGCTATAATGTGGTGGATGCATCTGCCGAATTGGAAGAAAAAGAAAAAGAGCAATCTTCTCCCGCACAAAAAAGCGAAATCCCCGAATACAAAGCTCCCTTTACTTTGGGAGAGGGTGAAGGTTTCGAAAATGACGGCACACCCCTCAACGACACAGCACCCACACGTGATGCCATCGAAGAAAAGCTCGTCGATGTTATCTCCTCTTCCTCAGGCTTCTCTCCCGACGGTGAAGATTTCTCCTTCGGCGGTCCTTTCCCGAAAGAAGACAAAACCTGCGGCGTTCACACAAACCTTATGGGTGCTTTCATCGGCTCCTCCGCCATGAAATATATCGAAAAATTCAAAAGGTTTGACTTCGGCAGAAAGCTTTCCTTTAACTTCGCCGCATTTTTCTTTTCACCCTATTGGTTCTTTTACAGAAAGCTGATAAAGCCCGGTATCATTTTCATGACCGCCAATCTTTGCCTTTCCATTATATCCACTCCTGCTCTTCTGGACTTTGCAAATAAGGCTATGCCTCTTATGGAAAAATTGGCCGAGGTGACAAACGAATCCGATGCCGCCACTATGCTTATGGAGTTGGAGGCTTTGTATTTACCCGTCATGATGTTCATGGGTATTCAGTTTGTGCTCAATCTCATAACCGGCTTTGCGGCAAACCATCTGTATAAAAAATACACTGTTTCCTCTCTCAAAGAGATTGCAGCATTTGAAAACCAAAAAAATTCTATGGCATATCTGCTCCGAAAGGGCGGTGTCGCACCTCTTTATGCTCTCGGTGCTCTTTTGGCGGAAAATCTGCTGACATCCATAGTAAGTATGCTGATGTAAAAAAATCTCTCCCGAATTGTTTGCAAAACGGGAGAGAAATTTTTTTACTTTATCGGTTCAAAATCCGATGCCGGATGCTTACACAGAGGACAGATAAAATCTTCGGGCAGCTCTTCGCCCTCATAAACATAGCCGCAAATTTTACACACATAGCCTTTCTTTTCCTTCGGCTCAGGCTTTGGCTTTACATTGGCATGATAGTAGGCATAGGTCATGCTCTCTTTGTCGTTGAGCACCTTTGCCTCGGTAACCTTACAGATAAACATGGTATGTGTCTCAAACTCCACGTCAGACTCTACTTCGAGAGAAAGGAAAGAGTTGATGAAAAAATTCAGATAAGCGATACCGTTTTCACTTCTGCTGACACTCATTCCGTCCATTTTATCCTTATCTCTGCCGCTGACGAAGCCGAACCATTCGAAAATACCGAAGGGAGCATCTGTGCTGAGACAATTGACGTTCATTTTGCCCGTCTTTTTTATGAATTCGTGAGTATAATTATCCTTGTTTACCGTAACGGCAACTCTTAACGGATTGCTCGTAAGTTGAGAAACTGTGTTAACGATACATCCGTTTTCCTTTTCGCCGTCCTTTACCGTAAGAACATAAAGTCCGTAGCCAATTTTAAATAATGCTGTAGGGTCTGTTTTTCCGCTCATAATTTTTCCTCCTTAAGCTTTCTGCGTTTATAATAACATATTTTTTCGCATTTATAAATAGTTTATGTGAAAAATCCGTCCGCAAATTTAAACGGACGGATTTTTCTTTGGAGGATGCTATATGTTTATCTGTACTTTTCCATTTCTACCGTAACACTGAACAAATCACCGCTTATTTCGATGCCGAGACTGCCGTTCTGTAAAGTACACAAATTTTCCGCTATGGAAAGTCCCAGACCGTTGCCCTCGGTAGTTCTCGACTGTTCACCGCGTACAAAGCGTTCCTTCAGCTCACCGGCACTAATATTTAGAGGTGCGGCGGAAATGTTTTTGATATTGATAATACCCTTTCCGTCTTTTTCTGCAACCGTAATATATACTCTGGTATTTTCGAGAGCGTATTTTCTGACATTTACGAAAAGGTTTTCCATCACTCTGTAAATATGCTTGCTGTCAGCCTTTATCCTTACATCATTTTCGGGAATTGAAAGGATTAAATCGAGTTTCTTTTCGGTGAAGCTGTCTTCAAATTCACCTACAAGCTGATTAATCAGCTCCCTGCAGCTTACACAGACAAACTCTACGGATAAGGCACCCGCCGATGCCTTCGATGCTTCAACCAAATCCTCGATAAGCACCTTTAATCTGTCACTTTTTTCGCTGAGCACCTGAAGATATGAAAGTGCGGTCTCATCGGTTATATCGCATTTTTTCAGCAAATCCACATAATTTATTATGCTCGTAAGAGGAGTTTTCAGATCGTGGGAAACATTGGTAATAAGCTCCGTTTTTGTCTTTTCCTGCTTAACTGCTTCATCGACTGCTGCTTTGATGCCTTCGGAAAGACACTGTAAATTATCGGCGGGAAGATAGAGATAATCGGGAAGGGCATTTTTTTCTATGTGAATATCCGTATTGCCTTCGTGCATTTCCTTGATAACAGTGAAGAGCTTATCCACACCGCCGACAAAACGCAGACCTCTGTAAATAATAAACAGGTCGAAAAGGAACAGAGCCGCTATTATTAAAAGACACAGTTCCCAAACATCATCCATACCGAATAATACTGCTGCTCCTCCGATGATAACATTGATGCCAACCATTATACCTGTTCTGATAATAACCGTCTTTTTCAGCTCTTTAGTATAAAGAAGCTTGCCGTTTATGAAGTCTTTGATTTTTTTACCGTATTTCATCAGCTTTCTTATAAGCCATACGATGAAAATGTTCTTTAAAAGACTGCGATTTTTGATATGTCTTGCAAGATAGAGAATAAGATCGAGACAGATAAGAAAGAGCAGTATAATTAATACCAGCATACATAAGCCGATAAAGCTTCTCATCGCCGAATCAATATAAACATCAAGTAAACAGTAAATTCCGCAACCGCAAAGGAAGCCCAGACCTCCGTCAACAGCTATTCTGATTTCGGGAAAGACCTTGTCTGTTTTGTAAAGATGTATTTCTCTGCTGCCTTTTCTTTTACCTGTGATAGCGATAAGATAGAAAATGCAGATAAGAAGGAGTGTGCCGAATATTCCTAAGGTGAAAAAACATTCACTTATGATTTCTGCTGCCTTTTCGATGTTGCTTTTAACTGTGGCAAAATGGCAGGTCTCGTACTCTGCGTTTTTGTCGAAGCCGACATAAAACTCCATGTCACGGGCGGTTATCTTCTCCTGCTCGATGAGAGAAACAGCCACTCTCGTGGTTTCGGGTACGGTTACTGCATCGCCGTATTCATTGGTATAAACTCCGTCACCGTTATTCACAGTCGGTGCAACTGCATTGGGTGCTGTGACAATGTTTGTTGTTACGGGCATAGTAGTATGTGTTACTGCCGTGTACTCCTCTTTCTGATAGGCAAAGCTGCCGCTTTCCGTAAACCAGTCAAGATAGGTATCACTGTAATACATTCCGTTATTCAGATATATGGTTCCGTCCTCACTGTAGGAATAGGTTCCGAGCTTGCCGAAATAATTCTTTATGTCCTGCACCTTGGTTTTTTCGCCGAAGCCCTTTACGTTAGTAATGGTATTGCCCTTACTGTCACGGATGAAATATCTGACAGAGCCTGCATGCTCTGCGATTCTCTTTTCACTTTCAAGGTACTGTTCATAAAATTTCTCATAGGAGGAATAATAGCTGTTTACTGCACCGGATGAAAGGAGCTGTTTTTTCAGTTCCTCTCTGTTTACCTTAAAGGCATAATAGCCGGGATAATATCTGGCAATAACTCCCCCGCCATCATCATAAATCATTCTGACTTCTTCGTTATAAAAAACATTATCGTACGTTATGTTTTTGAATTGCTGAGCAACCGAAACAGGAAGAACAGGCTCCTCTACCGTGCCGCTTCTATGGCGGTAATTGGAATGCTCAAACCCATAATACCTGTATTCAACATTATCATAACTCATAGTATCCGCATTTTCGGTAGCATACATTGACTCAACAGATATTATTCCTGAATTGTAAAGGTTTGCAAAATCTGAAAACGAAGTTGTTGCACCGTAAATTACCCTGTCCTTATAAAAGTCCGTCTCTTTATCAAGATTTTCTTCGTATTCCTTCAGTCTTTTTTTGTAATCTTTTTCTGTACCGCCTCCGAACTCATTCATTTTCGTTTCGAGAAAGCCGAGAAGAAGAGTATAACCGTTGCGGAAGGTAGTATACTGCCATTCGTCTCTTTCTATGCCTAACACATCATAATTAAGAGCATCGCTGAAATTAACATAAACCAGATTCTGCTTCTCTGCCTGATCAATAGAGGAAAGCAACTGACGGGTTATTCCGCTTAAACAGAGAAAGCAAAGCAGAACGGCTGCAACTCTTTTAATGGTATCTCTTTTATATTTTTTCAATTCTGTATCCAATTCCCCACACCACCTTTATATATTTTGGGTTTTTAGTGTCGATTTCTATTTTTTCTCTTATTCTTCTGATATGTACCGTTACGGTTTTTTCCGTGGAAAAGGCGTTTTCATTCCAGACATTTTCGTAAATCTGATTCGAGGAAAGAGTCTTATCCATATTAATCATCATATATTCCATAATCTTATATTCTGTAGCGGTAAGTCTGACCTCCTCACCGTCCACAGTGACCTTTTTCGCTTCAAGGTCAATAGAAAGACCGCCGGTGGTAATGACGTTTTCTTTTATCGGCACTGAACCCAAAGAAACATATCTTCTTATCTGACTTTTAACCCTCGCACACAGCTCTAAAGGGCTGAAGGGCTTCGTCACATAATCGTCACCGCCGAAGCCGAGACCTGCAATTTTGTCCGTGTCCTCACTTTTGGCTGAAAGGAAAATGATAGGAACGTTGCTTTTTTCCCTGATTTTCAGCGTAGCGTTTATTCCGTCGAGGACAGGCATCATCACATCCATAATGATGCAATGTACCTCTTCCTTTTCCGCACAATTGACAGCCTGCATGCCGTTATATGCCTTCAAAACATCATAACCCTCTGCCTTGAGATAAATTTCTATGGAGCGGACAATTGCTTCGTCATCATCACAAATCAGAATCTTATACATAAAAACTCTCCTTTTCCTGTGGTACGGGTTTATTATAAAATGACCCTATTAAAACTTACGAAAGTAATTATAACAAATTTATTACAAATATAATAGTGCAGATTTTCTCACGAATATATGTTTTTTCATAAAAAAAGCAAATAAAAGGAGTAAAAAATGAGCAAACTACTAAAGATTTAGTAAAAAACGGAAAATGCTTGAAAATTTTTTTGTTTTTTTGTATGATATAAAATAGCAAAATTTTTGATTAAGCATTAATATTTGTAAAATAGAACAAAAACTTTTTGCGGCAAAAATAAAGAACAGAGGTGGTATTTTGAAAGTACAATTCACAGAAACAGTCCTTCGTGACGCAAACCAATCCCTTATCGCCACAAGAATGAGCTTTGACGAATTTGAGCCCGTTCTCGCCGAGCTTGATAAAGCAGGCTATTACTCGCTCGAATGTTGGGGCGGTGCAACCTTCGATTCCTGTCTTCGTTATCTTAATGAGGATCCTTGGGAAAGGCTCAGAAAAATCCGTAAGGCTTGTCCCAACACAAAGCTCCAGATGCTTCTTCGCGGACAGAACCTTTTGGGCTATAAGCACTATCCCGACGATGTGGTACGTGCCTTCGTAAGAAAGTCAGTCGAAAACGGCATCGATATCATCCGTATTTTCGACGCTCTCAATGACCTTCGCAACATCGAGGTAGCAGTGGACGAAACCCTTAAATGCGGGGCTCATCCCTCAGGTACAATCTGCTACACCCTTTCACCCATTCATAACCTCGAAAATTACGTAAAGCTCGCAAAGGATATGGAAAAAATGGGTGTGCTTTCCATATGCATCAAGGATATGGCAGGCATCATGAGTCCCCAGGAGGCTTACGACCTCGTAAAAGCCATCAAGGCCGAAGTAAAGCTTCCCGTTGTCGTTCATACCCACTCCACCACAGGTCTCGGTGCTCTCACTCTCCAAAAGGCAGTTGAGGCAGGTGCAGACGTTATCGACACAGCCATTTCCTGTTTCTCAGGCGGCACATCACAGCCCCCCACGGAAACTCTCGTTTATGCTTTGGGTCAACAGGGCTACGAAATCGATGTAAAAATGGATTCTCTCAAGAAAATCAACGATTTCTTCAAACCCGTAAGAGCCAAGGCACTCGAAAGCGGTTTGCTCAATCCCGTCGTTTTGGCCACTGACACTGATGCTCTTCTTTATCAGGTTCCCGGCGGTATGCTTTCAAACCTTGTTGCCCAGCTTACTGCTGCAGGCAAGCTTGACAAATTTGAAGAGGTTCTCTTAGAAGTGCCCAGAGTACGTAAAGATCTCGGTTATCCTCCTCTCGTAACACCTCTCAGCCAGATGGTAGGTGTTCAGGCTACATCAAACGTTCTCGCAGGCGAAAGATACAAAAATATATCCAAAGAAATCAAAAACTATTTCTTCGGCTTCTACGGCAAAGCTCCCGGTGAAGTAAACAAAGATCTTGCAGAAAAAATTCTCGCAGGTGAAACTCCCGTTACCTGCCGCTTTGCTGATACTCTTGAGCCCTACTTTGAAAAGGCAAAGGCTGAAATCGGCGCCAAGGCAAAGAGCGACGAAGATGTTCTTTCATATATCGCCTTCCCCACTCAGGCAGAGGCTTTCTTTGACAAGCGTGACGAAAAGGCAAAGAACACCTTTAAATACACCATCAGAGAAGCATAAGGAGAGACTGAAATGAATTTGATGAATTTATTTTTATCTGTCGGTGTTATCGGCGGTGCTGACGGTCCGACAGCTGTGTTTACCACAGGTCTTCCCCTGCCCGCACTTACTGTTTCGATTTTTGCTGTCGCATTTGTTGTCTATGTTTATGCGGCAAAAGCAATCGCCGAAAAAAAAGCCCCTGTGGCTGAAGCGGCCGTTCAGGCTCCCGCAGCACCTGCAGTTACTCCCGCTGTTTATACAGGTCCCATACTCACAGGTGTGGAGGAAAAGGAAGCAGCAGTCATTATGGCTATCGTTTCCGATAAAACAGGAATACCCCTCGAAAAACTCAAATTTGAATCAATCAAACTTCTGGAGGATAAATAATCATGAAATACATTGTAAACTTAAACGGAAAAAATTACGAAGTTGAAGTAACCGAGCAGGAAGCTGTTGTTACAAATATTACTGCCGCTGCCGCCGCTCCCGTACAGGCTCCTGTGGCCGCTCCCGCTCCTGCAGCTGCACCCGCAGCACCTGTAGCTCCCTCTGCAGCAGGCACAAACATCCCCTCTCCCATGCCCGGCACCATTCTCGGTGTAAACGTAGCAGTGGGACAGGCTGTAAAATCAGGCGATGTTCTTATTGTTTTGGAAGCTATGAAAATGGAAAACGACATCGTCGCTCCCTGTGACGGTACCGTTAAACAAATTTTGGTTTCAAAGGGCACCACAGTAAATACTGACGACATCCTTGTTGTTATCTGATGACGGAGGTGCGTTAAATGGGCGTGTTACTTGAAAACTTTACCACCGTTACATTTCCGCAGATAGCGATGTGGATTATCGGTGCCTTGCTTATTTTCCTGGCCATAAAAAAAGAAATGGAGCCTTCCCTTCTTTTACCCATGGGCTTCGGCGCCATTCTTATCAACCTTCCCAATTCCGGCGCAAAACACATTATCGATGTTCTTTTCAGAGTCGGTGTAGACAATGAATTCGGTGAGCTTATGCCGCTTATTCTTTTCATCGGTATCGGTGCCATGATTGATTTCACCCCTCTGCTTACAAATCCGAAGCTTATGCTTTTCGGTGCGGCAGCACAGTTCGGTATCTTTTTTACCCTCTGTCTCGCTTCACTTTTAGGCTTTGATATCAAAGATGCCGCCTCAATCGGTATCATCGGTGCCGCAGACGGCCCCACAGCCATCGCCGTTTCCATGGAGCTTGAATCCAAATATGTGGGTGCAATTATGGTTGCCGCCTACTCATATATGGCTCTCGTTCCCTTGGTACAGCCCCCCATCATCAAACTCTGCACCACAAAAAAGGAACGTCTTATCCGTATGGATAACACAGCCGGAAAAGCTCCCTCAAAAATGACAAAGATTCTTTTCCCCATCGTTGTTACGGTTATCGTGGGTTTGGTTGCTCCCGACGCTGTTGCCCTCATCGGCTTCCTTATGTTCGGTAACCTTATCCGTGAATGCGGCGTTCTCAACTCCCTTTCAGAAACCGCACAAAAGGTGCTCGCAAATCTCGTCACCATATTCCTCGGCATCACCATTTCTGCCCGTATGCGTGCAGAAGAATTTCTTACCGTGGATACCTTACTTATTATCGGTCTCGGTCTTTTTGCTTTCATTTTCGACACCTTCGCCGGTGTTATGCTCGCCAAGATTATGAATATTTTCTCAAAGAAAAAGATAAACCCCATGATCGGTGCAGCAGGTATTTCTGCTTTCCCCATGTCAGCCCGTGTCGTTCATAAGCTCGGCTTGGAAGAGGACAATCAGAACTTCCTTCTTATGCACTCCATCGGTGTTAATGTTTCGGGCCAAATTGCTTCCGTTATCGCCGGCGGTCTTATACTTACATTTTTCAGCTGAACAAGGAGGTAAATGAATATGAATTTTGCAATAGATTTTGAAGCCTTCCTTGCCTCTCTTCCTTATATGGGTAAGGGTATGCTCGGCATTTTCGTTGTAACCGCAGTTATCGTTGTTTTCGTAAATGCTCTTAATAATCTTCCCGAAAAAAAGGATAAAGAAGATAAATAAAATTTTAAGAGGCTTTCCTCTACGGACAGCCTCTTTTTTAAAAGTAAAACTTTTACAGGAGGTAATATTATGCTTTCAGCAAATATTCTTTCAATGAAAATGCCGTTAAGTGAGGCTTTGGCAGTTTCTCTCATCGGTATTGCAACGGTTATCGTGATTCTCGCAGTAATTGCCTGTCTGATCATTTTGGTTTCAAAGGCAATCAGAGCAATCGAGGCAAAGACTTCCTCTGAAAAGGAAGAGACACCCGCACCCGCTCCCGCTGCCCCCATGGCAAAGGGTACATCCGCAGGTCAGGTTGAGCTCATTAACACAAACGAAAAGGAAGCCGCAGTTATTATGGCGATAGTTGCCGAAAAAACGGGTCTTTCTCTCGAAAGACTCTCTTTCAAATCCATCAAGCTTATGGAAGACGAAAAGAAAGGAGACGAAAATAAATGATTAAAGATGTTCTTATGGGACTTTGGGAAGCATCGGGCTTTGCCGCACTCACGGCAGACGGAGTTTTTCTGTGGCAAAATCTCGTTATGATTCTCGTTTCCTTCGTTCTTTTGTATTTCGCAATAGCCAAAAAGTGTGAGCCTCTTCTCCTCGTTCCCATCGCCTTCGGTATTCTTTTGGCCAACCTTCCCGGTGCAGGTCTTATGGATGACCCGACGGGACTTATGGATACCTCAAACATAGTTGAAGGCGCACATTGGTATGATACGGGTGTTTTAAGGCTTATTTATGCAGGTGTTAAATCAAGTATTTTCCCCTGTCTCATTTTCCTGGGCATCGGATGTATGACCGACTTCGGTCCCCTTCTTTCCAACCCGGTATCCCTTCTCCTCGGTGCGGCGGCACAGCTCGGTATTTATGTAGCCTTTGTTGTTGCCATTCTTCTCGGCTTTACTCCCAACGAAGCCGCTTCAATCGCAATCATCGGCGGTGCTGACGGCCCAACAGCTATTTATCTTACAGGTAAGCTGGCAAGCCATCTTTTAGGTCCCATCGCCGTTGCCGCTTACTCCTATATGGCTCTCATCCCCTTCATTCAGCCTCCCATTATGAAGCTTCTTACAACAGAAAAGGAACGCAAGGTTGAAATGAAGCAGCTGCGCAAGGTAAGCAAAACAGAAAAGATTGTTTTCCCCGTCGTTGTTCTCGTTATCTGTGCATTCATTCTTCCTTCCGTTGCTCCCCTTTTAGGTATGCTTATGCTCGGTAATCTTTTCAAAGAGTGCGGTGTAGTTGACAGACTTTCCGACACAGCACAGAATGCACTTATGAACATTGTTACAATTTTGCTCGGTCTTACTGTCGGTGCCACCACAAACGGTGCAACCTTCCTCAAGCTTGAAACTCTCAAAATAGTAGCATTGGGTCTTATGGCATTCTGCTTCTCAACAGTCGGCGGACTTCTTTTAGGTAAGCTGCTCTATATTATCACCGGCGGCAAGGTTAATCCTCTTATCGGTGCCGCAGGCGTTTCCGCTGTTCCCATGGCCGCCCGTGTGGCACAGAACGAAGGAAGAAAGTACAATCCCACAAACTTCCTTCTTATGCACGCTATGGGTCCCAATGTGGCAGGTGTTATCGGCTCAGCTGTTGCGGCAGGCTTCCTGCTTGCGATGTTCGGTAACTAATTCGGAATGCGTAATGCGAAATTCGCAATCGCGGGTTAGATTTAATATGACAGAAAGTGATATTCCGCCCCATTAGCTTAATAAATGATTAATCCCCACAGAGAACCATAAATCTCTGTGGGGATTTTGTTATGGAGTGGAAAAATTATCCTTCTTTATATTCCATTAAAGTGAATGTTCCGTTGCCTTCATCGTCGAAGGAGACATCAATTACGCCTATTTCCTTGGTGCCGTCATTATATTCAACGGTGAAAGTGATAGTATCCGTAAAGGTTGATAAAGGAATATCGGGGTTATCGTTTATAGCGTTGTCGAGCTTGTCAGAGTTTTTCCAATGAAAGCCGCCGCTGTCCTGATGATACTGGTCTGCTGTTATAGTTATTTCTTTTCCGTGAGGAATCCATGTTGTTTTTCCTTTTTCCTGTTCTGCCTCGATAAGCTTCCAGTCATAATATTCCACATATCCCCATTCACTTGAATTCTTTACATTTATGGATTTGATGTCTTCTTTACCTGCTAAATCCAACTTAATGCTGTTTGCCAAAACTTCGATAAATATAATGTTTTCAAATCCACCACGAACACAACCTATTCCGTAGTCAAAAGCTTCAGACTTAGTGTTTTCTGCAATGTCAGTAAGCATTTCATCAGCTTTATTAACAGCTTCTGTTCGTTCGCTTTCACTCATACCTCTTACATCGATAAAAGAAACCTTATATGCAAAGGGAAAGGTGTCATTAAGCTTTAAGGTTTTATACTCCCTTTTGACGTTTTCACTTTCATCTTCGACGGCACTTGCCACCATAATGAAAGGGTTTATCTGTCTTACTGCCTGCTGACTTACTTGACTTTCCGAAGTAGTCGGAGTGTTTGCCGGTGAGGTCAGATTAAAACCGAAAATCATAGCAAACACAAGGCAAAGGGTAATTGCACTCGCCACAGCCTTACCAAAGGCTCCCGAATGTGTTTTTTTCGGTATACTTTTTGCTTTCAGCCTTGTTTCCATATAGGGGTCAGGCTCGATAAGGTCAATTGATTTCTTTAAATCTTTTTTATTCATCATACATAATCCTCCAGTTCAAGTTTAAGTATTTCTCTGCTTCGTTTAAGACGCATTTTTACGGCAGATACGCTGATTTTCAGCGTTTTGGCAATTTCTTTTACCGAGTAATCATAATAGTAATATAAAATTACGCAGGATTTGTATTTTTCGGGTAATTCCAAAACCTTTCGCAGAATATCCGTTGACTCTGCACCGTCATCCGCTACGGCATAATCTATGTCTTCAAGTGATATATTTTTAGCGGATGATCTCTTTATATAATCAAGGCTTTTATTCTGTGTCACTCTGATAAACCACGCCTTTTCGTGAGCTTCATCCTTAAAACGGTATTTACCTGAAAGATACTTCATAAAAACATCCTGTAAAATATCCTCTGCATCAGCAGAATTTCCCGTATACAGGTACGCTATCTTAAAAAGCATATTTCCGTAATCGTTATATTTACTTTCAAATTCTTTTTCGAGATCCCGTTTGTTCATAAAAACCTCCTTTCATAAATAAAACGATTACCAAGGGGATTTGGTCACAAAAAAATGCAAAAAAAGCGGACGACCAATGGTCGCCCCTACAACTATACATTGTTAATTTGGCGGAATATTATTTTTTTCAGCGAAAACCTGTCCCGCAATTCCGAATTTCGCATTCCGCATTCCGAATTAATTCAGACGCCATATCCTCCGTCAACGGAAATAACCTGTCCCGTGATGAACTCTGCCTTTTCCCCTGCGAGGAAGCGGACCAATTCTGCCACATCCTCACCTGTTCCGGCTCTGCCCACGGGCGTACAGTCAATAATTTCTTGAACAGCCTCTCCATCGAGATTACCGTTCATTTTCGTGTCGATAAAGCCGGGGGCAACACAGTTTACGGTGATGCCGCTGGGGCCCACTTCCTTGGCGAGGGCTTTGGTAAAGCCGATAAGTCCCGATTTAGCCGCACTGTAATGGACCTCACAGGAGGCACCGCTTATACCCCACATAGAGGAAATATTTATAATTCTTCCCCACTTACTGTTTATCATAGAGGGAAGAATTTCTTTTGTCAGAGAAAGAGCAGACAAAAGATTTATGTCTAATACCTCTTTGATTTTTCTTTCATCGGCAAGCTGAAAAAGTGTCTGATAGGCTATACCCGCATTATTGACTAAAATATCAGCTCTGCCGAAACGGGACAGCACCTTTTCCGCTAATGCCTTTACCGCATTTTCGTCGGAAAAGTCAGCTTTAAAAGAAATGGCCTCTATATTATATTCTCTGCTTAATCTTTCACAGAGTTCTTCGGCAATCTTGCCTGAGGATGAGTAATGCAGGGCAAGATTACAGCCGTCTTTTGCCAAAGCCTCACATATAGCCTGACCGATACCGCCCGACGCACCTGTTATTAAAGCAATCTTTTTCATATTTCCACCTTATTTACCCACACAGAACTGTGCGAAAACTTCGTTGACCACGCTTTCTTTGGCTCTTTCACCCGTGAGAGACAAAAGTGCCTCGATGGCGTTATCTATGCATACATTGACCGCATCCATGGTTATTCCCATTTCTATAGCTTCTATAGCCTCGTCTATGGCAGAGAGAGCCTCCTGTGCGCTTTGTCTTTGTCTTTCCGTGGCGAGCATCGCCTGTGAGGTGTCAACCCTGTCGGTTCCGAGCACCCTTTCGATAATATCAGTCAATTCCTGTTCACCCTCATGGGTGGCGGCACTGATAAACACCGTATAGGGCAAAACGTTTTTTATATATTCCGCATCTGCCTGTGAGGGCAAATCGGTTTTGTTAACTATACCGATTACATCTCTGCCCCTGCACAGCTCTAAAATTTCTTTATCACTTTCGTCGAGTGCCGAAGAGCCGTCGAAAACAGCAAGTATGAGTGATGCTCTTTCGATTTTCGTCCGGGCAAGGTCAACACCTATACTCTCCACCACATCGTCGCTTTCTCTTATTCCCGCCGTATCTGCCAAACGCAAAATTACACTGCCCACTCTGACCGTTTCTTCGACAACATCTCTCGTTGTTCCCGCAATATCCGTAACAATTGAACGGCTGAAGCCCGAAAGCATATTCATGAGAGCAGATTTGCCTACATTGGGCTTGCCGACGATAGCAGTTTCAACACCCTCGGTAATAGCTTTGCCTGCATCGAATTTATCTAAAAGAGAAGTGAGCTTTTCTTTAACCTCGGTAAGACTTTCACGAAGATAGTCAAAATCGAGTTCAGGGATTTCGTCGTCGGGATAATCTACCCAGGCAGACATATGTGCCGCCGAGGAAACGAGCACACTGCGAAACTCACCTATCTGACGTGACAAAGCACCGTCAAGAGCAGTTAAAGCCGCCCTCATCGAGCCTTCGCCCTGTGCACCGATAAGACCCATAACAGCCTCCGCCTCGGACAGATCCATCTTTCCGTTAAGAAAGGCTCTTTTGGTAAACTCGCCCGCATCGGCAGGTCTTGCCCCGGCAGAAAGAACGGCACGGAGCACCTGCTTCGTCACATAAACACCGCCGTGACAGGAAATTTCCACCGTGTCCTCACCCGTATAGCTTTTCGGCGCACGGTAAACCAGAGCCACGGCTTCATCGATAACCTGACCGTCCATATATACCTTGCCGTGGGCGGCTCTGTAGCCTTTCAGACAAGAGAGACTTTTGCCTGAGGTTGCTTTAAATACCCTGTCGGCAATTTCGGCGGCCTTTTCGCCGCTTATTCTGATAACACCTATGCCTCCCGCCGCAAGAGGAGTGGAAACGGCGGCAATTGTATCTGACATAAAAAGGCTCCTTTAAAGTTTTTCTGTAGGGTATTGTAGCACAGAATTACGGGATTTTCAACATTAAAGAAAAAACAGGCTACCCGCAGGTAACCTGTTAAGTTTAAACTGTAACATTAATAATGAGCCGCACCGCAGGCACATACGGAGTTAGTTTTAAAGAGCTTATAGAAAATGCGGAGTATTTTCCATATAAAGCCCATAAAGCCTGTTTTGTGACAATTACAGGTACAGTTCTCTGACGGGTCAGAGGGTGCCGGCTTTTCAAATTCATAATCACAGCCGTCATTGTCGCATTTGTAATCACCGTCTGAATCCTTATGACCTTTAGCGGGAATAATTTCAGTGTAGTTATTTCCGCATTTACAAAGGAAGGACATAATACCGTCATCCGTACAGGTAGCATCTATCACTACTCCTGATGTGAAGCTGTGAGTGTGGTCGGGTTCATCAGGCACATCAGGGTCTTCGGGAGTAACAGTGTTAAAGTGCATTGTTACATTAGGATAGAAGGATGTGTAAATAAATACTGAGTCGCCTAAATCGAACTCCTCATAGTAAGATATATTGTTCCATTCTTCCTCTGTGCCGTCATAATATACATCTGTAAGCGAATGTCCATTGAAAGCCCCGGCTGAAACCTCCTTCAGACTTTTCGGTAAAACCGAAAGCTTTTCAATCGGACAGGAATTAAACGCACTGCTTTCAATATATTCGAGTTTATCAGACAATTCAACCTGTTTAAGATTGCTGCATTTGAAAAAAGTATTTTTGCATATCCTGCGTACACCGTCAGAAATTATGATTTTTTCAAGGTTATCGCAACCGGTAAATGCTTTTGCAGAAATTTCTGAAACACCGGCAGGTATTTTGTATGTTTTATCTGTTTTAGACGGAGAATAATATATTAATTCTGTCATTTCCTTATTGAAAAGAACATCATCAACAACCGTATAATACAGATTATTTCCCTTTACAGATATTTTATTTAACGAAAAACCCATTCCGCCCTGTGTTGCAGGCAAGTATGCACTTACATCAGACATTCCGACAGGAATAACCATTTCGTTTATTTCCGTATCATAAAAAACAGCTGTGGAAACATAATTTGCTTTTTCCGGAAGCACAAGCTTTCCAATCGTACAATACGAGAACGCAGAAGCAATTGTATCTGCCTGTTTAACAAATACAACATTATCAATATTGCATTTACTGAACGCATCATCGCTAATGTAAACATTTTCCGCAAAGGTTAGATTATTAATATTAACATTTTCGAAAGCATATCTGTCAATGTTTTTTACTCTTTTTAATGTTATATCCTGCAAACTGCTGCAATCTTTAAAAGCCTCAAAGCCTATAGTAAGAGGCACATTACCATCTTCAATTCCTAAAGTTGTTAATTTAGTACATCCGGAAAATGCCTTCTGTATAATTTTCTCAACTGTTTCAGGTATTAATATTTTTTGCACGGAAGAGCCTTTAAAAGCACCCTCTGAAATTTCGCTTACACCCTTTTCAATTGTCACGGTGTTAATATCCTCATTCTGAAATGCATATCTGCCAACAGTATAAACATTAAATGTACCGTATACATTACTTAAAAGATCACCGTCTTCTCTGATCGTAACCGAGCTCTGAATCTTTATATCCTTTTGCACTTCATGAACCCTTACAAGTTCCTGAAGAGAATTACGATGATATCCGTCACATAAACCGTGAGGTTCCGCTGTTCCGTCTTCAAACCCCCAATAAATAACACCATCCACACAACCTCTATGCGTGACATTACCCACCGCAGCATCAGCCTTCAAGCCTGTATTCGTAAAGGGCACGGCACCCAAAAACATCAGCACTGCTAAAAACAGGCTTACAAATTTCTTTCCTTTTTTCATGATTTCAGACCTTTCTTGAATTAAATTTAACTATATGCACATAATTTAGTCTATACAGTTTATTTTATCTTAGCATATTTGCCTTTATAATTCAAGTATAATTGATATAAAAGGGCGTAAAATTTCATGAATTATTTCGAAATCGGGCAGAGAATAAGAAAATACAGAAAGGCGATGGGACTTTCTCAGGAAGAATTAGCCGAAAAAACGGGTATCTCCGTAACACATATGAGCCACATCGAAACAGGAAACACCAAATTAAGTCTTCCCGTATTGGTAAAAATAGCAGAGACATTGCAGGTCAGCTCCGATGCACTCCTTTTCGACAATACCTCCGCCACGAAAAATACCATTCTTGACGAAATAACGAAACACCTTGCCGACTGTAACGCTTCACAGCTTATGATTATCAGCGACATAGTTAAATCTGCCTGTACAGCTTTAAATAAATACCTTTAAAAAGAAAGTTCATCGTAATGAGCTTTCTTTTTTTATTTTTTCTTAATAATTTATTGACTTTTACCCCCTGCAAATGATATTATCATTATATCTATAATTATTTTGGAGGAATAACAATGAAAAAAACACTTTCAATTATTCTTACTGTCCTTATGCTTTTCTCTCTTTCGACAGTAGCATTTGCGGCAGACTATGACCAATTTTTGGACAGAGGAACATTAGGCTGCAATGAATACCGTATCCCCTCTCTCTACACCCTCAATGACGGCTCCGTTATTGCTGCGGCTGATATGAGATACGACCACGGTACGGATTCACCCAATAACATTGACATCATGGTAGCTTTTTCTCCTGACGGCTACACAAATTGGGAATACAATGTTGTAAATCACTTCGACGATTATGCTGACGGCATCACCGATGTCTCAAGTGCTTCCTTCATTGATACTGCCATAACACAGAATAAAGACGGCAGAATTTTTATGATAGTGGATGCTCAGCCCGCAGGCTGCGGTTATCTCAAATGTAAGCAAGGCACCGGCTACACTACCATAGACGGTGTAAAGCGTATGCTTCTTACAAAGGGCAGCAACACAAATCTCAGCTCCTTTGAATATTACATCGGTGACTTTGAGGGTGACTTTGCCCCTGTTATCAATCTCGCAGACGGCACACCCACAACCTACAGCGTTGACAAAGAATTCGACCTTTATCAGAACGGCAAAGCTCTCACAATGAAGCAGCGCGGCAGTGACAAAACTGTTACTCAGAATATTTTCTATGCTGATGCAGTTCTCCGTTGCTTCAAAACCACATATCTCTGGCTCCGTACAAGTGATGACGGCGGTAAGACATGGAGTGCTCCCGAAATCATCACCGGTCAGGTTAAAAATGACAATGAATATTTCCTCGGCATTTGCCCCGGCAAAGGCTTCGTAACCACCCTCGAGGACGGCACCGAAAGAATTATCTTTATGGTATATGATAACGGTGTCCTCGGTTGGAACGAATTTGAAAACGTCAGCACTATCTATTCCGACGACGGCGGTGTTACCTGGCAGCGAGGTGCCGAAACCGTATGCGGTATTCAGGTAGGTAAGGTAAGTGAATCCCAGATGGTCGAGCTTAATAACGGAGTTCTCCGTCTGTATGCTCATAATAAGGGTAACTACATAGCTTATGCAGACAGCACAGACGGCGGTCACAGTTGGACAGATTTCGTTTTGGACCTTTCACTTTCCGCACACGGTAACTGCATGTGCTCATTTATTGGTACCGAAATCGGTGGTCAGAAAGCTGTCATCGGCTCCTTCGCTTCAAATAACTCTCAGAGAGCAGACGGCGTCATCAGGGTTGGTTTCGTAAATCCCGACAATTCCGTCAATTGGGTTTCTACCTACAATCTTCCCGGCAGAGACATTCCTTGGAAAAACTTCTTTGCTTACTCATGTATAACCGAGCTTTCTGACGGTAACTACGGTATACTTTTTGAAGATGAAGTTTCTCATATTTCTTATCTCATATTCTCAGTGGATGCAAACGGAAACATCACAGAGGTTAACGGTGAAGAGCTCGAAAGCAATCAGTCCGCTCCCCTTAACTTCTGGCAGAAGCTTATTAATTTCTTTAAAAATCTCTTTGCAAAGCTTTTCAACTTCTGATAAAATAATACATACAATTACAGCACCTCGTATTGGGGTGCTGTTTTTTTGCAGTACAAAAAATCCCCTCTCCGTACGCCACCGACGGGTGGCAAGGAAAGGGGATAAATCATTGTTATTTTACATAAAGTTTTCGGACTTTAAGCGTCAAAGTCTCTTATTTCATCATTTTTCTGATTACTGCTTCGCAATCTGCTTCGTCCATAATTTTCGGTACGGGATAAAGAGGATTGCCTTCCTTGAGGGCTCTTTTTACGATTACGGGAATATCCTTTTCCTGAATCATATCGAATCCGTCGGGAATATTCATGTTCTTATTGAGTGTTTTGATAGCCTCAATGAAGGCTTCTGCCTTTTCCTTGTCTGTGCCGTTTGTTTTGACACCTGCGATAACTGCTAATTTTGCAAGAGGCTTGTGAGCCGATTCGCCGTAATATTCGAGTACGTAAGGAAGAATAATGGCATTTGCCAAACCGTGAGGTACATTATAATGACCGCCAAGATTATGTGCGATAGCGTGAACATAACCTACATAAGCTCTGGTGAAAGCCTGACCTGCATAGAAGGAAGCTTTGAGCATCGCATTTCTTGCCTCAACATCCTTGCCGTTTTCGTAAACCTTTTCGATGTTTTCAAAAATCATCTTAGTTGCCTTTTCGGCATAGTCGATGGTTGATTTGACGTTGCTTTTACCGATGTAAGCCTCCACAGCATGTGTGAGAGCATCCATACCTGTGGTAGAGGTGATGTGGGGGGGAAGACCTACCGTAAGCTCAGGGTCAAGTACTGCGTACTTGGGACGGAGTCTGGGGTCATTGATAGCATTCTTTTCGTGAGTTGCAGTGTCGGTGACAACAGCGGCAAGTGTGGTCTCGGAGCCTGTACCGGCTGTGGTAGGAACGGCGAAAAGAGGGGGAAGCTTATGTACGAGCTTGAGTACACCGCGCATCTTTTTTACGGGAATTTTGGGGTTAGATACTCTCGCTGCGGCAGCCTTTGCACAGTCCATGGGAGAACCGCCGCCGAAAGCGATAACGCCTTCACAACCATTGTCAACATAAAGCTTTCTTGCGTCCTCGATGTTTTCGATGGAGGGGTTTGGCTGTGTTCCGTCATAAACCACATAGTCAACTCCTGCCTTTGCCATCTCTTCAAAAAGAGAATTAAGAAGACCGATGCCCATGAGACCTTTGTCGGTTACAATGAGAACCTTTTTGAGACCCTTTGATTTGATAAATGCGGGAAGACGGCGGATAGCACCGGGGCCTTCAAGCATTTCGGGCTCTTCCCAGTTAAAGGCGCACATAGCCACTCTGAAGGTTTGCTGATAAACTCTGGAAAATGCTTTGTATGCACTGTTCATAAAATCAATCCTTTCAAACATTATTTTATATGCTCTTTAATTTTACTATGAAATCAGTTTCTTTGCAAGTGATTAAGAGAAAATTCATAAAATAATAGGCCGTTTCTGACTGAAACAGCCTATTTCTCTTTCATATAATGCCAATTTTTCTGATTATCTCTTCCTTATAAGCGATAAATTCTCTGCTCATGGGATTTCGCTCTGATTTTTCACCGGGCAGATCAATAATAATTTCTTCCGTAATTTTTCCGGGTTTTCCCGTTAAAAGAAAAACTCTGTCGGAAAGTAAAATTGCTTCATCGATATCGTGGGTGACGAAAAGCACCGAAAGCTTTATTTCTTTCATTACGGATAAAAACCAACGGTGAATCGCACTTTTGGTTATGCTGTCCAATGCACTGAAGGGCTCATCCAAAAGTGCCGCCTTTTCCGAAGCAAGATATGTCCTCAAAAAAGCCACTCTCTGTCTCATACCGCCCGAAAGCTGATGAGGATATTTGTTTCCGGTTCCTTCGAGTCCGAATTCCCTGAGATGGCTTTCCGCCTTTTCTCTCGCCTCTTTTTTTGCCATTCCCCTGATAACGAGCGGAAGTGCAGCGTTATCGATAACCTTTTTATGGGGCAGCAATAAATCTTTTTGAAGCATATAGCTGATTTTTCCGGCTTTGCCCGTTATGTCTTCGCCGTCAAAGTAAATTTTGCCCTCATCGGGAGCATAAAGACCGGACAAAACATTGAAAAGAGTTGTCTTTCCTGCACCGCTGACGCCCAAAAGAGAAACTGTTTCTCCCTCAGCAACAGAAAGTGAAATATCCTCGATTATCCTGACATTTTCAAAGCTGACCGTAATATTTTCTGCCCTCAGTAAACTCATACGAAATCATCCTAAATAATTATTTGTAAAACCTTTATCCGTAATATCTCTGTCCACAAGACCTTCCTCATAAAGCCACTTATAAAAGCCGTTCCATCTTGTCGGATCCATATATCCCCACTTTTCACTGTCTGCAATATACTGAGATGCCATCCACTTCTGACTTTCGGTGACCAAATCCTCACTGCCAATGAGCGAGCCCGTTGTGTCACCCTTTATGAGAATGTCGGCAGCTGCTTCCGGATTTTCAACAGCATATCTGTAGCCCTTTTCCGTGGCACGTAAAAACGCCTTCGCTTTTTCGGGGCTTTCATTCAGAAAAGCATTGTTTCCGATAATAACGGGAGTGTAATAATCAAAGGTTTTTTCCATATCCTTCATATTAAAATAGTCAAAATCAACACCCGCATTTTTACAGGCGATTCCTGCCCAACCATAGTAAATCCATATGGCATCAGCATCGCCGTTTCTGAGTGCTTCGGCTTCATTGGTCACGCTGGGAATAAGCTCAAGCTTTCCATAATCTGCTCCGCTTTTTTTCATCAGATGCTCTACCATTTTAAGCTCGATAGGACTGTTCCATGTGGAATATCTTTGGTTTTCCATTCCCTTCGGAGTGTCCATACCCTCGCCCTTTCTGGAAATTATGCCGGAGGTATTATGCTGTAAAACTGCAGCGACTGACGTTACTTCCAAAGGCTCGTCCAAAGCAAAGGCAGCAGCCAATGAATCCTGAAAGGAAATTCCGAACTGTGCCTGACCCGATGCGGTCATAAGCTCTGCGCCGTCTTCGGGAGGCTGTACAATTTTGATTTTTATACCCTCTTCCTCATAATAGCCGAGAGAGTCGGCTACATAAAAGCCTGTATGGTTGGTGTTAGGTGTCCAATCAAGACAGAGAACTATCTCCGTAACACTTTTGTCCCCTTTTCCGCCACAGGCTGTAAGAGAAAAAAGAAGTATGAGAGTAAGCAATACTGCAAATATTTTTTTCATTTTTATCATCTCTTTCTTTATTTGTTTTTTCCTCTCTTATGGGGCATGCTCAACCATTTAAGCAAAGCAACCACACCCATAAGAAGAAGCGAAACCGCGGAGATAAGAAGTATAACTGCGAACATTTTATCGAAAGCATAGGCCTTTTTTACTCTGGTCATATATACTCCCAAACCTTCAAAGCCGCCGAGCCATTCAGAAATAACGGCTCCTACCACGGCATAAGAGGCTGAAACCTTGAGTCCCGAAAAGAACTGCTCCAAAGCTGCGGGAAGCTTGATATGCCGGAAAATTTTGATATTTCCTGCTCCCATACTCCTGAGAAGATTAATTTCATCGTCAGAAACACTTTTAAAGCCGTCCAAAAGAGATACGGTTATGGGAAAGAAAGTGGTAATGACCACCAAAGTAATTTTGGGTGCCATGGAAAAGCCCATCCATAAAACAAGCACCGGAGCTATAGCTATAGTAGGTATAGTCTGGCTTACGACCAAAATGGGATACAGTGCCTTATAAAGGAAATTAAATCTGTCCATCAGCACCGCAAAAGCAAAGCCGAGAGCCGTACCGAGCAACAGTCCGTAAACCGCCTCCTGTAATGTTACGGCTGAATGGGCCGCAAGAATAGGAAATTCACTGATGAAAGCCTTTACCACCTCAACCGGTGAAGGAAGCATATAATTCGGTATAAGCTCGCCCTCGCTTACCGCCAGCCACAAAAGACATATAACGGTAAGCGAAATTGCGGGAGTAAACTTACTTATGATGCTTTGAAACTTTTTTGTCAATGGTAAGCACACCGCCTTCCGGTTTCCAGACAGTTTTTATATAAGCGGAAACCTCCGGTGCTCCGGCTTTTATTGCAACCCTGCTGCACTCGGAAATTATATCCATAATCTGTCCGTAATCTTCCCCCTCCACTGTCGTTTCAAAGGGTCCTACATAATAATTTAAGCCCTGTGATGCAATATATGCAATCACCTCGTCTACAATACGGATAAGCTCCTCATCGTTCTCAGTTTTCGGTAAAATTTGAATAGCCGCACTTACAGTCATAGTTTTATCTCCTTTGTACTTTAATATTTAACATAAGAATATTCAGGACTGACTTAAAAAGACCTTTTGTTTCTGCCGGCAAGAAACAAAAATACCACCGAAAAAACGGTGGTACTGAAAATTTATCTTTACTCTCCCTACGTCGGTATTATCCGCATCAGGTTATGGGTATAATCTCAGCCGATTGTCATCAGCACCCCCGGTAATATTCTTTTGTCACGGTGATTATAACACTGTAAAATGATTTTTGTCAATAGTTATTTGAGATTTGAAGGATCGGCTTCAATAATAATTTCCACATGATTTTTCGACGAAGCCAGATTTTTGACTGCCTTACGGTAATTTGTAAAGTCAACCACAGAAATATCCGTGTTGAAATATCTGAGCATTTTACCGAAGCTGTCATCAAGAACACTGTCCTCGGTGCTGTCAAACATTTTTTTACCGTATATTATCATGGCCTCAACCAATTTTTCGGTAACAGTTTCATAATTATCACAAAGGTAAACGAAATATTTAAGCATTATATCCGCCGAAAGCTTCTGCACACCCTCTTCGATAATAATCGGAATACCTCTATGTGTATAGGTTACCTTATCGGTTATATTTATTTCGATTTCACCCAAACTTTTAATGAAATCGATAAAATTTTGCTCGTCACCGATAACATATCCCTCAATGCTTATGCGGGCTAATTCACCCACACTCCACATAAGCTCATTTATTCCGCCGTTTTTCAAATGCTCATGCATATTACCCAAAAATCCGTTTACACTTGTGATTTCTTCGGGACTTATGAAGGAAATGCTTACTTTTTTATTTTCGGAATCCAATCTGACGAGAGAAAGCAGCTCAATTTTTTCATTACCGTCCCGTGTAAGTGCAAAAAGGAAGTTTCCCTTCAGCTCCTGCATATCCTTTTCCTCCACAGCCGAAGCAACAGCCTGTGTATCCTCATTTCCGGTAGTTTCGGTGCCGTCCTCTCCTCTTTCGCTTATAACCGTTACAGCAGAAAAAATTCCGATAATCAAAATAATAAAAATAAAGGCGGTTATTATAAATTTTTTGCTGGGCGTTCTGTTAAGAAAAGAGAGAGAATTAATCTTTTCAAAAAAATCTTTGATTTTATCTATAATAATATTTATATTATCCATTTATCCTCCTGAGGGGTAACACAAGAAAAAGGAGATTTCAGACTCCTTTTTTATTATGTATTCTTTTTTAAATATATATATAAATTAAAGTAGCAATTCTTTTACTCGTCCATTTTACCATAATACTGCTTTTAAGTCAACGAACAAAAGTTTACAAAAAAATTCTCCGCACAGGCGGAGAGGACTCAGAATTCTTTGTTTTCGTTTTTGCCCTGAGGCTGAGGAGGATCTGCAGATTTGTCGGGTGTCGGTAAGGTCTGTTCCTTTAAACGATACTTCTGATTATTTTTGCTGTTATTACGGGCTTGGTTGTTTTTATTCTTTGCCATTTTCATAAACTCCTTAAAAATAGTCGAGGCTTTTACCTCGGAAATAGTTTAACCGAAAGTAAGAAAATGATACCCGAAAATAATAAAAATCAGATTATTCCAAAAAGATACATAAATGAAAAACCCCGTTCAAAGAACGAGGTTTTGGTGACCCGGACGAGAATCGAACTCGTGTTACCGCCGTGAAAGGGCGGTGTCTTAACCGCTTGACCACCGGGCCATATATGTAAAAGAGGAGGACACGTTATCCTGACTCTTTATTTTTAAACTGGTAGCGGCAGTGGGATTCGAACCTACGACCAATCGGGTATGAACCGAGTACTCTAGCCAACTGAGCTATACCGCCACATCTCCGCTGCTGTTCACAACGCCTCAATAATATATCATAAGACTTTTATTTTGTCAATACTTTTTTTGAAAAAATTTGTTTTTTTGTTCTTTTTCTTTTTTCACCTTTTTTCGGCAAAAAAATCCCTCAGAATACGTGCACATTCATCTTCCATAAAACCGCCTATTATATGAGGTTTGTGATTAAATCCCTTCAATGAAAAATTATCCGCCGACCCGAAGCAGCCTGCCTTTTCATCGTAGGCGCCAAATACCACTCTCCCGATACGGGAATTTATAATTGCACCGGCACACATGGGACAAGGCTCCAATGTAACATACATCACCGCCTGATTAAGCCGCCAAGATGAAAGATTTTCACAGGCTTCATTTATGGCACATATTTCCGCATGAAGAAGTGCATTTTTCTTTTCTTCTCTTTTATTATAACCCCGGCCGACTATTTTATCCCCGGAAACGATTACTGCACCCACGGGAACATCTCCCTTTTCACCCGCTTTACGGGCAAGAGAAAGAGCTATGTTCATATATTCACTGTCTTTCATTTTTTACCTTCCGAATGTTACATAGTTCGAAGTGATATAAAGCATAAGAAGAAAAGCAAGAATCATCGGAATATTAAAGAAAAATCCGCCAATCTTTTCTCCGGGACTGAGAACAGTATCTCCGTCCGAAAATCTGCTTTTATTTCTGACACCGAAAATCAATGCGAGAACAATACCGACAAAGCCGAAGCCATAAATTATTAAAGCGGAAAGAAGCGTTCCTGTTTCCTGGCCAAAGCCTTCGGTAATGTAGGAAAGAGCGAGAGAAATAAAATTATTTGTGCCGTGAATCAGCACAGCAGTCCATAAGGTACCCGTTTTAACGGTAAAGTATCCTATAGTAAAGCCCGCCATAAGAGCAAAGGGTGCCTGAATCAAATTGCCGTGCATTACGGCAAAGAGAACCGCTGAAGCGCCGACGGCAAAAGAATCACCGTATTTTCTGAGATTTCCCATAACAAAGCCTCTGAGAGACAGCTCCTCAGCCATGGCAGCAACGACAACCACTCTTACGAAGCTTATAAAAAAGCCTGCCGCACCGTCGGGCATGGGAACATCGGGAGAGGTCAGTTCAAAGCCGAAAACAGACATTATGCCGATAAAAAAAGAAGATACCACATTAGCAGCCATACACAGGCCGGAGCCGGCGTAAACCGATATTATCAAAGAGCCTTTGCTTACCTTGCGGTCAAACACGAGAGTTTCATCTGCTCCGGTATATTTTTTCATCAGCCGGTTAACAAAAATAAAAGGCAGAAGCACACCTGCAAAGGTAAGAAACACATCTGCGCCGCTTTGAAAAAAGCTGTCGGTAGTATATTTGTCCCAAAGGCCCACCGCCTGTATACCTAAAGCAAGCACATTTTGTATAAGCACATAGCCCAAAAGTGCCAAACCGCACAAAGCGCCAACTTTTCTGAGTGCCTTTTTTTCTTTTTCTTTTCTGTAAAAATAATCGGGGGTTAAAAAAGCATGGTTATAATCCATAATTTTCTGCCTTTCACACAATAATGTAAATTATGAGAAACGGTTTCGGATGACAATTCATGAGAGAGTAAAGATTTTAATCTTCGTCAACCTTTTCTTCTCTGTTGTCCCGTAATGCAGTCTCACGGTTATCCTCCACACCCTCGGTGCTCGAGGAAATAAAGAGAATTTTAAAAGTCATGAGCATAAGCTTAAAATCTTCTGCTATTGACTGATTCGCTATATACATGAGATCCATCTGCACCTTATCATAGGGCGGAGTGTTATATTTACCGTAAACTTGGGCATAACCCGTAAGACCTGCTTTAACCTGTAATCTTAAAGCAAATTCGGGCATATCCTTTTCATACTGAGCTGCGATTTCCGGTCTTTCGGGTCTGGGTCCCACAAAGGACATATCACCCTTAAAAATATTAAACAGCTGAGGAAGCTCGTCCAGACGGAGCTTTCTGATAATTTTTCCTACGGGAGTGATTCTGTCATCGTTCTCCCCTGCCAATCTTGCCACGCCGTCTTTTTCGGCATTCTGAATCATACTTCTGAATTTGTAAATTTTAAACTCTTTGCCGTCTTTGGTTAATCTTACCTGCTTGTAAAGAACATCTCCGCCGTCATATGCTTTGATTGCCGCAGCGGTGACGAGCATAAACGGAGAGGAAATAATAATGGCAATAAAAGAAAGAACAATATCTGCCACTCTTTTTATAAGATGGTAGATAAGGTTTGAATCATCCGCCCTTTTACAGCGGTAAACGGGAACATTCATAAGCTGTATCGTTCTGCCGCCGCGGATAATTGTATCGGAAATTTTAGGTTTGATATAAGCTACCTTTCCGTTGGCAATACAGTATTTTACAACCTCATTTCTGTAATCCGACGGTACGCCGCAAAGAAAAACGGCGTTGATATTTTTAATACTTTCGAAAAATTCATTGAGGGGAGTTTTTTCGCAGTTGAAGGTACGGACGACATTAAACCGTTTGTCCATCGTCCTTATTCCTTTAAGAGAGATATAAGAATCAACATTACCGAAAAGTACCACGGTTTTTCTCGGCTTATGCAATTTGAAATAGACATAATCCGCTGCAAAGCACCACAGTGCCGCAAAAAGAGAAAAGGCGACAAACATCAGTATAAACGGCAACGGAGAAACCAGCTTATAGCTGAGAAGTGAAAATATAACATAACAAAAGCCTTGCAGGAAGCCTATGGCAATAATTTGAGAAAAAATCAGATCAACCACTGTGGATGTTCCCACCATGAATCCGCCGTAAACTTTTACAAAGGCAACATATATCACCACAAAAAGCACACCCAAAAAATAGTTACCCAAACGGAAAAAGGGCGTGGGAATGTATTTGTTGTAAAATTCCAACCAAACATAATACAGGCTGCCGCTGAAAGCAAAGATGATAAAAATTTTAAATAAATAAAGAATTATTTTTTCTTTTATATATCTGCTGTTATTCATATTTTAAACCCTCTGTAAAATTTTAATAATCCGGCTTTAAACGCCGTACCGTTTTTATTCTTCTTAAACAATATATGAAATCTACTTTATTTTAAACTTAAACGTATGCAAAAAGCATTTTTTTCCATTATCGTCCTTTGTGCATATAATATCACAAACTTTTATTTATGTAAAGTTAAAAAATAAATTATGCTGTATGAGATCCGATTAAAAATTCTGTTTTAGAACAAAGTCTTATCTTTTATGTCAAAATAACCAAAATGTATATTATATTTGATACAGAGTGCCCTAAAATGACTCTTAAAGGTTGAAAGTTTGATTTTTTTGGTGTAAAATAACAATAAAAAAAAGAAAAAACACCTTTTTCGATATATTAATTGGAGGTTTTGTACATGAATTACACACTAACAAAGAAGCAAGCAAAGGAATTAATTACCGGCAAGCTTTCCCATTTTTACGGTGTTTCTGCAGAAGAAGCAACCGACGAACAGTATTATAAGGCAGTGGCTCTTATTATAAGAGATCTTATGCATGACGGCCTGCGTGATTTCAGGGCTGACAAAAATGCTGACAAGACAAAGAAGATTTATTATCTGAGCATGGAATTCCTTATGGGACGTTCACTTAAAAATAATCTGTATAATCTCAACCTTACCAAGGTTTTCGAGGATGCTCTCAAGGATATGGGTATAAAACTTGAAATGCTCTATGATCAGGAGCCCGACGCAGGTCTGGGTAACGGCGGTCTCGGCAGACTTGCCGCCTGCTACCTGGACGGCCTTGCAACTCAAGGCTATTACGGCATGGGCTACAGCATTCTCTATGAATGCGGTATCTTCCAGCAGAAGCTTGATAACGGTTGGCAGACTGAGCTTCCTGATTTCTGGCTTCCCGGCGGTGAGGTATGGCTCAGACCTAAAGAAAAGGATAGCTTCACTGTTCGCTTCGGCGGTGAGGTTATAGACAACTGGGATAACCAGTATCACAGCGTTGAATACAGAAACACCACCGACATTCTTGCCGTTCCCTATGATATGTTTGTAAGCGGTAAGGACGGAAAGGGTATCTCTGTTCTCCGTCTGTGGAAGAGTAAGGCTCCCTCTCTGGATATGCAACGTTTTGCCGACGGTAAATATCTGCTTGCAGTGGAAAATCAGGCTATGGCTGAAGTTATCTGCAAAATCCTTTACCCCGCAGACAACCATGCAGAGGGTAAGAGTCTGCGTCTTAAACAGCAGTATTTCCTTGTTTCCGCTTCAACACAGGATATTGTGAGCAGACATCTGCGCCATTTCGGTACAATGGAAAACTTTGCAGAATACAATGCAATCCATATCAATGACACCCATCCCACCCTGTCAATTCCGGAGCTTATGCGTATTCTTCTGGACGAATGCGGATACGGCTGGGACGAAGCATGGAATATTGTTACAAAAACTGTGGCCTATACTAACCACACAGTTATGAAGGAAGCACTTGAATGCTGGCATGAGGACCTTGTAAAGAGCCTTCTCCCCCGTATTTATCAGATAATCAAAGAAATTGACAACAGATACCGCTATTACATCTGGGAAACAACTCACGATGCATATAAGGTTGAAGAAATGGCTATTGTTTCCAGCGGTTCAGTAAGAATGGCAAACCTTTGCGTTGCTGCCTGCCACAGCGTAAACGGTGTTTCCGCTCTCCACAGCCAGATTCTTAAGGATACTGTATTTAACGAACACTATAAGCTCACACCCGGTAAATTCAAAAATGTTACAAACGGTATTGCACACCGCAGATGGCTCTGTCAGTCTAACCCCGGACTTACCTCTTATCTTACAGAGCTTATCGGTGACGGCTTTGTTTATGACGGCAACGAGCTCAAAAAACTTGCAAAATTCAAGGACGACAAAAAGGTTCTTGCAAATATTGAAAAAATCAAATACAATAACAAAAAATCCTTTGCTGAATATGTAAAGAAAAAGACAGAAATTGAGCTTGATCCTAATTCTCTCTTTGATGTACAGGTAAAGCGCCTGCACGAATATAAGCGTCAGCATCTCAATGCCTTCCAAATTATTGCAAGATATCTCGAAATCAAGGATAATCCCGATGGAGACTATGTTCCCCGCACCTATATTTTCGGTGCTAAAGCTGCACCGAGTTATACTCAGGCAAAAAGAATTATATCTCTTATCTGTACTCTTTCTGACCTTATTAATAACGACCCTGATATGAAGGGCAGACTCAAGGTTGTGTTCCTTGAAAACTATAATGTTACCATGGCTGAAAAGCTTATGCCCGCTGCAGACATCAGTGAACAGATTTCTCTGGCAGGTACAGAGGCCAGCGGTACAGGTAATATGAAGCTGATGATAAACGGTGCTCTTACTCTGGGTACTCTTGACGGTGCCAATGTTGAAATCAACGAAGCGGTAGGCGACGAAAACATGTTCCTTTTCGGTATGAAAACTCCTGAGGTTATGGAGCTTCAGAAATCAGGCTACACACCCATAAACTATTTCAACAACAATGCAGAGCTCAGAAGAGTCATCGAATTTATCCAGCGCGGTATTAACGGCAGATTCTATCCCGAAATTGCAAACGATATCCTCTATAATGACCAGTATATGGTTCTTGCTGACTTTGCCGACTACAGAGCAAAGCAGAAGGCTATTGACGAAGTATGGAAGGACAGAACCAAATGGAACAAAATGTCTCTTATGAACATTGCCGGTGCAGGCCGCTTTGCCGCCGACAGAGCAATCAATGATTATGCGAGAGACATTTGGAACACAAAGCCCGTAAGATAATGTATAAAGCAGTAATATTTGACCTTGACGGAACACTCCTTGACACACTGGATGACCTCATGAATGCGGTAAACTTTGCTTTGAGAGAGTTTTCATTTCCTGAGCGAAGCAGAGAAGAAATCCGCTCCTTTATCGGAAACGGTGTAATTAAGCTCATGGAGCGTTCCACTCCTGATGGAATTGACAGCATAACGCAGGAAAAATGTTTTGACAGCTTCCGCAGATATTATCTTGACCATATGGCTGATAATACCGCCCCTTATGAAGGTATTATTTCTATGCTTGAGGAGCTGAAAAAAAGGAAAATTGCAACTGCTGTGGTTTCAAATAAGCTACACAGTGCCGTTTCAGGACTGTGCAAGGACTATTTTCCCTGTCTGATAGATGTTCCCTTGGGTGTAGCTGAAGAATGTGAAAGAAAACCTTCCCCTCTTAATGTTTACAAAGCTATGAAAGCCCTTTCTTCCGATAAGGAAAATACGATTTTTATCGGTGACAGTAATGTTGATGTGGAAACAGCACATAATGCCTGTCTTAAATGCATCGGTGTTACATGGGGCTTCCGTGACAGAGAGGAGCTTGAGGCACATTCCTGCGACTTCATAGCGGACACTGCCGATGAGGTACTTAAGTTAATACTTGAATAAAAAATCACCTGTCTGATAAGTTTCAGACAGGTGACAATTTTTGTGTTTGTTTATTTGATAATATCGGTTCCCATGTAAGGAATGAGTGCTTCGGGAACGGTGATGCTGCCGTCAGCATTCTGATAATTTTCGAGAATGGCCGCTGTAGTTCTGCCAACTGCCACACCTGAACCGTTAAGAGTATGAACGAGCTGTGCTTTATCCTTCGGACCGTTTTTATATCTGATAGAGGCTCTTCTTGCCTGGAAGTCTTCAAAATTTGAGCAGGAGCTGATTTCAACATATCTGCCGTAAGAGGGCATCCATACTTCAATATCATAGGTCTTTGCAGATGAGAAGCCGATATCACCGGTGGAAAGGGCAACCACACGGTAAGGAAGACCCAGAAGCTGCAGGACTCTTTCTGCATCATTTGTAAGCTTTTCGAGCTCTGCATAGCTGTCTTCGGGCTTTGTAAACTTGACAAGCTCTACCTTATTGAACTGATGCTGTCTGATAAGACCTCTTGTATCTCTGCCCGCTGAGCCTGCCTCGGCTCTGAAGCAAGCGGAATATGCACAGTAGGAAATGGGAAGCTGACTGCCGTCAATGATTTCATCACGGTGCATATTTGTTACGGGAACCTCCGCAGTGGGAATAAGGAAATAATCGTTTGTTACCTTGAATGCATCCTCCTCAAATTTAGGAAGCTGACCTGTACCGGTCATAGAGGCACGGTTAACCATATAGGGAGGAAATATCTCGGTATATCCGTTATCGGTGTGAGTGTTAAGGAAAAAGGAAACAATAGATCTTTCTAATCTCGCACCGAGTCCCTTATAAAAATGGAAACGTGTACCCGTTACCTTGGCAGCTGTTTCAGGGTCAAGAATACCCAAATCAGCACCGATATCCCAATGTGCTTTTGGTTCAAAGCCGAATTTTTTTGGCTCACCCCAACGGCGGATTTCCACATTTTCACTGTCATCCTTACCTATGGGAGTAGAATCCGAGGGAACATTCGGAAACTCATACATCATTGTCTTCTGCTTTGCGGCAAGCTCATTTCTTTCGGCGTCAAGAACCTTTACCTCTTCCTTGATAGCATTCATTCTTGCCATTATTTCGCTTATGTCACCGCCCTGCTTTTTGATGGCGGGAATCTGCTTGCTTGCAGCATTCTGCTCAGCTTTGAGTGCATCTGCCTTCTGAGTGATTTCTCTTACTCTTTTGTCAATGTCAAGAATTTCATCAACAAGAGCGTCCATGTCCTTGTTTCTGGTTTTCATGGCATCCTTGACCTTTTGGGGATTTTCTCTGATAAGCTTAATATCTAACATCGTTTTTTCCTTCTTTCAAATATCTCTTTTTATTATTCACCTGCAAGACTTTTTAAAATCTTTTTCAGGTCGTCTTTTCCGAAAAATTCTATCTCTATTGTGCCCTTATCACCCTTGGAAAGATTGATATTTGCCCTTCTGCCCAAAGCTTCACGGATGGAAAGCTCACATTCATCATAATAGGGATCTCTCTTTTTGGGTGTTTTTTCTTTTTTCTCCTTTTTATCTGAAAGGAGATTTTTTACTATTCTTTCTGTTTCACGAACGGAAAGATCTTTTTCTTCTATCTCCTTACAAAGAAGAAGCATCGTTTTTTCATCTTTAAGGGGCAACAGAGCCCTCGCATGTCCCGACGAGAGTTTACCTTCTTTGAGAAGCAAGATAACCTTAGCGGGCAAAGACAGAAGTCTCAAAGCATTAGCAACAGCGGGGCGGGATTTTCCCACTCTTTCTGCTGCCTGCTCCTGTGTAAGAGAATAAGTATCCATCAAAAGCTTGAAACCTTCCGCCTCCTCGATGGGATTCAGATCCTCTCTTTGCAGATTTTCAATAAGTGCAAGCTCCATAGCCTCACTGTCGGTCATTTCTCTGATTACGACAGGTACCTGTGTGAGTCCTGCCATACGGGAAGCGCGCCATCTTCTTTCGCCGGCTATAAGCTGATATCCGCCGTCGGAAATCGGTCTTACCAATAAAGGTTGAATAACGCCGTGCATTGCAATACTTTCGGAAAGCTCGGCAAGTGCCGCTTCATCGAAATGCTTTCTCGGCTGTTCTCTGTTCGGTTCGATTTCGTTCAGGCTAAGCTGTGTCACGGAGCCTTGCTGATTTTCTGTGGAATTATCCAGAAAAAGTGCTTCCAGACCTTTGCCCAGACCGCTTTTTTTCTTCGGTGCCATATTATTTCTCCTTAGGTCTTCTATTATTCTTTTTTAGAAATTCTTTTGTGAATTCATCATATGCCACACTGCCCTTTGATGATTTATCATAATAATACACGGGCTGACCGAAGGAGGGAGCTTCGGAAAGACGCACATTACGCGGAATCACAGTGGCATAAACCTTCTGCGGAAAGAATTTTTTAACTTCCCCGACCACCTGCTGTGTAAGATTAAGTCTGCCGTCATACATTGTAAGAAGAACACCCTCCAACTCTACCAGCGGATTATAAAGTCTTTTTACCTGTCTGATGGTATTCATAAGCTGTGAAAGTCCTTCCAACGCATAATATTCACACTGAATAGGAACAATTACGCTGTCCACGGCACAAAGAATATTAACCGTAAGAAGTCCCAATGAAGGAGGACAGTCAATGATAATGAAATCATACTTTTCCTTTATGGGGGCAAGAGCATTTTTTATTCTTGACTCTCTTTTTTCCAAATCAACCAACTCAAGCTCTGCACCGGCAAGATTCATATTTGACGGTAATACATCGAGATTTGCGTATTCAGTCTTTTTGATTATATCCTCCGCTTTGGTTCCGCTTACTATCATATCATAAGTTGATTCACTTACATCTCTTTTATTTATACCCAAACCGCTGGTGGCATTACCTTGGGGGTCAGCATCAACTAAAAGTGTTTTATATCCGTAATGACCTATAGCTGCTGCAAGATTTATTGCCGTGGTGGTTTTGCCGACTCCGCCCTTTTGGTTGACGATCGCTATGGCTTTACCCATTTTACCACCCTTTCTTTTTAAATTTTGTTGTAGATTATTATTATAGCACATGAATTCCGGTTTTTAAAGACCTAAACGGTATTTTTTTAAATTTATGTGTTTCACGTGAAACATTTTATATAAACAAAGACACCCGTAAGGCATTTTACCTTAACGGGTGTCTTTGCAAAGTGGGGTGTGAAAGAGAAAGATATGATGAAATCAAATTAATTATGCAGAGGGGATTTTTCTTTCGGGTAATCTGTACATTTTATTTTTCGGTATGTCAATTACATATCTGTAGCAGTCCCCCGTGTCCTCTCTTTTCATGTCTGCCTTGATACCTGCTCTGTTCATTGTATCCACAGCATTATTTATGGTATTAAGAAAGATTTTTACATCACTGAACATTATTTTCGTTTGCCTTTTCGGTTTATCTTCCCGTGAAAGAAGCTCATTAATATAATTTTCCGTCTGACTGACATTGAGTTTTCTCTCTATTATAACCTCAAGACAAGGTAAAACATCATTTTTATCTAACCGCAAAAGAGCTCTTGCATGTCTTTCGGAAAGTCCCTTTTCTAAAAGTAAATCTCTCGCTTTTTCAGGTAATGTGAGTAAACGAAGCTTATTTGAAACGGTAGAGGGTGCTTTTCCGAGTCTTCTTGCCGCATCCTCCTGTGAAATATCAAAATCCTTCATCAATCTTTCGATAGCGACAGCTTCCTCAAAATAATTCAGATTTTGTCTCTGAAGGTTTTCGATAAGAGACAATATAGCTGATTTCAGGGTGTTGACTTCTATTACTATACACGGTACCGATACAAGGCCTGCAAGACGGGATGCACGTAATCTTCTTTCCCCTGCTACAAGCTCATAGCCTTTATCTATCTGTCTTACAGTCAGAGGCTGCAAAATACCGTTCATTCTGATACTGATTGCTAAGTTTATAAGCTCTTCCTGATTAAAGGCTTTTCTCGGCTGGTTGGGATTCGGATAAATCATTTCATTGGGTATCAATAATACCTGACCCACCGTTCTCGGATTTTCACTAATCAACATAAAATTAACCTCCCTGTGACTAAATAATATCACGTCACAGGAAGGTTGTCCAGCAAAACCGTTCTTTCAAAAACACGCTTTTTCTACATAATATTCTTTTATTTTAACGGAAATTTCGCAATTTTTGCTGAAGGCCGTGGGTATTTGGCAGGAGTTGACGAAACCTTTTTTATTAAAATAATGGTTCTTTCACCGCTTTCAGCTAATTCAAATGTCTTTTTTTCATTTATTTCTCCGCCTAAAATCCTGATAGCTCCCTTTGCTTCGGCAATTTCTTCATCAGCCTTAGCACTTTTCATGGAAATAAAGGTACCGCCTTTTTTTACAAAGGGCAGACAGTATTCGGACAAATCCCGCAAATTTGAGACTGCTCTTGCCGTAGAAAAATCAAATTGTTCTCTGAAAGCTTTATCCTGACCGGCAACCTCGGCTCTTACATGAATTACCTCCGCTGTAAGCTCTGTCTTTTCGAGAATATCCCGTATGACATTCAGCTTTTTGTTTGTGCTGTCAATAAGTGTAATTTTGAGGTCAGGACGGGCAATAAGCATAGCCAGACCGGGAAATCCGGCACCTGTACCCACATCAATTACACTCGCACTCTGAGGAATATCCACGGCAGAAAATACCGTAAGTGAATCCACGAAATGCTTTATTACTATCTCATCGGGCTCCGTTATGGCTGTAAGATTGATTTTTCCATTCCACTCCACCAAAAGACGTGCATAAGTGTCAAACCGCCTGAGTGCTTTTTCATCCAAATCTACACCGTATTCAGCGGCTTTTGTTTTAAGTAAATTCAAAGAAATAAAAGTATTTTCCATTATTATCACCCTGTTTCACGTGAAACATCATTTGTTTTTTGAAAGATATATAAGTAATACAGATATATCTGCGGGGCTTACACCGCTTATTCTCGATGCCTGACCGAGATTAGCGGGTTTAATTTTATTAAGCTTTTCCTGTGCCTCCATGCGAAGACCCACCACCTTGGTATAGTCCATGCTTTCGTCAAGCTTCCTTACCTCCAAACGTCGCATCTCTTCGACCTGTGCCTTCTGCCTTTTTATATAGCCTTCATATTTTATGCTGATTTCTACCTGTTCAAAAACCTCACGGGGAAGGTCAGGCCTGTTTTTATCAAAGGGACTGAGACATTCATAATCGAGCTGTGGACGCTTTATCAGCTCAATCATTCTGCACCCTGTAGTAAGCGGCGATGTTTCACGTGAAACAAGCACCTTATTAAGCTCCTCAGAGGGCGGAACGGACACCAAAGATATTCTTTCTCTTTCCTCCTCTATAAGACGGAGCTTTTCTGTAAGCCTTGCCATTTTTTCTTCACTGACAAGTCCTACCTTATAACCGTACTCTGTTAAACGGATATCTGCATTATCCTGTCGGAGCAAAAGTCTGTATTCAGAACGCGAGGTCATCATTCTGTATGGGTCTGAACAACCTTTTGTTACGAGGTCATCAATAAGAGTACCTATATATGATGAGGCTCTGTCTAAAATAAGAGGTTCCTTTCCTTTGATTTTCTGAACTGCGTTGATACCCGCAATAAGTCCCTGAGCGGCGGCTTCCTCATATCCGCTGGATCCGTTGAACTGACCGGCACCGAAAAGACCATCAAATTCTTTGAATTCAAGGCTTGCCTTCAGTGAAGTAGGATCCACACAATCATATTCGATGGCATAAGCCGTTCTCATTACCTGTACATTTTCAAGTCCGGGGATAGTACGCAAAAATTTAAGCTGTACATCCTCAGGAAGAGAAGAAGACATACCCTGCAAATACATTTCTTCTGTGTTTTCACCGCAGGGCTCAATGAAAAGCTGATGGCGTTTCTTTTCTGCGAAACGGACAATTTTATCCTCGATAGAAGGGCAATATCTCGGTCCTACACCGTCAATTTTACCGCTGTAAAGAGGTGAGCGGTGAATATTATCCAAAATAACCTGCTTGGTTTCTTCGTTGGTATATGTAATATAGCAGGGGAGTTTATTTTCAGGAGTATATTCCCCGTCAAAGGAAAAGGGCACAACTACATCGTCGCCGTTCTGTATTTCGAGATTTGTGAAATCCACACTCCTTCTGTTGACACGTGAGGGGGTTCCTGTTTTAAACCGACGAGTTTTTACGCCTAATTCATTAAGAGAAGCGGCAAGCTCCGTAGAGGCAAACATACCGTCGGGACCGCCGTCATATGCCACATCACCCACATAGATTCTGCCTCCGAGAAAGGTACCAGTGGCCAAAATCACGCATTCAGCATTATAAAGCGCCTCAAGACGTGTTTTAATTTGCCATTGGTCATCAATTTTTTTGAGTGAGACTATCTCACCTTGCACAAGCTCCAAATTTTCCTGCTTTTCCATTATGTGCTTCATATATTCACTGTAACGTCTGCGATCAATCTGAGCACGAAGGGAGTGAACAGCAGGACCTTTACCTAAATTAAGGATACGGCTCTGCAGGGTATTGGCATCGGCAGCCTTTCCCATTTCACCGCCGAGAGCATCAATTTCACGTACAAGATGTCCTTTAGAAGTTCCGCCTATGGAAGGGTTACAGGGCATATTACCAACCCAATCCATATTAATGGTGAAAACTCCGACCTTTGTACCGAGACGTGCAGCAGCAAGACCAGCCTCAATTCCTGCGTGCCCCGCACCGATTACTATTATATCGTATTTTTTTGCAAAATATTCCATCAGAAAATCTTCCTTTTGCTTTCAAAAAATCGTAAAAGTTTTCCACATTTTATATCTTATATGTGGAAAAAAATAAATATTTTTTATCCGTTTCTATTGAATAGAAATTTACCTGATGATACTTTCATCGTTTAAAAAATTTCTATCGAACAGAATCGCTTTTGTGAAAAGTATTCACTTTATACATAAATTATATTTCTATTTTATAATTATAAAATCAAATTCAACAGCTCATTCGTGTCGGAAACCACAAAATCTGCATTATGCTCTCTGAATTCCTCTTCACTGCCGTATCCCCACAGCACACCGCATGAATTAACACCGGCACCTGCTGCACCGTCAATGTCATAGCATCGGTCACCGACCATAAGGACCTTTGAGTTATCTTTGACACCTAATTTTTTCATCGCTTCGAGTATAAGTCCGGCCTTTGAGCTATGATTACTGTCGTCAATCTGTACACCGACTATAACATCGAACTTTTTCGTAATATTTAAAAAATCAGCCACATCATAAATCAGGCTTTCAGGTTTTGACGAAGCAACGCCAACCTTCACCCCATTCTCATGGAGTACATCCAAAATTTCGGGAAAGCCTTTATAAAGAGCACATTCATATATACCCTTGGCTCTGTAACGCTCACGGTACTTTTTTATATACAGTCCCACCTCATCCTCACTTACGCCGTAGTATGTGGTATAACTGTAATAGACGGGGGGTCCGATAAATTTTTTAAGATCGCTGAGAGAAGGAACCTCTTTTCCCATTTCTTTAAAGGAATACTGCAAACTTTTCAATATTCCCTCTCCCGTGTCAACTACTGTACCGTCAAAATCAAAAATTACATAATCATAATTTTTCATAGAAAACTCAGCCGATTTATTATCAAAACAAACCGGCTTTCCTTTCAATATTAAATTATTCGGCTGAAATGTTTTTTCTTTCTTCAGCTTTTATCATAAATTTATCTGATTTTATGCTGAAACGTTCATGGGTACCCTTGCCGATGAGACCGGCATTATCAAAAGCTTCCACGTCAAAGGTAATCTTTCTGCCGTCACAGAAGGTAACGGTAGCCACAGCTTTAACCTCAGCACCTACAGCCGTAGCGGCCAAATGCTGAATATTAATGGCGGTGCCTACAGTGGTGATACCCTCTTCGGTATATTTTTCGCAAAGCTCACTTGCTGCCTGCTCCATAAGAGCAATCATGGCAGGTGTGGCAAAAACAGCCAAAGCTCCGCTTCCCATTTCGGCGGCGGTTATTTCAGCTGTAACAGTCTTTTTTACCTCATGCTTTGTTCCTTTTTCTATATTCATACATTATCTCCTCAGGTAAATCTTTTAACGAAAGAAAAGAGCTTTACTCTGTCGTCGGGAAGCTCGATATTTGTGTCCGCATAAAAAGCAGTCTGTATTCTTTGCGCAGCTAAAGGAAAATCCATAAAAACAACTGCACTGCTTCCAACATATCCGGTGCGGAAAACATCACTGTCACTCAAAGTAAACTGCTCAATATCATAGGTAACCCAACCGTTGGTGATGGCCTGGGTACCGTAAGATAAAATCTGCATTTTTGTCATATCGGTTTTAACATATTTAAAAAGCATATCGAGAGCATTGTTTAGCTGTGAAAGCGAAGCATTGGTAGCACTCTTTATAAAGGAAGTAATAACCTGTCTCTGTCTCCTCGTTCTGCTGACGTCACTGTCAGAGTCACTTTTTCTGATACGGGCAAAAACAAGTGCCTCTGCACCGTTTAAAGTTACGGCAGGGCCGCTTTCGATGGTATGCTTTGTGGTACGGTTGATATACTGTGCCTCATATTCCTGCACCTCTACGGTAATACCGCCCAAAGCGTTGATAATATCCACAAAGGAAGAGAAATCAACAGCAACATAATGGTCAATGTCGATTTTGAAATTTTTTTCAATCGTGTCAATAAGTGCTACGGGACCGCCGTAAAAATAAGAGGAATTCAGCTTAGCGTATCTGTCCTCACCGCCTATATTCATATAAGACCAAGTATCGCGGAAAAAGGATGTCATATTGATTTTTTTAGTCTTTTTGTTAAGAGAAACGAGAATAAGAGAGTCAGAACGTCCTCCGTTTTCCAAAGCATCACGGGAATCAAGACCGACTAAAAGCACATTCAGTACATTTTTACTTGAATACAAAGCACCGCCGTTGTTAGCCCACTGATAAAGATAATCATTAAGTGAGCCGGCACTGTCGATAGATGTCATAATCTCTATTTCCTCTTCGTCGTAAATAGGCTGTGTAGTCTGTATCTGTTCCGGACTGTCACCTGTATCAATAAGCTCCAACTTTTCATTGATAAATGCCATACCCACAGCAAAAACAACCACGAGCATAGTTAATAAAAAATAAAAGTTTTTTGCTCTTCTTCTTTTATTTGTCCAAAGAAATGCAGCAATCGGATTTGATTTTTTTTGTTTTTTCTTCTTTTCCATTGTCTCACTTCTTTCTTTTTATATCTTCACCGTCATCATAATATACGTATAAAATCACTTCAAGGGGGAGATATACTCCCCCGTTTTTAATTATTCTTCTGTCTGTTTCGAAATTTCTTCTGCCTCTGCGGGAGCTTCTTCCCCTTCAGCTTCTTTAGACTCTACCTCACGCACAGCAATAGCAGAAACCACCTTTTCATTTTCGGAAAGTCTCATTACACGCACACCCTTTGAGGTACGGGAAACTGTGTTAATCTGAGAGGCTGACATTCGTATAATAATACCGTCAGAGGAAATAAGTATAACATCGTCACCCTCATAAACATTTGCCACAGCGGCAACCTTGCCGTATTTTTCGATATGATAGTTAAGAACACCTTTACCGGCACGGGACTGGATACGGTATTCGTTGAATTCACTGAGTCTGCCGAGACCTGATTCAGCGATGGTTAGAATTTTCATGGAATCATCCTGATTTTCTCCGATAATACACATACCGACTACCTCATCCTCTTCTTTGAGCTCAATAGCCTTTACGCCGCGGGCTGTTCTGCCTATGGGTCGGCAATCATTTTCATTAAAGCGGATGGACATACCGTTTCTGGTGGCGATGAGAACATCATCATTACCGTCGGTAAGTCTTACCCATGCAAGCTCATCGTCTTCATCGAGATTAATGGCAATAATACCATTTTTACGTATATTTCTGTACTGTTCGAGATCGGTTCTTTTAATGATACCCTTTCTCGTAACCATACAAAGATATTTAACCTCTTCTCCGCCGAAATCGGGAACTCTTATCATCGAGCTGACCTTTTCATCACCCTCCAAAGGAAGAAGATTAACTATATTCATACCCTTACTCTGCTTACTGCCTTCGGGGATTTCATAACCCTTTAAACGGTAAGTTTTACCGTAGGTAGTAAAGAACATGATATAGTCATGGCTTGAACAGGTAAACATCGTTTCTGCAATATCCTCTTCTCTTCGGGTCATACCCTTGACGCCTCTGCCGCCTCTGTTTTGGATAGAATAGGACTCAACAGGCTGACGTTTGATGTAACCCAAAGTGGTAAGAGTATAAACACACTGCTCTTCGGGAATAAGAGATTCGATATCAACTTCTCCGCTTACTGTGGTGATTTCAGTTCTTCTCTCGTCAGTAAAGCGATCTCTGATAGCCATAGCTTCGGTTTTAACGAGCTCAAGCACCTTTCCCTCTGAAGAAAGAATTTCTTTGAATTCTGCAATTTTTTCTTTAAGTGCAGCAAGCTCTTCTTCGATTTTGGTTCTTTCGAGACCTGTCAACTGACCGAGACGCATCTTAACTATGGCATCAGCCTGAATTTCAGTAAGACCGAATCGTTCAATAAGAGCAAGCTTACCTGAAGCCTGATCCTTTGAAGCACGGAGAATTTTTATAACCTCATCAATAAAATCAAGAGCAATCATAAGACCGTCAAGAATATGCTTTCTTTCCTCAGCCTTACGAAGGTCATATCTCGTTCTTCTTACGATGACCTCTTCCTGATGTTTGATGTAATGATCAAGAATTTGTTTGAGAGTGAGTATTTTCGGCTCACCGCCCACGAGAGCAAGAAGAATTATACCATAAGAAATCTGAAGCTGTGTAAAGGAATAAAGCTGATTGAGCACAACCTGAGGATTGGCATCTCTTTTAAGGTCAACAACCAAACGCATACCCTCTCTGTTTGAATAGTCATTGATGTCGGAAATACCTTCAATCTTTTTATCCTTTACAAGGTCAGCCATCGCTTCAATGAGTCTTCTTTTATTAACCTGATAAGGAAGCTCAGTGACAACAATCTGGAATCTGCCGTTTTTACCTTCAACGATTTCGGCACGTGCTCTTACGATAATTTTACCGCGGCCTGTACCGTAAGCAGCTCTGATGCCGCTTCTTCCCATAACGATACCCGCTGTAGGGAAGTCGGGACCTTTGATAAATTGCATAAGGTCATCGAACTCCGCATCGGGATTGTCGATATAGTAACACATACCGTCGATAACCTCACCGAGATTATGGGGAGGAATATTGGTAGCCATACCGACAGCGATACCTGTGGAACCGTTTACAAGAATATTCGGAAAACGGGAGGGTAAAACCGTAGGCTCTTTAAGACGGTCATCATAGTTCGGAGCAAAATCAACGGTTTCTTTATCGATATCAGTTAGCATTTCCATGGAAAGCTTACTCATTTTACTTTCAGTATAACGGTAAGCAGCGGGAGGGTCACCGTCGATAGAACCGAAGTTACCGTGACCGTCTACGAGAATATATCTGGTAGAGAATTTCTGAGCCAGTCTTACCATAGCATCGTAAACAGATGCGTCACCGTGAGGATGGTAGGAACCGAGAACAGAACCGACGGTATCGGCACATTTACGGTAAGCTTTTTCGGGATAAAGTCCGTTTTCATGCATAGTATAAAGAATACGGCGATGAACGGGCTTAAGACCGTCCCTTACATCGGGAAGTGCTCTGGAGGTAATAACTGACATTGAATAGTCAAGGAAAGACTTTCTCATTTCCCTGTTAAGGTCAACATCAATTATCGTTTGATTTTCATAATTCAAATTTTCCATATTATCACCATTCAAAAATTTTTTGGGTATATATCCTTAAATGCTTTAAATATCAACTTTTACTAATTTATTTTTAAAAAGATTTTCTATAAGATTATTTATCATCCGGATACTTTCGCTGTTCAATGCTCTTTTTGGTATAAGTACAGAGCCTTTTTCACCGAAATCAAAAGATAAAGATAGTTTACTGTCTATAACAGCTTTAACATCAGAAAAAGGAAAGTGTCTTTCAAAGGAGCCTTTAAATCTTTCCGTACTGCCCATTATATGAACTATATGGTCACCGTAAAAATCGACAGTTATCGGTCTTTTCATCATTAAAAGCTTATTACTGCTTTTAATTTGAGAAAAAACAGTTATAATATTTGCAATTTTCGGAATTACAATAAGAGAAATAAAAGCGTAATAAATCAGTTCATACTGTTTCATAAAGAAACTGAAAGCAATAAAAGAGCAAAGAACAAAAAGCTTTACCGGCAAATTTTTCTTTTCATCACCGAAAAGAATACTTATTAAAATTGCTTTTTTGTTTGTGTCCTCTTTTTCGGGAAGAAAGGATACCGAAAAATATTTCATATCATCTTACCCCCCTGCTTTTTTCATAAATATATCTGTCCTGAATTTTTTCTCTGAGAAGTGAAATAAACATATCAATGTCGCCCTTCTCGACGGAATTTTTTGAAATACATACGGGAAGGTTTCCTTCCTCCACATAAATGTTAAGTGAAAAAATACCTTCGACTACTTTGTCTATTTCCTCATAAAAGTAATTTGATTTACTGTAAGGAGTAGAAAATTCCATATCATTTTCTCTTATAACTGCCTGTTTAAAGCTTTTATTTGAATTAGTTGAAAGAAATATATTTTTAGCATTTCTTTTTGAAACAGATATTAAAAGAAAATAAAGAGAAATTATTTCCATTAACGTAATTAGAACAGTTGTAGGAATATATATATCCTTTTCTGTACGGAAACAAAGTATAGCAAAATTTACAGCTACAACAGAAGCACTGATAAGCAAATAACTTAAGATAAAATATTTTTTACTTATTTTATTCAGATTTTTACGCCATATTTCTGCTCCTTCATTGAGAGAAGCTACCGTATCTTTATAAACAATACCGTAAGGTGTCATTTTATCAATTCCTTAAATATCAAGATTCTGAACATACTTAGCGTTCTTTTCGATGAAATCACGGCGTGGCTCGACCTTATCACCCATAAGAATTGAGAAGGTTTCGTCGGCGGCGATAGCATCCTCTAAGGTAACACGGAGCATTATTCTGTTTTCGGGATTCATTGTGGTTTCCCAAAGCTGTTCGGGGTCCATTTCACCGAGACCTTTGTAACGCTGAATATCTGCACCGGGCATTTCCTTCATTTTTTCATCTCTTTCTTCATCGGAATAAGCATATTCATGCTTTTTACCCTTTGAGAGCTTGTAAAGAGGAGGCTGTGCTATATATACGTATCCACCGTCGATAAGTGGTCTCATATATCTGAAAAAGAAGGTAAGAAGAAGTGTTCTTATGTGAGCACCGTCAACGTCAGCATCGGCCATGATAACGACTTTATGATAACGGAGCTTTTCTACGTCGAAATCTTCGTTAAATCCTGCTCCGAGAGCAGTAACAACAGGAAGAAGCTTTTCATTTGTGATAACTTTATCGGGTCTGCTTTTTTCAACATTAAGCATTTTACCCCAAAGAGGAAGTATAGCCTGAATGGTTCTGTCTCTGCCTTCTTTAGCTGAGCCGCCCGCAGAGTCACCCTCTACGATGTAAATTTCAGTTTTTGTGGGATCTTTTTCTGTACAGTCTGCAAGCTTACCGGGAAGAGAATTGCTTTCCAAAGGTGATTTTCTTCTGGCGGCTTCTCTTGCTCTTCTTGCGGCTTCTCTTGCACGGGATGCATCGAGAGATTTCGAAATAATAGCCTTGGCTATTGCAGGATTTTCCTCAAAGAAATCAGAAAGCTTTGTATAAACGGTGTTACTTACAAGCTTTGTCATTTCTGTGTTACCGAGCTTACCTTTTGTCTGTCCCTCAAACTGTGCCTCTGTAAGCTTTACGGAAATAACTGCTACGAGACCTTCACGACAATCTTCACCTGCAAGCTTCGTATCGGCATCCTTTATATATCCGTACTTTTTACCGTATTCGTTGAATACTTTTGTAAGAGCTGTCTTAAAGCCTGTTTCATGAGTACCGCCGTCTACTGTATTTACATTATTTGCATAAGAGAAAATTCTCTCTTTATATCCGTCATTATACATAAGTGCTACCTCTGCACTCTTATCTCCGTCAACAGAAGAGAAGTGAATAACCTTTTCATGAATGGGAGTAAGACCGTAGGTTTCACCGATATGCTCAACAAAGGAGCCGAGACCGCCCTCATAGCAGAAATAGTCCTCTACAATGTTTTCTTCATCTCTCTTATCTGTAAGAGTGATAGCAAGACCTGCATTAAGAAAAGCAGACTCACGGAGATGATTTTTAAGAATATCATAGTCATATTCTGTGGTTTCCTGAAAAATAAGAGCATCAGGCTTGAATTTGATGAAGGTACCGGTAATATCTGTGTCACCGATAACAGTAAGATCGGTAGCGATGTTACCTCTTTCAAATCTTTGATGGTGAATATGACCGTTCTGAGAAACCTCAACCTCCATCCACTCAGAAAGGGCATTAACTACCGAAGAACCGACACCGTGAAGACCGCCGGAAACTTTATAGCCGCTTCCGCCGAATTTACCGCCGGCATGAAGAACAGTAAGAACAACCGTAACAGCGGGAAGCTGTTGCTGTTCATTTATTCCTACGGGAATACCTCGTCCGTTATCTCTTACGGTGATTACATTTCCGGGTAAAATTTCTACCTCAATATGAGTACAGTAGCCTGCAAGTGCTTCGTCTATGGAATTATCTACGATTTCATAAACGAGATGATGAAGACCTCTGGGACCTGTGGAGCCGATATACATACCCGGACGCTTTCTTACAGCCTCCAAACCTTCCAAAACCTGAATGGCATCAGCATTGTATTCTTCGGTAACAACAGTATCCATAGTTTCGATAATTTCTTCTTTTACATCTGTTATTTCCTGATTTTCAGCAGTAGCCTTGATTTCATCCATGGCTATTACCTCCGTTTCATTTTTTTACAAATTTAATCTATATAAATCGGTTTACCCGTATTAATATTTCATGTCCTGTGTTCTTTTTAATAGAGTAGCGGTAGATATCTGTGAAAGATATATTTTATTTTTTTCTTCCTCTGATGAGCAAACAATAAAGGATTTAGGTAATTCCGAAGAAACTACGTTTACTTTTCCTTTTTTTTCTGCCGAGGCAAGATAATCTCTGGTTTTTTTTGAAACAGTAGTATTATCAAGATCAAAAATACCTATTATTTCATCAAGAGTTATAACCGTGTTCTGTCCTAAATGAAGATACATTCAAAAAATCCTCTCATTTCTTTTTACAGATACCGTTTTTCATTTCAAATCTCATACCGTATTTCAGATTTTTAACTGCCGACGGATCACAGCAGGTAATAAATACCTGCCAATCCTTTATGTGATTAAGAATATAATTCTGTCTGCCGGTATCAAGCTCGCTCATAACATCGTCAAGCAATGCCACAGGCTGAACATCAGAAAAATTTTTTATAACTGCCGCTTCACCTAATTTAAGTGCCAATGCGGCCGATCTTTGCTGACCCTGTGAACCGTAATTTCTTGCCGGAAGACGGTCTATTTTTATGGATAAATCATCTCTGTGAGGTCCTACCGAAGTAAACCCCGTAACAAGGTCATTTTTACGGGCCTGATAAAGCTGATTTTTCATATTTTCATATAATTCCTGTTTTGTGTCTCCGACCACCACAGTTTGCTGATTATAGGATATATCAAGCTTTTCTTTTCCCGAAGAAAGACCGCTGTAAATTTCATCGGTATAAAATGACAGCTTATTTATATAACCTAATCTTTGTCTTATAATCTCTGAAGCAAAAAAGGCTATTCTGTCCTCCCATATGTCCAAAGTATCATAAAGCTCACTGTGAAGCTGAATATCCTTTAAAAGAACATTTCTTTGTGCGATTGCTTTATTGTACTGCGAAAGGGTTACTGCATATTTAGGCTTTAACTGACTTATGGCTATATCCAAAAATTTTCTTCTCTCATAAGGTCCTTCTTTAACCAATGAAAGATGAACGGGAGAAAATATAACAGCTAAAAATTCACCCATTATCTGATTTGAAGATTTTATTTTTATTCCGTTAAGAATAAATTTTCTTCCTTCTCCTATCTCCAAATAAGCATTCTGTTCTCTTTCACGGGCAAAAAAATCCATGGAAAGATTTGCAGTTTTACTGCCGAAATTAATCAGCTCGCTGTCTTTTGAGCTTCTGAAGGAACGACATCCGGTAAAAAGCCATATACTTTCTAAAAGATTCGTTTTCCCCTGAGCATTTTCTCCGTAAATAATGTTTACTCCGTCACAGGGATCAACGGTAGTTCTTTCTATATTTCTGAAATTTTTTACTTCGAGATGCTTTACATTCATTAAATGTCACCTAAATATTATCTGACTATTTTATAAATAATTTTTTCAAATTCGAAGGTATCTCCTTCTGTGAGCTTTTTACCTCTTGAGGTACATATCTCACCGTTTACCTTTACCAAACTGTCCTGAATAATCATTTTTGCCTGACCGCCTGTAGAAATAGCGTTAGAAAGCTTCAATGCTGCATCAAGTCTGATATTTTCGGTAGTTATTATAACTTCTTTGGTTTCTCTTTTGGCTAATTTTACTTTAACTTTCATAGTATCAACTCTTAAAAATTATATTCTTACGGGAAGGATAAGGAAAAAGAATTTTTCACCCTCCAAAGGTTTGATGATAATAGGCTGATTTGCACTGCCCATTTCAATTTTTATTTCTTCTTCGTCACATACTTTGAGTGCATCCAAAACAAACCTGTTATTAAAGCCGATTTCGATACTGTTACCTTCAATTTCTGCCGCAATTTTATCTGATGCGGTACCTATGGCGGTTACGGAAGAAAATCTCATTATTCCGTTTTCTACACTGCAGCGTACGGGACTCGATTTATCGGTAATGATGAGTGACGTTCTTTCGATACATTCGATAAGATTTCTGGTATTTACTTTAATTTGTGTAGAGGAGGTAAGAGGAATTGCCGCTTTATAGTTTATAAAGTTACCCTCTAAAAGTCTGGAAATGATTTCACAGTTTTCATATTTGAAAATAATGTGTCTTTCACCTACAAGAATTTCAATTTCTGCTTCGTCATCGGCATTAAGCTTTGAAATTTCACCTAAAGTTTTAGCCGGAACAACAAATTCGAGCTTGTTATCATCGAAAGTATAATTGATGTTTTCTCTTCTTATTGCGAGACGTGCACCGTCAACGGCCACAAGCACTATAAGACCTTCACCGATTTCAAATTTTACACCTGTATGTACAGGATTTCTTTCACCTGTGGATACAGAAAAAATTGTTTTTCTTATCATATCCTTAAGAGTGGTAAGATTGAGAGAAATCGGAGAGAATTTGGTAAGAGTGGGAAGTTCGGGATATTCGTCGGCAGAGGTGCCGATAAGAGAGTATTCCGCTTCACCGCTTTTTATTTTGCAAATATTTCTGTCATCGCAGTCAACGGAAACTGTATCGGCGGGAACCATTCTTAAAATATCACAGAGATTTTTTGCGGCAAGAACTATTTTTCCCTCACCTATTACGTCGGCATCTATTTTGATTTTAGAGCCTACCTCCAGATCATAGCCTGTAAGAGTAACTGTACCGTTTTCTGCTTCGATGAGAATACCTTCAAGTGAAGGTATGGTTGATTTGTTTGATACTGTACGCTGAACATTCATACATGCTTTCGAAAATTCAGCACTGTCACATATTATTTTCATAGGAAGACTCCTTTTCAAAAAAAATCTAAGAAATAAAATAAATAGAATAGTAGCAGTAGTAGTGTATGCGGAAAATGTGGAAAAAAGAGGTAACGTCAGATTTCAAGCACATTCAGAGGTATTTTTTGGTGTTAAAGAAATTGTTAAATTATGAAAGTTTTTAACAAGTGGATTATGCGTAATGTCAGTAAAGTTAAAAATCTGATGTTGAATGTGTAAAAATAAGTGGAAAATTTCAGCTTTCGTTGATGTTTTTTATGATATCATCGATAGTTGCTTTGAGAGAAATATCTTTTTCCATTTTGTTTTTGATTTCTTTAAGAGCATAGATAATTGACGAATGGTGCTTATTGCCGAATTCGGTTCCTATTGCCTTAAGAGAAAGGGTCGTAACCTGTTCAACCACATAAATTGCGACCTGTCTTGCCAGAGAGATATTTGCGCTTCTTTTGTCGGAGCGTATATCTGCAGGACTTACATCAAAGGTACGGGCAACCTCATTTATGATGTTATCCACAGTTACGGGAGTGGGCTGGTCGTCATTTATAAGGTCGCTTATTGCTCTTTTTGCCACAGCTATTGAAGGTCTTACACCCTCAACATCCTGAAAAGCTTTTATCTTTTTTACTGCGCCTTCAAGCTGACGGATGTTTCGTTTTATGTTTTCGCCGATATATTGAAGAACCTCATCACCTAAATCGAGGCCCAGTGCTTCAGCCTTATTTTTTACGATGGCCATTCTTGTTTCGAGTGTAGGGGGCTGAACATCGGCGATAAGTCCCATTTCGAATCTCGTACGGAGTCTTTCTTCCAAAGTCATCATTTCTTTAGGCGGACGGTCAGAGGTAAGAACTATCTGGCTTCCGCTGTTATTGAGAGCATTAAAGGTGTGGAAAAATTCCTCCTGTATCGTTTCACCTCTGGCGATAAAATGTATATCGTCGACCAAAAGAACATCGCAGTTTCTGTATTTTTCATGGAAAGCAAAGGTATTATGATTTCCGATATAATAAACAAGCTCGTTTGTGAAATGCTCACCGCTCGTGTATATAATGTTTGCATCGGGATTTTTTGACTTTATTTCATTCATTATGGCGAGTAAAAGGTGAGTTTTGCCGAGTCCTGAATGACCGTAAATAAAAAGAGGATTATATTTTTTTCCCGGATTGCTTGCAACATTTACTGCAGCGGCATGAGCAAAGCGGTTAGACGGTCCGATAATGAAATTTGAAAAAGTGTAATCATATTCGTTTATATCGGATTTATTCGGGTCGTTTATGTCCGGATTACGGGCATGCTCATTCGGAACCACATATTCGATGGTAATAGGAAAGCCTAAAACAGCTTCAAAAGCAGAGTTGATTATTTCGGAAAATTTATCAACGATAATTCTTTTTTTGAATTCGCTTATTGAAAGATAAACCGTATCATTCTGAAATTTTACGAAGCTTAAAGGACTGAGCCATACGTTATAAGCGACTTCTGTGACGGAAAGTTTGAGTTGCTCTTTTACCAGTTCCCATATTTCATCAAAAGAATTCATAATTTTACCTCCTTATTTTTAAAAAAAATTAACTTGAATGGTCTCTATTATTATATTAATATAAATATATAAAATAAATGTAGATACAATTATACACAATACAACACCTTACATTCTATCATAAATTTATTTTTCTTTCAAGTCTTTTATCAAAATTATTGATTTAAAAGGGGTAAAAAGGTATAATTGATTTAATAGAGGTGAAACACATTGAAAATAAAAGAACAGGAAAATGACATAATTTTGAAAAATATAGAGTGCTTTGCCGTTGAACTTTCTCTTTTTTGCGGTCAGGCGTTTCGTTGGGTAAAAAATGAAGACGGCTCTTTCACGGGTACGGTCAAAGGAAAAGTACTTAATATATTTCAGAATGAAAATCAGATAATATTTAAAAATACCACTTTGGAGGATTTCGAAAATATATGGAGTCATTATTTTGATCTCGAAAGAGATTATGCGGCTATATGTAAAAATTTCGAAAATGATATTCATCTTAAAAAAGCAAAGGATGAATATTACGGCATAAGAGTGCTTAATCAGGATTCATGGGAGGCTCTTTGTTCGTTTATTATATCGCAGAATAATAATATACCGCGTATATCGGGAATAATAAAAAGACTTTGTGAAAATTTCGGAGAAAGGATAGACGGTGAAAATTATTCTTTTCCTTCCTATGAGAGATTAAAAAATGTATCGGTCGATGAATTGGGAATTTTGAAAGCAGGCTTCAGAGCAAAATATATTGCAGATGCGGTAGAAAAGTTATGCAGCGGAGAAATATCTTTAGAAAAAATAAAAGAAATGCCCATTGAGGATGCGAGACAGGAGCTTATGAAAATAAAAGGAGTCGGAGCAAAGGTTGCCGAATGTACCTTGCTTTACGGATTCGGAAGAAAGGAAGCTTTTCCCGTAGATGTTTGGGTAAAAAGAATAATGTCAGAGCTTTATCCTGACGGTTTGCCCGGATGTACAAAAAATGTGGAGGGTATTGCACAGCAGTATCTTTTTCATTGGAGAAGAAATTTAAAGGATGATTAAAATGACAAAAAAACAAAGAATGAAATTATGTGTCGAGGCTTTTGAAAAAGAATATCCTGATGCACTTTGTTCTCTTACGGCTGAAAATCCTCTGCAGCTCATTATTGCCACAAGACTTTCCGCACAGTGTACCGATGAAAGAGTAAATAAGGTTACTCCCGCTTTATTCGAAAAATATCCGACGTTGGAGGATTTTTGTAATGCAAAGGTGGAGGACATAGAAAAACTCATTCATTCCTGCGGATTTTTTAAAACGAAAGCCAAAGATATAAAAGAAATGTGCATCAGAATAAGAGATGATTTCGGCGGTCAGGTACCGGATACCATCGAAAAATTAACCTCTCTTCCCGGTGTGGGCAGAAAGACCGCAAATCTTATAATGGGTGACGTTTATAAACAGCCCGCCATTGTGGCGGATACTCACCTTATAAGAATTACGAATCTTTTGGGCTTTGTTGATACAAAGGATCCGAAAAAAGTGGAATTTGAGCTGAAAAAAATCATTGATCCCGATAAAAGTAATGATTTTTGCCATCGATGTGTATTACATGGCAGAGCAGTATGTGTGGCACGCAGACCGAAATGCGAAAAATGCTGTGTGAAGGAATACTGTAAAAGTGCAAAAAAATAAAGTGATTATTTTTCACGTTAAATAAAAAAATTATGAGGTACGTTTTTCGTACCTCACATTTTTTTATCCGGATATTGTTACATAAGGAAGCCCTGTCCGCCGTTAATCATAAGGAACATGGGAGCGAAAACGAGAGCTACGATGGTCATAAGCTTGATAAGAATATTGATTGACGGACCCGAAGTATCCTTAAATGGGTCACCTACCGTGTCACCGACAACAGAGGCTTTATGAGCATCGCTTCCTTTTCCTCCGCTCGCACCGCTTTCGATGTATTTTTTTGCATTATCCCATGCACCGCCTGAGTTAGACATAAAAATTGCAAGAAGAACACCCGTTACGAGTGAACCGGCCAAAAGACCGCCGAGAGCACTTACACCGAGTACACAACCCACTACGAGAGGTGAAAGCACGGCAAGAATACCGGGAACAACCATTTCCTTAAGAGCGGCTGTGGTGGAGATGGCAACACAGGAATTATAGTCCGGTTTACCTGTACCCTCCAAAAGTCCGGGAATTGCTCTGAACTGACGGCGTACCTCTTCGATCATTTCGTGAGCGGCCTTACTTACCGAATCCATGGTAAAGGCAGAGAATACAAAAGGAAGAACGCCACCGATAAGAAGTCCGATGACTACCTGATAATTAAGAAGGTCGATACCGATTTCTTCGAGCTTAACGGCCTGTGAATATGAGAAAAAGAGAGCGAGAGCCGTGAGTGCGGCAGAGCCGATGGCAAAGCCTTTACCGATAGCAGCTGTGGTGTTTCCTACGGAGTCGAGCTTATCGGTAATTTCTCTTACGGATTCGTCTAAATTAGACATTTGGGCGATACCGCCTGCATTATCGGCGATGGGACCGTATGCATCGACGGCAACGGTGATACCTGTGGTGGAAAGCATACCTACTGCAGCGAGAGCAACACCGTAAATACCGGTACCGTTTACATCACTCTTACAGCAGAAATAAGAAACAAAAATACCTACACAAATAAGAAGAATGGGCATAGCTGTCGATTTGAGACCTACGGCAATACCTGAAATAATGTTGGTGGCAGAGCCTGTCTTTGACTGTTCGGCGATTTTTCTTACGGCACGGAATTTATCCGAGGTATACATTTCCGTAAGAGTACCGATGAGAGTACCTACAGCGATACCCGCCACGATAGAAAATCCGTAATTGAGTGAACCGAACATAAAATAGCTGAGTACCAATGAGGCAATTACGACCACTACAGAAGCCACATAGGTTGCTGCTTTAAGTGATTTGTGCGGATCGCTTTTGTTTCCTCTTACAAAGAAGGTGGAAACTATGGAAGCGAGAATACCTACAGCGGATATATAAAGAGGATAAAGAGGTCCTACAGCCGGATTTTCCGTATTTGCGAAGGCAGCAATACCCAAAGAAATGGCTGAGATAATGGCACCGGCATAGCTTTCGAAAAGGTCAGCACCCATACCTGCCACGTCACCTACATTGTCACCTACATTGTCGGCAATAACGGCGGGATTTCTCGGATCATCTTCGGGGATACCGGCTTCAACCTTACCGACAAGGTCAGCACCTACGTCAGCGGCTTTGGTATAAATACCGCCGCCTACTCTGGCAAAAAGAGCGATGGAGGATGCACCGAGGCTGAAACCGAAAAGAATATCCGCATTCTTTGTTACGGAATAAATACCTGCTATACCCAAAAGACCGAGACCAACGACACACATACCCATAACTGCGCCGCCTGAGAAGGCCACGGAGAGGGCAGATTTCATGCCGCCCTTAGCTGCTGCCTGTGCGGTTCTTACGTTAGCTTTGGTGGCCACATTCATACCGAAATAGCCGGCAACAATAGAAAAGGCAGCACCGATAATAAAGCTCAGAGCTGTGGGCCAGGAAATGAAACAGCCGATGGCAACAAAAAGAGCAAGAACAAAGAAAATAAGGATTTTATATTCCGAAAAAAGGAAAGCCTTCGCACCGCCGTGAATTGCGGCGGATATTTCCTGCATTCTTTCGTTACCGGGGTCTTTTTTGTTTATCTTCATAGCAAGAAAGAGAGCAAAAAGAAGAGCAAGACCGCCTACCAAGGGTGTAAAATAGAGTAATTTTTCCATATAATGACTCCTTTCGGGAAATTAATAGCAACAAAAGTATTGTTTTTGTACTATATTTAAAAAATATAATATACTAAAGGAATAATATTGTCAACATATTATACTAAATTTTAAAATTTATTTATCTGAAATTGTGTGAATTATACTAATTACCACAATATATATGTCTATAAATAAAAATACCGCTGTACAGCTATCAAGCCAAAACAGCGGTATTTGAATATTATTCAGCTAATCAATATTTTCCGGAAAGAAGCTTTTCTGCCTCTTCTCTGGAAATTTTTCCTACATTATGGTCGGCCATTACCTGGACATCCTTATCGTTAAGCTTATAGAAATTCCATATAACGAGAGCGATTACAAGACCGATAATGGGAATGACATTATAAGTGAACCAAAGACCGTCAATTGCTTCGGGTGTCTGCTGTGCTCTGGCATTGATAGCCTCCAAAGCCTCAAAGCTGTCCACACCTTCAAATGTTTTGAAGCCGAAGACACCTAAAAGAGCAAGACCGAGAGAGCCTGAAATAGCGGCAGCAAGCTTAACAGCGAAGGTTTGGATGGCAAAGGTTATGCCTTTTGCTTCGGTGCCTGTAGTATACTGACCGTATTCTGCGCAGTCGGGTGTGAAGGTAAAGGAAAGAACACCGATGATTCCGAGAGGAATGGCGCGGAGCATAAATGCGATCGTAAAGAGGATGAAGCTGTTTTTTGTGGGGATGATCGCAAAGGAAAGAATGATTGAAGCGATGGCTGAGATTTTGAACAGCTTTGTTTTGTCCATTTTTCTGATAATTTTCGGTACGAGAAGTGCCATAAAGAGCTGCGGAAGTGCGGCAACAGTACCGGTAATAAGAGAAGCAAGAGTGTTATTGAAAATATAATATGCGGTGATAAGATGGAGAGCTGTGTAGGTTTGTGCACCCGAATAGAAAATATAACCCACATAATAGATAAGCAGATATTTATTGCTTATTATATACTTAAGCATTCTTTTTATTGTGAACTGCTCTTCGTCGATACTTTGGTTTCTTTCTTCGCATTTGAAGCATACAGGGAACATTGTAGCGGCGGCTACTACGGCGACGATAACTGAAATCCATCCGTAATTGAGACCGATGAATTCACTGATAAGTACAGTTACCAAAACGGTGGTAAGAGCGGAACCAACACCGCCGGTTATGCCCTTGAGAGAAAGGATGGTGTTTCTTTCTTCGATGTTGCTTGTCATGGAGGTAATGATACCGAAGGCGGGAACGTCGCAGAGAGTGTATGCAGTATCCCAAAGAATATATGCAATAGCAAACCATGCAAGCTTAAAGGTTTCAGAGGTCGTTTCTGTGTTCGGAATGATGAAAAGTAAGATTGTTGAAATTGGCGTAAGTACACATGCTATTTTTAGCCAGGGAATAAATTTTTTGCCGCTTTTGAATTTTACTTTATCAAAGATAACACCGAAAAGTGCATCGTTTACGGCATCCCATATTTTTACCACAAGCATAACAGCGGCTGATTTGGCCGGATTAACACCGAGAAGAAGAAGAAAAGTGGTAAGATAGGCTGCTATCATGCTGTAAATCATGTTCTGACCGAAAAAGTAAAAATAATAGCTTTTTCTTTCGGTAGGATTTGTTTGCCACAAAGGGTTTTGCAATTTTTTTGTTTTCATACTGTTTTCTCCTTTTGTTTTTTACATAAAAATATTGTATCACTCTGAAAATGATAAGTCAATAGAAAAGAAAGACAAGAAATATTTGCATATATGAAGTAAAGACGAAAAACGGAAAATATAATTATTTTAGGTTACCTTAAGTTATCTTATGTATACTGAAAAACGAAAAGGAGGTAATGTTTCCATGAAAAACAGAAGAACTGTTCTCGTCTGTGTTACGGCACAGCAGTCTTCAGAAGCTTTGGTCAAAGCAGGAAAAGCATTATCTGATAAATGGGGTGCGGAGTTGGAAGTAGTTTCTGTTTTACCCCTCAATAAAACTGAAAATCCCGTAAAGCCTGAAATAATAGAAGCTCTTTATCAGGCGGCACAGAAGGAAGGCGGAGAAATGGCTGTTTATTTCAGCGATGATCCGATTTATACCGTATGTGCCCATATAGCAAAAAGAAAACCGCTCTCTTTGGTGACGGGCTTTCCCGGTGCCGGCAGTAATAATTTTATTGCCACCATACATCTGCTTTTACCCGATCTTCCGATAAATATGATTGACCGTGACGGCACTTCATATAATATATTACCCTGTGAAACAAATGCAGCCGTAAAATAATTAAAACATAAAAATTAAACCATTGTATCAGCCGTTTGTGCTTTTACAATGGTTTTTATACTTATATACAGTTATTTCAGCAGTAGTAAACCTTGAGCTTGTCGAGGCAAACTGCTGCCAATCTTCCCCCATAAGCGGCACCGCAGTCGATGGCAAGATGTCTTTTCTTTGAATAAACCTTACCCGTGTACTGTCTGTCGATAAGAGCCGTGGGTGTGTGTCCCGTAATGAGATAGCTGTCGGGGAAATATGCTCTCTGATAGTCAGTTTCAGCAAAAACGAAAGACTTTTCGTCATATTCGTCGAGGCTTTTATCCTCTTCAAAGCCGTCGATGCCGGCATGAGCGAGAACAAAGGTTTTCCCTCCTGCCTCCACTTCTTCATAGGGTGTAAATTCAGAGAGATAGTCTATGATGCTTTCTTTATTTTCTTCGTCAAGAGAGAGAAAATCATTTATGGTTTTTTCACTTTTCATCGTCAACCACTTTTCGAAAAGCTCTGCATTTTCTCCTGAAAGAAGATTTTTTGCTTCCCCGATAGTCTTTGCCTCAGAAATGAGAGGAAAAAGAATTTTTGCCATATATTCCTGCTCACCGAGCACAGGAAAAATGTTGGCTTTGTACATCATATCTTTGAGAATTTCTATTCCGTCGTCACCGATACCGATTACATCGCCTAAAACAAACACCGCATCTGTATCCGAGGGGTTAAGCTTTTCGAGCATTTCCAGATATTTATCTTTCTTTCCGTGAATGTCGCCGATTACAAAAGTCATAGTCTGCCTCCGTTTATTTTGTTATAAGTAATTCATTGTTTTCCAAAAATTCGTCGTAGGTTTCCTTTCTGTCATATAAGCCGTCAGGTCTGAATTCGATTATGCGGTCTGCGATTGACTGAACAAACTGATGGTCATGAGAGGTGAAAAGAAGAGAGCCTTTGAATCTGATAAGAGCATTATTGAGAGAGGTGATGGATTCAAGGTCGAGATGGTTGGTGGGTTCGTCCAAAATAAGGACATTTGCACCGCTGAGCATCATTTTGCACAGCATGCATCTTACTCTTTCACCGCCTGAAAGCACCTGAGCCTTTTTGGTGGCCTCTTCACCCGAAAACATCATTCTTCCGAGCCAACCTCTTACGTCCGTTTCAAATTGCAGGTCGGAATATTTTCTGATCCAGTCGATAAGACTGTCCTCAACACCGTCAAAGAAAGCGGAGTTATCAGCAGGAAAATATGCCTGTGAGGTGGTAATACCCCATTTGAAGGAACCCTCGTCAGGCTCAAGCTCACCCATAAGGATTTTGAAAAAGGTGGTTTTTGCCACTGCATCTGTACCGACAAAGGCTACCTTTTCGTTTGGTCTGATGGTGAAGCTGACATTATCCAAAACCTTTCTGTCCCCCACTGTCTTTGAAAGACCCTCGACTATAAGCATATCGTTACCGATTTCTCTGTCGGGCTTGAATTCCACGAAGGGGAAACGGCGTGAGGAAACGGGCATGTCCTCTAAAACAAGATTATCAAGAAGCTTTTTGCGGCTTGTTGCCTGCTTTGATTTAGAAGCGTTGGCACTGAAACGGGCTATGAATTCCTGAAGCTCTTTCATTTTTGCTTCGGTTTTTTTGTTCTGCTCACGGAGCTGTCTTTGTGCCATTTGGGTATATTCGTACCAAAAATCGTAGTTACCCACATACATTGTAATTTTGCCGAAGTCGCAGTCTGCAATATGGGTGCAGACTTTGTTAAGGAAGTGTCTGTCGTGGCTGACTACGATAACGGTATTTTCGAAATTGAGGAGAAACTCTTCAAGCCAGTTTATGGCTGCCACATCAAGATGGTTGGTGGGCTCGTCTAAAAGAAGGATATCGGGATTTCCGAAAAGAGCCTGTGCCAAAAGCACTTTGACCTTTTGCTCACCGGTGAGCTCTTTCATAAGAGTGTAGTGGAATTCATTGTGAATACCGAGAGCATTAAGCAAAATTTCTGCGTCGCTTTCTGCACTCCAGCCGTCCATTTCAGCAAATTCCTCTTCAAGCTCGCTGATGCGTATGCCGTCTTCTTCGGTGAATTCTTCTTTAGCATAAAGTTCCTCTTTGGCATCCATTATGTCAACCAATTTTTGGTTACCCATAAGAACGGTTCTGATAACGTCATATTCATCATAGGCATAATGGTCCTGCTTTAATACAGAAAGTCTTTCGCCGGGAGTGATAGTTACGTATCCTTTGTTCGGTTCGATTTCTCCGGAAAGAATTTTAAGGAAGGTGGATTTGCCTGCTCCGTTGGCTCCGATGAGACCGTAGCAGTTACCTTTTGTGAAATTAATTGAAACACTTTTGAAAAGCTCTCTGCCGCCGTATTGGAGAGTTACATTATTGGTGCTTATCATAAATAATCGGGGAATACGGAAAAAAACCGTATCTTTTCCTTTCATTTTTCTTTATGGTAATAAATTTTCGCTAACTTATATATTATACCATATTTTTCAGATAATATCAAATCTTTTAAAAAGGTTTTTTGAGCGAACATAAAAAATAGCGGTAAATAGAAAAATGTAGAATTCTCTCAAAAAATTTTGTATCATATTAACAGAATTTAATTTTGCACGTTTTCCACACCTTTTTCCACTTAAAACTGTGGAAAACTCTGTGGAAAAAGTTAAAAACTCCCCAAATTAGGTGCTTTCGGGATGTAAAAAACTTCCTGTTTTTATTTAACATGGTGTTGAAAAGTGAAAAAATGCCTCACAAACAAATTTTCGGTGCAAGAAAAAAGCTTTACATCAGACGTTTTCCGTCATCATTTTTTCTGTATATGAGAAAAAATTCTTTAATTTATATCTTGATTAGCCGAAAACATTGTGATATAATGACTTAATATTATTTCAGGGTCGCTTCTGACCCGCGAAATACGGACACCAATGCTTAATAAACAAAGAAAGGACGATAATTATGGATTTTAATCAGAAATTTGTAAAAGAAGGTCTTACCTTTGACGATGTACTTCTTATCCCCGCAGAGTCAAATGTTCTTCCCGCAGATGTTTCCCTCGAAACACAGCTTACCGAAAATATCAGACTCAATATTCCCGTTATGACTGCGGCTATGGACACCGTAACAGAATCGAGAATGGCTATTGCCATCGCCCGTGAAGGCGGTCTTGGTGTTATCCATAAAAATATGTCAATCGAAAATCAGGTTAAAGAAGTTGACCGTGTTAAGAGAAGTGAAAACGGTATTATCACAAATCCCTTTTTCCTCGCTCCCGACAACTATGTTTATGAAGCTGAAAATTTGATGCATACTTACCGTTTTTCGGGTGTTCCTGTATGTGAAAACGGCAAGCTTGTAGGTATTCTTACAAACCGTGACCTTCGCTTCCTTACTGATTATAACATCAGAATAAGCGAGGTTATGACCAAAGATAATCTTGTAACCGCTCCCGTCGGCACCACTCTCGACGAAGCAAAGCTTATCCTTATGAAGCACAGAATCGAAAAGCTTCCTCTCGTTGACGGTGAAGGCAATCTTAAGGGTCTTATCACTATCAAGGATATCGAAAAATCCGTTCAGTATCCCAACTCAGCCCGTGATGCAAAAGGCAGACTTCTCTGTGCCGCCGCTCTCGGTGCCACAGCAGACGTTCTCGACAGAGCAAGACCTCTCGCAGAGGCAGGCGTAGACGCTTTCGTTCTCGACTCAGCTCACGGTCACAGCCAGAACATTCTCAAGGCTGTCTCCAAGGTTAAGGCTGAATTCCCCCACATCTCTCTTATCGCAGGTAACGTGGCTACTGCAGAGGCTACCAAGGCTCTTATCGAAGCAGGTGCCGATTGCGTAAAGGTAGGTATCGGCCCCGGCTCCATCTGTACCACCCGTATCGTAGCAGGTATCGGTGTTCCTCAGATTACAGCTATTTTTGACTGCGCTAACGAAGCTGCCAAATACGGTAAAAATGTTATCGGCGACGGCGGTATCAAATATTCAGGTGAAATCGTTAAGGCTATCGCCGCAGGTGCTTCTACCATTATGGTTGGTTCTCTCGTTGCAGGCTGTGAGGAATCACCCAGTGACACAGAAATTTATCAGGGCAGAAAGTACAAAGTTTACAGAGGTATGGGCTCCATCGCCGCCATGAATTCCGGCAGTAAGGACAGATACTTCCAGGCTAACAATAAAAAGCTCGTTCCCGAAGGTGTCGAAGGCCGTGTACCTTACAAGGGAACCCTCAGTGAAACCATCTATCAGATGATGGGCGGTCTCCGCGCAGGTATGGGCTACTGTGGATGCGCTACCATCGACGAGCTCAAGGAAAAGACACAGTTCGTACGCATCACAAATGCAGGTCTTATCGAAAGCCATCCCCACGACATTTCCATTACCAAGGAAGCTCCCAACTATTCAATGGGCTCCAACGGCTAATAACAAAAGCAGTCTCCACGGAGACTGCTTTTTTAATGAATAATGAATGATGAAGAGTGGAAAGTTGTATAGTAAAAGTGGACACATCGAAGAATGAATGATAAAATAAAAAAGAGGTGTTCATAATGAAAAGAACTTACAGCAAAGAATTTAAAATTAAAGCATGTGAATTAGTCCTTAAAGAAGGGATAAAACACAAA
>JAFQHU010000019.1 GCA_017397845.1 Clostridia bacterium
CACCTTCGAAGAAGCTTCTTTAACAATTGTTAACTACATTGAACTATATTACAACTCGGAAAGATTACATTCCGGCATTAATTATTCTATACCAAATCAGTTTTTCACTCTTCTATCTGTTCACTAATCTTGACAAGTTTCGTGCGGTCGCGGGTTTTCGCTGTAATATTATTGTGCCGTTTCTCCGCAGAGGTAATCGGGCAGTATGAGGAAATGAGATGATTTTATTGTTTTATAACTTCAGCTGTGCTATAATCAAGACACAAAACTACACTTAAAGGTGATAACATGATTAAAACTGTAGCCATAGTAAGTCTTTCCCACGGAACATTAGGAGAGGGCTTCGCAAGACATGAGCTTGAGCTTGGTGTAAGCCGTTTAGAAAAATACGGACTTAAGGTTAAATTTATGAATAATACCCTTAAGAGCCACGATTATCTTAAGGCACACCCTGAAAAAAGAGCAGAGGATTTATTGCAGGCTTTTGCCGATGATGAGGTTGATATGATTTTATGTGCCATCGGCGGTGACGATACCTTCAGATTATTACCCTATCTTTTCTCAGATGATGAGCTGAAAAAGGTAGTAAATAAAAAAATTTTTTTAGGCTTTTCAGACACTACAACTAATCACTTTATGTTAAATAGAGTCGGTTTAAGCACCTTTTACGGCCAGTCATTTTTAGCCGATTTATGTGAGCTTGAGGATGAAATGCTTCCCTATACGAAAAAATATTTCGAGGAGCTTATCTCTACGGGAACAATCAAAGAAATCACTCCTTCAGATATATGGTATGAGTGCAGAACAGATTTCAGCGAAAGACAGAGAGGAAAAAAGCTCCTTTCTCATAAAGACAGCAAGGGTTTCGAGCTTCTGCAGGGTAAAAGTGTTTTCAGCGGAAAAATTTTCGGCGGATGCATAGAAACTCTGTTTGATATGTATGAGGGCGAATGGTATGAGGAATCTGCCGTGCTCTGTGAAAGGTACGGCATTCTGCCCACATTAAAGGAATGGGAAGGCAAGATTTTACTTTTAGAATCAAGTGAAATGAAAATCGAGCCCGAAACCTATCGCAGAGCCTTACAGGCGCTGAAGGAAAAAGGTATTTTCGATGTGATAAGCGGTATTATTGTCGGTAAGCCTGCGGATGAGGTTTATTATGAGGAGTATAAAAAGGCACTGACAGATACGGTGGATAATAAGTATTTACCGATAGTGTATAATGTCAATATTGGTCATGCCTTACCAAGGTGTATAATACCCCTTGGGGTTAATGCTACGGTGGATATAGAAAAGCAAAGAATAGTATTCGAATAAAATTCGGCGGGATGACTCATCCCGCCCTACATTTTTAAAAGACAAAAAAATAAACCGCGAAAACCTCTCCGTCAGCCTTTCGGCTGCCACCTCTCCTTTCAGGCGAGGCAAGTCCCGCGACCACATCTATCCACTGTTATTTATTACTTCTCCCCTAAAATGAAATAACCCCCGAAGACCGATGTTTCTTTACACATCATTAATGGTCCGGGGGGTTATTTCTGTTCGTTCTTGTTATCTAACATCTTTTGTTATCCTCTCTTTCTACAGAATGGATTTTCTTCATTTGTGATTCATCGGGCATCTTCTTTTTTTGTTTTTCATTCTTTCTTTTTAATCTATATCTTCAATGCCTGATGTTTCGGATGAAGAAGTTTTCGGACTCTTTATTTACGGCGAAAAATTTTTGATTTTTGATTTTATCTGTTTTTATTCTTGTTTGTTTAATTTCGCCTTAAAGAGTTCTTTTGGATTTACCTGTACATTGGTATCACCTTTCCCTTTCTGTGACTATAATATAACATATATTTTCGGGGATTGCAATATCAAAATTGTACAAAGTTAACTTTAGTTTTTCGTATATTACATAGAAACTGTGAAAAGTGCATAAAAAGTGTTGACTTTGCCTTTTAGATTTGATATGATGGATATGTTGGGGCGCTTATGCGCTTCTTTTTATTTGCAGTCTTTTGGTTTATCTTGACAAAAGAAATGCTTTCTAATATAATTATAGCACTCATTAAAATAAACAGTATAATCCGAAAGGACGATATAATATGGAAGAAAAAATCATCACTCCTCAGACTGAAGCTCCTGAAAAGAGAAAAAAGATACTTTCATGTATCCAGCCATCAGGTATTCCCACTCTCGGCAACTATCTCGGAGCACTCAAAAATTGGAAGCTTCTTTCCGATGAATTTGACAGCGCTTTTGCCGTGGCAGATTTACACGCTATCACTGTAAGACAGGACCCCGCCAAGCTCCGTAAGCAGATTATGGAGGTCTTTGCGCTTCTGCTCGCCATCGGTCTTGACCCGGAAAAGAATATCATTTTCATTCAGAGTCATGTTCCCGCTCATTCCCAGCTCGCATGGATTCTTAACTGCTATACACAGTTCGGTGAGATGTCGAGAATGACTCAGTTCAAGGATAAATCACTTTCCCACGCCGATAATGTCAACGTAGGTCTTTTCTCCTACCCGGTGCTTATGGCGGCTGATATTCTTCTTTATCAGGCTGATCTTGTTCCCGTAGGCGCAGACCAGAAGCAGCATTTGGAAATTGCCCGTGACATCGCTAACCGTTTCAACGGTATTTACGGCAAAACATTCACCATCCCCGATCCCTATATTTCGAAGACCGGATCTGCCCGTGTTATGTCCTTACAGGATCCCACCAAAAAAATGAGTAAGTCCGACCCGAATCCCAAATCATATGTTTCTGTTTTTGATGCCCCCGAAACTATTATGAAAAAAATCAGAAGCGCAGTTACCGATTCCGAGGGCGGTGTTTATTACGGCGAAGGTAAGGACGGCGTAAATAACCTTATGAGTATTTACTCAGCCTGTACCGATCTCAGCTACGATCAGATTCAGAAAGAATTCGAGGGTAAGGGCTACGGCGATTTCAAAAAGGCAGTTGGTGAGGCTGTGGTTGAAGAGCTTCGTCCCGTAAGAGAACGCTATGAAATGCTGATGAAGGACCAAGCTTATCTTAAAGAGCTTGCCGCAAAGGGTGCAGAAAGTGCAAACAGAGTGGCAAACAGAACCCTCGCTAAGGCTATGAAAAAGTGCGGTTTTATACTTCCGTAAAAATCAGATATTACAGTAGAGACACGGCAAGTCGTGTCCGCTGTTTTTTATGTGCAAGAATAAACGGACAGTCTGTGAAGGTCTGTCCGTTTTAAGTTTATTTAACCTTGATATTCTTTACTGCGCTGTAAGCACCGTAAATCTTTTTACCGTCAGCAGTCTTATATGCTCTGACCTTTACATAATACTTTTTACCCTTTTTGAGCTTTTTAATAGTAGTCTTTTTTGACTTCTGCTTTTTTACGGTAGCAGATTTTGTAGTTTTCTCCGTAAATTTTTTTGAAGTAGAATACTTCACCTGATAGCCGCTTGCACCCGAAACGGTTTTCCAGGTAACTGTCAGAGCTTTTGTTTTAGCGGATTTCAGCGAGCTAATCACTACCTTTGACGGTTTGGTGCAGGTCGTCAGAATCTCACTCGCTTTACCCTTTTTACTGCCCGATACGGCGACTATCTTAAACTGATATTTTGTACCCGCCTTTAATTTCTTTACGGTTATACTGTTACTCTTTGCAGTCTTTTTACTCCATTTTTTACCGTTGGTTGAATAATATACAATATACTTTTCCGCACCGCTTACCTTTGACCAGGAGATTTTGATGTACTCCGTACCTCTGGACTTTACCTTTAATCCCTTTACCTTTGAAAGTGTTTTATTTTCCGTCTTCGGCAGAATTTCCGTGTAATACTCGCCGCACTCACTGCACTCATATTTATTTTCGCCTTGTGCTTTTTCCGTAGCTTTTTTAGTAACCTTACCTACATATTTGTGGGTGTGTACTTCATCAAAATCAAAAGCTACCGTGGGTCTTACACCGCGTACGCCGGATGTAACATAAGTCACATCGGAAATCGTTCCGTTCTCCAGGACACAGCAGGCGCAGTTTGAATAGTAGCCGCCGTCGCTGAGCCACCAGCCGCCTTTACCGTTTTCAGTTCGAAGACCCAACGCCTTTGCATAGTCGGTACCTTCTGCGGCCATTCCCGATCCGGGATAAAATTCATAACCGGAAAGGAAGTTCATAGCATTTTGCACACTTAAAAGCTGAGCCGAATATGTGTTTCCCTGTGCAGAGCCCATACCGTCATATCGAATATATTCATAACTCCATGACCTTACAAAATTACCTATTCCCATATCCGCATTCAAGCCTTGAAGCCAGCTGTTAATAAAGCTGTAAGGAAAATAATTTGCATATTGATCCTCTTTATTACGATAAATATAAGAATTTTCCCAGTCACTGTATTCAGCCTCCACAGGTGAAGGCTCAAAGGGCTGTGTGTCTATAATATATTTTGTTATACAGAGCCCTTTCTCGGAATCAAGAATTATCCATTCAATCGGCTCATACTTAAACCAATATACATCATTTATTGTATTATTATAACCGTTATAATATTGAGTCAAATAAGTGTTTGGTCTGTCTTCCAATAATTTAAGAGCTCTGTATCTTTTGCCGTTATATACCACATCAGAATATTCAGTACATTCGTCCATCTTTTTCCACTCTGCAGGTAACTTTTCCAAAGCAGAAATAATTTTACTGTCCGTTACCTCTTTCTGCGGATACTCACCTGCTTTTATGATGTCACTGCTACTGTCAGCGGCATTGACACATAAAGCCATACACATAATAAGAGCAAACATCAGAACAATACCTGAAATACATTTTCTCATTTTTACCACTCCTAAAAAAATATTTATAGTTAAAAATTAACTACTTAATCATTTTAGTTACTTTTTAATTAAAAGTCAATAGTTTAAGTTAATTTTGATATAAACTATATACTATAATATGCATTTGAGAGTGGTGACAGTATGGATATAGGTTCTAAAATACGAGATTTAAGAGAGGACGCCGACCTTTCTCAGAAAGAAATATCCGCTATGATACCTATGAATCAGTCCAACTATTCAAAGATAGAAAGAAATGTGCAGGAGCCGAGCCTTTTTCAGTTGAAAAGAATTGCTGAAATTTTACACATAGATCTCAATAAGCTTTTTGAAATCGAGGATAAAAGCGATCCCTATACGAAGGATATAATCTTTGCCCGTAAAATAAAAAAGCTTTATGAGGACACTTATAATGATTAAGACGCTTCGGCGTCTTTTTTTCTTCATTTTTCGCTTCTTGTCTGTGTTATGCTTGATCTCTGCTGTCTGAAAAACAGTTTTATTTATTGTGGATTCTAATAACAGTAAACCTTTATGACAAATTAAACAAATAATGTAAAATGTTTTTTATCATCTTGTAACAAAATAACAAAAACTATTGAATTTTATTTTTGGGAGTGTTATTATGGTATTTGTAGAATTATAAAGGTGGGGAAGTATGCCTTTCTCCCTTTAAAAATCACGAATATGAATAAAAAAAGAGGGTGAAAAAATGGCCGAAAAAGTGAAGCGCGGCGACGATGTTGCTCTTTATCTTTTCCATCAGGGCAATAATATGAAGGCCTATGAATATATGGGCGCACATAAAGTTCCCGGTGAGAAAAACCTTTGGTCCTTCCGTGTATGGGCACCCCACGCAAAGGCCGTAAGTGTTATCGGCGATTTTAATGATTGGGACGAAAAAAAAGCTCCCATGGAAAAAATCAATGATGCGGGTATGTGGGAATGTTACACAGCGGACGTTAAGGAATTTGACAAATACAAATTTTTAGTCACTGCACAGGACGGAAAAAAGACAGCAAAAAGTGACCCTTATGCTTTCCACAGTGAAACACGACCCGGTACAGCCTCAAAAATTTATGACCTTTCCGGCTATAAATGGGGAGACAAAAAGTGGAAAGAGAAAAAAGAGCAGACCAATGTTTATGAATCTCCGATGAACATTTATGAGGTTCATGCAGGCTCCTGGAAAATTTACGGTGAGGAGGCTCCCTATTCTTATAAGGATTTAGCCGATGAGCTAATTCCCTATGTCAAGGACATGGGCTATACACATATAGAGCTTATGCCTCTTTCGGAATATCCCTTTGACGGCTCTTGGGGCTATCAGGTAACGGGCTATTTCGCTGCCACATCCCGTTACGGTACGCCGAAGGATTTTATGTACTTTGTGGACAAGTGTCATCAGAACGGCATCAGTGTTATACTTGACTGGGTACCCGCTCATTTTCCGAAGGATGAGCACGGACTTGCCAATTTCGACGGTGAAGCCTGCTATGAATACAAGGATGACAAAAAAGGTGAACATAAGCAGTGGGGTACCAAGGTATTTGATTTCGGCCGAAACGAGGTAATATCCTTCCTCACATCCTCAGCCAATTTCTGGCTCGATAAATACCATATTGACGGACTCCGTGTGGATGCTGTCGCATCGATGCTCTATCTCGATTACGGCAGAGAGCACGGACAGTGGATAGCCAACAAATACGGCGGAAATGAAAATTTGGAAGCTGTCGAATTTTTAAGAAAGCTCAATACCGGTATTTTCAAAGAGCATAAAAATCCCCTTATGATTGCAGAGGAGAGCACGGCATGGCCTTTGGTTTCTAAGCCAACGGATATAGGCGGTCTCGGCTTTAATTTCAAATGGAATATGGGTTGGATGAACGATGCTCTCAAATATTTCTCAATGGACGGACTTTCCAGAAAGTATAACCATAATCTTCTCACCTTCTCGTTCTTTTATGCTTTTTCGGAAAATTTCGTGCTGCCCATTTCTCATGATGAAGTGGTACACGGTAAATGCTCTCTTATCGGCAAAATGCCCGGTGAGTATGATGACAAATTCAGAGGTATGCGTTCCTTTATGGGTTATATGATGGCTCATCCCGGTAAAAAGCTGACCTTTATGGGACAAGAATTCGGTCAGTTCATCGAATGGAAATACGACAGCGGTCTGGATTGGGTGCTGCTCGAATATGAAAAGCACCGACAGCTTAAAGCTTTCGTTAAAAAGCTCAATCATATTTATCTCAAATATCCTGCTTTTTGGGAAATCGATTACAGCTGGGAGGGCTTTAAATGGCTCGTCAGCGACGACAAAAATAACAGTGTAATCGCTTTCTCCAGAAAGGACAAAAATGGCGACGAAATAGTTATCGCCTGCAACTTCACACCCGTATACCGAGAGAAGTATTCCTTCGGTGTGGAAAGAGAAGGCGTATATGAGGTCATTCTCAATTCCGACAGCGAAGAATTCGGAGGAAGCGGTCAGGGTACCAAAACGAGAGTTTCTTCGAAAAAGGTGCCTATGCACGGCTTCGAAAACAGTATAACAGTTGACCTTCCCGGTCTTTCCTGTGTTCTTTTCAGAGTAAAACCGAAAAAGACAAAGGCGAAGACAGAAAAGGCCGACACCAAAAAAGCTAATAAATAAATCCATATAATTAATTAAGAAACGGAGGAAACAATTATGGTCAAGAAAACAGAATGTCTTGCAATGCTCCTTGCCGGCGGTCAGGGAAGCAGACTCGGCATACTTACCAAAAACATCGCAAAGCCCGCTGTTCCTTACGGCGGAAAATACCGCATTATCGACTTCCCTCTTTCCAATTGCATCAATTCGGGTATCGAAACAGTCGGCGTTCTTACTCAGTACCAGCCTTTGGAGCTGAATGATTACATCGGTAACGGCCGTCCCTGGGACCTTGACAGATCCTATGGCGGTGTTCATGTGCTTTCTCCCTATCAGCAGATCAAGGGCACGGAATGGTATAAGGGTACAGCCAATGCTATTTATCAGAACATAAACTTTATCGACCGTTATAATCCCGAATATGTTGCCGTTCTTTCGGGCGACCATATTTATAAAATGGACTATAACAAAATGCTCAAATTCCATAAGGAAAATGATGCAGCCTGCACCATCGCCATGCTTGAAGTACCCTGGGATGAAGCATCACGTTTCGGTCTTATGTTCGTAAATGATGACGGCTCCATCAGCGAATTTGAGGAAAAGCCGAAAAACCCAAGAAGCAACAAAGCATCAATGGGTGTATATATTTTCACTTGGAGCAAGCTCCGTCAGTATCTTATTGACGACGAAAATAATCCCGAATCAGGTAACGATTTCGGTCACGACGTTATTCCTGCCATGCACGAAAACGGCGAGAGAATGTTTGCTTACAAATTTGACGGATATTGGAAGGATGTCGGTACTATTGACAGCCTTTGGGAGGCAAATCTTGACCTTCTCAATCCCAAGGTTGACCTTGATCTTTCAGATGACAGTTGGAAGATTTATTCCAGAAATCCCATCGCTCCTCCCCACTTTGTTTCAGCGGATGCAAAGCTTGAAAACTCTATGGTAGGCGAAGGCTGTTATATCGGCGGTGAGGTTGATTATTCGGTTCTTTTCTCCAATGTAACAATCGAAAAGGGTGCCAAGGTAAGATATTCCATCATTATGCCCGGCACTACCATCAAAGCAGGCGCCACGGTAGAATATTCCATTATCGCCGAAAATGCAGTTATAGAAGAGGACGCTAAAGTAGGTCTCAGCCCCGAAGACAGTGCAAACCGTGACGATTGGGGAGTAACCGTTATCGGTGAAAAGGTAACCATCGGTAAGGGTGCCACAGTAGCGGCAAAAGAAATGATTGACACAGATGTAAAGGGGGTTAAATAATATGTACGCTGCAAATGTTTTAGGTATTATTTATTCAAACGTTTATGATGACCACCTCAATGAGCTTACCACCGTGCGTACAATGGGCTCCGTTCCCTTTGCAGGCAGATACAGACTCATCGATTTCGTGCTTTCCGGCATGGTAAACAGCGGTATAACAAAGGTAGGCATCAGCACAAAGGCTAATTATCAGTCCCTTATGGACCATCTTGGTTCAGGTCAGGCGTGGGATCTTTCCAGAAAAAGAGACGGTATGACCATTCTTCCTCCCTTTAATCTTTCCGACAGCGGTGTTTATGAGAGCCGTTTGGAGGCTTTGCAGGGTATGATGGGTTATATTTCGAAATCCGGCAAAGATTATGTCGTACTTGCAGACTGTAACGCAGTATGCAACATAAGTTATGCCGATCTTCTTGATTTCCATCAGGAAAGCGGTGCGGATATTACCGTCGCTTATAAGAGAGGAATTGCTCCCAAGCTCAAAAACATTATGACCTTTGACATCGAAGGTAACGACATCAAAAAGGTTACCGTCGATCAGCACGGTGACGAGGCATGTGATTATGCGCTCAACATCATCGTTATGAGCCGTGTTCTCCTTCAGAGAATTATCAGCGCAGCTGCAGGCTCAGGCTCTATACGTGAAAGCTTCGAAAAGGAAGCAATAGCAAAGAATGTGGATAAGCTTAAAATAAAAGGCTACAAGGTAGACACCTATGCCAAAACAATTGATTCACTCCAAAGCTATTATGACATCAGCATGCAGCTTCTTTCCGGTGAGTTCAGAGACCTTTTCACCAAAGAGAATCCCGTTTTCACCAAAGTGCGTGACGATATGCCCGCTATTTACGGCATTTGCTCCAAAGCTTCCGATTCGCTTGTGGCTGACGGCTGTATCATCAAAGGAACAGTAGAAAATTCTGTGCTTTCACGCGGTGTTCAGATAGCTGAAGGAGCAGTAGTTAAAAATTCCATCATTATGCAGGACTGCTTTATCGGTGCGGGTGCATCAATCAATTGTGCTATCCTCGATAAAGATGTTGTTATCAAACCTAACCGTGAACTCAGCGGTGCGGAAACCTATCCCCTTTATATAGGAAAAGGCACCACCGTATAAAAGCAAATACCCGAAAGGAAATAAAAAAATGAAAGTATTATATGTAGCAAGTGAAGCGCTCCCCTTTATGGCCAGCGGCGGTTTGGGTGATGTGGCGGGCTCACTCCCCCAAGCGCTTCGAAAAAGACTTATCGGCTGCCGTGTGGTAATGCCTCTTTACGACACCATCAAACAGGAACTTAAGGACAAAATGACCTTCATTACAAATATCTCCGTTCCTGTGGCATGGAGAAGACAGTATTGCGGTATCTTCCAGGCAAAGCATGAAGGCGTTATCTATTATCTTATCGACAATCAGTACTATTTCAAGCGTGATACAATTTACGGTCATTATGATGATGCGGAAAGATTTACCTTCTTTGCCCGTGCCGCTCTCGAAATTCTTCCCGTAGTTGACTTTAAGCCCGATATCATCCACTGTAACGATTGGCAGTCAGCACTCACTCCCGTATTTTATTCTACCTTTTACAGCAAAGATCCTTGGTATCAGGGAATCAAGACTGTTTTTACCATTCACAATATTCAGTATCAGGGTACATACGGTCTTGAGCTGGTTAACGATGTTATCGGTCTCAATCCCAATGACACCTCTGTGGTAGAATATGACGGTGACGTAAACTTCATGAAGGGAGCCATCGAATGTTCAAACAAGGTTACAACTGTGTCTCCCTCTTATGCCAACGAAATTTTAGATCCTTGGTACAGTCACGGTCTTGACACCATACTCCGTGACCGTCAATGGAAGCTTCAGGGAATTCTCAACGGTATCGATGTTGACAACTATAACCCCGAAACTGACAAAAATATCGTAAAAAATTATACCGTTAAGGATGTCAAAAAGGGTAAGGCAGAAAACAAAAAGGCTTTGCAGGCAGAGCTTGGTCTTCCTCAAAAACCTGACACTCCCATTATCGGTATCGTAACCCGACTCGTTTCCCATAAGGGACTTGACCTTATCAAGGGTGTCTTTGACGAGCTTCTTTATACCACAGATGTGCAGATTGCCGTGCTTGGTTCAGGCGATTGGCAGTATGAAAACTTCTTTAAGGAAATGGCAGCCAAATATCCCGATAAGGTGGGTAACGTAACGGGCTTCGTTCCTGATTTGGCCAGAAGAATTTACGCCGGTGCGGATATCTTCCTTATGCCCTCAAAGAGTGAGCCCTGCGGTCTTTCGCAGATGGTGGCTCTCCGTTACGGCACAGTGCCCATCGTAAGAGAAACCGGCGGTCTTCGTGACTCCATTACCGACAGCGGTGACGGTCAGGGCAACGGATTTACCTTTAAGACTTATAACGCACACGATATGCTCGGTGCTATCAGAAGAAGCCTCGGAGCTTATGATAACAAAGAGTATTGGGACAGCCTCGTAGTCAGAGCTATGGAATGCGACTTCAGTTGGGGCAAGAGTGCTAATGAGTATATCAAAATGTATAAGGAAATACTTAAGTAAATGCAGAATTGCGGGGAAATAATTGGTAGGAGATAACTTCTACTCTCCCCGTAAAGTATAATATTACAGTAAAGGACACGGCGTTGCCGTGTCCGATGTGTTTGGATAAAAAATAAGACCATATCTTTATGTAAACATAAGATACAGTCTTTATTCTTCGTAAGGAGATTTATTTTTTGTTCTTCCTAAAATATAATCGGTGCTTGTATTATGAAAGTCGGCAAGCTTCATCAGTACATCGGTGGGAATATCTCTCAAACCAAGCTCGTACCGTGAATAGGCTACCTGTGAACAGTTGAGATATTCAGCTATGTCTTTCTGCAGAAGGTCTCTGTCTTCACGCAGTTCACGAATCCGTCTGTACATAATACTATCCTCCCTTTTATATTCTATGAGAATATTATATACAGACCAAAATGGTATATTGACAAATAAACCGATTCGGTTTATACTTGTTTTAAAAGATTAAAGTGTGGAGGTTATTTTTATGAAAAAAAGCAAGAAATTATTATTGTTATCAATAATAACAGTAGTATTATTATCGTGTCTTACTTTTGCTGTAAGTGCAAAAGTGTATACGGGAAACTGTGGTGCCGAGGGCGATAATATTACTTGGAGTTTGGATACGGAAACAGGTGTTTTATCAATTGTTGGTTCGGGAGAGATGGAAAATATAAGAAACCCCGATATGTATCATAAGTGGAAATCATATAAAGATTATATAAAAGAGGTGAAAATATCTGGGAATATAACCAGCATAGGAGATGATGTATTTTATAGCTATTTTGGTAATATAGAATCTGTTACACTGCCAAATACAATAAAAAAGATAGGTAGAGGCGCATTTTTAGGAACATCTATTGAAAGCATTTATCTGCCTGAAGGATTACAGAGTATAGGTGATAATGCTTTTGCAAAATGTAAAAAGTTAAAATCTGTTTCTATTCCGAGCAGTGTGGTTTGCATAGGAATAAATGCATTTAGCAGTAGTGGAATAGAGTCATTATATGTATCGGAAACTGTAATAGATTTTGATATCTATAACCTTGTGAATAATTGCGCGTCATTAAAAAATTTATATATTAACAATGAGGAATATACTTCGGTTGACGGTGTAGTATATAGTAAAGATCTTAAAACTATTGTAATGTATCCTGACGGAAGAACGGGCTTTGATTTTCTTTCCACGGTAACAACCATAGGACATTCGGCTTTTAGAGAAAATAAAAACCTTGGGAAGATAACTATACCCGATAATATAACTGCTATAGAATCGTGTGCTTTTTATGAGTCTTCTATTTCGGGAGAATTAATTATTCCTGACAGTGTGCTAAGCTTAGGGGGAAGTTCTTTTGGCGAGTGTAACAAATTAAAAACTGTGAAACTGCCAAACAGTAATTGCTCTATGGATGGACAGGATTTTGAAGAATGTTATAATTTAGAAACAGTAGTTATAGGTAACAAAATGAAAAAAATCTCTTCGTCTACTTTTACAAGATGTTCTAAACTCAAAAGTGTAACCATCCCAACGAGTGTTGAGGAAATTGGTTCCGGTGCTTTTTATATGTGTAGCAGTTTAAAAGACATATATTATGCCGGCACAGAAGAGCAGTGGAAAAAAATAAAAATAAACAAATCTTCAAATGATCCTTTACTCAATGCTACTATTCATTACAATTGCTGGGATGACCATTGGTCATCAAGTAAACAGTTCCCGGACGGATATAATTTTAATGAGGATAGATACTCTTTTAGAAATCCGGCAGATATAATATCAAAAGATATCTATCAGGATGTTTATGGATATACAAAAGGAAGGTTGGTTTACAACAAATATGAAAAAGATGAATCTGCTCACGGGCTTTGTTATGGTATGGCTTCAACAACAGCTAGTATACTTGAAGGATTACCCAAAGAGAATGATTATGTATTAAACGACTTTTCTTTATGTAATACTATTAGTGATATTCAACCATACAGCAATATAAAAGGAATGGGGATAACTGCAAGAGATTTCATAAAATATGGATATGTGACACAATTTTCAAATCAAGCTAATTTTAAAACTTCGGGTGCAGTTTCAGATTGTGAAACCATCTATAATGCGGTAGAGCATTATGTAAATGAAGGCGGAAATCCTGTTATACTTAATATGAGAGAATTTGTTTATAATGAAGCAACAAATTCTTGGTCGCAAGGAAATGGTCATGCTGTTTTAGCTGTTGGTTTAATAGGTAGAAACGGAATTTTAATAGATGATTCAAATAAAGATGAAATTCAAACTATTTATTTTGAAATAGACGAAAAAGGAGAATTTACCGGTTGTTGGGCTTATAACGGATATTCATGGACTAACGGAGATAATGAAAAGAGTTTAAGTGAACTTGCTTCGCAAGGCAGAGCTGGTTGGATAGGCTATTTTGTAGATGGTATTCTTCCGTCTATGGTTGCTGAATATAATGCTCAATTAACTCCGGAAGATTCTATTGATAAATTTGATGAACTTGATAAAGAGCATAATATGTTGTATATTTCAGATGAAAGAGTAAATATTAACACATATTCTGAAAATTCATTGGTTAAGGTTATGAAGCCTTCACAGTCTATAAAAGAAAAATTTGTCTATGAAAAAGATGCCCTGTACTGGGTTGAAAATGAAAAAACAATAGAGTTAAATAATTTAAATTTTGATGAAACTGAAATTGTTTTTTCCGGAAATGAAAGTGAAGTAGAAGTTGTCGTTCCCGATAAATCAAATATAGTTATGACAGTTGACGATTATTGCAATTCTTTAATGATAAACACAAATAAAGATGAGGCAATTGAATTAACTTTTACTACAACGGATGTAAATGGTGCTTTAACAGATATGGCTTTATTAGGAGTATCCAGCGCAACGGAAATCACCGCAACCCAAACTGAAACAGGTCTTCTCGTTACAGGCATCTCCGACGGTACAGTTACTTTAACCAAAGATGATGAAGTTATCGCTACCGAGGAAATCAAGGATGCCATAGGTGACATCGAAATCACTTACGATAAGGATGGAGAAAGTGAAGAGCTGGATGCTGAATATCATACACATTCTTATGAATCAGCAGAAACCAAAGCCGCTACCTGTAAAGAAAAAGGTGAACTGACCTACACCTGTTCCTGTAATGATACCTATACCGAAGAAATTCCCGTTAATCCCAACAATCACATCGGTGAAACAGAGGTCAAAAACGCTGTGAACAGCACATGCACCGCAAAAGGCTACACAGGTGACACATATTGTCTTGACTGCGGAGAGAAAATCGCAGACGGTAAAGAAACAGATATTAAAGGTCACACAGATAATGACGGCAATAATTCCTGCGATGTCTGCGGTGAAACCTTAAAAGAATGTTCACATATGTGCCATAAAACAGGCTTTATAGGATTCATATGGAAAATACTCCGTATCATCTTTAAACTTTTCGGCTGTCAGCCTGTTTGCTCCTGTGGAGTAGCTCACTATTAATAATCATACTATAATAAATTTGACGGACAGGCTTCACAGTCTGTCCGTTGTTTTTACAATAAAGCCGACGACTAATGATCGCCTTTATAAAAAGTATAAAAAATCAGGGACACGATCGTGTCCCTGAAATTATTTATTAACTTTACGGGCGTGTAGAACCTGTTTTCTACCAATTATTCCCCCGCAATTCTGCCTCGCCTGAAAGGAGAGGTGGCACGGCTACGCCGTGACGGAGAGGTTTTTATTTAGCCAATGCGCCGATTTCGAGCATGAATCCGCCGATCTGTGCACCGAATTCGGGGCCGCCGTCCATAACGAGACGTCCTGCCTTTGTAGCCTCAAGCATATCGTCAATGCTCATAAGGATACCGAGTGCGCTGTCGAGATTGTTGAAGCGGAGAGTGAAGAAGGGCATTGCTCTCTTGTATTCACCGCGGCCTGCACGGGATTTACCTGCTTTGATTCTGATGAAAGCAGAAACCTGAGGATAACCGTCAACAGCAAAAGCGTAAACACGGTCGGGGCTCTTTGAGGTCCAATCGTGAATTTCGGGGTGTCCCATTTTGTTGAGCTGGCTGATACCGCTGGAAAGAAGATAGAAATAACACTTTACGAGTAATTCCTTTGTTGCTTCGTCCTTCGGAGGCTCGGTGGCACCGAGAAGGTCAGCCATCTTAAGAAGTACCATCACGAAGGAAATAAGTACGGGTGCCTTCTTGAGACCTTTGATTTTCGGAATACCTGCCGGAGTAATATTGCCTTTGAAAAAGTCGTTGAGTGCTTCCATGCTCTTAAAGGTAAGCTCGATGTCGGGAGAATCTGTAAGACAGGTATGAACGAGCCATTCACCCTTGTTTACGATGAAGTGCATACCCTGCTTGCCGTCTTCACATTCGGGGTCAAGACAGCTTACCTGAATAACAGTAGCCTCCACGTTTTCGAACTTTTTCTTAAGAGAGGGAACATCGTTAGCAATAACCTTTACAAGCGGCAAAGCTGCATTAAGGAAAATTTTATTTGAGTATAAGGCTTCTTTTGTATGAGCCATAGTCTTTGCCTCCTTGTATTAATTAGAATTCGTCATCCCAGTTGTCGTCTTCTTCAAAGTCTGCGTTCATTGTTTCACGAACTGCAGCGATGATACCGTTAGCGTCGATACCTGCATCGGACATAATGTCTTCGTGGAGACCGATCATTGCAAAGCCCTTGTGACCGAGCATCTTAAATGCACAGCCCTTACCGTACTGAGCCATAACCTCAGCTACTGCTGAACCGAGACCGCCTGCAACAAGATGGTCTTCAACGGTAACGATTCTTCTTGTGTCAGAAATGGCCTTCTGAATAGCCTCTACGTCGATGGGGCTGATGGTGTGCATATTAAGAACACGAACGCTGAGTCCGTCTGAGTTTTTAAGGAACTTAGCTGCTTCACGTGCCTGAAATACGCAGGAACCGCAAGCGATAACTGTGATATCTGTACCCTCGTGAACCTCAACTGCTTTACCAACCTCAAAGCCGTAATCCTGATTTTCATAAAGAACACGGTCAAAGCCACGGTTGATACGGATGTAGTAGGGACCGAAGTTTTCGTAAGCTGCGTTAACAGCGTTTGCTGTTTCAAAACCGTCAGCGGGAACGATAACTGTAAGGTTGGGCATTGCTCTGGTGATAGCAAGGTCTGTGATAGCGTGGTGAGTAGAACCTGCCTGACCGAAGGAGGTACCGGAATGAGTAGCAATAATTTTTGCGTTTACGTTCTGGTAGCAGATGTCCGTGTGAAGCTGGTCACAAGCTCTCATTGATGTGAAAGCGGAGAAGCCTGAAAGGAAGGGAACCATGCCGGCTCTTGCCATACCTGCGGCAACACCGAACATATCCTGTTCTGCGATACCTACATTGATAACTCTTTCGGGGCAAACCTTAAGAACGTCACCGAGCTTTGTTGATTTCGCAAGGTCAGCTGTGATAGCAACAACCTTGGGGTCCTTTAAAATAATGTCAGCCAGAGCCTTACCGTAAATTTCAGCTGTAGAAAGCTCAGTTTGGTCAACTGCTGTATAAACAAATCCGCCTGCCATAATTATTTGCCCTCCTTTTCTGCTCTTGCGCAGCGTGCCTTATAATCTTCTTCGAGCTCTTTGTTGAACTTTTCAAAGCGTGCATCGTCGATTGCGCCGTAATGCCATGTGTAATCGCCTTCAATTGATTTGATGCCGGCGCCCTTCTTTGTATCCATGAGAATACATGTGGGTGCGCAGGGTTCCTTTGCTCTTTCAATGGCAGCATCGATTGCGTTGCAGAGCTCACCGATATTGTTACCGTCAACGACGATTGTGTTAAAGCCGAAAGCTGTCATTTTGTCAGCAAGGGGTTCAAGCTTTTTGATGTCTTCAGTGTTACCATCAATCATATTGTGGTTTCTGTCGATGAATACGATGCAGTTGGAAAGGTTATAATGATTGATTGTCATGAAGCCTTCCCAGCAGGAGCCTTCGCCGAGCTCACCGTCACCGGTAACGACGTATGTAAGATAATCTTTACCCATAAGTCTTGCTGCGAGAGCAGTACCCGCTGCGATTGAAGGTCCGTGACCGAGAGAGCCTGTGGATGCGTCAACACCTACAACCTTGTTTGAGTCGAGGTGCATACCCATCTTTGAGCCTGAAAGGTTGAATGATTTGAGCATTTCAACATCGTTGAAGCCTTTGTCGCAAAGCACGGGAGCATAAGCGATGGCTGCATGACCCTTTGAAAGGATGAAACGGTCTCTGTCTTCCCATTGGGGTTCTTCGACCTTGATGTTGAGATACTTGTGATAGAGAACGGTAAGAAGATCCATAACGCTCATACCGCCGCCGAAATGTCCGCTGCCTGCCCATACAGTGGTCTGAACTGTAAGCTTACGAAGCTCATAAGCTTTCTTTTCCAGGGCAAGCCATTCGTTTTTTGAAAGTGGCATAATGTTTTCCTCCATTATAATGATTTTATTTTGTTCTCCCTTCAGGAGAAAATTTCGCGTGATTATCTGAAAAGCTCAGGATGGTTTTTGGCTACGATGCCGAAGCATTCCTCAGCAACCTCGATTGAGTGCTTGATGTCCTTTGTGGAAAGAGCAGCATTGATGAAATGGTTATGGTGAGAAGCGAGGAAGATACCTCTGGAAACCATTTCAGCAATCCATTCCTGATGAAGGAGCATGCTGTCGTCGTTGCCTATTCTTAAGTAGAAGAGAGCGGGAGCACCGGATACGACGAGATCAAAGCCGTGCTCTTTACCGGCTTTAACGAGACCGTCGCAGAGCATTTCACCCTTTTGTTTGAACATGGTGGGGATGTCGAGAGCCTTCATTTTATTGATGTTTGCGATACAGGCCGCAAAGGGAACGGCTGAAAGCCAATAGGAGCCGGTGTATGCGAGTGAGCTCATGGCACCTTTAAGGAATTCTTTACCGCAGATAGCTGACATATTGTAGCCGTTTGCGAGTGCTTTACAGAAGCAGATAAGGTCAGCCTCAAAGCCGAAGTAATGGTCAGAGCCGGCCAGGTCGAGACGGAAGCCTGCACGAACGTCGTCAACGATGAGAACGATGTCGTTTTTTGTGCATATTTCTCTTACTTTGGGCCAAAAGCCTTCTTCGGGGAATGCATTGTCGTGGAAATTACCGTGGTCATAGGGCTGAGCGATAAGACAGGCAATTTCGTTTTTGTTTTCTTCGATAGTTCTCTCTAAAAGAGGAATATCATTCCAGGGAAGCATGATATTGTTTGCAACATCCTCAGGAAGAACGCCCGGATAGTCGATTTTTTGGCACCAGGGAGAAACACCGTGGTAATAGCCGGAGAACATAATTACCTTTTTTCTGTGGGTATATGCTCTGGCGCACATAATGGCACCCTGTGTAGCATCGTTACCGTTTTTGGCGAAGAATGCCCAATCAGCGGTGGCAACTGTGTCAACCAAAAGCTCTGCACATTCAACCATAACCTTGCCGGGCTGTGTGGTGCAGTTACCGAGTGCTGTCTGCTTTGCCGCAGCAGCATCAACATCGGGATCGCAATAGCCTAAAACATTGGGGCCGTATGCACACATATAGTCGATGTATTTGTTTCCGTCCACGTCCCATACATATGTACCCTTTGCCTTTTCGGCGAACATGGGCCATTTGTTTACGGGGATGAACTGACCTTCAGCGGGGCCGAGGTGACCGTAAATACCTGAAGGAATTACTTTTGTGGCACGGGAGAACATCTCTCTGCTTTTTTCTGTGTTATAAACGGGAAAACTCATTATTAATTCCTCCTTATGCAAGATAGAGTGCTACTCTGTCAAGAATTCTGTTAACGTTGTCGATCATATTGATAAGACCGTGCATTTCAACCTTGCCCTCACCGATGGAAGCGATAGCGTTAATTTTGCCGTCGAAGAGAGCTCTTGCAGTACGGATGTCGCAGAACTGCATCTGTGAACGGAAAGCTTCAGGCTTTTCTTTGATGGTGATCATGTGGCTGTCTTTAACCTGAATGGTAGCGGAAACACAGTCCTTGATGGAAACATCGATAATACCGTCGGGGATAAGACTTGCACTGAACTTACCGATCTCATCGTTGTTACCTATCTGTGAAAGGGCAACGGTGATAACATAGAACATAAGCTTTGTGCTGATTTCAAAGAATTTGTCATCCTTGAGGTCTTCCTCTGTGGGACGGAGATACTTTGAAAGGATATCCGTGAGAGGAATAAACTTTTTAAGCAGGAAGAAAACCTTTGAAAAACCCTTTGACGGAAGAGCGGAGCCTGTGCCGTCAACCATAGCGTTGAATTTTTCCGGGGTCGAGAAGGGAAGAAGAACATCGCAGTCAGCAGTTCCCTGTTCCATTCTGCATCTGCCGTTTAAGAAAGTGAGGGTAGCACTGGGACCGCCTTTTACTTCCAGACCGATGGAAACGGGCTTTTTTGTTTTAACAAGCTCGCTTGCTTCTTTGTCAAGTTCGCAAAGGTTTTCCAGAGTACCTAAAACAGCATACATGTTTATGTACGCTAAGGTTTTTGCATCTGTCATCATAATATAATCCTCCTTCGGTGAGCGGACACTCACCCGAAAATTCTTTTGCAACCAATTGCAGTTGTAAATATTTTACCAAAATACGCCCTTTCTGTCAATAGTTATGTTGAATTGTAACAGAATAATAATATTTAAAACAGAGTAAAAGAATATGTTGTATAAAAACGAAAATAAACCAACAAGATATGTTTTATGTTGACAATAAAACTTACGGGTGTTATACTTATAAAAAAGAAAATGAAAGGCAGGCGGACAAAATGATGTGTCGAGTGATGAACAAAAAAAACGGTATTACTTTGTCCGTGTGCAGATAATTGTATAACCTTATGATTCGGTTTGCGTTTCTGATTTTACGGTCAGAGACGTATTTTTTATTTGAGGAGAGAAAATTATGATATTTGAAGCAAAAGAAATAATTTTGAAAAACGGAATAAAGGCTATTCTAAAAACACCTGAAATTACGGATGCGGAAACATTTCTCAACAATATAAGAACTGCAAGCGGCGAAACGGATTATCTTACCCGATATGCTGAAGAGTGGGAGAGCTTTACTGTAGAGGATGAAGAAAAATGGATTTCCGATAATCGCAAATCAAAAAACAATCTTGTTATAGCCTGCTATATTGACGGTAAAGCGGTAGGCTCCTGCGACATAACATTTTTTGGCGATATGAAAACCTCTCACAGAGCGGGGATCGGAATTGCCATAATTGAAAGCTATTGGAATATGGGTATCGGCTCCGCTATGTTCAGCGAGCTTATAAAATTTGCAAAGGAGCACAAAGGAACAGAAATTTTGGAGCTTGAATATCTCGAGGGTAACGAAAGAGGAAAAGCACTTTATGAAAAATTCGGCTTTAAAACCGTTTGTGTAAAGCCTAAAATCTGCAAGCTGAAGGACGGAACTTATCAGGATTTATTTTATATGCAGAAAGAGATATAATGAAATGAAAAAAGTAATTGTAATAGGCTGTCCCGGTTCGGGGAAAACGACCTTTGCCGAAAAATTGAATAAAATCACAGGACTTCCCCTGTATTATCTCGATGCTGTTTGGCACAGACCCGATAAGACTCACATTCCACGGGAAGAATTCGACGAAAGAATAGCCGAAATCTTTTCTCAGCCTGAGTGGATAATTGACGGGAATTATAAAAGAACGATAGAGCTGCGTCTCAAAGAGTGTGATACGGTTTTTCTCTTTGATTTACCGACAGAGGTCTGTCTGCAGGGAGTAAGAGACCGAATAGGTAAAAAAAGATATGATTTGCCGTGGCTCGAAACGGATTTGGATGAAGAATTTAAAAAGTTTATCGAAGACTTTCCCGAAGACACCTTGCCGTATATATATGAGTTAATAGAGAAGTACAAGGCAGAAAAACAGGTAGTGATTTTTAAGTCGAGAGCAGAAGCTGATGAATACTTAAGAGGTGACATATGAAAAAAATAATTGACCAATGGGATAAAGCAGCAAAGAAATATACAAAAGATCAAGAGCATTCTGATTTTGTTGAAAGCAATAAGCGAGTAGTTAAAGCACGTTTTCAGGATATGACAGGTCAAAAAGTATTAGATTTGGGTTGCGGTTACGGTTATTATACCGATTATTTTCAAAGCATAGGAGCAGATGTAATTGGTGTTGACGGTTCTGCTAATATGATTGATATTGCCCGTTCACGTTATGAAAATTGTGTCTTTGAAATTTGCGATATTACAGAAAACTTTCCTTATTCAAACGAAAGCTTTGATTTAGTTTTTTGCAATCAGGTTCTAATGGATGTAGAAAATATAGAAAAAGTGTTTTCTGAATGTTACAGGATATTAAAGTCGGGCGGCATTTTTTACTACTCTATCGTACATCCGGCATTTTATGATAGCGAATGGGTTAAAGATAAAAAAGGCTTTAGTTATGCTAAATTAATCAGCTCATACATTGAACCTTATTCTTTTACAAATGAGTTTTGGGGCAAAACTGAACACTTTCACCGTTCTTTGGCTTACTATCTGAATGTAGCTGCAGAACAAGGTTTTGCTTTACGGCATATTGAAGAGCCTGTATCCTATGACGGAGTAACAAAAAACAAAGATTTGCCGTTGTTTTTCTTTGCTGAATATCGAAAATAATTTTTCAGGTGAAATAATATGAACAAATATCTTCAAAACCTCTCCCGCATAGAATTCGTAGTCACTACAGCCTGTACGGGCAGATGTAAGCATTGCTCACAGGGTGACCACACAGACTGTACGGATAATATCGATAAAAACACAGCCGCCGATACGGTGCGAAAAATCGCAGAAGAATATAACATAACCTCTGTTATGACCTTTGGTGGTGAACCTTTACTGTGTCCCGACACGGTATGTGAAATACATAAAGCCGCCAAAGAGATGAAAATACCCGAAAGACAGCTTATAACCAACGGCTATTTCAGTAAAAATACGGTGAAAATCAACCGTCTCGCACGAAGACTTAAAGAAAGCGGAGTCAATGAAATTCTGCTCTCCGTAGATGCCTTTCATCAGGACACTATACCCACCGAATATGTGGAAGAATTTGCAAAAGCCGTTTTGAGAGAGGGCATACCCATAAAGACACAGCCCGCTTGGTTGGTGAGTCCCTATGAGGATAATATGTATAATATAAAGACGAGAATTTATTTGCTCTCGTTCGAAGAAATGGGTATAGAGCAAAATGAAGGCAATATTATTTTTCCGGCAGGAAATGCACTGAAATATTTAGGCGAATACTTTGATATGAGCAAAGAGTATAAAAGTCCTTATAAAGAAGATCCCGCAGATTTACGTGCCTTATGCTTCAGTGCAAACGGAGATATTTTAGGAGAAAATGTGTATGAAAAGGATATTGCGGAAATACTTGCGGAATATAAACCGTAAGTACAGTAAATTATGGACCCGTTTATCTTGACAACACAGGTGCATTTGTATTATTATATTATGTAATATTTGGAACTTTATAAATGAAAGGAGTTTTAAATCTATGCTTTCAAACAAAGAAAAATCAATGGAAAAGCTTGTTGCTCTTTGTAAGGGCAGAGGCTTCGTTTATGCAGGCAGTGAAATTTACGGCGGCCTTGCTAACACATGGGATTACGGCCCTCTCGGCGTAGAACTCAAAAACAACATCAAAAAGGCATGGCTCAAAAAATTTGTTCAGGAAAATCCCTACAATGTTGGTCTTGATTCGGCTATCCTTATGAATCCCCAAACATGGGTTGCTTCGGGTCACCTCGGCGGTTTCTCTGATCCTCTCATGGACTGTAAGGAATGTAAGACAAGACACAGAGCTGACAATCTTATCGAGGACTTCGACGGTACAAATGTCGCCGGTTGGTCCAACGAAGAAATGCTCGCTTACATCAACGAAAAGGAAATCCCCTGCCCCGACTGCGGTAAGCATAATTTTACCGACATCCGTCAGTTCAATCTTATGTTCAAAACCTTCCAAGGCGTTACCGAGGACAGCAAAAACGAGCTTTACCTCCGTCCCGAAACCGCACAGGGTATTTTCGTAAACTTCGCAAACATCCAGAGAACCACCAGAAGAAAGGTTCCCTTCGGTGTTGCTCAGATAGGTAAATCTTTCCGTAACGAAATCACACCGGGCAATTTCATTTTCCGTGTACGTGAATTCGAACAGATGGAGCTCGAATTTTTCTGCAAGCCCGGCACAGACCTCGAATGGTTTGACTATTGGAGAAGCTATTGCCGTGATTGGCTCTACTCTCTCGGCATGAAGGAGGAAAATCTCCGTTTGCGTGACCACAGTGCTGATGAGCTTTGCTTCTATTCAAAGGCAACCACAGACTTCGAATATCTCTTCCCCTTCGGTTGGGGTGAGCTTTGGGGTGTGGCTGACAGAACGGATTACGACCTTACCCAGCACAGCAACACATCGGGCAAAACTCTCGACTATTTCGATCCCGCCACCAACGAAAGATATATTCCCTATGTTATCGAGCCCTCTCTCGGTGTGGAAAGACTTTTCCTCGCCATTATGACTGAGGCCTATGACGAAGAGGTAGTAGATGCAGAAAAGAACGATTCCCGTGTAGTTCTTCACTTCCATCCCGCTCTTGCTCCCTATAAGGCAGCAGTTCTTCCCCTTTCAAAGAAATTAAGCGAGGAGGCAACCGAAGTATTCCACACTCTTCAGAAAAAGTTTATGTGTGAATTCGACGATGCAGGCTCCATCGGCAAAAGATACCGCCGTCAGGACGAAATCGGTACTCCCTTCTGTATTACCTATGACTTCGAATCTGCCGAAGACGGTTGTGTAACAGTACGTGACAGAGACACCATGCAGCAGGAAAGAGTTGCTATCGCTGACCTTGTTTCTTACATCGAAAAAAAGCTTGAATTTTAATTTTTAATTTTAAAAGGGTACAGGTTCACAGTGCTTTAAGCAAAGACGAACCGTACCCTTTTTTATTTTATTATTTTTTGAATAACAGGTAATATACAGTCAATAATAAGCATAAGGTTATACCGAGAGAAGAGTAATAAAAATCTCTCAGTTAAACATAAACACTGACAAAAGGAGAAGTCTCTATGAAAAAATTTTTAGTCCTTGCAGTTGTTTCACTGCTTATTCTTTCCGTTTTTGTTGCCTGCGGCGGCGGAGAAATGAAGGATGATATGACTACCATGATGGACGATATGACATCGATGATGGATGCCATGACAAGTGAGGGCAGAGGTGAGGTCACCGAGGATGAAACCACCGAGGATATTACCGAAGAGCTTACCGACGAAGTGACCGATGAAACCACCGATAAAACGGAAGAGGAAATCACCGAGGCGGAAAGCAAAGCAAAAAGCATTTTAGACGACATAACTGAATAATATGAAGAAAAGACGGATGGGAAAAAACCATCCGTCTTTTTTACGTTTTTAAATTTTATGCGTCCTTTTTTTTCTGAAAACGTGAAAATATTTTGGTCATAAGATTATCCACGATGGGGAAAAGGAATTTTGCGATAAGTACAGCAATAAGAGCATATACGATACCGACAAAGGCGGCACCGATAACGTCTGTGCAGTAATGTACCTGTACATAAATTCTGGAGAAGCCCATAATTGCGGCAAATACTGTTACGGGGATGCCGATTTTTCTGTTATACCATAAAACTGCGATGGCGGCGGCAAAGGCAGATGATGTGTGGCCTGAGGGGAAAGAGAAGCTTGTGAGTTTGTCAACGAGACCGGGATAATGGTATACTGACGTCCATTTGGCGGCCATTTCGGGATTTTGTTCGGTCATAAGCTTGATTTTTTCTACCATTACATCAAATTTGCCTAATCTGCCTTTGTCAATGAAAGCCTGTTTGTCGGCTAAAAGACCTTCAAGGTCAAAGATGTAGAAGGGTCTTACTCTTTCGAGTATTTCCTTGAGCACCAAATTATTGATGATAAGCATAACTCCCAAAGCAATAAGGACGGTAAAACCTATCTTACGGTATTTTTTGGTAAGTAAAAGCACGATACCCATGGCGATAAAGATTATACCTTCGTCACCGAGGGTGGTGATAATGACCATAATTGCTGAGAGGAACGGACTTTGAATATTTTGAATCCACTCGAAAACGCTCAGGTCAAAACCTAAAAATGAATTGAAAAGCGCATCCATTTCATTTCCTTCTTTCTTTTGAATTATTTATATCAGGCCTTTCGGCTCGATACCATGATAAATAGTATGTTTTTTAAATTATTTTATGCTCTATATCAAAGAGACCCTTGCCGGCGGTGGTGATGATGCTGTATTGCCCCGCGGATAAGGTGCCGGGATTAAGCAAAAAAACACCGCTTGCCGCATCGTTATATGTATTTCGGATATGTGTGTGTCCGTAAAGGGCGATGTTTCCTCTCACGGATTTGGTGTGCTGGATCAGATCGGCAAGCCACCTTTTTACCCCGAATTCGTGACCGTGACAGGCCACAAAGGTCAGACCGTCGATGTATTTGTAGGCGGTGGTGTTAAGCGTACTGTAACAGTCACAGTTTCCCTTTACCATTATATGCTTTATGTGAGGATATTTTTGCGCCGCTTCTCCGGCTTCTTTTGCACCGTCACCCAAAAAAAAGCAAAAATCCGCATCCTTTTCCTTTTCCAGCATGGACATAACCTTACTCATGCAGCCGTGAGAGTCGGAATATACGATTATTTTCATTCATATTTCTCCCCCATTCTGCATAAATTTTACTGATATACATTCTAACATAAGTCAGGTGGTTTTTCAATGGATAATGAAACAAAACTTTTCTCTGAGCAGATTAATTCCATAAAAGATGCCCTTTCGGACGAAAAAGAACCGAAGGATATCGAAAAGATTATGGAAAAGCATCTGAACGAAAAACAGCGTCAGGCAGTAAAAAGCTTTCTTTCCGACGAAAAAAAGCTTAAGGCATTGCTGAATTCACCCTTTGCAAAGGCATTTATGGAAAAGTACGGCGGCAAAAGCAAGGAGTAAGCTATGGATTTTGGCTCATTGAATATGGAAAATATAGAAAATATTTTATCCTCAATGAGCAGTGAGGATATGGAAATGCTTTCGTCTTTGGCACAGAGTATGTTTTCTTCTGCGGGACGAAAGGAAGAAAAAGAGGAAAAGATTTCACCGCCGGCAGACAGCGATCCTTTTTCCGCCTTTAATATTGATTTTGAAACCTTAGGCAAGGTTATGTCGATTATGGAAAAGCTCCGCAGCCGTCCGCAGGACCCAAGATGTAATTTGCTGCTGTCTTTGAAGCCTATGCTCAGCGAAAAAAGACAGAGTAAAATTGACGAAGCAGTGAAAATGTTATCACTTTTATCATTTCTTCCTTTAATTGACGAGCTGAGAGGCGGCGGAAATGGATAAGTTTTTCTTTCCCCGGACAAATTATGCAAATATAAGTCAACAGAATACCGACTCGGACACGGCACTTATACTTATGCTCATAATGATTATAATCCGTGATAAGGGAGACACATTTCTGATTATGGCTTTGCTGTATATTCTTACTTGACAAAACAGAAATAATCTAATATTATTAATTTAATAAAATTCAGGAGGCATAAAAATGGACTATACTTTTATCCCGAAAGGGGTATGTTCCCGTAAAATAACCTTTGACCTTGAGGGTAATACCGTAAAAAATGTACGCTTTGCAGGCGGCTGCTCAGGAAACACACAGGGTCTTGCTGCACTTGCTGAGGGTATGGATGCCGACGAGCTTATAAAGCGGCTTTCGGGTATCCGATGCGGCTTTAAGGGTACATCATGTCCCGATCAGTTGGCAAAGGCAGTAGCAGAAGCAAAAAAATAAGATTTGTTATACAATCGGGTGTTCACCTTTACGGCGGACACCCGATATATTATTGTTTTTTCAGAAAGTTTCGCTGACTTTTTCCATCAGCTTCGCTATTTCAATTTTTTGGGGACACATCTTTTCGCACTTTTTACATCTGATACAGTCAGAGGGATCGCTTTCTTTGGTAAGAGAAGCATATTCGTCGGCGGTGACATTGTCACCGTTGATTTTTTTGTTATAAAGAGCCAAAAGCTCAGGGATGGCGATTTTTTCGGGACATTCCTCTGCACAGTAACGGCAGGCGGTGCAGGGAACGGTGTCCTTGTTTGCGATGATGGTGCCCGATTTGAGACAGAGAGCCTTTTCTTCCTCTGTGAGAGGCACGAAATCTTTCATATAGCTCATATTGTCTTTCAGCTGTGCCATATCGGACATACCGCTTAAAACCATAAACACACCGTCGAGGCTTGCCGCAAAGCGGATAGCCCAGGAGGCTGCGGAGAGAGAGGAGTCCTTTTCATTTAACATATTTTTTACTACACCGGGTACATTGGCGAGAGCACCGCCGCGGACAGGCTCCATAACGATAATGGGTGTACCGTGTTTTTTTGCCGTTTCATAGCAGAGGCGTGACTGGACCTTTTCATTTTCCCAATCGAGATAATTTATCTGAAGCTGAACAAATTCCATTTCGGGATGCTTCGTGAGTATTTCATCCAACACATCCGCCGTATCGTGGAAGGAAAAGCCCAAAGTTTTGATCTCCCCCGCTTTTTTTCTTTCGGAAAGGTATTCAAAAACTCCGTACTCTTCGGCTGCTTTGAAATTTTTTTTGTCAAGACAGTGGAGAAGGTAATAATCAAAATATTCCACGCCGCATTTTTCTTTTTGGTCGAGGAAGATTTTTTCTTTATCTTCTGCACATTTCATCATGCCTACAGGAAGCTTATCGGCGAGATAAAAGCTTTCTCTGGGATGTCTTTTTACGAGAGCCTCTTTCATAAAGCACTCACTTTTGCCTTTGTGATACATATATGCGGTATCGAAGTAATTGAAGCTTTCATTGAGGTAGGCATCAACCATTTCCATTACCTGTTCTATATCTACCGAGGAATCATCCTTTTTATCCGTGAGGGGTAATCTCATACAGCCGAAGCCTAATTTTTTCATTGGTATTTCTCCTTTTGCAATTATTTGTAGCTTACGGATTCTTTTATTACAGTATAAGCTTTTTCGCAGTCGGTGATGTTTTCTGTTGCCTTTTCCACGGGACACATACCGTCCCCTTTTCTGTTTACAATGAAAGGAACCAGGGTATCATAACAGAAGGGAACAGAGTAAAGCTCAAATATTTCCTTCGCCTTTTCGCTCATAACGGTACCGTGCACCTCTTTGATTTTCATTTTTACATAAATGAGAGCTGCACCTCTGCCGATAACTTTGTCTGCGGCGGAAAAATTACTAAGATTATATTTCTTTTTTTCGATAAGGTCAAGCAGAGCGGTGACACCTCTTTCGTCGGAAGAAAAAAGAAATTCACCGTCAGTAATAACGAGCCTTTTATCGGTTGCATTAAGCACTCCGACGGCTTTTCTGAGGTTATCTGTCATTTTATCACCCTTTAAAAAATTCCCTCACACGTACACGTGAGGGAATGCAATTTATTTTACAAGCGTAAAGCTTTTGGTATAGCCTTCAAGGGATTTACCTGCCAGAAAATCTCTGGCGGTGAAAACCACCTCATCGTCATAAACCTCAAAATATGTACCGAGACCCGGCTGGAGGAATTCACCGTAATCGTTCTCTTTGCCGTAGGCGGGAAGATTGACGGAGTAAACACCGTTTTCTTCATCGAGTACCTCAAGACTGTTTTCGTATACGCCGTCATGAAGATGGCCGTTAAGGTAGAAAACATTTTTATATTTTACAAGAATTTCTCTGACCTTATCTGACTGTTTGCCGATACCGCCGTTTTCCCATACTTCGGGAAGACCGTGGGTGTTTTCCAAAGGTTGGTGACACATAACGAAAGCGGGCTTTCCGTTTGCGGTAGCACGTGCAAGTTCGGAATCGATAAAAGCGAGCTGTTCATCGGAAATAACTGCCTTTTCGAAAAGCTGTTTGTCGGAGCCCATTACGATAAAGGTATAACCGTTAATGTCATAAGAATAATAGGGTTTGTCGATTTCTGTTCCGAGGAAGCCGTTCGTTTTGTCAATAATCTGTTCTGTTCTCAGGTCGTAAACCACACGTACGTCGTGGTTACCTGTGGCAAGAAGTATATTTTCAATCTTCGCTTCGTCCAAAGAATCCCACATAAGCTCATATGAGATATCGTCACCAAGCTCAGAAATATCGCCGGCGATAAGCAAAGCATCAAAATCAATGCCTGAATTTTCAATATCCTCAAGACCGCAATCGAAACGGTAGGGACTGATGGCTGTGGGTCTGATATGAGTATCCGCAAAGGCCACCACTGCAAGATTCACGTTTTCAGCATCCTTGAGAGTGATAGGGTCATCGGTGGCGGGACCCGTAACAACACCGAAAGCCATAAGCACGGAAAGTATAATTTCCATAAAGGTATTAAGTATTGCCAAAACCTGATTGAATATAGACGGTATTGCCTTTATAATAGTTACTGCCTGTTCCATTTATGTTCCTCCGCAATTGATTGAAATTTTTCTTTAAAATGATAATAAAATAAAAATAAGAAGTTGTCAACGAATTTTATTAATTATAATAACTTTTTTATAAAAAAATTTACATTTCATTTATGTAAAAGGAGTTAAAAATATGGTAAAAGGAGTAAATCTGTGTTATAATAACTAACTGATATGATATCAGTACCGAAAGGATTAACATAATGAAAAAATTAAGACCGATTCCTCCCCTTTCAAAGGGACATCAGATTACCTGGTGGGTATGCAGAGGGCTTCTTTTTGTGTGGGGCGTTTGGGGTATGCTGAACGGTTATACCTCGGAGTTTATTCAGGCGACCTTTGCCATTATCTTTACTCATCTGTGGGATATGTTCCAGCTTTTCGGCGGAAAATCCTTTATTACCAAATATCCCGCTTATCTGCAGACTATGCTCAATGTTTTTACCTGCTTCGGCTGTGTGGTTGGTACCACACTGAATACCAGAACGGATTTTACGGGTATAGATATCCCGGAGCATATCTTTGCGGGTTACCTCGCCTGTACGGGTGCCTTTGCTCTCATAGAAATAATGCAGGGAGAGAGAACACCCGCCAAAATTTCCGTAAAGGCTATTTTCGCTTTAGGCGGTGCCCTTTTTGTTATAGTAGGCTGGGAATTTTATGAATTTACCATGGACAGGCTTTACGGATTTGTTATGCAGCACGGACATATTGACGGAGCCTACGGTCTGACGGATACAATGATAGACCTCATGCTCGGCTCGGGCGGTGCATTGGTGGCTATGTTTATTGAAGCTTTCCGCCGTGTGGGCATAATCGGCGGCAAAGACCGCCACGAAAGACGTGCGAAATATCTTGCCGAAAGGGCAGAAGTCAAAAGACTCAAAGAATTGGGGTTGCAGTAATGAAGCTTAGCGAAATTTTAAAGGGACTTTCATTTACCTGTGCGGATTTTTCTGACAAAGATATTAAAGATATTGCCTATGATTCCCGTAAAGCGGGAGAGAATATCATATTCGTTTGTCTGACAGGCGCTTTTGCCGACGGACACAAATATGCCGCGGGTGCATACGAAAAAGGAAGCCGTGTTTTCGTTTGTGAAAAGGAAATTTCTTTGCCTTCGGATGCTCTCATAATAAGTGTGGAAAACACCCGTGCGGCTTTGGCAAAAATGAGCTGTAACTTTTTCCGCAATCCTTCGAGAGAAATCGACGTTATCGGTATCACGGGAACCAAGGGTAAAACCACAGTTGCCCATCTTATAAAATTTGTTCTCGATAAAGCAGGGATAATGACGGGGATTATCGGTACCGTGGGTGCAAGCTACGGTGATACGGTCCTTCCCACAGTCAACACCACACCCGAAAGCTATGAGCTGCAGAAAATGCTCAGAATGATGGCTGACGGCGGATGCAAAGCTGCAGCTATTGAGGTTTCTTCGTTGGGACTCAAGGCTCACCGTACCGACGGAACGGAATTTGCTTACGGTGTTTTTACAAATCTTTATCCCGACCATATCGGTACCAATGAGCATGAAAGTTTCGAAGAATATGCATATTGGAAAACACAGCTTTTCCCTTTGTGCAAAAAGACGATAGTAAATATTGATGACCCCTTCAGCGAAAGGATTATCGGATGCTCCGCCGGTGAAATAATTACCTACGGTTATGATGAAAAGGCTGACTATGTATTGGGCAGATGTGAAAAGCTGAAAAACGGCAACATTCTTTCCATGGCTTTCAATGTTTTTGCCAAGGGTGCGAAAAAGAAGTTCACCGTAGGTCTTCCGGCTGAAATTAATTGTCATAATTCTCTTATCGCTTTGGCGGTTGCGGAGGAATACGGAGTGTCTGACGAAGTGACGGCGAAGGCTTTGGCATCCGTATCCGTCAAAGGCAGATGTGAAACTGTTCACGAATGTGAGGACATAACCGTAATTATTGACTATGCTCACAACGGTGTAAGTCTCAAAAGTATTATTGATACGGCAAAGGATTATGACCACAACCGTATTATCACTCTTTTCGGCTCCGTAGGTGGCAGAACCGAATGCAGGAGAGAAGAGCTGGGAACGGTTTCGGGAGCTTTGAGTGATTTAACCGTTATCACAAGTGATGACCCGGATTTTGAAGATCCGATGAAAATATGTGAGGAAATCGCATCATACTGTAAAAAGGCGGGCGGAGAATATGTTATAATTCCCGACAGAGCCGAGGCGGTTCATTATGCAGTAAAAAATGCCCTTCCCGGCGACATAGTGATTTTGGCCGGCAAAGGACACGAGGAATATATGAAGGTGGAGGGAAAAAAGCTTCCCTTCAGTGAAAAAGCAGAAGTATTAAGGGCTTTAAGAGAAAGAAAAGGGGTTTGAAAATGTATACCTTTAAAATCGAAACCGACCTGAAAAAATATGATAATTTTATCTGTGCAAACGGCGGTCAGTATATCCAATCTTCAAATTGGCAGAATGTAAAAACCACCTGGAAATGCAGATATTATTGCGGATATGAGGGCGAAAAAACCGTTCTCGGTGTTCTTGTTATGGAAAGAGCTTTACCTGTGGCGGGAAAAATATGGTATGCTTCGGGCGGTGCAGTATGCGATTATGAAAATGCAGAGCTGTTAGAAGAATTCACCGCCTTTATGAAAGAGGAGATAAAGAAAAACGGTATAACCTGCTTTATTATGGACCCTCCCGTTTCTCTTCGCATAAACGGTGAAGATCAGGAAAGGGGTCATAAGATGCATAAGCTGCTTACCGATCTCGGTTATGAGCTTAACCCCTCTATAGAAAATTATACCTATAAACAGCCCGTTCAGCTTTTTGTACCCCTTAAAACGTCAGAGGGCGAAGGACTTTCGGCGGATAAAATACTGAAAAAGTGTGACAAGGGTGTGCGATACAGCATCAGAATAGGTGAGCAGAGAGGTTTGGTGGCAAAAACCTTCACTTATGAGGATGTGGAAAAGGATCCGTCAATAATGGATGACTTTATGGATGTTATGCGTGACACCAGCGAAAGAGATAATTTCGTGGAAAGAAACGGTGACTACTGCACCAAGCTTTTAAGAGAGTTCAGAGAGAACAGCGACCTTAAGCTCGTTTATTACGATAAGGATTTGGACAGAAAGCTTCAGGCAGAACGTATCGCTAAAAAGGAGCAGGCTCTCAGAGAGCTCGAAACTGCCCACGAAAAGAAGGCACGTCAGCTGAATGAAACCATCACAAGCGTGGACAAGCAGACCGAGCATTATGAAAAGAGAATGGCGGAGGCTGAGGAATTCACCGCTGACAACCGTATCTGTGTGGCGGGAGGTCTTTCCATTTATTATGCGGGAATGGGCAGCTGTCTTTTCGGCGGAACGAGAAATGTTATCAGAAACAACACCCGTTCAAGTCATTATCTGAACTATCTGCGTTTGTGTGAAAGTATTAAACGCGGCTGTGATGTTCATGACCTTGGCTATGTTATAGTAAAAACTCCTGAGCTGCAGGAGGACGGTACCTTAGGTGCTTTGGTACCTCAGGATAATTTCAAAGGAATTTATGATTTCAAAAAAAGCTTTTCTGCCGATTATCACGAATTTATCGGTGAGTATGTTTTAGTGGGAAATAAGATGAAATACTATTCCTATGCAAAGCTTATGCCCACAGCTAAAAAGGCAAAAATAAAGGCAGTTAAGCTGTTGAGGAGATAACCATGCTTATATCAGGAATACAGAAACTGACTCTGCTTGACTTTCCGGGTAAAACGGCCTGTACTATATTCTGTTACGGTTGTAACTTTCTTTGCTCCTTTTGTCATAATGCACTTTTAGTAACGGAAAAGGCAGAACAGCTTATGGATGAAGAAGAGATTTTTTCTTTTCTTAAAAAAAGACAGGGTATATTGGACGGAGTATGTGTTACGGGCGGTGAGCCTACATTGCAGAAAGACCTTAAAGCATTTCTGAAGAGAATTAAGGATATGGGCTTCGATGTAAAGTTGGACACTAACGGTTATAAGCCTGAGCTTTTAAGGGAAATAATCGATGAGGGTTTATGTGACTATGTGGCGATGGACGTGAAAAACACGCCCGAAAAATATGCACTTACTGTGGGTAAGGATATAGACACAGAAAAAATACTGCAAAGTATTTCTGTACTCAAAGAAGGAAAAATCCCCTGCGAATTCCGCACCACTGTGGTAAAGGAATTTCATACAGAGGATGATATAAAAGAAATTGCCCGTCTTTTAAATGGGGATATCCCCTTCTTTTTGCAGCAGTTCAAAGACAGCGGATGCCTTATCGGAGAGGGGTTGTCCGCTTACAGCCGGGAAGAAATGCTGAGTTTTACGGAAAAGGCAAGAGAGATTTTGCCGCATACAGGACTTAGAGAAAGTTGAAAAGAAGTATAAAAAATACGCTGTATACCGTGAAGTGTACAGCGTATTTTTGTTTTAGTTGATTTTACCGTAAAGGGAAACCTTTTCGGCGCCTGCGTCTGTTCTGGGTGCTCTGGAGGGAGCTTCGGTCTGTGCTGAATTGCTTCTGCCTCTGCCGCCGCGGTTATAACCGCCTTTTCCTCCGCGACCTCTGTTGTAGCCGCCCTTTGAGGGATGAGTAGGCTTAACACCCTCTGCGAGAGTGATGACAACACGTCTGCCTGAGTCGGCACCTACGGAGTGAGAAGAAACACCCTCGATTTCCTGAACTGCAGTGTGGATAATTCTTCTTTCATAAGGATTCATAGGCTCGAAAGTAACGTTTCTGCCGTATTTGAGTACCTTTTCGGAATTTTTCTTTGCAAGCTCACGGAGAGCGTTGTTTCTCTTTTCACGGTAGTTGCCTACATTGATGGAAATTCGTGAGTATTCTCCGTCCTTCTTTGTTTTGTTTGCCACAAGTCTGGTAAGATATTGGATGGAGTCGAGAGTTTCACCTCTTCTGCCGATTACGATGCCGTAATCATCACCGCAGTCGAGTTCGAAAATAACTTCACCCTCCTGTGTGCGGAAAGCTTCGATGCTCACCTCACCTACGCCCATGCCTGAGAGAATCTCTTTAATGTATGCGGCGGCTGCCTTGAGGCTTTCACTTTCCTGTGTGTTTATTGCTGTTTTAATAACCTCCGCTGCCTTTTTCGGTTCGGCAGGCTTTTCTTCCGTCTTTACGGGAGCAGCCTTCTGAGGAGCGGGCTGTTTTTTTTCTGCTTTGGGAGCTGTTTTTTTGGCGGGCTCTGTTTTTACAGGCTCGTCGGGAAGCTCATAAAATGCCTTTGCTTTAGCAGGTGAACCTCCGAAAAGACCTAAGATCTTTTTTTGGGGATAAGCAACAATCTCTGTGTGAACGTCTGCGCCTGCGGGGGCTGCGAGTTCTTTGACAGCGTTTGCGATTGCTTCATCAATGGTAGCACCTGTTGCGAGCTTTTCAATTTTCATTATTTGTTTTCACCACCATTTTGTATGAAATAAAATAAGACCTTGTGATATTATTCTTCAATATCTGCATTTGCTTTTGCAGTAAGCTTCATTTTTTCATAAGATCTGCGGTTGATCGTTTCTTCGACCATTACCTTTGCAAGCACCTTTCTCGGTGCATAGAAGTGACCGATGATAAGCGTTTGGAAGAAAGCGATAAGGCTGGAGAGAATCCAGTACATGCCCATACCTACGGGGAAGCTCCAGCAAAGATATACTGACCATAAGGGCATAAAGAGCATCATACAGCCCATCATCTGCTGATTTTGCATATCGGGGTTGGTTTTCTTCTGTCTTATCTGTGTAAGTAAGCTTGTGAGTAATGAAGCGATACCCGAAAGGACGGGAATTGCGAGAATGAAGAGAGATTCCTTTGTAATACCCATTTCTTTATAGATATTGCCGGGAATCATACCGAGGTCTATACCGAAAATGCGGAAATCAAAGTTTCGGATTGCCGCGATTTCATTGGCGTAGGCTGTAAGAAATTCGGGCTTTGCTTCTAAAATCTTTTCGATATTTGTAATAACGATAGGCTCGATGTAGTAAGCGCCTCTGTTACCTGAAGACTGAAGGCCGAGAGCTGTAGCAGCTTCGGTGAATGCAGCAATAACCTCTGCGGAAATATTCAGAACATAGGTAAGAGGTTTCTGGATTACGCCGTAAAGACCGATGAGAACGGGAAACTGCAGAAGCAAGGGTAAGCAGCTGGCACCCATAGAGGAATAGCCCTCCTTTTGGTAGAGCTCGCTGGTTTCCATCTGAATTTTCTGCTGTCTTTCCTGGGGATTGTAATCCTGATACTTTTCTCTGATTCTTTTAAGCTTAGGTTGAAGACGCATCATTTTAGCCGATGACTTCTGCTGTTTGATATTTGAGGGCAGAAGAATAACACGGAAAAAGACGGAGAAAATTACCAGTGCTATACCGTAATTAGCGACAAAGCTGTAAAGAATTCTGAAAAGATATCCAAAAATGCCGTATAAGAAATCGAATAAAAAATTCATTCTTAAATACCTCCGTAAAATTTCTCCTCAAAAATAAAAGAGGGCAGATTATTTCAGACGGTGTTTTTCTTTTTTCGGCGGGACGGGATCATAGCCGCCTGCTGAAAAGGGATTACAGCGGAGTAATCTCCAAAGGGCGAGCAGACTGCCCCTAAAAGCACCGTGAGTTTCAATCGCTTCAATAGCATAACAGGAACAGGTCGGATAATATCTGCACATAGGGGGCAGATGGGGAGATATGTGGCGGCGGTAAAATCTGATTAAAGCTAAAATAACTTTTTTCATTTTATTACACCGAGCACTTTCATACATTCGACCATACTTTTTTCCACCTGGGTGGATTTAAGGTATTTGGTTTTACTGCGGGAAACGAAGACAAGGTCATAGTTACCCGTCAATTCACAGTTCCTGAATACGGATTGATATGCCGCTCTGATAATTCTACGGGAGCGATTCCGTTCAACAGCGTTACCGGTTTTTTTGCTTGTGGTAATACCTACACGACAAATACCCACACGGTTTTTTAATGCATAAACAACCAGTGCAGGTTTAGCCGATGATTTCCCCCGGTAATAAACCCGGTTGAAGTCTGTATTCTCTTTTAAAGTAAGGTACTTTTGCAAAAAAATCAAACCCTAACACTATTTTGAACGAGTGTGTTTGTTTACCTGATTGCCGTTTGTCGGCAAAATCAAAGCTCAATTAGTATGTGAGCTGTTTTCTGCCCTTTGCACGGCGGCGGGCAAGAACCTTACGGCCGTTCTTTGTTGCCATTCTTTTACGGAAACCGTGTTCCATTTTTCTGTGGCGCTTTTTGGGTTGATAAGTTCTTTTCATTGCATTAAACCTCCTTTGATAATTTTATAAAACGGGACATATTGCAAGGAGTATAGAAGTGAAGCAATATGGTGTCCGACGCTTTTAATTTAATGCTTTTTCGCTCATAAGACTGCAAGACACAACTTGCAGAAAAACATTATATATCAAAATCATGCCTTTTGTCAATGATTTTGCCGGTTTTTCTTTGATTTAGCGACTGTTTTAAGGCTTTCTTATGTTACAGTTGTGGTTTTGTGTATAAGCACACACAATATGATGTACTTAACCTTTTATGCATTTTTAATCTTAAGGAAAATCTAAGGTAAATATACCATAATATATGTTGCATTTTATATTAAAGAGTGATAAAATAACTTCATTAACCCAAAGGAGGCGTTTGTTTTGGACGAACTTAAAAAAGACGGTTTACCCGAAGAAGAGGAAAACGGTTTACCCGAAGAAACAGTAATCCCCGAAGAGCAGGAAGAGGAAGCCGGTGAACAGGATACTCTTTCGCAGGAGCTTGAAGGTATCAGAGATATGTTTCAGCAAGAGCTTGATAAAGCAGCCTCAGCCGCTGAGGCAGGCATGCTTATACAGGAGTTGGACAATCATGAAGAATATACTGAGGAGGACTCGGAAGAGGAAATTCCGCCCGAAGATCTTTGTCAGTGCTGTGAGGAAAAAATCCGTTTCAAGGAAATTGATGAGGATTATCCCTACTGTGAGGATTGCCGCAACGCTATGAAAAAATACCCGATGCGAAAAAGCGGTATTTTGGCTTTTTTGTTTTCTGTTATCGTTTTAGCAGCAAGCTTTTATGTATCTTATCCTTACATGAGTGATGCCATCACCGTAGCCGACGCATCCGCAAACTATAAATCAGGATATGTTATGAGTGCTTTGCAGGGCTATTATTCATATTTTAACGGCGGAAAAACCGCAGAGGGCATCTCAAAGAGAGCCTTTGACGAAATTTTGGAGGGCTACAATAAATTAGGCTACCAGACAAACTCTGCACAGCTTATTAATACTTATTACAGCGAAGAAGATCTCAAAAAGCCTCAGAATAAAAAATATGCCGATATGATCAAGGAAGCTACTGTGCTTACAGAGACCTATGATGCTGTTACGGCAGTTACTGAGGATGCCTTTTCGGGTAAGGATTTTGATTATGACAAGGTAATGGCTGAGCTTGATGCACTCAAGGAGGCAAAGCCGCTCGAAGAAGGAAAAAGCGAGGTTACGGAAAAATATAACGAGGTGTTCATCGAATATTATAAATTTGTTCTCATGAGCATCGAGGAAAAGCCTGTCGAGGAACAGCTCGAACAGCTCAAATACATCGACACTATTGGTGAAGGTCAGGAGTGGGTATATCTTTCCAATTACTGTGCCATAGCCTCAAGAGTCGGTGACGAGGAAGCAGTGAATTACAGCTTCGACAAAATTTTGGAAATCAACAAAGAAGACAGTACGGCGTATATTTCAAAGGCAAACCTTTACCGTTTCACGGAAAAACCTGATGCGGACAAAATGATTGAGGTTTGTGAAGAAGCAAAAGCAAATCTCGGAACTGGCGATGTTTCTTATAAGCATCCTCTTGCCATAGCTTATCTTATAAAGGGTGAAGGCACTCTTGCCTTAGAAGAGATAGAAGGCCTTTTCAATTCGGGCAATTATAACGTTCAGAACTGCAACCTTTATGCTCTCGTAGGGCTTTATAACGGTGACGAAAAAATTTACGAGGACATGAAGGCACTGCTTGCAAATTACGGTTATGAGATAAGCGAGCTCGTTACACAGTACAAAAAAGATAAAATTACTATTGAAGAAATTATCAAGGATCAGGGAGGCGATATCTGATGACAGCACTTTATATTCTTACCAAATATCTTACCTTCCCCGGTGCTCTTATAAGAGGTATGTGGGAGCAGGCAGTTTGCCGTATTTGCAAAGTTCCCGTGGAGGATAACCGCTATTTAAGAAAAGACGAAATGATAAGCCATGTGGAGCATGAATTTATGCCGACAGCACGCGGGGCATTCGCAATTTGCTTCGTTCCCGCTTTCATGAATTTCATCGGTGCGTTTTTCCTTTGTCTGATTCCCATTATGTTTACGCTTTATGCAAGGTTTGACGATACGGTGCTCACTTTGATAAACAGTGTGGCTTATTGGTTTGCATTTTCGCTTATGGTAAATTCTTATCCTCTTATCGAGGATGCATATAATATGATGGAAAAGGTTTACAAGCAGGGAAATATTTTGCAGAAGATCTTATATGCACCTGCTGCAGCATTTCTTTTCATCGGTGCTTTCGTCGAAAAGTACTGCATCAGCTTTATACTCGGTATAGCACTTACAGTCGCTATTGTGCTTATCTGATGTGAATAAATTATTAGATGCTCATTGTATGGCTTGGACTGTACAATGAGCATTGTTTTTATGCTGTGCTGCCGGGGGGGCGAAGCACGGCTGCGCCGTCCGCCGGGCTTTGCCCGGCGCGCCGTATACGGCGGCTTCGCCCCTCTTTCAGGCTTATGCCTGCTTTATAATAAAACAAAAAAGCTGACGTAAACCGTTTACGTCAGCCAGCTTTTAAAATTTAATTAAATCAATATTCCATTACATACTCTTCATCAACTGTGAGAGATGCCTTTGCGTTAAGGGTAAGTCCCATTTTAATACTGATATCCATATCGAAATTATAAATGAACTTTGAATAGGTCATGTTGCCTGTTGCCTTGTCGATTTTTGCGGTAGCGGTACAGTTGTAATATGAAAAGTCAGATTTTTCCACCTGGCCTACTGGAAGATTTTCGGCAATACTGTCCGGATTCATTGTCCAGAAAATAGAGCCTACACCTTCGCCACCGCGATAAACGGGATTGAGCTGATCTTTCATTTTGATGTCGATAACATACTCTGTGCCGTTATCCGTGCAGGTGATGGTTTCAAGATATTCGGGCTTGAGCTTACTTGCGAAATCCGTGCCGCTTACGGGGTATTTTTCGGCAATAAGTGCACCCTCATAAACTTCGGGAGTCATATTGGGCTTAACGAACTTTTCGATAGCACCGTCAGCGATAGCCTGAAGAGCAGAAGCAACCTCAAGCTTATTTATTCTCATATCCTGATAATTTCTGGTGGCCTTTTTAGCGGTTGTTTTTATCTTGTTTGCACTTTCGTTAAAGAGGGCCACGATTTCCTCTGTAGTAGCGGGAGCACCGGCGGAGGGAGTTTGTGCTGCAGGAGCGGTTGTTGACGTATCTGCGGGCTGAGTGTCAGCCACGGGAGTCTGTGTGGTGGGAGCCGCTGTAGGAGCCTGAGTGGTGGGTGCGGCAGTGGGTGCTTCTGTGGGGGCATCTGTTGCAACTGTATCTTCTGCTGCTGCGCCTGCTTCTTCAACGGGAGTGGCATTGATATTTGTAAGGGAGCCTGCTATGTTACCCATCGAAAAAACCAAAATAATCGCAAGGGCGATGGAGAGACCTGTTTTCCATTCACTCGGTATGCTTTCTAAAAACTCTCTGATTTTATCCATGATAAAAATCTCCTTTCATCTTTCAGAGTCTTACAGAGTACATTATATTATATTTCTCGAAATAGTTCAAGTAGTTATGCAAATATTTCTCGTATATACTTATAATAAAAAATAGTTGTTTATTGTTGTAAAAAATAAAGCTTTATGGTATACTGAAATGACAGAATACGTTAAGGAGGGTTTCAGTTGTCGGGCAAAGCAAAGATGAAATCGCACTTCGGAAATTTTTTAAAATACCGTTATCTGATCAAAGAATTGGTCAGTAAAGATATAAAATTACAGTACAGGAACTCGGTTCTGGGAATGTTCTGGACTTTTCTCGAACCGCTTCTCACTATGATCGTACTGTCTTTGGTGTTCAACCGTCTTTTCGGCAGAGATTCGAGCAAGGTCGTTAATTTCCCTGTTTATCTTCTCTGCGGTAAGCTTTTGCATGAGTTTTTCACATCCTCCACCAAAAGGGCCATGCGCTCCATAAGATCCAGAGCATCCATAATCAAAAAGGTTTATGTACCGAAATATGTCTATCCTCTTTCGGCTGTACTTTCAAAATTTGTAACCTTTATAATTTCCTTGTCCGTATTGGCAGTCGTTATCCTGTATTTCAATATTGCAAACATAAATCCCATTACGGTTACAGGAAATATTGTTTGGGCACTTTTGCCCATAACGGTGCTGTTCTTTTTCAGCTTAGGGGTGGGTATGATTTTAGCTACATTGAATGTGTTTTTTAAGGACATAGAAAATATTTACGATGTTTTCTGTCTTCTCCTTTTTTACACCACGCCCATTGTCTACAGCATTGACCGTTTGGGCGACCCTTCGACATCGGCAGTGGCGAGGCTTATCCGCTTTAACCCGATGTACGGTTTTATCGATATGTTCAGAGGGGCCGTAATTCACGGCGCAGAGTTTTTCACATATTTCGATATGAATCTTTTTTATTACTGCTGCGGGTTTACGGTTGTGGTTCTGATAGTCGGTTTTACAATGTTCTATAAGAATCAGGACAAGTTTATTTTACACATTTAAGTTGGTGATTCATTTGAGTAAATATGCGGTAGAGGTTGACCATGTAAGCATGCTTTTCAATATGAGCAGCGAAAAGGTCGATAATATAAAAGAATATTTTGTCAGATTGGTAACGAGAAAGCTTAATTTTGAAGAATTTTGGGCACTGAGAGATGTCAGCTTCAAAATCGAAAAGGGCGACCGCCTCGGTGTCATGGGCTTTAACGGTGCGGGAAAAAGCACCCTGCTGAAGGTGGTTGCGGGCGTTCTGAAACCTACCATGGGCAGCGTAAAGATAAAAGGCGTTATTGCACCTATGCTGGAGCTTGGTGCAGGCTTTGATATGAATTATACAGGCAAAGAAAATATTTTTCTTTACGGTGCTACTATGGGCTATTCCAGAAAATTTTTGGAAGAAAAATATGATGAAATTGTGGAGTTTTCGGAGCTTGGTAAATTCATAAATACTCCCATGAAAAATTATTCATCAGGTATGAAATCCCGTCTCGGTTTCGCTATAGCGACGGCGGTAAAGCCGGATATACTCATTCTTGACGAGGTGCTGAGTGTGGGTGATGCCGCATTCAAAGAAAAAAGCGAACAGAGAATAATGGAGCTTATGGATGACGGTGTTACGGTTCTTTTCGTTTCTCACAGCACTGAAAGAGTGAAGAAAATTTGCAACAAAGCAATTATTCTTACCAAAGGGCAGTTAGTTGCATCGGGTGATGCAGAATCAATATGTAATATTTACACTGAAATGGTGAACAGCAGATAAAAATACAATTATCCGTATAAGAGGTGACAATTTTATTTGTTATAGTTGATTTTTCAGAGTAAAGAATATATAATGTTATCTGTCGGCTATCCGACAAAATAAAAAAACAGAAAGGGGTTATGACATGGCTGAGCAAAAGCAAAAGTTAAATGTCAAACTGACCATACTTACCGGCTTCGGTTTTATGGCATCTTCCATAGCGTGGGCGATTTATGACCCGTACATCACAAAAATTCTCAACAAACTTCTTACGGAATCTGCTTTCGTTTCGAATCTGAGTGCAAAGCTTAATGAAGCAATTCCCTTCCTTGCTGAGTTCGCCCGTTCACAGGGTGAGGACGTAGGCTTCGGTTCAAGCATTTCATTGGTACCGTTATTTATCGGTATTATTATGACCTTTGATAACATTTTCGGTGTTATCTTCCAACCTACCTTCGGCAAGCTTTCCGACAACTGTCATTCAAAGCTCGGTAAAAGACGTCCCTTTATCGTTTTCGGTGCACCTGTATCGGCACTTCTCTTTGCGATAATTCCCTTTGTGGCACTTAAAACAGGCAGTCTCCCCGCCACAATGGTATGCATTATCCTCTTTGTTTTCACCATGTCACTTTGGAGGGCACCTGTCGTTGCTCTTATGCCTGACCTTACTCCTCCTGAGCTTCGCAGTGAAGGCAACGCCATCATCAATCTTATGGGCGGTATCGGCGGTGCAGTAGGTATGGTAGCAGGTACAATTGCCGCCGCAATTTATGCTCTTCTTTTCGGCAAGGCTACAGAAGAAAGCCAGACCTTCCCCATCGTATTTATTATCGGCTCCGTCGTTATGGTTGCCGGTGCTCTCGTTCTTCTGTTCTTCGTTAAAGAGCAGGACAGCAGAATTCAGGTAAAAGCAGACAAAAATATGGCTCTCGATGCTGCTGCGCAGAAAAAAGCAGAAAAAGAAGCCAAAAAAGCCGAAAAGGCAGCAAGAAAAGCCAACAAGCTTTCAGCAGGTGAAAGAAAGAGCCTTCTGTTTATGCTTGCATCACTTTTCTTCCTCTTCTGCGGTTCAAATGCCATCACAACCTTCTTCTCACTTTTCGCACAGGAAATCCTTCACATGGCTACTGCACAGGCTACCATCATTATGGCTATTTTCGCCGTGTGCTCAGCTGCAGCCGCTATCCCTGCCGGTAAAATGGGCAGAAAGATAGGCAGAAAAAAGACAATTATGGCTGGTCTTTCGGTTTTCATTTCCGCATTTCTTGTATTCTTCCTTGTGTTCACCATTATGGTTACAAGCCAGGGTCTTTCAGTTGGCAAATATGTTCAGTCAAATAAGGTTTACGCTAATATAGATACAGCCGTAAACGAAGTTAACACGGAGCTTAAAGAAGAAAACCTGACAGGTGACTTTGCTGCTCTCACCATCGACGGCTATATCGACTATCTCAATTCTCCCGAAGAAGGCAGTTCCTATGAAAAGGTTACTGCAAAGCTCGAAGAAAAATCAGGCGGAGAATTCCATCTTGATAATTTGGTAGCTACAAGTAACAACATTATCGGCAAAGAGGTTGCTGAGGGTGGTTACGGTGAAGCTCTCACTAATATCAAAGAATCCGTTGACGGAATAGTAAAAGTCCTCAAAATACTCATTTATCCCGTTCTCGTTCTTGCCGGCTTTGCCAATATGTTCATTACCGTTAATACTCTTCCCCTCGTTCTCGAAATCGGCGGTATTGATAAGGTAGGTACCTTCACAGGCTATTATTATACAGCCACCTTCTCTGCACAGATTGCTTCCCCCATCGTTTACGGTGCGGTTGCTATGGTTACGGGCACCTATATGTCCCTGTTCTATTACAGCCCCATAGCATTCCTTATCTGTCTCGGTCTTATCCTCTTCGTTAAACACGGTGAGGCTATTCCTCAGGATGTTGTGGATAAAATCGAAGAAGAAAACGCTGATTAATCATTAAAAGATATACGGCACCCTTTGCCTAACAGCAAAGGGTGCTGCTTTTTTGTTGACAATATGTCTATAATCTGCTAAAATGCAAAGTACAGTGAATAAAAACTTCAAAAAATAAAAACAGGAGGATTAACAATGAAAAAACTTTTATCTTTTCTTTTGGCGGTTATTATGGTTTTATCCGTTATGCCTGTTGCTTTTGCATCGGACGGATATAAATGTAACTGCGGCGTAACACCAATAATTTATATTAAGGGCAGAACAAACATTTATAAGGACAGATATGCTGAACCTACATCCGAAAATATGGCTGAAACCAACCTTACGGGCGGAACGGATGCCATTGTAGAATCTGCACTCAATATCGTTGCCTCTTTAGGCGCGGCTCTTATTACCGATGAATGGGATGAATACTGCGATGTACTTTTAGATGAGGTAACTCCCATTTATGAGGGCTACAAGCTTAACAATGACGGTGAAAAGGGCGAAGGAAACATAACAGGTATCCATCATTTGTGGGATGTAGACCAAATTATTGCCGGCTACAGAGAAGTAAGCAAAGTAAGAGAGGGTCACACAGTCAACGCAACCTATTGGCCCCAGTATATGCAGTTCCAATATGATATGCGTCTCGATCCCCGTGAAAATGCAAAGGATCTTAAAAAGCTTATCGATGCCACAAAGGAGCTTACGGGCCACGATAAGATAAATATTATCTGCCGCTGTGAGGGTAACGTTATCGTTAATGCTTACCTTAATATGTATAAGGAAGAGGCAAAAAAGGAAATCGAAGGACTCGTTATGTATAACAGCATTTCAAACGGTGCTGAAATTGCCGATGAGCTTTATTCAAACAAATTTGACCTCAATGCGGACGCCATGAACCGTTTCATAAGCGGCTTTTTGGACACAAGTCCGGTTCTTGATCTCGTTAAGGAAACAGTAAATGTTCTTACTTATGCCGGTGTTTTGGATGAGGGGCTCGGCTTTATTGAAGGCATTTACGACAAAATCTGCCTCAATCTCATGCCCCGTCTTATCCGCGAAATTTTCGGCACCTGTCCCGGTTGGTGGGGTATGGTAAGCCCTGAGGCTTTCGAAGATGCCAAAGCCTTCGTTCTCGAAACGGACAATGCGGACGGAAAATATGACAAGCTTATCGAAAAGCTCGATGCTTATAATGAATATAAGAAAAACGCAGGCGGCATTCTTAAAGAAATGCAGGACAGCGGAGTAAAGGTGCACATTATAGCTAAATACGGTGAGCAGATTTATCCCGTAATTGATAATGCAGACCTTTTGGGTGACGGTGTCGTATCTCTCAAAAAGCAAACCTTTAACGGTGCCACCACTTCAAAGATAGATACCACTCTCGATAAAGATTACATAGCAGAACGCATCGAAAAGGGATTCGGTGATTATATTTCCGCCGACGAAAAAGTGGATGCTTCCACCGCTCTTTTCCCTGAACACACCTGGTACATAAAAAATCTGCCCCATGATAACTATCCCTGGGTTATGGAAACCTTTATGGCTGACCTTCTTAATTATGACGGGTATGCAAATGTAGATTCTTTCGGCGACAAGTATACTATGTTCATGAATTTTACTGCCACTGATGATAAGCCTCACGGTTATGACAACGGTATTCTCTCTCCGCTGACGGAGGAAAATAAGGATGACAGTGCCTTTGATACAGATACATCCTCGATATTTACGGTGCTTATCAAATTCCTTACAGCACTTATCAAATTTTTCACATCACTGCTTGTAAAATAATAAGGTATATAAATAAGAGTCCCCGCTGAGTTAATCAGAGGGGATTTAGTTTTTCTTTTTGTTTAATTGGAAAGGTTAACAGCTAACCGTATAATTTCTTTTATGGTTTCTTCTTTATCCTTTGGAACGGTGTTGAGAAGAGAAAGAATAGAATCCCACTCGTCTTTTTTTGCTTCTCCTTTTATTATAAAATCCAAACTTAAGCCTAACAAATCACTTAATTTAATAAGGTTTTCAATGGAAAGACCAGCTATTCCTCTTTCAACTTCACTGAAATGCTTGACAGATACACCGAGATGTTCAGCGACGAATTCTTGTGTAATAAACATTTTCCTTCTTCGGGCTTTTATACGTAAGCCCATTTCTTTTTTATAGTCTGTCATATAATCACCCAACCTATTATGTTAATTTTAACACAACTTAATACAGGTAAAAACAAGGTAAAGTGTTGACAAAATAAACCTATTATGTTAATATATTTTCGTGGACAAGGATTATGTCTACTAAAATATTTTTAAGGAGGAATTTTAATGAAAAAATTTCTATCTATCATTTTATCTCTGCTTTTTGTGTTATATTCAGCTTCGCTGGTGAATATAGTTTTCGCAGAGAACGACATTACCTATGATATGGGTGATGTAATATCTTTTGGTTCATATCCTCAAAGTAAAGTAACGGACGAAGAAACTATAGCTTCTCTCAATAAACTTGTCCCTGATTGGAAATATTGGGTAAGCTATGGCTATTATTCAGGTAATGGTGAAAACCATTCAATGGTACAGGGTGATTGGACGCGTTACATTGATGTAGAATTTGGTGGTGAAAAATACCGTGCTGTGAAGTTCACACAGTACAGACCTAATGCTAATCAATACGAAGCTAGCTATATGACAGAACAAATCAGGGGTGGTTATAAGACAAATGTTATTTATTGGTTTAAATATGAGCCTATTCAGTGGATTATTCTTGATCCTGAGACTGGTTTAGTGTTGAGCGAACAAGCATTGGACGCTCAAGCTTTTAATGATACAAGTTATTTTTCGAATAAATTCTCTTATAACAACTATGCTTATGCCGTTTTTTCAGACAGTAGCTGCTCAAATTATGCAAGTGATTATGCGGCAAGTACTATCAGAAAATGGTTGAATGCTGATTTCTTTAATACAGCTTTTTCTGAAACTGATAAGGCAGATATTTATTATACGTATTTAAACAACCTTTCTTATTATACTTTAATAGATGATGCTTGGGCAGAAGATTTTGACAGTGTACCGACAGAAGATAAAGTTTTTCTTTTGTCTTATGATGAAGTATTAAATGATAAATATGGTTTCGGTAATAACGCATATGAATCTGATCCGTTACGTAGAACTACAGCGACAGATTATGCAATAAGTCTGAATGGTTCAGGAACTTGGTGGCTTCGTACTCCTGTAAGATCCTGGGATGCAAAGCCCTCTTCTTTAATAGATTCTGATACGGTGAGTACTGTATTTGGTGTTCGTCCGGCGATGAGAATAGATTTTTATTCAGGTGATTCGGATATACCTGATGAACCTGTTACAGAACCTGATGATTCAACAACAGAACCTGATGATTCTTTAGATAATATAATTAAAGATTGTTCATGTATGTGTCACAAAACAGGATTTTTAAGTTTTATTTATAAGATTGTAAATTTCTTTTGGAAGCTTTTTAAAATTAATCCTTCATGTGCTTGTGGAGTAAATCACTATTAATAGCATCTCTATGAGATTGTTGTAGCTTCACATAATTAATATAAAAAAAGGAGCTGTAAAAAAACGAAAGTTTTTTTACAGCTCCTTTTCTTACTGTTTAATCAAAGTTCAGAGAAACTTTGCACTCTGAACTTTGAACTCAAATTAAGCTTTATCAGCACAGCCGAGAACAGTTTCAATCTTGTGAGAAACAACGCCTTCGATTGCATCTCTGGCGGGAGTGAGGTACTGTCTTGGGTCAAAGTGCTTGGGATTTTCGCTGTAATGCTTACGGATAGCAGCTGTCATAGCGATACGGATGTCGGAGTCAACGTTGATCTTGCATACAGCCATGGAAGCAGCCTTACGGAGCATATCTTCGGGAATACCGATAGCGTCGGGCATTTCACCGCCGTAAGCGTTGATGGTCTTAACGTCTTCCTGGTTTACGGAAGAAGCACCGTGGAGAACGATGGGGAAGCCGGGAAGCTTTTCTTCAACTTCCTTAAGGATGTCGAAACGGAGCTGAGGCTTCTGACCGGGCTTGAATTTGTAAGCACCGTGGCTGGTACCGATAGCGATAGCGAGTGAGTCAACGCCTGTTCTGGTTACGAAATCGTAAACCTGAGCGGGATCTGTGAAGTTAGCATCTTCTTCGCTTACGTTAACGTCGTCCTCGATACCTGCAAGCTGACCGAGCTCGCCTTCGACAACACAGCCGTGTGCGTGAGCGTAGTCAACAACCTGCTTTGTGAGAGCAACGTTTTCTTCATAGGGAAGATGTGAGCCGTCGATCATAACGGATGTAAAGCCGCCGTCGATGCAAGCCTTACAGGTTTCAAAATCGGGGCCGTGGTCGAGATGAAGAGCGATGGGAAGACCTGTTTCTTCTGCTGCAGCCTTAACCATAGCTACGAGATAGCCGTGAGAAGCGTATTTTCTGGCACCTGCGGAAACCTGAAGGATAACGGGAGAATTGTGCTTCTTTGCGGCTCTGGTGATACCCTGGATAATTTCCATGTTGTTTACGTTGAATGCACCGATAGCGTAGCCGCCTTTGTATGCATCCTCAAACATTTTTTTGGTTGTTACTAATGGCATAGTTAACTACTCCTTTATTTGAATTTGTTTATTATTTTTAACAGGTAAAAGTATACTCTGTTATTTAACGAATGTCAAGAAAGATTTAACCGGGAGTATAAGTAAAGGCGAAACAGTGGGAACGGATTCGACCGCCCATTACCTTGATGCGGAAATCGTTACCCGTCATTATGGTACCGCCCACATTGATGGAGGAGATGTAACCGATGTCGTCTCTTACTGCGCTGTCGTGTGTAATGATTCCCAACCATGTGGAGGGATCACCGGCAAGATCTATTTTTGCATTTTCCTTTACTAACTTTTTAAGGTCGTCACTTGTGATGGTATAAGTGGATTTGAAGTTCGGGTCAAGATAGTCACCGTAGCTTTTTCTGCCGCCGCTGAGGTAGGGAACGGATGCACCGATGCCCTTACCCCATACATTATAATATGAGGTGGTTACGCCTGCACTCATGGCATGGAAGGGGGTTACAGCCACATCTGAGCCGTTTGCGATATAGTATCCGCCCGCCATAACATCGTCAACGACGGAGTAAACTGTCTGTGAGGGAGTTTTACCGAAGGCGGTGGCATCTGCACCGAGATTGTAGCCGTTATACTTCGCAAAGGTGTAAATAGCAACAGCCTGTGCCTTGAGAGCTTCAACCTGATAGGAGCCTCCCATTTCGGATTCCAAAGCGGAGGCAAGGAAGTCTCTTGTAGAATATTCGGTGCCCGCATATTTTATTTTTGCGGGGTAGGCATCGCCTGAAACGATTTTTGTGTTTTCGCTTGCATCATAATAGTAGTGAGCCAAAATTGACCATGCATCCCAGCCCTGTGAAGCCAGATAGTTGGCACCGACCTGACTCATACCCACACCGTGGCCGTAGCCGAAAACATAAAAGGTGAATACACCCTTTTCCGAGGGGGCGGGAGCAGTGGTGGAGGTGGCAGAAACTTCGGGAGCTACCTGCTCCGTTACACCGTTGTTCAGCTGAGCGGGGTCCTTTGTGGTGTTCAGGAAGGGGTTTTCCGTGGTGGACGACGCTGCGGTGGACTGATAATATGCGGGATTGTTTACGTTGATATCCGGGGGAGCTGTGGTGGTTGTCTGAGGCTTAAGCATAAGGTAAGTCATAAGCATGGGACTTACCAAAGCAAAAACGAGAACAACTGCCGCAAAAATAAGCATACCCTTTGAAAGAGTGAACATACCGTTTTTGTTTTCTGTTTCGGATGATTTTTCTGCTTCGTCGTTTTCTTCCTCGTAGCTGTAATCTATTTTTGCGATAGCAGTGGTGATAACTTCCGTTTTAACACATACCACATCGGAAAGAATGGATACTGCATGGGGAAGGATAAGGGGAATATCGTCGGGATTTGAGGTGTTGATTTTCTTTGCTTTTGCCGTGCTTCTGTCAACTACGGCGACATAAGCATAATAAGAGGTCTGACCGTTTTCGTTTTCGGCGGAGTAAACGGGAGAAATCGAAGCACCGAAATCACATTCTGTGTTATACATAGCCTCTCTCGCATGGCGTATAACCTTCATGGATTCGCTTTCTTTCGGAATTTCCTGTCCCTCTTCTTTGTTCTGCAAAGCTTCTTCGAAGCTTGCCTCCTGTTCGTCCTCACTTTCTTCATCGGGGTCGGTAACCTCGACAAAGTTCACTCTTTCGGCAAGACCGTCGATTCGATCGTAAAGATTATAAATCCACATAGTGGCTTCGCCTGTGGTCAAAGCTACCTTTTTATCGAGCTTTGCCAGAGTTGATATCATTTTTTCCACTGCGGGAGTGATGTCGTAATCGGGCATTTCGATGTTTTCGTTACCGAAATCCGCAAAGGGAGATTCACTCTGAAGTTTCAGAAGAGAGAGAATCCTTTCTTCGTTTTTTGCCACACTTGAAAGAACCTCATCCAAACGCATGAAATCGAGAGGTATAAAGGTGAGTCTGCCCGACAAAGCATCACAGGTAAAGCCGCTGTAAAGTCCGTCGGCGGTAAGATGGACGGTGCTGCCTTCGGGAACGAGACATTGACCGTCAATATCAATTTCGGAAAGGTCGTCACCGGCATTGAGAGTGATGAAATCGGCAATTTCCTGAGAGGCAACGGTTTCGAGAATAAGCTTTGTGATAATATCCTTTTTAGCTGTGATAAAATCCGTAAGCTCAGCGGCAACGATAATATGCTTTCCTTTTTCCAAAGAAGACAGTACTGCCTCGGACATTTCACCGTAGCTTCCGAACTCTTCGATAGCGTCTTCGGACAGTCCGAATCTGTCGAGAGAGAGACAGATTTTATAAACCGAATCAGAGGAAAAGGCGGAAATATCCTTTAGTGTGTATAAATTTATCATTTTTTAACCTCCAAATAAATCAGTGATCAGCCGACTTCCCAGCGGCTTGCATTCACGTAAGGGTTATTTAGCTTCTTTTTATCGTAATAGGCCTGCGGGTATCTGGGATTGGGGTTGACTGTTGCTTTTGAAATGTCAACATCGGTGCTTTCGCCCGGTCTTACCAATCTTGCCACAACCACAAAACGCGCATCCTCAAACTCATGTGAGCAGGTGGAAAGAGTCAGAAGCTTATCTGTGGGAAGCACATCAACTCCCGTGTCATAAAGAGAACGCTGACTCATTTCATTGAGATATACGGCAAAGCGGTCCTGAGTGCTGAGAGAAGCGAAGTAATATCGGAACAGATATCCGTTGTCATCTTCCTCGTAAGCATTGGTAACAAAGGCGGCAACCACCTTCCATGAATAGTCTTTATAAAGAGTATTGAAGGTGATTACGGGAGCAGCTTTGAAGCCGTCAATTTTTTTGTAGGCATCGAGAGCACCGAACACTGTACCGTTATTCATATGGTGGCCGAAAATGATGGTGTTCATGTCCAGGTCAACTATATTGTTTACGTGGGTTACAAAGGGACAGCCGTATTTGGTGCTTTTGCCGTAAAAGTTACGTTCGAGATATTTGGTGTCGTTTTCCGCCTGGACTATGGGAAGGCTGAGACCGACGCCTTTTGCCTCAAGATAGCCCACAAAGTCAGGATTTGTGGCATAAAGACGGGCGTATTTCAGCTGAAGTCCCATGGGGAAAATGATGTTTGGATATTCCTTTTGTATCTGAGCCCATTGCTGTTCGGGAGTGAGGGGAGCGGTGGTGGTTTTGTTTTCGTCCTTTTTATCGTTTTTCTTTGTGGTTTCTTTATTGCTTTTGTCCTCCGTGGAGGGCTCGGTTATAATAAGGTCCGAAATGCCTTCCTCTAATTTGTTGTTTTCATTTGAGAGACGGTATTCGTTGATAAGCATAGCCGCAGATATTACAATGGCGGCTATTGCCACGCCGAGAACGGTGCGACGGATTATTTCGAAACGGGAAAGCTTTTTTTTGCCGTTTTTGTTTTCTTTAGGATTTTCGATGTGGGAGCTGACATCCTCGACTGCTTCGTCCACTGTGTCCTCTATTTCAAAACCGCCGCTGAAATTGAGCGGGACATCTTTGTTTTTATCGGGAGCGGGGCGCTGATAGGATGAGGCCTTTCCCTGTCTGAGCAGGATGGAATTGAGCTCATAGGTGCTCATTTCCATTTCCTCCACACTGAATGAGCCTTTTTTCTTCGGCACAGCTCTGTGGGAAAGATTTACGGTTTCTTCTTCGATTTCGATATCGTCAGCCATAGATGGTTTTACGGGGATAGGCTTTTGCGGTTGGGATTTTTTCGGCGTTTCGGCTGCAGGAGCCATCTCTGTAACCTCTTCTTCCGAATCCTCATAGTCTTCCTCGCTCATATTTACGGGCTTGTCGAAGTCTTCACTTTGATAAAGCACTCTCATGCCGGAATCTGTCTGAGCCGGTTCCTGAGCCGGTTTGGCTGTCTGAGGCTGAGCGAACTGTGCAGGCATACCGTACTGTTGAAAAATCATATTCAGCTGCTCTTGTGTAAGAGGAAGCTGTTGAACAGGATAGCCCGGCTGTCCGTAAGGCATTTGTCCCACGGGAACGTAATACACGGGCTGTCCGTAGGGAGTTTGTTGGACATAAATGGGTTGCTGTAAAGGGGGTTGTCCCTGCTCGGAGGACTCACCTTTTGAGTCGGTTACGCCTGCGGCGGTGTTTTCCTGAGGGGACATGTCTTTGTCGTTGTAAATGTTTTTCATAGTTAATTCCTCGGATAAGAATTTATAAATTCCTCAATACTGCCCTCTGACCTTAGCTCAGGGCTGTGTATAATGCAAAGTCTTAATTGGTTGATAGCGTTTGAAGCGGAGACAAAACGGTTATAATCTCTGCAATTTCCGCCGTTTCTACCGTGGAATTCTTTGAGATAAAGATTTTTTCCGTCGGTAACGGCTATATATATAAGTCCTACAGGCTTTGAGGGGTCGTCACTGGTGGGCCCCGCCATACCTGTTACTGCTACACCGTAGTCGGCACCCGAAAGCTTTTTAACTCCCAAGGCCATTTGTGCGGCAACGATGTCGCTGACGGCACCGAAGCGGGCAAGGTCATTTGCTCTGACACCCAAAACCTTACTTTTTATTTCATTGGAATAGGATACCACACCGCAGTTGAAAACCTGTGAAGCACCGCTGATGTCTGTGATTCTTTTGGCACAAAGACCGGCAGTACAGCTTTCGGCAAAAGCAGCGGTAACTCCCCTTTCTTTCATGAGAGAAACTGTAGCTTCTTCGATGCTTTCGGCATCAATGCCGTAAATGTAAGTGCCGAGCCGGGCTTTGATTTCCTCCGTCACAGGTGAGATCAGTCTTTCGGCTTCAGCTTCGCTTTCTGCTTTTGCGGTGATTCTTAAAAGTGCTTCGCCGTCTTTGGCGTAGGGTGCTACGGTGGGATTTTCATTTTCTAAAAGGTCGCTGACCTTTTCGCTCATGGCACTTTCTCCTATGCCGAAGGTGCGTACCGTGCGGGATTTTATAATTGAATGTGAAAATCTTTTAAGATAGGGTATCACGTAATCGGTGAACATAGGCTCCATTTCTCTCGGAGGTCCGGGGAGAAGGATGATTTTTTTGTTTTCCTTTTCCATAATCAAGCCGGGAGCAGTTCCGTTTTTATTCGGAAGAACGGTGCTGTTTTCGGGAACGAGAGCCTGTTTGCTGTTGCTGTCGGGCATTGTGAGTCCCTTGCGGGAAAAATAGGCCTTTATTTCTTTCAGTATATCTTCATTCATAATGAGTTTTTTACCGAAATAGCTCGCACAGACCTCTTTTGTAAGATCGTCGGGTGTGGGGCCGAGACCGCCGGTGAGTATAACTGTATCTGCTCCGGAAAAGGCGTGGTCAAGACAAGCTTTGAGTCTTTTTTCGTTATCTCCGACGGTTGATTGGTGCATAAGAGAGATTCCGAGTGCGGCAAGCTCTTTTGAAAGGAAGCGTGCATTGGTATTGAGAATATCGCCCAAAAGGATTTCGGTTCCTACGCTTATAAGCTCACAGTTCAAAAGAATCACCTCGTTATACTCTTAATCAACAAATTCAAATTTTGCGGTTTCGATTGCTCTTTCTATCATTTCGCTGAAATCAAATACGCTTTCAGCCTTTTCGATAAGCTCCACGGTGGGTCTTGTTCTGGGGTGCTTCGGAGTGAAAACCGTACAGCAGTCCTCATAAGGGAGAATAGAGGTTTCGAAAGCACCGATGGCACGGGAAATTTCGATAATTTCGTTTTTATCCATACCGATAAGAGGACGGAAAACGGGCATGTTGACGGCTGCATCGGTACAGGCTATGGCGCCGAGAGTTTGTGATGCCACCTGACCCAAACTTTCGCCTGTTACGAGAGCACCGCAGTTGTCTCTTTCGGCAAGACGGACGGATATTTTCATCATCATACGTCTCATAATAATGGTAAAAAGCTCTTCGGGACAATGCTCTTTGATAGCTTCCTGTATTTCAGTGAAATTTACTACGGCAAAATTTACTCTGCCGCTGTATTTTGCCACTATGGAAACAAGGTCACGTACCTTCATTTCTGCTCTTTTGCTGGTATAAGGGGGAGCTGCGAAATGGATGGCTGAAAGCTGAAGACCTCTTTTTGCCATCATCCAACCCGCTACGGGACTGTCTATGCCTCCCGAAACGAGGAGAGCAACTCTGCCTGCCGTGCCGACGGGCATGCCGCCTGCACCCTTTATCTGATTACCGTGGATGAAAACGTTTTTGTCTCTTACCTCCACGGTGACGGTAATGTCGGGATTATGAACATCCACACGGAGAGAGGGAATGCTTCTGAGAAGATGTGCTCCCACCTCACGGCAAATTTCGGGAGAGGTGAGCGGAAAACGTTTGTCGCTTCTTTTGGCGGTTACCTTAAAGGTTTTGACATTTCTGAGCTCGTCGCCGAGATAAGCGAGTGCAGTGTCCTTCATGCACTGAAGATCTTTTTCGGTAACTGCCGCCTTTGAAAAAGCAACGATGCCGAAAACCTTTTTTATTGTTTCCACAGCTGCATCAAAATCCACATCCTCATCTGCGGGCTCTGCCACGATGGTGGATTGGGATTTGACAAAGGTGAATTTCCCTGCGGACTTTAAAAGTCTGCGTTTCATATTTTTAACGAGCACGTCCTCAAAGGTGCTTCTGTTAAGACCTTTGAGAGCAAGCTCTCCGTTTTTTATGAGTAATACTTCTTTCATTTGCTACCTCTTATTTTTTCATAATTACTTTCATGGCCTTGTCGAGAGCTTCGAGAAAGGAGTCAAGCTCCTCATCGGTGGTGAAGCGGGAAAGACTTATTCTGAGAGACGAGTCTATGAGACTGTCCGGAAGCTTCATGGCTGTCAGCACATGGCTTTTGTGTCCTTTGGCACAGGCGGAGCCCGATGAAACATAAAATCCGCAGTCGGACAGGAAATTAAGCAAGGTTTCGCTTCTGTAGCCGGGAAGGGAGATGTTTATGATATAGGGCAGAGCGTCTGCGGGGCTGTTTATTATTATGCCGTCTCTTTGTTTAAGCTTTTCAGCAAAGGAGTCGCGCAGAGCGGTGATATTGCTGAGCGAAGCTTTGACGGTAAGCTCCTCCACCGCACCCATGAAACCCGCAATAGCAGGCATAGGCTCCGTGCCGGGACGGATGTCTCTTTCCTGTCCGCCTCCGACGGTGACAGGAGTGAGCTTAGTTCCTTTTTTTATAAAGAGCGCACCTACACCCTTAGGTCCGTGAATTTTATGTGAGCTGACAGTCATAAGGTCAGCACCGAGCTTTTTTATATTCAGCGGGATTTTACCGAAGGCCTGTACGGCATCGATGTGGAAAAGGGCGGGAGAATTTTTTCTTTTTATCACGGAAGCGATTTTATCCACGGGCTGAATTGTGCCCACTTCGTTATTGACGGCCATAACGCTGACGAGAATAGTTTTTTCGTTTATTGCATCCGTCAGGGCATCGAAATCAATTTCTCCGTAAGCATCGGTGCCGATACGGATAACCTCAAAGCCCTCCTTTTCAAGTCTGTCGAAGGCCTTTTGTACACTGGGGTGCTCCACGGCAGAGGTAATAACTCTGTTACCTTTTCTTTTATTTGCGTAAGCGGCACCGAAAACGGCGAGGTTATTTCCCTCCGTGCCGCCGCTTGTGAAAAAGATTTCATCTCTTTCGCAGGAAAGGGTCTTTGCCACGGTGTCTCTTGCCTTTAAAAGAAGAGTGTCAGCTTCGATGCCTTTTTCGTGGAGAGAGGAAGGGTTGCCCCAACAGTTTTCCAAAGCATAAAGCATATTTTCTTTTGCACTTTTGCACACCTTGGTGGTTGCACTGTTATCCAAATAAGCACCCATAGGGACATACCTCCTCATCATAATCCTTTATATTATACTATAAGAGCAAAAAATATTCAATGGTACATTGTCTAAATAAAGGGATATTTTTGTAAAATTTTCGTAAAATACATTTATAAAATACTAATTAGGGTTTTATAAAATATTAATTTGTGTTCAGGAGGAAAGCAAATGGAAAAGAAAACCGGCGACAGAAGGATAAAAATCATATGGGTGCTGTCAGCGTTATGTGCGGCGCTTTTTATTCTTACTGCGATGAATACGGCGAAGATAAAAGAGCTTGAAAGGGAAACTGAGGTGCAAAGACAGAAATATTTGTCAGAGCTGTGTGAAAGTTTGGACAGCATGACCGTCAGTCTTAATAAAAGTCTTTGTACCTCAACGGCAGAAATGCTGCATAAAAACGGCAACGATCTTTCAAAACAGGCAGCAATTGCCAAAGTAAGTCTTTCGGGCATTACGGATGAAAGACTTATAACCGATGAGATTTATAAATTTTTGTCGCAGGCGGGAGATTATGCACTTTATCTTTCGCGTAAGGATAATTTTCGTCTGAGTGAAAAGGAAGAAGAAAAGCTGAGGGCTTTACACGATTATTCCGGATATCTTTCGCAGGCCTTTGAGCAAATAAGTAATGACTATTATTCGGGCAGAGTGGCATTTACCGAAAAAGTGAATAACCTTCTTTCCGCAGCGGAAAAGGAGGGTATCACCTTTACGGAATCTTTTACCGATGTACAGCAGACTATGGGTGATTATCCTACACTGCTTTATGACGGACCCTTTGCCGATGCGGTGTTAAATAAAAAGGCGCTCGGTCTCATCGGTGACGAAATAACATCACGTGAGGCAAAAAAAAGAGCAGCTGAATATCTCGGCTGTGATGAGGGCGGACTGAAAAAGGAGGCGGATACCGAGGGAGCAATTGACCTTTACTGCTTTTCCTGCGGTGACAGAGCGGTGGGAATTACCAAAAAAGGCGGCATGCTGTGCTATATGACGGATTCCTCTTATGCCGGAGAGGCGACAATAAGCGCACAGGAAGCCATAAAAAGAGGCAGAGAATATCTGAAAAAGGTTGGCTTTACAGAAAATATGACAGACACCTATTACAGCACCTATGACGGGATATGTACGGTTAATTACGCTTATGAAAAGGACGGCATAACCTGTTATTCCGACCTTATTAAGGTGAGCATTTCTTTGGAAACAGGTAAAGCAACGGCAATTGACAGCAGAGGGTATCTCATGAATCACACAGACAGAAAAATTAAAGAAAGCATATTAACCTTGAAGGATTGCCGGAAAATTTTGTCCCCTCTCCTGAAGGTTATGTCGGCAAAGCTTGCTTTCATTCCGCTCGAAACAGGCAAGGAAGCACTGTGCTATGAATTTCATTGCAGGGACAAAGAGGGTCAGGAGTCTTTGGCGTATATTAATGCAGAAAACGGAAAAGAGGAAAATATATTGCTTCTCCTTTACAGTGACGACGGGGTGCTTACCAAATAAATTTTATTTTCAGTGAAAAAATATGCAAAGAAAAGTAATACGACAAATGTCGCACTTCGCCTTTTAACTTAAAACAAACCTTAAAATAATTGTTAATCAAAAGTAAACAAAACCTTTAAACTATTGCAAAATTGAGACAAAAGTTGTAATATTAATGTACAAAAGATTGATAGTTTTTTCATTTTCATAGTTACCTCAATCAAATTCCCAGCAAAAATCCCTCGGCTTGGCCGAGGGATTTTTGCATTTATAAATTGTATAATTATTAAATTTTGACGCTTATTTCTCCGCTGTTCAATTCTTTTCTCTCTCCCGTTTCCGTACGTACAAGGAGCCGGCACATACTGTCAATGTCTTCCGCATAGGCTTCATAATTACCCTCAGGAGATATTACGGTTATTTTTTTACCTAAAAAGAAAAGCTTTTCTCTGTAAAGAGGAATGAATTCTTTATTTTTAATTCCGTTCAGGTGATGCATAAGACGGTTAACTGTTTCTGCTGCAAGCTGTTCACGTAAGCCGGCTGATTTTTCGGTAACGGCTCCCGCGATATCTTTTATCTCTTCCGGAAATCCGCCTGCAGGCTCGGCAAGATTTATGCCGATGCCGACGATAATATAGTCGGCCCCCTTTTCCGTGAAGGCACCCTCCGTCAGAATTCCCGCCGCCTTTCTGCCGGCAACGAAAATATCGTTTACCCATTTTATACCGGCTTTTACGCCTGTTACCTTCTCTATGGCTTCGGCTGCAGCCACGGCACAGAGCGGTGTTATGAGTGTACATTCCTCCGGCGAAAGTTCGGGGTGAAGAAGCAAGCTCATATAAATCCCCGTGCCTTCGGGCGAAAAAAATCTTCTGCCCTTTCTGCCTTTACCCGCTGTTTGGCTCTCTGCGATAAAAAGAACTGTTTCTTTTTCGCCTGCCAAAGCAAATTTTTTAAGCTCATCATTGGTTGATGAGGTTTTTTTTACGGCAATTATTCTGATATCGGAGTATTCGTTTTTCAGGTAAGATTTAATTTTTAAATCATTCATATCATTTCTCCTGTGATTTTCCCGACTGTAAATTTCGCATTAAATTACATTTTTCTGCATATATATTTTACCATTTTTATGCCATAAAAAGCAATAGTATATCGAAATCAGGGAAAAAGCCTTACATATTATTAAGATTTTAGCGTAGTACTTGACAAAAGGGGTGCAAATATATTAAAATAAGTACCAAGTTATAATCAGAAAATGCATAAAGGTTATATTTATACATTTTCTTGGTTATCAAAAACGGGCACTGCCCGAAAATATTTATCCACAGGAGGAACAAAATTATGAAAAAAATTCTTGCAGTTCTTCTCGCAGCTCTCATGCTCTTTGCACTTGCAGCATGTGGCGGTAACGGCGACGGAGAAGAAACCACAGCAGCGGGCACAGAAACCACTGCAGCAGCCGATGAAAGCGGCGCAACAGATGAAATCATCAAAACAATCACCACCGGTACAGGCGGCAACACAGGTACATACTATGCCTTCACTACAGCAGTGGGTCAGGTTCTCGGTACCGACGATTACAAATTCAACGTAATTTCCACCGGCGGCTCACAGGCTAACATCGAAATGATTGCTGACGGTGAAGCACAGTTCGCTATCGTTCAGAACGACGTTATGAACTACGCTTACGAAGGAACAAACGGCTTCGCAGAAGCTATCACCGATTTCAAGGCAGTTGCATGCGTATATTCCGAGGTTTGTCAGCTCGTTGCTACAAAGGCTTCAGGCATCACCTCTCTTGCTGACCTTAAGGGTAAGACCGTAGCAGTCGGTGACGTTGGTTCAGGCGTTTATTACAATGCTGTACAGATTCTCGAAGCAGCAGGTCTTGACATCGATAAGGACATCAAAAAGGTTACCGCTTCCTTCGGCGATTCCGCCACACAGCTTAAGGACGGCTCCATCGATGCAGCATTTATCACTGCAGGTGCTCCCACCACAGCTATCACAGACCTTGCAACCACCACAGAGGTTGTTCTTGTTGACCTTGGTGAGGATATCATTGACAGTCTCATTAAAGCATATCCCTTCTATGAAAAGTTTGAAGCTACCGCTGATAACACCAAATATGATTTCGTAACAGATACAGTAAACACAGTTGCTATCAAAGCTACCTTCGTTGTAACCGACAAAATGAGCGACGATCAGGTTTATGAAATCACAAAGAACCTTTGGGAAAAGCAGGCAGACATCGCAGTTGCTCACGCAAAGGGCAACGAAATGGTTAAGGAAAATGCTGTAGCCGCTGTCGGCAAGGTTCCCGTACATCCCGGCGCTGAAAAGTATTACAAGGAAATCGGCGTTATCAAATAATTTTTCCCGGTATAAAACTTAATCAGTTCAAAAATAAATGCTGCAATTTAAACCTGCAGCATTTATTTGACTTAATAAATCAAATTTTATATTTGAAATCATGTAAAAATTTCAATGCAAAGGAGGAGGATTCATGGACGAAAATAAGGTTTTAGAAGTTGATGAAGTGGTCGATGCCGATGCGATTATGCAGGAATTTGACCGTGAAAGCAATGTCCGTGTATTCACCGGTTGGAGAAAGAAGGTCATAACAGGCCTTATGGCTGCCTTCAGCGTTTATGTGGTGCTTATGGCTTTGGTATTGCAAAATGCCACTAAGCACACCAAGCTCACAACCTTTATGGCTTTTGTTATGTTTATGGGATATATTATTTTCCCCGCATATAAAAAGCAGACCAAAAAAATTAATTATGTTCCCTTCTACGATATAATTTTAGCCGTAGTCGGAGCAGGCTCATTTCTTTACTATACGATTTTTCAGGACGACATTATTATGATGTCCCGAAGAATCGGAACTCTGCAGATTGTGATTGCTCTCATAGCCATCATTCTGATGGTCGAGCTGTGCCGCAGAGCGGTGGGCTTGCCGATTATCTTTGTCGTGGGTGCCTTTGTGGCATATGCGGCGGTAAAGGCTTTTACGGCAAATCCGGATATAGCTCTCAGAAGTCTCATGTACAGTCTTTTCTATGATGTGGCAAACGGACTTTTCTCTACTCCGGTTTATGTATGTACGACCTTTATCGTGCTGTTTATTATTCTCGGTGCTCTTCTCGAAAGAACCGGTATCGGCACTTTCTTTGTTGACCTTGCCAACTCTATCGCCGGTTCATCCATCGGCGGTCCCGCAAAGGTTGCCGTTATTTCGAGTGCTCTTGAGGGTATGTACTCAGGCTCCTCAGTTGCAAATACCGTAGGCAGCGGATCAATTACCATTCCCATGATGAAAAAGACAGGCTATAAGCCTGAGTTTGCGGCGGCAGTCGAAGCGGCGGCTTCCACAGGTGGCCAGATTATGCCCCCCATTATGGGTGCAGCGGCATTCCTTATGGCTGAAATGACAGAAATGCCTTATTCGAAAATTGCAGTTACAGCTATCCTTCCCGCTGTTCTTTACTTCATGGGTATCTTTATGATGATTCACTTTGAAGCAAAGAAGTTAGGACTCAAAGGTCTTCCGAAGGATGCACTGCCCAAATTCGGCAAGCTCATGCTCAGAAACGGCTATCTCCTTATTCCTATTGTGATGTTGGTTTTGGCTATGAACAAATTCAGCGCAGGTATCTCTGCCTGTATAGCCATTATGGGTGCTTTAATCGTTTCTCTTGTACCCAAAAAGCTGAATAAAGATAATATATGGAGACTTATTTTCCCTGCACTTCCGACCATAGCTTTTCTTATCATCTGGATTATAGGCGGTCAGGTAAGTACAGCTATTCTTGTGGGTATGGTTTTATGTGTGGGTCTCTCTTTCCTTACAAAGGATACTGCCATCCTTACCCCGAAGGTTGTCGTTGAATCTCTCGAAAACGGTGCCAAAAATACCATCGGTGTTTCCGTCGCCTGCGGTATGGCGGGTCTTATCTCCGGTGTTGTTACCATGACAGCTCTCGGGCAACTGCTTATCAGCACTCTCGTTCCCATCGCTGAAAACAGTATGTTCTTGGCACTTTTCCTTACGATGCTTTGCTGTATCGTTTTAGGTATGGGTGTTCCCACTACCGCAAACTATGTTATTATGGCTACCATCACCGCTCCCATTCTTATCAAAATGGGACTTCCCGTTCTGGCGGCTCATATGTTTGTGTTCTATTTCGGTATTGTGGCGGACATCACACCACCCGTTGCTCTTGCTGCTTATGCCGGCTCGGCAATCGCCAAATCCAATCCCATGAAAACGGGCGTCACGGCGACACGACTTGCTATTACGGCATTCATCGTTCCCTATATTTTCGCATACAGCCCCAAAATGCTTTTTATCGACAGTGCATGGTATGATGTTGTCCTTATTGCCATAACCTCGGTAATCGGTATTTATGCTGTTTCGGCAGGCATGGAAGGCTATATGTTCAGCAAGTGTCCCTGGTGGCAGAGAATTATGCTTTTGGGCGGCGGTCTTTTGCTTATCATCCCCGGAGTTGTTACTGACTTGGCGGGCGTTACACTGACAGCTGTGATTATCATCCTTCAGAAATTAAAGGAAGAAAAGAACAAGCCCTCACCTGCTGTCAAAGAAGTCAGCGATGTGGCTTAAATAAAATTTACAGTCGGATGTTCAGATGGCATCCGACTGTTTTTTCTTTTAAAGATAGTTTTTAAGCTCTTCGATAAGATGCTCTTCTTCTTTGATAATCTTTTTGGCTAAAGACTGAGATTTTTCATCGGCACCTTTATATTCGTTAACGTAGCCGCAAAGCTGTTTTATTCCCATATTACATCCGTCAAGCATCAGGTCAGCTATAGTTTTATCTTCGTTATGCTCCAACATTTTAATGTTTGTTTTCATCCATGACATAGCCTTTGCCATAAGAGGAGGGTCTTTGGTTTCCGCCCCGATTTCTTTGATATATTCTCCGATTTCTATCTGGAGTCCCTGGTGGGTTTTGAGACTTTTGGTAAGGATCGAAAGAAGATCAGGATTTTTCACCTTGTCGAGCATCTCCGTTATGGAGTTTACGGCAGTTTTTGCACCTGAATCACATTCTCTTAAAAGCTTAACGGTATCTGTTTGCATAAAATATCCCCTTTGTTACTTTTTACTTATTGTGTAACAAAAGGGGATTGATTATTCATTTCTTAACGAAAATACACAGCCGCAGTAATTTTGTCTGTAAAGGTTGTGCTCCTTTGAAAGCTCGATTGAGCGTTTGTATCCGTTTTTCTTTTTGAAATCCGACGGCAGATGCTTTATTCCCAATTCTTTTTCTATCTCACGGCCTATTTCATTAATTTTTTCTGCGTTTTTCAAAGGACTTATGGAAAGGGTGGTAGTGAAATAATCGAAGCTTAGCTCCTTTCCTTTGAGGGCGGTTTTATAAAGACGCTGTCTGTAGCATATAAAGCATCTTTCGCCCGCCTCTTTGTCCGATTCATGTCCTTTTACCGCCGAATAAAACTCCGACGGTTCATTATTTCCCTCGATAAAATCGACGGGATGATTGAATGTCATTTCACTTATAAGCCGTTTTACTTCACTGACTCTGTATTCGTATTCCTGTGCGGGATGAATATTAGGATTATAATAAAAAACCGTAATTTTGAAATATTGGGAAAGATATTCGAGACAGTAGCTGCTGCAGGGTGCACAGCATACATGAAGCATAAGAGTGGGCACGAAGCCTGTTTTTTCATTTTCCTGTATTATTTTATCCAATTCCTTCTGATAATTCGGCATAATTTCACCTCGTTATTACAATAGCATTTTTTGTAATTAAATTCAAGGCATAAAAAATAATAAAATTACCAAACTAAAAATGTAAATATTTTTAGTGAGAGGTAATATTATGATTAAAGGTGTTAACCGACAGGTAGTAGAGGTCAATGAGACTGACTGCGATTATTTCGAAAGAATTCTTTTTTTCGTCAAGCCGGAATATGCAAGCATAAGCGAAGGTAAAATAAGAGAAAGAGCCGGTATTATTGCCGGCAGAACGGATAAAGCACCGCCGACAAAGGTCAGGGGCAGCAGAACCACTGCAGTTTTAAAGATAGTTCTTTCCGTTCTGGGCGGTCTTGTAGCGGGATTGATTATTGCGAGAGTAATATAATATATCGGTCACACGTTAAAATACGGGTGACCGATAGCTTTATTGTTTGATAAAACCGCAATTCTGACAGTCGCCTGAGGAGCATTTTCCGCCTTCGGGACAGCCGATGCACTTTTTACCTTTTTTCTTTTCTCTGTAAACATAAATTCCCGCTAAGGTGACAATGAGCACCACCAAAGCAATTATTATAATATTATCCATAGCTACATCCTTTTTTAGTTTTTAACTGTCTGTTTTTTCTTTGCTTTGAGTGCCTGTTCTGCTTTTACCTTTCTGATTCCGTTCACACAAAGCACAGCAATAACCGCACCGAAGACAATTACGGCTGCAAGACCGGGAAGAAAAGCTTTGCCGACGGAGCCTGTGGTGATAAGTGTACCCGCCTGATATACGACAAAGCTTACGGTAAAGCCCGTGCCGAGTTGGAATGCAAGAGCACCGAAAAGCCATTTTGCGCTTTTCATTTCGCTGTTCATGGCACCCATCGCCGCAAAGCAGGGCGGGGTGAAAAGATTAAACATGAGATAGGCTAATGCTGCGACCTTGGTTATGGCCATAACACCCGCTGCCTGTGCACCGGCACCCTCCATAAGTGCAAGCTCCTCGGTGTCAATAAGATTTTCGAGACCTACAAAGCATACAGCAAGAGTACCTACAACGTTTTCCTTTGCAATAAAGCCTGTAACTGCTGCGGCGGCAAGCTGCCAGGAAAGAACACCGACCAAGGGAACGAGAACATAAGCAAAGGGACGGGCAACGGAAGCGAGAATGGAAGCATCGGCTGTTTCGGCTACCCGGAAATTCCACGTGAAGGATTGCATAATCTGTACGGCTGTATTACATAAAAGGATAATGGTGGCCGCTTTAACAATATAAGCCCAACCGCGGCTGCACATAGATTTGAAGGCTCTCATAAATGAGGGGACCTTGTATTCGGGAAGCTCAATAATAAAATAGGATTTTTTTGCGGCATTTCCCGTAATCATATTTATAATGAGAGCGGCAAAAAAGATAATTACTATGCCGAGGAAATACATTATGGGGCCAACCCATGTGGCATCCTCAAAAAATGCACCGGCAAACAGTGTGATAACGGGTAATTTGGCACCGCAGGGCATAAAGGGAGCAAGCATGGCTGTGGCTCTTCTCTCTCTTTCATTACGGATAGTACGGCAAGCCATAACTCCGGGAATGGCACAGCCTGTGCCTACGATGAAGGGGATAACAGATTTACCGGAAAGACCCACCTTTTTGAAAATGGGGTCAAGAATTACCGATACACGAGCCATATAACCGCAATCCTCTAAAAGTGCGATAAGGAAATACATTACCATAACCAGCGGGAGAAAGCCGATAACAGCTATGGCACCGCCCAAAACACCGTCGATAAGGAGCGCATAAAGGAGGGGATTGGCTCCGTCGAGAAAGCTTCCCACCCAACTCTGAAAGCCTTCGAGAAGAGTGACAAGACCGGGAATAACCGTGCCGTTTTCAAACTCATAACCTTCTGCAATCCACACGCCGGGTCCCGCCTGAGAAATCCAGAAAACGGCAAACATAATAACGGCAAAGATGGGAATACCAAGCCATTTATTGGTAAGGATTCCGTCAATTTTATCCTGTGCATTTTTTACATTGGTGAAAACCTTTCTTTTCTCTATTGAAGAAACGATTTCATTTACGAAAGCATATCGCTTTTTATCTGCATTGATAACTGCACTTTTATCTGTCATATCCACGGAGCCCTGAATATAGGGCGCTGTCTGATTTTTGCCGACTTGGTCGAAAGCTGCTTTCATCACTGCAGCAAGACCTTCCGCAGATGTAGATACTGTCTCAACCACGGGGCAGCCTAAAAAATCTGCGAGAGCCTTTGTGTTGATTTTTGTCTCTTTTTTCAGATTGATGTCGGTTTTGTTGAGTGCCACCACCATGGGAATTCCAAGCTCCAGAAGCTGAGTGGTAAAGAAAAGGCTTCTGCTTAAGTTGGTTGCATCGACGATATTTATGATAACGTCGGGATTTTCGTTTTTTACATAGTCACTCGTAACACTTTCCTCGGAGGTAAAGGGAGACATAGAGTAAGCACCGGGAAGGTCAACGGCAACAATATCATCTTTGCCGCCGCAAAATACTTTTTTTACGCTGTGTTCTTTTTTTTCGACGGTAACACCCGCCCAATTTCCGACCTTTTCGTTGGCGCCGGTAAGGGCATTGTACATTGTGGTTTTACCGCTGTTAGGGTTACCTGTAAGTGCAATTCTCATAAATAAAATCCTTTTCTGATTTTTTTGAAACGGTAATCGAGTTATACAAGACTAACCTGTGTCCGAAAATGTAAGGCAGATTTGCTCTGCCGTTTTTATATCGCTATAGCCTGTGCCAAACCTTTATCAATGCTGTATCTGCCGTCTTTTATGGAAACTATACTGCAGCCCTTAAGGTGGGAAATGACCGTGATAGGCTCACCGCTGTAGCATCCTAAAGAAAACAGGAAGGCATCAAGCTCTTCATCTTCTGTTTCGATTTCACGGATAATGTATTCTTTTCCTTCCGTTGCCTGTGATAAGTTCATAAATAACACCTCACTGTATGTGAATTAGGTTAAACTAACCGGAATCTCAAAAAAATATAATTAGTCACAACTAACTGAATAAATGATATCATCATTAATCAGGTTTGTCAATAGAAAAAAGGAAAAAATTTCAAAAAAACACACAAAAATAAGATGCTTAAAAAGGCGAAGGCCAATAAAAACGGCTGTGCCCTGCCGATGTCCGATAAGGTATCTTATTATCGGGTATCGGCATTTCCGCACAGCCGTTTTTAAATATTAAAACTCTTAAACTCTTTTAATCTTATTGAGCTTTGCATTGATTTCGAGAAGCTCTTCTTTGGTAAATTTTACCTCCATAGCACCGATGAGGTTAGCGATTCTTAAAATGGAGAAGGCTCCTGCCATTTGTAAAAGCTCCTTTGAAGGCTTCATTCCGCCGGGAAGACCTCCGCCGCCTTTTTTCTTTTCTCCGTCATTCTTCTTTGTTGCCTTGAATTTTTTAAGAAGTAAAAGAACAAAGGAAACAGTTACAAGCTTACCCTTGAAGGATTTGCAGATTTCAGAGAATTTATCGTTGATATTGTAGTATCCTTCGGGAGTGGTGATGTCGAACCAATTGAGAATGGCACCCTTTTCTTTGAAAATGTATTCCTGATTAAGCTCTTCGACCTTTACGATTTTGCTTTCATCTCTGCATTCGCCTGCCACGGCAGTGAGAACGGTTTCGCCCGTATTGGGTACATCGAAACGGAAGAAGTGGTCGTCAGCTGTCTTTTTGCCGAGAGATTCACCGTTTGCGAAAAGCTCAACTTCGGGAAGATTTGAGTAAACCGTAACTTTGGTAACAGCTTCCACACGGTCAATGTATCTTTTGCCGCAAATGTGAACAAAGGGTTCATCAGAAAGCCAGGCCTTGTAAGCGTAGAAGGAATCCTTTTTATATTTTCTGTCCATAGTCATGAGACCTTTATGGTTTTGACCGTTTTCGCCGCCCTCCTGACGTGCATCGGCACCGAAATCAAACATGTTCCATACATGGGTTGACCATATATATTTACGGGTGAAAAGTTGTTTGATAAGCTCTTCGTGGTAATAAGCCTGATATTCCTCCGTATAGTCGCCCTGTGTGGGATTAGAGGTGTGCCAATTGAGCGCCTCGCAGCCGTATTCACTGCAGCCGATGGGAATGTTCGGGTGATTTTTATGGAATTTGTCAAACCAAGGACCGTTCATTGAAGCTTCGCCGCCGTACCAACCGAAATAATGGTTATAAGAAACTACGTCGGGAATTTTTACATATTCACTGTCAGGGTCGCACATTGTAAGACAGGCGATGGTGGTAAGTCTTGTTTTGTCCATATCGTGAGCCATATCGTTGAGAATTTTATGGTTTTCGATAAGATCGGGGTCAGCGGCACCGTGCATTGTGATTTCATTTGAAAGACCCCATACCACGATGGAAGCGTGATTATAATTTTGGGTGATAAGCTCCTTCATCTGACTGATTGTGTTTTCTCTGCCGCCTGCCATATGCTGTGAGATGTAGGGTATTTCCGCCCAAACTACCATACCTCTTTCGTCACACAGGTCATAAAAATATTGGTCGTGCTGGTAATGGGCGAGACGGATGGTGTTTGCGCCGACCTCACATATATAGTCCATATCCTCTTTATGGTGTTCCGGTAAAAGAGCGTTACCTATACCGAGTCTGTCCTGATGGCGTGAAACACCGTGGAGAGGATATTCTTTTCCGTTGAGGATGAAGCCGTTTTCCGGGTCGATTTTAAAGGTGCGGCAACCGAAGCGTGCAGAAACCGTGTCAAGCACTTCGTCTCCGTTTAAAAGCTCAGCTTTTGCTGTGTAAAGATAGGGATCCTTTCTGCCGTTCCAAAGATGAACGTTTTTGATTTCGAAATCCTCATCGTCGTCATCGGTGGTTTTCGATGCGATTTCATTTCCCTGTGCATCGAGGACGGTGTAACGGATTTTTTGGCCGTCCTTTTTATCGGTGAGATAAACCTCGATTTCGATTTCCGCATCCGTGCCTTTGATTTCGGGGGTTACTTTGATGCCGGGTGTACCGTAATAGTCCAAATCGAAGTGGGATTCCGGAACACAGATAAGGTTTACGTCACGGTAAAGACCGCCGTAAAAGGTGAAGTCAGCCATTTGGGGATAAACTTTGTCGTTAGGGGAGTTATCGACATCAATTTCGATGAGGGTTTCGTCTTTGAGCTCCTCTGTGAGATTTACTCTCCATGTGGAATAGCCGCCGTGATGCTCGGCTAATTTTTTGCCGTCAGCATAAACGACAGCTGAGGAGTTGGCACCCCTGATTTCCAAATAGTAGCGTTCCGCTGAGGGAAGCTCACTTTTTTTGAGAGTTTTTGCATAACGGCAGGTGCCTCTGTAATAGTCTGCGCCGCCGTCCTGTCCGTCTGTGGCATTCCATGAATGGGGAAGGCTTACTTCTTCGGTAATTCCTTCTTTGGTAAAGGTCCATGAACTGTTCAGATTGAGAATTTCACGCATAATTTCTTACTCCTTATTTTCTTTCTTTTAAAATTATTAACAGTCTTTCATCCGGTTAATCGAAGACATAATTTATTTGTTTGCCGCAAAGCTTATGAAGCGTTCAAAGGCAGCTTGGCCTTTTTCGTCTCTTTTATAAACACCCGCATGCTCAAGACATTTTACGAATACCTTGCCTACTTCTTTTTTTACTATAGTATCAATATTTTCGGCGGTAAAGTCATAATTATCTTTAAAGGAGCTTACCCATTCGGCATGCTTGCTGATTTCTTTGTCTGACGAAAGGTCTTTTCCGGCGAGAATGAATTCTTCCACTTTTGCAAGCTCGTTTTTAAGTCTTGAGGGAAGAACAGCCAGACCCATAACCTCGATAAGGCCGATATTTTCTTTTTTGATATTGTGGAGCTCTTGGTGAGGATGGTAAACACCATCGGGATGCTCCGGAGTTTTGATATTGTTGCGCAGAACGAGGTCGAGCTCGTATCTGTCGCCTTTTTTTCTCGCAATAGGAGTGATGGTGTTGTGGGGTGTGCCGTTTGTTTCGGCAAAGATGAAAGCGTCTTCATCGGTATAGCCTCTCCATGCATCGAGTATTTTAGATGCAAGAGATACGATTTCAGATGTGTCTTCACCGCTGATTCTGATGACGGACATGGGCCATTTTACTGTACCGACGGTGAGATTTTCGTAGCCTTTAAAGGTGAATGTTTTTTCCGTTTCAGCCTTTGCCATAGCAAATTCATAATTGCCGCCCTGGAAATGCTCGTGAGAAAGGATGGAGCCGCCCACGACGGGGAGATCGGCGTTTGAACCGATGAAATAATGGGGGAAAAGCTTTACAAAGTCAAAGAGCTTTATGAAAGCACTTTCGTCGATTTTCATGGGCTTATGCTCACCGTTGAAAACGATGCAATGCTCATTATAATAAACATAGGGTGAGTATTGGAAGCCCCACTGCTTTCCGTTGATTTCCACGGGAATTATTCTGTGATTTTGTCTGGCGGGGTGGTTGAGTCTGCCGGCGTAGCCTTCGTTTTCCATGCAGAGAAGGCATTTGGGATAAGAGCTTTGCTTTAAGGTGGCGGCAATCGCGATATCTTTGGGATCCTTTTCGGGCTTCGAAAGATTTACGGTAATGTCTATTTCACCGTATTCGCTTTCGGTTTTCCATTTAAGATCCTTACATACTCTGTATCTTCTTATGTAGTCCGTGTCTTTGCTCAGCTTATAATAATAATCGGTGGCCATTTCGGGAGACACGGCATAAAGGGCATCAAAATGCGAAATAACCTCACTGGGGCGGGGGACAAGGGCGCTCATAATTTTGGTATCGAAAAGGTCTCTGTTCAGCTGGGTATTTTCGATAAGTCCGTTTTTGCAGGCATAATCGAGAATATCTTTGAGAATACTCTCCAAGCTTTCCCATTCACAGCTTACGGGAGCTTCATATTCATCTATTCCGAGAATTTCGAGTATACGGTTTACGGTGTAAATTTTATCTTCCTGCTCGATAAGCCCGCAATCAAGACCGTACTTCACTAATTTTGCTATGCTTTCACATATCATAATTAACATCTCCTGTCATATTATTTCAACTTATATAATACACCAAAGCTCATTAAAAAATCAATATAAAGATAAAAAAGCAGGGACAATTTTTGCTCGAAGGAATAAAATAGTAATGAAAAAATTTATAGGAGGCTTTATATGTCCCGTGTTATCAGCTCATTTATGGGTGCCAATTCACCCATTGGCTTCTGTTCTTTTTTTGAAGAAATCTATAATCCTTATAAAAATCATCATCCTTATATCATAAAGGGCGGTCCGGGTACGGGTAAATCTACCCTTATGAAAAAGGTTGCCCGTAAGGCGGAGGAAATGGGATATGACACAGAGCTTATTTTTTGCTCCTCGGACCCTGAAAGTCTTGACGGTATCATAGTGAAAGAGCTCGGTATTTCCGTTATAGACGGCACATCACCTCATGTTCTTGAGCCGAAGTTTCCCGGAGCTGTGGAAAACATAATCAATACGGGAGATTTTTGGGACAAAAGAAAGCTTAACGAAAAAAGCGACGTAATACGCTCTCTGACTCTCGAAAATTCTATGCACCATTACCGCTCGGCGAGATATCTTTCGGCAGCGGGGGCGATTAATGACGAAAACATACGTTTGGCATCCTCCTTCATAAAAACCGAAAAGGTGAACAGCTTTGCAGTACGCTTCGTTTCACGGGAAATGCCCGCCAAAAGAAAAAGAAGTCCGGGAAAAAGAATACGCAGGTTTATAAGCGGAATAACTCCTGAGGGCGTGGTGTTTTTGGACGAAACGGTAAGGGCACAGGCGGTTCGGATTATAGGGATAAAGGATAATTATTCCGCTGTTTCTCCTCTTATTTGCCAGAGGATAGGTGACCTCGCCGTGAAAAACGGTTACGATGTCGTGTTTTGCCAATGCCCCATGAGACCGAAGGGCGACTGTGAGCATATTATTATTCCGGAGGCAGGGCTTGCTTTGCTGACGATAAAAAAGGAGCATAATATTTCTTTGCAGTGCGACAGGCTTATACACTGTAAAAGATTTATGTGCGAAGAGGCGGGAAATTACTCCGAGAGGCTCCGCCGCGGAAAAAAGCTGTGCTCACATCTCATAGGAGAGAGCGTCAGTTCACTAAAAAAAGCCAAAGAAATCCACGACAGGCTCGAAAAGGAATATATAGGGGCTATGGATTTTCAGGCTCTTAACGATTATACGGATATAATTACCGAAGAAATGTTCAACGCTTTCGTCGGCGACGGAAAATGCTGAGAGATTTTTTATTACTGAAGTTTATTAACGAAATATTTACTTTAACACCTTGACAAAATCAGGGAAAACGAGTAAATTATAAGTAATGCTTATTAGTATGGAAAAGTATACAGTCTCAATAAAAGGAGAGAACGATAATGATGAAAAAAGAAATTAAAATTGCTATTGCTGTTGTGCTCAGCATCTGGTTCTTTGTAATGGGTTTTGAAATAGGCGTTTATAAAGAAAGAAAGGCTCATGTTCAGCCGAATAACGAGGTAGTGAATACCGTGTCTCCCTCCACCACACAGCCCACTGCACCCACAACCACCGCTCCCACAACTGCGGCACCCACAACCACACAGCCGACAACCGTGCTTCCTCCCGTGGTTGACCCGAACCAAAATTCAACTGCTCCCACAGCTCAGCCTTCGACGAATGCACCCGCAAACAATGCTGATCCTTCATCTCTTTCAAAGGCTCAGATTGTTGAAAAGATGAACGGCTATATGAAGCAGCTTAAGGGTGAGCAGAATGTAAATGCTCATAAGGCTGAAAACATCACTGTAGAAATTACTGACTGTTCAGTTAAGGCCGCTATAAATCTTATTAATCCTCTTATCGAAAATCTTGCAGGCTCTGAAGAGCTTGACTATGCGATTGCAAACGGTGCCACTGCAAACGGTGAAACAATGTACGGTATTATTCCTCCCACAAATAAGGATTTCCTTCTTACCGATGCCGCTGTCGTTACGGCTACAGCCAAAGCATCAGGTGCAGATACGGTTTACACCGTAATCCTTGTGGAGGAAAATACTACCGTTTCTTCTCCCGTTCCTCAGAATAACTCCACAGCCATCGGTTATCTTGACCTTGCTTCACTGGATCTTCCCGGTGTTACCATTGCAGAGGCTGATATGAAATATCCCGGCTCAACGGTTGAAATTACCGTTAATGCTGACGGTAAGGTTACAAAGCTTGTCAACAAGCTTCCCATGTCAGGCTTCGGCAAGGCTCAGATTTCCTTCTTCAACGGCACAGCCACCTTCCAGGGCGCACTTGATGAAACCTGGACCTTCACATATTAATTCTGATACAAAGCAAAGGAGCAACCGGAAAACGGCTGCTCCTTTTTAATATGCTTATATTCTTATTTGAAAACCTTTGCAAACAGGTCAAGTCCGGAAGCTTTCATAACGGCACTCGAAGCGTGGGAGCACACAGTGCCAAACAATTTGTTACCCACACTCATAAGATGGGCGTCGGCTCCGAATACCATGTCGGCTCTTTTGTTTTTCATTCCTTTGAGAATAAGATTGCACATTCTGTCGCAGTCGGTGCTGATGAAGTCCATAGCCTTTTGCGCTTTGTTTCCCACGGGAGTGCCTTGGTTTCTGAAAATGTTTGTTTTGGTGAAGCCGGGGCATACGAGACCTATGTAGCACTCTTTTCTGTATTCCTCTCTCACTGCATCGGTGAGACTTTTGAGAGCTGCTTTGCTCGCAGAATAAACCGAGGTGCCCGCCAAAGAGCAAAGTGCGGCAGAGGAGGCAATATTTATCACTGCGGCACTGTCCGATTGAAGAATGACGGGCATAAGCGCATTCATTGAGTAAAGGCAGGAGTAAAAATTTATGTGCATGGCTTTGTCGAGCTCATCCACCGTATAATTAAGGAAGCGGTCAAATTTGGGAAGTATACCTGCATTGTTGATAAGGATATCGGGCTTCAGATTTTCTTCCTTTACGGTTTCGGCAAAGTTTTCCCAATTTTCTTTGACGGAAACGTCAAAGATATAATAAGTAAAACAGTCGCTTTTATTTCCAAAAGAATTTTTTAATGCGAGCAATCTTTCCTCGTTGCGTGCTATTCCTATTACCTTGCAGCCGTGGTCTTTTATGAGTCTTTCCGCAATATCTTTGCCGATTCCGCTCGACGCACCAGTAAGAATAACGGTTTTATTGTCATACCAACATTTGTTCATTTTATACACCTTTATTCATTTTAAGATTTTTTAATATGATACCATTTGAGAAATGCGGGGTTGTTAAGAGTGTATTAACAAAAAATTAACCCGGACTCATATTGTTTCACGGTTGTGTTCCATTCAAATAAAAAGTTTAAAGATGTTTACTAAATATTGACAAACAGCTTTTTTTGGTCTATAATCAAAATACATAGGTGTCTAATGTGCGCCGAATTATTAAAATAATTGGAGGAATCCTTATGAAAAAAGCATTATCAGTTATCCTTTCCGTGCTTGTAATTTTTTCAATGCTCGGTATGGCTGCAGCCGCTGCAGACGAAAACCTTGTAACAATTAAGTTCGTTATCAGAGAAGAAGGTAAAGAAGATATCGTTCTCAGAGAGCTTAAGGCTGCCCCCGGTGTTAACTTTGTTGACCGCATAGTTGCAGGCGGCGACATGGAAATCGGCGTGCCTCAGAAAGCATCCACCGAAACCACAGAATACATTTTTAAACATTGGGTTAATGCAGAAACAGGCGAAATCACATATACAGGTAATGTTCCCGCAGCAAAAGAGGGCGACACAGAAATAATTTATGTGGCTGTTTTCGCAGAAGAGGAAATCAGAGAAAATCAGACTCTGTGGGCATTCATTCAGAGCTTGTTTGAAAGAATCAACATGATTTTTGAATACTTCGCAAAGGTATTTGAGGGTGTATTTGATTTTTAATGTAAAAAAGCATACTGTTGCCGCATCACCTGCGGCAATTTTTTTATTGGTGATTTTTTTATGAGATGCTTTTTTCATTGACAAATAATTATATAAATGGTATATTTAATAATAATCGAATTTTTATCCCTTTGAAAGAGAGAGGTATGTTATGAGCATTTATACAAAGGAAGAAATAATCCGTATAACAAAGGAAGAAAAGGTAAATTTTATCAATCTGCAGTTTACGGACATTCTCGGCACTCTTAAAAGTGTTTCCGTAACCACAAGTCAGCTCGAAAAAGCTCTCAATAACCGTTGCATGTTTGACGGTTCGTCTATTGACGGCTTTGTAAGAATCGAGGAAAGCGATATGTGTCTTTATCCTGACCTTGACTCCTTTGTGATTCTTCCCTGGGATGAATGTTCAGGCAAAACCGCCAGACTTATCTGCGATGTTTATAATTCCGACGGTACACCCTTTGAGGGTGATCCCCGTTATGTTCTGCGCAGAGCTATAAAAAGAGCGGCAGATATGGGATATACCTGTAATATCGGTCCCGAATGTGAATTTTTCCTTTTCCATAAGGATGAACAGGACAAGCCTACAACGAGAAGCTATGACAAAGGCGGCTATTTTGATTTGGGTCCCGTTGACCGCGGTGAAGGTTGCCGCAGAGATATTTGTCTTTGTCTCGAAAAAATGGGATTTGAAATAGAAGCCTCTCACCATGAAAACGCTCCCGCACAGCATGAAATCGATTTTAAATATGATGAGATTCTGAAAACTGCCGACAACGTTATGACGTTCAAATATGTGGTTAAAAATCTTGCGAATCAGCACAATCTTTATGCTACCTTTATGCCCAAACCTATTTACGGTATCTGCGGCTCAGGTATGCACATAAATCTTTCACTTTTTAACGGTGAGAAAAATGTTTTCTGCGACGAAAACGATGAGAGAGGTCTCAGCCGGGTTGCCTATAATTTCATCGCCGGTGTTATGCATCATATCAAAGCTATCACCGTTCTTACCAATCCCATCGTAAATTCCTATAAGAGATTGGTTCCCGGCTATGAGGCTCCCGTTTATATCGCATGGAGCGCAAAAAACAGAAGTCCTCTTATCCGTATTCCCACAGCCAGAGGTACGGGTACACGCATCGAGCTCCGTAATCCCGACCCCGCTGCCAATCCTTATCTCGTCATGGCTGCTATTCTTCAGGCGGGTCTCGACGGTGTGGAAAAGAAAATGACTCCTCCTTCTCCCGAAGACTCAAACATCTTTAAGCTCACTGCGGAGGAAAGAAGAGAAGCAGGTATTCACTCTCTGCCGAAAACTCTTTATGATGCAGTAAGGGAATTCAGAAAGAGTGAATTTGCAAAAGAGGCAGTGGGTGCACATGTGTGGAAAAAGTATATCGAAGCCAAAGAAGAGGAGTGGCGCGAATACAGCACCAGGGTTTCTCAGTGGGAAATCGACAAATATTTAGGCAAATATTAAAATTTCAGGGCAACGGCGCAGTGCTGATTGCCCTGTTTTATCCCCGAAAGGTGTTTAAATAAATGGAATATAAAATTAATCCGATGGCTTTTACCGGGATTTTTCCCGTGCCTAATTCATTGGTAGACGAAAACATAAGACTTGCCAGCGTGGTACAGCTGAAGGTTCTTTTATATATCCTCCGTCACAGTAATGACGGTATGGCAGAGACGGAAACGATAGCCGGTGCCCTTTCTCTCGAAGCGGATGATGTAAGAGATGCCATGGTTTTTTGGTCAGAAAGAGGTCTTCTCGTAAAAGATGGACAAATGCCGGCGGCTTCACCGGTGGCTGAAAATAAAGCAAAGAGCGAGAAAAACACCCCTGTAAAGGAAGAAAAAAAGGTGGCAGAGATAGCTCTTTCACGCCCCTCATATGAGGATGTGGCGAAAAGAATAAAGGAAAGCGACGAGGTTGTCGTTCTTTTACAGGAGGCACAGACTGTTTTGGGGAGAACCATAGGCTATGACGGACAGTCAGTGATTATTCAGATGCTGGATTCGTTCGGACTTCCTCCTGAGGTTATTCTTATGGCTATCGAATATTCTCTTTCACTGAAAAAGACAGGTTGGGCAAGTATAGCACGCATAGCCAGACGCTGGAGTGAAATGGAAATCGACACTCTTGAGGGAGCCATGCAGTATATCGAAGAGCACAATATAGTTGACGAAACTTGGGCAAAGCTCCGTGAAGAGACGGAAATCACAAACCGTCAGCCCACGGAAAAGCAAAGAAAATATATGGTTGCCTGGGTAAAGGAATACGGATACGATGTGGACATCATTTACTGTGCTTATGAGGAAAGCATCGACAATACGGGTAAAATGAGCATGCCTTATATGGATAAGATTATCCGCTCGTGGCATGAAAAGGGCGTAAAGACTTTGTCCGATATACAGAATGAAAGAGTGAAATGGGAAAACGAAAAGCAAAAGCGTTTTTCAAAGCCGCCTAAAAAGGCGGAAAAGACAGAGGGCGAAGCCTCCTATGACATTGACGAATATATGAAAAAATCTTTTAATTTGCAGTATAAAAAAAATGACACTGAAAGCGAGGTGTGATTATGGCTTATAAAAGAAGCGTATATCAGAGAGCAAAGGAAATTTTGGACGAAAGAAAAAAGACCGCCGAAAATGAGGCTGAAATGCGACGCTCGGAGGTTATGATGAAATGTCCGGAGCTGCTTGATATTGAAAGAGAGATGGCGCAGTGCGGTGCCGATGTGGTCAAAGCTGTAGGTATGGGCGGAGATGTGGCCGAATATGTCCGTAATCTTGCCGTAAAAAGTCTCGCTGCACAGGATAAAAGAAAAGCTTTGCTGAAAAATGCAGGCTTCCCCGAAAATTATCTTGACGTAAAATACAGCTGTATAGTCTGCAAGGACACAGGCTCTCACGACGGTTATTACTGTCCTTGTTATAAAAAGCTTATACGCGATGTTGCAAGAGATGATCTCGATGCAAACTCTCCCATAAAAAAATGCACCTTTGATAATTTTCTGGCCAATTATTATCCTGATGTAAAGGATTCTGTTTTGGGAATAAATCAGAGAGAGCATATGGTTAATACTCTTAATTTCTGCAAAGCCTATGCTGAGGATTTCTCTCTTAAATCAAAGGGAATTATCATGATAGGTAAAACAGGACTCGGTAAAACACACCTTTCACTCGCCATAGCAAACCGTGTTCTCGAAAAAGGCTACGATGTTTACTATGACAGCATACAGACCATTATGTACAAGTTGGAAAAAGAGCATTTCGGCAGACTCGCTCAGGAGGACAGCATAAAGGACGATGTGCTTAACTGTGATCTTCTTATTATTGATGATCTTGGTGTGGAGTTTACCACTCAGTTCACAGTCAGCGAGCTTCATAACATCATAAACACCCGTATGCTCCGTTCTTTGCCTACCATTATCAGTACCAACTTAGAGCTTTCGGAGCTGGAGGAAAAGTACACTCAGAGAATAGCTTCGAGAATAATGGGCTCCTGTTATCCTCTTCGCTTCTGCGGTAAGGACATAAGACAGTTGAAGTAAAAAAACACATGAGGGGACAGGCTTTATCTGTGCTTAATGTACGGAGAGTCTGTCTCTCGATTTTAAAAAAATTTCTTTTTTTACTTAAAAACTATTGATAAAAAAGGATTCTTTTAGTATAATCTTTAAAGCAAAGTTAATATGCTGGAATAGCTCAGTTGGTAGAGCAGCGCATTCGTAATGCGCAGGTCGCGTGTTCGAGTCACGTTTCCAGCTCCAAAAACAAAGGACTTCCCGTGAAGTTCTTTATTTTTTTATCCAAGCCGACAGGATTGGTATATCATCAACAACGGTGGGCCGTTGTTGTATCTCATCAGTCCTTCAGGACTGTATATCATCACGCGAAGCGTGTATTTCTGTCGGCTTGATAATACAACTTCTGCGAAGTTGATGATATGCAATTCCTGCAGAATTAATGATATACAGTGCTCCGCATTGATTTGCTTGCTTTTATTTGTCATATCTCCGATAGCAAAATAACCAAATATATCAGCTTTTTTTCAGCACATTAAAGCGTTGTAAACACAGAGCTACCTGTGATATAATTACCTTAATTATAAAGAAAGGAGAGTGTGTTTGTTTGGGAAAAGTTAAATCATTTTTCACCGAAGTAAAAACTCACTGGAAAACCCCCGCTGAAGGTAAGTATGTTCCCTACAGGGAATATAAGGATCTGTTTCTGGGTATAGGTGCAAACTACACAGGCTCAAAAATGCTTGAAAGCATCGGCTTTTGGGCATCCTGCTACCTGTTTATGTATCATTATAAGCTGCCTTATCTCACCTTCTCATTCATCGGCATTATCAATATGCCTCTTAATTATATCTGGACCCTTATCGGTTGGATAATCAATGACAATCTCGGCTTTTTGCCGAAGAAAACAGAAAGGAAGTTCTACGGACTTTATTTCTCCCTTATCGTCATAGGTCTTGTGATGATTTTCGGGAAATTCCCCTTCCTTGATACATCAACAAATCCGCTTATCGTTTATCTTAACAATATGCAGAGTATCGGTATTACCGCCGCTTCAGCACTTAAAATACTCGGTACTCACATCCTTTGGAACGGTTGGGCGGGTTCAAGAAATATCTTCTACCGTAAAAAGCTCATTCCGAAATACGGCAGATATAAATATTCACTCTACTGTGATGTTATCCCCAAATGCATCATGGTTATTCTTGTAGGTTGGCTTCCTCTTTATGAAATACCCGATATGGTTACGAGAGTATGGACAGCAAACCTTCTCTTTGCCTGCTTTAATATTTTCGGCTTCGGCAACAATCTGGAAAATCTTTCGAAAACCATCAGCCCCAATATGCAGGAAAGACTTCTTGTACGTACATATCCCGTAAAGCTTTCCCATTTCATTCATACGATTGTATCTATTATCATTCCCATTGTTGCTGACTCACTCAAAGATGAATGGGCAGACATCAATCTTTACCGTTGGGTTTATCCCATCGCATTCATTGTTCCCGCCGCCATAACAATGCTTTATGCCGGCAGACTAAAGGAAAGAATTCCTCAGCCGCCGCTGGAAAAGAAGGTTCAGATCAATTTCTGGGACGGTATGTTCGGTGTTCTGCGTAACAAATATCTGCTCATAAACACCATTGTCGGTCTTATTGACTCACTCGGTAACGGCATGCTTGCCATCACACAGATCGTATATCTTTATACCTTCCGTCTTTCGGGTCTGCCTTACACAATCATTGTTAACCTTATTTCCTTTGCGGGTACTCCGCCCGATTTATGTGCACCCTTTTTCCTCAAAAGATTTAACTATAAGCAGATTATGATTTTCTATCAGCTGACCCGTGCTTTCGGTAATGCACTTTTGGTCGGTGCTTTCTGGTTCTTCGGAGATAATGTTCATATCTGCGGTTTCGCCTGTATTATAGTTATGTTCCTTATGGAAATGACAAAGACCATTCCCACCACTGCAGGTCATGACATGGGTACCCGTATCGGCGACTATCAGATGTATCTTTCAGGCGAAAGACTTGAAAGCTTTGCAGGTGTTTTCGGTTGGTTTACAGGCCCCATTACTTCCTTTGTAAGCCTTATCATTCCTCTTATGCTGCTTAAATACGGCTTTAACAGCAACTGGGACGTTCTCTATATCGACAGTGCCCGATTTAAAATTATCGCCGTTCCGCTTATTATCGATATTATCGGTTTCCTGCTTATGTCAATTCCTTATTTCTTCTGGGATTATGATAATGAGAAGCAGACCAAGGTTATTCAGGTGCTTCAGCGCCGTGCCGAGGTAACACAGAAGAAGGCCAAGGAAGAGGGCGAAACCGTCAGTGGCGGATATATAGGTTAAAAGGAGGTATACACAATGAAAGATAAAAAAGAAAAAGTCTTTAAGGGTATGACTGCCCCCGTTGATGTACACCTCGATATTCCTGAGGATGAAATATGGACCTATAAGGTTGACGGATTGGCAGAGCCGCATATAAATAAACCCTTTACAAACTTTACTCTCAAAAAGATTATTTTCACCGTTTTACTTCTTATTGCTGTGGGTCTTTCGATGTATTTCAGCGTAAGAGTTGTTTCCCGTACTCCTTTTGAGTATGATGAAATCGGTGACGGTACCTATGAATTTGTTAAATTCAATAATACAGGCTATATCAAGCATCTTGATATCGATTATGCAGTTGAAATTGTTACGGATAACGAAAATCCCGATGCTGCCACAAATTTCACTCTTGAGGAGGATGAAAGCAAGCCTATTTCAAGTATTCCTCAGTTCTGCTTCAACTGTGACGAAACCGTGGAAACAATTTACATCGGTAAGAATGTAAAAGAAATCGACGGTAAGGCGTTCTTTACCTGCAGAGCACTCAAACAGATTATTGTTGATGAGGAAAACGAATATTTCTGTGATATCGACGGTGTTCTTTACAATAAGGATAAAACGCAGATAATTCTTTATCCCATGAACCATCCCCAATATCTCCGTGAAAAATACGGCTATAACGATACAATTTGGGCTGACGGCGAAAACAATATGGAATTCCGTGCAAGATACGAGGCGGATATTCTCACCTATGTGCTTCCCGCAACGGTCGAAACCATCGGTGAGCTCGCATTTTATGACCTTCCCCTTGCAGCACTCTATTTGCCTGAGGGTCTTAAAAGAATTGAAACGATGGCAATTATGAGAAATTGGTGGATGAGAGACATTTATTCCTATGAGTCAAGCACTGCCGGGGACAGCGAAACAGGCTTCTCCGCTGTTGCAAAGCTCGACGGTGTTTACCGTTCACTTCCCGACGGACTCGAATATATCGGTTCAGATGCTATGAGCTACTGCGATGACGGTGCGGTTCTCCGCATTCCTTCGAGCGTTAGGTATATCGGACATCATGCGTTTTTTGATACTGCCGAAAAGAGAGACGACGGCTTCCTCGGATATGACAAGGTATATATCGCGATGAGTGAGGAAGAGTTTGAAAATGTTGAAACCGGTTCTCAGTGGATTCCCGAATATGACAGCGGTCTTCTCGATAAAAAGGTCGAGCTTGTCTTCGATGCCGAAAAGATTTATGAGGAGCCCGTTACTCTGACAGAAAAGGAAGACGGTACCTATGAGTTCACCGCTATGACCAACAGAGACGGCGCAAAGGATGTCAGAATTGATACTGTTGACGGTAAAAAGATTACATCGGTCGCTCATCATCCCTTTGAGTGGGATACAGTTGTCGAAACCCTTTACATCGGTAAGGATGTAAAGGAGCTTTACGGTGAATCTTTCGTAAATCTCCGTGCACTTAAAGAATTCGTTGTCGATGAAGCAAATGAAAGCTTTTGTGCCGTGGACGGTGTGCTTTATACCAAGGATATGAAGACTCTTCTCTGCTGTCCCAAATCTTATGAGGGCAGTGTGGAATTCACAGTTCCCGAAACAGTAGAGATAATAAGCCGTTCTGCTTTCTCTGACTGCAAATTCGAAAAGATTTCTCTTCCCGAAGGTCTTAAGCGAATTGAAAGCATGGCATTTCTCAAGGCGGAAGAATTAAAGGAAATCACATCCTATAAGGGAGAAAAGACATACGCTTCTCTTCCCGAAGGCCTTGAATTTATCGGTTTGGATTCCTTTAACTATGCATCAGGTCTCAGCTATCTTTACATTCCCGCTTCAATCAAGGAAATAGGTGCATACAGCTTCTGCTACTGTGCCGAGGATGATAACGACGGCAAAACAGGTATCACCGAGGTGGATGTCGCTCTTTCGGCTGAAGAATTCAAAAAGATTGCCGCAGGCGATCATTGGATTCCCGAATTCAGAAACGCTGAAAATGAAACCGCAAAGGTTAACTACTCCGCAGAAAGAAAGTAATCTGAAATAAACAATCCCGTGTTCCGATGAAAAGGTCGGAACACGGGATTGTTGCATTTTTTGTGTTTACAGCTCAAAATAGCAACAACTCGATAAATTGAAATTTATATAGCTCGATAATACGGACAAATATCTTCATAATATCCGTCTTTCATACGAAAACCATTTGGTATTGTCCCTAATTGAGTAAATCCGAGACGCTCATATAAATGTCTGGCATGTGTATTTGTCGCCACAACTGCGTTGAATTGCAAAACAGAAAAACCGTGTTCGCGTCCTTGTTTAATACAATCTAACACCAGTTTTTCTCCTATATGTAATCCTCTGCTATGAGCACTCACAGCATAACTTGCATTACAGATATGACCGCATCTTCCTATATTGTTCGGATGTAAAATATAAAGTCCGTATATTTTCTCTGTTTCGTTATCTACTGCAACACCCGTATAGGTTTGTTCAGCAAAAAAGATAGTGCCGCTTTCAAGAGTCAGGAATTCTTCTTGGGGGAAGGCATTTCCTTCCTCAACAATTTCATTCCAGATTTCTATCATCGCACACAAATCTTTTTCCCCATATTTGCGTATTACTATTCCCATTTCTTTTCACCTCTACAAATTCTTATCGAGTTAATTATATCACACATACTATCAATTTGCAATGCTAACGGTTTCGTCAATCCGTTTGCCCAAAGGGCAACTTCATTGTGCCACAGGCACACTTCATTGGCGTAGCCACTTCATTTGCCGCAAGGCAACTTCATTCGTTTATGTCCGCTTTTAGGATAATGAAGTTGACAGCAAGCTGTCAAATGAAACACTCGCTTCGCTCGTAATGAAGTTATGTCCTGCGGACATAAATGAAAAATCCAAGTCGTAAGACTTGGATTTTTGGTGGACCCGAAGAGGTTCGAACTCTCGGCCTTTCGGTTGCGAACCGAACGCTCTCCCAACTGAGCTACGGGCCCGTGGCTGTAATCCGTTCGCCGCAGGCGATTTCGTTGTGCCGACAGGCACACTTAATTGGTGCAGCCACTTCATTTACCGCAAGGTAACTTCATTCATTTGTGTCCGATAATGAAGTTCGGATAAAACCCGAAATGAAGTTTTCTCTCTTTGGTCGAAAAATGAAGTTATGTCCTTTGAACATAAATGAAAACACCAAGCCGGAGACTTGGTGTTTTGGCGCGCTGTAAGGGACTCGACTCTTGCTGCGAACTGCGCAGCTTCGGTCATTCGCGGCTCTGACAGTCCACCGGACTGTCATTCACTACCGCTCCTACTTCTCGTCCAAGACAAGTCAAAATTAAAAATAAGTGACAACTTATCTTTAAGCCATCACTTATTTTTGGCGCGCTGTAAGGGACTCGAACCCCTGACCTACTGGTTCGTAGCCAGTCACTCTATCCAGCTGAGCTAACAGCGCATTTGCTTTTGCCCAAGTATATTATCATAAATGAGTGCGGTTGTCAATGATTTTCACAAAATTTTTTATTTATTTGAATGCCTTAATAATTGATATTTGCTTTTCTTTATGATATTATCTTTTTATAAATTTAAAAAAGGAGAGACAAAGATGAATATATGGCATGATATCAATTCTGAAAGAATTAAGGTGGAAACCTTTGATGCTGTGGTAGAAATCAGCAAGGGCAGCAAAATGAAATACGAGCTTGACAAAGAAACCGGTATGCTCCGTCTGGACAGAGTTCTGCACACCTCCACTCATTATCCTGCAAACTACGGCTTTATTCCCCGGACCTATGCTCCGGATAATGACCCGCTCGATGTTCTTATTCTTTGCTCGGAAAGAATCGAGCCCATGTCATTGGTTGAGTGCTATCCCATCGGTGTTATTACCATGCTCGATAACGGCGCCGCCGATGATAAAATTATCGCCATTCACAGCGGTGACCCCACCTATAACAGCTATACGGACATAAGTCAGCTTCCGAAGCACATCTTTGATGAAATGGTGCATTTTTTCTCTGTTTATAAAATGCTCGAAAACAAAACCACCGTTATTGACGAAGCAAAGAATGCCGACGTGGCAAGAGAAATCGTAAGGGATTCCATCGACAGATATAAGGAACTTTTTGTGGGTGATAAATAATATGAAGCTTGTTATGCCCGCATACTGTACGGGTTTTAAATGTACGGCAAACAAATGCAGTGACAATTGCTGTATCGGATGGGAAATCGACATTGACGGAGAGACGGCGGACTTTTATTCGCGGGTGAAGGGTGATTTCGGAGCGAAGCTTAAGGAAAACATCGCTCACGGTGAGTGCAGCTCTTTTATCCTCAAGGGTGAGCGCTGTCCTTTCCTTAACGAGAAAAATCTTTGTGATATTATAATTAATCTGGGTGAAGAGCACCTGTGTCAGATATGTGCTGACCATCCGAGATATTACGAATGGTTCGGCGACATAAAAGAGGGCGGAATAGGACTGTGCTGCGAAGAGGCGGCAAAGCTTATACTCACGGCGGGAAACCCCGTCTATTTTACGGAAACTGATATTCCCGAAGAGGTAAACGGCAGCTTTGACAAAGAGCTGTTTGAGCTGCTTTACAAAGCAAGGGACAGAATTTTCTTTTTTCTTTATGATGAGTTCGAAAGCATTAAGACGATAGTGTCAAGAATATTATTTTTTGCCGAAAAGCTGCAGTATAATATAGATAATTATATTGATGAACTCCCCGCAGAGAATGATGCTATGGAAGAAAAAACAGGAGATATGCTCTCGGTGCTGAGAAGTTTGAGTGAGATGGAGCCTATCGACGAAAAGTGGACGGATTATCTTGCCGATGCCGTAAGCACATATAAGAAAACGGACATAAATGAGGACGGCCTATACCTTTATCAGCGAAATCTGCTTTTCTATTATATATATCGCTATTTTCTGAAGGGCGTTTTTGACGGTGAGATTCTTTCGAAGGTAAAGTTTGCCTGTGTAAGTACAGCGGTTATTTCTTATTTTGCTGTAAAAGAAAATGCGGATTTTCAGGGAATCATAAATATATGCAAACTTTTTTCGAAGCAGACGGAGTACAGTCAGGAAAACATTGATATGCTTTGCGAAATGTTTTACGAAAAGGAATTTTTTGAAAGCGGAAAAATTATCGGTCTGTTCTGACCGGAAAGGAAAATATAATGGCAAATTCAGTTTACAAGGATATAAGAAAAAAACACGGTCTTACCCGTGATGAAGTGTGTGACAGGGCTTATGAAACGGGGATGCCCTTTCAGCCGGAAAGATTAGAGAGAATCGAAAACGGCAAATACCCCATCAATCCCGAAGAAGTTCTCCTTTTGGCAAAGGTTTACGGTGAGCCCTTTCTCTGCAATTATTATTGCTCAAAGGAATGTCCTATCGGTGAAAAGTATGTGCCTGAGATTAAGGTAAAGGATTTGGCGCAGATAGTGCTCGAAATGCTTGCCTCTCTCAATTCGATGAAAAGCAGTCAGGAGCGACTCATCGAAATCACCGCCGACGGAAAAATCGACGATGACGAAATCGAAGATTTCGTTTTTATCCAAAATGAGCTGGAACGCATTTCCATAACCGTGGAAACACTTCAGCTTTGGGTTGAGCAGATGCTCGCCGATGAAAAAATAAATTTGGAAAAATATAATGAGATAAAGAACGGATGATAAAAGCCTTCCCTTGTTCAATGCAGGGGGAGGCTTTTTTACACAAACTGTAATTTTTTATATACGAAATTTGCACTTTTTGTCATTCACTTTTTACTTGCAATAATATATTATATAACCACAGAGCAAAAACCGGATCTTGTTAAAAGTAATTCTATTGACAAAGTACGGGAAATAATTTAAAATAGAACTATAATAATGAAAAGGAGATGAAGTGTATGAAGGAAGATGTTCTGTTTTGGCTCGGTGCCACAATAGTCCTCTTTATTGCCGAAGCGGTTACGGTTAACCTGGTTACCGTATGGTTTGCTCTGGGTGCGCTGGCGGCTTTTATTGCGGCTGTGGCGGGCGCCAAGCTCTGGTTGCAGATTGTTCTGTTTCTGGTTGTGACGGTTGTCACACTCATTTTCACCCGACCCATCGCAAAAAAACACATCAACGGTAAGCACGAGGCAACCAATGCCGATATGGTGATCGGTAAAACCGCCGTAGTGACGGAGGATATCGACAATCTTGCTGCCAAGGGCGCCGTTACATGCATGGGTAAGGTGTGGACAGCACGAAGCCTGAATAATGAAAAAATCAGTGCGGGTGAGGAAGTAACCGCAGTGAAAATCCAGGGCGTTAAACTCATAGTCTCGCCGAAAACGGCTGACGAATAAAAACAAACAAAAAAATCTTAAACAAGAAAAAGGAGAACACATTATGGAATTTGCAATACCTATTTTAATTATCTTGATTTTAGCTATCGCAGTACTCGTTAAAAACATCAGAGTTGTACCTCAGGCAAGAGCTATGGTTGTCGAGCGCCTCGGTGCATATAAGACAACATGGGAGGTTGGTCTTCACTTTAAGGTCCCCTTCATCGAAAGAGTAGCAAAGACAGTATCTCTTAAAGAGCAGGTTGTTGACTTCCCACCCCAGCCTGTTATCACAAAGGATAACGTTACCATGCAGATAGACACTGTTATCTATTTCGAAATCACAGACCCGAAGCTTTACACCTACGGTGTCGAGCATCCTCTCACCGCTATAGAAAATCTTACAGCCACTACCCTGCGTAACATTATCGGTGATCTTGAGCTTGACCAAACTCTCACCTCACGTGATGTTATCAATACAAAGATGAGAAGCATCCTCGACGAAGCCACCGACCCTTGGGGTATCAGAATCAACCGTGTGGAGCTTAAAAACATTATGCCTCCCAGAGAGATTCAGGACGCTATGGAAAAGCAGATGAAGGCAGAACGTGAACGCCGTGAAGCTATCCTCAAAGCCGAGGGTGAAAAGAAGTCAGCTATCCTTTTGGCAGAAGGTGAAAAGGAATCCGCTATTCTCCGTGCCGACGCTGAAAAGCAGGTGCGTATTCTCGAAGCCGAAGGTCAGGCACAGGCTATACTCAAGGTTCAGCAGGCTACCGCTGAAGGTATCAAGCTCATTAACGAAGCCGGTGCTTCCGAAGAGGTTATCAAAATTAAAGCTCTCGAAGCCTTCCAGGCAGCAGCCGACGGCAAGGCAACGAAGATTATTATCCCCTCTGAGATTCAGTCACTTGCAGGTCTTGCCACAGGACTTACAGAGGTTATAAAAGAAAAATAACCGGACGATTTAAGTAAAATTAAACGGGGGGCTGTACAGTAAGGTCAGCCCCTCGGATTTTTTTAACAGGAAACGGAGGAAGATATAATGAAAAGATTCAACAGTATAATGTGGGGTATTGTGTTCGTTTTTGCCGGTGTGGTTTTTGCTCTCAATGCTTTGGGAGTAACGCACGTAGATATTTTCTTTGAGGGCTGGTGGACACTGCTTATTATAGTTCCGTCCTTTATCGGTCTTCTTACCACCAAAGAAAAAACAGGCAACGCCATTACGCTGACTGTCGGTGTGTTTTTGCTTATGTGTGTCCGTGATATCATAAGTTTCGACATGCTTTGGAAGCTTATCGTACCCGTGATAGTTATTTTCATCGGTATCAAGCTTATTTATACGGGAATAGTCGGTAACAGAAGCACAGAGGTTTTGAAAAAGATAAAAGAAAAGGGCGGACCGATAAAAAATGTTGCCGCTGTATTTTCGGGTGCCAACGTCAATTTCGACGGTGAGGCTTTCACCGGTGCGGAAGTTAATGCTGTGTTCGGCGGGGTCAAATGCGATTTGCGTAACGCCCTTATCGAGCATGATTGCGTGATTAACGGCAGTGCCATATTCGGAGGTATAGATGTATATGTGCCCGAAAACATCAACATAAAGATATATTCTAATTCAGTATTCGGAGGAGTTTCCGATAAAAGACATAACCGTTTCAGAGGTGACGGTCCCACTCTTTACATCAATGCAATATGTATGTTCGGAGGAGTTGATATAAGATGACCGTATTTCAGAGAGTAGTAAAATATTGTGCAATAGCCTTCGCGGTTTATCTTGTCATAATGATAATCGGCGGTATATTGGCGGGAATCGGCGGTCTGAGCTTTCTGAGCGATCGCTTCGGCGGCGGTGATGAGACGGGCGAGCAGAAAATCTTTACTCTGAGTCAGGACATCGGAGAGATAGAGATGGAAATAGGTGCAGTCGATTGCGATATATTAACCGGAGAAAGCTTTTATGCGGAAAGCAATTCATCAAAGCTTGAGATAAAGGAAGCAAACGGAAGATTACTTATTACCGATTCAACCCGTAATCCGAAAACACCCGTAAAGGTGAAACTGTATATTCCTGAGGATGCTAACATAGAAAAGATAGATATTTCTGCCGGTGCAGGCGATATTTATGCCGAACGTTTGGTGTGCTCCTCACTTTATCTCGAATGTGGCGCAGGTAATGTGGAAATCGTTGAAGCGGTAGCCACGGTCAAAGCCGACATCGAAGGCGGTGTGGGTGAAATCACCATCGGCGGCGGAACACTCAATGATCTTGATTTGGAAATGGGTGTGGGCAATCTTGATCTCATAAACCGTCTGAAGGGAGACTGCGACCTGGAATTCGGTATAGGGGATGCGGATATTACTCTTATCGGTACAGCGGAGGACTATATGATAAATTACGGCTCCGAGGATGCCGGGACAAAAACCGCAGTGAATATCGACAAAGGTATCGGAACGGTAAAGATTGATTACGCACAGGCAGGATAATATATAATATAGTATAATAAAAGACAGACTTTTGGGCAAGAGTCTGTCTTTGTTATTCGCTTAAAAATGTGGGGTTATCTGTTCTTCCCAATAGATAGTCGACAGAAACATTGAAATAATCAGCAAGAGCGATAAGCGTTTTGTAGTCGGCTTCGTGTTCTTGCGTTTCATAGCGGCTGATACAATTCTGATTCATATTTAAATCCATAGCCAGTTTTAGTTGTGTTATCCCTTTTTCTTTTCGTAGTTCTTTTAGTCGCATAATGCTCAACCCCATCAAACAGTATTTTTCTTCTTGACAAAATTATACTGTTTCGGTATAATATAATTATCCCGTTTCGGGATAATTTGAAAGGAGTGATTAATATGTTGAAAAGTTTAATCAAACGGTATCTGTGCATTGTTTTACTTGTATTAACAACTGCGCTTACGGTACAGGTATTAAATCTCAATGAAAGAGGGGTGGTTAATCCGTTTGCGGTGAGAGCGCATGCTGCATCGATTGTAAAGTCATGGAGTTATAACGATGTTACTAAGCTTTCTTCTGCAGATGCGCAGATTAAAGCTACGGTTAATTTTTCTAATAGTGTAAAAATTTCAAAATCAGGTTTTTATATCGGCACATCAAAGGATAACCTTAAAAAGAACTCAAAGCCTGATGTAGTTAATAAATCATATAAATCTGTACCTATGTGGTTTCTTATGAGCAAATACGGTGAAAAGTTAAAAGCGAATACCACATACTATTATAAGTTTTATGTAATAGTTAGCGGTAAAGAATATTGTAGTGCGATAAAGAGCTTTAAAACCAAAGCTTCTACACCTGCACTCAGTGTAACCTGGAGTTATGAGGATGTAACCAAGCTTTCAACCAATGATGCGCAGATAAAGACAACAGTTAAATTATCAAAAAGCACTAAAGTAAATCAGGCAGGTTTCTATATAGGTACATCGGAAAGCAACTTGAAAAAGAATTCAAAGCCTGATACCGTAGACAAAGCTTATACCTCATTGCCTATGTGGTATCTTATGAGCAAATATCAGGGTAAGCTCAATGAAAATACGACATATTATTATAAATTCTATATTACTGCAGGTGGTAAGGAATATTGCAGTGCAGTTAAAAGCTTTAAAACTAAAGCACCTACATCTGTACTCAGTGTAACCTGGAGCTATGAGGATGTAACCAAGCTTTCAACTAATGATGCGCAAATAAAGGCAACGGCCAAATTATCAAAAATTACTAAAATAAATCAAGCAGGTTTCTATATAGGTACATCGGAAAGCAACTTGAAAAAGAATTCAAAGCCTGATACCGTAGACAAAGCTTATACCTCGTTGCCTATGTGGTATCTTATGAGTAAATATCAAGGCAAGCTTACTGAAAATACCACATACTATTATAAGTTTTATATAACGATAGACGGCAAAGAGTATTGCAGTTCGGTTCAAAAATTTAAAACAAAGGAAGTACCTGTGAGTGTGATATCATGGTTTACCAATGCTTCAGGAATAGGTGAGAAAAAGGCAAATATTGAGGCTAATGCAAGTACTTCAAAAACTGTATCGGTTACAGAAGGCGGTTTTTATATCGGTACAGATTCGGACAACAATATGAAAAGATATGCTCAAAAATATTCGAAAGCATATTCTGATACTAATTTTCCGTTCTCTTTTGATACTGGAAAGTATTTGAATTTGACTCCCGGAACGAAATATTTTTATAAGGTTTATTTTATAGCTGACGGAAAAACATATACTAGCTCTGTAAAAAGCTTTACTACGAAGTATGCCGTAATTGAGGGAAAGCCAACAGATACATTTATGCATACAAATGGAGTAAGTGTATCCGATATAAAGTGTACGGAAGCAAAACTTACACTGACGGAAAAATTCAATAAAAAAGTTACCGTAAGTGAATATGGCCTTTATATAGGAACGGTTAGAGAAGGACTGAAAAAATCTTCTAAAATAAATAAAGTGAAAAATGTAAACAGCAACTTTTGCTACACATATGATGTGTCTGAGTACACTAAGTTAAAAAGAAATACAAAATATTATATTCAAACATATATAATAGCAGATGGAAAAACATATAAGAGTCAGATAAAAAGTTTTAAAACTGCAGATGAACTAACGTGGCCGGCGCTCAATAGAGGACAAAAAAATATTACACAGGGTTATCATAAGGGCTGCATGGATATCGGTGGTTCAAAGCAAACAGTAGTAGCAGCTATGGGCGGTACTGTTTACAAATATTACCTGTGCAATAAAAGCCATGTTCCCAAAAATCAGGGCGGAGATGGTAAAGGTGCAAGTGCCTCCTGTTGCGGAGGATTTGGCAACGGCTTAATAATTAAGGGTAATGATGGAAGATACTATCAATATGCACATATGTATAAAAATAGTATTCCAGAATCTTTGAGAAAAAAAGGTGCCAAAGTTAAAGAAGGACAGGTAATAGGTAGAATAGGAAATACAGGATATTCATTCGGTGCGCATCTTCACTTTGGTATTTCTACAACGACTAACTTTACAAAGAGTAAGGTTGATCCGATGTTAGAAAAATATAAAGGTATTGATATAGACTATTTTAAGAAAATCTCTGTAAGTAATATTAAGAAAAATGATGCTAAAATTGATGCTAAAATTGTTAATACAAATGTTAGTAAAATAGGTTTTTACATAGGTACTGACAAGAAATCAATGAAGAAATATACGGAAAAGCATAGTGGAAAGCTTTCAGAATTTTATTATCCAATTAAGAAGTGGTGCGGTAGCTTAAAGGCAAATACAAAGTATTACTATAAATTTTATATTGTAGTAAACGGTAAGGAAATTCAATCTGACATAAAATCATTCACTACTTTAAAGAAATAACAAATTATTGAAAAGGCAGATTTTCATATAATGAGAGTCTGCCTTTTGTTGAATATACCTACATATAGTCTTTGCCAAACGAAAGCGAATGGAAATACAAGATATAGTGGTAAAATTCGTTCCGACCTCAAAAACACACGGCGGTGTGTACAAAAAGAGAGAAGTATAGTGCATAAGTGCCAAATTTTTTTACAAAAAACTGTTGACAAAGACGGAAAAGGGTGATAGAATAACGCTACTGTTTCGGCAGAAGCTGAAGCGGTGGCGAAAAAAGTCGATACGAAAAAGCTTGAAAAAAGTTTAGAAAAAGTATTGACAAGCGGTAAAGAGTGTGA
>JAFQHU010000020.1 GCA_017397845.1 Clostridia bacterium
GAACTTTACTGTTAATTGCACAATTGTTGTTTTAATACCTTTAAGCTGAAAAAATTTGTGTTTTTCGGCTTTATTGTTATGCTCTTTTTATTACATAAAAATTTTTTAAAATGACTTGACAAACAGTAACAGGTTTGTCGAGTTAATTATATCACACATACTATCAATTTGCAATGCTAACGGTTTCGTCAGTGCGTTTGCCCGAAGGGCGACTTCATTGTGCCGTAGGCACACTTCATTGCGATAGCACTTCATTTGCCGAAGGCAACTTCATTCGTTTATGTCCGCAAAATGAAGTACGGCTTAACAGCCGTAATGAAGTCAGCGTCATAAATGCCGCTGAATGAAGTTATGTCCTGCGGACATAAATGAAAAATCCAAGTCTTACGACTTGGATTTTTGGCCCGCACGAAGGGATTCGAACCCCCGTTCTTCAGAATCGGAATCTGCTGCGTTATCCGGCTGCGCCACGTGCGGTTATTCTTTTTTCATCAAAAAGGCTGTTGCCATCATGACAACAGCTCTTTCTCTCTTTTATTCGGCGAGTGCTCTTTCGAGCCATATTCTGCCGATATCCATAGCGGCGTAAAGACCTTTTTTCTCTGTTTTTTGTGCAATTCTGTCGTGAGGTCTTACGTCCGGGTCTGTGTTGATGAGCTGAACGGAAACTTTGTCCGCCACCGCTAAACCGTCAACATCCTTTGTGCTTAAAATTTGAAACATGACAACAAATTTGTCACTCATGTTACCGTAATAAAGAGTGTTGCCCTTTCTTACGAGGGGTTTATCTTTATATGTGAGAAATTCGTTTTTCTTTTTAGCTGCCATTTTTTACCTCCTGAAAATCAGCCTTTGAGATAATTTTTCAAAAGCTCCTGTAAAAGTTCGTCCCTGTCAATTCTTCTGATAAGACTGCGGGCGTTATTGTGCGTGGTGATATAGGTCGGATCCTCAGAAAGAATGTAGCCGACAAGCTGATTGATGGGATTGTAGCCTTTTTCTACGAGGGCAGAATAGACTGTGGTCATTACTTCCTTCATTTCCTGAGGAGTACCCACCGTAAGTTTAAATTGTATTGTTTTGTCGCTCATCTCTGAACCCTCCAAATCAATTTTATATTATGCGAACTATTATATAACATTTTTGATAATAAAACAATGGTATTTTCAAATTTTTATGAAGTTTTTTTCCTTACTTTTCACCATTTAACAGCAAAATTCGTCAATATTACTCTTCTTTTGCCTCTGCCTGCACTTTTTCACGGCAAAGCAAACCTGAAAAATTATCTTTGAGAGCACCCGTGGGACAAACGGAAATACATTCACGGCAACGGATGCATTCGGTACTGTCAGGATTTTTACAGGGATTTACGTTCATTTTGCATATCTTTTCACATTTATTACATCCGACACACTTTTCCTTATCGAGCTTAATTCTGAAAACCGACACCTTATTAAAAAAAGAATACACGGCTCCCAGAGGACAGATATATTTACAGAAGGGGCGGTAAATTATTACAGATAAAAATACCGTTACGGCTAAAATGAGTATTTTCCACGTATAAAGAAAGCCGACCGTTTCTCTTAAAGCACCGTTAAAAAGCACCAACGGTATCCCGCCCTCAAGAGTTCCGGCGGGACAGATGAATTTGCAGAACCACGGCTCACCAAGACCTGTCACATCCACGACGACCATAGGAAGAAGTATCACAAAAACAGCAAGTATAACATATTTAAGCTTCCTTAAAAGCTTATCACCCTTAAAGGTACGCAGCTTTTTCGGAAAGGGTATTTTATTAAGCAGATCCTGTATGAGCCCGAAGGGGCAAAGCCAACCGCATACATATCTGCCCATAACCGCACCGACAAAAATCAGAAATCCGCTGACATAAAGACTTATCTTGCTCCCGCGTGAGGCAACAGAGGACTGCAAAGCACCGACAGGACAGGCACCGAGAGCACCGGGACAAGAATAACAGTTAAGTCCGGGAAGACAGATACTTTTCAGCTTTCCCCGATATATTTTTCCCTGAAAAAAACCCGTCATATAGCTGTTTGTTACAAAAGCCCATATACCCTGAAAAGCAAGCCGGAGATCAAGCTTTTTGTTTTTTCTTTTCTTATCCAATTCCTATACACTCCAAACAAATTCTTACAGCCTTTTCGAAAACCTCTCTGTGCTCATCGCCCGCTATACCGAAAGCCATCATAATGATACCCACGAGAGCAATTCCCGCACCCAAAAATGCTTTTTTATCCTTTTTCATTTTAATCACCGAATACATGATAACACAGATTTGTTAAAAATAACATAATTTTTAAAGAAAAAATTATTGTTTATATTTCTTTTTCGTAAAATTGAGTAAGGTCCGCCGGTCTATAATGACTATGGAAATCAAAGAAAGGAAGCGGAAAAGCTTTGACAAACAGGCTGACGAAAGAAAAAATCAAAACTCTTAAGCGTGCCGCATATGTGGCATTCCCCCACTCGCTGCCCATTCTTGCCGGATACGGCTTTTTGGGTCTCACCTACGGAATTTGCATGAGCGTAAACGGTCTCCATCCCCTTTACACCTTTTTTATGTGCCTTTTTCTTTACGGTGGCTCCACACAGATAGTCGGAGTCAGTTTGCTTACAGCAGCCTTTGACCCCGTCAATGCTTTCATCATTACTTTCATTCTCTGTGCAAGACACATCTTTTACGGCATATCTATGCTCGAAAATTACAGAGGTATGGGGCTCAAAAAAATATACATGATTTTCGGTATGGTCGATGAAACCTTTTCCATCAACTATTCCGCTCAGCCTCCCGCCGATGTGGACAGAGGATGGTTTATGTTTTTCGTAACCCTTTTCAATCAAATTTATTGGATAATCGGCTCCACTGCGGGTGCTCTTTTCGGTGCGATGATAAAATTCAGCACAGAGGGTATAGAATTCGTTATGACATCAATGTTCGTGGTTATCTTTATAGAGCAGTGGAAAAAAGATAAAAACCACATCAGTGCCTTTATCGGTTTGGGTGTATCTCTAATATGCTTACTGATTTTCGGTGCTGACAACTTTATTATCCCCTCTATGGCGGGAATTTTCGCTGTTCTTACTTTTTCAAAAAAGCAATTGGAAATAAAGGCGGGTGACGTAAAATGACCACAAATCAGAAAATAATCACCATAGCCGTTATGGTGCTCGCTACGGTGATAATGCGCTATCTCCCCTTTATTCTTTTCCCCGACAATAAGCCTACGCCACCTTTTATTCATTATATGGGAAAGGTTTTGCCGCCCGCTGTTTTCGGATTTCTGATTATTTATGCGCTGAAAAACGTCAATATAACCGAGGGCAGTCACGGAATCCCGGAGCTTATAGCCATCGCAATAACTGCGGCAGCACATTTATGGAAAAATCAAATGCTCATTTCCATAGCCGCGGGAACCGTAAGCTATATGCTGATGGTACAGTTTATTTTTTAAGGTGACAGAATGAAAAGATTAATCAAATCAGAAAAGTTTATTTATATAGTAATAGCTGCCGTTTTTATCTGCGCATTTCTCACAGTATTTCTTAAAACCGAGCATAAGCTTGATGCGCTCCGTGAATCGACTCCCGTGATTATTCACGATGTAACCCTAAAAGAAGTTAAAGAAGAAAAAAGAACTGTTTATGTGACACCGTCGGGAAAAAAATACCATCTGGACGGATGCGACTATCTCAGCGGAAATAAAATGGAAATTTCGGAAAAAGATGCAATAAATTCAGGCTTCGAAGCATGCGCATACTGTCAGCCGTAAGAACAACAAAATAAAAAACAGGGAATCGACTCAGTAAAAAAGTCATTCCCTGTTATTGTTTTACCGTTTAGCTTGCCCGAAAATGTGCCATACTTTCTGTGAGGTGATGTATGTGGTAAATATGCTCATAAGAGGTATTATAATCTATATAACGGTCATTTTTGCCGTGAGGCTTATGGGAAAAAGACAGATAGGCGAGCTCCAGCCGGCGGAGTTGGTGGTTACCATTCTTCTTTCTCAGGTGGCATCGATGCCTTTCGAAAGTTTGGAGGTTCCTCTTTTAAGCATACTTTCCATTATCTTTCTGCTCATTTCCCTGGAAATTTTATGCTCAGTAATCGGCATGAAAACGAAAGCTTTCCGCAATCTGATCCAGGGTAATCCCATCCTCATAATAAGAGACGGAAAAATAGTACAGAGTGAGCTCAAAAATATTCGTTACAGTGTCGAGGATTTGCTCGAAGCTCTCAGACTAAAGGATGTTTTCGACATAAGTCAGGTGCAATACGCTTATATCGAAACAAACGGCTCCATAAGTGTTTTGCTGAAAAACAGGTTCCGTCCCGTAACAGTCGATGACACGGATATAAAGACTGCACCCTGCGAGCTTCCCTGTCTCGTCATAAGCGACGGAAAAATCGTCAGAAGTCAGCTCGATCTTTGTGCCATGACAGACAAAAGGCTTTCGGATATAATGAAAAAGGAGCAAACAAAAATCGAGGATATTATGCTTATGACCGCAGAGAGAGGCGGAAAATATTACATCGTCAGAAAGGAAAAAAGCATATGAAAAGGATAATTTCTGCCTTTGTACTGTTGTTTTTATGTATAGGGATATGCGTTTACGGCAGCACGGTCACGGAAAAGAAAACGTATATGCTTATGAGTCTTCTTAACGAGGCGGAATATGCAATCAATACAGACGACAAGGTGACAGCGCTCAGCTGTATCGGTAAACTCGAAACAGAATGGAACAAAGCCGAAAAATTTTTCAGCTCAATTTCCGAAACGGCACTCATAGATGAGCTCGATTTATCACTCGGAAGTATAGAAAAATACATCCGATCAGACATGAACGAAGAAGCAGCGGTGGTTATAGAAGAATGCCGTACGGGTTTGGAAACTATACTCAGACGTCAAAAGATTTCGGTGGATAATATACTGTAAGGCTGAGATAAAAAATTCTCTTACACCTCCCCTGCTGCAAGAGAATTTTACGTTAATATGACGGTTGACCGAAAAGGCAAAGGGTGATATAATAAGCCTAACATTCACTGACTGTGAGGACGTTTTTATGAAAAAGCTGTTAAATCCCCGTTTTATGTTTATTATATCTATGGCGATTTTCGGCACCATTGGTATTTTTGTCAGAAATATCCCCGTATCTTCCGGTGAGCTTGCGCTGTACCGTGCGGTTATGGCGGCTCTTTTGCTTGGTGCTTTTCTGCTTGTGACAGGGCAGAAAATACCCTTCGGGAAAATAAAAAAAGAAATTCCCCTGCTTTTAGCATCGGGTGTGGCTATGGGTATTAACTGGATTTTACTTTTCGAGGCATACAAATATACCTCTGTTTCCGTGGCAACACTGAGTTATTATTTTGCTCCCGTTATCGTTACTGCCGTTTGTCCTTTTCTTTTTAAAGAAAAGCTCACGGGTAAGCAGATTTTATGCTTCGTTATGTCTACGTTAGGGCTTGTACTCATTACAGGTATAGGTACATCGGGAAGCGGCAAGGACATAGTGGGCATTCTTTTCGGTTTGGGTGCCGCCTGCTTTTATGCTACGGTTATACTGCTCAATAAATTCATCAAAAATGTGGAAGGGATACACCGTACATTTATGCAGTTTATTTCTGCCATAATTGTTCTGCTGCCCTATGTTCTTTTTACGGGCGGATTTACTCTCGGCTCTCTCGACGGTAAGGGATGGATAAATCTGCTTATAATCGGTCTCATTCACACAGGTGTTACATACTGTATGTATTTCTCCTCTCTCAAGGAATTACCCGGACAAAAGGCGGCTATTTTAAGCTACATAGACCCGCTGGTGGCGGTGCTCATTTCCGTCACGGTGCTGAATGAGGCTATGACGGTGATGCAGATAATAGGCGGTGTGCTGATTTTAGGATTTACTTTGCTTAATGAGATTACGCCGAAGGAAACAAGTAAAAATAAATAAACAAAAGACCATTGTAGAGTTCATCCGAACAATACAATGGTTTTCTTATTACTTAAAATACATATAAAGCTGACACTTAATCATACCGTTATAAAGCTTTCTTCTCTTGTCAGCCTTTCTGCCGAAAAAGATTTCGAAATCCTCTGAGGGACTGATGATGCTGTAGGACCAGCCCTTTTGCTGACGGAAGCATTTACCCATGGATTTATATAAATCCTCTGCCTGCTTAAGGTCTAAAAGTCTTTCGCCGTAGGGCGGGTTACAGATAAGAGTGCCTCTTTCGGTTTTCGGTGTGAAATTCTTTACGTCGCACCTTTCGAAGGTAATGAACTTGTCCACACCTGCTCTTTTTGCGTTTGCACGGGCAAGCTCAAGGGACTTTTCATCAATATCAGAGCCGTAAGCCACAAACTGACTTTCCGTGAGAGCCAAACTTTTCGCTCTTTCTCTTTCCTCAGTCCAGATATTTTCGGGAAGATTTGACCATCTTTCTGCCGTGAAATGGCGACCGATACCGGGAGCCATATTATTGGCAAGAAGTGCACCCTCGATAAGGATGGTACCCGAACCGCACATGGGGTCATAAAGGGTATGATAAGGACGAAGCCTCGACAGACAGCAGAGAGAAGCGGCCAAGGTTTCCTTTATGGGTGCGCCGTTTGATTCGAGACGGTAGCCTCTTTTGTGAAGACCGTAGCCCGATGTGTCGATAAGAAGGCTTACCTGATCTTTCATAATAGAGAACTGAATCTGATAAAGAGGGCCCGTTTCTTCAAACCAGGAGATATTGTATTTGCTCTTGAGTCTTTCAACCACAGCCTTTTTGATAATGGACTGACAGTCACTGACACTGAAAAGAGTGGAATTAAGAGAATAACCCTTTACGGGGAAGGTGTCATATGCACCTATCCATTCTTCCCAAGGGAGTGCCTTGGTGCCCTGAAAAAGCTCTTCGAAGCTTTTTGCCTGAAATGTGCCGACTAAAATCTGTATTCTTTCGGCGTAGCGTGAGCAGATATTTGCTCTGGCTAAAAGATATTCGTCACCCGAAAAAAGCACCCTGCCGTTTTCGGAAATGACATTTTCAGCACCCAACTCCTTCATCTCATCGGCAATAAGCTTTTCAAGACCGAGAAGACAGGGAATAACAAAATTTATTTTCATAAATAACCTACTTTCATAAGAAGAATAACACCCTGCCGACACAAGTCAGCAGGGTGATTATATCACATCTTTTCAGATAAATCAATCGACATCGGGAATAATTAAGCCGTAGCCTCCGTCTTTTCGAGCATAAACAACGCAGATTTTTTCATTTGCACTGTTCAGAAATACATAAAACTGATGATCAAGAAGGTTCATCTGCAATATTGCTTCCTCTACACTTTGAGGCTTAAGGGTGATTTCCTTAGAACGGACAAGGTCATAATCATCCTCAGGCTCGAATGCGTCAATGGCTTCATATGCCTCAAAGGCACCGCTGCGCAGCTTCTTTTCGATCTTGGTTTTATTTTTACGGATTTGACGTACGATAGAGTCAGCGCATCTGTCGAGAGCATCATTCATATTTACGGCTCTTTCCTGAGAGCGGAAAATCATACCGTCATGATAAATGGTAACCTCAACTATCTGCTCATTTTTTTCGACAGTTGCTGTTATCTTTGCCTCTGCTTCGGCACCGAAAAACTTTTCAACCTTTTTGAGTCTTTTTTCGGCTCTTTCTCTGAATGAATCTCTGGGTGTGCATTTTCTGCCGATAACTGTAATTTTCATATCGTCAGCTCCTTTCTGTGGTTGAAAAGGATTATGTTCCTTTTCTTGTATTTATTATAGCATATATTCACATAAAAATAAATAGTTTTCGAAAAATTTTATTTATTTTTTATATATTTACATAAAAAACAGCGGAGCCGTTAAAGGACTCCGCCTACGATCATTTAATCGCTTCGAGATATATTTCTTCGACAATCCTGTTCATTTTATCGAGATTATTTTCTATTTCCTCTACAAGCTTGAACTGATTTCTCGCTCTTACGAGGTTATGACCGGGATATTCCGTTCTGAAATACACATCACCGTCAAGATAGTCGGTAAGGAAACGGACACCGCATTCATAGGTCATGAGCTTAGCCGAGAAAGCGAGATGGTCAACCTCGGCTTTGGTAAGAGCTTTGGCACAGGTGCTGAGGAAGCCTTTGGTATAGCTTTTGAAAAGCTCCACGGAAATATTGACATTATCAAGGTCGGCATCATCCTCTTTGGTGGTATTTCCGCCGAAACGGATGGCATCACCGAAATCATAGAGAGAAAAGCCCGGCATAATGGTGTCAAGGTCAATAATGCAAATAGCCTTATTTGTCTCTTCGTCGAAAAGAACGTTATTGAGCTTCGTATCGTTATGAGTAACTCTCAGGGGAATGAGGCCTTCTTCGTAAAGCCCGATAAGAACCTTTGCATCCTCTTTTCTGTCAAGAGCAAATTTTATCTCATTTTCTACTTCCTTGGCTCTGCCTTTTACATCGGCGGCGACGGAAGCCTCAAGAGCTTCAACCCTTTTGGGAGTGTTATGGAAATCTTTGATGGTCTCGTGCAAGGTTTCCATGGGATATCCGCTGAGATTCCTTTGGAATCTGCCGAAGGCTTTGCCGGCATTTTCAAAGAAGCTTCGGTTTTTGATATAATTTATGGTATAAGATTTGTCTATAAATCGGTAAATTCTCCAACATTTTTCATTGTAAAACAGAAAATATTTACCGTTGTCTGCTTTGAGAAACTCAAGACACTGTCTGGAGCTGTCCTTTCCCGACTCTTCGATCTTATCTTTGAGATATTTTGTCACATTGACAACATTTTCCATAAGCTCGTCAGGATTTTTGAACACGCGGGTATTGATGCCCTGAACGATATACTTTTCTGTCAGTTCACCGCTTTCAAAGGTGACACGGTAAGTAGAGTTGATATGACCGTCAGTATACACGCTGAAATCAAGAAGCTCACCCTCTATACCGAACTTTTTGGCAAGATGCTTTATTTCATTCTGAATTGACATGGTTTTACCCGTCCTTTTTATTTGTCAGTTTTTTTGAGATAATACATTCTCGAATCGTTGTCAAAGAGCATTCTGGAGTTTGTGAAGTTAAAGCCGCTGTAATTGAAGGGCTGTTTCGGCTTGAAGCCCGAATTCATGAGAGCATCACCGCCGAGGGTATAATCCTCCTTTTCGTTGCGGAGCTTGACGGTTTTGCAAAGGAAGTCGAACATTTTGCCGTCTTCGAGGTCCATTTTCTTCGGCAGAGGAACATTGATCATTTCACCGAAGTTTTTGAATTCGAGAATTTGAGTGCGAACATTCATATCATAAGTGAAGTCCTCATTGAGGTCGCAGAATTTGATTACATCGTTACCCCAGTTTGGTCTTACTCTGTCAACGAAATAGCCGAGCATCGCTTCGCTTTTATCTTTGGCGGTAATCTGCCACATAACCTTGTCGTCCACGGTGATGTCGCCTGTGCGTGAATAATCACCGAACTGTAACAGCTTTCTGTGCTGCTTATAGAACTCTATTTGCTTTTTGACACGTGCTCTGTCAAGGTCGGAGAGCATGGTAACGTCAAGCTCATAGCCGAGAACACCGAAGGCGGAAACATTGAAGCGGTGATCAATGCTCTGTGCACGGAAGTTTGCAAAGCTCATGGAAGCAGCAACATGCATGGTGGTGACGGACTGGGGATAGCCGTAAGAGGTACCGCTCTGAATATAAAGTCTGTCAAGCACGTCAGTGTTATCACTTGTCCAGCACTGAGGCATATAACAGAAGGTGCCGAGATCAAAACGGTTACCGCCGCTGGAGCAGGCCTCAAAAAGGATTTCAGGGAAGCGTCCCGTAAGAGTGTCCCATATTTCATAAAGACCCAGGATAAATCTGTGGAAATATTCGCCGCTCTTTGCCCCCTTCTGACGTGAGAACACGTCGGAGAACTGACGGTTATTGTCCCATTTTATGTATTCGATATTGCCGTAACGGAAAACATCGGTCATGGTGTTGATGATGTATTCACGTACCTCTCTGCGTGTAAGATCGAGAGTAAGCTGATTTCTGCCCTGTGAAGGCTCATATTTGTCTGTGCTCATAGCCCAGTCGGGATGCTCACGGTAAAGGTCGGAGTCGGGATTTACCATCTCAGGCTCTACCCACAAACCGAATTTGAGACCCATATCGTTTACCTTTTTCGCCAAACCGCCGATACCGCTGGGAAGCTTTTTCATATTTACATACCAGTCACCGAGACCGGCTTTATCGTTATTTCTTTTACCGAACCAACCGTCGTCAAGAACGAACATTTCAGCACCGATGTTCTTTGTAGCCTTGGCGATTTCGAGAATTTTCTTTTCGGTGAAGCTGAAGGTGGTGCATTCCCAGTTGTTTACAAGAACGGGACGCTCTTTGCCTTTCCAATAGCCTCTGACGATATGCTCATTGACGAAATCATGCATATTATGGCTCATGCCGTTGAGGCCCTCATGGCTGAAGGTCATAACCGCTTCGGGAGTGTCGAAGGATTCGCCCGCACCCAAATGCCATTCAAATTCAAAGGGATTGATACCGTTCTGAATTCTTACGAGACCGTGAGTGGAAACCTCCGCTCTGGCGGTATGGTTACCCGAATAAACAAGGTTAAAGCCGTAGCAATTACCGTTATGCTCGGTGGTATCCTTTTCTCTGATGGCAAAGAAGGGGTTGTGACGGTTCGAGGAGTAGCCGGCGATGGAGCCGATTTCGCATACACCGGGAACGAGAGGTCTTTCGTTTTTATATCTTTCTCTCGCCCATGCACCGTCGAAGGAAAGCATTACATAATCCCCTCTCTGAAGATCAAGCTGCATACTCATGAGAGAATGGATTTTGATGGTGCTGTCACCCTTATTTATGAGACGTGCGCTTCGGGTAATAACGTTACATTCGCTGAAAACAGTATAAAAAAGGTGAAGCTCAGCCTTTAAAGCCGTATCCTCAAGAACAACGGTGAGAGTGTCGCTGTCACCGTAGCTGGAGGGAAGGCCGTGAAGCTCAGGCTTGACTTTGGTTACTGCGTGGGATTTATATTTGAAATCAGTGGTAAAAATACCGTCTTCGGGCATAAGCTGCATGGCAGGAATACGGTAATCGCCCTTACCGTAAGCGGAATATTCCAGAGCGATATGGTCAAGAGAAAGAGAGGTATCTTTCTGGGTATAAGGGGTGGAGTTGCTGTAGCCGGAAGCATGCTTATCGTAAAGATAAGTGAAATCGTCGCTGTTTCTGACCTTTTTGCCGTAATACATACCCTCAAGCTGACCTGTGGGGAGTGCTCGGAAAACATAGCTTGTTTTCTCGCTCTGCAAATGGAACACATTGTCTTTGTTGATATAAATCATATTTCCTTCCTCAGACACATAAATGTCTTTACCTTTCTTTGTTTGATAACAAAATTTAACATTATAATTTTATACCATTTATTGCCGGGTGTCAATAAAATGAAGGCTAAAACTTTATTTGAGTCTGTTTGTTAAAAAAAATTCAACAAATCGTGATATTTTCTGCATTGTATTGAGAGAAGTTTTATGGTAAAATATTTAACAGACTATGAAAGGAGACTCTTTTTATGGAAAACATTATTATTGCTGATGACGAATTGAGAATAAGAAAGCTTGTGGGCGATTTCCTCAGACAGGCAGGCTACAATGTTTTGGAGGCCGAGGACGGCGACGAAGCCTACGCTCTTTTTGAAAAACATAAAGACAGCCTCAGCCTTATTATTCTCGACATAATGATGCCCGGACTCAACGGTTGGGAGGTCACAAAAAAAATAAGAGAAACCTCGAATCTTCCCGTAATTATTCTGACGGCAAGAAGTGAGGAATTCGACGAGCTTATGGGTTATGAATCGGGGGCTGACGATTATGTTACAAAGCCTTTCAGTCCCTCGGTTTTGGTCAAAAGAGTGGAGGCACTTTTAAGAAGAAGCGGCTCCAAAGCCGTCACAAGCAGCGAAAAGAATTTCAATGATCTTATTTTCAACGACGAAGCCCACGAGGTGCGTTTGAACGGTAAAGAGGTCGATTTGACTCTCAAGGAGTATAATATCCTCAAAAAATTCCTTGAAGCTCCCGGCAGAGTCTTTTCCAGAGAGCAGTTGCTTGACACCGTATGGGGTTACGATTTCACGGGAGATATACGTACCGTTGACTCCCATGTGGCAAGACTCAGAACAAAGCTCGGCGATTGGGGTGCCATGCATCTCAAAACCGTTTACGGTATAGGCTATAAGATAGAGGAAATTTAAATGGCGGCAAGGAACAGAAAGGTGCCGCTTAAGCGGCGTACATCCCTCGTTGTTATTCTCATTTTCTGCATCGTTCTTTTCTTTTCCGGTGTGGTGCAATTCGCTTTTATGGACGAGCTGTATATATATGCCACACAGCAAAGCATGGTTGCAAGCGCAAAAAGAATAACAGAAATTAATTTCAAAAAGGACGATTATAAATCTATTTTGTCCGACATAGAGGTAAACAGGGACGTTTACATAGAGATATATTCCCCCCGTGAAACTCTTTTCTATACCACGGACAGTAATGACATTGTTTACGAGCCCGATGAAAATAACACACAGGCAGAGCTGAAGCCCCGAATAATGAAAATCATTTCACATAAGGAATTGCCCGACGGCAGCTATTTCGAAATGAGGCAGGAGCATTATACTTCATCACAGTATATGGTTTACGGTGTATTTTTCGGTCGGAATAACGGTATAGAAATATACCGCTCCCTCGATGCTGTCAAATCCAACTCTCTGACGGCAAGTTGGGCATTTTTCGTCACCACCGTCGCTTTAAGCTTCATTCTTATCACCATAGCTCTCGTTTACGCTAATTCCGTTATAAATCCCCTGCTTATTATCAACGAAAAAGCCAAAAGAATCATCAATATGGATTTCGGCGAAACCTGTCCGCCCTTTAAAATCAAGGAAATCCATGAATTGGGAGAGAATATTAACAGCCTTTCCGCATCCTTAAGCGATGCCATGAGTGAGCTTAAGAGCGAAAACAGACGTTTGGAAATGGATATCGAAATGAAAAGACGTATGGAAAAAACCATGCGCTCATTTATGGCCAACGTTTCCCACGAGCTGAAAACCCCCATTTCCATCATTCAGGGCTATGCAGAGGGAATGAAGGTGGGCATAGGCTGCGACTCTACGGAGGAATTTTGCGACATAATCACCGAAGAGGCCGACAAAATGAATAATTTGGTATGCAGGCTGATGGAATATTTGCAGTACGGCACAGAAAATTACAGAGTGAACAAAATCACTTTCAATATCGCGCAGTTCATAACGGATTGCGTGGATTTGCGAAGCTACCGTATAAAGGAGGCCGATGCCGCAGTTTCCGTCGCCATAGATGAAAAGCTTTACGGTTACGGCGACACGGAGCTTTTATCAAATGTTTTCAACAACTATCTTTCCAATGCTTTAAGCCATCTCGATTACGAAAGAAAAATTAACATCACCTGCCGGGATATGGGAGCTTTTTGCAGAATCAGTGTTTTTAACACAGGTAAGCAGATACCCGGTACCGATATTGAAAACATATGGCAAAGCTTTTACCGCGCCGATAAATCCCATTCCCGTGCAGAGGGCCGTTTCGGTTTGGGGCTTTCCATTGTGGCAAAGCTGCAGGAGCTTCACGGTCAGAAATACGGAGTTATCAACAAAGAAAACGGCGTGGAATTTTGGTTTGATATCGAGAAAACCAACCCACCGAAATAAAATACGACAAAAAATCCATTGTAAAGCTCCGGGTAACGACTGCTTTTACAATGGATTTTTATGTATATGATTTAAAACTCACCGAGATTATCCGATGACATTTCTCTTTTTCCTTCCTCGATTTCGTGAATCATTTTCACAAGCTTCGTATTGACGGGTGTGGGAACGGAATATTCCTCTCCCTTTTGTGCAAAATAACCGTTCAGAACATCGATTTCGGTCTTTTCACCCTTTTCGAGGGACTGAAGAGTAGAGGGCTTTACATCGGAATAGAGAAGACCGACAGCACGGACAACGAGCTTACAAAGAGAATTGTAAAGTTTGCCGTTACTTAAAGCGAGCATTCTGTATTCCAAAAGCACGCCGTATTTCGGCACCTTTATGCCCATAGCCTTGGCCACCGCCATACCCTCACGGGCGATGCTGAGAAAAAGATCTCTGGCACGGACATCACGGAGAATTTCACCGAGAGTTTTTCCCGTGATTCCCGCCACGGCATTAATACATGAATTTATGATAAGTTTCGAATACTGTCTGCCCTTTATGTCCATTGTAACCTCTGTGGGGAGAACCGTTTTAAGCATTTCGGCGAAATCATCAAGTATTTTCGGACGTCTGCCGTCAAGCATGCCCACATAAAATTCACCCTTTGAGGTCATCGTTACATCGTTTGCCTTATTTTTGGTGGCACCGAAGCCTATCATACAGCCTACTACCTTGTCTCTGCCGACGATTTCACCGAGTTCTTCGGTAAGGATACCGTTTTGCATACCGACCACAAGTCCTCCGTCAGCCACATAAGGTAAAGATGCATTGGCACATTCAGCCATGGCGGCATATTTGGTGGCAATTATAACAAGATCGAATTTCTCTTCTCCCAATTCCTCATAGCTGCTGTAGCAGGTAAAGTCCACACGGAATTCACCCTTTGCACCGTGAAGGAAAAAGCCCTCCTTTTCGATAAGCTCTTTAGTGGAAGCACTGTGACACATAAGGCGCACATCATAGCCTGCGTTTTTCATAAAAACTGCCACAGTTCCTCCGATGGCACCGGCACCGATAAGTAAAACTTTCATAATATTTCTCCTTCTTTCAGAGTTTTATTAATTATAGTTCAGAGTTTTTTTTATTATATAATTTAAATTTTAACAAAAAATAAATAATCTTTATTTCTATATAACGAACAAAATATTGTCCGATTTTTTGTTTATTTTTTTGTGCAGAGAAAATTTGACAAAGGCAGAAATCTGATATAAACTTTTTATATCACGAAAGCAAAGGATATTAAAATGAAAAACAGCGAACGAAAACAAGTAAATCTGCTTTGGCTAAAGGATTTTTCAGACAAAATAGAATTACCAAAAAACAGCACCGATGAAATATGCGACCTTTATAAAAAAGAAAGCAAACACATTGACAAACTTTCCGCAAAAAAATTCACCGTCACCTCCTGCGGCAAGCTGATATTAAGGGAAAAGCTTTTTAAGGGCGACAAAGCCTATACCTTCCTTCTTGCCGCCGTACTGCTGAAAGCCAAAGATACTTTGACTCTTTACGGCAAAAAAGGCATAAGCGATGAAATATTTTATGACACGATGAAGGACATAACGGTATGGAGTGAAAATTTCAGGAAGGAAAAAGGATTCACGGGAATAGAAAATCTCCTTTGGATTCAAAATCATCTGAACTGTAAAATTTTCCGCTTAGGCAGACTACAATTTCAGCCGTTTATGTTCCTTCCCCCCGCATACGTCAGCAAAGAGAAGATAAAAGGTACAGGCATAAGAGTCGGAGAAAAGGTGCTGAACATACATATTCCTCAGGGAGAAAGGCTTTCAAGAGAAGAATGTGAAAAATCCTTTACGGCGGCAGAGAGCTTTTTCGTTAACTTCCCCTATAAGGCCTTTGTATGCGATTCTTGGCTTTTATGCGAAAGAAACAAAGATTTCATGAGCGAAAAGTCAAATATTCTGCGTTTTGCGGAAATGTTTGAAATTCTCGGCTCTTCGGACAATCCCGCCCAAACGATAGAAAGAGTTTTCGGCAAGGAAGAAAAAAATCCCGCCGATTATCCCGAAAAAACAGCCTTACAGAGACAGTGCAAAGCATACATTATCTCCGGCGGCAAGCCGGGAAGAGGTTTCGGAATTATCAAAGTAAAAAAATAACCGTATATTTCTTTACAATAAAAAGAAATAATGGTATTATAAAGAAAATATAAAACAAAAGGAGAAATTACTATGGGTTTTTTAACAGGTAAAACAGCTATCATCACAGGCGCCGGCAGAGCAGTTTTAAGCGACGGCAGATGCGGCTCCATCGGCTACGGTATAGCCACCGCTTATGCCAAAGAGGGCGCAAATTTGGTAATCACAGGCCGTAACGTAAAAAAATTAGAGGATGCCAAAGAAGAATTAGAAAGACTTTACGGCATCAAGGTGCTCACCGTTCAGGCCGATGTAAACGAAGGTGCAGACAACGAAGCAGTAGTAAACGGTGTTATCAAGGCCGCCATTGAAACCTTCGGCAGAATCGACGTGCTTATCAATAATGCACAGGCCTCCGCTTCAGGTGTAAAGCTCGAAGACCACACTACAGAGCAGTTCAATTTGGCAATGTTCTCAGGTCTTTATGCGACCTTCTATTATATGAAGGCCTGCTATCCTTACCTTAAGGAAACACAGGGCTCCGTTATCAATTTCGCCTCAGGTGCAGGTCTTTTCGGCAATTACGGTCAATGCTCTTACGCCGCTGCAAAGGAAGGAATCCGAGGTCTCAGCCGTGTGGCCGCCACAGAATGGGCAGCAGACGGAATTAACGTAAACGTTATCTGTCCCCTCGCTTGGACAGCACAGCTCGAAAATTTCGAAAAGGCATATCCCGAAGCTTTCAAGGCAAACGTAAAAATGCCCCCCGCAGGTCATTTCGGTGACAGTGAGCTGGAAATTGGCAGAGTATGCGTACAGCTGGCTAACCCCGATTTCAAATATCTCAACGGTGAAACACTCACACTCGAAGGCGGTATGGGTCTCAGACCGTAAAAGGGTGAAACAAAATGATACATTACATTGAAAACGATTATCTTAAAATAGGCGTAAAAGAATTCGGTTGTGAGCTTACAAGCGTTATAAGCAAAGAAAACGGAGCAGAGTACCTTTGGCAGGGCGATGAAAAATATTGGAGCGGTCAATCCCCCATCCTTTTCCCCATCGTCGGCAGGCTCATCGATGACAGCTATTATCTTGACGGCAAAAAGTACACTATGCCAAAGCACGGCTTTGCCAGAAAAATGCCGTGGAAATTCGGCGGTGCTGATGAAAGCTCTATGTTCTTCACTCTGACACAGACGGAAGAAACTTTTAAGCTTTACCCCTATAACTTCACAGTTAAGGTTACCTTCTCTCTCGACGGAAACAGTCTCAAGGTAACCCACGAAATCAGAAACGAAAACGAGGGAGTTATGTACGCTTCGCTCGGTGCTCACCCCGCTTTCAACTGCGAAATCGGTGACAGACTTATATTCAGTGAGAATGAAACTTTAGACACGGTGAGAATCGATTTGGTGAATTCTTTGAGATTACCTGAAACACTTCCCGTGCTGAAGGATGAAAGGGTTATCACAATTACTGAGGATATTTTCAATGAGGATGCTCTCATCTTTAACGGTGTGAAATCCGATACACTCACCCTCGAAAGCGACAACCATTCACGGAAGGTTATTTTCCATCTGAATAAGTCCCCCTGGCTCGGTATATGGGCAAAGCCCGGCGCACCCTATGTGTGTATAGAGCCTTGGTGCGGTGTCAATGACTCCACGGAAAAGAAAGAGGATTTTTCACAGAAGGACGGAATCAATGCAATACCCTCAGGTGAAAGCTTCATTTACAGTTGGACAGCAGAAATTATATAAAAAAATGCCTTCCCTTTCACGGGAAGGCAATTTTTTTGCAATTAAACGTTCTTTTCTGCACGCCACTGCTTTGCTTTGTCGGCAGACATTCTGGTGATGTTTTCAGCGGGATGGATGGAATCTTCGCCGCCGTTAACATAAAGGAAGTATTTGCCTGCAGCAGTAACGTAAAGACTTTCTTCGTAGCCGTCTGTGCTACCGAATTCGCCGCTTGTGAACTTTGCAACAAGCTCTGATTTTTCGGTATCATATTCGACCTTACAGATAATCTTTTTCATCTATAAAACTCCTTTCGGGAAAAATAAGCTTTTAATGAGATATATTATACTCCAAAATTAAAAATTTTTCAAGTACCGTAATAAATATTATGTGTTTGTCTTTTTAACCGTTATTTCGTTAAAAATAACAAGTGCCGTACAGAGTGCAATAAGCACAAAGGGTGTGATGCCGAAGGTCAGCTTCGTGGCAACAAAGCCGTAAATAAGCTGAACGCCGAATCCGATGGCATAAGCTCCGCCCATATGGTAGCCTGTGATGTCGGCTGAATACTTCGCACCGAATCGTTCAGGGACACTGTGAAGGACACTCGGAAAAACAGGACCGAAGCCCATACCTATAAGGAAAAAGCCAAAGAGAGAAGCTGTACCTAACGGAAGTGCAAAGATAATAATACCGATGAAAGCCACGGCTATACCGCCTCTTATGAGAGCTTTATCGCTGAATTTCATGGACAGAAAGCCTGAAATAACTCTGCCGGCCATGATACCGCCGTAATAAAGAGACACCCATTTGGCCGCCACATCGGGAGAAACGGCAAAAACATTTACCGCATAGCTTGCACCCCATGTGCCGAGTAAAAATTCCATACTGCAATAAGTTCCGAGAGAGAGTATACCCGTGAGAACGCCTTTGATTTTAATTATATCGATTATACCTGCCGAGGCACCCTCAGAGGATGCTTCCTCTTTTTCTGCCTTTTCTATACCCTTCCATTTTTTCAAAGAGAAGAAAACGAGAGCGGCTATCAGAAGCTGTAAAAGAGCCACCACTCTGTAGCCCTGTCTCCACTCAGTTCCTCCGTCACCTAAAAACAGTGACATTATGAGAGGACTGACAGTAACACCCACTCCCCAGAAGCAATGAAGCCAGTTCATATGCTGAGCTTTATAATGGAGAGACACAAAATTATTAAGTCCCGTGTCGATGGCACCTGCACCGTAGCCCATAATAACAGAGCTTATCATCATTACGGTTATATTCGGAGCGAAGCTGATGGCCACCAAACCGACCACAGTGATAAGAATGGAGACAAAGGTAACCTTGCTTGTGCCGAATTTTCTGATAAGCTTACCCGAAACGAAGCTTACACCGCCTGTACAGACACCGATAATAATGCTGTAAACGGAGGCAAAGCTTTCGCTGATACCGAACTCCGTGTGTACCACGGGCCAGGCAACCCCGAAAAGGGAATCGGGAAGACCGAGAGATATAAAAACAATGTAAATTACGATAAGTATAAATAACATAAAAACATCCTTTATTCGAAATTAAACATCTCTTTCATAAAATCAGTTCTCTTTTTCACGGCTCTGAACGCCATAGGTGACTTAAGAGCTATATCATAGCCGTGCATAGTACCCTTCGTTTCGAAAATCTCAACCTCTGTACCCGCTTTTTTAAGCAGCTCGGCATAGAGTAAACCGTCATCATAGAGACAGTCGAACTCTGCCGTTTCGATATAAGCGGGAGGTAAATCAGAAAAATTTTCACTTTCTACAGGCGAAATATAAGAACGGTTAATTTCACCGTCAGGCATAAGCAAAGGCTTTACCTTGGCGGTAAGAGATGAATTCCACATCGGTGTATCCGTGTATTTTTTGGCCGAAGCACTTTCGTTTCTCATATCAAGAAAAGGATAAACCAAAAGCTGAAAACGGATGGGAATTCCCCTTTTTCTGTCACGGTTCATAAGACAGACCGCCGCAGACAAAGTACCGCCCGCGCTGTCACCGCCCACAGCGATGTTATTTTTGTCTATTCCCAAGCTTTCCGCATTTTCATAAGCCCACTCCAAAGCGGCATAGCAATCCTCCATGGGTACGGGGAATTTCCATTCCGGACCGAGACGGTATTTAACGTAAATCACCTTACAGCCCGTCATTTTCGCATAAGCCATGGCCAATCGGTAATGATGAAAGGCACCCTCGAAAACAAAGCCTCCGCCATGGAAATTAACAAGACAAGGACAAGGCTCTGTTACGCCCTTGGGTGAAATCACATAGACTGTCAGCTCATATCCGTCAAAGCTTTTTACCTTTTTTTCCTTTACGTCAAAAGCTTCATCCTTAAAAAGAAATGAGGGGGCAGACAAAACCTTTGCCGCCACGGAAAAAAGCGGTTTAACGACCGGCGGTTTAAAAAAACGGAATATACCGTAATCTTTACTTATGGGATATTTTGACATATACATCACCTTCCTGAGATTAATAATATCACATTTTTATCTTAAAAGTAACTATTTGACAACTCTTTGTTAATTTTATATTTTAATTATTAAAAAGTTTACATATTTTTGTGCATTTTATCTTGCTTTAAAGGAACAAATCAAGTATTATATAGGTAATTATTATAAAAGAGAAAAAGGAGAAAGCTTTATGTCCAACGCATTAACCGGTGCTCCCGTTTATGACGGAGAGTCAAAAAAGCATGTGGGAAAGGCCGAGTTTATTCTTTATCTTATCGGCGTATTTTTCTACACCACAATGACAGGTATGGTCGGAGGCAACAGAAACGCTTATTTGGTTAACGTTCTGCGTCTCCCCGAAGAGCAAACCTCACTTTTCAATTTGCTCACAAGCGTAATCCCCTTCGTGCTCAACTTTTTTATCGTTATGTACATTGACGGAAGAAAGATGGGTAAGGGCGGAAAATTCAAGCCTATTACGACACTCGTTATCATACCTATGTCGATAGTTATGGTTCTTTCCTTTTGGGCACCTCCCGGACTTTCGGAATCAATGCTTTTCATCTACGTCATCACTTTAGCTGTTTTATGGGGTGTTTTCTGTACCTTCGGAAATTCCATAAACATGATAGCCAATGTTATGACACCAAACCTCAAAGAGCGTGATCAGGTACTTTCTTTCAGAAGTATCTCCTCTGCTGTGGGTAATTCCGCACCCGTTGTAATATTGTTGGTTATCGGTCTGATATGGAGCAAGGATAACCCTGAGCTTATCGAAGCGGTTACAGGCACAAGCATCAGGAGTGTGGAGGGTTTGCAGTACATAATTTCGGCTGCTCTTTGCTCTGTGGTGGGTATTATTACCGTTCTTTTGGGTATGAGACTCGTGCGTGAAAGAATGGTTTACACCGAAAAGAAACAGAATCCCATTTCCGGCTTTAAGGATATCATAAAAAACAAATATGCATGGACAATCATTTTCTCTGAATTTCTCAAATCCTTCAGAGGTCTTGCAACCTATATGGAAACCTTTATCGCCGCCGCGGTTTTAGGTGACGTTTCAAAGAAAATTCTTTTCGTTCTCCCCGTCGGTATCGGTACCGCTGTAGGTATGCTCGTAATCAATTTCCTGCTTAAAAAGTTCGATGCCCGTCAGCTTTACATTGCCAGCGGCATTTACTCCCTTTGTGCAAACTGTATCGCTTTCGGTGTAGGCTACACATATTTCAAAACAGGTACAGGCGTTTTGCAGATAGTGTTTATCGTGTTCCTTTTCCTTATCGGTCTTCAGTTCGGTGCATCGAATCTTCTCCCCTCCATGTTCCAGGCTGATGTGCTCGAAACCATCGAGCTTAAAACCGGCAAACGTCTCGATGCCTCTTTCCCCTTCGTTATCGGCATCGGCACTCTTATCAGCGGCACCATCGCAAGCTCCCTCGCTCCGCTTATTCTCTACGGTGAACATTCCATCATCGGCTATATTCAGCCGACAGACCTTATGCCTAACCCCGTCCAGAGTCTCGAAACAAAGGTAACTCTTCTGTTCTTTTACACCATCGTTCACGGTATAATGATGTTCCTTGCCGGTGTGCCCTTCTTCTTTTACAAGCTCACCGGTAAAACCAAAGAAGATATTCACTCCGCAGTTCTCGAACAGAGAGCAAAAATGGAGGCGGCGGAATAATTTCCGCATAAAAAAACAACTATCCCTCACCTTTCAGCCGACAGGTGAGGGATTTCATTTATTTAAGTATGTAATCGTAAACGGCGGTGACGACTCCCTTTTCGTCATTGGTGGGAAGAATTACCTTGGCTCTTTGCTTAATGGCATCAATAGCGTTACCCATAGCCATGGGAAGCCCGGCAACATCGAACATGGAGATATCGTTTTCTTCGTCACCGATACAGGCTATCTCATCGGCAGTAATTCCCAAAGCTTCACCGAGAGCAAGAAGTGCCGTACCCTTTGAGCCTTTTTTATCATAAATTTCGGCATAGCCCTTTGAATGTGCCACAGTAATTTCGGGGTAGTCCATAAGTATTTCCTTTATTTTTTCACGGTAGCTTCCGCTCTCTTTGTAAAAAAGCTGCAGCTCCTCTATCTTGGGACTGTTTTCTGTAATATATTTTTTCATATTACGGACATACACTATATTTACCGAATCATCATTGAAAAATTTTTTTACAATAAACTGTACTATTCTGCCCTGAGTATAAAAATCTCTGTTTATATGAGCGGCCTTAAAAATGATCATACCTTTGAGCTTTTCTAAAATTTCAGCGCCCGTTTTACTGTCAAAGCAGGCCTCAAATACAGTGCTTCCGTCTTTCGTATCCACCACGAGAGAGCCGTTTGAAGAAACAATATAACGGTAAAAATCCTGATTTTTTAAAGCCTTTGGCAGACAGTTTATGCATCTGCCTGTGGTGGGAACCACAAGCACACCTTTATCCGAAGCGTCTTTAAGTGCCTTTACTGTTTCGGGTGCCATTTGTCCTTTTGAGTCGAGGCAGGTGCCGTCCATATCTACTGCGAGTATTTTTATCATATCCATCATCCTTTATCTTTTGCCTGAAAAACGGCAGAATAAAAAGCTCTTTTCAGCCTCATCCTCCGATTTACAGCTATATTATTACATATTGCCGCCGTAAATTCAATATTATAATTATAATATTTTGAAATTAATTGCGTTCAGATTCAAATTATGCTATGATTAAGCAAAGGAAGTGAAATAAATGAAAAGGATAGCTGTTTATTTGTTCTTAGCTGTCGAGGGAATATTATATCTTTTATTTCTATCAGGAGATATTTTTTCTTTCGGTAAGCCTAAGGTGCTGAAATTTATTGCTGTTTTCCTCGTCGCCGCTTTCAGCATCGGTGCAGGTAAAAGCAAGGAAAACAGGTGTGTAACGGCCATATTTTTCTTTACGGTTATTGCAGATATATTTTTTCTTTTACTCAATAAGCCCCTTTACGGCATAGGAACGTATGTTATAATTCAGATAATCCACACCTTAAGACTTTCATTCATAAGCGGCAAAAGTATAAAAACAGAAATACTTAAAAGAGCTCTTCCCGCTGTTATCCTTTTTATAATCGGACTTACCCTCAAAGGCACAGGCTTGGCCCTTATTTTATCCTACGGTGTTTTTATATGCATAAATATCGCTCATTGCATCGAAAACTACAGCCGAAATAAAAGCAGGAATAATCTGCTTTATCTTACAGGCATGATATTGCTCGTTATCGGCGATTTGGGTGTGGGGCTGCGTAATTTACAGCCCGCATTTTTAAGCGAACAGATGATGCACACCGCATATATTATAACATGGATAACCTATCTTCCCAGTCTTTTGATAATTATGTCAACTACAGAGGCTTTTTTATTTGAAAAAAAATCAAAATAACAATTGACCAAAACGAATTAGTATGGTAAAATGATAAGTGGATTATATTGTTATTTGAGTATAAACATTAAGGAGAGTAAAAAATGGATAAGAATAATTTACTTGTAAAGAAAACCATCGTGATTGTAATTACCGTTGCAATCCTTTTCACCGCAGGCTTCGTTTTAGGTGCTGTAACAGCGGAAATCAAAGAGTTGGCACCCGTGGTTGAGCAAACAACAGAAGCTACCACAGAGTCCACCACCGTAACCACCACTGCACCCACTACAGAAACACCCACCACACAGCCTCCCACTACGGAGACAACCACCGTCGCTCCCACCACGGAAACGACCACCGCAGAGCCTTCAACCGAAGCTGCATCAGACACAACCACCACCGCACCCGCAGAGGAAACACCCGAAGAAGAGCCTTGCTTCCTTATAAAGATTGCTCTTACGGTTCTCGAATTCTGCAAAACCGCTATCGATTTCATCATTTCGATTCTTTCTTCTCTTTAATACATAACAAACAAGCGACTGACACTTCACTTCGGGGTGTCAGTTTTCTTTTAAGTCCCATTGAAAGAGAAGCGTATATATGATATACTCAAAAAATAAAATTCATGGAGGAAAATATGAAAGAAAACAACATTCACGTGGCATACGGCTTTCACGTAAACTGCTATCACTCCTATCGCGGAGACACAAACGACAATTTAGGCTTCGGCTCCGATATCAGAATTATAAGAAAGATATTGGATGTGCTGACTGACTTTAACGAAAAAGGAATACCTGTCAAGGGTACCTGGGATACGGAGAACTTTTTTTCACTGCAGAAAATTTTGCCGGAATATGCTCCCGATATTATAGAAAAAATGAAGGAAAGAGTAGAAAAATACGGCGATGAAAATATCATAATGGGATACAATAACGGTGCTCTTTCCGCCATGACAGAGGATGAATTCTGCGAAAGCATAAATTTGGCAATCACAAACAAAAACGGAAGCGGTTTGCAGGATATATTCGGAAAATGCGAAAAAATCGTCCGTCCTCAGGAGGTTATGTTCACCCCCTCTCAGGTAAGCCTTTACAATAAATTAGGCATAAAGGCACTTTGCCTTTATTACAGTGCAGTCCCCTTTGATGCTTTCCGTACCATCGTCCCTAAGCTTCCCGATGAAATCGGCTTCAATCCCCTCACCTATACCTATAAGGGCGAAAGCATGACGATTATCCCCACCTACAGCAACTCGGATGTATGCGATGCGGGATGTTTGCGTGCTTGGGTAAAGGATTTGAGAAAAAAGCAGGAAAGCGGCGAAATAAACCGCGACCTTTTCCTGTTCATTAACATGGATGCCGATGCCATTTTTTGGGAAACTATGGATTTGGGTCCTCTTACGGGAAAAATTGCAAATACAGACGGCATTCACGGTCTGGTGACAGAAATTGCAGATTTGCCCTATATAGTCTTTGATACACCGGGCGGATATCTGAAAAATCACGGTGCAGTGGGTCAGATAGATTTCACTCACGACACAGCCGACGGAAATTTCACCGGATACGCTTCCTGGGCAGAAAAGCCCTTTAACAGAAAGATATGGACTCGATTGGAAAGAGCGAGAATGATGGCAAAGGTCACAAGTGAAAAGGACAGTCTTTCCCCCTCCTTTGATGACCGTATATTGTTGCTTTCGACGACACATTTCGGTCTTGCCACCCCCGTTCTCAACATACAGAGAGAAAAAACCGCTTTGGAATACGGCGACAGGGTAACGGAAAAGGAGCTTTCCGCTATGCCGGAAACGAAAAAAATAACTTTGCACAATATAACAGGCTCCGATTTACAATGTGTTCAGGTTGAAATCAAAGAGGATATAAACGACATTTCCACACTCAATATAAAGGCAGACGGATTGGAAAGCTTTTCGGCTGTCGCCGCTGACAGCCAATGCAGCTCAGCTTTTATAATGATGAAATTCACAGAGATTAAAGATAAGTACGAAATTGAGGTGACCTTTGACGGTAAAAAGGAAGCAGGAAAGCTTAAGCACTCCGTCGAAACGAAGCGTATGAGGATAGATTTCACCTCAAAGGGTACAGTAGAGCAGGTAATTTCCGACGGAAGAGTAATCGGAAAAAGAGATTTTCTCAGCTCCTTTATTACCTACAACGAAAACAAATACTTTTTCACGGACAGAAAGGTTGCTCCCCTGAATATGGCAGGCGACGGCGAGGGTATAAGAATAACCGGTGAAATTCATTTGCCCGACGAGCTCAAATCAGGCTCTTTTATCTTTGACTTTTTTAAAACGGATTTCTCAGACGGTATTTTCGTGAGAACTACGGTTAATTATCCCTATACGGAGGAAACCACCTCCATTTCCACAGAAAATTCCTCTTTGGGCAGATTTACGGATATGAAATGGACAGAGACGGCACCTTTCCAGCTTACACCCGCCTTCGACGGTGATGTTTCCGTTATAAAGAGAAACTTTATGGATGATGTTTCCTCTTTCAGAACACAATCCTTCCCCGAATGCGATCCGCTAAACAGCTCACTCGATTCCTTTAACCATCAGCTTACAGGCGGTTTTGTCGGTTTATATGACGAAAAGGGCGGTCTTATTTTGGCCAACGCCCGTCAGGTGCTTTCCTCCATGGCACATTGTCCCATGAGATTGGAAAAGGATAAAAGAGTCAGAATGAATCCCTTCGGCACCTATTACGGCAAACAGAGAAATCATTGGAGCAGAGCAAAGGGAGAAATTTTGGATGCCTACACTCTCGTCGCCGCTCAGGGAAAAAGCATAGCACCCTCTTACAACGGAAGCAGTGAAACGGCTATGTTCGGACTTTATCCGATGGGAAGTGACGGTTTGAGCGAAAAGGAACGTGAGGAAATATGCGCCTTCGCTGACGGTTCTCTCATTACGGCTCCCGAAGACTCAGCCATCGCACCCTATACAAAGGATAATATAAGCGTAAGAGAAAGCAAGGCAGACGGAAAAAGCGAGGCCGATCTCAAAAATCCCGTTATGACAGGCTTTAATAAAAATTTGGGTCAATACATCAGAAAAGGTGTAAAAGGTATAGGTCACATCGTTATCAGTCAGATTAAGGCAAGAAAATAATAGTATAAAAAACTGTCCACAAGCAAAAAAACAGATGTATTAAAGTTGGTTTCAACCGAAATACATCTGTTTTCATATTTATCAATCAGATTTGTTTAAGAGTACAAAACAAAGCTTCAAGCCGCTCTTTCGATGACAGCAAAGGTTTTGGCGGCGACCTGTGCGGGAGCATACTCCATCATCATATGACCGCCCTGAGAGAAGGTATAAAGCTCCGTGTCAGCGGGAGCATTATCGATAACAGCCTGAAGATTATCTGCCATGGCAACCTTATCGTTTTCAGCAGTAATAATAACGCACGGGATATCAAGTACCTTCAGCTTATCAAATTCGGGGCCTTTGGTGTGTGTGGTCATGGTGGCAACACCTGCACCGGTGCCGGGAAGAGCAAGCGGATCGGTGACACGGGTAAGGTCATAGGATTTGGCATATTCCGAATCGCTGAAGCTCACGGAAACAAAAAGTCTGACCAAAAACGGAAGCTTAAGGCAAAGCTTAAGAATAAGATTATAAACAATCTGCATAACAAAGGTGACAGCCTGATTTTGCTGAGTACCCTCGGTATGGGCAGAGGTTTGCGGTGCAAAAAGCACAAGTCCCGTAACCGTTTCGGGATAATCACAGGCAAGATTAACAGCTATACCGCCACCCATGGAATGACCGCCGACAATCCATTTTCCTCCTAAAGAAGACATCAGCGAGCCGATAAGCTTTTCACGGGAGACCAAATCTGTGGCAGACGATTCTCTGGAGGAATAACCGAAATTAGGCGCATCAACCAAAACCGTTCTGTAACCCTTTTTGGCATATTCATTTGCCACACCCTCAAGAGACACCGTGGAAAGGCAAAAGCCATGGATGAGAAGAAGTTGCTTTTCCGCCTTTCCCTCAGGCTCAAATACTCTGTAATGAAGTGTATAATCGCCCGATGTATAAAAGTCGCTGTTTGGAAACGGTCCTTCCGCAGCAGCAGACACAGGGGCACAAAGGCCGAAAAGCATAATCACCGACAAAACAAGCGAGATAAGTTTTTTCATATCAATTCCTCCCTTAAGTCAAAAAAGGTCGCTATGCTAAGCACAGCGACCGGAATATGTAAAACTGATTAACCGAGGATACCGCCAAGGAGTTCCTGCATAAACTGAACACCTGCTTCAGTTCTGCCGTTGAAGAAAAGGAGACCAAGGATAGCACCGAAGATACGGGTAAGAATATCAACAACCTTACCCATTGTGTCTTCTGCGGGCTGTGAGGGGGTACCGTAGGCCAAAAGCTCGATGCAGCCGCTCTCTGTATTGATCATGTCAGCAGTGATTTCAGTAGCAACACCTGCGGGATAGTATCTGCCGTTTGCTGTGCAGAACCAGCTGTTGAAGCTCATTGTTTCGCCTGCCTGCATTAAGGGAAGCTGCATAACATAACCGACATAAAGCTCATCGGAGTTTCTGGGGATGCGGTAATATGAACCGCAAACATTGTCTTCGTTTTTGAAGCCGCCCTGACCGTCATAAACGGGTACAGCGTTCAAAAATTTAAACTCACCGGTATTGTAATGAATGATAACGTGCTGTTTGCTGCTTCCTGCAGTGGTGTTACCCATAATGCCGAAGGCATCTTCTACGGTTAAATCTGCTGCGGATGCTGTCATGGCAACTGCACTGAAAAGCATAAGAACAGCTAAAAGTACGGATAATAATTTTTTCATAATGTTTACCTCCATTGGGATGTTTTTGTTTCCTACTTTGATTTGATTATATCACCACATTTAATAAAATTCAAGTCTTTTTTTCAAGTTTTATTATAAAATATTTTATTATTCATAAAATTTAATAGTTTTTAACAGTCGTATCACAAATCCACAAACTGTACTGAATTTTTGTGTTTTACGACTGAAAAATGCTTTAATATTCCGTTGACATAAAAAGACACAATATAGTATAATAAACCTAAATATGCAAACAAAGGAGAATCGGACATGCAGGATAAATTCGGAATTTTCCGAGGGTGGGGACCTTTCAGCAAAAAATATGCGGGTATTTCAAATATCGCAAAGCACGAAAAATACGACGGCATAAGATTTGACCTTTGCACCTGTCCCGCCGTTTCGGCATTTGATATCAGAGTGCCCAATGTTACACTCCCCTCCGCTTACCATCCATGGCTTTCAAATGAGGATTACAGCTTTTATTCCTACAGACACGATCTGGAATGGAAAGATAAAGTGTATGCGGATGTGTCTTACGTTTGTATTACAGAAAACAGTTTTTTAATAAGAACGGAGATAGTCAACAATTCGGATATAATAAAAAACTGCGTGGTCAATTATTTTTCTTCGGCAGAGTATCCCCAGGACTCTTACACAGAGGTAAGCTTACCCGAAAAATGCGACTTTATCAACGCAGTTAATTACAGCGAATATGTATACAGCACCCCCCGTCCATGGGATGAGCAGAATGCGGACGGCAGAAAAAAGGGTGAATTTTTCGACAAACGCTTTACGGCAGAAAAGGGTCTCGGTGACAGAGCGGAAAAATGGCACATGCCCCACAGAGTCATAAAGCCCTTCGGCGGCGAAAAAAATGACAGGGTAAAATATAATCTTGACCTCAAAAATGACTATAAAGACGCTGTTTTGGCCATCCGATACAGAACCAGTGATATTTTTTACGAGCAGGGCAAGCAGGTGGGCGTTCATTACATAAACAGCCAAAATACAGCTACCTTTATTCTGAACGGTGACAGGAAGATAACCTTTACGCCCTGTGACGACCCTGAGATTATTTATGTTCCCATCGGTGCTGTCACCGGAGGTAATTTCGAAATCTCTCTCGTTTCCGAGGGTACGGGTGCGGCAGAATTTGACTTTTTCGCCGTTACCGAAAGAGAAGATAAAGAAAAAATCCGTGTCACCACGGAAAAGGTTGATTTCACGCCCGAAATCAGAAATCAAAAGCAGGACAAAGGTTGGCTAACCACCCTCAGATACAATAAAATTGAGGGTGAATACCGTCTTCGTGTTTTCGATGATAACACCCGTTTCCGAGAAATCGGAACCGGAGCACTTGAGGACTGTATGACGGCAAGGCTTTCAAATGCAGACGAAACCTTTGACGATGTTACGGAAAGTTTTACCGGTGCTTTTAACCGAAAGCACAGCGATAACGGCTTTTTCCATAACGCCATCAGCCATACCATTTTCGTTGAGCCTCACGGTAAGGCTGTACAGTATGCGGTAATCTCAAAGGGTGAAGCAGAATACACCACCGAAGAGGAATATGAAAAGCTTTATACCGGAATGAAAAAGACAGCCATCGACATCAAGCTTAACAGCGAGGGCGAAAAATATAAACTAAGCAATCAGATTTTAGCCGCCACGGTTATGACAAATGTGGTTTATCCCATTTACAAACACGGAGAATTCATCATTCACCACACCCCCGGCAAACGTTGGGATTGCCTTTATACATGGGATTCAGGCTTCATCGGTCTCGGCATGAACGAAATCGCACCGAGATTTGCCGAATATATTATCGACACCTATCTAAGCACCGAGGACAATCCGGATTATGCCTTTCTGCATCACGGCTCCCCCGTCCCCGTGCAGATTTATCAGCTTTATGAAATGCTCCAAAGCACAAACGACAAAGAGAGGCTTCTCTCCTACTACTCCAGAGCAAGACTTTATTATCTTTTTCTCCGCGGTAAAATAAGAGGCTCCACCACGGCAAAATTCAAAAGCGGACTTCTCACCACCTATGATTACTTCTATTCCTCAAGCGGTATGGACGACTATCCCGCCCAAATGGCTATGAAGGCAGACGAGCTGCGTGACAAGGCCGCTCCCGTGATTTCCACCTCTCAGGTTATCCGTTTCGGTAAAATACTCGCTATTATGGCAGACAAGCTCGGAAAAAATGCGGATGCAGAGGAATATAAAAAGGATTGCTCTGACCTGACGGAGGCCCTCAATAAATATTCCTGGGACGAGGAAAGCGGATATTACAGTTATGTTCTTCACGACGAAAATTACGAGCCTACCGTGAAATACACCACCCCCGACGGCGAAAACCTCAATAAAGGTCTTGACGGCATTTACCCGATTATAGCCGGCGTATGCGACGAAAATCAAAAGAATAAGATAATCGCACATCTGACCAATGAAAAAGAAATGTACACACCCTTCGGCATCAGCGCCGTGGATAAAAGTGCAAGCTACTACAAAATCAACGGCTATTGGAACGGTAACATTTGGTTCCCCCATCAGTGGTTTATTTGGAAAAGCATGCTCGATTGCGGTGAAAGCGATTTCGCTTACGATATCGCCCATTTGGCTCTCAATATATGGAAAAGAGAGGTAGACGAAAGCTATTACACTTTCGAAATGGTTAACACGGTTACAGGCTGCGGCGGTTGGTTCCATAATTTCGGCGGACTGTCCACCCCCATCAATATGTGGGTGAAGGCTTACTACACACCGGGACGGGTAAATACAGGCTTTGACACTTATCTCGATAAGGTAAGCTTTAACGAAGATAAAACGGCGGCTGAAATCGATTTCACCTACTACGGCACAAACGATAAATTCACTCTGCTGTGCGTTATGGATGAACATTATGAATATATCTGCACTCTCGACGGAGAAAAAATCCCGCTCAGACAGAACAAGGGACAGTTAACCGTAGCTCTTGAAAGCGCATATAAGCAAAGCCACAAAATCATAATCAAAAGAAAATAAAAGGAGAAAAAATATGTACGAAAGCATTAAGCCTTTGAAAGTAAACATTATTTCCGATATTCACTACTACTCAAAGGAAACAGGCATCAGCGGAAAGGGCTTTGAAAAGGAAAACGCAAAGACCCCAAATGACCTTTTGAACTGCGAAGAAATTCTCACAGCTCTTATGAATCAGTTGGCTGAGGACGAATGTGAGACGGTGCTCGTTTCGGGTGACGTTACAACCATGGCGGAAAAAGAGGCTCACGAGGGCGTTATAAAGCTTTTACGCTCACTCAAAAAAAGAGGCAAAAGAGTTTACGTAATCACCGCCACTCACGATTTTCACGACGGTGACGTGACCAGAAGATACAACGGTGACGAAGCGGTTACGGTGCCCGCAGTAAAAAGAGACGAGCTTTGGGATATGTACCGCGAATTCGGCCCCGATGAAGCCATTTCCGTCCACAGAGACAGCATGAGCTATGTGGTACAGCTATGCGACGGCTACCGTCTTTTTGCTCTCAATGACGACAGGAACCACAAGGGTGCCAGCGGTTTTTCCGATGATTGCTTCGAATGGATTACGCAGCAGATAAAGGATGCACAGGAAAACGGTCAGTTCATTATTCCCATGACCCATCATCCCATGCTTTCTCCCTCACCCTTTTATAAAATAATCGGCGGCGGAAACATTATGGGTGAAGCCGAGAAAAGAATCGACGAATTCACCGAAATGGGACTCAATTATATGTTTACAGGACACACACATATGCAGGACATTTCCTACAAGTACACGGAAAAAGGAAAGGTTTTTTACGACATTACCACTGCCGCTGCCGTAGGCTATCCCGCCACCTTCCGTCAGGTAACCTTTATGCCCGCAGAGGGCAAAATTGATGTAAAAGCCGCTGATGTTAAATGTGATATTGACGGAAGACCCCTCAAAGAACATCTCGAAGACAAATTTTTCGGTATGATAAAAAGAGTTATAGCTGCGGCGGGGAATGATATTCCCGAATTTGCACGTATGGCTACCGCCTTCAGCGTAAAAGAAAAGCTTATTTACAAAATCGGTTGGATAATCAAGCCCTTTGCGAAGCTTTTGTCCAAACTCAAAATTGGCACCGTGGCAAAATTAGTCAAAAAGGAAAGCGGTCTCAAAAAGAGTGACTATGCTCACATCAAGGATGAAAAGGTAGTGGATTTCATCGTTTCATTGGTAAGAAACCTCTACGGCGGTGATTCCCCCTATTCACCCGATACGGCAGAATACAAAATTACTATGGGCATTCTCGCCGTCATCGACAGCATACTGAAGCTTTTCGGTATCAAGATAAGCAGTATTCTCAAGGGTGCCACCTCTGTGCAGAGTCTTGTTGAGCCACTTCTTTACAATCCCGGCATCTGCGACGAAAAGGCTGTGCTTAACCTTTACGACAACCTTCCCCCGAAGGAAGGACACAAGGTCGGCTTCGTAAAGAGTAATAAGGGACCCGGTGTGGTTATCGGTTTAGCTATTACGGTTATAGTGTTCCTGCCTGTTATACTCGTACTTCTGCTTGGCGGATTTACCGTTAATCAGATTAAGTACGGAAAGATGATGAAATAACCAGATAAAAAAATAACCGTCACTGTAAAAGCGGCGGTTATTTTTATGTATTAAAATCAGAAGCTTTCAGCGAAAACCCACCATATCTCACCGAAGGCTACAACGGTGAAAAGCAAATGCAGGATAAGATTAACGATGGATTTCTTTTTAAACAGTTCTCCCCTTTTCGCCCACATAACTATCTTTACGATGAAAGCAACCAAAGAGAATATACCGAAAATATGCCATGTAAACAGGTCGATATAAAAGGGCATCAGAAACACACCATAAAATATATTAAATGTTGGTGTTCCCCACCACAGAGGGAGAACAATAAGATTTGAAAAGAAATAAAAAGCCGTTATCCACAGGCTTATTTTAGAGAATAATTCGAAGCGATCTTTCTTCATATTTATCACCCCTTATAATTTGATTTCGTAACCGTACTCCTTAAGAATCAAGCCGTCCTGATCTTTCACATAATAGCCCTCAGCCTTTTTGTAGCTGTTCTTTTCATAAAATTTAATGGCAGGTATGTTATAATCCACCACTAAAAGACGAAGGTATTCTCCTCCTCTTTCTTTGGCTATTCTTTCTGCTTCCTTAAGCATGCGGGTGCCGATGCCCTTTTTAAGGCAATCGGGTGCCACGCCGAATCGGAAAAGGTAAATGCCTTTGGCATTAAGGTTTTCCCACACTATACTCCCCTCGTCCTCCTGAGGCGGGCAGAGTGCAAAGGCGGAAATAAGCTTCTCTTCCTCTTCAAGGACAAAAAGGCTTTTTCTTTTTATATCGTCGGGAAAGACGCAGTCGGGATAGATTTCGTCCCATATGCTGATATTCTCGCTGTCAAGTTTTCGGGTAATGGATGCGAAAAGACAGTGAAGTGCAGGCAGGTCTTTTTCATTTGCAAGTCGTAAGTTCATATTATGTCCTCTTGATTTTCTTTACTGCTAATCTTATCAGTGAGCCTACAGCCACACCGACAGCGGAAATTACCAGATACCATACAGAGTGTATTAATGCGCTCTCATTATAATGAAGCATAACCGTGGGGATGAAAACGACAGCTACACTCAGCGGATGAGAATATTTAGCCTTAAGCTCTGAAAGAGTGCCCATTAACAGTGAAAGAATAAATGTGGAGAAGATTAGCACCACCACTATTCCCATACCGTCCGTAGGGCCGCCGAAGAAGGGAAAGATATAAAACATAAAGAGCTGTATAAACCATATTATTAATTCTTTGATGTATTTTTTCATATTTATCTCCTCCTTTAATTTTAATATAGCACAGGTAAGTTAAAATGTAAATAAAAAAGTTCATTGTTTCTGTAATGTAAATCGGCGGTTTAAAACGGACGACCAATGGTCGCCCCTACGGTACGAAAATAAATCAAAAGCCACTGTATCGGTTATTGTAACCTTTACAATGGCTTAGTTTATTTTATTATCCTAATGATGCAAGACTTTCGTCAATCATCTTGATTTTTTCGGTGAGCTTTTCTGCATCTGCCTTCTGTCCGTCGATAACATTCTGAGGAGCCTTGGCGAGGAAGCCGGGGTTATTAAGCTTACCGTTAATCTGTGCGAGCTTCTTTTCGGCTGCTTCCTTTTCCTTCATGAGACGCTTTCTTTCAGCCTCGAAGTCAACAAGGTCGCCCATGGGAATGTAAATCTTTGCATCGGCTGTAACAATGCTAACGCTGCCGTCGATGGAGAAGCTGTCACCTACGGTAACATCGGAAGCGGAAGCAAGTCTCTGCATAAATACAACTGCTAAATCAAAGATATCCTTTTTATCCGTAGCGATGTAAACATGAGCCTTTCTTGAGGGAGGTACATTCATTTCTGAACGTCTGTTACGGACTGCTCTGATGGCATCCATAATGATTCCCATTTTTTCCTCATCCTCGGTGAAGACTAACTCTTCACTGAAGGTAGGCCATGCAGAAAGCATAATGGTTTCGCCGTCGTGAGGAAGTGTCTGCCAAATTTCCTCGGTGATAAAGGGCATAAAGGGATGGAGAAGCTTAAGTGTTTCGCTCATTACATAAACGAGAACTGCACGGGCTGTCTCGGCCTCAGCGCCGCCCTTCTGAAGTCTTATTTTGGCAAGCTCGATGTACCAGTCGCAGAATAAATCCCAAATGAAATCGTAAAGCTTCTGTACTGCGATACCGAGCTCAAATTTATCGAGATTATCGGTAACCTCTTTAGCAAGTCTGTTGAACTGAGAAAGAATCCACTTATCCTCCAGGGCAAGGTCAGCAGGAATGTGAGGTGCCTTTTCCTCTTCGGTAAGGTTCATAAGGATAAAGCGGGCAGCATTCCATATTTTGTTTGCGAAGTTACGGGATGCTTCAACCTTTTTATCGGAATAACGCATATCGTTTCCGGGGCTGTTACCTGTGGCAAGAGTAAAGCGAAGAGCATCAGCTCCGTATTTGTCGATAACGAGAAGCGGGTCGATACCGTTGCCGAGAGACTTACTCATCTTTCTGCCCAGCTCGTCACGGACAATACCGTGAATAAATACGGTGTCAAAGGGTACTTCGCCCATCTGCTCGCAGGCAGAGAAAATCATTCTGGCAACCCAGAAGAAGATGATATCGTAGCCTGTAACGAGAGTGCTCGTGGGATAATAATGCATAAGCTCCGGAGTCTTTTCGGGCCAACCTAAGGTCGAGAAGGGCCAAAGAGCCGAAGAGAACCAAGTATCAAGAGTGTCGGGGTCCTGAGTGATGTTTGCACTGCCGCATTTACAGCACTTATCGGGAGTTTCCTTTGAAACAGTGATTTCACCGCAGTCAGCGCAGTACCAGGCGGGAATTCTGTGACCCCACCAAAGCTGACGTGAAATACACCAGTCACGGATGTTTTCCATCCAGTTATAGTAAATTTTATCAAAGCGTTCGGGAATGAACTTAACTTTGCCGTCACGCACTACCTTGATAGCAGGCTTTGCCAAAGGCTCCATTTTAACGAACCACTGCTTTGATACTCTGGGCTCAACGGAGGTGTGACAGCGATAGCAGGTGCCAACCTCATGCTTTGTGGGCTCGATTTTTACGAGCGCACCCGCAGCATCAAGATCAGCGATGATAGCTTTGCGACATTCCATAAGGCTCATACCGGCATACTTGCCTGCCTTTTCGTTCATAAAGCCGTCGTCGGTCATAACGTTGAGAACGGGAAGATTACAGCGAATACCTACCTCAAAGTCGTTGGGGTCATGAGCGGGTGTGATTTTAACGGCACCGGTACCTTTGTCCATTTTAGCATAAGAGTCAGCCACGATGGGAATTTCTCTGCCGATAACGGGCATAACAACTGTTTTACCGATAAGATGAGTGTATCTTTCGTCTTCGGGGTGAACAGCGATAGCGGTATCACCGGGGATGGTTTCGGGACGGGTGGTGGCAATTTCGATGTAGCCGTCTTCATCCTTTAAGTGATAACGAAAGTGCCAGAAATTACCGTCCTGCTCCTCATATTCAACCTCCGCATCGGAAATAGAGGTTTTACAGTGAGTACACCAGTTAATAATTCTTTCGCCGCGGTAAATGAGACCTTTTTCGTAAAGATTTACGAAAACCTCCTTGACAGCCTTTGAGCATCCTTCATCGAGAGTAAAACGTTCTCTGTCCCAGTCACAGGAGGAACCCATTTTTTTAAGCTGTTCGATAATTCTGCCGCCGTACTGTGCTTTCCAATCCCATGCTCTTTCGAGGAAGCCCTCTCTGCCGAGGTCCTCCTTTGAGATGCCTTCAGCCTTCATAGCTTCTACGATTTTAGCCTCGGTAGCGATGGAGGCATGGTCCGTGCCGGGAAGCCAAAGAGTATCATAGCCCTGCATTCTTCTGAAACGGACGAGAATATCCTGAAGAGTATTATCAAGGGCATGACCCATATGAAGCTGTCCTGTGATGTTTGGAGGGGGAATAACGATAGTGTAAGGTTTCTTTGTTTCATCAACCTTTGCGTGGAAGTATTTACCCTCAAGCCATGAAGCATAAATTCTGTCTTCAACGTCTTTAGGATCATACTGTTTAGCAAGTTCCTTTGCCATTTTAATCATCTCCTGTATTTAAAGATATTTTTTATTAATTAAAAACTCCGCCCTGAAAAATCAGGACGGAGAAAACACCGTGGTACCACCTGAATTCGGTGAAAACACCGCACTCAAAATCTTTAACGCAGAAAATACGTCGGGGTCTACAGGGCGAAGCCTTTCTTCCCGAAGCTACCAAACTACCTTCGCACATTTCAGCTAAAGGTTCGCACCAACCACCTTTTCTCTGAAAGCATCCCTGTGTTACTCCTTTTGGTCACAGCCGTTTAAAACATATCTCGTAGATTTTATCACAAAGATAAAAATAAGTCAATAGCAGAAAAGAGATTTTAAAACAAAACAGGCATCCCACCGTAAGGTGAGATACCTGCCGAAATCATAAATGATTATTTAACCTTTACAGATTTGATTTTGCTGAGGTTACCGTAAACGTTTTTACCGTTGAACACCTTATAAGCTCTGACTTTGAAGTAATACTTCTTGCCGCTCTTGAGCTTGCTGATTGTCTTTGAGGTAGCCTTTGCATCCTTAACGATTACTCTGGTTGCATAGTCAAAGTCTCTGTCTGTGGTGTAGAAAATACGGTAGCCTGATGCGCCGTTAACTGATTTCCAGTTAACTGTTGCACTCTTTGTGCCGGCCTTAACGCTGCTGATAGTTACTCTTGCAGGATTTGTGGTGGTTGACTTTTCTTCGCTGAACTCACCGTAAACATAGCAGCCGTTAATCTTTTTGTATGCTCTTACTTTGAAATCATAGGTTGTGCCACCCTTGAGCTTTTTCATTTTAAGGTATCTCTTTGAGGTGGTGGAGCCAACCTTAACGAATTCTTTTTTAGCTTCGTCATATCTGAATACTTCGTAGCCGTCTGCACCTGCAACCTTTGACCAAGTGAGCTTGAGGTTTGTAACGCTTTTGGTATATTTAACGTTCTTAACTTTGGCAAGGTTAACTTCCTCTGAAACAACGAAGTTGTACTTACCTGTGCCGCCGTCGATTACGATGAAGTATTTGCCGGCTGCAAGGTTAAATTCATGAACGTCCTTACGGCTTGTTGCCTTTTCTGCAAGGCCGTTATTTTTGCTGCTCCATACTTCCTTATTGTCAGCGTCGAGAATACGGATGTTATAGGAAGAAAGATATGAAACGAAACCGATCATAACACCGCCTTTGGGTGCTGTGATTTCGAAATAGTCTTTGCTGTCAGTGATTGAAAGGTGACCTGCAATCTTTTTGCCGAAAGCAATTTTGTTGGGATTAACGATAGAATCGTTAGGCTCAACGGAGGATGTGTTTGCCGATTTGAATTTGTAGTCAAAGCTGTAGCTGCCCTTTGAGTTTACGGGAAGTTTGATAAGGGTGCCCTTTGAGCCGATGCCGTTTACCTTTACATAGTAGATACCTGCTGAAAGCTCAAGTTTGTACTCGTCAGTTCTCTGCTTTTTGGAAGCATCCCACTGATTGTTTTCCTTTGACCAGATGGAGTTGCCGTTTGCATTGAGAAGATAAATGCTGTAATATTCCATCTTTGATTTGAACTTAAGAGTAACTGAGCCGGCTGATTTTACATCGATTTTGTAGAAATCGTTTTCACCGTCATTGAGGATTTTACCTGAAACGGTGGAATCAGCTTTGATTTCCTTTGCATACTTGAGTTCGTTGTTTTTGTCGGCGTCTGTTTCAGTCTGACCCTTTGTTTCAGCGTTAAAGGCAAGTCTGAAATCGTAGGAGCCTGTGGAAGCACCCAAGGCACCTAAAGCACCTTCACCTGTAACCTTGAGATAATATGTACCTGCATCCAGTGTCTGGCTGTATGCAACATCACCTGAGGTTGAACGTGTTGTGATCCATTTTTTGACCTCAGTATTTTTTGAGTCATAGATTGCAACAGTGAAAGGTCTCATTGATGTAGTAAAGTAGAGACGTACTCTGCCGTACTGAGTAGTAGTGAATTTGAAATAATCTTCGCCGTCATTTGAAGTGATGCTGTCACTGTATGCTTTGTCCATTACGATTGCAGTTGCAGTGTCAACGGATGCGAATGCGGGAACAAAAAGCGCAAACACTACAGAAAGAACCATAAGCATACAAAGAAGGCTTTTAAGATAGTTTTTCATAGAATATTCCTCCTAATAATATACTATTACATAATTCTATACGTTAATACTACCACCTTAACACGAAAAAGTCAAGGGTTAATAACAAGTAAAAGTTCAAAATTAACAATTATTTTCTCCGAGAAGCTTTTCACATGCTGCAAGCTTTACACAGATGCAAAGAAGCTTGGTTGCAGTGAGAAGTTCGTCAACGGGAGGATAAGAAGGAGCGATACGGATGTTTTTATCCTTCGGGTCAAAGCCGTAAGGGAAGGTAGCACCCACCGTGGTAAGAGTAACACCGCCCTCTTTGCAGAGCTGATATACTCTTTTGGCTGTTCCCTCCATAACGTCAAGAGAGATGAAATAACCGCCCTTCGGTTTGGTCCAGGTTGCCACTCCGTATTTGCCCAGCTGAGTTTCAAATTCATTGATGACAGCTTTGAATTTGGGAGCAAGGATATTTTTATGAAGCTTCATATGGCTTTTTATACCCTTTACATCTCTGTAAAATTTGACGTGTCTGAACTGATTGAGCTTGTCATAGCCGATGGTCTGCACACTCATACGGTCGATAATCATCTGAATATTTCTGTCAGAGGCAGCCAGAACCGCAACACCTGAACCGGGGAAGGAAATTTTTGAGGTGGAGGTAAATTCGATTACCATATCCTCATGACCGTACTTTTTAAGAGCATCGAAAATATTGTCAAGCTTTTCCGTTTCATCGGTAAGGTCATGGATAATATAAGCATTGTCCCATATAATTCTGAAATCCTTTGCCGCAGGAGTCATGGCGGCGATTCTGTCCACTGTTTCGCTCGTATATGTAACGCCTGTAGGATTCGAATATTTGGGAACGCAGAACATACCCTTAACCTTTTCGTCTTTGATAAGCTCTTCAACGGCATCCATATCGGGACCCGTGTCAGTCATATCGACGGGAATGAGCTTGATTCCGTAATATTCCGCAATAGCGAAGTGTCTGTCATATCCGGGACAGGGGCAAAGGAATTTGATTTCGCCCTGATCCTTCCAAGGCTCGGCACCTGAGCCGGTAAGCATACACTGTGTGATATAGTCAAACATCATATTGAGACTTGAGTTACCGCAGATAATGACGTTTGAAACAGGCACCTTGAGAAGCTTCGCAAAAATTTCTTTACATTCAATAATACCGGTAAGCAAACCGTAATTCCTGTATTCGAGGCTGTGGTTGCTTGCGTCATCCTCCCAATCCCTCGATGTGATGGCATCGAGAAGTCCGTTTGAAACTGCGAGCTGGTCGGAGCCGGGCTTACCGCGTGACATATCGAGCTTGAGCCCCTGCGCTTTAAAGGCATCGTACTCCTCCTGAAGTGCAGCTTTAAGATCGAGTAATTTTTCTTTTGAGTAGGTTTTGAGTTCTGCCATAAATATCACCCTTAATTTTTATTCTGAATATAATTATTGATATGTAAATATAACTTCGAGGCCCTTTACCTTATAGTCTATGCCCTGCTTTTCTATGGCTTTGGTAAGACCGGAAAGCATATCGTAGTCTTTGGCGGTAATGCGTGCATCGACACGGAGTTTGTCAAAATCTCCGTCTCTGTTTCCGGGGATGAAGCCGGTGCACCACCAATAATAGTCAGAGGGTCTGGAGAATTGCTTTTCCCATTCGCCCTTTTTGAAAAGACCCTTTTTATACTCATAAAAATCCATAGACATTTTCAATCTGTCGCTGTCTCCGACTGAATCGTAATGAGCGATCTTGCGGTCCTTCGGCTTATTGTAAACGCCGATTTCCGCACCGTAGAAAAGAAGTCCGTATTGACCCTTCCATATCTGGATAAGCCAATTTTTGTTTTTATAATCGAATTTGAAGCGAACCGTGTCAAAATCGATAAGTGCAACCTCCGAAAAAACATCAAAAAGCTCATTGTAGCCGACTATTCTCTGCCACGGGTCGGAGGCAGTATAAAAGCATTTTTCTTTGGAATCGTAAAGATAGCCTGCGATGCCCGCTTCGCTCAGATCCTTTTCGTCATCTTTGCTGTCGGGCTCAACGGGTTCAGGCTGTACAGGCTCCTGCTTTGCCTGCTCCTGGGCTTCGAGATAATCCGAGATGGCGATTACAAATTTTTTAACCGATTCGATAAGCTTTTTCAAAACCTCAGTTATGTCCGCTTTTTGCTCCGGAACAATTTGTTCGTCTTTGTCAAGCTTTTCAATTTCAGTAGCGGTAACGCCTGTATTATTTTTATCCGCCGCATAAACACCCATGTTTAAAGGTAAAGCACAAAAAAGCATCACCGCACACATAAGTATCGCGATTTTTCTTACAATACTTTGTTTCATTGTTCATCCTCCCAAAGAAATATTGCATAAGATTTTAACATATAATTGTCTCAAAATCAACATTATTTTAATATTTCATCAAGCACCGTAAATTTTTATTCCGCTGATTACGGGGTTTGCTCTCGACTGAGTTACGGCAATAACAATTTCGTCGGTAAGCACGGGCTTTTCAAGCATTACAAATTTTCCTGAGCCGATAACAGTGCCGGTGTAAAGGTGAGTGTACTCCCCTTTTTCATTTTTGGCAAAAACTTTGAACTGCTCAACTCTTTGGCTGTATCTGAGATTTTCGCTCAAAGAAAGGACGGAAACCGACCGCTTCGAGGGAAAAGAGAGAACATAACCGAGCTCATCACCGCCGAGCATTTCACCCGATACCCTGTTTCTTTTTTCGCCGTCAACGGCAAGAAAAGAAAGGACCGAATCGTCAATCTCTTTTTCAAAAGATGCCGAAATAAGCTGAGTAAAGCGTTTAAGTCTCTTTTCTTCGTTTTTGCCTATAAGACCGTGACGGTTCGGCGGAACATTGAGAAGCATGGAGGCATTACCGCCCACGGTATTAAAGTAAATTTGCGCCAACTGCTCCGGTGTTCTTCCCTTTCCCGCATAAGAAAAAGGTCTGTTATTATGGAACCATCCGTAATTCAGTGAAACGTCGGCCTCAGCCGGTTTGAAAATCAAATTTTTATAATTTCTCAGCACCTGACGTGAGCCTAAATCTGCCGAGGTATCGTCGGGTCTTTCAGCCATTTCCTTTGTCTGAGATTCGTCAGTTTGAGATTTTTCGGCAACAAGGTCATTATTTTCCCTTTCACCGGGAATGACACTCCATTCGCTTTCTCTTACTCTTCCGCCCTCATTTCCAATCCAGCGCACGTCGGGGCCGCAGATATTTATGACAGCATGAGGATGATATTCCCTGATGACGGAGTAATATCTTTCCCAATCATAAACCTGCTTTTTACCGTTTTTCCCTTCACCGCAGGCACCGTCAAACCAAAAGCAGAATATATCGCCGTAATTACGGCACAGCTCCGTCAGCTGACCGACAAAGAAATCGTTATATTCTTCCGTACCGTAGGTTTTTTCGCGTCTGTCCCAGGGTGAAAGATAAATACCGAGCTTAAGGGAATATTTTTTACAGCTTTCGGAAAGCATTTTTACTATATCCTTTCCGAAGGGTGTATTCATTACGTTATGGTCGGTGTATGCCGTATCAAAAAGGCAAAAGCCGTCATGGTGCTTGGCAGTGATAATTACGCCCTTGCTGCCTGTAGCCTTCAGTACACGGCACCATTGATCCGTGTCAAGCTTTTTAGGATTGAAGCGTGAAATATCTTCCTTGCCGTCGCCCCATTCTCTGTTATAAATTGTGTTGATTCCGAAATGAATAAAGTTATAATACTTCATTTCCAAAAAATCAAGCTGACGCTCAGAGGGAGTGACGCTTATGTATCTTTTTACCTCGCTGTCTTCTGAAGGGAATCCGTTATTTGTAATACACCAACCCTCATTTATATGTTTCATAACAACCGATTTCGGTACAAGCTAAAAAGCCTGTACCGACTCCTTTTTATTTAATATTACTGATAGGTAACGTAAATACTGTCTCCTATGCAGTTGAAATCTAAGCCTTCTTCTTTTACCTTTTCGCTTTCGAGAGCAGCCACGATGGCATCAAACATATCGGCATCCGTGGGAACTATTCTCGATTCCACTCTGAGTGCTTTTCTCGCCTGAGAGGTCATAAATGTTCCCGCAGGAACAAGCACAAGCGGCGAATAAGGAACGAAGCCCGTACACCACCAATAATAATTCAGCGGTCTGGAGAATTTGTGCACACCGTCGCGGTAAAAATCCATGGACATCAGTATGCTTTCATCATCGTTAACACAGTCGTAATGATCGAGATCTCTGTTTTTAGGCTTATTATAAAGACCGATTTCCGCACCGTAGAAGAAGGGGCCGTACTGTCCCTTCCAGAACTGTAACATCCAATCCTTATCCTTATATTCAAATTTGACTCTGACAGTATCGATATAAATGGTTACCAGCGAAGCACCCATATCAAAACCCGCATTATATCCTATGCGTCTCTGCCAGGGGTCCGAGGAGGTATAGAAGCAGCCCTCATTCGGGTCTAAAAGGAAGCCTAACACACCCGCCTGTGACATAACGCTGTCGCCGTAAATACTCTCTGAAATATGACTGCTTTCAAAGAAAATGGTGGCAGTTGCCGTGTACGGAGTGGTATATTTCGCATCCTCCCCGACATAAGCTCTGACTCTGTAACTGTAATTACCTGTTTTAATAAGCTTGTCGTCGGTATAGGTATCATAAGCTGTTTTTCCTATAACCTCCCAGGTATTTCTGTCGTTATTGAATCTGCTGATTTCATAGCCTGTAGCTTTACCGTTTGTTTTCCAGGTAAGCTGAACGGCTCCGTTAACCACGGAAAGAGAAAGACCGGTGGGAGCTTCGGGAATGGTGTTTGCGGTAATCTGCTTTGAATAGCCGCCGTAATTATAGGATGAGCCGTTCTTTTTGTAGGCTCTCACTCTGTAAACATGGGCGGTACCCGGCTTAAGATTTTTGACCGTATAGGATTTGGAATCAGTGGTGAGAACCTTTTTCCATCCGTCATTATAGCGGTAAACCATATAACCGTCAGCACCCTTGACTGCACTCCAATTCAGAGTATAGGAGCTTTTGGTTACCTTTGAAAGGCTGATGCTGTGTATTTCGGGAAGGATCGTCCTGAAAATAAGTGAGTCAGATTTCAGACCGTAAACTTTGCCGTTCTTTTTATGGAATGCGGCAACCTTTACCTTATACTTGGTATTTGAGGTAAGGTTTTTGACGGTAATTTTGGTTTTGGCTGTGGTGCCCACGGAAACATAATGCTTCTTTTTATAATCGTAAAAGAATATCTCGTAGCCTGAGGCACCCTTTGCTTTTTTCCATGAAAGCTCTGCATTTGAGGTACCGAGGTAAGTGGTTTTGAGACCCTTTACCTTTTTGGGTGCTGTGGCACCCTTTACCGTATCAGAATAGGCACCGTAGGTATTTTTGTCGTTTTTGGTTTTATAGGCACGCACCTTGAATTTGTAAGCTTTACCCGCATAGAGAGAAGAAACGGTATATGTAGTTTTTTTGGTTTTGCCCACATAGACATATTTCTTTTTGTTTGTGCTGTACCGGTATACACGGTAGCCGGATATACCCGATAATTTTTTCCATTTGAGAGTTACTTTATTTGCGGCAACAGAGGAAACGGTTACATTCTGAACCTTCTGCACCTTTGAAGCCGCCGAAATGAGCGCTGAACAGGTAAAAATTATACTCATGCACATAAAAGCACATAATATCAATTTGTATAGTTTTTTCATTTGTATACTCCTTACTGATTAATTTTTGCCCGTATTTTTTATAGTCTGAATTATGTATTTTATGCTATTGCCACACCGCCGAAGGGTCTTACGGAAAGAACATAACAGGAATCGTCACCGAAAATTGCCTTCATGGCATCCGTATATTCACCGATAAGCTCATTGGGGACAAAAGCTTGGATGGTACCTGCGAAACCGCCGCCGTGCACTCTCCATGCACCCTTGTCCGAAAGGAGTTGCTCACTGACTGCCAAAGCAAGAGAAAGAGGTTGATTTTTGGGAGCTTTACAGGTGTAAACATTCTGATTATACATATAAGAGGATCTGCCGCTGGCGATGATAAGCTCCTTAAAGGCTTCAAAATCATTTCTGCCGAGAGCCTCAGCCTGAAGAATAACCTTTTCGTTTTCACCGTAAAAGTGAAGAGCTCTGATAACAGCTCTTTCGCTGAGCTTTTCAGCGATAGCACCTGCATTTGCCAAAACATCCTTCTTTTCACATTCACGCAAAACCTTTTTGCCGAAATACTGTGCCACACTTTCCATTTCGAGTCTTACTGCGGCGTATTCATCCGTAAGGTCGGAATGGCTTCCTTTGGTGTCAACGATACAAAGGCTGTGGCCCGATGATGCGAAATCGAAATCAATTTTGTTGATTACGGGCTTGTCTGTGTCCTCGAAGTCGATGGATACAAAGCCACCCACCGAGCAAGCCATTTGGTCAAGAAGACCGCAGGGTTTGCCGAAGTAAACATTTTCACTGTACTGAGAAATCTTTGCGATTTCAACGGGGTCGATTTTACCGTCATTATAAAGATGATTGAGCATGGTGCATACCAGAACCTCAAAGGCCGCAGAGGAGGAAAGACCTGAGCCTGAAAGCACCTGAGATGCGGTGGTGGCATCAAAACCGCCTACTTTGTAGCCGAGTTGTACGAAACGGGAGGCAATACCTCTGATGATAGATTGGCTTTTACCTGTTTCGGCATCCTTTACCTCAAGATCTGCACAGTCCACCTCGTCGAGCGGATAGCCTGCAGATTTGATGCGGATGATGCCTTCGTCATTTTTCGAAGCTACGGCAATAGCATCGAGGCTGATACCGGCAGCGAGAACGAGACCGTGGTTATGGTCGGTATGGTTACCGCCGATTTCGCTTCTGCCCGGTGCAGAAAAAAGAGAAACCTGTCTGTCACCGTCGGTATCAAAAAGCTCACGGAAAGCGGCAAGTACCTCAAGAAATCTCACATACTGTGTACCGTAGGCTTCCTTTTCATAAACAACAGCAAAGTTTTCATCGAGACTTTGCTCTCTGAGTAATTTTTCCATTTCTTTTGAATTTATCATTTTAATCAACCTTCCTTTGATTATTTGTTTTTTAAGGGAGTAATACTCAGCACACCGCTGATGAGAAGAAGCGCCATTCCCGAAAATACGGAAAGAACCATAAAGGGAACGACAAAGCTCGCCGAAGCGGGATCAAAGACATTTCTGCCGATTACGGTGTATGAAAAAAGCTTATAGGCAAAGCCGCTAAGGGAAATCAAAATAAATTTACCGTAGGTTATATCTGTCGCACCGTAAAGTCCGCTTACGGAATTAACGGGAATGCTCGGCATAAACCGGAGCACAAACAGCACAAGCGGTGAGCCCGTTTTGCTTTTATCGATAAAATTATAAACACTGTCATATTTACGCAATATTTTTTCTGCGTTACCGCCGCCGAATTTTCTTCCCCACATAAATTTTATGGAGAAAAGAATTACAAGACCCGCAATATTGATTATGACAGCGTAATACCAGCTGAACAAAGCACCCGCAACCACACATATGCAGGAAATCGGGAACCAGGGAATGACAGCCTTCACCGTGTAATTCAGCAGAATAAAAATAACCGACACCGCCGAAGCACCGTATGCTTGCATCCATATTTCATAAGAGAGAAGGGTTTCGGTATATTTGCTGTACCATCCGAGAAATTGCTCCGACTTAAAAAGTCTCAGCAGAACGGCAAGTCCGAGAGCAAAAACAAAGCACAGAAAGGCAGAAACATTAAGGATGTACCGTATGCTCTTTTCCTTTTTCAAATAATCCACCTCATTTTATAATTTGGTGACATAAAAACACTATTTTACATTATTATACATTTTCATTTTATAATATATACCCGTCAAGGTCAACCCTTTTTTAGAATTTTAAAACAATTTTTACACTGAGCAGATAAACTATGTACTTTTAAAAAGGAATATGATATACTTTAAAAAATATCTATGAAAAGGAGACTATTATGAAATTAGTGATTTTAGACGGTTACACGGAAAATCCCGGTGATCTTTCATGGGAATGGCTGAGAGAAGAAGTGGACGAATTCACCGTATATGACAGCACACCCCAGGAAAAGGTAATCGAACGCTGCAAGGATGCAGATATCGTGGTAACAAATAAAAAGCTTATAACAAAGGAAATTATCGATGCTCTCCCCTCTCTCAAATTTATTGCAACTCTCTCCACAGGCTATAATGTGGTAGACATTAAGGCCGCAAGAGAAAAAGGCATCCCCGTCTCAAACATCCCCGCCTACAGCACAGACGGTGTGGCACAGTTGGTATTTGCACTTTTATTGGAAATGACAAACAGTGTGGCAATACACAACCAAAGCGTAAAAGACGGTGATTGGTGCCGATGTGAGCATTTCTGCTATTGGAAAACACCGCTTACTGAGCTTCGCGGCAAAATATTCGGCATCATCGGATTCGGCAAAATAGGCTCCGCTGTGGCAAACATCGCCAACGGTTTCGGAATGAGGGTTATCGCCTATTCACCCAACACAAAAAGCTATGACGGTTTCGGTCAGGTGGAATTCACGGACAAGGAAAGAGTTATAGCCGAAAGTGACGTTATTTCTCTCCACTGTCCTCTCACAGAAGAAACAGAGGCTATGGTGGATATGAATTTCCTCAGAAAAATGAAAAAATCCGCTTTTCTTATCAACACCTCAAGAGGTCCCGTAATAGTAGAAAAGGATCTTGCCGATGCACTCAATGAAGGGATAATAGCGGGTGCGGGACTCGATGTTCTTTCACAGGAGCCCGCCGATGAAAGCAATCCTTTATTAAAGTGCGAAAAATGCATTATTACTCCCCATATAGCTTGGGCAAGTTTGGAAGCAAGAACGAGACTTATGAATATTTTCCGTGATAATATAAAGGCTTTCTTAGAGGGTAAGCCGAGAAATGTAGTTAACTGAAAAGTCAAAGCCACAGAGTAAAGCCGTACTCTGTGGTTGTTTTATACACAAAAAAACACTCCCCTTTTCAGAGGAGTGTTTAATTATAGCTTTTTTATAAAAAAGTTAGAATTGAATCAGTCTTCCTTTTTCTTAAGACATACAACTGCTGCAGCGGATGCGATTGCAAGTGTGGAAAGAGCAACTACAACTGCTGAGGTGTCGCCGGTCTTAGGAGTTTCGGTGGTAACAACAGCGGGCTTCTTGGTTGTGGTTTCTTTGGTGGTTTCGGCTGTGGTTTCTTCTTCAACTTCACCGATGAAACCGATGTACATGTTAGCAAAGAAGTTAACAATTTCGTTATCAAGAATGCCTTCGATGGTGGCAGTGTCAAGACCGAGTGCTGTAAGACCGCTCTTAAGGGTTTCAGCGAGGCCTGCTGTAAGGTTGGTTACAGTTGCTGCCATATCCTGTGTTTCGCCGCCTGAAAGAACTGCTGTGTTGCTGAGAATGCTTGTGATGTCGAAGCTACCAAGAGCGCTGAGATCGAAACTTGCAAGGTCAATACCTGCGCCTGACATTGACTCTGAAACAACAGCGAGGAGATCTTCGAGGTTTGATGCATCAAAACCGCTGAGCATTTCAGTAAAAGCAGAAGTATCTGTCGTAAGAATGCTTGTAAGCCAGCTGAGATCGAGAAGACCTGTGGTTGCTGCAGCCTTTGTGGTGGTGTCAGTGTCTTCACTACCTGCCAGATACTTATCAAGAGCTGCTTCCATTTCTTCCAAATCTTCTACACCAACACCTTCTGCGATTTCGTCAAGTTCGATATCGGAGAGTGCTGCTGAAGCTGTGGGAACGAGCATACATACGCAAAGCATAGCTACTACAAGAATACCTAAAATCTTTTTCATGTTTAATCTTCCTTTCTATAGATTTATATCAACGGCAAAGCCGCAATATACAAATCATCCTAAGTATTATACAATATGTTGTGCTGAAAATCAATATTATTTCTGAATTTTCTTATAAAAAGTTTAACTTTATGGCATATTACCAAGTTACAAGCACATCGAGACCGTCTATTGCATAATCTTCACCAAGAACCATGCCGTTTGATTTGAGAGCATCGCAGAAACCGAGAAGCATATCGTAATCCTTCATGGTGATACGGCATTTCAGAGAAAGCTCCGAGCGGTCCGTAAGATTATCAAGTGTGCCGGGAACGAAGCCGGTGCACCACCAATATTTACCGTAGTCTCTGTGGTAAATTTCTTTATTGTCGCGATAGCCGGTAAGCTCCATATAAAGAGCGTCCTCGTTGCTTGCGGCATCATAATGATCGCCGGGTCTCGATTTGGGTTTGGTATACACGCCGATTTCGTGTCCGACGAAAACGAGACCGTACTGACCCTTCCAGAACTGAATCATCCAATTCTGATCCTTATAGTCAAACTTACAGCGCATGGTATCCATATAAATGGTAACAAGACCTGCACCTACATCAAAGATTTCATGATAACCCAAAGCTCTCTGCCAGGGGTCACTGCTCGTATAGTAGTAATTACCGTTTGTATTGTACTGATATCCGGCGAGACCCTCACCGAAAATACCGCCGTTGTTTTGCGGTTTCTTTGTGGTGGTTTTATCGTTTTCGATGGCAGGTGCCGTAGTTCTTTCAGTAGTAGGTGCCTCGGTAGTGGTGGGAGCGGTGGTGGTGGGAGCCGTGGTGGTGGGCTTGGTAGTGGTGGTACCCGCAGAAGAAACAGGGAAAGTGGTAATAACACTTTCGATTTTGAGGGTTGTGGATAAATCCGCAGTAGTGGGTGCAGTGGTGGTAGGTGCGGTGGTGGTGGGAGCCGTGGTGGTAGGCTCTGTGGTGGTAGCCGCAGTCGAGCCCTCATAAACCGAAGGAACTGTGGTACCCTTTTCGGCTTTGCTGTTCATGGCTCTGACACCCAAAAATGAGCCGCCGCATATAACGACCAATGCCACAATGATGATGATATTAATTTTGTTCTTTTTCAAATCCATATTTATGTAGTCCTCCCGAAGGTAATCTTTTCAAAACCTATTGCAGGTATTATAAGATTAGCAGAAAATACTATGAAGGTCAAGGGTATTTTAATAATTTTAACAATTATTTATACCTTTTTACAAACAACACGGACAACCGCACCAAAGCAGTTGTCCGTAAAAGGTTCATCAGTTATTGCCGAAAATATTTCTGCCCTTGAATACGGGAAGAACATCGCTTTCGTCCTCGTCGGGTTCGTCAAAGATTGAGCCCGTCTTTTTCGGAGGGGTTTCAATTACATCGAAGGTCTGAACAGGTGCCGTTTCAGCTGCGGGTGCAGTTTGAACGGGAGCCTCAAAAACAGATGCTTTTTCCTCTGCTTTAGGCCTTGCACTTTGATCGAACATGGAAGCGAAGCCCTGACCGAATTTGGTTGCTGCGAAATCAACTGCATCACTGCCAACAGTGAAAACGGAGCCTGCGGAGCTTCTGGTTGATTGGCTGATAAATTCGGGTGCTGCCTGCTGTGAAGCTTTGGAGCTTTGCTGAGCGGGAGCGGAGGGAGCCTCCTCTTTTTCTTCGGTGCCGAAGCCTGTGGCGATAACGGTAATACGCATTTCGTCGCCCATTTCTTCATCAAATACGGAACCGAAGATGATGTTAGCATCGGGATGTGTGGCATCGGCAATAAGTGAGCCTGCCTGTTCAATCATATCGAGAGACATATCGGATGAGCATGTAACATTGATGATAACACCGCTCGCACCGTCAATAGCTGTTTCGAGAAGAGGACTGGTGATAGCCTGCTTTGTGGCTTCGGCGGCACAGTCTGCACCTCTGCCGGAACCGATACCCATATGAGCAAGACCGGCATCCTTCATGACGCTTTTTATGTCAGAGAAGTCAAGGTTGATATAACCGGGAACTTTGATAGTATCCGAAATACTTTTTACACCCTGCCATAATACATCGTTTGCTTTGCCGAAAGCGTCCTTCATTGAAAGTGATTTGTCACCGAGGAGCTTAAGTCTTTCATTAGGAATAACAATAAGGCTGTCAACGTGCTTTTCGAGCTCTCTGATGCCGTCCTCGGCCTGCTGCATTCTCTTTTTACCTTCGAATTTAAAGGGTTTGGTAACAATACCGACGGTAAGAGCACCGAGCTCTCTGGCGATTTCTGCCACAACGGGAGCCGCACCTGTACCTGTGCCGCCGCCCATACCCGCGGTGATGAAGACCATATCTGTGGAGCGTAAAGCATCGGCAATTACGTCGCGGCTTTCCTCGGCAGCCTTTCTGCCTACGGCAGGGTCGCCGCCGGCACCCATGCAGCCCGTTACCTTTTCACCGATCTGAATTTTGTGAGTTGCCTTTGAATTTTCGAGAATTTGTCTGTCTGTATTGATGGAAAGGAACTCAACACCAACAATACCTGACTCAACCATTCCGTTAACGGCATTACCGCCGCCACCGCCGACACCGACAACTTTGATTTGGTTATAAGCGATGTTTTCGTTATCCATTACGAAGCCCATTTTACTTCCTCCTAAAATATATTTTAATCCGGTTATTACTGTTTAATCTGTGGCCGTAAAAGGTCACAACAACCTATTATTCAAGTCATTATAACACAGTTTTTCAGAAAATACAATAAAAATACGTATATTTTTTATCTCTTATTTTTCCATACTTCCCGGCTTGAAGGGAGCCTGTCCCTCATAACGGGTTTCAATATAGCCTGTCTGACCGTTTTTTATATCTTCGTCAACATCTATTACATCCATGGCGTCGCTTATCTTGCTTTCAAGATTTGCACAGTCACCGAGATAAATATTGATTCTCGAATCATATATGACTCTTACATCCTTAAGATCCGAAACCACGACGGTGCCTTTGGTGAATTTGCCCGTGGCTTCGAGCAGAGAAATAATTTCAGCCGCTCTTTCATATTTTGCCTTGTTTTCCTCTGTGGGCACAAAAGCAGTTCCGACCTCGGCAGCTTGCTGAGAAATGCCCTGAACAAGATATCTGCCGTCGGTAAGCTTTTTCTTTTTCAGAGAAAGCACCTTCGCATCTTTGTCAAGACAGATATAACCGCTGCTGCCCTCTATGAGCATTCTTTCCTCTGTGGGTGTGACAATGAGAGCAAGAGTTTCCGGGAATCGGTAATCAACCTGAACGTCCTTGATGTAAGGCAGAGCCACGGTTACGGCATCATTTGTGTCTTTTTCTCTCACGCTGAGCATGTTAATACCCACATATACATTTGCCGCTTCGATGATTTTATCCTCTTTATAACGGCTTTCGCCCTCAATGACTATATTTGCGACGGTGGCACCGTTGCGGTAGGCATAAATACCTGCACAGCACACCAAAGTGACAAAGCAGAGTACAGCGGCGGCAATACCGATAATCTTTGCCTTTAATTTGATGCTCTGACTCCTCTTTTTGCGCATTTCATCATTTGAAATACCGAGTCTGTTGTTTTTTTCTTTGGTCTTTTTTGATTTGCTGTGGCTGCGATCTCTTTTTTGGTCGCGCTGATTTACCGGCTTCTCTTCTCTGCGTCCCGGATTACGGGTGTCTTTGCCCTTCGGCTCACGGCTTTTACCGCCTACCGGCCTTTTATTATCGGGTGCCGGCTTTTTCTTTTTTTTCGGCGGTTCCGTACCTGACGGTTTTTTCTTTTTTTCGTCGTCCGGTCTTTGCTGCTTTCCGCCGCTTTTTTGTGCTCTTTCCCCTGACGGTCTTTGCTTTTTCGGTCCGCCCTGAGAAATTCTGTCATTCATAAAATCCGTACCGGAATTTCTTCCGCCCTGAGTTTTTTTCTGAGCGGGAGAGCTTTTTGTACCTGCGGGGGCGGTTTTCTTTGCCTGAGTGCCGTTTTTTCCGACAGGAGTATCTTTTCTGATGGGGGCTCCTGCGCTTATAGGCTCCCACATAGAAGAATTCACATCCTTTACCGTCCCGTCGGAACCGTTTCCGTTATATCCGCTGAAGGGATTGTTTCCCTGTGCCATAAAATACACTCCTTTCAAAAAAATACGGCAACTGTCAAGTGACAAAGCCACTGCCTACAGCTGCCGAAAAAACGAGTTACTGTTTAATTCTTTTTATATCTGCGCCTAAGCATTTAAAGCTGTCCTCTATTTTTTCATAGCCTCTGTCAATATGTGCGACATTACCTATCACGGTACTGCCCTTCGCAAAAAGCCCGGCGACAACCAATGCCGCTCCGCCTCTCAGGTCCGATGCCGTTACCGACGTTCCGTAAAGCTCCTTTACGCCGTCAATAAGAGCAACCTTACCCTCTATTTTTATCTTCGCGCCCATTCTTACAAGCTCACTTACGTGCTTGAAGCGGCTTTCAAATATGTTTTCGATTATTACACTCGTGCCCTGTGCCACCGTCAGCATCGCCATAACGGGTGCCTGAGCATCGGTGGGAAAGCCCGGATAAGGCAAGGTTCTTATGTCCCGGACAGCACGAAGTCCCCTGTCTGCCCGTATTCTGAGCTGACTTTTTCTGTCTTCGACATAACAGCCGGCACTCTCGAAAACGGGTATTACAGTACGGAAATGATTTGTATTGATACCGTGAAGAGTTACATCTCCGCCCGTTATCGCCGCACCCGTCATATATGTCAGCGCCACTATGCGGTCAGACATTACCGTATAACGGCAGCCGTGCAGCTTTCTGACTCCCTCGATAACCACCGTTCCCTGCATACGGAAGCTTATTTTGCACCCGCACTCATTGAGAAAAGCCACAAGGTCATATATTTCCGGCTCTCTCGCCGCATTGTGTATAATGGTTCTGCCCTTTGACAGTGCGGCGGCTAAAATTATATTTTCTGTGGCACCTACACTCGGAAAAGACAGGCTTATAACCGAGGAGCAGTTTTCCTTTACCTTTTCGCAGCGGATGTAGCCGTAATCCTCCTCTATCCTGAAGCCCATGATTTTAAGAGCATTCAGATGAAGATCAATAGGTCTGAGGCCTATTTCGCATCCACCCGGTGCGGAAAGCTCCGCTTTACCCATTCTGCCGAGCACAGAGCCCAAAAACACGATGGAAGAACGCATCTCACGCATAAGAGAATCGGGTATATTAAAGCACGAAACAGCGGACGAATCAACCGTTACGGTGTTAATTCCTTTTTTTACCTTACAGCCCAAATGTCTCAGAATACTGATTGCCGCATCAGTATCCGTAAGATGGGGACAGTTATGTATCTGACAGACACCGCCTACCAGAACAGTTGCCGCCAGAATTGGGAGTGAGCTGTTTTTGGAACCCTGTACGACGGTTTCACCCACAAGCGGTCTGCGTGAATTAACGATTAAGCTGTCCATATAATCACACCTTTCACCCTATTGTATGCAAAAAGGGTGAAAACGGTGAATTTTCTTTAAAAAACTTATTTTTTGATAAGGGAAATTACAATATCTGCAATCTGCTCTTTGGCGTCGAATACTGCCATAGCCTTCGCATTCTGCTCCATACGGTTTCTCTTTTCCTTATCATTTATCAGTGAACAGAAAAGCTCATCCATTTTTTCATCGGTAAGGTCTTTTTCCTCTATAACATAAGCCGCACCTCTGTTTACCAAAGCCATGGCGTTATGATACTGATGATTTTCAGCCACATTGGGTGACGGAATAAGGATGGATGCTTTTCCCAATGCCTGAAGCTCGGAAAGAGACGACGCGCCCGCACGGCAGATAACCACATCGGCGGCGGACATACATCTGTCCATATCACTTATGTATTCACGTATTTCCACATTGGCGGCTTTTTCTGTATCCACACCCATTTCCTTAAGCTTTTCGGGTACCCACAGTCCGTACTGACCCATAGCGTGGAGGAAACGAAGGTTTTCGTCCTTATGATGTGCGGCAATAAGCTTTGTAACGGCCGTGTTTATGGTGGCGGCGCCGAGACTTCCGCCCATGGAAAGGACAAGTATCTCATTATCCCCTACACCCATTTCCGCTCTGGAAAAATCTCTGTCGGCCTTAAGCATTTCACCTCTTACGGGAAGACCCGTTACCGACGGGGGATTTTTACACTGAAGATACTTTTCGGCATCCTTCGCCGTGAGCATCACACGGTCAACAACCTTAGCAAGAGTTTTATTCGTTACACCGGGAAAGGCGTTTTGTTCGTGAATGGCGGTGGGAATACCCATTTTAGCCGCCATACGGAGTACGGGACCGCTCACATAACCTCCGAAGCCTACAACCACATCGGGTGAAAAGCCTTTTATAATCTTTTTCACCGACGAGGAGGAGGTAAGAAGATAAAAAACGGCAAGAATGTTTCTTATGATATTCTCTACGGTTATTTTTCTCTGGAAGCCTGCAATTCTGATGGTTTTAAGCTTAAAGCCCGCACCGGGAACAAGCTTCGTTTCCATTTTACCCTTAGCACCCACAAAAAGGATTTCCGCATCGGGATATCTCTCTCTTATTTCACCCGCAACGGCAAGAGCGGGGTTGATGTGTCCGCCTGTTCCGCCTGCGGCAAATAATATTTTCATTTTTACACCTCTCTCGGGCAACTGATGTCACCTTATTCTTTTTCCACATTTGAGTTTCTCGAAACGGAAAGCACTACCCCCATTTCAGCCAACAGCACAATAAGCGCCGTGCCTCCGTAGCTGAAGAAAGGAAGAGCCATACCCGTATTCGGAAGAAGGTCCGTTACAACGGAAATATTGATTATAACCTGCAAAGCAACCTGTATCATTACTCCCATAACAACCAAAGAGCCGAACATATCTTTGCATTTCGTGGCAATCATAAAGCCGCGGCATATGAGAGCCGCAAAAAGAATAATCACAAATGCCGCACCGATAAAGCCGAATTCTTCACAGATAACGGGAAAAACAAAGTCGTTTTGCGGTTCGGGAATATAAAGCTGCTTTTGTTTGGAATTACCCAAGCCCACGCCGAAAAGACCGCCCGAGCCGATGGCATAGAGACCGTTTACGGTCTGTCTTCTGTTTTCGATATATTCCGGATTATCTTTGTCAAGCCAGCACATAATACGGCTGGTGGCAAAGCCGAAATCCTCTATGATTTCCGGTTTGAGTATTACAGCCAAAACCACTACACCGATAACAGCAAAAAGTGCGGCAAAATACACCTTTTTCGTTCCGCTGAGCCACGCCATGGAAATGGCCATGAGCATAAACAGAATAGCCGCAGAGTAATGCTTTTCCAAAAGAACAAGAGCGAAATAAGAAAAAGCAACCACCGCCAAAAGGAAGCATGCACTGAAGGGTGTGCGTGCGAAGCCGAAAAGTTTCGTCTCTACACCCGAAAGAGTGTCCTTTTCGGGCGTGAATTTAACTCTTTTACCCTTTGCCGCTCTTAAGGGACCCTTTAAAACGCATATCATATATGCCATTACGATAATGAGAGTGAATTTGGCAAACTCCGAGGGCTGAATCTGTTTGCTGCCGATATAAATCCAACGGCTCGTTTCGGTATCCTTACCGAGATTATATATGAGAGTATAAATAAGCACGGCCATCGTCGTAATATAAGCTATAGGAGCAAAGCGTCCGTTAAAGATTTTGTAGTCAATTTTGCTCATAACAGCCATACCCAAAAAGCCGAGTGCCGCATTTTTAAGCTGTGAAACGAAAAAATGGTTTGCGTCGCCTTCGTTATAGCCGGCATAAGCATAGGATGCCGAATACATGGTAATAACACCAACGGTGAAAAGAAGAAGAACTATACAGGCAAAAACCACGTCAAAGCTGCCCTTTTGAAAAAAGTTGGTTCTGAAATGGGCTTTGGCATATTTAATGAATGCCACAGGATCCATAAAATTTCTTTTTTTAGCCGTTACGGCTTTTTCTTTCATATCTTTCCCTCCTGTCTCAAATTCCTCAGATATAAATTATACGGTGAAGTACATAACTGCCACACCGATAATGCAGCCGATAAGACTTACGGTGCTGAATACAGCCACGATTTTATTTTCGCTCCAGCCCGACATCTCAAAATGATGATGGATGGGAGCCATTTTGAATACCTTCTTTTTACGGATTTTGATCGAGCCTATCTGAATAACATCAGAAAGAGCCTCGATAACATAAACGATACCGACGGGGAGTAAAATTACGGGACAGTCAACAGCATAAGCCAAAGCCACCACAAGACCGCCGAGGAACATGGAGCCTGTGTCACCCATGAATACCTTTGCAGGATAGCGGTTCCACACCACATAGCCTGCACAGCCTCCGGCAAGAGCCGCACCCAGAATACCCACAGAGGTGGTTTTCATCATAAGGGCAATTACCGCAAAGGCAACGCCTACGGGGATGGTAACGGTACCGCAAAGGCCGTCGATACCGTCGGTGAAATTAACGGCATTGATTGCACCGTAAATAACGCATACACTGAAAATGCAGAAGAAAATAATTCCGCCCACGGTATCAAAGCTTACCTTGCCGTAAAAGGGAATAAACATCGATGTGCTTTCACTGATAACAAGAGAAGCGAGATAAGCGGCGATGATAAGCACCTGAGGAATGGTTTTCTGAATTTCGGTAAGACCTAAGTTTCTCTTTTTTACTACCTTGATATAATCATCTGCGAAGCCTACAAGTGCAAAGCATACAGACATCAGTATACCCGAAATAATCTTTGTATACTGCTGATGTCTGGTTATGTCGAGAGAAGCAAAAATCTGAAGACCGGCCGCTTTGCAGATAAGGAAGGTTACGACAGTGGCAAAAACGGTGCCGATGATAAACATAATACCGCCCATGGTGGGTGTACCCTGCTTGTTTGCGTGCCATTTGGGTCCGATATCCGTAAGGATACTTTGACCGAATTTAAGGTTATGAAGAACGGGAATGAGCACAAAGCCCAAAGCCGCAGTCACCCCGAAGGATATAACCAGTGAAATAACAAGTGCTGAAGTGCTGTTCATTTAAAACATTCCTTTCAAATATTTTCATAGGGAATAAATTTACCCTAACAATTCCTTTATGATTTTTCTTTCGTCCATGGGAATTTCCTCATCCCCTACTGTCTGGCTCGTTTCATGGCCTTTGCCTGCCAGCAGGATTATATCATTCTCCGCCGCATTTTTCAAGGCAAACTCAATAGCCATTCTCCTGTCCTGACGGATGAACATGGGAGTTTTCGTGCCCTTTACGGCAGTTACTATATCTCTTATTATATCCATCGGATCCTCGCTGCGGGGGTTGTCACTTGTAACGATGACCATATCCGAATAATCGGCGGCAATTTTGCCCATTTCTCCGCGTTTATCCTTATCTCTGTCCCCTCCGCAGCCGAAAACGGTAATAACTTTGTTTTTCGGAAAATTGCCCAAAGTGAGAAGCACCTGCTTCAGACTGTCGGGTGTATGGGCATAGTCGATGATGATTTTATAATCCCGGTCAGTGGGCACGATTTCAAAGCGTCCCTTTACACCGTAAAAGTTTTTCAGTGCCGCCGAGCAGGAATCGAGAGAGACTCCGAGAGACAGCGCAGTTATGATAGCCGCCATGGAATTCGAAACATTATATGCACCGGGAACATTGAGCTTTATGCGGTGAATGAGTCCGTCGGAAACGATGGCGTAATCCGTAACGCCCTCGCTGAACTTCATGCATTTGGCGGTAAAGCTCGCTTCGTCACTTCTCAGGGAATAGGTTTTTACCTCACCCGCCGCAGCGGAAAGGAATTCATCTCTGTATTTATCGTCGTAATTTATAACGGAAAGCTCACTTGAGGAAAGAAGAAGCTTTTTGGCGTTTTTATAATTTTCCATATCACCGTGATAATCCAGATGATCCTCTGTTAAATTAAGAAAAACACCGACCTCGAAGCTGAGTCCGTAAAGCCTTTGCTGATGAAGGCCCTGGGAGGAGGCTTCGATTATGCAGAATTCCGTGTTACATTCCGTCATTTCCCTGAACTTTTTATGCATATAAAAGCTGTCGGGAGTGGTAAGCAGCGATTCGCTGTTTTCTCCGCACAGTTTGTTGCACACGGTACCGAAAAGAGCGCACTTGTGCCCTGCCATGGTAAGGATATTATAAATCATGGTGCTGACGGTGGTTTTACCGTTTGTACCCGTCACACCGATAAGACGGAGCTTTTTATGGCTGAAGCCGAAAAAGGCGGCAGACAAAAGCGAATAGGCTTTTCTGGTGTCTTTTACGATAATCGTATTTTCACATACCTTTTTTTCCGCTATTACCGCCACGGCACCCTTTTGGAGTGCCTGACTGACATAGGCTTCTCCCTTTTCGTGGCAGACAAAGAGCGTATCCGGTCTGACCTTGCGGGAATCGTCGGTAATATATTTTATATCCTTATCCTGTGTTTTATACTCGATACCTGACTGAAAAAGCAAATGGGAAATAAGCATAATGTTCCTCCGTTTAAGTCAATCGACTGCTATATTTTCCTGGCGGAAATATACCGTGATTTTTGAGCCTGCATCGACGGTTGTGCCCTTTGCGATGTCCTGATTATAGGAAAGAGCACCCGCTGTTTCCGCCGGACCCGAAAAGACAACATTCACACCGTTTTCGATGGCAAGTGTGTTTACCTGAGAGGCCGTAAGGCCCGTGAAATCGGGAACTTTTACTTCCTGTGATTTTGAATCCTTTTCTGTATAGAGAATGATAACACCGTTTTTGGGAATACTTTGACCCGAAGCGGGAACCTGAGAAACGACCTTATCACCTTTGCCGATAACTTTGGCAGTAAAGCCCTCGGATGCGGCCGCAACTTTGGCTGCATCGGCTGCTTTACCCACAAGTGCGGGAGTAACTCTGCTCACTGCGGCAAGCTCGCCTGCAGTATACTGAGGCTCCACATTCATATAATCGAGAGTGGCTTCCATAACCTCTTTTGCTATGGGAGCAGCGAGAACACCGCCGCCGCGGTAAGGACCGGGGGCATTGTCAACACCGACTAATATAGCAATTTCGGGGTCATTTGCGGGAGCGAAGCAGACAAAGGAGGCTATGTAAATATCCTCATCCTTACCGTCATCAAGCTTTTCTGCCGTAGCAGTTTTACCCGCCACACGGTAACCGGCAATATATGCGTTTTTACCCGTACCGCTTTCGACAACAGCCTCCATCATCGAGCGCACCTTGGCACAGGTGGACTCAGAGATAACCGTTCTTTTGACGGTGGGCTGAGTTTCGGAAACGACATTACCGTCACTGTCAACTATTTTTTCAACAAGATACGGCTTCATAAGCTTGCCGCCGTTTGCGATGGCACAGGTGGCGGTAATGAGCTGCAAAGGACTGATTCTTACGGACTGACCGAAGGAGGTACTTGCAAGGTCAACCTTTGACATGGTTTCCTGCTTATGAACATAAGGATAAGCCTCGTTACCCGTATCTATGCCTGTTCTCTCCGTAAAGCCGAAGGCTTCAAAATATTTATAATAGTTATCCTTGCCGAGATTTTGTCCCACATGGATAAATCCGCAGTTACAGGAATTCATCAGCATTTGAGTCAGAGTTTGGGTACCGTGAGCCTTATTCTGAGCACAGCGGTAAGTAATATCCGCGATTCTGTTAAAGCCGCGGCAGGTATAGGTGGAATTGAGGGTGGATGTGCCCTCTTCGAGAGCCGCAGCAGCGGTAAAAATTTTAAAGGTTGAGCCAGGCTCATAGGTATCGGTAACACAAAAGCTGCTCCATTGGTCATAAAGAAGTCGGCTGTATTCCGCATTATATTCCTCGCTGCCCTCTTCAAGCTCTTTGAGGAGAGTTTTGTCCGCTGATTTTATAAGCTTGCCGGGATTTGTAAGGTCGAAATCCGGCTTGTCACTCATGGCAAGAACGGCACCTGTGTCTACATCCATAACTATGCCGTAAACGCCGTCGGGTTTGATGCTTTCGAGCGCCTGTGCAAGAGCATTTTCGAGATAGGACTGAATATTTTCATCGATGGTAAGCACCACACCGTTGCCGTCGGTGGCATCGAAAACCGTTTCGTAGCTTGATTCGAGAACCTGACCTCTTGAGTTTTTGGCGGTTACTATTCTTCCGCTTTCACCGCTGAGAACATCGTTATAATATTTTTCTATACCCGTTTCGCCGTTACCGTCAGCGTTTACCACACCGATGAGAGTGGAGGCAAAGTTTTTTTGAGTATATACTCTTTTACTGTCGTTTTCATAAGAGAAAAAGCGGGCGGGAATCAATTTTCTTTCCTTTAGCTCAGTGGTTGTTTTGCCCCATCGGGTCTTTTCCACAGGCACCTCAAATTTATATTCGGTTTCAAGAAATGCCTGCAAAGCAATTTTCTGAGTGGGAGTAACCTCCTTTTTGACACGTACATACAGGCTTTCGGGGCGTGAAATAAGTGCCTTCACATCCTTAGCCTTTGAAGAAACAGCCTTTGCTATACCCTTTGAAACATAGGTGTAAAATTCTTCAAGATATTTCGTGTCGTAGGTTTCAAATCTTTTTCTTATTTCATTGGGATTTGCACATAAAATCCACGCGGAGGTGCTCGTCACGAGCGGTGTCATATTACGGTCATATACGGTTCCTCTTACCGCATCGATTTTTTCGTCATAAAGCTGATTTCTCGCTGCCGCCTCACGGTATTCTTCACCGTGAGCCACCATTATATATCCGACGGCACCCAGATTTACACAAAAGAAAAATACCATAAACAAAGCCACAAGGCTTTTTACTCTGCGAGCAAAAGCTGTGTCCGTTTTTCTTTTTACTCTGTCCTTAAATACACGTATATACACTGTTCTTCACTCCTTCTTTTATATCCAAAACAGGGGCTGCATAGTAAATCTTACTTTTACAGTCCCCTTTTAAAATAATATTCATCTGATATGACAATTATTTACCTCAATTTGCTTCAGCAGCCAAAACGACTCTGTTACCCTTTGATGAATTGAGATAAATTTCATTTTCCGGCGTAACCTTGACAAGTCCAAGCTTTTCAACGGCATATTTGTCAATGTTCTCTACGCTCTTGAGAGCAGTAAGCTTCGCATTAAGCTCTTTATTTTCCGCCTGACAGATAACAAGGGTTTCGTTGGCTGTTTCGAGTCTGTTTTTCGCTTTGTCTCTGATAACAAAGCTGTTACAGCCCACCGCAAACATCGTGAATGCTATCGCAAGAACACCCGCCGCTTTCGCAAGCTGAAGAGTCGCCGCTCTGCGCTGTGCTTTTTCGGATCGTTGAACTTTATTTACATTGCTTTTCTGCTGCGCCTGTTTTTTCTTTCTTTCCTTTTCCAAAGGCTGTGCCGCCGTGGAATTACCGTAACCGTAATCATACTTGTATGCATTTTCTGCTGCCATTCTCATTCACCCCAACTGATTTAATTTTTTTAATCTTTTTCTTTTATTCTTTCCACACATCTGAGTGTTGCGCTCCTGGAACGCTGATTTTCTTCGATTTCTCTTTCTGAAGGAAGCACCTTTTTAAAGGGAAGGTAACCCTCCGGTGTTTTTCCGCAAACGCAGACCGGATATTCGGGAGGACATTCGCACCCTTTGCAAAAGGCGGCAAATGCTCTTTTAACTATTCTGTCTTCGAGAGAGTGGAAGGTTATTATCGCCACTCTGCCCCCGACATTGAGAGAATCAAACATTTCACCCACCGTTTCGCTGATGCATTGCAGCTCGTGATTTGTTTGGATTCTGAGTGCCTGAAAAACTCTGCGCGCCGGATGGCCGCCCGTTCTTCGTGTCGCGGCGGGTATCGCCTCTTTTATGATATCCGCCAAAGCTGTCGTCGTTTTTATTTCTTCTTTTTCTCTGTATGCGACAATATTTGCCGCTATTCTCCCGGCGAATTTTTCTTCGCCGTAATCCCTGAAAATCTTTGTCAGCTCTTTTTGAGAACAGGTATTTACGATATCCGCCGCCGTCATGCCCTGCTGAGACATTCTCATGTCAAGAGGAGCCTCATTATGGAAGGAAAATCCTCTCTCCGCCGTATCGAGCTGATGAGAGGAAACCCCAAGATCGGCAAGGATGCCGTCCACTTTATCTATTCCCAAAGAGTCAAGAATTTTACGCAAATTTGAAAAGTTATCACGGACCACCGTAACACGGCCGTCACCGCCGATTCTTTCGTTTATTATGCTGATGGCATCAGGGTCCTGATCTATGGCGATAAGTTTGCCCTTATGCGAAAGATTTTTAAGGATTTCTTTACTGTGACCGGCACCTCCGCAGGTACAGTCAACATAAATGCCGTCGGGTTTAATGCTCAATGCATTTATCGTTTCGTAAAGGAGAACGCTTGTATGAGAAAACTCCACCGTACCGCCTCCTTTATTAACCGAGATTCAGAAAGTCGCCGTTTGCCTGATGCTCACGGTATTTCGTCATTTCGTCTTCGAGAGCCTGTTCGTCAGCCACATTATTAGCAGTAATGCTTGCAAGATATTTTTTGTAGTTCGCAGGACTCATAACCTCTACGTGCTCACCGAAGCCGACAAAGATACATGTCTTTTCGATTTCTGCGATTTCGGTAATCATCTGATTGAGGATTACTCTGCCCTGAGCATCACAGCTCGCTGTGTCGGTGCCGAGATGGAATTGGGCAAGGATATTTCTTTTTTCGATGGGAGACCTGGCTCTGAGAAGTGCCTCCTTACGTGCCTGCTCAAACTCCTCCGCATTGAAAAGCTGTATGGACGGGTACTTGGATGCGTGGAACTTACAAATAAACTCTTCGCCAAGCTCTTTTCTGAACTTCACGGGAAGTATGACTCTGTTTTTTCCGTCGAGGGTATGTTCAAAGGTTCCCAGAAACATTTATCAAGCACCGTCCTTTCTTTTCAGTATTTTCGCCGAAATCCTCTCCCTAAAAACACCATTTGAAATGTCTAAAATGGGACAAGATTCCAATCTGACTGTAACCATTATAATATCTCCGTTTTCAAATGTCAATATCTTTGAAAAACATTTATTGAAATTTTGCAATAAGTTTTTCTGCAATCCCTTATAATACGTGAATTTATCGGGGCAGAAGCTATTTTTGCACACAATTTAAAAATATGCTCCTCAGCAAACACCGATTAATAATTTATTCATATTTGTTGACGGTGTTTGTTTATTTCAATTGAAAACTCCAAAAAATCACACTTTAATCGCATCAAAATACGTCTTCAAGAAAAATTTTTCGCTTAAAAGATAAAAAAATCACCCGAAAAACAAAAAAATCCACCACGAAATCCCATTTTGTGGATTCATGGTGGTGATTTTTATGAAATTATTTGAAATCAGTCCTTGGCATCGTACCAGGTTTTACCCGAATGTACATCCGCTGAAAGCTTCACCTTCATTTTACATGCGTTTTCCATTTCCTGTTTGAGAATTATCTCAACTGCCTGTCTGTCGGACTCATTACATTCCACAATCAGCTCATCGTGTACCTGCATAATCAGACGGGCATCAAGCTTTTCTTTTTTCAGTCTGCGGTAAACTTTTGTCATAGCGATTTTGATAATATCGGCGGCAGTTCCCTGTACAGGCATATTTTTTGCCACACGCTCGCCGAAGGCCTGTAAATTTTTATTAGTTGCGGTAAGCTCAGGCAGATAACGTCTGCGATTAAACACGGTGCTGACATATCCGTCCTCTTTCGCCTTTTCTACTGTTCTTTCAAGATAATCCCTGACAGCGCTGTAATGGTGAAGATAGCCCTTTATATAATTATCGGCTTCCTTTCGGGTTACTCCGATATCCTTTGCCAAAGAAAATGCACCGATGCCGTAAACTATGCCGAAATTTACCGCCTTTGCACGGCTTCTCATAAGCGGTGTTACCATAAACAGCGGCATGTTGAACACCTGTGAGGCGGTGATGGCGTGGATATCCTCGCCCTTATTGAAGCCATCTATCATGGCGGCATCATCCGAAAGATGCGCCAGAACACGAAGCTCAATCTGAGAATAGTCGGCGTCCACGAGACATTTGCCCTCGTCGGCGGTAAAAAAGCGTCTCATTTCTCTGCCGAGCTCGGAACGGACGGGAATATTTTGCAAATTCGGCTCCGTGGAGGAAATTCTGCCCGTCCGGGTTTCCGTCTGATTGAGAGTGGAACGGATTCTGCCGTCGGAATCGATAACTTTGAGCAAGCCTTCGCAATAAGTGGATTTAAGCTTGGCTATGGCTCTGTATTCGAGAACATCAGCCACTATGGGATACTCCCCTGCCAACTCTTCGAGCACGTCCGCATTGGTTGAATAACCGCTTTTCGTTTTCTTTTTGGAGGGAATTCCCAATTTTTCAAAAAGTGCAACACCCAACTGCTTGGGAGAATTAATATTGAATTCAAAGCCTGCCTGTTCGTATATTTTTTCGGTAAGCTCCTCCACCTTACGGCTCATTTTCTCACCGAAAGCTTCAATTCCCTCTCTGTCAACGAGAAAGCCCGTGTTTTCCATATCCGCCAAAACCAAAGAAAGGGGTATTTCTATATCACAAAGAAGCTCCGTCTGTCCGTTTTCTTTTATAAGCGAGCCGAGTTTTTCACAAAGCTCTCTGAAAGAAACGGTTACCACACCCTTTTCTCTTTCATCCTCTGCACATTCCGCATCACTGAGACATGAATATTCTTCGCAAAGTCTTTCGGGAGCATAAGAGGAAGCGGAGGGGTTAAGTATATAACCCGCCAAAGCCGTATCCATCAGCACATTTTTTATTTCGATGCCCTTTTTTAATGCATATTTGTAAAGAGTCTTTACATCGTTTGTGTATTTTTTGCTCTCAGAGGAAAGAAATTCGGTGACAAAGTAATCGAAATCAAAGCAATCCCTGCATACATATTTTCCTTCGTTTTCAAAGGAGAAATAAAAGCGTTCAATGTTTCCGTCAGCACCGAAATCGGTAAAGAAAAATGCCTCATCCTTTATTTTACCCAAAAGGAGCGGTAAATCTCTCTCTTCACCGTAGGGCTTTTTTTCTTTTTCCTTTTCGGGAAGAATCTGAATTTTTTCTCCGGTCAGACCCAACTTTTCAATAATGCCGAACATTTCCAAAGAAACGAGAAGTGAAAGCGCCTTTTGCAAATCACCTTCGCCGATAATATAGCTGTCCATATCAAGGTCGATGGGAGCTTCGAGGCAAATGGTGCCGAGGCTCCGGCTCAGATAAGCCATATCCTTACCGGCTAAAAGCTTGTCGTGAACTCCCTTTTTTATATCAAGCTCGTCGATATGCTCATAAATATAATCTATGCTGCCGTAATTTCTGATAAGATCACCGGCTGTTTTCTGACCCACACCCGCCACACCGGGAATATTATCCGACGAGTCACCCATAAGAGCTTTGATTTCAATCATACCCTTGGGCTCTACACCGTATTCGTCCATAAGCTTTTCTTTATCGTAAACGGTGGTTACGGCCTTGCCCATTTTGGTGGATGCCAAAAGAACCTTTGTATTATCGGATACGAGCTGAAGAGAGTCTCTGTCCCCTGTGGCGATAAAGCATAAATCCTCTCCCTTGCACTGAGCGGAAAGAGTACCCAATATATCGTCCGCCTCATAGCCCTCCTTTTCCACCACGGTGTAGCCGAGAGCCGAAAGAAGCTCTTTGAGAACAGGTATCTGACTGCGAAGCTCATCGGGCATACCCTTTCTGCCGGCTTTGTATTCACCGTACATTTTATGGCGGAAGGTGGGAGCTTTGAGGTCAAAAGCCACAGCCGCTCTGTCAGGCTGACATTCTTCACGGAGTTTGAGCAAAATATTCATAAAGCCGTATATACCGTTAGTAAACCGGCCGTCTTTGGTGGTGAGTAATTTAATACCGTAAAAAGCACGGTTTACGATACTGTTACCGTCAATTACAAGAAGACGCATAGAGTAACACCTCTTTTTTTATTCGTTGGAGATAAGTATAGCACACTTTTACAGAAAATGCAAAATTAATGATGATGGTGGTGGTGATGATGCCCCGCCGCTTTACGGCTGTTCACCTCGCAGTGGTGTGCTTCGCATTTTTCCGATGTGGTTTCCGTTTCAATAACGGAGTGAGTTATGCCGTGATGAGAAAGCTCATGGCGGATCTGTTCCTTTATACGGGCACAGTCACCGTCGGTTACCACATGCATTGTAGCGCAGTTGCTGTAGCCGTCCATGGTCCACAAATGTATATGATGAACATCAGTCACATCCCCGACAGAAAGAATATGCTCTTTTATCTCCTCGACGGATATTCCGTCGGGAGCCTTTTCAAGAAACACCGAAAGGCTTTCTTTAAGATTTTTGACGGAATTAACGAGAATAAACGCAGCCACACCTATCGACATAATCGGGTCAATCAGACTAATATCCGTAAAGCGCATGATAACCGCACCGACCAAAACCACTATCCAGCCCAAAGCATCCTCAAGCATATGAAGGTTCACTGCCTTACGGTTAAGTGAGTCACCGTCACGGGTGAAAAGCACGGCAGAAAAATTCACCGCTGTGCCTATGAGTGCGAAAACGATCATTCCGTTATAATTCACGGGAACGGGATTAACGAGTCTTTCGACCGCTTTGCAAATAACGAGAAGGGAACCGGAAAGAAGGATAACCGTTATCACCAAACTGCCGAGCACAGAATAGCGGAGATAGCCGTAGGTATAATCCCCATCGGGGGCTTTTTTGCTTTTTCGTTCGAAGAAATAGGACAGACCTATCCCCGCCGCATCACCGAGATCATGGAGAGAATCGGAAACGATGGCGACACTTCCCGTTACTGTGCCGCCGACAAATTCAAAAACGGAGAAAAAGAGATTAAGTAAAAAAGCAACTAAAATTTTCTTATCTGTTTTCATGGTTCACCTCATTCAATCACATGCTCAAGACCTAAATTTATAATATCTCTCACATGCTCATCGTCAAGCATATAAAAAATGATTTTACCCTCTCTGCGGCATCGGACAAGCTTCGAGCTTTTCAGTATACGCAGCTGATGACTGACGGCCGAGGCAGAAAGTCCAAGCATTTTCGCCATATCGCTGACACAAAGCTCCGTACCGGAAAGAGCATAAAGAATCCTGATTCGGTTCGAGTCGCCGAAAATTTTGAAAAGCTCAGCCAAATCAAAGAGAACATCCTCTTCGGGCTGACCCTCGGTGAGCCGCTGTGCAGCTTCCTTTTCTATTATGAGATATTCTTTTTCCATTATTATCACCTTTATTTCATCATTTGAACATCTGTTCAAATATGATTATATGCCTCAAGAATTCTCTTGTCAAGGAAATTTCAAAAGGATAGTGCATTTTTTTCTTTTTTATGATATGATACAGAGAGTTTAACAAAGGAAGATGATAAATGAAAATAGGCAATATCGAAATAAATCCCCATTCTGCGGCATTGGCTCCCATGGCGGGTGTGGCAGACAAAGCATTCAGAGAGCTGTGTGTGGAATACGGAGCCACCTATGTGGTAAGCGAAATGGTCAGCAGCAAAGGACTCACCATGTGTGACCGAAAAAGCAAAAAGCTCCTTTCCCTTTCAGAAAATGAGAGACCCGCCGCTGCACAAATTTTCGGCAGTGACCCGAAGATTATGGCAGAAAGTGCGGTAAGCTGTTTGGAATACAAGCCCGATGTAATCGACATAAACATGGGCTGTCCCGCGCCGAAAATAGCCGGTAACGGCGGCGGAAGTGCACTGCTTAAAAATCCCGATCTTGCCGAAGAGATAATGAAGGCAGTAAAGGATGCGGTGGATATTCCCGTTACGGTGAAAATACGTCTCGGTTGGGACAGCGACAGCATAAATTGCATCGAAATGGCACAGAGAGCACAGAAAGCGGGCATGTCAGCCGTCACTCTCCACGGCAGAACAAGACAGCAAATGTACGCTCCCCCCGTGGACCGCAAAATGATAGCCGAGGTAAAAAAGAACATCGACATCCCCCTCATCGCAAACGGAGACATCACCGACGGACTTTCGGCGGCACAGATGATAGAAGAAACAAATTGCGACTACCTTATGGTGGGCAGAGGTGCTCTCGGCAGACCTTGGGTATTCAGTCAGATCACCGCCTACTTGGAGCACGAAATCATTCTTCCTGAGCCTCCCGTCAGCGAAAGGATGAGAGTGATGATAAAGCACATTAAGCGCATATGCGAATACAAGGGCGAAAGAGTGGGCATCAGAGAGGCAAGAAAGCACGCCGCTTGGTACATCAAGGGCATCAAGGGTGCCGCCGCCTACCGTCAGCAGGTGGGAGCCCTCGAAAGCATTGAGCAGTTAGAGGAATTAGCCTTTAAAATTATGATGGAGAATATTTGAATTTTTCAAGCATCCTTTGAATTTCTCTCAAGGGATGCTTTATTGTTTTTCAGCCTTTTATAAGTTATTATATGATTGACCGGTCGGAAAACTAATCAGAGGTGATAAAAAATGACTGTTTATTTAAACGAAAACATAAAAAGACTAAGAAGAGAAAAAAATCTGACACAGGAAGCTTTGGCAGAGTTTTTGGGTGTTACCTTTCAGACTGTGAGCAATTGGGAAAGGGGTGAAAGCTATCCCGATATTACGATGCTCCCCGAAATCGCAGGCTTTTTCAGGGTAAGTGTCGATGAGCTGCTCGGTGTCAGCAGAGCTGAGAACGAGGAAGAAATAAAAAGGTTGCTAAGGGAGCATGACAATTTTACAGATAATGAGCTGATAAAGGAATCAATATATCAGTTAAAAGACAAATATCCCAATGATTTTCGTGTACAATTGAGGTATATGGGATATTTGATTAACTTTGATGATGCTGTTCAAAACGCCAAAAAAATAGAGTCCTTATATCAGAATATTCAAAATAAATGTACTAAAGATTCCGTCCGCATATGCGCCAAAAGATTTTATATACATTATCTTGAACTTTTGGCAAGGGATGAAAACAGCGGTATTACCTTCGGGGACTGCGAAAAAATCATAAACGAAATGCCGAGAATGAGAGACGGCAAAGAGATGTATTTTAACTGTTACCCTGAAAGCCATCCCGAAAGAGATGAGCTGATACAGGAAGCAATCGAAGAAGAAATCTTTTTGCTCGACAATACTATATCCCGTTATTTATATGACGACAGATATTCTTCGGAATACAGAATAGCACTTACAGAAAAAGCAATAGATTTTTTTAATTTTATTTACGATGACGGAAATTACGGCAGAATGTGGCGATTTATGCTTTACAATCACGGTCATTTAGGCATGCGTTATTATGATACAGGCAATAATGAAAAAGCACTTGAATGCTTCCGCAAAATGTGTGACCTTGCATTGAAATTCGACAGTATGGACAGAATAACCGTTATGCATTCGGTAATGTTTGAGGGTAAAGAGTTTGACAAGCAGACATTAGGTACTACTTATGTTGCAAAAATGCAGGTAAAGGAGCTTTTGACCGAGAAATATCCCCTGTCGGAGGAGTTTAAGGCAAGTGAGAAGTTTAAGAAACTGATTTCGATGCTTGAAGTTTAACGGAATGCCGGGGAAGCCGGCTCCTACAGTTAACCATTTTATACACTATAATAAGCAGTGCGGATAATATCCGCCCCTACCGATTAATTTTAGTTGTGTGGTTTAGCCGCAGAAGACCATGGTTGCCCCTACAGATTAAAACAACGAAACCGTTGTATTGACTGAAAAAATCAGTCGGTACAAGGGCGACCCTTCGTAAGGAATTCAAGTCTTAAAATCCGCTATTTTCGTGCATAACTGCGTTAAAAATGCTCGAAATCCGGAAGGATTTCTGTGCTTTTCGCCTTGTTCTGCGGCAAAACTATCCGGATTTTTAGATGCGAAGCAGTTTTTATCGAGATATTTTTTGCTTTGAGAAAGTGACAAAACCACCGCAATACTCGTGTATTGTGGTGGTTTTTCGCAATGTCAAATCGGAAAAGAGCCGATAAAAACCTTAACTTCCTTATGAAGTGTCGCCCAAGGTTATCTTTTTATTTTTCCTTTATTCCGTCGGCGGTGACTCTGACCTCGTCATTTTCTACCGTGGCGAAGCCGCCGTCACATTCGGCGGAGAAAATTTCCTTTTCCGCAAATGATACAATGATTTTCCCCTCTGTCAAAGCAAAAACAGCCTTTGCATGTCCCCTTCTTATACCGTAGGAGCCCGAAAATTTGCCGCTGACGCTGTCAGCAACAGGCAGCTTTACGCTGTCACACTCAAAAGAAGGATACTGACGGTGAGGAGTGAAAAGATTAAATTTCATTTTTCTCACCCGTGTTCCTTTTTATATTTGACAAAAACATCGTCAACGGTGCCCGACATAAGGAAATATTGCTCAGGAATATTATCACATTCACCGGAAAGAATTCTTTCCACGCTGTCTACGGTTTTTTCGAGAGGCACATAAATGCCCTGCTGTCCCGTAAAGCTTTCTGCCACGTGGAAGGGCTGAGACATAAAGCGCTGAACACGGCGTGCCCTTTTAACAAGCTCTTTATCCTCTGCCGAAAGCTCGTCCATGCCGAGAATGGCTATGATATCCTGAAGCTCGGCATATTTTTGCAAAACTCTCTGTGTTTCTTTGGCGGTTTTATAATGTCTGTCACCCACAAAATCGGGAGTAAGTGCTCTCGAAGAGGATTCGAGAGGATCGACAGCAGGATAAATGCCAAGCTCCACTATCTTTCTCGAAAGCACGGTGGTGGCGTCGAGATGGGAGAAGGTGGTGGCGGGAGCCGGGTCCGTAAGGTCATCGGCGGGAACATATACCGCCTGGACGGAGGTTATGGAGCCGTTACCCGTGGACACGATTCTTTCCTGTAATTTACCCATTTCCGAGGCAAGAGTAGGCTGATAGCCGACTGCCGAAGGCATTCTGCCGAGCAGTGCGGAAACCTCACTGCCCGCCTGAGTGAAACGGAAGATATTATCGATAAATAAAAGTACATCCTTGTGGGATTTTTCTCTGAAATATTCAGCCATGGTAAGACCCACCAAAGGCACACGGAGTCTTGCGCCCGCTGTTTCATTCATCTGACCGAAAACAAGAGCTGTTTTATCAATAACGCCCGACTGATTCATTTCGTTCCACAGGTCGTTACCCTCTCGTGAGCGTTCACCGACTCCTGCGAAAACCGAATATCCGTCATGCTCGAAGGCAACATTACGTATAAGCTCCATAATAAGAACTGTTTTACCTACACCTGCACCGCCGAAAAGACCTATCTTGCCGCCTTTGATGTAAGGAGTCATAAGGTCGATAACCTTGATTCCCGTTTCGAGAACATCAGAGGAGGAAACGATTTCGGCAAAGGGAGGTGCCGGATGGTGGATGGGCCATTTTTCCGCTGTTTCTATTTTTTCTTTACGGTCGATGGGCGTGCCCGTAACGTTTACCATTCTGCCGAGAGTTTCCTCACCTACAGCAATTTTTATGGGTTCACCCGTATCCGTGGCCTTCATACCGCGGGACATACCGTCGGTGGGATTCATTGAAATACATCTTACCTCACCGCCGCCCAAATGCTGTGAGACCTCAAGGGTATATGTTTCTTCGTTTACCTTAACCTTTACGGCATTGAAAATATCGGGAATTTCATCAGGCTCGAAAAGAATATCCACGACGGGACCCGTTATTCTCTGTACCATACCTACGGAGCCTTTTGCCATATCATATATCCCCTTTCATTGAAAATTCCGATGAGATTTCGATAACGTCAGCGGTTACCTGACTCTGACGCTTTCTGTTCATTTCTGTTTCAAGCTTAGCACTGTATTCACAGGCTGTGTCATAAGCAGAGCGCATGGCGGTAAGAGTGGCCGCCTGCGCACCGAGTGCAGCTTCAAGCACCCGCTTATAAAGCACGGACATAAAAATTTTTTCTGCCGTATGCTTAATAACCGTCTCTTTGTCGGGAACAAAGAGAGGTGCCTCAGTCTCTGCCTTTCCGTTTTCAAAGTTGAAAAGCTCCGTGCATACGGGAGTTTGCTTCATCATGTTTGTATACTCCGGATAAACAGTTTTGACCGACGAGATTTTACCCTCCGCCATAAGCGAACGCAGATAAATGAAAAGCTCCTTTACCTGTTCATAAGAAGGTATATCATCGAAAACAAAGCTTTTTTCCACGGGTATACACTTTTTTCCGAAATATTCCTCCGCCTTTTTACCGCAGGAAATAATTACTCCTTTTTCATATATATGAGTGAAAAAAGACAAAAGCTCCGTATTAAAAGCTCCGCACATTCCTTTGTTTGACGCTATTACCACATAAGCACAGGGTGCGCCGGGGTCGGCACAGGTAAAATCCGAATTAATTTCGCTGCGGTAGGCTTCATACAGTTTGAGATAACCGTCGGCATACTTTCCGTATTCGGCATACACTCCGCTGAGCTTTGAATATTTTACCGTGGATGCGGTTTTCATAGCACGGGTAACCTTGGCGGTGGAACGGATGGTTTGCAATTTCTTTTTTAAGCTTTGAACTGTAGCCATAATTATGACCTCTCATTAAACTCGCTCAAAGCTTTTATGAGCTCATTTTTAAGTTCATCGTCAAATTTCTTTGCCTCTTTCAGCTTAACGGCAAGCTCGGATTTTTCTTCAAGCATAAACTTATAAAGCTCTCTTTCGAAGCTTTCCATAGAGTCGGGTGATATACCGTCGGCAAAGCCGTTGCTTACCGCAAAGATAAGTACTGTTTGCATACTGTCCCCGATAGGGGCATATCTCGGCTGACGGAGAGCTTCCGTAAGAAGTTTACCCGAAGCAAGGGTTTTCTTCGTCTCTTCGTCGATATCGGAGCCGAATTGCATAAACTCAGCCAGCTCTCTGTATTGAGCAAGACGGGTACGCAGAGAAGATGAAACCTTTTTCATGGAGGGTGTCTGTGCCGCACCGCCTACACGGGATACGGAAAGTCCCACATTGACGGCAGGTCTCTGACCCGCATTGAAAAGCTCGGCATCAAGGAAAATTTGACCGTCAGTGATGGAGATAACATTGGTGGGGATATAAGCGGAGATGTCACCCGCCAAAGTTTCGATAATCGGCAAAGCGGTGATGGAGCCGCCGCCCAGCTCATCGGAAAGATGCGCCGCTCTTTCGAGAAGTCTCGAATGAAGATAGAAAATATCACCGGGATAAGCTTCACGTCCCGAAGGTCTGTGCAAAAGAAGGGAAAGCTCACGGTAGGCTACGGCATGCTTTGAAAGGTCATCATAAACGATGAGTACATCTTTGCCCGCATACATAAAGTATTCAGCCATAGCTGAGCCTGAGAAGGGTGCGATATACTGTAAAGCCGCAGATGCCGAGGCAGGAACAGCGATAATGGTGGTATATTCCATGGCACCGTGTGACTCTAATTTTTCTTTTATTTCAGCCACAAGAGTATCCTTTTGTCCTATGGCAACATAAATACAGACGGTATCCTTACCCTTTTGATTTATTATGGTATCAACGGCGATGGCGGTTTTACCCGTCTGTCTGTCGCCAATGATAAGCTCTCTTTGACCCTTACCGATGGGAACGAGAGCATCGATGGCTTTGATACCGGTGTGAAGCGGAGAATTGACGGGCGCACGGTCAAGAATACCGGGAGCCTTATATTCGATGGGGCGTGTTTCTTTGCAGGGAAGATAGCCCATGGCATCGATAGGATTACCCAAAGCATCAACCACTCTGCCCAAAAGACATTCACCCACGGGAACGGAGGCAATTCTGCCCACACGTCTGACACGGCTGCCGCTTTCTATCTGAGCAAAATCGCCGAAAATTACACAGCCGATACGGTTCTGTTGAATATCAAGCACCATACCTCTTTCACCGCATTCAAATTCAACGACCTCACCGTACATAATATCGGCCAGACCGTCCATCCAGCATATACCGTCAGAAACGGTCATAACTCTGCCCAGCTGATACTGATGAATTTTCGGGCGGAAGCTTTCTGCCTTTTCGGTGAATTCCTGTATAAGATGACCTACGGTATCGTCATGCATTATGGGCTCACGGCTGAGGTTTTTGCTGAACTGATAAAGCTCCTCTGACACTGTACCGTCATAAACCGTATCACCGATACGCAATCTCAGACCGCCGATAAGCTCACTGTCTTCCTTTACCCAAAGCGAGGTTTTACCTCCCACAGCCTCCAGCATACCGGAGGTGGCTTTGTCAACATCGGCGACTATATCCTCAGAGAGAGGATAAGCCGAGGTGAGAGTAACATAAAGCACATCATGATGCTTCAGATAAGCCATATCGCCGGGAGTGAGGCTTATTTTTTTTAGTATTTCATCGATAACCTGTCTGTCAAGCGCTCTGATTGCATTCTGATATTTTTCATAAGAAAAGAGATTTGTCACATTCTCTTTCATCACGGAAAAAAGCTCTTTACGGGCATCCTCGATCATTCCGCGGTGAATTTCGCTTTTTTCTCTTTCACCGAAGCTTTCGATGGATGCAATTTTTTCCGCAACAATACTTTCCGCTTTTTCTGTCTCTTCGCTGCAATCTGCGGTGAGGCTTTCAGCGGAAGGCATCTCTAAAAAGGGCATGGGCATTTTTTCGATTTCCTCTGCCCTGTCAAGCTCGCTGTTTATTCTCTCATATCTGCCGCCGAAAAGCTTTTTCACCGTCTTTCTTCCTGCGATGACCAACACGGCAACGAGTATAAGAAAATTGATTATAACATATTTGAATTCCATAAAATCATATCCTGTTTGAGATTATGTTTTTGGCAAAGATAGCAGCCGCCGTTTCCATTTTAGGAGCAACGGAATAAACTATTTTGTCATACTCACCCGTTATGCTCTCTCTGTATTTTTCGATATCAGAGAGACATTCTCTTTGTGCTTTTTCGATTTCTTTTTTTCCTTGGGACTGTATCTGCTGTACCCGTTCTTTGGCCTGTGCCGCACTTTCGGCTTCGGCACGCTGCTTTTCTTCGGCGACGAGTCTTTCGTTCTCTGCGGTTATGTTTTCAATATCACGGAGCTTTTTGTCTGCCGCCTCGATTTTTTCTTTACGGCTGTCAATGACTTTAAGCACCGGTGTGAAAAGCAGATTTTTAAGTATAACCGTAAGCAGAAGAAAGCATATTACAGTCCACACTATAACTGATGGCTGTATATTCATAAGCTGCCACCTCAGATTTTACCCACGAGCATAAATGCGATAAGAAGACCGTAAATGGTAAGTGCTTCCATAAGCGCAAGTGAAATAATAAGAGTGGAACGGATATCCTTTGCAGCGTCAGGCTGACGTGCGATGCTTTCCATAGCTGCTTTGGCAGTCATACCCTGACCTATAGCGGGACCGAGTGTACTGATTGCGATTGCGATTGCTGCTGCGATTGCGATAATTGCTGAATTTGTCATTTTAAACTACTCCTTTAAATTGATTTTTAATCTTCAGTTACTTCTTCTAAATATATTGATACAAGCATGGTGAAAACCATAGCCTGCAGAGCACAGAACAAAAGTGACAGCACCATCATGATTACAGGTGCGCCGATGGGAAAAATATGGTAAAGCTCTTCCGTTACCATTTCCTCGCCGAAAATATTACCGTAAAGTCTCAATGCAAGAGATGCGGGTTTGATGAATTCGTCAAGCACCAGAAGCGGCAGCATAAAAAACATCGGCATCACAAAGCGTTTGAAGTAATGCTTCACATTATGGCGAAGACCCGAAATTTGCAGGAAAAGGAAGGTCAGCACACCGAGACCCGCCGTAACGGAAAGAGATGCCGTGGGTGCTTTTACATAATCCGTAAGACCCACACCGGGAATCATGCCCGAATAGTTCGAAAAAATAATAAAAATGAAAAGTGATGCGAGAAAGGTAAAATATTTTCTCGCCTTTTTTTTACCGAGAATATCAGTAAAAAAATTATCGAGATATTCCACACCGGTTTCGATAATATTTTGGAATTTACCCGGTCTTTCCTTCAGATTGAATCTGACAATCAGGGAAACGACCGTCAGCACACCGAGCATTATCCACATGGTAACCACTTCACCGGTCACATCGAATATACCGAAAAGTTTGATAATTACTTCAGATTTTTCCCCCATCGTTCTCCTCCTCTCCTGCTTTTGGCTTCATTTGTGCACTTTCATTAAAGCTCAAAAGCTTTTTTGTAAAAAAGATCATAGGCACCGTCATACCGAGAACCGCACCCACCAGCAAAAAGGTCAGATTGACCGTAAGGCGCGATCCGATAAAAAAAACCGTCACGAGATAGCCTATCTGAATTACCTGTCTCGCCACAGCGGAAAAAGCAAATTTTTCCGGGCGGGTTTCAAGAATCCTTTTGCTCAAAAGATAGTTAACCAAAGCAACAATAAACCCCGCCAAGGCACAGATCAATGCCCCGATAATGTTATGAGCCATAGTATCACCTCATTAGTTTATTATAGCACTACATTTGTATTTTTCAAGTTTTTTGTACCTTTTTTATGATGAAGTTTTTTGTTTCTTTTCAATTATTTTCGTAAAAAATAACAAAAAATTCAGCGACCGCTCCTGAGAACGGCCGCTGAATATTATATCAGGGATTAATAATGTGCTACACCGCAATTACATACGGGACTGATTTTCAGAAGCTTCCAGATAAATCTGACGATAATATAGATAATTCTGATAAACCAATTTTTACTGTGGCACAGACATGTGCATGAGCCGAAAACAGCGTCCAGCTTACAGGTGTCACAGACACCGTCACCGTCCTTATCCGCGTGTCCTTTGGCAGGAACGAAGGAATTGGCATCCACATATGAATAGTTACATATATTACAGATACAGTTTGTATAACCGTCCTTTTCACAGGTAGGAGCGACATTTACATATCTGTAATCATGGTCAATCATCGGATAAAGCAATACCTTATCTCCGTTTGCATTTGTTTTGTAATATTCATCATAGCTTGCATCACATTCAGCTTCGCTGCAAGCATATCTGATATAACCGTTGTTCACGCAGGTGGCGGAAACGACCGTCACATCATCATACTTATGCTCTGTTTTGGGAAGAATTTCCTTTCTGTAAACGGTACAGCCTTCGTTCAGACAGTAATGGCGGCTGATGCCTTCTTTGATACAGTTAGGCTCTTCACCGGAAACGGGAGCATCACCGATTTCACTGAAGTCGTGTGCATCGACATTAACGGGGATGATTTCTTTAATCTCTTTTCCGCAACCGCACTTTTTGATAACATAGCCCACAGCAACGCAGGTAGCATCCACACGTGTGCTTTCATCTGCCACGAAGTTATGTTCACCTGTGGAGGTGATAATCTTAGTAACTTTGCTGATAAACTCACCGCATACCGAGCAATAGGTTACGAGGTCATACGAGCCGTCTTCACCGCAGGAGGGTTCAATGCGGTTTTCTTCTACTGCTTCGCCGGGTATATGGTCAACCTTGGAGTCGGCAATTTCTCTCGTATCAGTTTCACCGCAACCGTACTTACATGTACCGGTTTCAGTTTCATTCTTCTGACAGGTTGCATCGTTGTTGCCTACATAATTCTCGTATGCGTGGTCAACCTTGGAGTCTGCAATCTCTCTCGTGTCAGTTTCACCGCAACCGTACTTACAGTTTGCTGTTTCGGTTTCGTTCTTCTGACAGGTTGCGTCGCCGTTAGCTACATAGGTTTCAAACTTATGAGCATTTTTATCGACAGGAATAATAACATTTTCCACAGGATTGTTACATTCTTCATCACTGAACATCTTATCACAATCAGGACATGACCAATATTCTATGTTACCTGTTGCAACACAGGTTGCATCCTTCTTTTCATGATGTATCTTGTTTGCATGGCCGATTTCAGGAAGCTCTTTGTAAGTCGAATATGTACAACCCTCTCTCTGACAGGCTTCGTATGCTTCCCAACCGATTTCCGTGCAGGTGGGAGCCTTTTCTTTTATTGTTTTGAGATCATGAGCATCAGGGTCAACAGGAATTACAATGCTTGCAACAACATTTGTACACTCCTCGTCGCTGAAGTTTCTGTCACAAACGGTACAGGTCCAATATTCAACATTACCCGCTTTGACACAGGTTACCTCAACAGATGCTGTGTATTCAAGATTATCATGAGTACAGATATCCTTGCCGCAAACATCACATTTACCGTCAACGTTTTCAGTATCCTTATGATCAAGAAGACCGATTTTTTCCGTGTATGTGTGACTTGTATCGTTCTGGCAGGTATAGGTTCTTATACCCTCTTCGGTACAGGTAGGCTCTTTAGTTACTGCCGATGTGTAGTTATGGTTAAGAGCGGGAATAACCTCTTGCTTAAGCTCAGTGCCGCAAACATTACATTTCTTATACTTTAAGCCCTCACCTTCACAGGTAGCCGGGGTTTTAATAATCCAATCGCTCTCTGTACATTCTTCGAGAACCTCGCCGCATCCGTAGTCACAGACATGGTCCTTATCATCGTCTGAATCTGCATGTGTGCCGATTGATTCTTTACAGCCGTAATCACAGACGTGATCTTTGTTGGTATCTTCGTGTGTGCCGAATTCTTTACCGCAACCGTGGTCGCAAGCATGGTCTTTGTCATTATCTACACATTCACCGATTGATTCTGAACAGCCGTAATCACAGATGTGGTCTTTGTTGGTATCTTCGTGTGTGCCGAATTCTTTACCGCAACCGTGGTCGCAAGCATGGTCTTTGTCATTATCTACACATTCACCGATTGATTCTGAACAGCCGTAATCACAGACGTGATCTTTGTTGATATCTTCGTGTGTGCCGAATTTCTTACCGCAAC